>CAVOQD010000034.1:0-324339 GCA_963698255.1 uncultured Chloroflexia bacterium | reverse complement strand
GGATGGGATCGACCGCTGGCCCTGATTGCTGTGCCGGCCGGCTACGGCAAGAGCACGCTGGTAAGTCAATGGTTGGACAGCAGCGACCACCCCAGGGCCTGGCTCTCTCTGGATGAGTCTGACAACGACCTGCGCACCTTTGTTACCTATCTCATTGCCGCGGTTGAGAATGAGTCTTCCCGTTGCTGATGCCCAAGACCTCGTCCATGCTGCGAGCCTCCAGCCTGCCCCCGATCCGTGTCTTGGCCGGCACAATGATCAATGAGTTGGAGCTGGCGCCGGAACGATTCGTCTTGGTCCTGGATGACTTCCATACAGTAGGGGATCCGGCTATCCACGAGTATCTGGGCGAATTGCTCCGCTATCCGAGCAAGGCCCTGCATATGGTCTTGGCCACCCGCATCGATCCCGCTCTTGACCTGCTCCAATTGCGCTCCTACCAACGGATGAATGAGATGCGCGCAGGCGCTCTGAATTTCAGCGAAGATGAGACGGCGCTCTATTTTGCAGGCTTTTGATCGGCAGGCCGGTTGACGTTGTCCGTGGCGGCATACCTGACTGTCAAGACTGAAGGCTGGCCAACAGGATTGCACCTGATCACGCTCTCCATCCGCGACGAATCAGATCTACTCAACCTCATGGTCTCGCTGCCGGACGAACGACAGACTCTGGACTATCTCACGGCCGAAGCCCTCGCCCGCCAACCGCTCGAGATTCAGTTATGTTTGCTGAAGACATCCGTTCTGAAGCGTTTCTCCGCGCCCCTCTGTACAGCACTCTGTGTAGAAACGAGCGGGCCGGAGATCGGATAACGGGCCTCAGGGCGATGAACTCATCCAATGGATGATAGAGAAAAACCTCTTCGTCGTCCCCCTCGATCACAGCGGACAATGGTTTCGCTATCACCATCTGTTCCAGGAACTTCTGTATCGTACGTTGGAACAGACGGTGACAACCGCGGAGATCGACAACCTGCGTGCTCGGGCCAGCCGCTGGTTTGCGGAGAACGATCTGCTCGACGAAGCAATTGAGTACGCACTGGCCGCTCACGACATCGACTACGCTGTGCATCTCGTGCTTCAGAACCGCTATACGCTGATGGATGCCGAACAATGGAATCGTTTGAATCGATGGATTCGTTGGCTGCCCGCCGACACAGTTGCCCGGAACCCGTTGCTTCTGAGTTCATTGGCCTACATCAATGCATACGATGGGCAACTCGATGTAGCGCTTGGCTACTGTGAACAGGCAACGGCGCTACTCGCCACAGGTACTTTGGACGAAGTGGAAAGGGAGACAGTCCAAGGGGAAATTGCGGTCCTACAGGGGCTTCAATCAGTCATACGCGGCGAATTAGATCACACGATTCCCAGTGTCCAAAATGCCCTGACGAAAATTCCGACAACGGCCCGCCATATTCGATCAAATGCAGCAATCGTCTTGGCCTTTGCATTGCAGTCGATGGGGAGGACGGACGAGGCTGTCGCACTGATCGCAGGGAAGCCCGGTGAGCGTGAAGCGTGTACTCGACTATGACCAGGCCACGTCAGCGTGGTATCTCTGCCTGATCCAAGCACTGAATGGCGACCTAACGGACTTACAACGTTCCGCTCAGCGGTGCATCTCTCTGTCCACAGAGTCTACACAGATGTCGTCACTCACAACCGGACGATATTTCCTGGGCGCGACCCACTACCTTCGAAACGAACTGACCCTTGGCGAGCCACCTCTGAATGCGCTCTTCGAAGATCTCTATTCGGCAAGATCCAGCTATGTCGCCCACGGTTCAGTTTTGTTGTCGCTTCTCTATACGGCCCAGGGACGGGCAGAAGAAGCGGTTGAAATTGTTGACCGGCTGGTCGACTACACAATCGAGACGCAGAGACCGTTAATTACGGCACTCGCTCGGGCCTTTCAGGTAGAGCTGGCACTCCGCCACGGCAGGTTAGCCGATGCTCTGCACCTGAGCGATCAGGCGGAATTTGATCGCACTTCGCTGGTCTGGTTTCTCTATGTCCCACAATTTACAGAAGTGAAGCTGCTGCTCGCCAAAGGGGAACCGAAAAGCTTGGCGGAAGCAGGCGCCAAGCTCGACAAGTTGGAGGAGTTCCTGCGCGCAAATCACCGCAAATTCCTATTGATCGATCTGCTGGCGCTACAGGCGCTGCGTTTTCACGCTTTGGGCAAGAAGCGTGCGGCCTTTGCAGCGCTCAACGAGTCGCTCACTTTGGCTGCGCGCAGCGGCGCTGTCCGCAGCTTAGTTGATCATGGGGAACCCATGGCGGATCTACTTCGGCGCATGCAAGAACGGACAATTGACCCGGCCCTGGCCGACTTCCATGGGCAGGTTCTGGCTGCGTTTGAAATCACGCGTCTCATACTCGCTTGATTCGACCCGAGCAGGGATGTTGGATCCCTTGACCGAGCGTGAGTTGCAGATCTTGCACCTGCTGGCCACCGATCTGACCACGAACGAGATTGCGGATCAACTCGTGGTCAGTGTCGGCACGGTTCGCACACACACGAAGAACATCTACAGCAAGCTTGACGCACACAGCCGCTTCGAGGCGGTGACCCGAGCCCAGGAAATGGGAACAATCTAGGAGTCTATCTGACCTTCTCCACGACTGCCCGCTAGGCAAATGGTTACGATTCCGCCTGCCATTCGATAGAACGCGGATTGGGCGGATCATGCGGATTTTCGCGGATCTTTTCAGAAAAGATCCGCGCAGACCAGCCCAATCCGCATCATCCGCGTTCGATTTTGTCTGCGGCTGAATAGATACGATTTACGCAAAACAGGTGAGCATCACGTTCGCAGTGACGCCCACCTGTTTTGCGTAAACCGTCCAGTGGATGTTGGTTTCGGTCGAAAAAAAACACACCTCACGATCTACTCAATCCGATCTACTCAATCCGATCTACTCAATCCGATCTACTCAATTGGGGCATGACACCTACCCAATTTGCCCGATATACTGCACCTTAGCAATCGCAATGGCCGATTGAGAGGAGCTGCCGATCGGTGTCGCTTGCCGTTCAGCCAAGCAGTCGTTCTTTTTCGAAAAATAGCAAATCACACTCAAGGGAGAACAATATGAAACTTTCTAAACTGTTTATTCTGGTGCTCGTGATCGCCATCGCGTTGGTCGTTGCCGCTTGCGGCACGCCGTCACCGGAACAGGAGATCCAGCAGGCAGTCGAGGCCACCGTGGAGCAGACTCAGACCGATGTCGATGCCATCTTCGCCGGTGTGGGAACGGCCATCACCGACGCCCTCGACAAGATCGGCAATCTGCCCTCTCAGCAGGAAGGGGCAGAAGCGCTTACGACCGACCTCCAGGACATCCAAAGCCGCCTTGACGATGCCATTAGCTCCGGGGGCGAGGGTCAGCTCGAGACCTTCCAGAGCCTGGGGAATGCCTTTGACGCGGTCATCACCAACGTGAATAACGCGGCCGATGCAGCAAGCGGCGAACAGCAGGACGCACTGAAGGAACTGGCAGTTGTACTTGTGGGCGCCAAGAAGATGCTCGCCGACAGCATCAACACCATGTTGAAGGCGGAAGGCAAAGCGACCGTGGTAATTGCAGAGTTAGAAGCCGCGGAGGCAGCCGCCACGACGGAAGCTGAGGCAGCGGAAGCCGCCGCCACCACGGAAGCTCAAGCCGCGGAAGCAGCCGCCACCGCAGAAGCTCAAGCAGCGGAAGCAGAAGCTGAGGCCGCGAACGCAGCAGCCACCGCAGCAGTTGGGGATGTGGACGCAGCAGCCACCGCAGCAGTTGGGGATGTGGACGCCAAAGCCACGGAAGTAGCCGCTGAAGAGGAAGCCGTCGAGGCCGAAGAGACACCGGCTTCATCAGACTAAACTTATGTCTGTGTTTCGTAGTAACGAATTTGGACATCGTGCACCGGTTGGCGGCGACTAAAGTCGTTACTACGAACCGTCCAATTATTGAAGGAGAAAACCACATGATAACGAACGCAGAAATTGCCCAGGCGCTGAGAGATGCCGGCTATGTAAGCGACGCCGATCTGGCAGCAGCCGCCATCGTTCTGGATGATGCGCTGGTCGTCGAAGAAGCGGAAGAGATCGAAATGGCCGCCATCGTCGACAAGGCCGAGCATAAGGAGACCCTCATGGAGGCGGAACTGTTGGCAGATGCCGCCGTGGCCGAAGGCGATGCCGAGACCGGGGCCGTGGCCCAGGCAATCATTGACGACGCCTTTGATGCCGTGGTCGCTGACAAGATGATCATCGACGCCGCGGAAGAGGCCATCGATGCCGCCTACATTGACGCGGCCACCGCACTTGCGACAGCCGAACTGATCGATGAGGCCAACGCCCCAGCCGTTGCCGCCCTGATCGCTGAGCTTTGGCTGGATGAAGACGGTGATCAGGATGATGACGACGAATAGTAGATAACCACCTGTCCCCAGGCACGAATAGGTTGTTTTCCATCTCGTTTTGAGTAGTTCCAATTTTTGCACGTCCATTTTCATTTTCTAAAGGAGAATCACCATGAGTAGCGATTCAAACGGTTCGACAGTCTATAACATCCTGGCCTTTGTCTTCGACGGGCAGGACACCGCCAAGCAGACCCTTTCTGACATCAAGTCATCGGGTGCATTGGACGGGTTCGAAATTCAGGCCCAGTGCATCGCCGAGCAGGATGAGAAGGGCAAAGTCCACATCCATGAGCCCGGCAAGGGCGGCGTGGGCGCGACCGTTGGCGCCGTTGCCGGCGGTCTGTTGGGTCTGCTAGGCGGACCGGCCGGCGTGCTGGCCATGGGCGCCGCCGGCGCCGCCATCGGCGGCACGGCAGGCCACTACTGGGGCCGCATCGTGCCGGCCGACGATCTGAAGCAATTGGGCGCCGCCTTGCAGCCCAACACCTCAGCTCTACTGCTGTTGCTCGAAGACACCTACAGCGAAGGCGTGATCAACGGTTTGGCCGACTATGACACCAACGTGGTCACCTTGACGGTGGGCGACGATCTCTCCGGTGAGATCGCCCAGTACGCAGCCGCTTCCTCGGGCGACGGCACGGCCGCTGCTGCCGGCACTTCCGCTCCAGCAGCCAGCAGCTCGTAGGCAGTTGGTTTCTCCGGATGGAGAATCCGCTGTAGACTGGCAGTTCCAAGATTTCACGTCCCCGGCACGGGCCACGACAATCTGCACGAACCGGAGTTGGCTTGGCCTGTGCCGGGGACGTTTGAGAGATCAGATTTGGGTGCGTGGGCGCATAGCGCCTGCTTCGCAAACAAACGGTTTGAGCCAGTATTCCGGGATTAGGCCAGAACGAATCGGGAGAACCGAAAAGGCTGTGGTCTAATCCCGCAATGCTTCAGCCGGCAGTACGTACACTGAATCCCATTCTTTCGTCTTTTTGTCCTACTGGCGACGAAGGACTGTTCAAGACACCTGAATTGGCAGGTCAAAGCATGCCGAAAATGGCAAACTCAGCCCGATACAGAATATGTGTTCAAGGATACTTGGATCCTGGCTGGAGCGGGCGCTTGGGTGGGATGGACATGGTAACTTCGCTGCTGGAAAATGATTTGGCCATCACAACGCTAGAGGGAGAATTAATCGATCAATCTGCGCTCCTGGGCGTGATGAACACGCTATCTAGTCTTCAATATCCGATTATCTCCGTGAATATCCTGGACGATGATTGCACACAAAAATGAGAAGACTGTCTGCAGAATGGAAATCGGGTTGGTTTGCTAAGATCCTGCCGGCAACGTTCGTTTTGGCGTATATGCTTTGGCCGATGCCCTGTCGAGCCCAATTGACGCCCCGGCCCACCGAAACTCCGACAATATCGGTCTCTTCCTGCTTCGCTATTCGATCTTTCGGCTTGATTTCTTGTCGAACGGCATGCGGACCCTGATCAACGACGTTTTCTTTGTTATTGCCTTGGTCGTATCAGCACGAATGGCCTTGAAGCTTCTCAATTTTGGTTTGAGTTGGTACGAGGCACATCTCAGTTCAGTTAAAGACAAGAACGAACCCGACGCAGCACTCATGATTTCGTAAAATTCGGTCCATTCGTGGTTTTTGCAGCAGAGCCATAAATACCCAAGTATCATACTCAAATTAGGCATGACATCTGCCCCACTGACTGGATATGATGATTGTGTCAGAGTGAACCAAGAACAATTGACCCGTGCGTCCATTGCGCCTCAAGGAGGAAGCTGGAATGAAGAATGTCGTTCTCCTATTGATTGGCTTTATCACCGGCGCAGTACTGGCTCTCTTCTTCGCGCCTGAGAGCGGTGATGTACTTCGAGCCCAACTTGGTGTTGAAGCGCTTGCCGAACGTCAGAGGCTCGATGCCGAGGTCCAGAGATCGCTAACCAGGATCCATGATCGTGTTGAAGCAGTGCATACCGACTTGACCAGCCATATTCAGGATATGCGGGACAAGCCGAGCGCCCCATCGTAGAAGCAAGGTATTCGTGACAGCCGAACACGAGGAGAGAGACCAATGTCTGACAAATCCAGCACGACCAATCCACCTGCAACAAACGCCCCCACGACAGAAGAAACGGCAGCAGAAGATCGCAAGGCCAAGGGCAAGGGCCTGCGTAAGCAAGTCCCGCGCAGTAGCCACCGCACCTGGGCGCCCGCGGCCGACCGGCCCGATCCCATCGATCTGCTCCAGGCGCAGGACAAAGGGCGCCTGCAATATCTGCTGCCCATTAAGTATGGACGCATGATGGCTTCACCCTTTGCCTTTCTGCGCGGCTCGGCCGTGGTCATGGCCGCAGACCTGCAGCCGACGCCGGTGACGGGGCTGAACACCATGCTCTGCGGCGACGCCCATCTCTCCAACTTCGGCATCTTTGCCACGCCGGAGCGCGAGGTGGCCTTTGATGTCAATGACTTTGACGAGACCTACCCCGGCCCTTGGGAGTGGGATCTGAAGCGGCTGGCCGCCAGCGCGGTCGTGGCCGGTCGTGGCAACGGCTTCGACGACAAGACCAACCGCAAGCTGGCAACCCTTGTCGCCCGGGCCTACCGCCAGGCCATGCAAAGCTTCGCATCGATGACCATCATGGAGGTCTGGTACTTCCACGTCGATGCTTCACAGGTCGTCAACCTCTTCGACAAATATGCCGGTAAAAGCGCTAAGACAGCCAAGAAGACAGTCAAGAAAGCCCGTTCCCACACCAGTACCCATGCGCTGGACAAGATCACCCATCTGGTGGACGGCAAACGCCAGTTCATCAACACGCCGCCGCTGCTCGTCCGCCTCGGCGACCTGGCGACCGACGAAGAGAAGAAGGCGGCCGGCGAACAGGGCAGCGTAGAGAAAGTCTGGGAGGAATACATAAGCAGTCTGCCGGAAGAACGTCGGCGACTGCTGGACCGCTTCCACGTCGCAGATGCTGCGCTGCGCGTCGGCGGCGTCGGCAGCGTGGGCACGCGCTGCACAATTGTCCTGCTGGAGGGCGATCGACCTGAGGATGCCATGATCCTGCAGCAGAAGGAAGCAGGTTCCTCTTCGTTGGAGCCGTACCTGCCCAAGCCCAACCATGACCTTTCCGATCATGCCGAACGTATCATCGTCGGCCAGCGCCTGATGCAGGCATCCTCCGACATCTTTCTAGGCCAGGCGCATAGCAGGAAAGGCAACCAATACTACTGGCGTCAGTTCAAGGATATGAAGGGATCCTTTGACATGACCCAGTTCGATGCCAAAGGCGTCGGCGCCTATCTGGCCGTCTGCGCTGGATGCCTGGCTCGCGCCCATGCGCGCGCGGGTGATTCCGTGGCCATCAGCGGCTACCTCGGTACGACAGACACCTTTGACAAAGCCATCAGCAAGTTCGCCGTCGCCTATGCCGACCAGACGGAAAAAGACCATCAGGCGCTATTGGACGCCATCGACAGCGGCCGGGTCGTGGCTGAGCCGGGGATCTAGGGTTCGTACGGTTGCAAACCGCACCTACATTTTTTCGACGGCGATCTCTCAACCTTTACGTAGCAGAATCTGCAAGCCTAAACATGCAAGAAAGGGAGAAACTCCAATGACGAACATTCCTCTGAAAGCCAAAGTACAATGCACCGACGCCGCCTGCGGTAAGACGACCAACGTGATCGTGAACCCTGTCAACCTCCAGGTGACCCACGTCGTGGTCGAGGACAAGAAGCTGCCCAGCTATTCAACGCGACTGGTCTCCGTTGACAAGGTCGCCGGCGCGACAGCGGACCAGGTCACGCTGAACTGCTCGTTCGATGACGTCGCGGCCATGCAGCCCTTCATTGTCAACGACTTCGTTCAGCAATCGGGCTCCGGCATGGCCTATGAATCGGGCGATGCCTACTCATCGCAGTATGTGGTCAACGACACGGCCTATGACAGCGTGCAGGCCGAGAACATGCCCAAGGGCGAACTGGGCCTCTATTCCGGCATGAAGATCGAAGCCTCCGACGGCAAGATCGGCAAGCTGGACGAACTGGTGCTCGATCCCAAGACCGGGGCCGTCACCCACCTCCAGATGCGCGAGGGCCATCTGTTCGGCAAGAAGGATGTGGCCATTGCCGTCTCCGACATCGATTTCACCGACGGTGAGACCATTTACCTCAAGCTGGACAAGAAGACCGTCAAGGCCTTGCCGGCGATCAAGGTCAAGCACTAGCGTGGCCGGCAGAAACATCCAACCATCGTGTACGTTGTAACAGAGAAGGAGATTTACCATGGCGAAAGACAAGAAGAACAACCTGGTCGTCGATTACTTTGCCGGCGCTGACAAGGCCAACGATGCAGCCGATTCCCTCAAGGCTTGGGACAAGGGCAGCAAAGACGTCGAGTTGGGCGGCATTGCCATTCTGACCTGGGAAGACGGCAAGATGAAGACACGCAAGGTCGGCACACGCGACACCGGCAAGGGCGCGGGCTGGGGCACGGCCCTGGGTGCGGCAGTCGGTGTGCTCTCCGGCGGTGTGACCTTGATCGGCGGCGCGCTGGTCGGCGCAGCGGCCGGCGCGGCGACCGGCGCGTTCTTCCACAAGGGTTTGGGGATGAGTGACGCCGACAAAACCAAGCTCGAAGACCAGTTGAAAAAGGGCGGTGCAGCCCTGGTCGTCATGACCACCGACGCTGAAGCCCAGGCGACCAAAGAGTTCCTGAACAATCTCAATGACGGCGAAGTACAGGATTACAAGGTGTCCGACGACGACGCTCAGAAGTTGGACGACGCCAAGGACGTGCCACCGCCGGACAGCTCGGATGACGACAGTTCGGGCAGCGGCAGCTAGTGTCGTGTCAAGGCTGATTTGAGCAGAACCTCCGGAAGGAACCTGCCGGGCCAACAGAGATACAGTGGTCAAACCTCCCGGAGGTTCAATCAATCATTTTACGCTTGACACGACACTCGTGCATCGACAAACTCTGTTTGACGAGTCTGCGAGCTTGTTTGTGCCGATGCAATTAGGTTCCGCCCAAGGATCTCATCCTGGAAACGGTGATGGCCGGCGCCTTTCACCGCAGCCTGATTGAAGGTTGGTCCTCGCTCGACCTCGATTGACTAAATAAAGGAGAATTCGCATGTGTTGCACAGTCAGCGCCATCCTGTTTGCCGGTCCGAGAATCGGCATCCTCATCTGGTACCTTTTCAGTCCTGCCTACCTGAACGCTGCGTTCGACAACTTTATCTGGGGGTTCTTGGGTTGGCTCTTCCTGCCCTGGACGACCCTGGCATACCTCGTCATCTATCCCGGCGGGATCATGGGCTTTGATTGGCTCTGGCTTGGGTTAGGCATCTTCGCCGACTTCGCAACCTATTTCGGCGGCTACTACAACCGCGAGAGTGTGCCCTACGGAGATCAGATTCCCTAAGAGCCTGTCGGAGAGAAGGCAGATAGACCGCGGATTAGGCGGATTTGGCCGACAAATGCCGATAAAATCGGAAGAATCAGCCTCTTTCCGCCCAATCCGCCGCATCCGCGGTCAATTTTTGGTCTGTCCGACAGACTGCTAGCACTCTGTTTTTGGCTGTTCGAAAAAGCCGTCAATGGGTTGCACTCTCGGGCTGTTGGCGGCTCATTTGATCAGGGTGTGTTCAAAATCGGTTGAAGCGATCCTCCGGGAGGGCTTTGACGGAAGACTGGAACTACGCAGTGCCCCTCCCGGAGGGCCTCGGGGCGCTCAACTAGTTTTGAACACACCCATTTGATTAGCGAGCGGTAGAACCACGGATTGACAATGTCGATTATTGGTACAGTTTGATCACGGCGTTCGGGGTCGTATCAGTGTACCGTCCACCCGGTGATCAGCCGTCGAGATCAGCGGTCTCAATCACAGGCGTCATTCATGTCGTCATGCCGTTGATCCACCGGATCGACCCAGAAAAAAGCCCACGCAACAACCCGCCTTACGCTGACCACGCCATGGCGTTTTCGCCAGAGAGCGTCACGAAGGGAGGACGTTGCCACATACACAATATGGAGTCCGACTTATGGCAGCCTTATTGGTGACGATCAGCGCAATGGCCAGCCTTTTGCGCGAACTAGGCATCGTCGTGAAAGAACCGGACGCACGTGCGCTTCTCCTGTGGATGGTCGGCCTGCTGGGCGTCGGCACGGTCTTCTATCATGTGGTCGAAGGCTGGAACTGGCTTGATTCGCTCTACTTCTGCGTAATCACGCTATCCACGGTCGGATACGGCGACCTGGATCCGTCAACGCCCGGCTCCAAACTATTCACCATGGTCTACATCTTCATGGGACTCAGCATCTTCGTCTCTCTTGTCAACATGCTGGCCAAAGCGCGGCAAGAGATTCGTGCACAACGTGCCGCCAAGCACGATGGACCTGCTCCATCACCATAGGAACTGCTAGCCTACGGTTCAGCAGATGTGGGAACAGAAACCGAGAAGACATTAGGCCCAGATTTGGCAAATCTTTGGGGTTGATCCGTTCTGGTTCTCATCAGAGTCAGGGCAAGTTCGGGAGACTGGCATGAATAAATACTTCACTGCACTTTTCAGTATCCACAATCTGGCCGTTGTCGCCGTGACCGGTCCTTTTGTGGGCGCGGTCCTCATGCTCCTGCTCGGCATCACCGACGTGGTCAACGCCTACCTGATTTTCTTCGGCGCCAGGGAACCGGAGGGCGCCGTCGAGTCCGGCGAGGCAGCCATGATCACGCTGGTGGCATCCGTGGACCATTTCCTCTTCGCCACCATTCTGATGATCTTCGGTGTGGGCATCTATGCGCTCATCTTCGGCAGTAGTCGGGGCGACGGCCAGCATAGCGCTCACGACAAACATATGAGTTGGAACCATCTCAAAAATCTGGGCGGAATGGACGAGATGCTGCTCAAGGTGATCATCATGCTGCTTTCGGTCAGCTACCTCGAATTCGTACTGAGCGCCGGCATGGGAAATTTGGATTGGACCTATCTGATCGTCCCTCTGGCCATCATTGCCCTGGGGCTCTGTCTCCGATGGATGGGCGCGTCCTCCGATGCGACGGAACAGAACGACATACGCCGTGAGGAACTGGAGGTCAGATCGTTGCAGTCGCAGATGGCGCAGCTCAATGCATCGATGGATGAGCTGGAGCGAGTGGTCGCGCTGCACGAGAAGGGCATTCTCGATGAGGATGAGTTTGCAGAGGTGAAGACACGACTTCTGAAACCATAGGCCGACGCTATGTAGGGGCCAGGCCGGAAAACCTGTCCTTTCCGCATTACCAACCTGCTTTGAGGAGAACATCATGGAATCCTTCACATTGCCCGCCATCCTGATCGGGATCATCCTGATCGCCGGCGTCTCCAAGCACGTTCGCGGTACAATGATCACCCTGCCTATGCTCTATACCCTCTTCGGGCTGCTGGTGGCGCTGCTCTTCTCGGATTGTATAGACATTAGTTACGACAATCCCCTGGTGGAAGCCATCGCCACGGTGACGCTAATACTGGTGCTATCGACAGATGCATCGCGTATCTCCGTGCGCAACGTCATTAAATTCCACGATCTGCCCCTTCGTCTTCTGGCCATCGGCCTGCCCCTGACCATTGCCCTGGGCGCAGTTCTGGCCGCATTATTTTTCCCGGCCTTGGGTATCTGGGAGGCGGCCATTCTCGCCGTGATCCTGGCGCCGACCGACGCCAGTCTCGGCCAGAGCGTAGTGGACAACAAGAAAGTGCCCCAGCGCATTCGCCAGGGGCTCAACATCGAGAGCGGGCTGAACGACGGCATTGCCATGCCCTTCCTGGTCTTCTTCATCGCCCTGGCGGTTTCGCCGTCCAAGGACATCGGCGACGGATCCTCTCTCATATTCATGGTCTCCCAGATCGGCTTGGGGATTCTAGTGGGTTCAGCTCTCGGCTACGTCTGCGCCAAATACTTATTGTGGGGCCAAAAGAGCGATTGGATGTCGGGAAATTTCCAGAAACTGGCGGCATTGGGCCTGGTCCTGCTCACCTACCTGATTGCAGAGTGGTTGGGCGGCAACGGCTACATTGCCTCCTTCTGTTTCGGCATCGCCTCGGGCAATGCCCTTGGCCAGAACCGCAGCCTCTCCATCTACCGTTTCGGCAAGGTGGAATACACGTTGCTCATGCTGCTGACCTACGCCATCTTCGGCATGGCCATGCTGATGCCTGCGTTGCAAAAGATGACGCCGACCATCATGGTCTACGTACTGTTGAGTCTGACGATCGTGCGTATGGCGCCGGTTGCATTGAGCTATCTTATGTTAATCTATTGAGCATGGTCGAAATAGATGCGGCGTAAATGACGGCCTCACTGCTCTTGGTACAGCGTTCGTAGTCTTTGCTGAGGCAGCGATAGCGGCTCAGCCATGCCAGAGTGCGCTCGACGACCCAGCGAACCGGAACCACAACAAAGCCATGACTATTGGGCGGACGCATGGCAATTTCCAGGGTGGCATTGAGCGTGTTGCGAATCCACTGAGAAAAAGGTTCACCAGAGTAACTGCCATCGGCCCACAGGTGCAGGATGGAGGCGATTGTCTGTTCAGGCAGTTTTGCGATAACTGCTTTGGCGCCCTCTCGGTCTTGCGTATTGGCCGCATTGACGACCACTTCAAGGAGATTGCCGATAGTATCGGTCATGACATGACGTTTGCGTCCGTTGATAAGCTTGCCGCCATCCAGACCCCGTTCACCACCAACTTCAGTGGTTTTGATGCTCTGGCTGTCGACAATCCCTCCACTGGGTTCAGGCGTACGGCCTTGTTTGACTCGGTCCTGGATACGTAAGGCTCTATTGATACGAGACCAGGTACCATCTTTGGCCCATTTGCGAAAGTGGTAATAGACGGTCCCCATCGGAGGATAGTCACTGGGTAGATATCGCCACTGGCAACCTGTGCGTATCCGATAGAAAATCGCGTCAATTACAGCACGCAAGTCGGTCTCAACTGGGTGGCCGGGACCGATGTTGATGGGTAAGAGTGGCTCAAGAATAGCCCACTTCTCATCCGTCAAATCAGAGGGGTAGCGTTTTCTCTCTGTTGGTTCATTCGTGGCCTCACTGGTCATCTGCGAGTACAATGTCATTGGAAGGTTTTCCTTTCCCTATGGCTCGTCGTGGAATCATAGTGTAAGGAAACCTTCCATTACATCCAATTGTCAACGTGCTCTTGGTACAATGCCCCATCGTTTTTTGGCACGAGCGGGCGGCTCGCAGCACAAGCTTTACATAACGCAAGAGCCTGTTTGACTATTCACCGGTCTCATTCTGGATGAGTTTGGCGAGGAGGTCGGCATCTTCTTTCCGACCAAACTCGGATTATCCACCGCGCTCATTGGCATGGTATTCATCATGTTGGTCGGCACGCGATTGCTTAAATCGCCAAAAGAGGACGAGGAAGAGGACGAGGTTGTGAGACGCCTCTATCGTGCCGAATTTGTGGTCGAAGAGGGCGCCCCGGTGATCGATAGGCCGCTGGGCGACACCGGCCATCTGGACTCCGACAAGGCCGTCCTGACGCAGATGCACCGGGCTGACGGCACTCAAGTCGAGTTCGACGCCGAGACGACATTGCAGGAGGGCGACGAGTTGGTCTTTGCCGTCGAAGCCGACGCCGTGCCCGACCTGTGGATGACAATCGGCTTTGCGCCGCGAGTTCAGCCGCAGTCGGACAGATCAGAACGATACACACACCGGTTGGTCGAGGTGGTGGTCCAAGCTCACGCCCGCCAGATCGGACAGTCCGTCGCCGAACTGCGAAAAGCCGACAACAGTTACGATGCCTATCTGGTCGCCCTCTCTCGCGCTGGAAAGTCACCCGAGAGGGCCCTGCTCGATCTGCGCATCGAGCCCGGTGACACCGCAATCTTGGAAGTGACGGACAGCTTCTTCTACGACAACCGGCGTGAAGAGGACTTCGCGCTGACAAAGCGACTGCGCGGCTACCGCGTGCAGCGTGTGAACCGGGCAATTGCGGCGTCGGTCATCACCCTGGCCATGATCTGCCTGGCCGCCTTCGGTGTGACGAGCATGCTCAACGCAGCGTTGTTGGCTGCGTTGGCCATGTTGCTGACCGGCTGCATCGATGTACGGCGAGCCTTCCAGAGCGTTGAATGGGAGACGCTGGTCGTTCTGGGCGCGGCGATTGGGCTGGAGGCGGCGGTCACGGCTACCGGTCTGTCGGCGGCCATCGCAGGAGTGTTGGCGAGGATCGGCGGCGATAGTCCAACCATGGCGCTGGCTGCGGTCTTCATCGGCTGTATCATCATGACCAACGTCATCACCAACGCGGCCGCGGCGGCCTTCATGTTTCCCATCGCCGTCACCATGGCCGCCAGTCTCGGCGTCAGCTTCGATCCCTTTGCCGTGATTCTGATGCTCGGTTGTTCCTATGCCTTCATCAACCCAGCCGGCTACCAGACCAACCTGATGGTGCAGAAGCCGGGCAACTACGGCTTCGTCGACTATGCCAAGGTCGGCGTGCCGCTGACCATCGTCGTCGGCATCGTGGCGGTCTGGCTTGCGCCGATCTTGTATGCATTCTAGGATCTTCAGAAGCATCAAAGATACCTAACGGGTACCCAATTGAGGCAGGACAACTACCCAAGTGGGTATACTGGGGCAAGATAATCCGAGATTACTTCTGTGACTTTCCACACTTGGACAATCTGTCGAACAGTGAACGGGGAAACCAGATGGGCAACACTGCCACGTCAACCAATTCATCCACCAAAATCGTCTCGTACCCGACATCGCATTTGGCGTTGGTCTCATGCGCGGTATTGTCGCCATCGCCGTCGGATTGCTGTTGATCTTCTATCCCGACAAGAGCCGGGTCATGCTGGGCAATATGATGGGGTTCTTCTGGCTTTTCAGTGGAATCGCTTTGCTTCGGCGCAGCAAGGACGATTCGATTGTCAAAATGGTTGGTGGCCGAACCAGCAAGATCATAGCCGTCGTCGGCATCCTGGCCGGCCTGCTTGTCGTCACCCGGAGTCTTTCGCGGCAAGTTCTGCCGGAAGGAACGCTGATCGTCTTGCTGGGCGTCGTGATCATGCTGACCGGGGTGATGCATGCGCTGGCTGAGATTCGCGTTGGCCATCTAGTCAGCAACAAGAACAGAGTTCTCCATCTGATTCTGGGCATCTTTGAGATCGTCTTCGGCGCAACATTGATATTGTCTCCGTTGGATCGCTCTCCGGCTTCCTACTGGATCGCGACGATCTGGGCATTGATCTTCGGGGTGCTGGTGATCGGCGACACCGTTACCGGGTATATGACGCGACGCAAGCAAAAAGATGACGGCGACAGCGCCACGAGCGGCCAAGCTGACGAAAACAAGGCGGCGAAAAACTCCGCGCTGCAAAACCCGGCAGACGACAAACCAGTGGACGAAGCCGGCGGTAGTCTGTTGACGGCATCAAAAGTCACAGAGCCAAACTCCGATCCCGATCCTGTTCCCTCAGTAAAGAGCACCTAAGAAAACCCGTCAAGAGCCAATGGAGTGACTATCATGTCGACACAGAACACCGCACAACGCTCGATCCTGACCCCGCTGTTGGGCGTCGGCATCACTTTTCTCATTCTGGCCGGCATGTGGGCCGGCAAATCGATAGTCAATCTGATCCTCTTTGCGGGATTGTTGACCTTGCTCTCCATGCCTTTGATGGATTGGCTGAAAAAGAAGGGGCTGTCCACAGCGGTTTCCATGACGCTGATCGTCCTGTTGGTCCTGATCCTTGTTGTCCTCCTTGTGGGACTTATCGGCGTCTCAGCCGCCCAGATCGTCGGCAATATTCCTGACTACACGCAGACGCTCTCAACCAATAGCGGCCAGATCACCCAGTCATTGCAGGAGCGTGGTATTGACGCTTCGGCCTTTGAGTCAGCCTTCAAGTCGGTGGCCGATTCGATCTTCAATACGATCGCCGACATCGCGTCTAACTTGACCAATTTAATCGTAAACGGCGCATTCATGCTGCTGATCTACGCCTTTCTGTTGGCCGACTCCGGCAACATTGGTCACCGCATTCGCAAGTTCGTGCCTGCGGACAACGCGTTCCTGGTCAGCGCGGGCGCAGCAACGTCATCGGTAGGCACCTATATGTTGATCTTGACCATCGTCAACTTGATTATCGCCGTGCTCGACGTGATTTTCCTATCGCTCATCGGTATTCCCTACGCTCCGCTCTGGGGTTTGCTGGCCTTTGTGTTCGGGTATATTCCCTATATCGGCTACTGGGTTTCAATATTGCCGCCACTGATCCTCGGCTTCATCCAGGGCGGCGTCATTGGCGCAATTGTCATCATCATTGGCTATTGGTTCATCAACGGCATGATCAGTACCGTCATCGCCCCCCGATTCTATGGGAAGGGTCTAAACCTCTCGTCCGCCGTGTCGCTGGTCTCCGTCCTCTTCTGGGGTGCGCTCCTCGGCCCCGTCGGCTCCATTCTCGGTGTTCCACTGACAGCATTGATCAAATCGATTGTGCTGGAAAACTATCCAGGGACTCAATGGCTCGCAGCGGCGCTCAGCGCCAATGACGGGACAGACAAAGCCAGCACGCCACCAGACGCCCCTTCCACCTCAGGAGTTTAGCCACATGAACATCAACATTCTTTGGATTCTTCTCGTACTCTTTCTGATTCCAGCAGCATTTTTCATCATTCTGGAGAACCGCCGCCCACAGTCGACCTATGCTTGGTTGCTGGTATTTCTGGCCTTTCCTGTCATTGGGTTCTTGGTCTACATCTTCACCGGACGCGATTCGAAAGCGTTCAGCCAGGAAGCCAGTATGGCCCGCGAAGTCCTTAGCGGCGACTTCCGTAAGGCGCTGGAAAGCCAGATCATGATGCCGCCTGAGATTCTCGACCGCATGGCGGCTGAGAATCCGGAAGACGTCGATCTGCAGCTTATGAAGCTGATATCACACAACGTAGCTACAGCCTTAACCGGCCGCAATCGGGTGAAAATTCTGCAGGACGCGGAAAATTTCTATCCGGCCCTATTGGAGGATCTGCGGCAGGCGAAGCACCATATTCATCTTCAATACTACATCTGGACCGATGACGATTTCACGAACGAGCTCAAAGATGTGTTGATCGAGCGTTCAAAAGCCGGCGTCATCGTGCGCGCACTTTATGATGCCAGCAGCAAATCGATGCTGAGTAAAGAGTACATCGCCGATCTGGAGGACAATGGGATTCATTTCATTCCCTATCTCGGCTACAACACATTGCGCACGCTGCACCTGGCCAACTATCGCTCCCACCGCAAGATCACCATCATCGATGGCCGCATCGGCTATCTCGGCGGCATGAATTTGGATCGAGAGCAGATGCCCGGCGTGGCCTGGCCCCACTGGCGCGATACCCAGGTACGCATCCACGGTGAAGGCGCGCAGGCCCTGCAGGTCGCCTTCTTCACCGCCTGGAACAATACCAAAGCTGAACAGATCGACGATAAGACCCCCTACTTCCCCGACCTGTCTGAGGAAGTGCCTGAACTGCTGCCGGTCCAGATCACCATGTCGGGCCCCGATTCCCAGTGGCATGGAATCCGTCAGATCTACTTCCATCTGATCGTCTCGGCCCGCGATCATGTCTATATTCAGTCACCCTTCTTCATTCCTGACGAAACCATCTCCGAGGCCATGAAATCGGCGGCGTTGGGCGGCGTGGATGTGCGCATGATCTGCACGCCACGCGGCGCGACCTTCCAGATCCCCTATCGCGCGGCCAACACCTACTTTCAAGAAATGGCCGAGGCCGGCGTCAAGATCTACCTGTACAACGGCGGCTACTACCATGCCAAGACAGTCAACATGGACTCCCAGATCTGCTCCATCGGCTCGTGCAACATGGATATCCGCAGCTACAATGTGAACTACGAGATCAACTCGGTGCTCTACGACAGAGACCAGGCTGAAGAACTGACCGCACAGTTTATGCGTGATCTTGAAGATTGTACAGAGTTTGATCTTGAGGAATACAACAGTCGCAGCGTTTGGTCCAGATTCATCGATTCGATCTGGCGGCTCGGTTCGCCCGCAATGTAAGCAACGATGCATCTGCCGTGAAGAAGCAATCCGGCATCGCCATACGCCTGATTGCTTCTTCAAGGAAGACAAGGCGTGCGTGGGCAACCTGACACGACGTCGGCATAAATAAATGAGATGTAGCGAAAGAGAACCACTGGTGGCGACGAAGAAAACGCACAGCCTACAAAATCAAATCTTCTTCTATGGCATTTTTGCCCTGCTGGCCGTTGCCATGTTGTGGTTAATCGGCAGTTTCGTGGGTGTCATCGCCTTCTCATTGGTGATGGTGATCGTCCTTCGGCCGGTCCATGTTTTCCTAATGCGCCATATGGGCAATCGATCCGGTCTGGCGACACTGCTGACCATCCTCTTCTTTTTTGCCGTGCTGATCGTGCCGGCATGGGCCATAGTCAGCGTTACCATCGATCAGCTTGAGACATTGCGCACCGAGTTTTCAATGGACGGAGACTCGATCTCGGCGCAAACATTTTCACTGGATGAACTGCGAACGCGTGCCGAGGCACGCCTTGCCCAGATTCCAGGTTTACAGAATGTGCAGATCACAGACGAACAGGTGGCGAAAGTTCGAGAGCGTGCCACGGGGGCCTCAGCGTGGTTATCCCAAGCATTGGTGGGGCTCGGCATGTCCATCCCGTTGCTGATTGCCAACACGTTCATCTTTCTTGGCATCGTGGGCGGTCTCTTACCCAACTATGAAAAGTTTGTGCAGCGTCTTCTGCTGCTCAGTCCCATGAGCGATGAAGTCGACCGCCTTTACCTTCGCAAAATCAAGGCGATGGTCTGGTCCATGTTCGTCGGCATGTTTATCATTGCCATCGGCCAGGGCCTGATCATGGGGCTGCTCTACTGGTTCGCCGACATCCCCTATCTGGGACCGCTGACCCTGATCTCAATTGTGGCGGCCATGTTGCCGCTGGGGGCCAGTTTGATCGCGATACCGGTCGGCATTGTGCAGCTCTTGTTTGGAAACTACGTCCCGGCGCTCATCGTCCTCGCCGGCTATTTGCTCATTGTCGCTAATGTGGACAATCTGGTGCGCCCGCGACTCGTCTCCAAAGATGCTACCATGAGCTTCGCTGCGGTCATGGTGAGCGCGTTGGGCGGCTATGCGCTCTTTGGGTTCTTCGGCGTGATCTACGGTCCCGTTCTCATGATATTGTTCCTGACGACCATCGAAGTGTACCAGGATCACTATCTAGCCACCGATCAATCACCAATTATCGAGTCCGAAGTACAGGTTCCCGCTGACGGCCCGGTCCCATCGTCGCGACCCTCTGACGCTGTCAAATTCTAGTTCACGATCAGTACCTCCTGGGATTAGAGCGCATCAACTGCGTCGGCAAGTCACCGACGGATGGTTTGTGTTACCAACCGGTCATGAACTACCGTGGATTTCCTCGGCGGCTCAGTCAGTCATAGACTTCGCGATTCGCCCAGAACTTTTCCGGATAACAGACCTAACCACACAGGAGAAATCTCATGGGCCTCATCAGAAACATCGTCAACGACAACCAGATTACACCTGACGACGTCCCGCGTATTGAGGGCGCCCTCTTCTACGAGGGCGCAAAGCGACGCCTCAATCTTGAAAGTTTTGCGGTATTGATGTTTTTCGCCACAATCATCGCCACCTATGGCGTGATTTCGGACTCCACTGCGACAGTTATCGGGGCCATGATCGTTGCGCCGTTGATGACGCCAATCATGGCCACGGCAGCGGCGCTGGTCATGGGGCGAATGAAGTTGGCCGGACAATCTCTCCTCATCGTTGTCGGTGGCGTTATCGGCGCAATCTTCATCTCCTGGTTTCTGGGCACGGTGTACATCACCGGTGTCATCTCCGTGACCACCAATTCGCAGATCGTCGCACGCACTTCGCCCCGCTTGGTCGATCTGTATGCGGCGTTGGCATCCGGGGCGGTCGGCGCTTTTGCCATGAGTCGGAAGGATGTGGCCAATACCTTGCCCGGTGTGGCCATTGCCATTGCGCTGGTGCCGCCGTTGGCCGTTGTCGGCATCACGCTATCTCAAGGGGCATACGAAGACGCGGGCGGCGCCTTCCTGCTCTTTCTGACCAACTTCCTGTCGATCCTGTTGGCCGGCGGCGGCGTCTTTGCCCTGCTGGGGCTCTCCAAGGCATCGATGTCCAAACTTGAGGGCACTTCCAGGCGCAATGCATTCTTGCTCATCGCATTGGGCACGCTGCTGGTGATCATTCCGTTGGCGGCCACCAGCGTCAACACGGGCAGAGCCGGTCTGATCCAGTTCCACGCAACCCAGGCTGCCCAGGAATGGTTGGCGGATTCAGAAGCGTATGAGCTTGTCGATGTCATGTCAACTTCAAACACGGTTGAGGTGCGCATCAGTGGTGACGGCTCGGTACCGCCAACCGAAGATCTGATCACCAGCATGGCGTCTCGCACAAAGCAGCCGGTAAGGGTTCGGTTGCTTGTCATCCCGTCCCAACAGCAAGATCTGCAGGTGAATTAATGGGGAGTGTTCAAGATCAGTTGAAGCATTCCGGGATGACCGTTCAGTAGGCACGCCCACGTGCCGGTCGCTCTCGGGTAGAGCCGCACGTGGGCGTGTTCACTGGACGTTATTTGAAGGGTCTTGGGCCTAATCCCGGAATGCTGGCTCAACGTGTTTTTAACAGGCCCGAATCAGTAGATGTCTTCGCAAGCCTTCTCAGCGGCTCCAATTTCTGAACCGCAGTGACTCACTGCTGTGCAGCGGCCTCAGCATCGACCAGACCATGGCCGAAGAAGGAGGTGCGGCCACCGTTGCCGTAGCAACGTTCACGCTCGTCTGCATCATTGAGCGGCTCCCAGTTCGGCGGACAGTCGACATGCTGAGCCGAGCGCTGCACCGCAGCCTTGACCGCTCCCTGCGGCCAATCCGGATGGATTTCCCGTACCAGCGCAGCCACGCCTGCCGCGTGGGGCGATGACATGGAGGTGCCATTCAGATAGCCGTATCCTGCACCATCATCTATAACCGTGATGCCTGGGTAGAAAGCATTTAGCGGATCGTAGCCGTTCCAAATCGCGCTATCCATAGGCAGCGCACCAAGAATAGCGTCCTGTACTGTTCCAGTTGCCCGGAAATAGTCGCCGCCTGGTGCGGCAACATCGACACGTGACATGCCGACACTGGAATAATCGGCGATCCACAGATCATAGTCTGGATAGCCGATAGGTCCTGTAGACGAGACGGTCAACGCCCCCGGCAATTCTGTTGGCGCAACACGACAATTGTTGCCGACATCTCGAACTTCTTCATTTCCCGGAGGCCAGTCAGGGCTGATACCGTCCACGCCAGGGTGCTGCAGAACCGCTGATTACGGCTGATACCCGTCGCTCAATGTCTTGAGGAAGGCAACGATTTCGTCTTCCTCTTCCGGCGTTAGGCCAAGATCGCCCAACTCATCCAGATTGACATTCTCTGCCACTTCAGGGGCCGGCCAGCAACCGGCTGCCAGTGCATTCGCTTCGGTCGTAAAGGGATCTGGGCACACAGGTTTCACGTCGCGTGTGTTATAGAAGTTCACGATGCCCTTGAGGCTCTTGAAGTAACCGTTGTGACCGTATGCTTTTACGATACATTCAGGATCTTCGGGATTGGCCTCGCAAGAGCCCAGGGCGACGTTACGCAGCGTGGGGACCTTCTGCTTGCCCATGTTGGCATCAGCAAGGTCTTGGTATTCATCTCTCGTTGCCAGGAACCCACCCAGTCCGACGTCGACCCAGGCGAACCCGTCAGGATTGAACGTGGCTTCGGCGTAGTAGAACGGATTTTCGGGATTTCTGGGCAGCCCCAGATTGTCATAGGTAAAGTCTGTGAACAACGCCTCCTGGCCATTGCCGATATGGCAGCGATGACACATGCCCTTGCCTCGAAAGAGCGCATACCCTTTCTGTTCCTCCTTGCTTAGTTTGGCCTTTCCGCCGAAGGTGGCGTCATATTTCGACGAGAAGGCGTTCACTTCGGTCGAGCCTTCGTAGGCGGCAATGGAGCGGCCAACGTTGCCGTAAGCTTCGGCGGTATTGGCCGGCATGCACATTGCTTCTCCCCAAACAGATCTGAAGAGGTCGCCGTAGGCCCCGGTGCAGATTCTGTCCACAACATCAGCAGATGTAGCCAGCGCTTGTTCCAACGGATTGAGGAAGGGGCCGAGGGCCTGATCCGCGGCCGGGTTGCCAAGGACCTCACCCGTGGCGCGTCCATCCCAGAAGTTGCCGCCGACAAACGTCCCGTCTTTTTCCAAGTAGAGAATGGGGCTTAGCGTCGCGTAGGCCGAGCTGGGCGGCTTGCGGTTGCCAAACTTGCCGGCTATGGATCCCTCGTACACTGATCCATGGGCGTTGATTTCCGATTCCGGCCCAGTCCAACCGGCCCCAGGGGCATGGCAAGCGGCACACGCCTGGTTCCCGTTGGCCGAGAGATTCTGGTCAAAGAAGATCGATTTCCCAAGGATTTCGGTATCCGACAGGGAAACGTCTTGGGCCGCGACTGTTCCGGCTGACGCGGCAATCAGCAGGATGGCAACACAGACCAATGGAAAGATGAAAGGCAACCTCTTGACATTCATGGTTTTCTCCGTTTCTGTGAAACACAATGAAACGTTGATGATTGGGGAATCCCAAAACACGATCTGGCGTTCAGGGAATTCCATAAGTTGCGCAGACTGTTGAGACTCTTCTCTGCTACATTTTGGGGTTCCTCCAGTTTTTGGGTTCTTTGGGATCTCATGGGGTAGGGCAGGTTTCCTTACCTGCCTGGCTTCGGCGGGTAGGGAAACCCGCCCTACGATCTCGTGTCCCCCCCTGAGATCCTAAAGAGCCAGTTTTTGATGGTGTGGAAGCGGTGAAGGCGTCTCTCCGCGGTCACTACTACCGGGGCGGCGAATTACGATGAACACACGCTGACCATACGAACAAGTATCAGAATGGATCGCTGCCGTGGGCCGCCTGACGTTCAAGTGGCCCACGGCATCAGCAATCGATCGTTACGCATCGGGCTGACCAGGCTGAACTGGACCAACTCACGTTCGATACAAAACAGCAGATACACAGATGTTCAAAAAAGCGTCATGCATCCCTAAAGTATACGGGAAGGCAATATCGAAAGCGGTGCCAACCGCGGTCACTTTGGTCCCAGCTTCTTCGACTGAAGTCTCGATTTATTTCACAACTAGTGCTCAGGGAGTCGACACGAACCCATAACAAAGCGACCCTGCCGGAAAAGCATACCGGCAGGGTCGTCTGGTCAAATCGACTTCTCGTCAGAGGAATCGGCG
The DNA here is from genome assembly GCA_963698255.1 of uncultured Chloroflexia bacterium. GTDB lineage: Bacteria > Chloroflexota > Anaerolineae > Caldilineales > Caldilineaceae > JAWKOK01. The sequence goes on along the minus strand of CAVOQD010000034.1, from coordinate 300,524 downwards.
GATCAATCGCCTGAATCGACGCCAAGCCATTTTCTGCGTCGGCGCAGGGGCGAAGCGTCCCTTCGCCAGTTGAGCAGAGCGAGACCGATGAAGATGATAATCATGCCGACGATCATTGTGGGCGTGATCTGTTCGTCCAGAAACAGTGAACCCAGGATCACGGCAACGACCGGCAGCACATAGGATGTCTGCGAAGCCGAGGTGGCGCCGAAGCGTTTGATGATGTAGAAGCTCAGCCACATGCCGGTGAAGGAGCCGACCAGTGCCGCATAGACCAGCGCGATGTATCCGGTGGCAGTCACATTGCTGAGATCGTAGCCGACGGTGAAGTAGGTGACGGGAAGCAGGATCAGCGCCGCGGCAAACATGCGAATGCTGGCCACGTCCCATGAATCGGCGGTGCGAAGATAGCGTCGCGCATAGACGGAGGCCGCCGCGCTCGACGTGATGCCGACCAGCGCCCAGGCATAGCCTCGCCAGTCCGCCTCGGCAAACTCAGCCAGCCCATTCTCGCCCTGGAGAAGCAGCACGCTTGCACCCGCAACCGCGACCACAATCCCCGCCCCGATCTGCCAGGTCAACTGCTCATCGGGCAGAAAGAGCTGAGCCAGGAGAACCGTCACGACCGGTCCCAGCGTCAACAGCAGCGCCGTGACGCCGCTCGACTGATACTGCAGCGAACTGACGATGCAGGTCATGGAGATGGCCGTGCCGAAGAGGCCAAAAATGGACGCCCGGCCCCACAGTTGCGGATCTCGCGGCCAAGGGCGCTTGGCGATGATCCATCCGCTGATCGCGTAGACAAACAGATGGGCGGCGGCAGCGATCAGCAGGCGAAGGCTGATATAGGTGCGCGGATCATATTGGCCGACGCTAAAACGAGAGACCACAAGCGTGGATCCCCACAGAAAGCCGAGCAAAACCACATAGGGAATGGCCTTCGGTCGCATGCGCAAAACTCTCAATCTTTATGAACCGGATAGGCCATTTGCACAGAAGAAACGCCAAAAAATGGGTCGGACTGTTAGTTGCCATATCGGCCTGGTTGTTGTAGGCTAAGAACGATTTAATGAATCTGCCCTTTGAGGGCCTTTTTCGTGAGATTGGCCGCGCTACCGTCAGGCATCATATACGGGAATCGGTCAGCCTGCAATTATCTTCCGGCCAGGACCAATGGCGCAACAGCGTCGATTTTTTTGGCCGGCGATCCCGCAACGAATCACTGACCGGCCGCCGTAAGAGATTCGTTGCGCAAGCGTCGAAGTGAGTTCACCCTGTGCCCGTACTATCGCTCAGTCTATTGTTGCTCTGCGCCACAGGTCTGTTGCTTTGGATTGCAAGACCCCACCGTTTTCGCTTCGCCGGCTGGCTGGCCGCGATCCCTCCCGCACTTGTCACTGCATTGCAACTGAGCCAACTTGTTCCTGTCAGCCAAGGCATCTTTCTCAATGAAGTTTACCCATGGGCGCCCAGCCTCTGGCTTGAGGTAAACCTCTGGCTGGACGGTCTCGCGCTGCTGTTCGGCCTCATCATCACCGGCATCGGCACGGCGGTGGCGCTCTACACGGCCTACTACTTCGAGGATGACGAACGGCAGGGCTATTTCTACCTGCTGCTCTTCCTCTTTATGGCCTCCATGTTGGGCGTTGTCTGGTCCAACAATCTGCTCACCCTCTTCGTCTTCTGGGAGGGCACAAGCATCACCAGCTACCTGCTCATTGCCTTCAAGACTGAAGATCCGGCATCGCTGAAGGGCGGTCGCACGGCCTTTGTCGTCACCGGTTTCGGCGGATTGGCCATGCTGGCCGGTTTCCTGTTGATCGGCGTGGAGGCGGGCACGCTCAACATCGCCGAGTTGCTCGGCATGAACTTGACGACGAGCTCGTACTACCCCGTGATACTTGGACTGGTTCTGTTGGGCGCCTTCACCAAGTCGGCCCAATTCCCCTTCCATTTCTGGCTGCCGGGCGCCATGGCTGCGCCCACGCCGGCCAGCGCCTACCTGCACTCGGCCACCATGGTCAAGGCCGGCGTCTTCCTGCTGGCCCGCCTGCATCCGACGTTGAGCGAAAGCCCGCTCTGGTTCTGGACGCTGCTGATCGTCGGCGGCATCACCATGCTGCTGGGCGCGATCAGCGCCATTCGCTACTATGACATGAAGGCGCTGCTGGCCTACGCCACGGTCAGCCAGTTGGGCGTGCTGGTCATGCTGCTTGCCTTTCAGGGCGAAGCCGCGGCCATCGCCGTGGCCGTCGGCATCCTGGCCCATGCGCTCTACAAGGGCCCGCTCTTTATGGTCGCCGGCATCGTCGATCACGCCACCGGCACGCGCGATCTGAGACGTCTGGCCGGGCTGGCACGCCCGTTGCTCTGGGCGACGGTGACAGCCACGCTGGCCGGCCTCTCGATGGCCGGCATTCCGCCGACCTTCGGCTTTGTGGCCAAAGAGACGCTGCTGGAGACGCTCTACCACTACATGGAACATGTGGATCAGGCCGTGGGCGCGCTGGCATTGATCGCGGCATTGATCGTGGGCGCCTTCTTTGTGGCCGCCAGCTTCACGCTGCTGTGGGAGGCCTTCTACCGCAAACGGCCAGTTGCAGACGATCCGGCCCATGTCCACCACAAACCGGCCTTCTCGTTTGTGGTCGGTCCGCTCGTTCTCACGCTCATCGGCGTCGCCATCCCGCTGACGCTCAGCCAGGTCGAGGGCCTGATCTTTGCGCCGGCGGCCTCATCCATCAGCCACGAGACGGTCCACGTGCATCTCAAGCTGTGGCACGGACTGACCCCGGTCTTTGGGCTAAGCATGATCGCCATCACCGCAGGCATCGGCCTCTTCTTTGTGCGCAATTGGCTGCGCAGGATACTCAATAGCTCGCCCGCCAAGCTCACAAGCGCCTACGGCTTCGAGCGCATCGACAAGGGCCTCTACGCCTTGGCCGATTGGTCCACAAAGACCGTGCAGGGCGGCACGTTGGCTTCGCAAGCCAGCGTCATCCTGCTGGCCGGCATCGCGGTGCTCTTCTTCTCCATCTTCGCCGGAAATCTGATATCCGTCGATCGGCGCCGGATGGGCTTCGGGCATGGTGGCCTACGAGGCGCTCACGGTGGCGCTGATCATCTTTGCGGCCTTGGCCACCGTTCGTGCGCCGACGCGTCTGACCGGCATCATCAGCATCGGCGTGGTCGGCATCGGCGTCACGCTCTTCTTCGTCTTCTTCAGTGCGCCCGATCTGGCGCTGACGCAACTGTTGATCGAAGTGTTGACGGTCGTACTGCTCATCCTGGTCTTCTACCGCATACCGCCGGAGACGCGGCCGGATGTGGGCCTGAGGCGTCGTCACGCGCAATTGGGTGATGGCGATCCTGGTGGGCATCTTCGGCTTCACGCTGGCGCTGGTGGCATCGGGCGGCGCCTATGCACCGACCATCAGCGACTACTTCTTGCTCAACTCGATTGCCGGGGGCCACGGCGGCAACGTAGTCAACGTGATCCTGGTCGACTTCCGCGGCTATGACACCATGGGCGAGATGACGGTCCTGGCCATTGCCGCGCTGGGCGGCTATGCGCTGTTGCGCTCGCCCCGTTTCCAGACCCAACGCGAGCGGATCGCGACCGGGCCGCAAACAGTTAGGAGACCCAGGCCCGGAGGACAGAAACCGCCGCGACAGCATCGGATCCAGATAATCCCGCCGACAGTGAAGGCGACGCCAAATGACCGAACGTTATCTTCGCCTGCTCGATCACTTTCTCACGCCCATTCTCATGATCCTCGCCATCTTTCTGCTGCTGCGAGGCCACAACAGTCCCGGCGGCGGCTTTATTGCCGGACTGGTGGTCGCAGCCGCGCTTCAGTTGCAGATCATGAGCCGTGGCGAGGCCATCGTGCGCACCAATTTCGGACCATACCTACACCCGATGATGGGGTTTGGGCTGTTGCTGGCGGCGCTCTCCGCTTCGGTGGGTATCCTCTACGGCGGCTTCTTCAAGGGCGTCTGGTGGCATATTCCGCTTGGCGTAATCGAGTTCGACTTTGGTACGCCGGTCGCTTTTGACATCGGCGTCTTTCTGGTGGTGGTCTCCGTCGTGACATCGTACCTGCTCGGACTCAGCCCGGAAGAGAGGGAGGGTCGCCGATGAACAGTGCCATCTTTGCCCTGGGCGTGGGCATGCTCTTTGCAACCGGGACCTTCCTGGTGCTGCGCCGCCGGCCCATCAAATTGCTGCTCGGCCTCGGCCTGCTGACCCACGGCGTCAACCTGCTGATCTTCAGCACCGCGGCCAAGGACTCCGGCCTGCCGCCCATCGAGGACAAGGCCACATTCGCCGGCGACATCGCGCCCTATGTCGATCCCGTTGCCCCAGGCGCTGATCCTCACGGCCATCGTGATCAGCTTTGGCATCACCGCGTTTATCGTGATGCTGATCAACCGCCGGCATACGATCATGGAGGAATCCGACGGCGCCGCGGCCAGCGCCGTCGATCCCTTTGCGCCGTTTGAGCACTATGTAAGCGGTCTCGACAGCCATCCGGACGACTACGAGTGGCTGGGCTATGCGCTTGATGACAAAGTAGACGACCAGTAGCGACCAGGCTGTAAGCAATGGGGGCGTCGGCTAAATGGAACTCAACCCGAACTGGCTGGTTGCGCCAATCGTCATTCCGATGATCTGCGCGGCGCTGGGCCTGACGGCACGGCGCTGGAGCTATGCCCGCACCGCACGCATCCAGCGCGGGCTGGCCACTGTGGCCGTGACGCTCAACCTGCTGGTGGCCATCGCCATCCTGATCTACACCATCAGCGGCAACCGCCTGGTGCTTCAGGCGGGTCTGTGGCCGGCGCCCTTTGGCATCACCCTCTTCGCCGACGGGTTGAGCGCCATCATGTTGACATTGACCGGCATCCTGGCGGCGGCCACGGTCTCCTATGCCATGGGCACGCTGGACGAACGCGAGCGCATGAACTTCCATCCGCTGCTGCTCTTCCTGCTCATGGGCGTCAACGGAGCCTTTCTGGCCGGCGACCTCTTCAACATGTACGTCTTTTTCGAAGTGCTGCTGATGGCGAGTTTCGTGCTGCTCACCCTGGGCGGGCAGCCGGGCCAGATCAACGGCGGCATTCGTTATGTCGTGTTGAACCTGCTGGCGTCGACCCTCTTCCTGACCGCGGCGGCCATCACCTATGGCTCGCTGGGCACGCTGAACATGGCGCACATCGCCGACGCGCATGCACCTCGCGCCCGTTGGCGTGCAGATGTTGCTGGCCGGGCTTTTCCTCGTCGTCTTCAGCAGCAAGGCGGCGCTCTTCCCGCTCTTCTTCTGGCTGCCGAGCAGCTACCATACGACGCACCCGGCCGTCACCGCCTTCTTCGGCGGGCTGCTGACCAAGGTCGGCATCTATTCGCTCTATCGTATCTTCCCGCTCTTCTTCCCGACCTTTCTCATCGCCTGGCAGCCGCTGATCCTGACCATCGCCGGCCTGACCATGTTTGTCGGCGTGTTGGGCGCCATGTCGGTCGGCACGGTACGACGTGTCCTCAGCTTCCACATCATCAGCCAGGTCGGCTATATGGTGATGGGCCTGGGCTTGGCGGCCACCAGCGATTACCCGGTGGCCTCATTTGCCTTGGCGGCGGGCATTCTCTATTTGGTCCACCATATGATCGTGAAGAGTGCGCTGCTCATGGCCGGCGGCGCTGCTGAACTCGAAATGGGCACCGGCAGCCTGATGCCCGGCTATCTGGGCGGCATCATCGGGCGGCGACCGGCATTGGCGACGCTCTTCTTCATCGCCGCCTTCTCGCTGGCAGGCATTCCGCCCTCCAGCGGCTTCGTGAGCAAGCTGAGCCTGCTGGAGAGCGCATTCTCCAGCGCACACTGGGTCATTGCGGGAATGGCGCTGCTTGTCAGCCTGCTGACCATGATGAGCATGATCCGACTCTGGCAGAAGGGCTTTGCCGGCAAGGCGGACCACCCGCTGTCCATCCATGCGCCGCTTTCGCACACGGGTCGAAAATGGCTCACGTTGACACCCATCGCGGTTTTGGTGATACTGAGTCTGTCCATCGGCATCTTTGCCCAGCCCGTCTTCAACATGTCGAGCGTAGCCGCCAACCAGGTCCTTGATCGCGAGGGATACATCGCAGCCGTGGATCCCATCGAAGGCATCCCGGAAATCAGCGCTGCGCACGGGGAAGACGGGGAGAAGATGGATGGACACAGATGAAGACGAGGTGAAACGACGGCGGGGAAACTGACGCTGGGGAGGCAAGTCACTAGCCATGTTACTACTCTTTTTCTTCAACGTCTTTCTGGCCATGCTCTGGATCATTCTCTTCCAGAGCAGCAGCCTGATCGATTTTGTCGTTGGGTTTCTGGTCGCCTTTGGCCTGCTCTCCATTTTCGAGCGACGCTATGGACGTACAGGCCTCTATGCAGTACGCTTCCTGGTGAGCGTGCTCTGGGAAGTGATCGTCAGCAGCGTCGAACTGGCCTGGGTGTTGATCCAGCCGCGCCTGAAGATTGCACCCGGTATCGTGGCGATACCCCTGGATGTCACCACGGATATTGAGATCGCCACCTTGGCATCGGCCATCACGCTGACGCCGGGCACGTTGAGCGTCGATGTGGGACGCGACAAGGTGACCGATGAGCAGGTCCTCTTTGTGCATACCCTGTTCACCGACGATCCGGAGCAGCTTCGTCGTGAGATCAAGAATGGATTCGAACGCAACATACTGGAGATCAGCCAGGGCGGCGCCTACAAAGGGAAGAGCGAATAATGGAGAGCGCGTACTTCCTGCAGAGTCTCGACTATTCTTATCACGTTGTTGATGATCTCCATGTTGCTGGCATCCTGGCGGCTCTACCAGGGACCGAACACGCCCAACCGTACGGTCGCCTTTGACCTCGTCACCATACACGCGGTTGGCATCTTTGCGCTCTTTGCCATTCGCCTGGGTTCCAGCGCCCTGCTGAACGGCGCCATCATCACCGCGGTGCTTGGTTTCCTTGGCGCCATGATGTTCGCCCGCTATTTGGAACAATCCGATCAGGAAGATTGGAAGGATGATTAGAGAGAGTAAAGCGTAATGCGTAATGCGTAAGAACTGTCAACTAGCGCGGTTAGCAGTTCTTACGCATTACTCATTACGCATTACTCATTACGTGCCACACCGACCAGAAACGAGGGCCTCGTGAGCGAATTTCTTACCTTCATATTGGCCGTGGCGATCATCATCACGGCGGCCAAATTCGGCGGCTACTTGAGCATCAAAGCCGGGCAGCCGTCGGTACTGGGCGAGTTGATTGTCGGCATCATTCTCGGTCCCACCGTGCTCAACATGTTGCACGCTTGGCCCGTCTTTGCCCACAGCGAAGGGCTGAGCGAGATGCTGATAATGATGGCCGAACTGGGCGTCATCTTCCTCATGATGCTGGCCGGTCTGGAACTGCACCTGGACGAACTGCTCAGGGCCGGCAAGGTGTCGGCCCTGTCAGGCACCATCGGCGTCTTTCTTCCGCTGATTCTGGGCTACTACACGGCCATCGCCTTTGGCGCCGGCACATCCGAGGCGGTCTTCATCGGCCTGGCGCTGGCGGCCACGAGCGTCAGCATTTCGGCGCAGACGTTGATGGAGCTGAACGTGTTGCGCTCGAAGGTGGGCCTGGCATTGCTGGGCGCGGCCGTCTTTGACGACATCCTGGCGATTTTGCTGCTCTCGGTCGGGGCCATCCTCTTCGGCGGCGCCATGGGCGGCATGGGCGACATCGTCGTGACCGTGCTCAGGATGGTCGGCTATCTGGTCGTCGCATCACTGATCGGCCTCTACCTGATTCCGCCGCTGGCCAGTTACTCCGCGAAGCTACCGGTCAGTCGCCGGCTGCTCTCGTTTGTCGTGGTCGCCACCCTGCTCTTCGCCTGGGCCGCGGAGTACATCGGCGGCATGGCGGCCATCACCGGGGCCTTCATGGTCGGCCTCTTCCTGGCGCGAACGCCCTACAAGGCGCGTATCGAAGCGGGCATTTCGGCGTTGGCCTACGGCTTCTTCGTGCCGATCTTTTTCGTCAACATCGGGCTTCAGGCCAACATGCGCGGCATCAGCGGCAACGCCTGGTGGTTCGCCATCGCCATCACGCTCGTCGCGGTTCTGAGCAAGATCATCGGCTGCGGAGCCGGCGGCCTGATGAGCGGCTTCAGCCGCAAAGACTCGCTGCGGCTGGGCATCGGCATGGTCTCACGCGGCGAGGTGGGCCTGATCGTGGCCTCGTTTGCCGTGGCCCAAGGGCTGCTGTCATCGGCCAATTTCTCCATCGTGGTCTTCATGGTGATCGTCGCCACGCTGGTCACGCCGCCCATGTTGCGCTGGTCCTATTCGGGAGAGTCGCAGGGTGAAGGGGCGGCAGGGTGACAAGATGACAGGGTGAGGGGGTGACAAGGTGATCGATTTCATCCGATCACCTTGTCACCCCCTCACCCTGTCACCTTGTCACACAAGGAGGACATCATGTATCAAATGGTCGTTCTGGTCATGGATGAGTTGGAAAAGGTGTCGGAAGTGATGGACGCGTGGCAGCAGGTCGGCGTGTCGGGCATCACCGTCTGGGACAGCCGTGGCCTTGGCCGCACCCATCACGAAAACGTCGTGCGCAACGGCGTTCCGTTGATGCCGAGCATGGACTGGTTCATGAGGTCGCATGAAGAGGAACATCGGACCATCTTCACCTTGGTCGATGACGAAGCGATGGTCGATCGTCTGATCGAAGAGACGGAGAAGATCACGGGAGGACTGGATGGGCCAAACCGGGGAATCCTCTTTGTACTGCCGGTTCTCGCGGGTTGTGGGCGTGCTATCCAGCCAGGAAGCAACGGAGTAGGAATCCATGAAAAAAACACTTGTGGCGGAGGTCAGTGCACTGTCAACCATGAAGGCGCTGGTTCTGCCGGAACGCACGCCGCTGGCGGAGGCCATCGATCGCTTCGCCTCCAACGAGGGCCAGCACGGCATTTTTCTCACGGGCGATGACGGTCGGCTCAGCGGGGTGGTCAACAATGAAGACCTATTGGACTGGGCGCGTCTTCAGTTTGACGTCATGCCGGGGGATCCATTGCCCGTGGGCAAGGTGCGCCGGCTGATTTCGGCCACAACCATCTGCCGATCTGGCCGGTCGCAACAGTGAGCGCATGTCGGTGAGGGTCAACGAAACAATCTCAGATGCACTGGTGCGCATGGCCAGCTTCGAGTTGGAGGACATTGCCGTGCTCGATGAAGAAGGACGTATCGTCAACGATCTACGCCTCAGCGAAGTGCTCTCCTTTGCGCTGCCCATCCAACGCCGTCAAGCATCAAAATCGTAGCCACGAGACCATGACATTCACACTGCACTTCCCAGAAACCATTGTCCTCATCCTCGCCTCTGATCGGTGTTGTCTTCCTGCTGATCAGCTCCATCGGCGTCATCCGCCTGCCCGATGTGCTCTCGCGCATGCACGCGGTCGGCAAGGCCGGCACGCTGGGCATCAGCGCGCTGTTGTTGAGCGCCGGCATCTACTTTCAGAACGGCCAGATCTGGCTCATGGTGGCGCTGATCGCGCTCTTCTTTGTGACCGCGCCCATCTCGACCGCGGCCATGGCGCGTGCGGCCTATCGGACCAGGCTGCACAAGCGCGAGGATCTGGTTCACAACGATATGGCGGATCCTCGGTATGAGACGAGTGAGGAGATGGGCAGAATCAATAATTAATGCAGAATTGTGAATAATTAATTGTTAATGGTAGGATTTTGCGTGGCGAAGGGTGACGATCTTGAGGACTGATCAGTTTGCGTAATTATTGGTCTTCATCAGCCTCAACATCTCCACCTCATGACAACCAAGAAGGACTTACCGAATGAGTATAATTTCGACCAGATCGTGGATCGCCGCAACAGCGACAGCGCCAAATGGGGCCATTACGGCGACGACGTCCTGCCCTCTATGGGTAGCCGACATGGATTTCGTCTCGCCCCAGCCGATCATCGACGCCATCCGCGATCGGCTTGACCACGGCATCTTCGGCTACAGCCAGACACCGCCGGAACTGCCTGAAGCGATCTGCGAGCGAATGCTGCGCCAGCAAGGCTGGGCCATCGAGCCGGAGTCGATCCTCTTCATCCCCGGCCTGGTCTCCGGCCTGAACGTGGTGGCACGCGCCATCGGCGACCGCGGCGACGGCGTGTTGGTCAACACACCGGTCTACCCGCCCTTCCTCAGCGCACCAGAGCACCAACTTCGCACGCTGCAAACGGCCGAGCAATCCGTCAGCCTGCGCGACGGCCACCTACACTACGACATCGACTTCGACGCGCTGGGCAACGCAACGGATGGCAGCAGCAAGCTCTTCATCCTCTGCAACCCCCACAACCCCACCGGCCGCGCCTACACGCGTGACGAGTTGCTGGGCATGGCTGAGCTTTGCGCCGAGCGCGACCTGGTCATCTGCTCGGACGAGATCCACTGCGACCTGCTGCTGGACGGCGCCAAACACATCTCCATCGCCGCGCTGGATCCGGCGATCGAGGCGCGCACGATCACGCTGCTCGCCCCGAGCAAGACCTACAACATCCCAGGGCTGGGATGCAGCATCGCCGTCATCCCCAATCCTGAGCTGCGTGCGCGTTTTGAGGCCGCGTCGGCCGGCATCGTGCCCCACGTCAACGTGCTGGGCCTCCACGCCGCCCTGGCCGCCTACACCCAGTGCGACGGTTGGCTGAACGAGATGCTCGCCTACCTCACCGCCAACCGCGACTTTGTCGTGGATTATGTCGACCAATTGCCTGCCCGGCATCCGCACCACCGTGCCCGAGGCCACCTATCTGGCCTGGCTCGACTGTCGGGAGGCGGGCATTGAGGGCAGTCCATACAAGTTCTTCCTGGAGAACGCCAAGGTTGCCTTGAATGACGGTGAGCGCTTTGGGCCGGGCGGGGAGGGGTTTGTGCGCTTGAACTTCGGGTGTCCGAGGGCGACGCTGGTTGAGGGGTTGGAGCGGATGCGGGGAGCGATCACCTCACGCTGAGCGTGCTGTCCGAGATGGAAATCCAACTCTGACCGAGCCAAATGAACAAGAAATGTAGGTTCATAAAAATACCTCCTTGACATTCTGCCACGACGCCCGTAAACTTCTTGCAGACGGCATTGTAAAATTGACACTATCCTATCAGCGACTGCACCTCGCATACAATCGCGTTGTAGCTACCCGATGTGAAGCGACTGATGTTTGCTCATCCTCACCACCCCCATAGTGTTGGAGCAACGATTGCCGTGTACGCGCGCTCAATGAAATCGCAAGGCCTTTGGCGGCAAGCCGCCAAAGGCCTTGTCGCGCATACGCCAAGCGCAGCCCTACACTTTGGCCCGAACACAGTCAACTACGGATGCACGGACACCGATAACGCAGAGGTCGACAATGCATGAGGTTTTCACGAACAAGGGATATAGCTCGGGACGATGGTCGGAAATTGAGTGCGACGCACAGTTGGCCATGGACATCGTGCTTCATTTGAGCAGTCTTCATGATCCGCATGAGGGATGTTGGCATGGCCAACATCTAAGTGCCACACTTCGCCACACGTGTCACGCACTGGAAGCGCTGCACCTCCTCGATGGTCACGCCTTTGACGCCATCATTGACAGTGGCATCTCATGGCTTGTCAACTTGTCCGACAATCCGGCCGACAGCAGCGATGAAAACCACGCAGTGCGCCTTCATCCGAGCCGGTTCAAGACGTTGGCATGGTTGGACGCGTTGGACGACCACCAAGTACTTACGGAATTTGACGAATCGAGCAGTCAAATCTCTGAATCGAACATGCAGCGCGGGGTATTGACCCGACCGCTTCTTTACACCATGGCGCTTCTGGATTGCTACTACCACCTGAACCAGCAGTCTCGGTTGTCCGATAGCCGGATGTGTCAGGTGCGGCGAGCGTTGGATCATGTTGAGTGCCATCTAAGAACCTGGCAAAATGACTTGCCTGAGCCGGACGGACCGACGTTTTCGCTTCCGGGTGATGTCAGCTATGCACTGGATCTGATGATCCGGTGGGGAAGAATGCAACTGGAGGACTCGGAGAGCGTCCGAATTGTGCCCCTGCTATTGGATGAGATCGACCGACTTGAACGTGAGCAGACCATTTCGGCTAACCTTCTCTATTGTGTAATTCAGTTGGCGAACCACTTCAAAGGAGAGCGCCGGATTGCGGAAAGGCTTGGCCGCATTTCACGAAAAATCCGCGTCTTCTATGATAGTCCGCAAGTGTACGATCAACCTGAGGTGATCCATCCACTCGTTCTGCGCTGTCTACTGGCAATTCACGGAGAGACGCTGCGCGCCAAGATGATGGGCAATCTACTTCAAGGACACCTGCTCAAACTGCAGGAGGACAGCCGGAATAACAACCAGGAGATGCAGGAGGCATTTCAGGAAATCATCAAGCGACGCCTGGAAGTCGACATTCGAGAGATGAGACCACTGTCCGGCGGTATCACGAAAGACGAAGTCTTCCGGGTAGATTATGTAATCAATTTGACCTCACCGTACCAATTGGGCGATCATGCCCGCATCCAATCTCCCGGACCGCAGACTATCGTCATCAAGCAGGGCAGTCGGCACTCGCTCAATCGCACTGTACGCAGTTACCATGCCCTGCCCAACGCAGTCAAGGATCTGTTTGCGCGCCATGCCGATGCACCGCAACTGCTCGCCACCGACCCCACGACGCCCGCCTATCTCATTCTTGAAGACTTAACTGAAGAGTATGACACCTTTCGCAATCTGTTGAATCAGGCTGATTACCGGCGTTTGACCCGCCAACAGAGTCAGCGCCTGCATCATGCGTGCAACACCATCATGGATGGACTCTTCCGAATCTATGAATCAACCAAGTGGCGGCATGGCAGCTTTCTCAACCATCAACTGTCACGCATCTATCTGAGTCCGATGGAGCATCACGCCGATCAGATCACTCAAGGCGGCAAACATCCGCACCTAAGCCAGTGGATCGGCGGCTTCTGGCTTGGGCAACGACGCTTCCCGTCGTTGGATCACTACCTGAACACCATCGAAGCCTATCGCAGCAAGATTCCGATCCCCTGCCTGATGCTGATTCATGGTGATTGCCATGCGCGCAACATTATGCTGGACGGCGACTGTGACCGCATGAAGTTGATCGACTTGGATAGGCTTGACTATGGAGGCGACTATATCTGGGATGTTGCAGAGCTGATCGAAGACGTGGCCGTTTTCCGCTTTCTCTTCGATACCGAATTCAGACACTATCATGACCGTCGATCGGTACGATTTCCAGCGTCGGATCCGCTGCATCGCGAGGCAATTGAACTGCGCATCGAATATGATCCGATCAGCAGCACGCTGACGCTTGAGTTCCAACGACATTTGATGGAGCTTGTGAAAGGGTATGCCGCAAAAACCGGCGACACATCATGGCAACCTAGACTCTGGTTGGCACTGGCAACCCATCTACTTTCGTTGGTCAACAAGCATAAAGATGCAGAACATGCATCGGTTCTCTATGTTGAAGCCATCAAACTGCTGGACGATCTCTGCGCCTTTCTCAAAAGCGATCTGCCCTTGCCGGAAATTCCATTCCCTGAAACGCACAGCGATCCTTCGGCCCGAGAACGACGAAAACCATTCGCTCGACGGGATCAGAAGACACTGCTCGAATTGCACCAGGCCATCATCGCCATCTCAGATCGTATCACATTCGAAGTCCACTCAAATGGAGCACACGTCCGCTATCTCCAGGAAGGGACCAGTTGGCCTGTGGTGCTGATCGATGCGACGAGACGGCCTTGGCGCATGCTCTTGGCAACGACCGTCGATAGATTGACAGATCCTGAAGGGCTGACAATGCCGACGAAAGGGGCAGGGGCCCTGGGCGCCGTTGCGCTGATCGACAAAGAATCGCATCCTGATTCGCTGGCGGCGTTGGTCCAACAGATGCTGGAGGCGAGCCAGTAGATGACGACAAACCGCGCGATTCCACCACGTCACAGCCCATCCTATCGCAGCCGCGAGTTCGACTTCATTGTCAGTCATGCGCGGCGGGGCGAATCACTCTGTCTGGTTGGCGTCGCCGGCTCAGGCAAGTCCAACCTGATCGTATTTCTGAGCAACAGCGAGGTGATGGGCCGACAGATCGAGGGCAAGACGCCGAAACGAATTTACTTCCCTGCTGTGGATGCCACCGGATGGGACGGAACAGCAGAGAGTCTTTGGCGGATCCATGCTATCGGCCTTGCTGGAGACCACGAAAGCAGAGTGGCCGGCGACCGGCATCTCCCATGCCGACCCGATGCGTAGGCTGGAAGCTGCGCTCAAGTGGATATGCCAAACCAACGGCGAGCAGGTTATGTTCCTGTTGGACGAATTTGATGAGGTCTTGCGCAAAGGGCCGCCGTCCGTCTTCGATCAGTTCAGCCGGCTGCGCGCAGCCGGCAACCGCGGAACAACTCAGCTACCTCGTCTTCACTCGCAAGCTGCCGCACGTTCTCGGACGCGACCACAATTTGGAGACCCAATCAAAGTTCTACGATCTCCTGCGCTACAACGTCTATGCGATGCCGTTACACACACCCGAAGACTCGATGCAGATGCTGTACCATCTCAACGCCGTCGCCGATTGGCCATTTTCGAGACGACGACTGAAATTGATTCGCGACCAGGCCGGCAACCATTCCAGGCTGCTCAAGATCACCTTTGAGGTTTGCAAACGTCGTAAGCTGACGCCCAAAGCCGACAGGCCCAGGCTTGCGGAGGAACCGGAAGTTCGGGACGAATGTGCAAGGATTCTCAACGGCTTGCACGCCCAGGAACGGGAGGTGGCCATCCGTCTTGCGCATGGCCGTCCACGAGCGAGTGACGAGCCGACGATTGATCATTTGCGGCGCCGTGAGCTGATTGACGCCAATGGAAGATGGTTTTCGACGCTGATAAAGTCGTATCTTCAGGACCAGCCCATGTAAGGGGGAGGATAATGCAGCGATCACGCAGACTCACCGCAACTGGCGCATTGCTTGTTGGGCTTTCGATTGCAGTGGTAGGTGCCTGTTTCTTTGCAGTAGGTAAGATAAACACGGATAGGCAAGCATTCACCTATGTCCCGGTATTTCCCTATCTGATTCTCGGCGTATTGCTTACGTATCTATTTTTGGCGGTGGTTAACCGTTGAGCTGAACTCCTCGGCAGATCTTGCAGTGTTCCTGACCGTCATGTTCACCGCCTTCTTCCTTCATCGGCACTATCGCTACAGGCAGCCGGAATAGCGAAAGCCGAATATTTATGCTGCCGTTAACGGCAGCGGCCATCTGTTTTTCGCTCCTCGACTTTACAAGAAAGCGATTGGACGATCAAGTCGCACACGGTGAAGGGAAGCACTGTCGCCGTCATTCAACGCAACGGCGCCTTCGACCGATCTCGAAGATCCTGGAAAGATCTTTCTGACAGGCAACAATGAAGTAAGTCGCATACACGCTTTCCACCGCCGACCAGACCCGGACCGTCAGAACCGGTGTTCTGCATATGGGTGCACTGGCCTACGGCTATGTCCTTCGCGTCCATTATCGCCTGGCGCCAAGGTCATTGGTCGATCCGGACGACAATAAACTGCAACATCTGAATTCGACCGCGGACCGTGCGCGAAACCATTCAAGAGGCGGTTCGAAAAGCCCTAGAGCGGGCGGAACAGACCTACGATGCAGGGGCGCCGGAGACCTATCGAAACGATTGGTTTGGCTCATTGCTGCGCATCAGACCGGACACGCCGATGCGCAGGACCTTCTGACAAGCCGTCAACCTAGAGGTGGCGGAAAAATTGAAGCCCGAAGGCATCGAATGGGATAGCCAACGAGAATTAGCCGTTGAAGCCCTGCAACTGCCACTGGACCTGAAAACGGCGCTAACCCGACCGGAATATGATCGACTGCTCAAACTGCACAACGCCAACATGGATGCCGCCAGCAGCGACAAGACTCTACACCTGGATCGTTCAGGCCGAGCCGCTGGAGATACCGTTTAGCGTTGATACAACGACACCGCCCCCGCATCAAAATGTTGACCAAGGGCCAGAGCCTCCGGCAAGGATCAGACCAAAGCCGGTCAAGCTTCCCAAGCCGTCGCTCTCGCCCGAGGATCTCAGCATCATGAAAAAGATTCCGGGCTAACCGTTCCGATTCCTGAAGCCGGCAGTTGAAGTCCGTCCTTTGTCCTTCTCCCAATTAGCGTGTGGCGGGGATTGCTATGAGCACAAAAAATCAGTGGCCCTTTTCAGCGACGACCCTAAGCGACATTCTCGACAGCGAAACCCTGTCTGTTCTGGTTGCCGGCTGCCGGGAGCGAATGGGTCGCGATCTGATCATCATCTGTACTCTTGACGGCGAACCGGTGCAGAGAATTGATGCATTTCGACCGAAACAGTATTATCAGTTTTTCTGCAAACACCTGCGTGATGAAGATCGGGTTACAGGCGCTGATGAAGCATGTAGCCAATGTGACCTGACGATGGCCCGAGCCCAGGGCCGCAA
This sequence comes from uncultured Chloroflexia bacterium, assembly GCA_963698255.1. Taxonomy (GTDB): domain Bacteria; phylum Chloroflexota; class Anaerolineae; order Caldilineales; family Caldilineaceae; genus JAWKOK01. The sequence goes on along the minus strand of CAVOQD010000034.1, from coordinate 283,937 downwards.
GACAGACCCTCAAGAACCGCACTGCTATGACTGTCACATGGGCTTGCAAGATTACGCATGCGGCATCGTCGTACACGGCAAGTTGGTCGGTGCACTGATTGCAGGTCAGTTCCGACCTTCAGACGCGCAGAGTTTTGACGGAATTCGACTGAATATCGACAAGCTGAAAATGGGCCAATACCCAACGATGCAGGTACGCGACAACTCAGTGGTCGCCCAACTGCGCAGTGATGCAAACAAACTTGAGATCGCCCCAGCCAATTTCCGTGAAAAAATCCGCCGTGAGGCTGAATACATTACAGCCATTGCCTCTGCAGCATACGAGCACAAGAAAGCAACGTGGGAGCAGGCGTTCCTAGATAACCTGCGCGACAGCGCGACCAACACCACGGAGACACTTGCAGAGATTCGAACGGTGACGACCAATCTCCTGACGTTGGTCCAAGGATTCTGTCAATGCAGATATGCCGTCTTCTTCGCCAACACGCGTGAAAACGAAACCGTGTTAACGCCCATTGCACAGGTCGGCGAAACGCACACAACAGATGGACAACTTCCGCACTTCAACTGGCGCAAGGGCGGATTACCGCTGGCCCAAAGTGATCTCAAAAATTGGAATATCGCCTCAGATCGCGAGGCGGCCATGCGCGGTATCCGTGGAGGAAAGGCCGAAAACTTCAATGAAGTCGCCTGTATCCTGCCGGCTTCATTGGGCGAACTCTACCGGGGCGTGTTGATCTGCGGCCCGTTCAGTGAACCAGTCGATCTCGAAAACCAGCGACGCTTCCTGACCGAAATCACACGCGTGATCAGCCGGCACATTCTGACGGAGCTGCAGAAACTGTCGCTCCAACAACAACAGCGGCAGTGGAAGAGCACGGCACAGTTGATTACCCACCAAGTGCGCACGACGATGATGGCCATACTCACACAGGTCGGCACCGCACAGATGATTGTAGAGCAAGGAGGTTCCGTCTCCCACGCCAAACTGATAGAAGATTCGCTGAAGAGCGCACAAGCTGCCGGGCTAAAGCTGGGAAAAGCGACGGCAGAGACGCTCAACTCGCACGTTCTTCATCTGGAACGCGATGATTTTGAATTTGAAACCTATCCCCTCTCAGTACTGGTCGCAAATTGCGCCGCCGGCTACACCGAAGTCGCAGGAAGTAAGGGGCGAAAGATGATCGTAGATAGTAGTGTCGAGATGTTACCCACAGCATCGGTCGACATTTCACGCTTGACAATTGCCCTCAGTAACATCATTGACAACGCCATTAAGTACTCCTTCCCCAACACGACGATATACGTGCGACGAGGTACGCCAGAGGGCTATGCAGGCAATCCCAATAGCGCCTATATCGAAATTGAGGATCTGGGCCATGAAATACCGGAGGAGGAGAAGCGACGGGTCTTCGAGCAGGGAAGACGGGGGTTGGTCGGGGCAACGGCCAGCATGATCGGGGGTAGCGGCTTGGGCCTTTGGGAAGCGCAGGCCGTTGTTCAGGCCCACGGAGGGACCGTTTCATTCAGTTCACTACCCACATCGAGGCATTACTATCACAACAACCGCGGGCATGTAGTCAGCTTCATGATCGAAATTCCCGTTCGACAAGAGGAAAGGGCGTGAGAGATATATGCAACAGGCAGCCATCCTAATCATTGACGACGACTATGTCAGCATGAAACCGCTTCAACAAACATTGACAGATCTGTGTCATTACCGGGTCAATCTCTCAGCCGAAGAGAAAGTGACGGCACAACTTGCAGAACAATGCTATGACCTCATTTGTCTCGACCTGATGATCCATCAAGACAGTGAGATGTTGACGGAAACAGGCGAACATTTCGTGGTGCGCAATATCCACTTCGACGAAGTCAATTGGCGCGAGACCGGCCTTGAGTTTCTGACTCGATTGCGCATGGGGGAATATTCGAACAATGGAACGGGAACTTCATCCACTGTGCCGGTGATCGTGTTGTCCGCCACGGCTGACCAGGAAACTGTCGAGCGTGTGGAATCGTTCGCACGGACTAGCCCGACCTGGTACGTCGAAAAACCATTTTTGCTCAAAACCGTCATTGCTCAAATACGCACAGCCCTCAAGGAGGCCTGATCATGGTCGCTGCCCACGGGGGGGACTATTCACGCGACGCAAGGCGCTACAATCATCTGGTCACCGCAATCCGCCAGTCCACCGTGAAACTTCAGCAGATTGGGCGAGACGAACGCGCATCCCCAGATGAGACGCTGCGCAGTTTGCTCGAAGAGCTTGTCGAAGCGCTGAATGCGGAGTCGCCTTCATCGCCAAACATGAGATTGAGAGCGACGGCCAAGACAGACTGGAGATCGTGCAGATAATCACCAACCCGGCGGTCCCTCTCAACCAGATTCGTCGACAGTTTTGGCCTTTGTCGATCCCTTGCGCAAGGTCGTTCTGACCGGTTCATCCACTGTCATTGCTCCGGCAATCCGGCAAGTGCGCCGATCATTCCCGGCCTTGAAGGCTTCAACGCACGTTCGGCCATACTGCTGAGCATCAAGACCCTCGTTATGGATTATCTCGTCGGCATCTGCAACGCACTCGAACCGGAAGACGACCCATTCATCGTCAGTGATCGAGTGACGGCCGAACATATCCTGGAACTTGCCGCCGTCGGCATACGCGCCATCGAACGCCAACGACGAGATTTCAAATCTATTCGAGAGATCTTCGAACCGGCAGACAGTGAAAGCGCCGTACGCGATCCAATTGGACCGTATCGTAGAAAACGCCCGTGCAGCTTTTGAGGCCGAGGCGGTCAGCCTGATGCTATGGCGACGTGCAGAGACAGAATTGCGCGTTGAAGCGTCCAGCGGTCTGACCTACGACTATCGAAGTGACCAGCGAATACCGCGGAAAACTGTGTTGGAGTGGCTTACACAGAAATCACTGGTACAACGGAGAACATAAACCCTTTGTCATCGGCAACCTTCAGGAGACCCCTCTTGGTGACCGCCAACTAGTCCAGGACGAGGATCTCTACAGTGTCCTCTGCGCGCCATTGACTGTCAAGGAGAGCAAGGGAAATGGTTCTGGAGAGTTTATCGGTGTGCTTAATATCTATAGCAAGGGAAGGCCACGAAACTTCACAGAGATCGAAAAAGATTTCGCTCAGATCTTCGCCGAACAATCGGCTCTGGCTGTGCAGGCATCGCGGCTTCTGGCCGAGCAGCGCCGGCAGCAGAGCGCTATCCGGGAAATCGGTGAAACGGTTACCCATGGCAATGCCCAGACCGTATGGAAAGTCATCAGTCGCAGCGCCGCCGAACTGACGTCGGCCATATATGCAACGTTGGTTCGTTTGCGCAGAGAAGTTTCAGATGGAGGCGGCCGTCACATTCTGGCGCCTGCCGGAACCTGGTATGCTGGAGAGAGGAATCGTTGGGTCGCCGAGCCATGGACATTACCTTACTCGAATGACAGCATGATCGGACGTGTTATCGGCAACAATGCCGAAGAATATCTGCAGGATGTGGACGAAAATCCTGATCGCTTCCAAACATTGATCGACCCTGCCGGCTTACCTTCGATTTCAGTAAAATCAGCCTACTGTGTGCCGTTGTCCATCGACGAGCAAGCCATAGGTGCACTTTATATCGCCAGCGAACGGGAAAACGCCTTCACACCCCATGATCAGGAAACACTGAGGCTCATCGCCCCCCATGCGGCCATTGCGCTGCGCAATGTCGACCTCAAGGAACTTGATGCCAAAGCCATCGAGTTCCAGACCAGCATTGCCGATGTGATGAATCCGAAAGACCAAGCGAAACAGATCGTGACAAACTTGAACGATGCAGGCTACGATGTTTCCGGTTGTTTCATTGCGCTTGTCAACCGACAGACGAAAAAACTGGATTTCCTCTATGCAGAAGAAGCCAGATCAATCGGCGGGCTAGCAGAAGCTGAACGACAATATGACAATGGCAGATTCGGAGCCTGCCAGGGGCTAGTCGAGTGGGTCATTGAAAACAATGCCTCATTGCTGATCCGTGATTTTGTACTGAGAGAGCGCGACACGCTATCGACCCGGTTTGCCGCCAGGGAGTAAGAAGTTGCCTTGCCGTTCCCATGCGAGTGAACGGAAGAAGCATCGGCATCTTAGGATTACGGAGTTATCGACGCACCAATGCATATGATGATCGAGATCAAGAATTGTTGGAAAAGCTGGCGCCCCATATTGCCGTCGTTTTGGCCAACTCACAGCGGTACTCAGAGAAAGTACGCGGATTGCAGGCCGTCAGCAAATATCAACAAGAACTCAGCCTGCTCGACACGTCCAAGCCCTATGCCATCGTGGATCAAGAAATTGAAAACATATACGAACACGCTCGCCGGACGATCAAGGGCGTCGGTATGCTTACAGACCACATGTTCATCGCACTCTACAACGAAGCGACTCATCGCATCGTCTACCGCCTTATCTACGAGGACAATCGACGAATCGATTCGGGCAACAGTCAGAGCCCTTCTTATCGAGATCGCCAGTTGGGAGAGTATCAAGACTTTACGGAGTGGCTGATCCGCGCACCCGAACGAGCGCCGCTCCTTTTTGAAAACAGGCAACAGATGGAAGAGTGGGTGAGCAGAATGCGTTCTGAAAGCGGCCTGCAGATTGAATTGCCGAGCCGATCCAGATGCTGGTTGGCTGCGCCAATGGTCGCCAATGACAAACTAATCGGCGTCATCGGTCTTCGTAGTTTCCAGCACGAGTCAATCTTCAACCAGGGCCATAAAGAGTTGATGCAGGTTTTAGCAAATCAAGCAGCCATCGCAGTCGAAAATGCTCGACTGTATGAAGACAGCAAAAGCTCAATGGCTGTGGCATTGATGGGTGCGTGGGGAGCGGATATCGTCCACGATGTCAATCGAGAAAGCCAGGACATTCAATGGTCGGCGCGACGTCTGAAGCGGTTGGTCGGCGAAAAAGAACCTAAAGGGGAGATCCAGACTTTACTGGACAACATTCAGAGAGCAGCTAGAGAATTAAGTCTACCGACCCTGCCGATACAACCAAAGACGCTTCAGGAAAGCAATATCCGGAGCGGTCCGTCATTGCAGCAGGTCCTAACCGGGGAAATCGAGTATCAGAGAAAGAAGTCAGGTCGAATCGAAATTCGCGACGACCTCGGGAAAGAGGTCATCCGAGTCGCCATGAACGAGCAATGGATTCGTCGCATGTTGCGCCACTTGATCAAGAATGCAAGTCGGCATCTGGAACGTGCCTGCGGAGGCGGGATAATCAGCGTCTCAATCCGCGTGGAAGACGGGTTTGCAACAGTACTCGTTGAGGACAACGGACTTGGCGTCCGAGAAGAGATTCAGCCGCTGCTCTTTCGAGAGCCGACCCCTCACATCGATGAACGCAAAAATCACCATCAAGGGCGCGGTCTCATGTTGGTCCGTTTCGTCACTTCAATGCACGGCGGGGATGCAAAGCTTGAATGGACTCTTCCCCAACGCGGATCCTGCTTCAGTTTCAGCATTCCTGTAGCAGAGACTGACGAGGAGAATCAAAATGTCCAGTGATTCGATGGTAAGACTTCTCGTATTGGATAACAATCCCAATCTAGAACTTCACCTGATACCCGAATTTCGGTCGCTAGGATACGCTGTCCACTTCGTCAACACATCAAAGGTCTCCAGCATCAGCGAGCTTCACGAAATCGTAGACAGATCGGCCCGTGAGTTTCGACCACACGTAGCGATTGTCGACCTCCGCATCTACGATGACGATGTGGATGAAGATCACGGCCTGCAAATGCTTGAACATCTCGCTTCTGCGGCATGCATTCTGTACTCTGCCTATGCCACTGCTCAACATACACGGATGGGATTCAAAGGCGGCGTAGTCGACAGCGTCGAGAAACACAGGGATCCCGAAGAACTAGTCGCCGCTGTTAAAGAAGCTTCAAGGACGAAATCATTTCTTGCTTGCGACTGCACTATGCAGTGGCCCGACGAGTGGAAGGAAAACGAACTCTTCGGGAACATATTCGATCTCGCCTGCGACAACCCGCTAGACTTGGTCTTCGATGTCATCTTTCAGATGTTCCCTGGAAACAGAGAGTTTGTTGCCTACTGCATCAACCGGGCGGTGGGATCGCTCCCAAATGGCGCATTTGGCGATTCGATAGCGTTTGTTGTCGAACCAGACAATCTACAACCAGTAGTCGTAAAAGTGGCCAGTAGAGAGCGAATCCAGTTGGAAATCGACCGATATCAAGAGTTCATCCAAGGAAGAATCCGCGGCGCACTTCACACGAGAGTCGAAAACCACACCTTGTTCTGGGACATTGGCGGGGTGGCATACAGCCTCATGGGAATGTCTGCAGGCTCTTTTTTGAGCTTTTCGTCGTTTTACAAACGACAGTTCGATCCGGAAGTGATTCTTGAACCACTCACGCATTTCTTCAACGAAACCTGGATCCGCTACTACGCGGAAGCTGTCTACGCGCCGGCTGGAGCCTCTCTGTACAAACTCTACAATGAATCACTCAATCTCGATAAGAGGCTGAAAGTACTCTCTGAGCAGCCGCTGGATCTCGGGGAATGGCAGAGAAAACTAGCCACCCCCGGTCCGGTGGATTGCATCGACAAATTTTCCGAAAGCAGCAAAGTACGCAGTGCGAAACTTTCCGTTACTCATGGCGATCTTCACGGAGACAATATCTTCGTAGACACTGCGGCCAATCGCATTTGGGTAATCGACTTCGAGAGAACTGGTATCGGCCACTGCCTGCGAGATTTCACAGAACTCTCGGTTGACATTCTAACCCGATTGCTGCCGGCAGATCAGGTCAATGATCACGAGTACGCGCAACTCTGTGTTGACTTGATCGCATTTGATCATACTGGCTCATATTCGTCGGCCAGCCTGTCCACAAGCGACAACCCGGAGACCAAGAGAGCCTATTACGTGGTTCAAGGGTTATTTGACCTGGCGCGTAACGTGATCCACTTTACGAATGATGACTTTGAATATGCTTGGAGCCTTTTGTTCGACGCCATCTTTGTCGCAGCATCACGCAAGGCGCCGTTGCCCCAACGAAAACGCGCCTACATCCTGAGTTCGTTGCTGTGCCGGAGGCTCATGGTCGGACACGACATCTGGCCGTCTGCGGAACTATCCGATCTGCTATTCGATTCATCCCCTCCGCGCGCCTGACGATTCAGTTTGTCAGGCTCCGCCACCCACACTCCTTAATCCCCCACCGCCCCCGCCAGTCCCCTCACCCCGGCCTGCCCGCGCCCGGCCGCGGCCTTGACCACGATCAGGGCCAGCACGGCGATGGCCATGTAGATCACGGCCGCAGCGCCGAAGACGCCGCGCATGCCGAACCAGACGGCGATGGCCGCACCGATCATGGGCGAGAAGATGCGCGCCGAGGCGTTGACGCTGTTCTCCAGGCCGTAGGTGGCGCCCTGGTTGCCGGGCGGCGTCCACAGGTTCATCAGCGAGGCGATGGAGGGCACCAGGCCGCCGGCCGCAAAACCGCCCAGCGCCTGGAGCAGGGCAAGCTGCCACGCCGCGGTGACAAAAGGCTGCGGCGCATAGAAGAGCACTGTGGCCAGCGCGGCAGCGATCATGACCCGTGCGTGGCCGATGCGGTCGCCGAGACGCCCCAAAAAGACCGAACTGATGGCCCCGGTGAAGGCGGCCGCGCCGATCAGCAGACCGGTGATGGCGGCGGCCCCGTTGTCGGTCCCCATCAGGTTGACCACGAAGAGCGAGACAATGGGCAGAATGATCGTGCTGCCCAAGCTACGCAGAAAGGTCAGCGCATAGAGACCGACCATGCCCGGCGCAATCAGCAGGGCACGATAGCTCTCCAGAAAGCCGATCCGCTCCGCCACGGTCACCGGCTCGAAGTCTTCGTGGACCCAGAGCAGCGCGGCCACGCCTGCCGCGCCCAACAGCACAGCCGTGATCCAGAAGCTCTCCCGGAAGCCGAAGGCATCGCCCAGCAGGCCGCCGATGACCGGTCCCACGGCGATGCCGGCCCAGCGTGCCATCTGCAGCGTGCCCATGGCCGAACCGATGTGCTCCTTGGGCGTCGACGCGGCGACCAGGGCATTGGCCGCGGCCACCACGCCGGTGACCAGTCCCTGGATCGTGCGCAACAGCACCAACTGCTCGGCATTCTGGGCAAAGCCCATCAGCGCCCAGCAGCACGGCCCCGCCCAGCGTGGCCCTGGCCAGCATCAGCTTGCGTCCATAGCGATCGGCCAGCGTGCCCCAGATCGGCGCCGAGATCATCATGGTGACGGCCTGGGATGAGAAAACAAGGCCCGCCCACAGTTCGACGCTGCCACGGGTGGCAATGCCGATCTCCTTCACATAGTCCTACATATCCAACATCCTCACACTCAAATAAGCCATCAATCCAATCGTCATATTGTAGGTCGCGTGCGCAACCATTGCCGTGGTCGTGTTGTGGCGGATGCGCAGCCAGGCCAGGACGAGGCCCAGCACAAAGACGAGCAGCGTCGAGACAGACAGGCCGTAGTTGCTGTGCACGACGGCAAAGAGCAAGGCCGTGAGCACGACGCCGAAGCGCGGCTGCAGGGCCCCGCGAAAGAGCGGTTCCTCGCCCACGGCCGCGGCCAGACCCAGCGTGAGAATGCCCAGCGGCGATTGAAAGAGCGACCCCAACAGTTGCTCGGTCAGCACTTCGACATCGGGCGCGGCGCCGAAGCCGAGAAAGATCGCGATCTGCTGGAGTATCACGCTGATCGGCAGCATGAACATGGCCGCGGCCATGCCGATCAGCACCTGCCGGCCACTAACTCCAGTGATGCCCAGACGTTGCGTGGTCTCGGAGAACGAACGGCGGCTGAGCCAGCCGACGCCAACCATCGCCAACAGCAACATCAGTAGCTGCTGCGTCCACAACATGGCAACCGTGACCCTGCCCCCCAGGTCGTCCTGCTCTGCCAGCGCCTCGGCCAGATTGTCGAGACCGATGGACAACGTGACCAACATGTTGACGACGATCAACATGGTCAGCGACATGGCCACGGCATGCACCGGGCTATCCGCATTGATGGGCAGGAAGCGCGCACAGAGACGACGCACCGGCGGCGTCAGGAGCAAAATGCCAAGCAGCGCGGGCGCCCAAATACCGATGCCCATGACCGAAGTTGACGAAATACGCTCCAGCACGGCAGTCTCGACGAGGCCGCTGCCCAAGGTTTCCAACAGCTCCGGCTGACGCGAGACGACGAGGCTGAATGCCTGCACCAGCAGCCCGAATGACATCAGAGTCAAATAGATGGAGACCAGCGTCAGATAGGCAAAAAAGGCGAATAGCCCTGAATCATCGCGGGTCTGCCGTTGGCGTTCGGACATATTCGCCAGCCACAGAACCACGAAGAGCGGGACAAAGACGCCGATCAACCCAAAAAAATTCGCCATCACAGGGCTCCTGAGAAGTATGGTACAATGGTCATCTGCCATCCGGGAAGAGATCCGACAACAGACCCGACACCCGAATTGGGCCGTCTACTGCGGACCAATAGCCCAAGTGTACTGCCGATCACTCACGACGGCAAGCAGTAGACCAATGGCAGATTATGACAAAGATAACGGAACACGCACGACCTTCGGCGGTGAAAGTACGGGTACCGCCAGGGCTATATTCAGGAATTGAGGTCCACAATGACAGCCAAGATTGCTAAAGCGGAAACCGAGAGTAACGAGTTGAATGGCTGGTCCGGGCAGGGCGTTCTCAGCCCAGACCCTGCGAGCGTCGTGGCGGTTGAGGCCATTGAACCCGAACAACAGATTGAGCCGGCGGCAGAGATCGAGGATTCTGAGACGCCGGTGGTCGATATTCCGATTGATGTAATCGTCCCCGCAGAGCATGTTTTCGAGCCGGATGTGGATCTATCGACCTTTTCATTGGACGAGTTGAGCACGTCGGACATCGTCTATAACCGCGAGCTGAATTGGCTCGACTTCAACTGGCGGGTTCTTCACCAGGCCACCGATGAACGTTCGCCACTGGTTGAACGACTCAAGTTTCTGGCTATCACGTCGAGCAACCTGGACGAGTTCTTCCGCAAGCGCGTCGGCGGCCTCAAGCGCCAGAAGGCGGTCGGCGTCGCCAACCTCAATCTGTCCGGTTGGACGCCTGAGTACCAACTGGAACTGATTGCCGAGGCTGTGCGCCCCATGGTCGACACCCAGAGCACCTGCCTGCTCGACGATATCCTGCCGGCTCTGGCCGAACACGGCATGCGGATACTCGACTATTCGGAACTGGATGAAGTACAGCGCGCCAAACTCGAAGAATATTATCGGCGCAGGGTCTATCCGATTCTGACGCCGCTGGCCGTTGATGCCGGCCATCCGTTCCCGTTCATCAGCAACCTGAGCCTGAGCCTGGCCATTGTCCTACGCGATCAGGTCAACGATGAGACGCTCTTTGCCCGCGTCAAGGTGCCGTCCAACCGGCCACGCTGGGTGCCCCTCGACGATCCGCTCCACTTTGTGCCCCTGGAACAGGTCATCATTCACAACCTGGATTCGCTCTTTGAGGGCATGGAGATCGTTGCCGCCTACCCGTTCCGGGTCACACGCAACGCATCGTTGACACGCAATGAGGAGGAGGCCGACGATCTTGTCGAAATGATCGCTGAAGAGCTGCGCGAGCAGCGCTTCGCACCGGTCGTGCGCCTGGAAGTCGACGAGTCCATGCCGGCCAACATGATGCACTTTTTGCAGCGCGAGCTGCATCTGGAGAAGAACGACATCTATCCGATCCGCGGCCCCCTTCGCCTGATCGATCTCTTTTCGTTGACCGATGTCAATCTGCCCCATCTCAAATTCCAACCCTGGTCTCCCATGGTGCCGCCCCGTCTTTCCGGGCTGGATGTCCGTGAACGGCCGGGGGAGATCTTTTCCATCATTCGCCAGGGCGATCTTGTCTTTCATCACCCGTACATCAGTTTCGGCGCAAGCACGCAACAGTTCATCGAGGCGGCATCGCGCGATCCGCATGTACTGGCCATCAAACAGACGCTCTACCGCACCAGCGCGGACTCGCCGATCATCGAGGCGCTGATCAACGCGGCGGAGCAGGGCAAGCAAGTCGCCGTGCTGGTCGAAGTGAAGGCCAGATTTGACGAAGCCCAGAACATCGGGTGGGCGCGCAAGCTGGAGGATGCGGGCTGCCATGTGGCCTATGGGCTGGTCGGCTTGAAGACCCACACAAAAACCTCGCTGGTCATCCGTGAAGAAGAAAACGGCCTTACGGCCTACTATCACATCGGCACAGGCAACTACAACCCAAAGACTGCATCCCTCTATACCGACCTCGGCATCCTGGGTTGCCAGCCTGAAATTGCCGCCGATCTGATGGATCTCTTCAACTATCTCACCGGCTACAGTCGCCAGAGCGAATACCGTGAGCTATTGGTTGCGCCCGTCAACATGCGCCAGCGTTTCCTCGACCTGCTGGATCTCGAAATTGAGAATGCACTGATCGGCCGGCCTGCGCGGGTGATCGCCAAAATGAACGGCCTCGAAGATCCGAGGCTGGTGCGCAAGCTGTACGAAGCCAGCCAGGCCGGCGTTCAGGTCGATCTGCTGGTGCGCGGCGTCTGCCGAATCCGCCCTGGGCTGCCCGGCATCAGCGAAAACGTACGCGTCATCAGCATCATCGGTCGCTTCCTGGAGCACTCGCGTATCTTCTACTTTGAGAACGCCGGCAGCCCCGCTACTTCATCGGCAGCGCAGATCGGATGAACCGCAACCTGAGCGAGCGTGTTGAGGCTGTTGTGCCAATCCGTGATCCGCGCACCAAGGAGTTGATCGATGTGATTCTCGGCGCATCGCTGAGCGATTGCCGCCTCGCCTGGGAAATGATGCCGGACGGACGCTACCGTCAACGCCGGCTGGACGAAAACGTCGGCGAAGAAAACGAAGAGATTGCGCTGATGGGCACCCATGAGGCCCTGATGCAGTATACTCGTGCATCGACATCCCAATACTTGGACTGAGTTCGAGAACAACCAAGAAGAATCCCAAGAGGACCCGGAATCGAAACGATTCCGGGTCTCTTCTTGTTTGCATCTATCTTACTCGCGGCCAAGAAACCTCTTAGCCTGCATTCGACATAGAACAAGTGTTTGATCAAATAGCTCTTTAACAAACGAATCACCAGGCGTATACTCTACTTCAGAAGCAGTTCAAGGAGGTAGAGTCATGAGTCGAAAACAAGCTGAAAGCGCTTGGCGGCGAGATCGTCTCATCTCAGTTCTCGCCAAATCGGTGGGTTGCCGCTGCTCTATCCAATCATGGAGGAGTTGTCAATTCGTCAGATCGTGAATCGGTTGGCGCCAAGTCAAGCGGTGATCGATCTAGGCCGAATCGTGGAAATCTTGACACTCAACCGTTTGCTGTCTCCTGTTGCCTTGTATGGAGTAAGCGAGTGGCTAGCAGAGAGCGTGTTGCCCGAGCTACTGGAAGTCGAGTCCGAACAGGTCTATGATAACCGGCTAGGACGGGCTCTGGATCGGTTGCATCCCAAGTTGGGTGAACTCTGGGCCGCCATCGTCAGCCGGGCGATTCAAATCTACGATTTGGATCTGAGCATTCTGCACTGGGATATCACCTCGATCTACTTCGAGGGGGCCTACAGTGACAGTGCGCTGGCGAGCTACGGATACAGCCGTGACCACCGCAGCGATACCAAGCAAGTGAATCTGCAGGTGGATACGACCGATGAAGGACATGTGCCGATCCTCTATCAGGTGTTGCCAGGCAATACGGCCGACATCACTCGTCCGCTTGACCACCTGGAGGCGTTGTTGGAGTTTCTGGCTCGTCCAGAACTGGTCGGCAGCCCAGTAAAACCAATCCTGGTCAGCGACTGCAAGATGATCACGCCGGAGGCGGTGCTGGCTTGCCACTACCATCGGCTCTTCTACTTGGGACCGGTGGCAGACAGTGAAGCCAGTCGAGCCATTGTGGAGTCGGTCTCTGCGGAAACGTTGGCCAAACATCCGCTGAAGTACCGACCCAAGCGGGTGAAGCCGGATGATCCCGAGTATCAGCCCTATCAGGGCGTATGGCGGCCATTCACCGTTGAACATGGTGGTGTAAGCGTAACCGACCGTGCCCTGGTTGTCTGGAGTGCGGGCAAGGAACGGCTGGATGTCACGAAGCGTAAGACTCACCTCAAACGCCTCTTGAATGATCTGGCCAACATTAAAAGGCGTCTGAATGTCCTCCGCTACAAGAAACGGTCCTATGTGGAGGAGCGGCTCAAGAAGGTGCAACAGCATAGCCATTGGACCAAGGGACTGGTCGATATTGAATTGAAGGGTGTTGATGAGCAGATGAGCCTTCACTTCTCCATCAATCGGAAACGGTTAGCGGCAGCGAAGGCGCTGGATGGCCGTTACCTACTTGCCACCAACGCCAAACATCTGGATGCTCATCAAACCCTGACCATCTACAAAGGCCAAGACGGGATCGAGAAGCGATTTCGCACCGTCAAAGGGCCTCTGCTGGTCCATCCTCTCTTTGTGCACTCAGACGAACGCATCGAAGGGATGGTCTTCATCACACTGCTGGCGCTTCTGGTACGAGCCTTACTGGAACAGCGTTGCCGCCAACGAGGGGTGACGGATAGTATCGACCGGCTCTTGCGCAAATTCGAGACCTTGCAAGCCATTGACATCTGTTGGCGGGACGGCAGTTATCAGCGACAGACTACTCAGATGAGCGATTTTCAGGCTCATGTCTTGCGTCGCTTGGGCTGGACCCTGGATGCTTATGTCCGCTTGACCCAGCGTTGACGCCCCTTCAGATCGGGCTGTTACCCACAGATAGGCGAATTGACTTGGTGGCCGCACTGTGTGCGACCGCTCGACCAAACCTTTTTAGCTTCCTGTGCTTGTCTTCGACAGTGCAAACTGAAGCAAGCCGCCGTCACGTCGCCTTCGTTGGCGAGCCATTCAGGGCCGTGCTCTGAACGTCAATAACAGGCGATCCTAGATGGTCTGGCGTCAACCGAACTGAGTTCAATCCCTCTGACTCACACTGGTGATTCGATTGTTAATGTGCATTTCGATCGTTCACGTGTCGAGTTAGGTTTTGTATTGCCTGTTTCGACGTCAACTGTCGCCGAGCATATCCTCAACTGCGCTGCGCTCTTCAAGCAGTTCTTCGCCGCTGCGCATGATCATGGCCCGGTCGTATTCGCTCAGATCCAGACCTTCGACGATGCTGTACTTGCCGTCCTTGATGGTGACCGGATAGCTGAAGATGACGCCTTCCGGTGTGCCGTAGGCGCCGGTGCTGGGCACGCCCATGCTGGCCCAGTCGCCCTGTGCCGTGCCGTGATACCAACTCTGCACATGGTTGATGGCCGCATTGGCGGCGCTGGCAGCGCTGCTCTGGCCACGGGCTTCGATGATGGCCGCGCCACGCTTCTGGACGGTGGGAATGAAGGTATCGCGAATCCAGACATCATCGTCGATAACGGCGGCAGCGGACTGGCCGTTGATCTCAGCGTGATAGGCGTCAGGATACTGGGTGGCGCTGTGGTTGCCCCAGATGGCGACCTTGCTCACGTCAGTGACATGGACTTCGGCCTTGCTGGCCAACTGGGTGGCCGCCCGATTCTGGTCCAGCCGCGTCATGGCCGAGAAGCGCTCGGCCGGAATATCCGGGGCGTTCTTCATGGCGATCAAGGCATTGGTATTGGCCGGGTTGCCGACCACAAGCACACGAATGTCCGAAGCGGCGTTGTTGTTGAGCGCCTGGCCCGTCGGCTTGAAGATCTGGCCGTTGGCGCTGAGCAGATCCTTGCGCTCCATCCCCTTGCCGCGCGGCCGTGCGCCGACCAACAACGCCCAGTTGGCGCCATCAAACGCCACGTTGGCATCGTCGGTCAGAACCAGATCCTGCAGCAGCGGGAAGGCACAGTCAACGATTTCCATGGCCACGCCTTCAAGCGCTGTCATGGCCGGCGCGATTTCCAGCAACTGTAGGGAGACAGGCTGATCAGGACCAAACAGATCGCCATTGGCGATTCGAAACAACAGGGCATAGCCGATATTACCGGCGGCGCCGGTGACTGCAACGCGGATGGGTGTTTTCATGGTGCATTCTCCTGGTTCACTTTGATCGACGACGAACGGTTCATGCTCAGATCTTAGCGACTGGCGCGGTGAATTTGCTCGAATCTTACGATACCGGAGAGTTGAGTAAGACTCAATATTGCGAGCTGTTTCACAGGATTTCAGCCGTCCCTGGAACATTTGAGCACGCCTTTCGGTTATCCAGATGCACATCATTTGATGTACAATTCAAATTTGAAATCCGTCCCGTAGCATACCGCCAATCCGTGGAATGGGCAATGTCGGGACGTTGCGGGGCTGCGCTACGTTGGATTGCAGGACGGTTGCGGCGTGCAGAACGGTTTACAGGGATGATTGTTCATCGTGTGCCTCGCACAGTCAATTTCTAAGGAGTAAGAGGTTCAATGAAACAAAGAAACGCACGAAAATCAGGTCTGTTGCTATTGGCCCTGGTCACGATGTTGCTATCGAGTCTACCGATTGGGCCGGCGGCTCAACCGACAGCCGCTGCCCAGAGCATCGAAAGCAGCGGGATCCGACGTCACCAACGTCGCTGACGCCAACGAAAATATCGTCTATGAGGAAGAGATCATCTACGTCGGCGACGACGAACGCATCTACGTGCTGGACACCCATCAGGACGGCAATAAGCCATTGGTCAAATGGGCCAGTCCCGACGACGACTGGCGTTCTGTTGATGTGGGTGATTTCAACAATGACGGCGATATGGAGATCGTTGCCGTCGGCGGCGATATCGACAGCGGTAAGCTGGCCATCTGGGATCCGGTGGTCCGCACCGGTGAGCCTGGCCTGCCGACCGTGAACGGCATCCCCTGGAAGTTGCTGCACCAACGCCTGATTCCGGGACGCCCGGCGATCGTCAAGGCCGGCAACTTCGATCCCAACCTCCCAGGTGATGAGATCCTCTACGGCTTCAAGATGAACGATGACATCAAACCGGAAGATGATGACGAATTCCGCACCACCATCATTAAGTCAAGCATCCCCAATCCGGACGGTATGAATTGGACCGATCATATTTCGGCTAAGGATGACGGCAACGAGTGGTCCTACGTCGAAGCGGGCGACCTGGGCGATGGCGGACCGGATGAGATTGCCCTGCTCGACGAAGACGGCGGCGAGGTCAACGTTTTCCGTCTGGCGGACGGCTTCCAGCGCATCCTGGGCGAATCCTCCAGCAGCAGCCCCTATCGTGCTGTCGCCTTCGGTGATTTTTTCTCCGGAGCGTACGATGAGGTGATCATCTCGCGCAATGAGAATTTCCCAAAAATATCCACCTTCTACTACCAGTATTTCCCCGGCGAAGATGAAGAACTGCGCTATGAAGAAAATCAGGTCGAGATCATCTCGCCCTATCCGCGCTTCCTCTTTGTCGCCAATGTCAACAAGAATGCTGACGGCAATGAAGACGATGAAGTCTTCATGCTGCGCCGCGACAGCGAACCGCGCCTGATTTCACGCAACCACGGCTCGGATCCGATGCCCACGCTGGAAGCGGATCTGGACGATGACGACGGCTATCGCGCCGGAGCGGGCGGCGATCTCGACGGCGACGGCAACGATGAAGTCATCATCATTCGGGATGACCGCCTGCGTGTCTACAAGAATGAAGAAGTGCGCTGGTCGGTCGAAGAATTCGTGGTCAGCGCCGAGACCAAGGTGCTGCGCACAGGCGACCTGGACGGTGGCGGCAGCCCCAGCGGCCCATCTTTCGTCTTCAGTCATGAGAGCATCTCACAGTCACTTGAGCCTGACACCTCGGTCCAGAATCGTGAATACTCGCTCACCGTGACTGGAACGGACGACGTGGTCAGCTTCACATACGATATTCCGAATGCGCCTTCGTGGGTCAGCATCAGCATCAACCCGCTACGGGTGTCGGAGAATGATCCGGCAGAGGTTTATGCGTCATTCAATGCCGCCGGCCTGACCGTTGGCACCTACACGGCGAGTCTTATCTTCACAGCGAGCTCGCCGACGACGTCAAACAGTCCCTTCACCGTGCCGATCATCTTGAACGTGCAGGAAGCCCAGATTACGCCGAGCCCGGCGGCACTCTATTTCGACTACCACCCGTGTACGGACTCGCTGGACGCCACCAGCATGAAGATTTCTGTGGGCGGCACCCAGGGCGTCACATACAATGCCGCCATCGTCGACCGTCCGCTGCTGGATGATGCCAGAGCGTCGCTTGACGGAGCTATCACCTCTGCCAGTATAGACGCTGACGGATTCGTCACCCTTGAAGATCGCGCAGGCGACCGCGCCACCATCAAACTGCCGGCGCCGGAGATCAGAGCCAGCGCCGTGACATCAGTCACCTGGCCGAGCGGCGCAGATTGGGCCACGGCAGTCTCGGAGACAAGCAAGGTACCCGACACCATCACAGTCAGCGTCGATCCAAACGTACGGGGCGCAGATCGTCAGCAGGCCGTCCTGGTACTTGTCGGCGATGAACGTGCGGGGGACAGTCCAACCAACGTACGCCTTGTCCCCCTCAATCTAATATGCGCCAATGGACGGGCCTACGTGCCCAGCGTTCTGAAGTAAACAGATCGCGGGACTTGTGGTATTCACCCTAGTACAGCGTAGCGTGAACAGGTATTCAGAGTGGGCGAGAGGCATTGGCAGCTCCAGCCCGATCCTAGGGGACGCTCGGCTCCGCCCGGCTTTGCTTTGCAGTGCCTCCCCCAGGATTGGGAGCTGGGGCCGAAAGCCGCGCCGCAATCTGTATCATGATTGACGCCGCCCTGTACTAGCAGCCTGTCGGAGAGAAGGCCGATAGACCGCGGAGTAGACGGATTTGGCTGATAAATGCCGATACTATCAGAAAAATCAGGCTGTTTCCGCCTAATCCGCCGCATCCGCGGTCCATTTCTTGGTCACTCCGACAGGCTGCTAGGAGCACGTCCCGATCTTCCAGCGAGCCGGAAGATGATAGCGGCGATTTGCCGAACGATCCGGTACCATCCCCGGCACGGGCCAAGCCTACGCTGATTCGCGCAGATTTGGCCGGCTCGTGTCGGGGATGTTTTGATGGTCTGCGTCTTGAGGTACATCCGCAGGCGGTCACAGTCTGGAATCCGGTTGCATGTTTGACTATCCACGGACCAACGTGTAAGATGCACTATAGATGCCGATAGCTGGATCTGCCTGAGCGTTGCAGCCTTCGACACACACCACCGACAGCCGTGACTGGCCATTTGCAGCGTCATCGACATACTTGATTGCACAGGAATTCCGCCATGATCTCCGAATATGGGCGTAAAATCTTCGCTGCCCCGCTGAGCCGACTGGTCCCGCTTTTCCAGGCCACCGGAATATCTCCAAACGGGTTGACGGTGATCGGATTCCTGCTGACCGCACTGGCCGCGCTCCTGTTGGCGCTCGGATATTTCCTCGTCGGCGGGCTGGTTCTTGCGCTTGCCGCCATCTTTGATATGTTCGACGGAAGCCTGGCCCGAGCGACCGGCCAGGTCACCAAATTCGGCGCTTTCTTCGACAGTTCTATTGATCGGTACTCTGAAAGCGTCATCTTGGTTGCGTTGATCTACTACTACAGCGGCATCGGCAGCAGCCCGTTGGAGCCGTTACTCCTGGCTGTCACGCTGGTGGGCTCGTTGATGGTCAGCTATACCCGTGCCCGTGCCGAGGCGATGGACGTTGAGTGCAAGGTAGGCATCTTGCAGAGGCCCGAACGGGTCATTCTCTTGATCGCAGGTCTCTTGACCGGTTGGATGGTTCCTGTTCTCTGGCTGCTTGCCGTACTGACCAACGTAACCGCGATGCAGCGGATCTACGACGTATATAAGAAGACCAAAGGCCAGCCGCTAACACCGCCCGGATCTGTCGGCGCAGATGAACCATTCGCGGCGAAGTCGGATTCCTAACGAGCCAAGCGATTCAAGAACCAGCTTTCCGCTTTCTGCATTGGTCGTTTTTATTACCGGAAACTTAATTTTTTCAATGTAGCATCACTGTAGAAGAAAAAATCTTGCGCTCCAATCCATACCTGCCGCAGTACATTGAAGAGAATGGATGATGGATCAACCACGCTATGCCCTAAGTTCGGACCACAAAGATCTGGACAACAGATCGACTATTGGGCAGATTCCACTCCTAAATCTCAACCAATTTCAACAAAACCAAAAATCTGCCGTAATTTTTCGCATCCTCCGGCGTCATCATGAGTGACAGGCAATTGCAAAACAACGCTGCGACGACGATCGATAGCCTATCAGAAGAAGAGCTGCTGGCCAGTGCTCTGGATTTCGGCGAGGCTGCGCTCGGCGAACTGTACGATCGCTACGAGGGCAAAATCTATGCCTATATCTATAGGCGCACGAATGAGCCGGAAATTGCCAAAGATCTGACCGCGCAGGTTTTTATTAAGATGCTCGAAGCTATTCAGAAACAGAAAGCTTGGACGAGTTCGTTCTCAGGCTGGCTGTACCGGATTGCCCACAATGTGGTGATCGACTACTATCGCCGTCGCAATCGTCATCAACAGGTACCGATCGATGAAGCGCCAACACTGACTGCAACCCAGCACAATCCGGTGCAGACCGCCGAACAGAATATGGATGCCGATCAGTTGCGTTCGGCCATCCAACGATTGACCAACGAACAAGCTCAGGTCGTCAGTCTGCGGTTTCTGGAAGGATACAGCATCGCTGAAGTCGCTACGATGATGGAAAAGACCGAAGGCTCCATCAAGGCGCTTCAGTACCGCGCAGTTTCCTCCCTGCGGCAACTTCTGCAAGTTGAAATGCAGTAATGTCAGCAAGAGAGCAAACCTTTTATGACGGTGGCTAACGACCAAAACCTTATGAACGGGAATCAAGACGAACTGTTTGCCGAAGCAATCGAACGTGTGGAAGCGGGTGAACCGGCCAGCGACGTGCTGATGTCGATGCCCGCGGCGCTGCGCCCCGAGATGAGCGAACTGCTCACCATCTTCGGGATCACACAGGAGATTCGCTCAGAACCGATTGTTCCGTTATCGCCGGAGGCAAGCGCCCTGGGCAAACGGGATTTTTTAGCTGCGGCCGCTCTTATGCGTTCGGATGCGGTCGCGCCCGGTAGTCAACCCCATGAACGCACCCAGGAAGAGCAGCCTGGATGGCTGGCCGGTCTATGGCTGGGTCTGCAATCGCTCTTCGAAAAGCCGCAGATGGGGCTGGCTTCCCTGGCCGTCGCCCTTGTGATCGCACTGATCGCATCCACAGCATTCGTCAACATCACCAGAGCCGCACTGCCGGGCGATCTCACCTATCCACTCAAGGAATGGGTGCGTTACCAGCAGTTCTCGCTGGCTGCGCAAGATCAAAAGGATGAGGTCATAGACCGCCAGGCCAAGGAGATCTCTGAGGAGATCATGTTGGTCGCAGCGCGTGAGTATGACCAGAATTCGGCTGTGATCGAAGAATCAGCCATCCTGCCGTTGATCGGTATCGGCAAAGACCGCTATCAGGTTGGCGAGATTCTGGTCTCGCCTCGCTATCAGGCGGACGGGAATATCGAAGAGTTCTTGCCCATGTCCGTAGAAGGCGATCTCCAAGAGGGCGCCATCGTCCGCTTGGTCTACCGCATTCTGCCGGGCCAGACCGGCGGCGATGGACCGGCGCTAGTCCAGGGCGTCTCCATGAAGGTACTCGATCCGCCCGGATTGATCGCAGAACCGCCCGCCGAGGCAACAGACGATACCGCCACGGCCAATACGCATACAGAGACCCAAGAACCTGGAGAGCAAGGGGAGAGTGAAGCCACGCGCAACGTGGCAGAACGCGTGAAGGCGACATCCGAACCGCCCGCAGTTCGTGCAAGCAGGGAGCCGACGCCTCGCCTGCTGCTGGTCGCCGGCCGCGGCTGCGCCGACCGTCCGCCGGCCGGCTGGACCGAGCGGCGTATCCACAGCGGCGACACATTGAGCGCCATCGCTGCCCAACAGGGAACCAGTGTCAATGCATTGGTAGCTGTCAACTGCCTGCCCAATCACAAGATCATCGCCGGAGAGGCGATTTATGCGCCCGCCAACGACGCAGTCCCAACAAGAGCAGGGATCCAGCCGACTTCGCCAGGCGGCGGTGGACCGAATGCAGCGTCCGCTGGAGCGACCCAGACTAGCCAGCCATCTGAACAGCGACGCCAGGTAGAGCCACGCACGGTGGATGCGGCTGGTGCGACAACCTCTGCCACTACAGATGCGGCCGCTGAAGTCGAGAGCACCTCACAACCGGCTTCGGGCGGAGACTCCGACGGCTCGCCGGACGGTGCCGGACAAGGGGAAGGTGCCGATCAGGAAGCGCAGCCGGCGATCCAGACTCTGGGGACTGAAACATCGCAAGGCGAAACAACAACTGAGCAGACATCGGAGCCTGCGGATGAATCCGCCCCCGGCGACACATCGGCAGGCGGTGAAAATGGCTCCGCAGACAGCGGTGAGCAGGTTGTTGACAACGGCAGTACCGACGCGGGCAACGCCGCAACAGATGTGACGGATGCCGAAGGCGGCGAATCTACTGCGGTGGAAGAACTGCCGACGGAAGAACCAGCGACCGAGACGGATTCGAACGGCGAAATTGATGCGCCTGAAGAAACCTCGTCAAACAGTGGCGGAAGTCGCTACTCTCGGTATAAGGCACGCCAACGGGCGGCCGATGCAGCCACTGCCGGCGATTCACAGCCTGCAACAGCGACCGCTACGGAAAGCGGCGAAGATACAGCAGAGCCGGAATCATCTTCAACATCAACGTCAACATCGCCGACAGATGGGGCTGCTGACTCGACAGCCGCAAGTACTGGCAACGAAGCTGCCGAGCCGTCTGGGTCGAGCGAAACTTCAGCCGCGGGTACAGCCAGCGAAAGCGACTCAGCCGATCAGTCCGGACGAACGTCGACCGCAACCCAACCCGGTTCATCCACCGACGAGCCCGCCGACGAGCCCAACAGCGCAAGCGGGACAAGCGAAGTTGGAGCCTCTGAACAGGTCGAGCCGGCCGATGAGCAGGCCGAATCTGGGAGTTCGTCAGATGGTGACGCAGAGGGTGCGCCGCCCTCGACAGGACAAGGCCGGCCCGAGACAAACGCAGGTGATGGTGATTCGTCGGACACATCATCCGGCGCAGGCGAAGCGCGTCCAGCTCAGCCCGAGTCTTCCGACTCTGCTTCGAGTTCATCCTCGGAAGCCGGATCATCTGGAGCCGCCGAGCGTGACTCCGCCCAGCCGGCGACCGGCGCCGGATCGTCGGGCGAGAGCGGAACCGCATCCGAATCGCCGGATCGTCAACCGGCCGAGTCGTCTGACTCTAATGCACCGGAAGACAATTCAACGGATTCGAGCGAACGAAATCCTGCCGCGCCATCGACTTCGACTCAGCCCGCAACGTCTGAGTCCAGCGCCTCGTCATCCGAGCCGGATGACCGTCAACCGGCCGAATCATCAGGATCATCTCAATCAGGGACGTCTCCGTCTGGGTCAACCGAATCAGGCACGTCCGCATCCGATTCGGAGGATCGTCAACCGGCCGAGTCCAGCGGGTCAGCTCCATCGGGATCGTCCCAGTCAGGGTCAACTGAATCCGGCACGTCCACATCCGATTCGGAGGATCGTCAACCGGCCGGGTCCAGCGGCTCAGCTACATCGGGATCTTCCCAGTCAGGGTCAATCCGAATCCGGCACGTCCGCATCCGATTCGGAGGATCGTCGACCGGCCGGGTCATCAGGTTCATCTCAATCGGGAGCGTCCCGATCGGGCACATCCGATTCCGGAACGTCCGCATCCGGTTCGGAGGACCGACGACCGGCCGGGTCCAGCGGGTCAGCCACATCAGGAGCATCCCAGTCGGGGACATCCGATTCCGGAACGTCCTCAGCCGGCTCAGAGGACCGACGACCGGCCGGATCATCAGGATCATCCAAATCAGGATCGTCCCAGTCGGGGACATCCGATTCCGGAACGTCCTCATCCGGTTCGGATAATCGTCGACCGGCCGGGTCCAGCGGGTCAGCCACATCAGGATCGTCCCAGTCGGGGACATCCGATTCCAGTTCGCCCTCATCGGGTTCGGAGGATCGTCGACCGGCTGGGTCATCGAGTTCATCCCAGTCGGGATCGTCCCAGTCAGGGACATCCGATTCGGAGTCGAGCAGTTCATCCGAACGGCGTCAGGCTCGGCCGTCCTCATCGTCTTCGTCATCATCGAGCAGCAGCGATAGCGGCGACCCGCCGCGCGCCGAACGACGCAGCGCATCGGAGTCAACATCATCGAGTGATGGCAATAGTTCCAGTCCGCCGCGCGCCGAACGACGCACGAACACAGAGTCGTCAACGTCTTCGTCGTCTTCTACGTCGTCAAATTCCACGCGTCGGCGCCAGGCCGGTTCAGGAACGGATTTGGGCCAGCCCGATCTCCTGCTGACCCCGATTGGCACGCCGCCCGCAGTGGGAACACAGAGAAGACAATCAGGATCATCGTCAAACTCGACCACAGGCTCCGATTCTACATCGTCGCAGTCTTCGTCGTCCGAATCGTCGTCCGAATCATCCTCGCCATCGTCCGGGTCTTCCGGCGACGGCGGTTCGTCAGGTTCTGCGTCGAGCAGCGAAAGTGATTCAAGTTCACCATAGATTTTCATGGGTGTGTCGGCGTTGGGCCGACACACCCATGCCACTGCGAACCCATCGATATTTGACCAATTGTAGTGCTCGAAGTATACTCAATTAACGTGTGTGAAGATTGTTCCTGGACGAGCCGGCAATGCGCCCCCTCTCCGGGTGCAAATTTTTTATTGGCCCCAAGTGTACGAAAGACCAGGTTTCGCTGTGTTTGAAAGTCTTTCCGATAAACTGCAAAACGTGTTCGACAAGCTCGCTCGCCAGGGAAAGCTGAGCGAAGCGGATGTCAATGCGGCCATGCGCGAGGTTCGACTTGCGCTTCTGGAAGCCGACGTTAACTTCAAGGTCGTCAAGGACTTTGTTGCGCGTGTCAGAGAACGCGCTATCGGTTCCGAGGTGATGAATAGCCTGACCCCTGCCCAGCAGGTGGTCAAGATCGTCAACGAGGAACTGATCGAGTTGCTGGGCAAAGCGGAACCGCTCAACCTATCCGGTCCGCCGCCGATTGTGATCATGCTGGTTGGCCTGCAGGGCGCCGGCAAGACAACCATGGCCGCCAAGCTTGCACTGCGCTTGCGCCAGCAGGGCCAACGACCGCTTATGGTCGCCGGGGACGTCTATCGACCTGCCGCCATCAAGCAGCTCGAAGTGCTGGGCGGTCAGATCGATGTGCCGGTGCACAGCGAAGGTACGGACGTTGCTCCGTCAACGATTGCCAAGAACGCGCTGCGCTTCGCCCGCGAAAAGGCCTACACAGTCGTCATCATTGACACGGCCGGCCGGTTGCAGATCGATGAACAGATGATGCAGGAATTGGAACAGGTGCGCATGGTCGCACGCCCCTCCGAAATTCTGCTTATCGTCGACGCCATGACCGGACAGGAAGCGGTCAACGTAGCCCAGGGCTTTCATGAGCGTGTGCCGATTAGCGGCCTGATCATGACCAAGATCGATGGTGATGCCCGTGGCGGCGCAGCGCTGAGCGTACGCCAGGTCACCGGCGTGCCGATCAAGTTCCTCGGTACCGGCGAGAAATTGCCCGATATCGAACCCTTCCAGCCTGATCGCCTTGCCGGCCGAATTTTGGGCATGGGCGACATGCTGACGTTGATCGAGAAGGCGCAGGCCTCCATCAGCGAAGAAGACGCGGCCGACATGGAACGCAAGCTCCAGGAAGGCCAGTTCAATTTCGAAGATTTCCTGGACCAACTGCGCCAGATCAAGAAGCTCGGATCATTGACCGACATCATGGGCATGATTCCGGGCATGAACAAGATGATGAAGGATGTCGATCCGAATGAAGCCCAGGACAGCCTCAAAATGACCGAGGCCATCATCTACAGTATGACGACCCAGGAACGCCGCAATCCGGATCTGCTCAACGCCAGCCGACGTCGCCGCATCGCAACCGGGAGCGGCACAACCGTGCAGGATGTCAATACCCTGATCAAGCAGTTCAGGGAAATGCAGAAGATGATGAAACAGATGGGCGTCATGGGCGGCGGCAAGAAAGGCCGGCGAGGTCGCCGAGGGGCCGGCGCCATGGCAGACATGATGAGTCGTCTTGGTTTGGGCTAGAACGACAGGCGAATTCAATTTGTCGGCGTTGGCGTCGCTTGATTGATAGTGGTTTTCAGCATGGCTCTTGGGCTTTTCCGAGTCATACTTCAACTATATTTGACTATTCGGAAATCGGTTACGAAACCGGTTGACCCCAATCATTTCGTCACAGATGGTTTTCGGACAGACCGTTATCGGACAGATAGTAAGGAGAGTGTCGCACCGTGGTTCGTATTCGCTTGCGCCGTATGGGCGCCAAAAAGAAACCGTTCTACCGTATCGTTGTTGCCGACAAGCGGTCGCCGCGCGATGGCCGTTTTATCGAGACCATTGGCACGTACGATCCGCTGACAGAGCCGTCCACCGTCGAGCTTCAGCTTGACCGTGCCGCCCACTGGTTGAGTGTCGGTGCGCAGCCGACCGAGGCCGTGGCACTGATCCTCAGGGACAAGAACCTACTCGATGCGGAGGGCAAGCCGATTCCTCTTGCTGAAGAAATCGCCGAGATCGAGGAGGTTGTGGCAGTGGTGGAAGCCATCGAAGAGGCAGTCGTGGAGGAAGAGGTCGCAGAAGAGGCGGCCGCCTAAGTCAGGTGGGCAGACAGTATGGAAGATCTTGTTGAATTCGTTGCCAAGTCGTTGGTAGAAGAACCGGATCAGGTGAAAGTCTATACAAAAGAGACACGCCACTCTACGATTCTGAAGCTGAGCGTGGCTTCCGGAGATACAGGTCGGGTCATCGGCAAAAACGGCCGTGTCGCCAATGCAATGCGCACGCTGTTGCGCACAGCAACCCGGCAGAGCGACAGGTCCATCATCCTAGAGATAGACTGAGGCCCTGTCGGGCTAACGAACGGGTACGGCCAAAGAATCTGAGAGGAATGGTCTATGCAGATCGCCGGATCCGTACGCCTAAATCGATAGCGATGTCTGTATGACAGCGGAAGCTTTGTCTTCCGCTGTTTTGCATGATTCTTCCGAAATGATAACCCGAGATCCCGGCAATTGATCCCGCTGATCCCGGATGCTCTAGCAGTCCGCCGGCGAGAAGGTCGATAGACCGCGGATCAGGCGGATTTGACTGATAGATGCCGATACTATCAGAAAAATCCGGCTGTTTCCGCCTAATCCGCCGCATCCGCGGTCCATTTCTTGGTCACTCCGACAGCCTGCCAGGGATCGGTTTTGGAAGTTGCCCTGTCAATAGGTCTGGGTTTTGGGTTGCTTGCGTGAGTTTACACGAAATCATATAATCGGATGGACACAAAGAAGACAGACGGTGAAATGAGTCAGCAACAGATGGACCAGCAGGAAAGCCGGCCGGCGTCAAAGCCGGTCTATACGCATCGCAATCGTCGGGTCGAGATCCCTGACGGCTACATTGCCGTCGGGCAGATCGTCGGTGTCCATGGTCTGCGCGGAGAAATCAAAGTAGACCCTCATACTGACTTTCCGGAGCGATTCAAACCAGGGCTGGTGCTAGCGCTGGGTGACGGCAAGAGAACGCTCGAAGTGGTGAAGGCCCGTCCGCACAAGAACTTCATGCTGATCCTCTTCGCCGGCATCAACCGGCGTGAAGACGCTGAAACGCTACGCGGAATCTGGCTGTTCGTGCCTGAGGATGACGCAGTCGAACTGGATGAAGGCGTCTACTGGATCCATGATCTCATGGGTCTCACCGTGCAGTCGGCGTCCGGCCAACAGTACGGCGCCATCACTGACGTGCTTTCAACCGGCGCCAATGATGTTTACGTTGTACGCACCGAAGCGCCTTTCAACAAGGGCAAGGACCTCCTAGTTCCGGCCATTGCCGATGTCGTGCAAGAGGTCGACATCGATGCGGGTACGATGACCATCGACCTGCCGCCTGGCCTAGTAGAAGAGTAGTATTCAGACACATAAGTGAATCCCCCTGACATTATGGTAAACGAAAAGGCATATTGGATAGCTCTCAGTTCCGTCAGCGGCATCGGCCCGGCCCGCTTTGCAGCCCTAGTGGAGAGGTTTGGTTCAGTCTCCGCCGTGTGGACCGATCCCGTAGAGCGATTGGCGACTGCCAAACTCGACAGACGGACATTTCAGAATCTTCTGCAAGCGCGCAGCGAGATCGATCCCGAACTGCGCTGGCTTCGGGTTCAGCAGGCGGGCGTCACCTGTCTGACCTGGGATGACAGCGACTATCCGGAGGCGTTGCGCCAAACTGACGGTGCGCCGCCTGTGCTCTACCTGGACGGCACTCTAGCGGACTCGGATCGGCTGGCCGTTGCCATCGTCGGCACCAGACGCGCCAGTTCGTACGGACGCGAAATCGCTCACCAACTCGCAACTGAGTTGGCACGAAACGGCATCACCATCGTCAGTGGGCTGGCGCTAGGCATTGACACGGTTGCCCATACCGCCGCACTGAAAGCGGGCGGCCGTACATTGTCTGTGCTGGGCAGCGGTGTGGACCAGATCTACCCGACACAGAATCGTGGACTGGCGCAAGAGATTCGCCAACATGGCGCCATCATTAGCGAGTACTGGCTCGGCACCCGGCCCGAAGCGATGAATTTCCCGCCCCGCAATCGAATCATCAGCGGGCTGAGCCAGGCGATCGTCATCGTTGAAGCGGGCAAGCGCAGCGGTGCGCTGATCACGGCAACATTCGCCGCCGAACAGGGACGCGAGGTCTTTGCCATTCCCGGCAGTATCCTTCACCCTGGAAGCATCGGCTGCAACCGGCTGATCCAGCAAGGCGCTACGCCGTTACTCTCGGTCGACGATGTGCTGGATCAATTGCAGTTTGATCGGATACGAGAAACGACTATCGTGCGACAGAGCGTGCCTACTGACCCATCGGAGCAAGCGATTCTGGACTTGCTCTCGACCACGCCGCTCCACGTTGATGACATTGCCCGCTCTTCCTCGCTGCCGACCGCTCAGATCAGCGGTTTGCTGGCCGTGATGGAACTCAAAGGGCTGGTACGTCAAACCGGCGCTCTGCGCTATGTAAAAGCGTAGAGTATGCTGATGACGGCTACGCTGCCGGGAGCTAGACAAGAAAAAGACATGCTATGACACTTTATGCAGCAATTCTAGCCGGCGGAGTCGGCACACGTCTGTGGCCACGCAGCCGACAGAACCGCCCCAAACAGTTCTCAGATATCACCGGCTCCGGGTTCACCATGATTCAAGAAACCGTCCGGCGACTGAACGGCGTCGTTGACGACGATCAGATCTATGTCTTGACCGGCAGTACATACTCGGATTTGGTTTCGGCACAGCTCCCGCAGGTTCCAAACAAGAACGTTATCGTCGAACCCAGTGGGCGCAACACAGGCCCCGCGATTGGCCTTGCCTGTGTCCATCTCCTGCATCGCGATCCGAATGCCGTCATCGCAGCGCTGCCCGCAGACCACGTCATTGTCGACCCTGAAGCATTTCGCAATACCCTGAAGCGAGCGGCAGTCGCCGCCGATCAAGGACATTTAGTCACCCTCGGCATCGAACCAACCCATCCCCACACGGGATATG
Organism: uncultured Chloroflexia bacterium; assembly: GCA_963698255.1. GTDB lineage: Bacteria > Chloroflexota > Anaerolineae > Caldilineales > Caldilineaceae > JAWKOK01. Next base: position 255,089 of record CAVOQD010000034.1, on the reverse strand, counting down.
GTTATGTCCAGCGCGGCGAGATGATTACCGAGGGCGGCGCCCATGATATCCCCGTCTACACAGTGAAACGATTTCTTGAGAAACCGGACCTGAAAGCTGCTGAAGCATTTCTTGTCACCGGCGACTACTATTGGAATGGCGGGATCTTTGTCTGTCGGGCAGATCGGATGTTGGCTGAAATGAAGCGCCAGACACCGGATGTCTATGCCTGCTTGATGGAGATCGCAGACGGCATCAAGGCGGGCGAGCTTGGTGAGGCAATGCGCACCGCATGGGAGCGGATGCCCAGCATCAGCATTGACTACGGGATCATGGAACTCGCTGAGAACCTAGCCATGGTACCTCTTCGCGCAGGATGGAATGATATGGGCAGTTGGGATGCATTGGAATCAGTTCTGATGCCCGATGATCTCGGCAACCTGAGCACAAAATCCGAAACGCTGATCGTCGATAGTTTCAACAACATTGTCTATTGCGAGGGAAAACCGGTGGCGTTGGTCGGCGTAGACGATCTGGTTGTCGTCGATACCGGTGACGTATTGCTCATCGGCCATCGCAAACAGATGCAAAAAGTGAAGGATCTCGTCAGCATCCTCCAGGAAAGCGGACGCACCGATCTCCTATGACCCACCGACAGAAAACTCGAAGCACAGCAGGTAGATCGCACGGCGGAGCCATTCGACCCTGACGGTTGTGCAATCTGTTGCCGGCCCTCTGTCGACATTCTCAATCCATCGTCTCACCGGCAAGGAGACTGACGTGAGTAATCAATCGTTCACCAACCGTATCATGGATCCGGAAGAGCGCAGCAACGCAATACATGAGCTTTCGGCGTATGAAAGCCGCAACCGGCGGCCATTGATCGTTGGCGCTTTGGTTGGACTTTTACTCGGCCTATTTATTGCCTGGGTGGTCTGGCCGATCCAATGGAGCAATGCGTGGCCGCCGGATCTGGCGGATCAGGCCAAAGCCGATTATATTGCCGCCGTGGCCGATGCATTTGCCGCTTCTCGCAGTGACGATGCAGCAGACCTTGCCTACCGTCGCCTCAGTTCATTCGGCGACGACATGCAGGCGGAACTGAGCGCTGCAATCCTTTACTTTGAGACCCACCCGAGCAACGATGGTGCAGTGCGAATCAACAATATCCAGGATCTGGCAGCAGCCGTACAGCCCATGCCCACACCTGTGCCGACAACAGAAGGCGCAGACACGGCTTATCCGGCGGAAGTCGACGAACAACCGGCTGACTCGGTAGCGCCGGTGGATCCACAAGACCCCTCAAACTGGCTGCAACGAACGCTCTGGCTGCTGGCGGCGCTTGCCCTGATTGTCGGCGGCATATTGGTTCTGCGCGCCGTCACGCGTCCCCAGCCGGCCGAACCCTATCAGGTCAATGAAGATGACGACGATGACGAGATCGACGAATTTGATCAGGATGATCTGTACGCTCATTTAGACGAGCCTTCCGGCCAAGACGAGACGTCTTCGTTTGCAGACAGGTCAGCGGCCACTGCGTCCGCCACTGCGGCTGCCACTGTCACGGCGAGCGGAATAGATATGGATGTCGATGAGGCTGGGGAAGGCGAGGTTGACGTCGAAATCTTGGCCACGGACCCGGTCGCAGACAATCCCAGTATCTCAGTGCGTAGCGGAACGGCCGGCGCCGCCCTTGATAGCGCCTTTCTCGCCGATCAGGAAGCGTATGGTTTTGGGCCCGAGACCGATCTGCCGACCGATGGCGGCAGCACAACAGTCTTCGTGGATGCTGAACCTGAGCCCGAGGTGAACAGCTCCGCCGGGCCGGAAGAAGAGATTGTCGAAGCGACCGCAACCGCCGCCGCGGATTCCGCCTTCCAAAAAACGCCAGGGCGAGAATTGGGTCGATACAGTGCAGTCTATTATCCGATGTCGGATGAGTACGCAGAAGCGTTTCGCATCGAAGATGACGCCGACGCCGGCTATGTGGGTGAATGCGGCATGGGCGTGAACATGAAGTACGGATTGGTGCAGCGCAATCCCGAACAGGTTGCGGCCCTCGACGTGTGGCTCGTCGATTATGTTGAAAAAACCGCCACCTCCTACCACTCGCAAACGCTGATCAGCAAGTATGGCGTGGCCAAAAAATCGGACGAAAATCAGGACAGCGACGTAGTTAGCGACGTAGATGGCGAACAACTGAGTACGACGCTAACGGCTCCCGCAGCCGGGGATCGTTTCCAGATTGTGGGAGAGCATTTGTTTGTAGACTGTGAAGTGGTGAAGGCATCGTACATGGAAAGCGGAGTCGCAGCCGGCGTTTTTCAGGGTCTTGAGCTGAAGCTGGTCGTCAGTCGATGGCTATAGAAACCTGTCTGAGCGAGCTAAGTGAGCGTCCAGATATTAACTGCCGACCTTCCTGGAAGCTGAATGTAAGATGTCCTCTCCGACAGAGAGTTTCCAGGAAGGTGCAAACCGGGAAAGCGCCCGACTATACCCGAACCTCCGGATCGTAGAGGCGCTTGTGTTCCAGAATGATGTAGCGATCCGTCATGCCGGCGATGTAGTCGCAGACCACCCGATGTAGACCGTCATTCGACTCATCGACCCGCGCCTGAACGTCGAACGGAAGCTGCAGCGGCTGATTGATGTAGGCATCGAACAGTTCTCGGATCGTGCGCTCGGCCTTGGCCGCCATGCGCACGACGCGATAATGGCGGTAGAAATTGGCGAAAAGAAAGCGCTTCAGTTCGTGGTTTCTCTCCGAGAGATCGGGCGAGTAAGCGGACACATTGCCGGGCATGGCGCGCAGATCGGCCAGCGTCTCGATGCCGGCGTCGTCGATGGTGCGCTGAGTGGCTTCGGCGGCGTCACTGACCTGGATGCCCACGAGTCGTCGGATGAAACGATGACGAGTCAGATCGTCGTTCAGATCACGGCTGATCGACTCTTCAGCAAACGAATCCCAGACCAACTGAGCGACAGACAATTCGGCCACGGCCCCCGGGTGGAGAATACCGCTGCGCAATCCGTCATCCAGATCGCTGGTGTTGTAGGCGATCTCATCGGCCAGATTGCTCAACTGGCACTCCAACGTGCCGCGCTCCTGCGGACAGAAATCCTGGGCGTCGACGACGTCATAGTCAGTGTCATGCTTGACAACGCCTTCGAGTACCTCGTAGGTCAGGTTCAGCCCGTGAAAGTCCACATATCGTCGCTCAAGTTCGGTCAGGATACGAAACGTCTGTTTCTGGTGGTCGTATCCGCCAAAATCGCGCATCAGATCGTTGAGCGTATGTTCGCCTTCATGGCCAAAAGGCGGATGCCCCAGATCATGGGCCAAACAGATGGCTTCGGTCAGATCCTCGTTGCAGCCCATGGTCCGGGCCAAGGTGCGGCCGATCTGCGCCACTTCGATGCTGTGCGTCAGTCGATTGCGATAGTGGTCACCCTCTGAATAGACGAAGACCTGTGTCTTGTAGTCCAATCGGCGAAATGGCGTTGTGTGGATGACCCGATCCCGATCTCGCTGGTAGGCGGTCCGATATCGATGCTCCCGCTCCGGCACTGTTCGCCCACGGCTCAGGCTGCTGCGCATGGCAAAAGGCGCCAGCCAGACATCTTCACGACGTTCCAATTCCTCGCGTGTCAACATCTTTCCTCCTACTTTCGTATGCAGCTATGATCGCTTCTGAGGCGCCTTTGCCTTTGGACGAGGCCCATAACGTTCTCCGCCGTCGACAACAAGCGTTTCTCCCGTAACGTAGTCGGCCTCGATCAGATACTTGACCGCATGGGCAACGTCATCGGGTGCGCCCCACCGCTCCAACAGCACTCGATCAGAAGCTGCTTCGATCTGTTCAGGCCCAAAATGGGGCGGCGGCAGCACATAGCCCGGAGAGACTGCGTTGACGCGGATCTTGGGGGCCAGTTCAAGCGCAAGCTGCCGCGTGAGCGCCAACAGACCGGCCTTGCCCACGCCATGGGCGGCGAAGTTGGGCCAGGGCTGGAAGGCGGCAGCGTCCACGATGTTGATGATGACGCCGCCGCTATCCGGCATCATCGGCGCCAGACTGTTGCAGACATAAAAGGCGCCGTCAATCGAGACAGAGAGGACACGCCGCCACGGCTCAATATCATCGGTTGGAAAAGGCGTGCGCAGAAACGGGCTCGCGCCGTTGACGATTATGTCAACCTTTCCGTAACGATCCGCAATCCGATCCGCCATCTGCCGGACCGCCGTCCAATCCGCCACATCGCACTTCACGGCCATGGCGTCGCTGCCGGCTGCCGTCGCCTCACGGACCGTCTCGGCGGCAGCCACGCCTGATGAATGATAGTTCACCACCACATTTGCGCCGTGGTTCGCCAACATCATGGTGATCGCCTTGCCCACCCGGTGCGCCCCGCCTGTGATGAGAGCGACTTTGCCTGTGAGTTTCATAAGAGCGCCATTCGCACATCTGTGGTCAATTTCGATTTTGCAGTAGGGCTGCGTCTTTGTCCCAATTGTACCACAGGGACTGAAGGCGCCAACCCGCCAGGACCGGGGTGAGGTCGGTCAACTTGGGCGGAGATCCGCTCAAGGCTGCGTGTTGCACAATGCCCGGCTGGATGTTGGCGTGGGAGTATCATCTCAGAATGTGGGGACGATCCCTGCGTCGTCCATAGCGAGCATGCGCAAGCCATACCCCGAGGTCGGGGTATTCAAAAGGGTCTGTTCGAAACGAGGAGGTGGGCCAGCATTCCGGGATTAGGCCGCGACCCTTCCGGCTATCCCAATTCGTTCTGACCTAATCCCGGAATGCTTCAACTGACTTTGAATACACCATATTCAAAAGATCCGCGCTGAACACAGAAAGCGCCGGGCGGCAATACCGCCCGGCGCTAACACAATCTTACGATAATCAGGTTCGACTATCCTCGTTCAGAGCCATCCAGCGTACGCGAGACAATTTCATCTTGAATCGCACGCATCTGCTCACGACGGGCACGCTTGGAGCGTTTGCGAGTCATACCCTCGACCTCTTCGTCCTCCCCGCCCATGGCCTTTTGGAAGGCCAATTCCATGGGAGAAAGCACCTCCATGTTGGCAAAGGGATCTTCGATCTCTTCCTCTTCCTCGACAACCTGGGCTTCTTGCGCACCACCCTGTTCGGATTCCGGTTCCGGTCGAAGCCCCTTCAGGCTCAGGTCGATGCGACCACGCCGCCGACTGACCTCAATGATCCGTGCCTCGACGGTTTCGCCCACCTGAACAACATCCTCAGGCTTGTTGACGTAGCCGACTGCCATCTCACGTATATGCAGGAGTGCATCACGTCCAACGCCGATGTCGATGAAGGCTCCATAGGGGACGATCCTGGAGACAGTGCCGGTCACAATCTCATCTTTTTCGAGATCGCGGATGGTCTTGGTCCCAGGGGAAATCAGCGTTAGGCTGATCCGGTTGCGGCTACGATCCAGTTCTTTGATCCAGGCCGTGACTTCTTGACCTTCCTTGACCACATCGGAGACCTTGGCGACCCGGCGAGCAGAGAGTTCGGAGATATGAATAAGTCCATCACGACCCACGCCGATGTCAACAAAGGCCCCAAAATCAGTCGTGCGCTTGACAACGCCGGGCACTTCCATACCGACACTCAGGACACGCACAACGCGGTCTGAACCGTCGGTCGAATCGTCGCCGGCCTGGTCTGCCGGCTTTGCGGCATCAGAAGCAACTTCGGTCTCAGCCACTTCGTCAGTCTCGACGACTTCGGCCACGACTTCGTCAGTCTCAACGACTTCGGCTACGACTTCGTCAGTCTCAACGACTTCGGCCACGACTTCGTCAGTCTCAACGACTTCGGCTACGACTTCGTCAGTCTCAACGACTTCGGCTACGACTTCGTCAGTCTCAACGACTTCGGCTACGACTTCGTCAGTCTCAACGACTTCGGCTACGACTTCGTCAATTTCAACGACTTCGGCCACAACTTCATCAGCCTCAACAACGACGCTTTCCGCGTTCTCCCCCGCGGCATCAGCCACAACCTCGTCGATTGTGGTTGCTTCAACATTCTCACTCATGATCGCCTCCTAGACAACCAGCATATGCATCATGATATGCTGCTTTACTGTTCACAATTGCTAAACTCTACCGATTATAACTTCACACTGTCCGAATGCCAAAGATCGTTGGGTTTGCAAACGATGAGGATCAGTCGGCCCGAACTCGCCGCGGCTTTGGGTCAAGCCACACGCTGCCGTATAATCAGTCCGATTGAGAACGATTGAACGAGACCGATCTGACTGATACGAGAGGACACATCGATGGACAAACAGGGTTCAGAGAGTCTGGCCGAATTGCGGGGACGACTGAGCGAAATCAGTGACCTGAAGGCCGCCGAAGCCACGCTCTACTGGGATCAAGCAACGCAGATGCCGCCGGGTGGTGCGGTCGCGCGTGGTCGCCAACTGGCAACGCTGACCTCCATTGCCCATGCCAAGTCCACGGACCCCGAGCTAGGCCGTCTGCTCGACAGGCTGGAACGCGAACTCAGCCTCAACATTGATGACACAAGTTCAGGTGACGTCGATGACGATGTGGCGTTGGTGCGCGTGGCGCGCATTGACTACGACCGGGCCACCCGGGTGCCGGCCGACTTCATGTCGGACCTGGCTCAACACAGAGCCGCTTCGTACAACACCTGGGCAATCGCTCGGCCACAGAATGATTTCGCCAGGGTCCAGCCCTTTCTAGAGAAGACGCTCGACCTGAGCCGCCGCTATTCGGATTTTTTCCCTGGATATACGCATCTGGCCGATCCCCACATCTCCGTCTCCGACTATGGCATGTCCGTGGCAACGATTCTGCCCCTGTTCGAAGAACTGCGACAACAGTTGGTCCCCATGGTGCAGGCCATCGGTGAACAGCAGGCAGTCGACGACAGTTGTCTGCACCGCGAGTTCTCTGAAATCGAGCAGATAGCCTTTGGCGAAGATGTCATTCGCCGAATCGGCTACGACTTCGGCCGCGGTCGCCAGGATCTAACCCACCACCCCTTCATGATCACCTTCTCCTTGGGTGACGTCCGCATTACGACTAGAGTGGACAAGAATCGACTGGAAGAGGCGCTGTTCGGCACCATCCATGAATGTGGCCATGCACTTTACGAACAGGGCATCGACATGGCCTACGACGCCACACCGCTGGCGTCAGGAACATCGTCGGCAGTGCATGAGAGCCAGTCTCGCCTGTGGGAAAACATCGTCGGGCGTAGCCGCGGATTCTGGCGTCACTTCTATCCGGAACTCCAGACGACCTTCCCATCACAGTTGGGCGGCGTCCCGCTGGATGAGTTCTACCGGGCCATCAACAAGGTTCAGCGCTCGCTGATCCGGACGGATGCCGACGAGATCACCTACAATCTACATGTCATCATACGCTTCGGATTGGAGTTGGACCTGCTCGACGGAAAGTTGAGCGTAGCGGATCTGCCTGATGCGTGGCACGCTCGTTACCAGGAAAATCTGGGCTTGTCGGCGTCCGACGACGTGGATGGGGTGCTGCAGGACGTGCATTGGTATGACGGATTCATCGGCGGCGCATTTCAGGGATACACATTGGGCAACATCCTGGCATCGCAGTTCTATGCCGCGGCGTTGGCAGCCCATCCCGAAATCCCCGGTCAGATCGAGAACGGACAATTTGCGACACTACACGGCTGGCTGCGAGAGAACATCTACAGACATGGTCGCAAATACACCACGGCCGAGCTGGTTGAGCGGACAACCGGCGGGCCGTTGCAACTTCAGCCCTATCTGGACTATCTACGAACCAAGTATGGGGAGTTGTACGAATTGTAGGGGAGAGATCAGCCACAGATGAACACGGATAAACGCTGATTTTCACAGATATTTTCTGGTCTATCTGTGTCTCATCCGCGGGAAGCTGCGTTCATCTCTGGCTGGCTTCTTGCTTTTTCGCGCTCGAATCAAATATTGAAGCGGATGTTCATGATATCGCCATCCTGGACGATGTACTCTTTGCCCTCTAGGCGCAACTTGCCCTGCTTGCGCAGTTCAGCCATGCTGCCGGCGGCCATGAGATCGGTGTAGGTGAAGGTCTCGGCGCGGATGAAGCCGCGTTGCAGATCAGTGTGGATGACACCGGCGGCCTGGGGCGCGGTCATACCGACGTTACCGGTCCAAGCGCGCACCTCGTCTTCGCCCACGGTGAAGAAGCTCTGTAGGCCCATCATCGAGTAACAGAGCGCAATCGCGCGGTTCAGGCCCGGCTCCTCAATGCCGTAGTCGGCCAGGAACTCGGCGGCCTCATCAGGCTCCATCTGCGCAATCTCGGCCTCCACCTGACCACGCAATACCAACGTCCGTTCATCCAACAGATCGGCGAAGGCGGATTCATCATCGTCATCGCCGGCGTTGATGACGCGCAGGATCGGCTTCATCGACAAAAAGCCGAAGCCGGCCAGCATCTTGTGATCATCGTTGGACAGATCTACATCGCGCAGAGGCGTCTCCTCTTCCAGAAGCGCCATCAACCGACGCATGACGCCGTCCTCGTACTCCAGTTTCTTGCGATCCTCGGGCGTACCGCGATGTTTGGTCGCGGCCAGGCGCTCCAACCTTCGCTCGATAATCGTCATGTCATTGAGGATCATCTCGCCTTCCATGGCCTCGAGATCCCGGGCCGGGTCAACCGAATCATCGGGGTGCGACACGTTTTCGTCCTCGAATGCACGCACGACCAGCATGAGGGCGTCGTTGGCGGCGATGGCGTTGAGCAGCGGTCCGGCAATGCCGGATTTGGCAGCGCCCTTGCCGAAGCCGGCGATATCATTGTAGATCACCTGGGCATAGGTGGTCTTCTTGGGCGAAAAGAGCGCCGACAGATCATCGACGCGCTGGTCGGGCACGGCGACCACCGCGGTGTTCACTTCCACCAGTCCGCTGGAGAAGGCCTCTGTCTCGGAATCACTACGTGTCAATGCGTTGTAAATCGTCGTCTTGCCGCTGTTTGGCAAGCCGATGATGCCGATCTGCATAGAGTTGCTCCTGGAAAATAGACGTTCGAGGGCCGGTTACAGCGCCAGTTCACTGGATCCCTGTCCGGCATTTTGCATGTCTTCAAGCCCGCCGACAGCGAGGGCGACCGCCCCCAATAGGCCGACCTGTTCGCCCAACGCCGCCGATACAATCTCAAGATCCTGCCAGTACTCAGGCGCATTGGATCGGTCCCGAATGGTCTCCCACATGGACTTTTGCATAAGCCGATGACAATGCATCCAGACGCCGCCGCCCACAACAATGCGCTGCGGATTGAACGTATGCAACAGGTTGACAATGCCGATGCCCAAATATCGACCGGTGATCGTAAACTGCTCAAGGGCAAAGGCGTCGCCGGCTGTGGCGGCCTCGCCCAGCATCTCCGGCGTCAGCGCATCGATATCGCCGTCAAGTTGTTGTAGCAGGTTGCTCTGGGCGCCGGCGTGCAATGCGCGGCGTGCCCGCCGTGCGATATTGGGACCCGAGGCCAGACCTTCCAACGTGCCGACGGCGACCTCGCCGCGCTCTTCAGACGACAGATCGATGGTCACATGGCCGATCTCGCCGGCCAGGCCCTGTCTGCCCAAGAGCATACGATCGCGCACGATCACGCCGCCGCCGATGCCTGTACTGACCGTGATATAGATCATGTGTCGAGCCTTCTGGCCCGCGCCGTAGCGGTATTCGGCCAATCCGGCCAGATTGGCATCGTTGCCCACAAAGATCGGCACATGGAAGCGAGCGCTGAGCGCACGCGTCAAGTTGATGTTGCGCCAACCGGGCAGATTGGGCGCCATGATCACGACGCCGTTGAACGGATCCGTAGCACCGGGCGCGCCGATGCCGATGGCGGCAAACTCCTGTCGGTCGGCGGCCAGCTCGATCTGTTCACAGATACGTTCAAGCACAGCATTCGGCCCCTCAGCAGCCTGGGTCAGCGTCGATCGCTGGCTGAGAATTCGGCCTTCATCGTTGGCCAAAACAGCACGAGTCTGAGTTCCGCCGAGGTCAACGCCAACCACCAACTTGCTCACAATCCCATTCCTTTCCCACTTTGATGTGCCAATGATTTCATAGACCATTCTACCATGCCGGGGACATTGCCTGCCAGATCATGCCGTATTCAAAACGAGCCTGTTCCAAATGAGCTGACCGCAATAGTCTCCGGCAGATCTGGTTTCAAAGAGAAAGCATCAATCGAGTTTTTGCTGGGTTGCACGATTCGGCCCCTATATTTTATTGTAGGCATAGTTCAGCGCCGCAGCGTGTGAACCATGCCTGTTGCATGAGCTGTGCTCCGTAAACCAACTCAACTCTGACTACGAGATTTCCCTATGCCTAAAGCGCCTGTTGATGGATCGATTCAGTGGAGACTGATGTGGTGGTTCGCATGGCTCGTGCGTCCATTCCTGTGTAAACTACGAGTGGACGGTATTGACAATGTTCCTCTTAGCGGCGGATTTCTGCTGGCGGCCAACCACTTCGCCGGCCTTGACACCGTCGTAAAAGGATACGCCTGCCCGCGCCAGATCCACTACATGGCGAAGAAAGAGATCTTCGAGGTCAACGCATTCGCTGCATGGTTTTTCCCCACATTCGGCGTCTTCCCCATCGATCGAGGCCGGCTGGATCTCCAGGCATTGCAGGAAGCGGTCTCGCTGGTGAGTGACGGCCATGTGGTCGGCATCTATCCGGAAGGGACGCGAAGTCGAAACGGAAAGCTCGGCCGCGGCAAGACCGGAGCGGCGCGCATCGCTATGTCGACCGGCGTACCTGTAGTGCCGGTCATGTCGCTGGGCGGGCAGCACCTTTTCTCCGGCATCCTTAAGTGGGGGCGTCCGACCATCACCGTCAAGTTCGGCAAGCCGCTCCACCTGGAGGGCGACGCACACAAGAGCGCCGACGCCCGCCGCGAGACGAGCCGCATCATGTACGCGATTGCCGAGTTGCTTCCGCCTGAGCGGCGCGGCGTCTATGCGGATATTCCGGTCAAGGACTCGACTGGGATTCCTAGCAGATTGCCTGAGTGAGAAATATTCTGCGTTCTATCTGCCGATCAATGCACCACCAGCAAAAAGACAAGGTCTTCCGATGAGAATATTCAAACGGATATTGATGTATGCTGCGATGGTAATCAGCATCATTGTGATGGTGATCTGCATCGCGGGCATTATCGGGGCGTGGTACTACAATACACCGGCCACCGACGCCGTTCTCGATATCGTAGTCCCTGCCACGGAGGCGGTCCAGGTCGCTGAAAAGGTGACCAATGAGGCCGGCACAGTGCTGCAGGATGTTTCCGCTAGGATGGCAGAGGCGCAACAGGCGCTCTCGGACATTCTCAACGAAGTTGCTGAAACCGACATAGCGGTCGAGGCGCTTTCCCGGATCTTTGATACAGACATCCGATCCGAGGTAGAGACGCTCAGAGGCAACGTCCGTGCCGTCTACGACACCTTGGGGCTCATTCAAGAGACCATCGAGTCGATCAATGAGATCCCGTTCATCGACCTGGAGGTGCCGGGCGCCGAAGAATTGGGCCGAGTGCTTGGCGGGATGGAAGAAGTCGTCTCTCGAACCGACGAGATCTCGAATTCGATTCAACAGCGGAAAGCCGAGTTGATCGACGGGGCTGTCACAGAAATCGCAGAACCGCTTGCCCAAATGAACACACGTCTGAACGAAGTGCAGAGTTCTCTGTTCGAACTGAATACAATATTGGGGACATCCATCGAATCCTTGCTGCTTGTGCAGGAAAACGCCGCACGCTGGATCGATCTGACCAGCCTCGCCATCACCTTCATACTGCTCTGGGTATTCATTTCCCAGATCGCCGTCTTTGTCCTCTGTCGAAAGCTGCTGCCAGGAACAAAAGACTCTTGACATTGCTCCTAGCCTATGCTAGAGTTGGATTCGGCTTTTCAGATGTATTCTGGAACTCGTTCGAGTCTTAACCGGCTCCAGTAATCAGTTCACTTTTTAGGAGACGCATCTGTGGTTAATCAAACTATCCGCATGTTTATCGGATATGCTGGATTTGACCTTGGGAGAGGTGCGTCTGCCGCTGGTTAGCAATTGTAGCTAAAACCGTAGGCCGCAGCGCATCCTAGATGCCTGCGGCTTTTTGTTTGTGCGGCTGCCTCGTGCTTTTTGAGACGAGGAGACCACCGACGACACAGAGCGTAGGCATTGGGTATCAATGCCTACGCTTTTTTGTTGCCGGGTTTTCGGTGATATGACAAAGTTTTTTGGACGACCAAGGAGGGGCAGCGTGCAGCAACTTGACAGAGGAAGAGCCGATGAAAGAGGAATGGCTGACCAACGGTAACGCAGCACCTCTGCCTACGGTTGGTGAAATCGGAATGTAGTTTGAATTACCCACCTGTAATTCTAAGGAAATGACCATTATGGCGATTACAACAATTCCGCCAAAACAACAGATGACATTCGACATGAAGGAGACGGTGACCGAGAACCGCTTCCAAGGTCTCTGGCGCCTGATGAAAGGCTACCGTCTGCAATATCTCGGTGCGGCCATCAGTCTGGGCCTGGCGACCATTGCGCGCACGTCGACCTTCCTGTTGCTCGCCTACTTCATCGACCAGTATCTCGGCGCAGGCGAGCGACAATATAAGCTGCCGCTCATCGTCTTCGGGTTCATTGCCCTTGCCATCGTGCAGGGCGTCTTCACCTTCGCAAGCGGACGGCTGGCGGCCAGCACGTCGGAGGGCATCACCCGGCGTGTGCGCAACTATCTGAACGACCAGATCCAGCGCCTCAGCTTCACCTATCATGACAACAACCAGACCGGCGAGTTGATCCAGCGCGCCACATCTGATGTCGACGCGCTGCGCCGCTTCTTTGCCGAACAGGCCATCGAAAGCGGTCGCATTCTCATGCTCTTCGTCGTGAACTTTGTGGCGATCTGGCTCATCGACTGGCGGCTGGCGCTCATCTCCGTGGTCGTCATCCCGTTCGTTCTGGTCATGTCGGTCTTCTTCTTCAAGAAGGTCTCGACGCGCTACGAAGCCTACCAGGAGCAAGAGGCCATACTCTCCAGCACCTTGGAGCAGAACCTGAGCGGCGTGCGCGTGGTCAAAGCCTTTGCCCGCCAGGAGTTCGAAGAAGAGAAGTTCCAGGACGTCAACCAAGAAAAGTACAACCGCGGGCGCCGTCTGCTGTTGATGCATTCGCTCTACTGGCCCATCTCGGACACGCTCTGCGGCTTCCAGATGGTGCTGGGCTTTGGCGTCGGTACGTTCATGGCCATCAACGGCGCCATCACCGTCGGCACCTACATGGCCTACTCCGGCATGATCATCTGGCTGATCTGGCCCATCCGCAACCTGGGTCGCCTGATCATCCAGATGTCGACCGGCCTGGTCTCGTTCAAACGCGTCTCCAAGGTTGTGGCCGAAGAGCGGGAGTTGACCGAGTACAGCGACTTCGTCGCGCCGGAGCATGTAGAGGGCGCGGTCGAGTTCGACCATGTCGATTTCATCTACGAAGGTACCGACGATCCGGTGCTCCACGACATCAGCTTCCGTGTCGAACCCGGACAGCGCATCGCGCTGCTGGGCGCGACCGGCTCCGGCAAGACATCGCTGGTCAATCTGCTGCCTCGCTTCTACGAGTACACAGGCGGCCATATCCGGCTCGACGGCCGTGAGCTGACCGAGTATCCGCCGGCCTTTCTGCGCCACAACATCGGCATCGTTGAGCAGGAACCGTTCCTCTTCTCGCGCTCGATTCGCGACAACATTCGCTTCAGCGTAGGCCGCGATGTGACGCGACGAGGAGATCGAGGCCGCAGCACGGGCCGCCGCCATCCACGACGTGATCATGGACGTCTTCCCGGAAGGCTATGACACGTTGGTCGGCGAACGGGGCGTGACGCTCTCCGGCGGCCAGAAGCAGCGCGTGGCAATCGCCCGCACGCTGCTCAAGGATCCGCGCATCCTGATCCTGGATGACTCGACCTCGGCCGTCGATACCGAGACCGAGGCCATGATCCGCGGGGCGCTGGAGCGGTTGATGGAAGGTCGCACGACCTTTGTCATCGCCCATCGCATCCAGAGTCTGATGGCGGCCGACAAGATCCTGGTCCTGGACCAGGGCCGGATCGTGCAGAGCGGCACCCATGACGAGCTGATGCTCGAACCGGGCATGTACCAACGCATCTACTTAGCGCAGACACGGATAGAATCCGAACTTGAGGAGGAACTCAATCGTGTCCGAGCATGATTTCTACGAAGAAGAAGAGTTTTCAACACAATTCAACGGTCAGACGCTGCGCCGCATCGGCGGCCAGTTGAAGCCGTACTGGCCATGGGTGCTGGGCTTTCTCTCGCTGATCGTGGTCGTGTCGGCGGTTGACTCCTACTTCACCTTCCTGAGCAAGCGGCTGATCGACGAAGGCATCGTCGCCCAGGACTGGGCGGCGGCAACCACCATTCTGGTTCAGTACGCTTCGTTGATCCTGATTCAGGCCATCAGCGTCTTCGGCTTCATCTACATGACCGGCATCCTGGGCGAAAAGGTGCGCTTCGACCTGCGCCAGAGCATGTTCACGCGCTTGCAGAGCGCTGTCGCTGGGCTACTACAACAAGACGCCGGTCGGCTGGATCATCTCGCGCGTGACGTCGGACACCGACCGCGTGGCCGAACTGGTGACGTGGGGCATGCTCGACGTGACGTGGGCCATCGCCAACATCGCCACATCCATGTTCTTCATGTGGATAATCAGCCCGCAACTGACCATGATCGTCGGGTTGATCATCCCGGTCATCATCGTCGTGGCGGCCGAGTTCAAGAAGCGTATCCTGGGTGAATATCGCAACGTGCGCCGGGTCAACTCCAAGATCACGGGGCACTACAACGAGACCATCACCGGCGTGCGCGTCATCAAGGCGCTGCGTCGCGAGGAGGCCAACCAGGATGAGTTCCAGGAGTTGACCGACGAGATGTACGATGCCGGCTACCGGGCGGCATGGCTGTCATCGCTCTTCCTGCCGACGGTGCAGTTGATCGCGTCGTTCGCGGTGGGCGCTGTCATCCTCTACAGCGGCATTCAGGCCAACACGGGATCCGACAGCATGACGGTCGGCGGCATCCAGGCCTTCATCTCCTACATCACCTTCATGCTCTGGCCCATCAACGAGATGGCGCGCGTCTATGCCGGCATGCAGTTGGCCATCGCCTCGGGCGAGCGCATCTACTCGCTGCTGGACTCCGAGCCGGACGTGGTCGACAAAGCCGACGCCTTCGATCCGGGCACCATGCAGGGCGACATCGTCTTCGATCACGTCAAGTTCGCCTACGAGGAAGACAAGCCGGTGCTGGCAGACTTCAGCCTGCACGTACGCCGGGGCGAGACCATCGCCCTGGTCGGCCCGACCGGCGGCGGCAAATCGACCATCGTCAACCTGGTCTGTCGCTTCTACGAGCCGACCGGCGGCGTGATCACCATCGGCGGGGAGGACTATACCGACTTCACCCAGCACGCCATCCAATCTCGCATCGGCATGGTGTTGCAGACGCCGCATCTCTTCTCGGGCACCATCCGCGAGAACCTGCGCTACGGTCGGCTGGACGCCACCGACGCCGAGATCGAAGAGGCGGCGCGTATGGTCGGGGCCCACGACTTCATCATGGAGTTGGAGGATGGCTACGACGCCGAGGTCGGCGAGGGCGGCAATCTGCTCTCGGTTGGCCAGAAGCAGTTGCTCAGCCTGGCCCGCGCGGTGCTGGCCCAGCCGGACATCTTCATCATGGATGAGGCGACCAGCTCGGTCGACACGCTGACCGAGGCGCTGATCCAGGAGGGCATGGAGACGCTGATGGAAGGGCGAACGAGCTTCGTCATTGCCCACCGGCTGTCAACGATTCGCAACGCCGACCGCATTCTGGTCATCGAAAAGGGTGAGATCGCGGAAATGGGCACCCATGCCGAGCTGCTGGCCATGGAGGGCCACTACTATCGGCTCTACACCCAGCAGTTCCGCAAGGAGCTGGAGATCGAGTACGATCCGTACGGTGAACGGGTCGATGAACGGGTTGATGAACGGGTTGATGAAGCCGTCAGCAGCAACGGCGCTACACCGGTCCCGGACAGCGAAACCGCCGTCCTTGAGTACGGCGATTAATCCAGCACAGACGAAACCGTAGGGACAGGTCTGAGACCTGTCCCTACGCGTCTCCTCGACGTTCGCCTAGCGCACGATCACCGGCAGATAGACCTTGACGCCATCGCCGGAACCACTGCCGCCTGTGATCTCGACCGTGTACGTCTTCTTCGACCGTATCGGACCCGCTGTCCGCTGTGACCATGATCGTTTTGATTCCCGGCGTGGTCCAGGTGAACCTGAAGCTGACCGAACTGCTGCCTGTGCCGTCAATCGTGGTCTGGTCAGTTGCCTCGATCTGTATAGGAATAGGCATCCCCTGTCTTTTCCGGAAGAACATCAACGGTGAACTCCAACTCGTTCCCGATCGTGCCTGAAGTGGGGCCTCCGATCGTAATGCTGCTGATATCCGCGCTAATCTCGACGTTATGCGTCGCCTGTGACGGTGTTGATCCCGTTGGACACGCTCACGGTGATCGTTTTGCTTCCCGGCTGAGTCCAGGTGTAGTTCAGAACGGTCGAGCTATCACCCGAACCGGTGATCGGCGCCGCTTCGTCAGTCACGTCGATTGAGTAGGTGTAGACATCTTCGGTCGTCACCGGCAAGACGTTGAGATTGAACGCCAACATGACGCCGGTTTCCCCTGTTGTCGGCCCGTCAATCGTGACGCCTGTAAGCGGCGAATAGAGTATATCCGACAGCTTGCTGGTGGTACCTGCGCCAAAGTTGTGGATGATGCCGTTGGCGTTGGCCATGCTTTGCGTGCGCAGCCCTTCGCCGTCGCCAAGGGGGCGTGACAGCGTGGCCGTCCAGTCGCCGTTGGCGTCGGCTGTGGCTTGACCTAGAAATTCATAGGCTTCGATGCGATCGTCCATATCGTCCGCATAGAGATATATCTGACAGTTGGGGCAATCTGCGGAAATGACGGTGGGGCCAGGCAAAACCGCATCATCCCCTCGCGTCCCGCTCACCGAGGAGCCGGAGATGCTGGTCACCTTGGCCGGGTTGAACTGACGAAGTTCAATGGGCACACCCGGCGAGGCGAAGCGATAGACGTGGTCCGGATGCGTCACCTTGCCGGCATCAACACCACATTCTTGCGCACGGTCAGCCATTGATTGCCGCCTTGGGCGAAGCTTTGGGTCAGAATCGCTGCGTCAAAATCAGTGCCGTCATCGCCCGGGTCGAATCCGTTGCGGCTGTGAACAATGGTATTGAGTTCCACCAGATTTTCCGTGCCCTGCAGCAGTATCCCTTGGCCGCACACGCCGACATCCTTGCCTGCCACATCACGGCCAATGATGTTGCCCGTCACTGTATGGCCTTCCCCGGAGATTTCCATGGCAATGGGCGGTGTATCGTTGGTCGATTGCGTCACGTGCAACCCCGCCAGCCGGTTGTTGATGACCGTGTTGTTGGCGCCGGTCACTTGGATGCCGCGCCCACCATACCACAAACTGGCATCGAAATTCACCTCGCGGGAACAATCGACGCCACTGTCGAACGGGGGAGATAGTAGACCGTCGGCGTTCATACCGATGAAGTTGTCCTGAATCAGGTTGTTGTCGCCATTGCCAATAATGCGAATCGCCCGCTCAGAGGCGCCGATAATGTAGTTGTTCTGAATCGTATTGTTATCGGAATTTTCGTTGGGCATGATGATGCCGCCTCGAGCCATGGATCGCTCAGCCTGCGAGGAAGCATCGGACGCCAGAGAGAGACCGCTGCCGTCGGCGGTCAGGCCCATCCAGACTTTTTCGACTGTGTTGCCGCCTTCGTACAGAATGATCTGTCCGCCGCCAATGAAGCCAAGGTTGCGGATGGTGTTGTTGGAGGTGCGCACTTCCAGTGAACGGCCGAACGTCGCCAAATTATCTCGGTTCGTATTCACCATGATTTTGGGGCCATCGGAACGTCCGCCCGGCTGCGTGTCTCCATCAATGGTCACCTGTCCGCCGTCTTCGGTGATGTTCTTGCGCTTCAACTCCCACACGTGCGATTCATCAATCTGCACCTCCCAGATTTCCAGGCCGGCATCATAATTGGGGTCGGCGGTGGGAATATCAAACTGGATTGAGATGGGCCGATCGGCATCTGGCCGCACGCCGGCCTCCAAAATCGCCCGGCGTAACGTACATTTTCCATCCCCTGCCGGGAAATAGAAGGCGCCACTGGTGTAGCTACAGGTATGGTTGTCGTGATTTGTACTATCGGCCAAGTCCTCGGTCGTGGTCACGGTGATCACCGTACCAGCGACGACGTCGGCCCGCGCTGGCGACATAGAAGATAGCCCGAATAGTGCCGTCAAGGCGACGACGAGAATTCCTTGTCGCAGTATCATCCCGACCTGAACAGATCGATCATGGTTCAACATAGTGCACCTCCGTAATCAAAAAAACACATATTTCGGTGGCCAGGCTTCAGAGCAAAACATGCACACTCAACGCCATCATCAGAGCGCCGGTGATCAGTTTCATGCTGCGCTGCAACCAGAGACCGTCCAACGCGTCGCGCATGGGGTGAAGCAGGTGAATCCAAGAGCCGTACCAGACCAGCCGAACGATCACATGCGTCAGCCCTGCCAGCAGGATCCCGGCAAATACGGGGAGCGCTTGAAAATCGAACTGGGAGAGGATAACCAGATAGAAGAGCGCTGTCTTGGGACTCAAGCAGGTAGAGAGCAGACCGGTGACGAATGCTTTGGAAGCCTGCGACGTTGTGATGGCCTGCCCATGAGGTTTCGCATTGGCGGTGAATGCCTCAATCAACGACATGACACCCAGCGCCGCCAAGTAGATTGCGCCGACCCCTTCGAGCACGCTGACCCAGAGGCCATCGCTGGAGAGCACTGTGCCGATCAGCAGCGCCAACAGAGCATAAAACCCCACGCCGGCCGAACCGCCAATGGCGGTCAGAAAACCCATTTTGCGGCCATGGGCGACAGTCGTGTCCAAAATCACCGTCGTCGCCGGACCGGGCATCATACTCATCATGCAGATCATCCCAAACAATGCCGCCATCATCTTCGTCCTCGCTGTTTCAGTCGTTCACGATTTGGAGAATAACGAGATTCTTCGCTGGTGTTGTACCCGAGTGAAGGCTCCAGATCGACCCGCTCAGAATGACAAATCGTGAACGACTGTGTTTTCTTATTCGCAGATTCTAGTTTGATCGAGGTCCGTTGCTCGCGGTTTTCTCTGCCGCTTCGGCATCGACAGCATAGCCAAGCAGCGTCGCGGCGACGGTCGCGCTCCTCAGCAATCGTCCGACACGCGCCGTCCGAACCATCTACACCTCAGGCGGGATGGGCAGCGGGTAGAAGGGCGGCGGATCCCCACTGCCCGGGACCAATGGCTCGTCGAACCACTTTGCGCAGAGATAGCCGGCCAGTTGGTCGGCCAAGCGCTGAGCCTCAGCTTGGCTACGGAAGCGATGGGGTTCGCCCTTGTCGTCGACCACGATGGCGACGGGCAGGCCGCTCTCGCCGTCGTAGACATAGGCCCAATAGCCGCCGCCGGCCATGGCCGGTTCGGCGACGCCTTTGAGCGGGCATTTGGCAAACGCAGCCGGCGTGATCGCGTCCATGGGCAGGACTTGCAGGACCAACGCCGCGGCGATTGCCGCCAGCGCCAATACGAGTCTTCTGGACAGTTGTGTGGGTACCATCATGCTCCTCCTGAATCGAAACGTATGACCGAAATCGTGTACGTTCACAAGGTAGCATGGGGATGTGAGGAAAAAGTCTCAGGAAGCGGGGAGTTTGTCTCAACGTCGAGATGTCTGGTGTCTATACAGCAAGCACGCCGACATCGAGCGTCGGCGTGCTTGCTGTATAGATCGTCGGTTCGGTCAGAATCTGACTACAGTCGAGTCGTGACTCAACGGAATCCAAAGTGAAGGCATGGCGATCAAACAACTCAGTGATTTGTAGGAGCGGCCATTGTTCAGTTCGCACACCCTTCGTGCGAACCGTAGAGAGCGATTGGCCGCCATTGGGCGAGACCCGTGCGCACGAAGGGCGTGCGCACTAAACACTCAAATCCGTGACTTAATTGGCCCCAGTCCTTAGTGTGCCCGACAACCGGGATCGACGCTCAATGATTCCAGGCTGCCGAAGAATCTGTCGCTGCCCTGTACGCTGGCCCCAATCTTGACGGTCACCGACCCAGTGTAGAACGATGTCGTCTTGTATTGCCGTTTGTCCTCGGCGGTCAATCTGGGACCCCGGTAATGTTCATAGCGGCAACTGCCCAGATTGGCCTCACAGCCATAGGTGCTGCGATATGTTTCCACGCGGTTGGCAGGCATCGGTCGCCCGGACGATTCTGCGTTGGAGAAGAAAAATTTGTTGGCAACTTCGGCGCCGTTTACGTTCAAATCGAAACGGATGCTCGGGTGGTCAAAGACCGGGTTGTCATTCGGCCCGGCAGGCAGTGCAGCGGCCTGGGCAAAGGCCTCTCTGATCGGCATACAGCCGCAATCACTGCCGATCTCCAGGATGTATTGCTTGCCCCATTTTCCGACGATGATCTCATTGGCCGTTGCGATCAGATCGGGAAAGGTACATTCGAGATGGCCGCCGTCAAACAGAATCGTCGGCCCATCAATCTTGACGCTGCCTACCGGCGTGCAGTCGAGCTGTATCGTCTCCTGGTGCAGCACAGCCGGGTCGCCTTTTTTGTCTTCGCCACCGATGGTGATCTGCCATCTGGCGTCATATTGCCCGCTGACCGGCGTGAGATCAAACGCCCACGTTGCCCAGCTTGGTTGATAGAGCGGCCCGGATTTTGCCGCTGCGGATTTGGTCGTGGCCGCAAAGCTCAGAACGGCCATCACCAATGCAACCATCAACATGAACACTCGTGCTTGTTCCATTTTTCGTCTCCTTCTGCTAAAATCTGCCCGTATTCCCCGATTCATGACCATTCCTTTCATTCGTATGACGTCTGCCGTCGCTGATATCCTTCAGCCGACTCCCAATCCGCCTAGAGCTGCCACCGGAGCCGTGGACAGGTCCAAAATCCGATATAGGATAGGCTTGAGTCCAAAATAACACAAGCGCCGAAACATGGATGTCTCAAGATTGGCTGGAAATGTCTCACACTGGTTGCCATCGCCATATTGATCCCATCTCCTGACTCGTTGCACCCATATGCAACCACACGACCAACCATCAGATTGACCCGATTCCTATGCCAAAAGAGCAGATCATTCCGTTCGACCAACAGATCAAACAAGCCCTGAAGTACTACGACAACCCGGACCGTCTGGCGACCGAATCGGTGCTGGCCTCCGCCTACTTTCTCGGCAACGCCGGCGCAGAGCAACTGGACAGCAGCGCCGGCGAACAGAACTGGGGCGAAATCCTCTGCCGGGCTATGGTCAACGCGGCTGATGGACTGTGGGGCGCAAAGCCGCCGCGCAACCGAGAAGAGATCGAAGCGGCATGGGCGGATATCTTGCAGTCGCCCGGCGCGCCGCGCTACAACTACCTGATCCTCGAATTGCGCTACTTTCGCCGCTTCTTCCAGCCACGCTCGCTGCAACAGATCTGGCAGGAGTTCTTGCAGCAATCGCGAGCCGAATTCTACCGTGACGTAGATCGCGCCATCGAAGCCCTGGGGGAATCGCTGCTTCGTCATCTACGGCCGGGCGCGCGCCAGGAACAAGCGCCGGCTGTGGTTTCACTCGTAGGACGCACAGCATTGCACGAGCGCATCGCACGGACACTCAGAGAGGGCAAGAGCGTGGCCTTGAGCGGTTTGAGCGGCATCGGAAAGACCAGCCTTGCCGCGGCCATCGTCGAAGGCTGGCCATCAACCCACATTCTCTGGTTTACGGTACGGCCCGAACTCAACGACGGCCTCTACCAGTTTCTCTTCGCCATGGGCGGGTTCCTTCATCACAACGGCCAAGACTTGCTCTGGCGTGCGCTGGCCGCCAATCAGGGAAAGCTCGACGATCCGGCCCTACTCTTGACGCTGGCACGCCGCGATCTGGCTCAACTGGCGCCACAGCGCCCCCTGCTGGTGTTGGATGAGGTCGATCTGTGGAGTGATGACGAAGGCGTCCATAGAGCGCTACAGGAACTCATCGCCGGCCTGCAGGAGGTGGCTCCCTTCTTGCTCGTCGGCCAGCGTGTGAACTTGGCGGCAAGCACCTATGTAACCCTCACCGGTTTCGACGATGAGGATATCGTGCATTTCCTGACAAAACAAGAGATCCATTTGGCGCCGGAAGAGATTCAGCGCCTGATGAACGTGACCGGCGGCAATCCTCGGCTGCTCTGGCTCTGCGTGGATCTCCTGACCCAAGGCGAACCGCTGGATGACATCGTCGGCGAAGCGTCGGACGGCATCCACTCTTTCGACGGATTCCTGAATTTGCTCTGGCTGCGTCTGGACAAGCCGCAGCGACAAATTTTACACGCACTCTGCGTCTACCCGACACCGGCGCCGCGCGATCTGTGGCCAAACGAAGCATTGGAAGCTCTGACCGCTCGTCATCTGCTCTTCCACGACGGCATGGGCAGCGTCTTTCTACTGCCGTCGGTGCGGTCAGTGCTCTACCGTGCGCTCTCGGCCGAACAGCGTGAACTGCTGCATCTGGAGGCGGCCGGCGTCAACGCAGCCCTGGGCGACTATACTATGGCCGCCTACCATTTTCAGCGGGCCGATCGGCCTGACATGGCGGTGAAAGTCTGGTTTCCCCATCGCAGTCAGGAGATTGAGCGTGGCGCGGCCGCAACTGCGCTGACCGTCTTCACCAACGTATCCGGGACGCGCCTGAGCAAGAAGGAACGGCGCACGCTCGACGTTATCCGGGCTGAACTCTTCCACCTGAGCGGCGATCTGCACACCGGCCTCGATATATTGGAACAGACCGACTGGCAGCAGGAAGATCCGAGCGAACTGACCATGGGCGCGCAACGACTGAGGGGTGATTTTCAGGATGCGCTGGGCATGTTCGACGATGGGCTACAGAGCTACGCTGAAAGCCTGACAACGGCAGCGCGTCTTCAGCAACGAATCGTAGACCTGCATGTGCGCATCGGCAGAGTACACGTCCGCCAGAGACGACTCGCGGAAGCTGCGCAGACGGTGCAACAGGCGCGCTGTCAGGCCGAAATGTTACAGGGACTTGTGCTGGAAGAGCAAGGAGACCTGTCCTCCGCACAACATCACTACGGCGACGCACTCAAGTTGGCCGAGGACCTCGAAGACGAAGTGAGTTTGGCCGAGATCAACCGCTGCCTCAGCAATCTTTTTGGCCGGCGCGGCGAACTGGAGCAGGCGCTTAAGCACGCCGACCAGTCGATCGCCTACTACCGACAGATCGGTGATCTGGTCAAGGTGGCGTTGGTGCGCAGCAACATGGCGGCCAACTACCTGGATGCCGGACAATACGCCGATGTGCTGACAACGGGACAGCAGGCGTTCGATTTCTACCGCCAGATCGGCCATTCTCACGGAACGGCAGCCACTGCCTGCAATCTGGCCGAAGCTTCGTTTGAATTGGGCGACGGGGCCGAAGCCGAGCGATATGCGGGCATCGCACTGGAACAGGAAGAGCCGCTGGCGTTTCCCTACGCCTACTACACGCTGGCGCTCGTGCGTTCTGCCAGGGGCGAAGCCGAAGAAGCAGGGAAACTGTTGGAGCGATGCTGCTCGCTGGCACAGGACAACGAAGACATCTTCATCGAAGCCTATGCCCGGCTGAAAATGGCCGAAATCACAGCCCCGGCGGCCGAGTCAATAGAGGCCGCCAGACAAGCGTCGGATCTCTTCACCCGTCTTGGGCTAGACGAGATGGCAGGCGCAGCCAGGGAATTGGCGCAGGCTGAGGGGAGATAGTTCAACATACAGCGTGTATAGGTTGACAAATGCATGATAGCGTAGGTGCGGTTTACGATCGTACGATCTGCCCTATGGCCGATCCTAGCATTCACGTCCCCGACACAGCCCACACAAATTCGTGCTGACCAGAGTCGGTCTGGGCTGTGCCGGGGACGTTTGCGGGATTCAATTGCTTGCAGCGGCCTAATCGAGAACGTACGGTCGTAAACCGCATCGATAAAGTGTCAACGTGCGATGAAGCAACCAAAAACGATGCTATTGGGTGCGCAAACGATCCGTTAGCCAACCGTCAGCAAAGGCAGATAGATCTCCTGCCGCTGGCTCGGAGCGCCCGGCTCAGGGGCGTCAATGCCCGTCGGCACGTTGGTGTAATGGCTGGGATCGGTATCGGTGACAATCGTTCCATCGGGCGCCCTGCCGGTGACTGTGCCGTTGTTTTTATATAGTCCAGCGCCGGCCGTGCCGGTTCCCACACAGGTCATGGCTTCATCCGGGGCGAGCGTGTTCCTGGGACACGTAACCGCCACCCCCCGATCGTCGGTGACCGTTACATCGGAGAGCGTTACATCGCCGATATTGGTGACGACGTACGTCCATGTCACGGGCGCACCAACGTCGATCACTACAGCGTCCGCCTCATCGTCCGCGTCCTCGCCATTGGTGTACTTCTCGATGTCAATAGCTGGATTGACGCCCAGATAGTGGCTCGGATCCTTGTCGGTCACGGTGACGCCGCTGCTGTTCTTGCCGACCACAGTAGCCATATTGGCATACTGTCCGGTGACGGCGATGCCGGTCTCAACGCAGGTCATCGACTCGTCCGGCGCCAGTGAGTCCTTGGGGCAGACAATGTCGCCCTCAAGATCGTCGGTCACCGCCACATCGACCAGGGCTTCGTCGCCGATGTTGGTCACCTCGAAGGTCCATGTCACGATCTCACCGACCGTCACAACCGGGCCGGTCGGTTCATCGGCGTCCTCGCCGTTGGTCGCTTTCTCGATGTCAATCGCCGGACTGATGCCTAGATAGTGGCTCGGATCCATGTCCGTCACAATGACGCCGCTGCTGTTCTTGCCGACGACAGTGGCCATATTGGCATATTGGCCTGCTGTTGCAATGCCGGTCTCGACACACGTCATGGACTCGTCAGGAGCCAGTGAGTCTTTGGGGCAGACAATGTCGCCCTCAAGATCATCGGTCACCGCCACATCGACCAGGGCTTCGTCGCCGATGTTGGTCACTTCGAAGGTCCATGTCACGGGTTCGCCGACCACCACAACCGGGCCGGTCGGTTCATCAGCGTCCTCACCATTGGTCGCTTTCTCGATGTCGATATCGGGCTGTTCATGGGACTCGAAAATGGCGAACAGACCCATAAATCCGATGCTGGCGCCCAACTGGAAGGTGCCGGGCCCGGCAGGAATCTCGGGGCGGTTGGCTGACTCAATCTGCACGCACGCCCAGGTATCGCCTGAATCCAAGGGAATCTCGATGACGGGGTAGAGATCCCACTGATCTCCCCGGTTGTCCGTGAACGGCCAATCGACGCCGTTGTCCGTCCAATCGCCGTCCATCGGGCCATCGATCTCGGTGGAGCCGCCGATGCCGGTAATGCCGGAGACCCCGTCGATCAGACCTAGGCTCTGATTCCAGGTGCCCCGATCTTCGTCCATGTTCACATAATCTTCGTTTCCAGTTCGTCCCCAAAGTCCATTGGGCCGATAGATGTCGGAGATACCGCCGACAACCGCCACAAAACTCATCGTTCGATCTTGATCCGCACGTGGAACAGCAACACACTGAACGTCACTGTTGGGGCCGAGCATTCCGCTCCAACGAAAGTGAAA
Source organism: uncultured Chloroflexia bacterium (assembly GCA_963698255.1). Classification (GTDB taxonomy): domain Bacteria; phylum Chloroflexota; class Anaerolineae; order Caldilineales; family Caldilineaceae; genus JAWKOK01. The sequence goes on along the minus strand of CAVOQD010000034.1, from coordinate 229,231 downwards.
GCCGTCATTGCCCAACTTGACGATCACGTCATTAACGGTTTCCAGCGTCGGATCTTCGTAGACCACAACCAGGCTGTAGCCCCAGTTCTCTTCCACGCCGGCATGCTCAATCGACATATCCGAGACCGTGTAGCTGTTTTGGCCGGGTTGGACGATGTCCAGGTCCGTGATATCCGCTGCATATGCGGAGAGTTCGCCGCCGCAGCAGCCCCAGGTGCGAGAGCCGTATGTGTCATTGTTCCACGTCCAGCCGGGGATGATACGCTGCGGCGTAGAGCCGTCAGCCGCACCAAAGAGAATGCCGTTATTGTCCCGCCCCAGGCCCGACCAGATCAGATAGGCCTTCCGAATCGACACGCCGGGCACATCAATCGTGACATTTCCCTCGGTCCTACCGAACATGCCTGCGCCGTCTTGAACAGCGCCAACCTTTTCGCCCACAGCTTCAAATACTAGATCAAAGGGCTGGGAGGGAGGATTCTCGGCCAATGCACTTTTCGGTAGAGAGAAGAGTGCCAAAAGTATCAACACCGCCATCATCCCGGCTACAGAGAGCCGACTCCATCCACGCAATGCCTGCCAGATACCGTACTTCATCGGATCGTCTCCTTCAGGGTATCAGTAGTTCACGATTTGTCATTCTGAGCGGATTTACACAGACCTCGCACTGGCTAAACATCAGCGAGGAATCTCGGGTTGCCGCAAATCGTGAACTACTGGGTATGGTAGAAAGTGGAAACGACAACACTCCGGGAGCCGTATGGCATTCCCGGAGTGGCGGTCTCACTTCCAAAAACAATGGATTGTCAGCCGACCTTGGTCGAGACGGCTTCGCCGATAACTAGGTCTGTTGGCGACACGCGCACTGTTGCGATGCCGGCGTCGGTTACGCTGTTGAAGAAAAGAGTGACCGACCCCTGTTCCAACATCGCCAATGTCCCTGGAAACTGAGACATGTTGAAACTGAGCAGAATCTGCTGTTTATCCTCCCGATGGATCGGAGGCTGTAGTGCGACCGTGTCGGGATAGAAGTAGACCTGGCCCCGGCGAACATCCCCTTCGTAAAGATAGATACCGGCCAGGGCGACCCCGGCACTTCCTTGACCCGCTGATCTGCTGGACCATTGGCGAATGGAGTAGTTGTCGATGAGATAAGATGCCACAATGTTGCTCCTTTCGTGCCTATTTGTTCTGGCTGTCGTTGATCCATAGAAAATTGAACAACGATTTGATCCTATAAATACCAAAGAAATGACGATATGTCAACTAACACGCGCACTTACTACACGAATTTGAATCGAAAAACAGGAGAAACACTCGTCCGTTTACCCAACGTGCTTCTTACGCTACAATAGATAGCAGAAATGCATAGCAGACGAGTGCACCAGCACAAATAGAGTAGGGCTATCATACCCAATCGACCGTTCCAATCAACTCAACCACGCCAATCACGAGGAGAGTGACCGTGACCCGCAGTATTTCAATCATTCCCCAGCCGACCGTCATCGACGAAACTTCCAGCGCCTTTTCACTCAACTCAGAGACTATCGTCGTGGCCGAGACGGCGATCCACCAGACTGCCGAACAGCTCGCTGCAACTCTCCGCCCTGCCACCGGCTACGCGCTGCCTGTTCAGGTCGAGTCGTCTGGGAACAACGATATCCGCCTGCGACTGGACCGGGAACTGGACCACCTGGGCGAGGAAGGGTATCTGATCGACGTGACACCGTCGGCAGTGGAGTTGACAGCGCCGACGCCGGCCGGGCTGTTCTACGCCGGTCAGACGCTGCGTCAACTTCTGCCTGCAGCGATCTTCGGCGATTCCGTAGCCGACCAAGACTGGTCGATCCCGGGCGTCCATATGGAAGATACGCCCCGCTTCGGCTGGCGCGGGGCCATGCTTGACGTAGGTCGCCACTTCATGCCCAAGGAGTTTGTGCTCAAGTTCATCGATCTGCTGGCGCTGCACAAGATGAACATCTTCCACTGGCACCTGACCGAAGACCAGGGCTGGCGGGTCGAGATCAAACGCTATCCGCGGCTGACGACCCACGGATCCATGCGATCGGCGACGCTGATCGGCCACCATTTTGACCGACCGCACCGCTTCGATGATGTGCCACACGGCGGCTTCTACACCCAAGATGAGATCCGGGAGGTCGTGGCCTATGCGCAGGCCCGCCACATCACCATCGTTCCCGAGATCGACATGCCCGGCCACATGGACGCCGCCATCAGCGCCTATCCTGAACTGGGCAATCTGCCCATGCTGATCCAACCGCGTTGCATGTGGGACATCAGCCAGCACATCCTCAATCCCCAGGAATCGACCGTCGAGTTTATGCAGGGCGTGCTCGAAGAGATCATGGAGTTGTTCCCCGGCGAGTTCATTCATGTGGGCGGCGACGAAGCGCTCAAACGCGAATGGGACGAGAGCCGCGCCGCCCAGGACCGTATGGCCGAGTTGGGCCTCAGCAGCGCCGACGAACTCCAGAGTTGGTTCATCGGCCGCATGGACGCCTTCATCACTGAGAAGGGACGGCGCCTGATCGGCTGGGACGAGATCCTGCAGGGCGGCCTGGCGCCGGGGGCCTCGGTCATGTCCTGGCGCGGGGTCGAGGGCGGTATCGCCGCGGCCCGCGCACACCACGATGTGGTCATGGCGCCCACGGGCTGGACCTATTTCGACTATTGCCAGGGCGATCCGGCCAGCGAACCGCTCAACATCGGCAACAGCATCCCGCTGGCCAAGGCATACGAGTTTGAGCCTGTCCCCGATGAGCTGTCGGAAGAGGAAGCCAAATACATCATGGGCGGCCAGTGCCAACTCTGGAGCGAGTACATGCCCGATGGGCGCACGGTCGAATATATGGCCTTCCCGCGGCTTTGCGCCACAGCCGAAGCCGTCTGGTCGCCCAACGAGCGTCGATCGTATGGCGACTTCATCAGTCGTCTGCAAACCCATGTGAAACGATTCGACGAATTGGACGTCAACTACAGGGCGTTGGATGATTAGACCGGTTGCCAATCTTGGGGGAATCGACTATGATGACGCCCGATCAAGTTTACGTAACGTTCATGCCCAACCTGGACGAACAGGTCATTGCCGACACCATTCACAGCCAATCTCATCATCAAGCGAGTTCAACACAGACGATCATCAATGAGGAGGGTTCATCATGCTCAGGAATCCGCCATTCGGGAGTAATTTTCCCATTCTGCAGTCTTTTGGCGACAATCCGGCCGGCTATGCCGACGTAACCTGCGGTGGCGTTGCCCTGCGCGGCCACAACGGCATCGACTACGCGACGCCGGTCGGCACACCGGTCCTTGCCATCCAGAACGGGGCGGCGCTTGAAGTCGGCGACGACCCTGATGGATTTGGCCGCTATGTCGTGCTGGGGCATCAATGGGGACAAAGTCTCTACGCCCACCTGGACCAGGTCTCCGTAGCCCAGGGCCAGAGCGTTGCTGCCGGCGATCAGATCGGACTCAGCGGCAACACCGGCAAGACCAGTCAGCCCCATCTGCACTTTGGCATGCGCATCAACCCATTCACAATTGAAGACGGCTGGTGCGGATACGTCGATCCCGCTCCCTACCTCGCCCGCCTGACCGAACCGCTGGGCGCCATCATGGGACCGCATATCGTCGGCGGCGTGCACAAGCACCTGGACCTACTGCGAAGGTGGAAGCCACGTGCCTTGTTGGTCCTCGATCCCAATCCGGACGAGATGCGTGAGTTGCGCGCCGTCTGCCCGGACACTGTCATCATCGGCCGCATCTTCGCCACCGACCATGAGATCGACAATCGGATTCGCAACAGTCCAGAGGAAGCGGCGCAATGGGCCCACGGCAAGACCATGGAGCGCATGTCGCCCGATGTCGACTATTGGCAGTTTGCCAACGAAGTCCTGCAGAAAGAGGATAGCCTGCCCCTGCTCAACCAGTTTGAGCTGGCACGAATGGCGCTGGCCGAGGCCAACGGCTACAAGTGCGCCATCTTCGCGTTCAGCGTCGGCAACCCCGATCTGCCTGAGGACGACCGCATGGCCCTCTGGGAATTGGTCTATCCGGCCATCGAACATGCCGAAGAGAACGGCCACATCATTGCCCTGCACCAATACGGTATGCCGGATCTCTGGGGACCGGAAGGGTTGACCGATTGGCTGATCTACCGCCTTGAGCACCAGGTGCTCCCCCGGCTGCCCTACAAGAAGGTTAAGTTTGCGGTGACCGAGTACGGCATCGACGGGCTGATCCAACAGCCGGGCGCCGCGGGCTGGCAGAAATTCACCGATGCGGAAGGCTACACCGAACAGTTGCTGAAGAGCGGCCGCTATGTCGAACGATTTATGGGGCGCATACTCGGCTACGCCGTCTACACATTGGGCCATAACCCGCCCTGGGGCAGCTACGATATCGAGGGCGATGTGGCCAATATGTTGGCGACTCGTTCCCAACACGGCACGTGGAACGACGTGAGCATCGTCGCCGTTGGCCTTGGACCGGACATGACCGACAGCACCACCGATCCCGGCGGCAGCGGCACATCTGACACACGACAACGTTCCCGATGACAACGTTCCTGACGACAACGTTCCCGACGACAACGTTCCTGACGACAATGGCGAGAGCGGTGGAGAACAACCGGACGACAATGGCGGCTCCTCAGGGGGCGGTGAAAGCGAATCGGGCGGAACAGATCAACCTGGAAACAACGGAGAAGGCGAAACAATGCAGCCAACCATCGAACGCCGAATCAGCAAGTGGGTAGACCACTACAACATGCAGATCAAGTCGTTGGACCAGCGCCCGGACAATCCCGATCCGGACAGCGACGTGGTCTACGAGATCAAGGATGTCTTCACCACCTACATGGGATCGTGGGAACCGTCCGACCAGCCCGGTTCCGTGCCCCAGTGGGCGCGGGATGACTACCTGACGGCCGAGTTCCTCGAAGCCGGCGCCGACCACCATCTCTTTGGCGCCGTGATCGGACGTGACGGCCAGTTCATCAAAAACATGCCGGTCACCTATTGGTCCGATGGCTTCGACCGTCTCGGCGATCCCGAGTACGACAGCTATATCCATGAAAAGACCAAAGAGAGCTCGGGCTGGGCCAACATGTTCATGGCATCCGGCAGTTCATTTGTGCCGGAGCGGGGCGAATCCGGGCCCTGGTGTTGGATGCCGGATGGCGCTTCCGATGTCATGTGCGGCGGCGGGCTGCCTGCCAACCATCACCTCTCGACCTTCGTCGTCTGGCAGGAGGTTGTGCGCAAGGATGATGCTGAACCAGTGGATCCGGGCAGCGAAACGACCGATCCGGGCGGTAGTGTTCCTGGCGACGGAGATCCGGACAGCGGCGAGCCGGGCGTCATCGATCCGGGGGCGGAACTGCCCGAAACCGGCGATGAAACGACGGATCCGGAAGACAGCGATTCCACGGAGCCGGGCATCGTTGATCCGGGCGGGGAAGTCACCGATCCCGATGGAGGAACGACCGATCCCGAAGATGGTGAAACAACCGATCCGGACACGGAAACGCCAGACGGCGGCACGACTGAACCCGGCGATCCTACACTGCCCTTCGAGCGCCGCATCAGTTCCTGGGCCGAAGCGTTCAACCTGACCATCAAAGGGTTGGGTGAGGCCCCGGTTCCGGCCGATGCAGACGTCGTCTACAGGGTGAAAGACATCTTCACCACCCACAACGGCTCTTGGGAGCCGGGCGACGACTACGGTTCCGTGCCCCAGTGGGCACGCGATGACTATCTCAAACCGTTCGGGGCGCCGGACTACTTCGACGATGCCGGCGGAGACCACCATCTGTTCGCCGCTGTGCTCGGACTGGACGGCGAACCCATGCGCAAAAAGGAGATCGTCTACTGGTCCGACGGATTCGATTCCGTCAACGATCCGGGCTACACCGGCTTCGTCAACCGAGAGACCAAAGAACACTCCGGTTGGATCAATATCCCCGTCGGCCCCGGCAGCAGCTATGTGCCCGAGCGAGGTGAACGCGGACCCTGGTGCTGGATGCCGACCGGCGGCAGCGAGGTGGTCTGTGGCGGCGGTTTGCCGGCCAAGAACCACATCTCGACATTCGTCGTCTGGCAGGCTGTGAAACGGCAAGACGCCGGCACATCTGGCGGCACATCTGGCGGAGACAAGGATGACTTCAACATCTTCTTCCCGTCCATCCAGAGTTCACGCCCACGGCCTGCGGCAGCGGCGGCTCCGGCGCAAGCGGAAGTCCCAGTCGGGTCCGGCCAAGGCGATGCCGTACGCCAGTCAGCCTGGGGCAAGTTGGGGCTGAGCGGTTCCAGCAACTCAGATCTGGCCGCCTATGCACGTACCAACAAACTTGGCATGCCGGTAACAGAGGAGTACAGCTCGGCAGGCTATCGGGCGCAGGGATTCCAATTTGGCATCGTCTACCAAGACCCCGCCAATCCGTCAGACATCAGGCACATGCCCTGGTAGGAACGATCTTGGCTATTTCTAGACACAAAACGAGGGGCGCTTCGCCGGATTGAAGCGCCCCTCGTTTTTTTGTGTATAGGAGTCTGTCGGAGAGAACGCCGATAGACCGCGGATTAGGCGGATTTGGCTGATAAATGCCGATAATATCAGATAAAATCAGGCTTTTTTCGCCTAATCCGCCGCATCCGCGGTCTATTTCTTGGTCTCTCCGACAGACTGCTAGAAGCGTTGTATAACCTATTGCGGCGGCCTTTTGAAGTCATCCTCTGCAAGAATCGCCAGAATCAAAGGATAGGCGTTGTCCGCCTGTTGGTCCGGTTGGGTCGGATCGATGTAGTCGTGGGGAAGGCCCAACTCGAGCGGCAGATCGTGGGTTCGAACGTCCGCCTGATGACTGCGCCAGGACTCAATGATTGTTGACGTGAATCCCTGATCGACCACGGGATCGGCAGGGTTGTTGACGACCAGGACGGTGTGCGCGGCCGGCCCGGCCAGCGCAGCCTGATGATAGACGATCTGCCCCAGCCGCAGAATAGTCGCCACGCCACGGCTCGCCAGCCGCGGGTATTGGTGTTCCCGCCCTGGAAGCGGTCGACGCAGGGACGGATCCCACCAAAGAAAAAAATTGGGCGCGATACCCAGCAGGTTAGAGAGTGCGCGGCGCAGGGCGGGCGGCGCAAGACGGACACTCAACGCGGGTGACAGCGCGACCACGCGCGCAACTTCCGCCCGATTCTGAGCGATCCACAGGGAAAGTGATCCGCCCAAGGAGAGTCCACACACGGTGATCTGCGTTCCCAAGCCGGCGGCAATGTCGACTGCCTCATCGGCCAGGTCGATCAGATCTTCGACTGAGAGACGGCGCAATTCCTCGGCTGTGGGCTCCAGACCGTGATACGGAAAACGTGGAATCAGTACCGTATGGCCCGCAGCATGCAGACTCCGACCCAGTTCCATGAATTGCAAAGGGCAGTTGGTGTAGCCGTGCAGAAAGACAGTGACATGCTCGGTCTGCCCTCCATGTTCAAACAGATGGGAGCGACAGACGGGATTGACTCGATCGCCGTCATCTGACCGAAGACGGTTGAAGCGATCTATTGCTTCATCGTATCCGGTTGTTGGCTTGGGCTGACGATGGTTTGCGGGAAGCCGGAGTCTGAACAGATGGTGGACGCCGACCGAAGCCACAACGACCGAGAGGAAGAGAATAATTCGTTTGATCACTTGATACCGCTTTTCCGAGCTAGACCGTTCAACGGGAACAGCTATCCACGAAGATTCACGAAGGTCAATCCCTCCTTCGTGTTGATTGGTGCTCTTCGTGGATCACTCTCTCCTTGAAATGGCCTGAATGGCGCTATTCGATGGCGTCGAGGAAGTCCTGGCCGATGACGATGCGCATGTCGATGGGGGCAGTCGAGTCCAGCCCAGACAGCCGGTTCAGGCTGGCGTTGAGCGACAGATCGCTGCTCACCTGCTCGACCAGCTTGTCAGGCACCCCGTAGTTGACGATCAATGTGTGCCCGTAGTCGCTGCGATCAGCGTCCCCGATGGCAACCACCTGCCACCCCTTCGACTGCAACAGATCACGTGTTTGTGAGGCCAGGCCGGGTTGGTCGGTGCCGTTGAGAACCTCTAGGCGCACCCAACCCGTATTCGATGAATCGGCCAGCGCTGTACCCGCCGGCGTGGGTGCAAAGAACGCGTCGAGAGCGACACGAACTTTGGCGCGATCCGGCAGCAGGATCCAAGCGCCCTCTTCGCTGTAGGTTTCCTCGCCGTAGCGGCCGTCCAACACAAGCTGGCGAATCTCGTTGATGGAGTTGTCGTTGAAGTAGCCGGCCAATTCGAGCTGGACAGCCATGGGCATGTCCGTATCGATGCTGCTGCGCATGGTGTAGAGCATACGCGGGGCTTTGGCAAGCAGAGTCGGCAACATATCGGCCCGCATCACCTTGTTGACCACGGCGCGAATCAATTCCTGCTGGCGTCGAGCCCGCCCATAGTCGCTGTCGACGTTGCGCGTACGGGCATACTTCAAGGCCATTTCGCCATCGAGATGCTGCTCGCCCGCATCCAGATGAAAGGTCTCAACACCATAATCGGCCGTCGGATAGCTCTCGTCGTGTATTTCGACAGGAACCACCATCTCGACGCCGCCAATCAGATCCATGATTTCTACAAATCCGTCAAAGCTGATGCTCACGTAGTAGGGAACAGGCTCGCCGATAAAGCTACTTACGGTATCTTTGATCAGTTGGGCGCCGCCGCCGGGATAATTGCTCGACTCGCCCAACCTGTAGGCCGTATTGATCTTGGTTGCGAAATCCCTGCCGGGAATGGGCACCCAAAGATCGCGCGGCAATGAGAGCATGCCGGCCGCACCGGTCGCCGGATCCAACGAGACAAGAATCAGCGTGTCCGTGAGCGGCGGGCCATAATCATCAGGCCGCGCATCCGTACCGATGATCAGCACATTGATGGGCTCGGACTCAGGACCAGGCGGCTCGACCGGCGCGGGCTGGGGTACATCTCCATCGCTCTCGGCGACGACATCATAGACCGGCGGAGCATCGGCAACGGCCGCCTCGCCGATGGACTGCAAGGCGGCGTCCCGGAAGGCGGCCGCAGAGTCAAGAATGCGTGTCTGGGCCCAGTCGTGGAGCCGGGGGCTGACGACCGCAGCCACAAGCAGCACGATGACCATATAGCCGAGGGCAAGCGCGATGGCCAGCTTGCGCCCGCGCCCGTTCCTCTCTGATTGCGACGGCGCAGCACCGTGATCCGTCTGCTGAAATCGTTGTTCTTTTGCCATGTCAAACGTATCAATTACCCAATAATGAAGATATATCTTCATCGCCGAAAAACAACTCCGGCCACCGAATCAAGACAATGCGTCGGTCGCCGGCGCTGGAACACCGAAGTTCTCAGATTATAGCACAAGCGCAATTTCGATGGTCAACCGGCGACACCCTTTCGTTGTACTGCTAGGGGAAACGCCGACAGTGACAGTTCTGTGCCTCGGACAGCAACGCCGAACCACTTCGATGGGCAGATGTAGGCGAATGGACCGATAGTTGGCGAGAGAGTGCGGCTGTCACGTCACCAAGCAGGCGGACGTCTATTCCGGCAGCGGATGTTGATAGAGGGCAGATTTGGTGAGGATGTAGATCTTTTCATCAATCTCGTCGAGGTAGATGCCGCGTAGATCGGCCAGCGGCTCACCCTCGCGGGCGACAAGTTGGTACTGGTAGCCGCCCTGCTTGTCAAAGGCCAGTATGCGATCGTGTGCGGCATCGGCAATGAAGATCGACGAGTCGGCTTGAGCGCCAACGGCCATGTCAACCGGTTCATCGGCACGAACAGCGCCGCTGTCCAGCGAGAAAGGCACCTGCTCGCCGCTGTTGTAGCGAACGAGGGTTCCTTCACTGTTCAACAACCAGATGTCGCCGTCGATGGCCATCGCCAGCAGACCGGAAATATAGGGTTGGGTCTCTTCGGGAAACCATGGCGTAGGCTCATCGCCCAGACCGCCGGGCGCATATCGAAAGATCTGATTCCGCCCTTCGTCGGCGATATACGTTCGTCCAAGGAAGAGTTCGATCTGCGATGCATTCTGCAACAGGAAAGTATCATCCTGTTCAACAGGCTGCACGCCGTCTACACGCAGATCGTAGCTGAAAATCTGGCCATTGCTGTCAAGCACCAGCAACTTGGGCCGATCTTCATAGCCGGCCACAATCGGCTGCCAGGCCATGTCCACCATGCCGCCGACCGTTGCTCCATCGACGCTCTGCCCCTCGCGCATGATCACTTCAGGCTGGGGATCCGGCACATACTCGCCCAGTGTGTCCAACTCAAAGCGCTCGATGGTATGAGCCTCACGATCCATCACAAACAGGCTTTCGCCAACTGTCATGATACGAAATGGTTCGGCACTGTTCGGGAACGAGACCAATGGCTCGGTGAGTTGGTAGAGATAGCGGGTCTGCATCACCTCGGCCAACCCGCTGTTGATCTCATCGAAAAGTTGGTCAGTCCGTTCCGTGTGTCCGGAGAGAGCGACAGCATCTGTCAGGCTGTCATCCGCTTTCAAGAACATCTCACGTGCGCTATCCGTGTCGCCGTTGTCCAATGAGACCTGGGCATTGAGAAGGAATGTTTCCGCCATCTCAGTGTAGGCGTCTATGCTGATGGTCGTATCTTGGCCCCATTGTTGATAGACCGCAGCCACCATCACTGGCACCAACACCAGTATCAGGACGGCAAGCGTAATGAAGAGACGAGCACGTCCCCCGCTCGCCGGTTCAGGTGGTACAAAAGGCGTCGCGCTCTCATCAAGCGCAGCGCTGACCCGGTTGGCAACATCCTTATGGAAGGGCGGCTTCACACCGGCATTATCCCCAGCCAGAGAAGCGTCAGACCCTGGCACATCGTCGGTGACGGGGCCGTTTGCATAACCGGTCGTATTGTGAACCGTCGCACTTGCGCCGGCAGCGGCCATCTCGACAGGCAGGTCTGCTTCCCAGGCGCTGTCATCCGGATCTGTTGCATCGATATCCGAAAAACCGGAATCTGCCGGATTGGGCTGAGCGCTTTCACCATCGTACGCAATCGCGCTTGCAGGACGACGTTCCGGAAAGACCCCGGCCAGAATCTCTCGAACTCGATCCACGCCCAACAGCGCACCTGCTGCCAGCCCTGACGAGATCTTGGCCATCGTCGACGGCCCGCTTGGCTCGGGATCTGCCGCCCCATCGCCTGCGTGATACGCTTCCTCCGGCCGAACTAGCTGTGAATCATCGGCGGTGTCTTCCTCAGCTTCGCTGATCTCAAACGCTTCAAGCGCGCCCGACTCAACATCAAATTCAGATTTCGCGGCCGAAGCAACTTCCCCGATCTGAGAGTCGGCCACTGCAGCCGGAACCGAGATTGCGGATGTTGTCTCTTCAGGCACAGTCTCTTCAGGAACCAGACTCTCGGTCTGGGGCAATGCGTCGCCGTCGAGTTGGGGAACACCCACAACCGGCGGCGGCGCATTGACCGAGGTCATGAGTCCCGCAGTTGCGCCCAGCAGCGGCGATCTGCGCTGAGGCGGCGACGCTTGCGGTGCGGGTGGAACGGGCGGGGTATCCGTACGTTCGACGACCAACAACAGGCCGGGCAGATCCGGACGACGGCTGGTGGCCAACAGGCCGCTGGCGGCGACGCCACAGTTCTGCGTGTTGATATGGGCTACGCTGCCGGCAATCGTGCGCACGGGAACCACATCCAACCAGCGGGCCGTGCCCATGAAGAGCGCCGTGTGCTGATCGACATCCTGGCTGTAGATCTCCCAATTGCCGGTCGCGGCCGCGGTCTGGTCCGACGGCTGAGCGGCGGCGTTGGAAGCGGAAGGCGCGACAAAGCTCGCAACTTCGGTCGGATAGCGGACGATCTGGTTGTCGGCCGTGATAAAAGCGAACGCAGGCCCGCTGTGCACAATCATGAGACGCGACCGCACCAGACCCGCGCAGATGACGCCGAGTTGAACTGTCTGATCGGGATGGCTCTGGTTGAACTCGTTGACGCGCAATCTGGCTTGGCGGACGGCTTCCGTCAAGACCTGAGATTGGCTGCCGGCCCGCGTGAAGTATGTGCGCTGAATCGCGCTCAGCAGGCTTTCGGCCAGATGGGCTCGCCCCGGATTCTCGCCGACTAGGTCGACAATCGCATAAAGATTGCCGCGCAAAGCCTGGCGCGTTTCAGGCGCTGGTTCAACAACGCGAACACCGAGCGGGGTCTCACCATCGGGCCCCTCAAAGTGTGCGACGACTGTACGATAGAAGAGCGGGCGCGTTTGATCGCCGGGAGGTGCGGTACTCATGGCCGAATTGTATCCTGCCGCGCCCATCTATGTCAACCAACCGCGTGGGAGTGCCGAAAACAGTGGCTGCCCCCGTCCGCCTGGCCATGGTACAATTGGACCCGGCATCAGACGGCATGATTGGGCAGTGAATCCTGCGAACGTCCCCGGCACAGCCCACACAAATTTGCGCTGACCAAAGTAGGTCTAGGCTGTGCCGGGGACGTGAAATCTAGGATCGGCCTTATCCGTCAAGATCCGTTCAATCCGCGTCCCGTTTTCTGTCACTCCGACAGATTATCAGGATCAATTCAACAACTAAAAGGATAGATACCATGAAGCTTGGATTCGGATTCTACCGACACATGCTCACGGAGCAATACTACAAATTCGCAGTCCAATGCGGGGCTTCCCACGCCGTTGTTCATCTGTGCGACTACGGCGTCGGCAGTTCTTCTGAAGACGCAGCGGACGCAAAGAAGACCGATCAGCCGGTGGGCGATGACCGTGGCTGGGGCTTGGCAACTCACCCTGAGATTTGGACGGTTGATGAGTTGTTGGCCATCAAGGCGGACCTGGCCGACCACGGGCTGATCTTCCATGCCATCGAGAACTTCGACCCGGCCCAGTGGTACGACGTGCTGCTCGATGGACCAAGAAAAGGAGAGCAAATCGAACAGATCAAGCAGCAGATCCGCAACGTCGGCGCGGCCGGGATCCCCATCTTCGGCTACAACTTCAGCATTGCCGGCGTGGCGGCGCGTGTCCGGCTGACCACCCGCGGGGACGCACCGGCGGTGGGACTGGACGGCATCAGCGATCTGATCGAGCGTCCGATGCCCAACGGCATGGTCTGGAACATGGTCTACGACCCGGAGGCGCCGGCCGGCGAAGCGCCCTCCGCGACCCACGAACAACTCTGGCAGCGGCTGGCCGACTTCCTGACCGAGATCGTGCCGGTTGCCGAGGAGGCCGGCGTTATCCTCGCCGCGCACCCGGATGATCCGCCGCTTGAGTGGGTTCGCCGGCAGCCGCGTCTGGTCTATCGTCGCTCCGCTCTACCAGCGCCTGTTGGATAGTGTGCCCAGTCCATCCAATCAACTGGAACTCTGCGTGGGCACCCTGGCTGAAATGAACGATGAGGGAGACGAGGTCGATCTCTACGGCTACATCGAGCGCTACAGCCGCCAGAATAAGATCGGCTATGTCCATCTACGCAATGTTCGTGGGCAGGTTCCTCACTACGTGGAGACATTCATCGACGACGGCGAAGTCGACATCAAGCGTGTTCTGCAGATCCTTCACGACAATGGCTACGACGGTGTCGTTATCCCAGACCACGCGCCGCAGATGAGCTGCGACGCGCCCTGGCATGCCGGGATGGCCTTTGCCCTCGGCTACATCCGGGCCAAATTAGAGGAACTCTAGCAGTTTCGAAAAAAGGCCCCAGTCGCCGGAATCCGACGACTGGGGCCTCAAGAGCGATGCGATAGAAAAACGGGAAACCCGGCTTTTTGAAGAAGCAGATCTACTCGATCGTTGTCGCTGCTGCGGTTGCTTCGGTGTCGCAGCGTCCGGTGACGCCGCACCAGGCGCTCTGTGTCCAGTCAATGCCGGTGGAAGCGCCATCTGCAACCAGCGAAGCGCTGCCGGCTGCGCCGTTCTTCACGAAGAGGAAGCTGCGCGTGGCCGTGTTGGCTGCGCCGCCGGCCAGCGAGTTCACGAGTTTGAAGCGTGGCTTGCCGTCATCATGGTTGATCTCCTCAGCGATGACGACAGTCTCTTCCCCATCACCGGAAAGCGGCGTCGTCACCGAAGCCTGCGCAAGGATGCCCTGGTAGCCGTCGAGACGGGCCATGGCGTCGGCTGATAGGCCGGCAAAGGGCACCAGCGCCTCGACATCAAACTGTGCGTAGGCCGAGCGAATATTGGTGTCGAAAGGCAAGAAAATCTGAGCCGTCGTGCGCCCGTCAAAGAGCGTCTCCGGCGCGATCTGGGACTCGGCAACGGCATCCAGCACAATGCCGGAGCGATCCAACGTGACCAGTCCTTGGGTGGCCAATGGCCGCAGTTCCACGCCGATCAGATTGCCAACCATGCCGGCATCGACCGAATAGGCGCCGCCGGCCTGGAAGAAAGGATCGGCTCCCTTGCCGATGCTGCTGGTCACCTGCATGCCGATGCGCTGGCGAATGGGCAGTCCATCAGGAAAAAGCGTCTCCGCTCCGCCTAGGTCGACCATCTCACCCACGAAGGCAAGCTGATCATCGACACTGACCGAGACATTGCCGGTCAGGTAGGCGTAGGGTTCACGCGGGTCGATGACCAATGTTGCGTTCTGGCCACGCGGCACACTCAGGCGAACCTGGTGGTCTTCACCGTCCAGTCGGTGATTCGATTCGGCCACAAAGCCCGAATTAAAATCGAGAAAGAGATACTGGCGTTCCGGATCCAGCGGCGCTTGCAGGTGGGCAAGATTCTCGCCCATCTCCAGACCGAGATCGGCGCGCAGCGGCGAATCCAGGTCGACGTTTTCCAGCACGCCGATCGACGGGAAAGGAACCTGGGCCGTGCCGCGCAGTCGCTCGACCCGGCCATCTTCATCCAATACCAGCGACAGATCCGTATCGACCAATGCAAGATCGCCGATGGGTAATTTGAGCGTCAGATCGTCTTCAATCTCGATTCCGGCGTTGTCAGGCAGGAAATTAAGATTGTCCTGGGCCAACTCGATGGCAAACGAAGCGCCCAATTTAGCGATCGGCGAGATATCAAGTCTGTCCAGACTTACATTTACAGTGCAGACGTCGTTTTCACAACTGACGTCGTATTCTTCCAGATCTGCCGGCTGCACGACGTCAGTACTTACCGCTGCCGATGCCGGCGGCAAAGATGTCGCCGGTGCAGATTGGGCAAAAGTCGGTTGATAGGAGAAGGCTAGCCAAGCGACGGCAAGCGCCAGAATGGGCAGCAATTTTTTGATTCGATTCGTCATTGGATCGTTTTCCCTCTTTCAGGGCATAAGCCCGTTACGCTGATTTTCTGAAAAATACCACTGCTGTGACGCTGCCTAGCAGCAGCGCGCACCACGTATGGTTGAACTGAATTATCTGCGAACATGCTTAACCGGGGATGAACCCATTGTGATGGGAAGATAAATTTGAAAGGATGGGGAGTGTGGAACAGTCATTCAAGCGTAGGATGCGTGCAATGTCAATGCCTATTCGTAGACAACGACAGGCGTGCCCATCGGCGCCCAATCGAACAGACTGACAGCCTCGTCCTCGCGCATGTTGACGCACCCATGGCTGACCGGTTCGCCGAAATTTTCATGCCAGTAGGCGCCGTGGATGGCATAATTTGAGAAGAAATACATCACCGCCTGAACGTTGGGCAGATCGTAGTCAGGACCAACCATCCGCTGGCTGGGCACCTTTCGATTGACCTGAAAGACACCTTGGACGGTCGGTGTCCATTCCTTGCCGCTGCTGATCAATGTCTCCAGGTAGAGAGCGTCACCCTCCCAGGCCCGTAGCGTCTGGGTGGCGAGATCGACTTCGATCCAGCGTCCGGTCTTGTCAAAAGGAATATCGAGCCGAGTTGCCAGCGTGTGCGGGTTGGTTGTCCGCTGGGGGATCGCCTCCTTGGCGGACTTTGCAGACGTAGACGCAACGGATGGCGGAGACGTGCTGTCAGAAGCGAAGATTGAAGGTTCGGCAGGCGGTTTTGATGCTGTCTGAATCTGCCGACCATTGCCGGCGCCCACATTGCTGATCCGGATTGGGGCGAAATATTCGTCGTAGTTGAGGTTGCTGTGAACGACACGGAGCCGCAACTCGTGGTCGCCGTCGGGGTAAAGGGCAGTATCCAAGGTGGCAAGCGTTCCCGGCCCATCGACCGGTTCGTCGCCCAATGCGACAAACGTCGCCGAGTCGCGATCGCCATCCAGGACCAGATCGATCTGCCATTTGCGAAAAGACGGATGGCTTGCAGCGCCTTGAATGTCGATGGTTCCGCTTGCTATTGCATTCTGTCGCGGATAGAGAATGCCGCTATCGCCGGCGAAAATCTCGGAAGGTGGCAGAGCATAGACGAAGAAAATGCCGGCACACAAAAGAACCAAAATTGAACGACGAATCATTTTCGATGACCATTTCATTTGAGCGGTCCGACCAAATAAATCGCACCACGGAATTTGATATTTCATTTTCAGTAGTTCACCGATCTGTCATTTTGAACGGATATTTTCGAGCACACCGCACTGGAAAAGGGCCAGTGAAGAATCTCGTTTTTCACCAAATCGTGAACTACTGATTTTGCTGCTCATCATTAAACCACGACACCGATAACAACGGAAAACCAGTGCCACTGGATGGTTCACCTGCGGAGGTCTGAAAAAAATCGTGCACAATTTTTTGCGGTTTCGACGAACTATCCAACAAAACTCAGAGCGATTTCATCGACTTGCACAATTTGCCGACCTATGGATCTCTGCTAAGATTGCCGAGTCGGGATGTCGCGCTCCAGGCCAAGAGACCAGCCCGGCCCCGAACTGCGTTTCTGAAACAAACTTGTAAGGAGAGACAAATGATCAAGCGTCAGAATATCAAGAAAGAGAACAAAGTCAAGGTCACATTTGTACTGCCCTACGATGTGGATCAGTCCAATATTTCGGTCGTCGGCGACTTCAACGACTGGACGCCCGATAGCACCAAACTAGTCAAGCGCAACAATGGCACGTGCAGCGCCTCGGTCTCCCTGGAGCCCGGCCAGCGGTACCTCTTCCGCTACTACGCCGGCGACAACACCTGGTTCAATGATGACGAGGCCGACGGCTATGAAATGGGCGAACACGGAGCCGAGAACTGCGTCCTTCTAACCTAGCAGGCTGTCAGAGAGAAAACCGATGGGACGCGGATGACGCTGATTTGACGGATTCTCACGGATAGTTCAAGAGAAATCCGTCCTGATCCGCCCAGACCGTGCAATCCGCATCCCATTCTCTTTCACGCCGACAAACTGCCAATTCCTGGTTGACAGAAAAGACCCGCTTCTCGACGTTCTTTCCGCAGGGAAAGACGCCGTTTAGCGGTTTTTTTTGTCAGCATAGCTGCCCCAGAAAGCTTACCTTTACCCACAAATCAAAAAGGCGATGCAAGGGGCGTTGGCGAACACTCCAGACGGCCGCCGCCAGGGCATCAATGCCCCCGGCTAACCACAAAGACGCCCTTAAATGGGGCCCAGGGCTTGCTCGCAAAGCAGGCCCGCAGCGCCACGCAAATCAAGAGCTATCCGCGTCGGTGGAGCGTCAGGTGTTCCCAGGCGCTGAGGGCGGCCTTGGCCCCTTCGCCCAGCGCAACAGGAACCAGTTCGGCTCGGGCATTCGTGATGTCGCCGGCAGCAAAGAGGCCTTCCATGCTGGTCTCGCAGCGCTGGTTGACCTTGACGAAGCCGCTCTCATCCAGGTCTACAAGGTCACGAACCAGATCATTGTTGGGGAGAAGTTCCAACTGGATGAAGACGCCTTCCACCGGTACCTGGCGCACTTCACCGTTGATGCCCACCAACTGGATGGCAGAGACGAAGTCGTCGCCGACGATCTGCTGCAACTCCCAGTGACGGAAGACCGTAACGTCGGGGTGCTCCAACACCAGGTTGGCCGCGGGCAAGGCGGCAAGATTGCTGAGTCGAGGCGCGATCAGGTAGACGCGATGGGCGATGGAGGCCAATTCCAATGCGGCGACCAGCGCGCGCGGGCCATTGCCGACGACAGCCACGTCGCGGCCTTCAAAGTGGCCGGCATGGCTGACCGCCGAAAAGCTGACGCCGCTGCCCCACAGCCGCTTCTCGCCGTCGACGTACGTACGTTTTGACTGCGCGCCCGTGGCGAGAATCACGCTTCGAGCGATTATCTCGCGATCATCGGCCAATTGGATATGGAACAGATCGTCCTCGGACACCACTCGCTTGACCAGCGTGCGTTCAACTTCCAGAAGCTGGTCTTTGACAAACTGCTCTAACTCGGCGCAGAGGTCGCCGCCCCAGACATGTTCGACACTGGGCAGGTCGCGAAGCGCAAAGGGATAGTAGACCTTGCCGCCCAACGATTCAGCGATCAAGACTGTCCGGCGCAGCGCTGCACGACGCAAATATGCCGCCGCTGCCAAGCCGGCCGGACCACCGCCAATGATTGCCACATCATACTGGGACATCGAGTAGTTTCCTAACATTATGGATAAGTTGCGACGTCGAACTCCTGTCGCGGTATTGACGCCGGTATGGACCAAGCGGGGGGTTACGCTCAGGCCATGTTAATCGACTGCCGGGCTTTCTGCAACGCAGCCAACAATTGTTCTGGCGGATCGGCCTTGCTGACGAACGCATTCGCACCGGCGGCTATGGCCGCGCGCGACGACTCGGGCAGACCGCTCAACACGATGATCTGGAGCTTCGGGTTGTCCCTACGCAGGTCATTGAGCAACGCATGACGCTGTCCGGCCACCTGGATTCCCGGCAATTCCCAGTCCAGTAACACCAGATCGGGTCGTGAGATCATCGCCTCGCGACGCAGATGCTGTGCATCCGCTGCTTCGCCAACGGTCTCTACGTCGATCTGCTGCTCCAACAGGAGCCGGATGGCTGAACGCAACCAAGCCTGGTCGTCGGCCAGCAATACGCGCATCTGATCCTCGCTTCTCACATCCACTGCGGCTCTCCTAGCAGGACGGGCAATCATGCAAACCCAGGCCGGACGTGATTCAGATTGGGCAAACTTCGGGAAGGAATTTCCGCGTTGGAATAAGCACTGCGAATCCACGACGCGGGCTATTGAGATCGCCACCATCACATGATCTAGTGTACACAACCGGCGCGACTTTTCAGCCGGACAAACGGCGAGACCTTTTCCCGTACACGTGGTGAGTCTTCCACCTGGTCAATTGGCTAGTGCCTGGGTTATGCGTCGACGACCAGATTGTTGCGCAATGCGAAGGCGACGGCCTCGGTGCGGCTGGTGACTTCAAGTTTCGAGAGGATATTGCTGACGTGGAATTTGACGGTGGAACGGCTGACAACCAGTGCTTCGGCAATGTCGGTGTTGTTGAGACCTTCAACCATGAGGGCAAGCACTTCTCGTTCCCGCTCGGTCAAATCGTGTCCGGGCGTGAAGGCGGTGCTGCGGGTGGCAGTCTGAATCAGGGCCCGAGCCGCCTCCGGCGCCAACGTCGGCCGTCCGATGCTGGCAGAGCGAATTGCGCCGGCAAGTTCATCGGTCGAGACATTCTTGAGCAGGTAGCCGATGGCGCCGGCCTGTAGCGCGCCCTGAACCAGATCATCTTCCTTGAAACTGGTCAGCGCGATGACCTGTACGTCCGGATAGGCCTCACGGATGGCCTTGGTGGCAGTCGCCCCGTCCATCTGAGGCATGACCAGATCCATCAGGACGACGTCCGGCTTGACACGGCCACACATGGCGACGGCCTCTGTGCCGTCGGCGGCTTCGCCCACCAACTCCAGGTCGTCGAAGGCCATCAGAAAGGCAGCGAGACCGCTGCGAACCACGGCGTGGTCGTCCACCAACATGACTCGAATACGTTCGGAATCTACAGTCACGGTTTGATATCCTTAAGAACTCCAGCCAAAATGGCTACGTTTCGAGTGAATCGATTGCAGAGGAGCCGGGCCAAGCAACTGAAATAGTGGTGCCTTCGTCAACGCTGCTCTCGATATGCAACGATGCGCCGATGTCCTCGGCTCGTTCGCGCATGATGGTCAGCCCCAGGTGCTCCGGCGTCACTTCAGAGAGCACGAAGCCGCTGCCATCGTCGCTGACGGTCAGGGAAAAATGATCGTTCTGACATTGCAGATGGACCGTTGTGCGGCTGGCTCGCGCGTGCTTGGCCACGTTGTTGAGCGCCTCCTGGGCAATGTGGTAGAAGGCGATCTTGACATCGGGCGGCGGCTGACATCCACCGACCAACGAGAGCGTCACCGGCGCCCGCGTGCGCCCGGTCGTCGCCTCCGTCAGTTGGCGCAACAGTTCGCCGATCTCAACCTCGATCAGCGTGGCCGGACGCAATTCCAGCAAAAGCGTGCGCATTTCAGCCAGCGCGCCTCGGGTCAACTGGCGCAATTCCTCCAGACGGCGCTCGCTCTCGTCGCGGCTGCGCTCCCAGAGCTTGGGCAACACTTCGGCAATCAGCGTGGCCGAAAAGAGCGTCTGCGTGACCGAATCATGCAGATCGCGGGCGATACGGTTGCGCTCTGCGGTAACGGCCGTCCGCTCGATCTGGGAACGCAAACGGGCGTTTTCGATGGCCAGGGCCGCCTGATCGCCGACGGCCAGCGCCAGTTCGATCTCCTCGGGCGAAAACTTACGCGGCTCGCTGTAGTAGAGCATCAGGCTGCCATAGCCGGCATCCTTGACCAGCAGCGGAACGGAAAGAAGCGCCTGATAGCCGGTTTCCAGCAACGCCTGGCCGGTCGGGTTCCAGCGCGGTCGCTCAACGGTCTTGATCAGGGTGCGATCCTGGCCGCCCCGGACCATCGCTGTCAGCCGGTTCGGCGGCTGAACGGTACTCAAGCACTGTCTCGCTGGATGCCGCCGGAGGCTGCGATGACGCTGGCATCGTGCAGTTGCTCCTCTGAAATCCCGTAGCACGCCCTGAGAACCAACGCTTCCTCTCCATCGGCCAGGCTGTAGATGGCGCTGGCATCTGCATAGAGCAACTGCGCGGCCTGCAGGACGATGTGGTCGAGGATTTCGTCCAGCGAGTGATTGGAGTTGAGGATGGCCAACGTATCGCGCAGCCCTTCAGAGACGCGCCGGCGTTGCTCCAACTCACGGGTCCGTTGCCGGACCCTCGATTCCAACAGATCTTCAACCTGTTTGCGTTTCGAGACGTCCGTAACCGTGGCCATGACCAGCATAGCGCCGTTGACATGGACGTAGCTCAGGCCGACCTCGATTGGAAACTCACGCCCCGTTTTGCGACGGCCGGTCAAATCCATGTTGCTGCCCATGGACCGGACATGGGGATTCTCAAGATAGCCGGCCCGATGTTGCGGGTGAATGGCGCGAAACCGTTCCGGAATCAGCGTCTCGATCGGTTGCCCCAGCAGCTCTCCGGGCACATAGCCGAACAACTCGCTCAGGCGGGTATTCATATAGAGAATGCGCCCGTTGGTGTCGGTGGTGACGATGGCAATCGGCGCCGACTCCAAAAAGAGCGCCAGGCTCATCGGATTCTCCAGCGCATAGTGTCGATCGGCAGCGTTGACGTCACCGGCAGACCCGGCGTCTGATGTTTTCCGTACTGGACTTGACGACATAATCTCTCTTATTGCGCCCTATCCGCTCGCGGACAGAGGCCTAACAACATGCAGGCAGACGGGTCGAATTATACCACAGGTGTCGCCGAGACATGGTAAAAATGGCCTCAGATCCGCCAAGCGTTCTCCGCTGCAACACCCGGGATCGGAGTATTGGAGATCCTGCAACCTTATCGAGCCGGCTGCGTATTGGTTGGCAAGAATGCAGTTTTTGTTCAGAATCTGGGACACAAGGCATCTCTCGGCGACTGGACGCCAGATCAAAAATTATCTGGTGAAGTCGCTCAGAACAATGATCCGTGCGCAACAGAGTCTGCGACAAGCAAGCGTTGAACCAATGAATATCTGGAGGAACCCAAAAGATGGCGACTGACAAGCGGCTGGTCCGCAGCAAGACAAACAAGATGCTCGGCGGCGTATGTGGCGGGCTGGGTGAATATTTCGATTTTGATCCGACATTGATTCGATTGGTGTTCGCGGCATTGATTCTGTTTGGCGCCGGCAGCCCAATCTTGCTCTACCTGCTCATGTGGGTGATCATCCCTGGAGCCGACAGTCCACGAGCCCTGATCGGCGTCAATGAGGAATCGACGGTGGTCCAGGCCTCCAGTGCAGATGTGCCGAATGAGAACGTGCCGAATGAGGAAGTGCCGAACGAGAAGATGCCGGCGGCCTCTGCAGGTATGCAGCCTGCCCCGGCGGAAACTGAGGAAACGGTTGCCCAGGCGGGATAGGGCAACTGGTCCGACCTCGGGCACTGAAGTCAACTGATGAAACAATAGCAAAGGGGGCGCATGAATTCATGCGCCCCCTTTGCTATTGTCGAGTCAAAAGACGCTTTTTCATTCCGACATAGGCGCAGCCGCGTCGGCATCAACCTCAATCAGAGCCTGGCCATTGGTCAACTCGGTGATGGCGGCGATGAGCGGATCCAACTGCTCCAACGGCACGGTCAGCGAATAGGTGACATCAAGTTCGTATTGCTCATCCTGGGCGAGGATCTCGAACTGAGGGAGCAGCCGTTGCATGGGCGTGACCGTGCTGTAGTCGACCACGACCTGGAGGCCAATGCTGGGAATGCGCTCAGACAGGGGCAGACTTGCCAGCGCCAACTGCACGCCGCCGCCGTAGGCCTTGACCAGGCCGCCTTTGCCCAACAGCGTCCCGCCGAAGTAGCGCGTCACGACCGCGACGATGTCGCCGACCCCGGAATGTTCCAAGCCCATCAGCATGGGCCGGCCGGCTGTGCCGTGAGGCTCGCCGTCATCGCTCATGCCGACCTGGCCGGTGCTGCCGGGCGGACCGACAAGATAGGCCCAACAGTTGTGGCTGGCGTCGGAAAACTCGTCGCGCCTGGCGGCGACGAAGGCACGCGCATCCTCTACCGTCGGCGCATGGCCCACGGTCGTGATGAAGCGGCTGCGCCGAATCACCTCTTCGACACGATGGGTCGCGCCTGGAATGGGATATCTGCCTGTTGCGTCGGTCATGTGGTTGCTCGTTCTGTCTTGACAGGGTTCGGACCTCAATCTGCTTCCACAGTCTAGCCGGATTGGCTCAGGCCTGTCAATCGATGACTCCATTGCAAGAACCACGAATTTCACAGATTTCACGAATTTTCTTAGTGGTGCAATTCATGAAATTCGTGTCATTCGTCATTTTTGCATCAGAGTCATCAATGACCCATTACGGGAAGCGTTGCGTACGATTGCCAGCCATTCCGGCAAGTGGTAACATCGTCATGAGCAACAAAATATTCCCATCAACTCGGGCAAGGGTCGGATGAATGATAGAACGCGGATCACGCGGAAACGACGGATAAACACCGGATTTTTCCGCTTCGATCCGCGAGAATCAGCCAAATCCGCGTCATCCGTGTTCCATCGCCCGATCTCAACCAGGAAGGAGCATCCAATGGTCACTGCAATTGTCCTGATCAACGTGGACCACGGCCACGTCAATGATGTCGCTGAACAACTGGTCGGCATGCCCGGCATTGCCGAGGTCTACTCGGTGGGCGGCCGCTTTGATCTGGTGGCGATCATCCGCGTCAAGAGCAACGACGACATGGCCGATCTGGTCACCAATCACATGCTGGCGCTGAAGAACATCAAGGACACCGAAACCCTGTTGGCCTTCAAGGCCTTTTCGGACTTCGACCTGGATCGTATGTTCTCCATCGGCATGGATGAGTAAGATGATCACTGACAATCGTAGACGGGAACCCATCGCAACCTTTTCCATCGTCGCCTACGATGCGGGGAGCGAGGGGCGGGGGGCGGAGTGGGGCGTGGCCGTACAGTCCAAGTTTTTGGCTGTGGGCGCGGTCGTTCCATGGGCAAGAGCCGGGGTCGGGGCCGTGGCGACCCAGTCCTACTGCAATCTGATGTACGGTCCTGACGGGCTTGACCTGATGGAGCGAGGCCTGTCCGCGCAGGAAGCCGTCGACGCGCTGACCGCGGCCGACGAGCGGGCGTGATCAACGCCAGCTCGGCATGGTCGACGCCTCAGGTCGGGCGGCCTCCTTCACCGGCAGCGGCTGTCACGACTGGGCCGGCGGCATCGTGGGCGACGGCTACGCGGCCCAGGGCAACATTCTGGTGCCGGGCACGGTCGAGGCCATGGCCCAGCGCTACGAAGCCGTGCGCGGCGGCGAAGGCGAACTGGCCGACTGGCTGGTCGAAGCGCTGGCCGCGGGGCAGGATGCCGGCGGCGACGCCCGCGGTCGCCAGGCCGCGGCCGTGCTGGTCGTGCGCGCCGGCGGCGGCTACGGCGGCAACAACGACCGCTACCTGGATCTGCGCGTGGATGATAGCCCATTCCCGATCCGGCGGCTGAAGGAGCTGGTCGCCATGCACCACCTCTACTTTGGCGTGGTGGACTCCGCCAACGAGATTCTGCTGGCAGACGTGGCCGCCGATCTGCAGCAGATCCTGGTCAAGACCGGTCACTATCCAGGTCCCGTCACCGGCTCCTTCGATGAAGCCGACCCGCTCTGCACTGCGCGAGTTGGTCGGTCAGGAGAATCTGGAAGAGCGCTGGAATGGTGAGGGGATCGTGATCGATCGATTGGTGGTTGATTATCTGATGGAGAAGTTTGGATAGCGGCAGTAAGATTCCCTGTGCATAGGCTTAGCTCCGATATGTCGGGCTGACGACTACCGAAACCGCGACTTGACGCCATAAACAAATAGTTTATAATCAACTCATGATTCGATCGCTTGCAGATCGCGAAACGGAACACTTCTACACGACCGGCAAGTCACGTCGCCTTCCGCCGGAAATCCACAAGCGCGCGGCGATGCGGCTCACACAATTGAATGCGGCCACACATATCCAAGATATGCGCTTGCCGCCATCGAACCGGCTGGAAGCGTTGGGGCATGACCGCAACGGGCAGTGGAGTATCCGAATCAATGATCAGTGGCGCGTTTGCTTTCGCTTCGAAGACGGCGATGCTTTGGACGTAGAGATAGTCGACTATCACTGAGACGAGGTGGCTATGATAAACAGTGGTTTGCCCCCGATTCATCCAGGTGAATTCCTCGCTGAAATGCTGGAGGAAATGAATATTTCGCAGGCGCAGTTTGCGCGCGCGATTGGTGTATCCCCCATGCGAGTGTCGCACGTAGTCAACCATGCGCGTCCGGTGACGGCGGAACTGGCGCTGCTGTTTGGCCGTGCGTTGGGTCAATCGCCACAATACTGGCTCAATTTGCAGGCGGACTACGATCTGAAGAAAGCGGAGGCAACCATGGGTGAACAATTGCTGGCTGTGACTGAGTTAGCGCCAATCTAACGCGATGTGCCTTATCAGTCGTTGATCAAGGTCTTTTTGCAGGAGCGAATCGACAAGGAATTCCATCGGTCGTAAACGTGTCGCTTTCGAGGCATTCGCTTCGCTACGAGCCGTCGTTGGCGCTGAGGCCCACGCTCGGCATTGCCGTGGCTGAAGGTCTCATGCCCAACGATCCATTGGCGCATTAGCTGCCGCTACGAGAGTGTTATCGTTCGAAAAGGATTCTGAACTTGGTATTTCAGCAGTTGCATTTTGACTTGTCCGATGAACTGAATTACTCGCATCCGCCAAAGATCGCCGAAGCGATCGAAAAATTGTCCTCTGCGGCTGGAACAGACTCTCGCGGTGCGATATTTACCCGCGCTGAAGTAGTGGATTTCATTCTCAACTTGGCCGGCTACACCGCAGAGAAGCCTTTGCATACTCTGAGAATCTTGGAACCGTCATTCGGCGGCGGCGATTTCCTGTTGCCCATCGTGGGCAGACTGATGTCAGCATGGCAAAGTGCCAAGGGGGCGGGGTCTGCCGAAGACGATCTGGGCGATGCGATTCGAGCTGTGGAGTTGCATCGCGAGACATTCCATTCAACCCGTATTGAAGTAATCTCTCTGCTCAAGCAGAAGGGCCTTGGCGCAAAATCGGCAACCGCGCTTGTCAATCGCTGGCTTGTCCACGATGACTTCCTGCTGGCTTCGCTGGATGGCCAATTCGACTTTGTGGTAGGCAATCCACCCTATGTTCGCCAGGAGCAAATTCCTCCGCCACTCTTGGCAGAGTACCGACGCCGCTATGAGACGATGTATGATAGAGCGGATCTCTACATTCCGTTTTTCGAACGGTCGCTGTCGCTGCTTGAACATAGCGGATATCTGGGCTTTATCTGTGCAGATCGCTGGATGAAGAACCGCTATGGCGGCCCGCTACGGCGCATAATTGCCGATCAGTTCCATCTGAAAATCTATGTCGACATGGTCGACACCCCGGCTTTTCATTCCGACGTGATCGCCTATCCGGCCATCACCATTATTTGCAGAGAAACGCCGGGAGCGACTCGCATCGCGCACCGCCCGACCATAGAAAAAACCACATTGACGACACTGGCCCATTCGCTCGGAGCACGGTCTTTGCCAAAGGAGGCCGGACCGGTACGTGAATTGAATCAGGTCACGAACGGCTCAGAACCGTGGCTGCTCGAATCATCCGATCAGATGGCGCTGATTCGGCGACTTGAAGAGCAGTTTCCGAGCCTTGAAGATGCAGGTTGCAAGGTAGGCATTGGCGTAGCAACGGGGGCCGACAGAGCATTCATCGGCGACTTCGAAACGCTCGATGTCGAACCGGATCGCAAACTGCCGTTGGTGACAACCCGAGACATCGCCTCCGGAGAGGTGCGGTGGCGAGGCAAAGGCGTAATCAATCCGTTTGTCGAGCGCGGCGGGCTTGTCAATTTAGACGACTTTCCCCGCCTGCGTCGCTACTTGGAAATGCGGCGGGATGTCATTGCAGCGCGTCACTGTGCACAGAAGTCACCTGCGAGCTGGTATCGCACGATTGATCGGATCACCCCTTCGCTTGCGAAGAGCACAAAGTTATTGATCCCTGACATCAAGGGCGAAGCACACGTTGTTTTCGAGAACGGAAACCTCTATCCGCACCACAATCTCTATTATGTCACATCTGAAGAATGGGACCTGCGCGCATTGCAGGCGGTACTGCTCTCTGCCGTCACGCGCCTCTTCGTGGCGACCTATTCAACCAAAATGCGTGGGGGATTTCTTAGGTTCCAAGCCCAGTACCTGCGCCGTATCCGTATCCCGCTTTGGACGGATGTCCCTGAGGTGTTGCGCGCTGAATTGGCCGAAGCAGCTAAAAAGCGCGATATTGATGCGTGCAACCGAGCAGCGTTCAAACTGTATCATTTGAGTCCCGCAGAACAGGCATCCTTGGGAGGCGGCGGAGAATAGATGGCCCTTGATCTGGTCGATTACGAACGAAAGGCTCAGAAGGCTGTACAGGTCTTCTGGAATAATCGGGAAGCCGCCAAGCAGAGGCAAATTGACTCCGGAAAAGCCGACCAGGGGGAGCGCGCAAGCGTGACGGGCGGCAAAAACATGGATGGCTTCACTGCATTGCTTCTCGATGTTGTTCGAGCCAATGGGTTGGCCCATGCCCAGTTTCAGCAGAAACGCGCCGTACTTACCCTGCCAGGATACTTCCGCCCAACCAAACTCTGGGATCTCTTGGTCATTCACAAGGGCGAACTCATCGCGGCCATCGAACTGAAGAGTCAGGTTGGTCCATCATTTGGCAACAATTTCAACAACCGCACCGAAGAAGCTATCGGTACAGCGCATGATTTCTGGACTGCTTACCGTGAAGAGGCCTTCGGCAAGCAGCCACGCCCATTTGCAGGCTGGCTGATTCTGGTTGAGGACGCCCCGGAGTCCAGATCGCCCATCAAGATCACGTCACCACATTTTCCAGTTTTCAAGGAATTCAATGGAGCATCGTATCTCGAGCGCTACGATCTGTTCTGTCAAAAGCTAATGAAAGAGCAACTCTACTCAGCCGCGACACTCATCACAACGCAACACAATGGTGGCGAGACAGAAGCGTACACGGAGATGTCGACAATGACGAGCCTCAAGACATTTGTCACGGCATTGGCCGGTCACGTTGCCGCAGAGGCCGCTCGACTGGGGTGAAATGTCGCGATAAGGAAACAGAATGTCCACCCACAACAGCACTTTTCCCAACACCGAGTGGCATCGTTGTTCGCCCGAAGAAGCTGGCTTCAACCCCACAAAGCTAGCCAACGCCAAGGCCGAGCTAGACGCGCAACAACGCGACTACCGCGTCGTCATCGTCCGCGACGGCAAAGTCGTGGCAGAGTGGAGCCGCGGCCTGGATGCGGCCAACCAGCAGCGTCTCGCCTCTGCCACCAAGTCGATCTTCAGCAACATGCTCGGCATTGCCGTGGCCGAGGGAGTCATCGAGTCGCCCGACGTCAATCTGGTCGATCTCTATCCCGAGGCGCTGGATGTCCCGGAAGGCGCGGGGCCCAAGCCGGGGCGCTATGTCTTCCCCAAGGATCGGGCGATCACGCTGCGCCAGCTCATCTCCAACACGTCGGGCTACATGAAGCCGGACGAGGAGCCGGGCCAGGTCTTCCACTACCAGACGTATGGCATGAACGTCTTTTCCAAGGCCATCGCCAGGGCGTACGGCCTCTACGACCCCGCCGATCCCGAAGGGTCACCGGGCTTCAGGACGCTGGCGCAGGCCAAGCTGGCCGAGCCGATTGGCGCGCAGTGGGGCTACTACCACGCCAACTTCGACCTGCAAGCCGGCGCGAGGCTCAACATTTTCGGCTACTTCGACGGCGTCCAATCCACGGCGCTGGACATGGCACGGCTGGGCTGGCTCTGGTGCAACTGGGGGCGCTGGGGCGAGCAACAGGTGATCCCGGAAGCCTGGCTGCGCGAGTCGACCCAGACCGCGCCGGACATTCTGGCCAACTGCCCGGAAGAGCAGTGGTGCTACGGCTACGGTTTCTGGACCAACGATCACGGCAAGCTCTGGCCCAGCCTGCCGCGCGACAGCTTTGCCGCATCGGGCGCAGGCAGCCAACACATCTGGGTCTGGCCGGCCCAGTCGTTGGTCATCGTGCAAAGCCCTGGGCTGTGGGAGGATCAGGGCGAGAATGATACTGGATTGATCGCACGCGTTTTGGATGCGATGGAATAGATTTAGCCACAGATAAACACAGATGGGCACGGATAGGGCACGGATGGGTTACAGATTTTGCTAGGCTTGCCGCAACTGTACAGCCGCATGCTGATAGGCAGCGGATTAGGCGGATGAGGCTGTTCACGAAGTGGGCGCACAGCGCCATCCCCACGGATAAAATCCGAATGAATCCGGTTTCGTCCGCCTCATCCGCCTAATCCGCGGTCCATAGGTGTAGCGGTCTGTGTCGCTACAACTTACCTTCGATATTACTGAGGCAACCCAAAAATCATCTCTGAATATCATTTCTTTATCTGTGTCCATCTATGGCAAAAAAGGGAGCATCAAAATGAGCGAAGAACGTTTTCTACTAACCGGGGCGCTGGGCTGTATCGGGGCCTGGATCGCGCGCAACCTTGTGCGCGAGGGCGTGCCGGTCACCATCTTTGACCTGGGCACGAGTCGCCACCGGCTTGAACTGGTGATGAGCGACGAGGAGATCGAGCGCATTCAGTTCATCCGCGATGACATCACGGTGACCGAGAATGTGGTGAAGGCCGTGGTCGACAACGGCATCACCCACATCATCCATCTGGCTGCGCTGCAGGTGCCCTTCTGCCGGGCCAATCCGGTGGTCGGGCGCGCGGGTGAATGTGGTGGGCACGGTCAATGTCTTCGAGGCGGCCAAGGCCGCGGGCATCGGCCAGGTCGTCTACGCCAGCAGCATTGCGGTCTACGGCCCGCCGGACGTCTACGACGAACGCATTCTGCCCCACGATGCCCCTGCCCATCCGTTGACGCTCTACGGCGTCTACAAGCAGGCCAACGAGGGCACGGCCCGGGTCTATTGGCACGAGAACGGCATTGCCAGCATCGCCCTGCGCGCCTACACCATCTACGGCCCGGCCCGCGACCAGGGCATGACCTCCGAGCCGACCAAGGCCATGCTGGCCGCGGCCAAGGGGCTGCCCTACCACATTCCCTTCGGCGGCATCAGCGGCTTCCAATATGTGGACGACGTGGCCAAGACCTTCATCCAGGCGGCGCGCACGCCCTTCCAAGGGGCCGAGGTCTTCAATCTACGCGGCGAGATCGTGCCCATGGGCGACGTGGTGGCGGCCATCGAAGCGGCCGCGCCGGACGTGGCCGGCCAGATCACGTACGACGACGTGGCGCTTCCCTTCCCCGAGGGTTTCGACGACAGTGAACTGGTCGCGCTGCTAGGCGAGGTACCCAGCACATCGGTGAGCAGCGGTGTGGCCAGTACCATTGAGCATTTCCAACAAGCAATCAACCAAGGACGACTCAAGGAGAATTTGTAGACATGAAGTGGGTAAAATTCGAAAGCAACGGCGTGGAAAGCTACGGCATCCTGGACGGCGAGACCATCCGCGTGACCAGCAACAGTTGGGACGACATCGTGGCCGGCGCGCCGGTGGATGAGACGGGAACGGTCAAGGCCGCCGATGTCAAGCTGCTCAACCCGGTGGCGCGGCCCGGCAAGATTGTGGCCATCGGCCTCAACTATTTGGATCATTGCGAAGAGACGGGCATGGCGGTGCCGGAGCGACCGCTGGTCTTCACCAAGTTTACGACTTCGATCGTCGGCCCCGGCGACGAGATCGTCTGGTCCGAGGCGTTCAGCAGCGAAGTCGATTTTGAGGCCGAACTGGCGGTCGTGATCGGCAAGAACTGCCGGTCCGTCTCAGAGGACGAGGCGCTTGACTACGTCCTCGGCTATACGGCGGCCAACGATGTCAGCGCACGCGATATCCAATTGGGCGACGGCCAATGGGTGCGCGGCAAGAGTCTCGACACCTTCTGCCCCATGGGCCCGGCGCTGGTCACGGCCGACGACATCCCCGATCCGCAGAAGCTGGCCATTCGCTGCATTCTCAACGGCAAGGTCATGCAGGACTCCAACACCGGCGTCATGGTCTTCGGCGTGGCCCAGCTGATCTCGTTCTGCTCCCAGGCATTCACCCTGGAGACAGGTGACGTGATCCTCACCGGCACGCCCCACGGCGTCGGCATGGGCTACAAGCCGCCGGTCTGGATGAAGGACGGCGATGTGGTGGTGATCGACATCGAAGGCATTGGCGCGCTGGAGAATACCTGTCGGACTGTTTGATTGGCTATGCTTTATTTGCCACAGATGGACACGGATAGGCTTGGATGGGGCACAGATGAACGGGATTCACCGCGGATTGCACGGATTCAACGGATTCTGTATTGGTCAGCGACATGCTGAAATGAGAAAACTGGACAAACCGCATTCTCGACCAGTGGTATCAGGCAGAAACGGCACTTTCCGCGTTTCACGATCTTGTTGACCAATACAGGATTCAACGGATTCCCACGGATTTTCCAGAAATCCGCGATCATCCGGAAAATCCCGGCAAATCCGCGGTGAATCCCTCTATCTGTGCCCCATCCGCGTATCATCCGCGTTTATCTGTGGCAAAAAAGGCAATGACTATCGATGAGTGACTCAGGATCCGACAAAGGCCCAACAAAATCGTCCTTCAGAATCGGTCGGGGTCCGCGCTTTGCCGGGCGGCGCATCGACTACACCATCACCGGTGTGCGGCGCTTGGCAGATCTCAGACGCCTACCATTTCCTGCTCTCCGTCTCCTGGTTTTCGCTGCTGGTGCTTGCCTTCGCCGGCTTCATCGTCATCAACGTCCTCTTTGCGGGCCTCTACCTGCTGGGCGGCGACAGCATCCAAGGGGCCACGCCGGAATCCTTCATCGAAGCGTTCTCGTTCAGCGTCCAGACCTTCTCAACCATCGGCTACGGCGCGCTGACGCCCCGGACACCCTATGCTCACCTGCTCGTTACGTTTGAGTCTTTCGCGGGTCTGGTGGCTGTCGCCATCGGCACAGGCATTGTTTTTGCCAAATTTTCCCGGGCCTCCGCGCGCGTGGTCTTCTCCCGCCCCGCCGTCATCCATGAACGCAATGGCATGCCGACGCTTGAATTTCGAATCGCCAACGAACGCCAAAATGAGATGTACGGGGCCAAGTTCGAAGCCTACGTGATGGTCGAGGAAACGACAGCCGAGGGCCATTCGCTGCGCAGATCGCATATGCTGGTGCTGGAACGCGAGTATGTACCGCTCTACATGATGACCTGGACGAGCATGCATCCGCTGGATGAGCAAAGCCCGCTGTACGGCGTCACACCCGAGACGATCCAGGAGCGCTTTCAGATGCTCATCGTCCACTTTCAGGCATCGGACGGCGTCCTGCTCCAGACAGTGCGTGCCACCCATGTCTACACGCCGCGGGACATTCATTTCGGCAGCGGCTACGCCGACATCATCGAGCGAAACGAGGACGGCTCGATGGTCCTCCACCACGAACGGCTGCATGATGTGGTTCCGTTTGGCGAGGGTGATTGAGCGACAACAGTGGTTCATCATTGTTAGGCGACACGCTGTCACCCTGAGCGGCTGCATCCCAAATGGTCGGCACACAGGACATTAGCGAAGGGTCTCTGCTAAGCAAAGGCGAGATCCTTCGCTGAACACCCAGAGGATTGACATTGAATGCAAGTACACGCTCAGGATGACAGTGGAGAATGTATTATGGGTGAGAAAACGAATAGTGCTGACGGATCAACCCTTGCCGATCCAGCTAGCGACGAACCAGTTGGTGAATTGACGCGCGTTTCCGACTTCCTGCCCCCTCCATCTGAGTTGGCGCCGCGTGAGGAGACGGTCAAGGTGACGCTGGCCTTGAGCAAACATAGCGTGGCCTTTTTCAAGGAGCAGGCGGAGAAGTATCATGTGCCGTACCAGCGCATGATCCGCTCGCTGGTCGATGAATATGTGGATCGACACGAGTTGACGGATTTGCCGTGAAGGGGTGACAAGGTGAATCTAGCTGTCACCTTGTCACCTTGCCACCCTCTCACCCCTTCACCGTACCCATCTCAAACCATCCAGAACCCGCGGAATCGCCTCTGAATAGGCGACATAGAGCGACGGCTTGACCACGAAATCCCATGCCCCGACATGGGGTTGGAACTCGGCCCCGAACCCCTGTTTGAAATGCCAGACGCCCTGTAGTTCATCGTTTTCATCATCGAGATCGGTGGGCGCGCCCCACCAGTCGTAGATGGTGCAACCCTGTACCGTGGCCCAACGCATCGCCTCAAACTGCAATAGATGATTTGGCATGTCGCGCCGGTGGCGGTCGCTGCTCGCTCCGTAGAGATACCAGGTGCGGCGGGCGTAGCGAAAGAGGAAGAGTCCGGCTAGCGGCGCCGGATCGTCGGCATGCTCGGCCAGCAGAAGCACGCCGCCGGTCGGATTGGCGTCGTCGTTCTGCGCATTGAGAAACCGCCGCCAGATCAGTTCGTAGTAACCGAACGGTCGGATCGTGAAGCCGTCACGGTCGGCGGTCTCGGCGTAGAGTCGGTAGAACGTTGCCAGATCGTCCTGGCTGCCCTCGCGAACCGTGATCCCTCGCCGTTTGGCCAGGCGAATGTTGTAACGCCACTTGCTCTTCATGCCCGCGAGCAATCGCTCCTCGTCCACGGCGTATGCATCGCCGGTATCGTCCCCGGTTGTGGCTTCGACAGGAAGCAGTTCACTGAAACCGGTGTTCTTGTACTGGATCTGTTCCCGGCTGAAGCGCCATTCCCGACGTGAAAGAGCATGCAGCAGAAGCCGTCCCTCTTCGCTATCCTCGCGTACATCCGGGTCGATCTTCACGAAGATGCAGCCTTTGGCCGCCGCCAGTTGCTCCAGCGCATCCAGCGTGCGATCCACAGCGTCGTCGTCCGACCAATCGAGAACCGGACCTTTGGGCACATAGGCAACGCGCAGCGGCAGCCGGCCATTCACCTGCCGCCAGAGGAATTGGCAGGCGGCAATCGGCTTGCCCGAATCGCCGGCATCCGTGACCACAAAGCGTTCGGCGTTCCACTCGGTCTGACCCTTCAGATCGCCCCACTCCCAGCTTTGCAGCACGTGCGGAGCGGGCAGGTCGGCCAGCAGATCGCGCCAGATCTGCGGCGACTCAATTCCCTTGAGTCCAGCGGACGGTATCGAAGAGGGCGTCGATTCCGAAGCATCCTGGAGATGTGCACGAAGCTGGACCGCCTGGCGTCGCAAGCTTTGGCTCTGCGCTCGTGCCCTCAATCCTAGCCGGTAGACCTTGTAGGCCAAAGGCCGGATCGGCATCTCCCAGGCGCCGACATGGCGCACGACGTCGCCGCCAAAACCCTGCTTGAAGCGATAGACGCCCCACAGTTCGCCGTCCGGTAGTTCGTTGACATTCACGGGCAGGTGATCCGACGGCACCGGCGTGCCGTCCCAGTTATTGAGGCCATTGGCCAACTTGCCCAGATCGTCGGGGATGCCCCACAGATCGTAGCGGGTTGCGCCTCGTTCCTTGGCCCAGCGAATGGCCGCCCACTGGAGCGCGTGGTTGGGCATGCGGTTGCGCTCCCGATTGCTGCTCGCTCCCCAGAGGTACCACGCTGTCTTGCCGTAGGTGAAGACCACAATCGAAGCCAGCGGTTGGCCTTGATATTCGGCGATCAGAAAGGCGGCATGCTCGGGCACAAACAGGTCGTATGCGGCTGCGTAGTAGGCTGGGCTGTGGACAGTGAAACCATCACGTTCACCGGTCGTCGCCATCAATCGGTTGAACGCCGGCAGATCGGCCTTCGACGCCTCACGGACGACAACACTCTTGCGCTCGGCCAGGCGAATGTTGTAGCGCCACTTGCTCTTCATGCGCTTGAGAATGGTCGCCTCATCACCGCTGATGTCGAGGATGATGGTGCTGGGCGGCTGAACGGTCTCCCCCACCTCAGTCAGGCCGTAGCCGGCCAGCACAGCATGGCTGGTCGGCGTATCGACCAATTCCGGTTCGAGCTTGAGCACAGCCGCGCCTTCCTGGCGTGCAACGGCCACAATCTCGTCCATCAAGCGGCCGGTGAGACTGGCATCGCGCCAGTCCGTGACCGGTCCCCGCGGCAGATAAGCGAGGGTCAGTCCGGCAACGCTGCTCAAGAGAATCTGCGCGCCGGCGACCAGAGCGCCGGCCTCATCATGCAGGGCCACGCGCCGGCAACGCCAGCCAAAGCGCGACTTGAGCGCGCCCCAGCCGCTGTTTTGGAGCAGATGGCCATGGGGATGATCGGTGACGAAACGATTCCAGGACGTCGGGTCGATGGCGTTGTCTGTTCGGATGATCAAATTCCTATTATCAGTGTTCTGTGGCATGTTGCTATCATAACGTCAACGAGCATTGGGCAACAAACCAGGCCGCTTGTATCTGACGATAGCCCCTCGGCTCTCAGCCGACCTTGCTTTCCATGAAGAAATCGAGCAACGCGCACATCCGTTGAAGGCGTGAAATTGCGGCCCGCTTTGACCACGATTGCTCGACTGTGCTAAAATTCCAGCGAACATCATGGATTTTGGATCGTCTAACGGTTCCCGTTCTGTGCGTTCCATCGCCGATGTCAACGTCCGTCCATTGAGGATGGGCCAGGCGCCAATCGCAGAACGGGCTCGAAAACTCTATGCCTAACGAGCAAGCACAAGTCGAAGCGGATGCCGCCAGGCCGATCGAGTCACTCGACCTGGCGATTGTCGTGCTCAGCTTCAATACACGCGACCTGCTGCGCAACTGCCTGCGCTCTGTGAGCGAATCCGCTGGAGACATCCGATTCCAGACGTGTGTCGTCGACAACGGCAGCACCGACGGCAGTGTAGAGATGGTGCGCGACGAATTCCCATCGGTCCACCTGATCGTCAACCGCACCAATCTGGGGTTCAGCGCAGGCAACAATGTCGGTCTGCGCTGGTTTGGTTTCAGCAGATCGGTCAACGGTCTTGTCGATGAGCGGCTGCCGCGTTATGCGCTGCTTCTCAATCCGGACACGATCGTACCGCCGACAGCCTTCGCCGACATGGTGGCCTTCATGGACGAGCGTCCCGAGATCGGCGTTGCCGGCCCCAGGGTTCGTCGGCCTGACGGCTCGCTGGACCGTGCCTGTCGCCGCAGTTTTCCCACACCGGCGGTCAGCTTCTACCGGCAGATTGGACTCAGTCGCCTCTTCCCCAACAGTCGACGCTTCAACGCCTACAATTTAGAATACCTGCCCGAAGACGCGGTTCACCCGGTCGATTCAGTGGTGGGCGCCTACATGCAGATCCGTCGTGAGGCCATCGCCCAAGTCGGGCTGCTTGACGAAGCGTTTTTCATGTACGGCGAAGATCTGGATTGGGCCAAGCGCATCAAGGACGCAGGATGGCAGGTCTGGTATAATGGTGAGGTGGAGATCACCCATGTCAAGGAAGCGTCCAGCAGCCAGAGCGCCAAGGCGCGTATCGATTTTACCGAGGCCCTGTGGATCTTCTATCGCAAGCATTATCAGGCGAATACCGGATGGCTGTTGGACAAGGTCATCATGCTGGGGATCGTGGCCAAGGGAACCCTGGATATCGCCAAACATCTCTGGCGGTTCTGCCGGGACGATACCGATTCTCACTCGCCGGATCGGACACATGCGACGAAGCCGGACGCTGAACCAAAAGCGATCGTTTCTGACGCCACGCTAGGCATGAAGTCGTAGATCGAACAGGATTATGCAGCAGAGTCTGTCCGAGCCAACTTCATATCCTGAGTACGGCGCTCGCCGGCGCAATCGACCGGTGATGATGAAACGCGCTCAGTGGCTTTTCATCATTGCCCTGGTCATAATCGATGTGGGCTGTACGTGGATGGCGTACTACCTGGCCTACTGGCTGCTCGACCGTGACCCCGACGGTCATCATCGGTCCCTTCCTCGAATTCTGGCCGCTGCCTGCACTTCAGTCCGCCTTCCTGCTCGGCATCTTCTTTGTCCGCCGCATGTATCAGCGACGGCGACCGATCGGCCACCTGGACGAGTTTTTCAAGATCATTGTCTTCAACACATTGGCGATGCTCTTTACCGTGGCGATGCTGGCGTTGGCCGTGCCGGACTTCGACTATCATCGCACCATGCTCCTCTATGCCTGGATTGCCAGCATCTTCTTCCTGACGGTGGCGCGTTCGCTCCACGCCCAGATCCAATGGCAGGCGCAGGCCAAGGGCGTGGGCGACGACCAGGTGCTGCTGGTCGGCGCCGGTGAAATCGGCCGCATGCTGTTGCAGAAGATCATGGGCAACCCCAAGATGGGCTACCAGGTCATCGGCGTCGTGGGAAAGGGCGATGCGATCGAAGAGATCGCCGGCATTCCCGTCCTGGGCAGTCTGGCCGATATTCCGAGGATCATCGAGACCTATGATGTCGACGAAGTGATCATCGGCCTGCCGGAGAGCAGCCACCAGGAGTTGGTCAACATCATCAGTCTCTGCGAGCGCGAAAAGGTGGGCATTCGCGTCTTTCCCGATGTCTTCCAGATCATGGCCAGCGAGGTCAGCATCGGCGATCTGGGCGGCCTGCCGCTGCTGACGATTCGCGATGTGGCGCTGCAGGGCTGGAAGCTGACCCTCAAGCGCGGCATGGATATTCTGGTCAGCGGGACGATGTTGGTGCTGGCCAGCCCGTTCATGCTGCTCACCGCACTGCTGGTCAAGCTGGACAGCCCCGGGCCGGTCTTCTACGTCCAGGAGCGGATGGGACTGGATGCCGGTCCCTTCAAGATCATCAAGTTTCGCTCCATGCGCCTGGACGCCGAGACCGACGGCCCCGGCTGGACGATTGAGGACGATCCGCGGCGAACCAAACTGGGCACGCTCATGCGTCGCTTCAACATCGACGAACTGCCCCAATTGGTCAATGTCTTCATCGGCGACATGAGCCTGGTCGGTCCACGGCCGGAACGCCCGGTCTACGTGGAACAGTTTCGCCAGAGCATTCCGCGCTACATGGACCGCCACCGCGAAAAGGCCGGAATGACCGGCTGGGCCCAGGTCAATGGTCTGCGCGGCGACACCTCGATCATGGAGCGCACCAAATACGATCTCTGGTACATCGAAAATTGGTCGCTGGCGCTCGATTTCAAAATTCTGATCCGAACGGCGGTTCAGACGATTGTGGGCACGAATCAGAACGCCTACTAATCACAGTAGTGCACGATTTGGTGAAAAGCGAGATTCTTCGCTGGTCACTTGCCAGAGTCGAAGTGTTCGGAAACCCGCTCTGAATGACAGTTCGTGAAGTACTGAATCTGGTATTTTATGCGTCTATGACAACCTTGGACCAGGAAAACTCACCCGACGAAAGCTCGCTCGATCCCGGTCACCGTTCGACGGCATCGTGTGCTGAGCATCGTCATACAGCAATATACCAAGACCGCCCAGCCGGTCGCCGGCACGGCAATCGCCACCGAGTACGAGTCTGGGTGTTAGCGCCGCAACCGTGCGCAACGACATGGCCGCGCTTGAAAAGGAAGGGCTGCTCACCCATCCTCACACGAGCGCGGGACGCATCCCGACCGACGCCGGCTATCGCTACTTCGTTCAGCATCTGATGGCCGACACGGAACTGCCGTCTACCGAGCGCCGACTGATCCGCAGCGAGTTTTCCCAGGCACGGCGCGAACTGGATCAATGGCTGCGCGTGAGCACGTCGGTGCTGGCACGTGCATCGCATGGAGCGGCCTTGGCCACAGCGCCCAAGGCGCACCAGAGTCGCTTCAAGCACCTGGAACTGGTGGGGATCCGCGACAGTACAGTGCTGCTGGTTCTGGTGCTGGAAGAAGGCGCGGTAAAGCAGCCGCTGCTGGACCTGGACGAACCGATGCAGCAATTCGAACTGAGCCAGATCAGCAACGAACTCAACCAGCGGCTGGCCGGCGCAACTGTAGATGACGTATTGAAGCGCTGCCACCAGTTGACGGCCCAAGGACCGCAGGCGTTGCTGGCCATGCAGGTGGCGATTCTGGTCGCAGAGATCATGGGCCGCATCGACAACAAGTTCGGCGGCCAGATCTATCGAGACGGACTGGCACAGATGTTGGAAGCGCCCGAATTCGCCGAAAACGCCAATGTCCGCAAGATCGTCAGCGTGCTGGAACGCCGGCCGCTGCTCGACCAGATTTTGGACGAATATCCCAGCGCAGACGACGTGCAGGTCGTCATCGCCGGCGATGGACGATTCGACGAGCTACAGGATATCAGCCTGATCATCGGCAGCTACGGCGTGGCGAATCACGCCACCGGCGTGCTGGGTGTGGTCGGTCCGCTGCGCATGTCGTACGGCCGAACCATCAGCGCCGTGCGCTTCGTGGCCACCGTGATGAGCGACATGGTCGGCGACATGGTCGGTCGCCCGACGGATCCCTGAGGGTAACCAATCAAACCACCCGGGGATCGGTGATCGTTTGGTTCGCACGAAGGGCGTGCGAACCATTGAAATTGATCGGTATGCGATCGGGCTAGATCCGCTCGCACGAAGGGCGTGCGAACGAAACAAGTCCGCAAGCAATTTGATCGCTAGACCCCAAAACGGATACGACAGTCTACAAGTGACAGAGAGAACAGCAAAGCAATTATGTCAGAAGTGAAAGAGTCAAACGAAATCATCGAAGAAATCGAGGCCGCTGCCGGAGACGAGTCCCCGGTGAGCGCCCAGGCCGACAACCAGCCGGATGCGGTGGTCGAAGTTCTGGAAGGCGAAATCGTGGCCGAAGGGGACGAACTCGTTGATGAGCAAAATAGTGAAGCCGCTGTCGAAGAGGAGAATCTCCCCTGAGGCAGCGCTGATCGAACAACTGCAAGCCGAGCTGGCCGAGGTTCGGGCCGAGGCCGCGGCGCAGACGGACCAGGTCCAGCGCATCGCTGCGGAGTTCCAGAACAGCAAGAAACGTCAGGAGCGCCAGCTCTCCGATGCCATTCAGCGGGCAAGCGGTCACCTGGCCGAACAACTGTTGCCCATCCTGGACGACTTCGATCTTGCCTTCGGCAATCTGCCGGAGGAACTCAACGAAGAAGACGATTCATGGGTCGACGGATTCCGCCAGATCCACAAGAAGCTCGCCTCTCTGCTGGATGATCAAGGCGTCACGATCATTGCACGGGAAGGCGAGTTCGACCCGAACCTCCACGAGGCCATCAGCAGCGAGCCCAGCGAAGACGTCGAAAGCGGCCACATCATCGAAACCCTGCGGGCCGGCTACGAGTTTAAGGGGCGTGTGTTGCGCCCGGCGATGGTAAGAGTCGCCATGTAGGATGAGAGACCGAGGCCAGTCATGACCGCAATCCATGCGGCAACGGGACATGTCGACAGCCGGAACGCCAACGGCATTCGCCCGTTTGACATTGGAAGAGATCTGCGGCCCGTCGCCGAACTGATCGCTGAGTCATTTGCCAGCGAGTTGGATGCGCGCGGCAATGCAGCGCTGCGCGAGATGCGCGTCATGAGCCATATGAGCGGCTTTCTCAAAGTGGTCAATCGCACGACGGGCGAGTTCAACGATGTCTTCAACGGCTTCGTCTGGGTGGATGATGGAGAGATCGTCGGCAATGTCACCGTCCAGAAGGCCGACAGGCAGGGCAGTCGCTGGCAGATCGCCAATGTCGCGGTGGCGCCGACGCATCGTGGACGAGGATTGGCTCGCCGGCTGATGAACCGGGCCCTCGAACACATCGAATCATCGGGCGGGCGATGGGCCGTGCTGCAAGTCTATGCCCGCAACGACGCCGCCCGCAAGCTTTACGACGGACTCGGCTTTGAATACCTGGGCGGGAAATCGGACCTGGTACTGGATCCGGCGACGCAGCGCGCTGCCCTGCCGGCCGAAATTCAGATGATACCCGATTTTCTCAGCTTCTCGGCCAGCCACGGGCAAGAGCTGTACGAACTGGCCAACTGCCAACTTCACGCACAGGCTCAGTGGTGGCGTCCGCTGCGGCGTGCCGACTATCAGATCAACTTCGAACAACAGATCGGCGAATGGTTCGCACATCTGATCGGTCGCCGAGACGTCTATCGCCATTGCATCCAGATCACGCGCCGATTTGAAGCGGCTATCGTGCTGACGGCCCAGCGCTGGAGCGGCAACCACGAACTTCAGATCTGGGTGCGTCCGGACAATTACGGCAAATACGAGGATGCGTTTATGGCCTGGACAATGCGCATGCTGGCCGATTACCCACGGTTGCCCGTGACGCTGGAACTGCCAACCGATCATACAGCGGCCATAGAGACAGCCAACGCCAACGGCTTCACCACTGCGCGCACGCTACTGACTATGCGCAAAAAAATGGGCGACATCTGAACCGATCTCCCCACCACCCTCGCTCTCCACAACGACGACATTGGACCATGAAAACTCGATTTCTCCATTGCGCCGACATTCACCTCGGCTACAAGCAGTACAACAGTCCCGAGCGCGGCAATGATTTTGCCCGCGCTTTTTTCGCCGTGATCGACGCGGCCATCGCCGAGCAGGTCGACTTTGTCATCCTGGCCGGCGACCTCTTCCACAAACGCTCGATTGACGCCCTGACCCTCAATCAGGCCGTGGCCGCGCTGGAAAAACTTCAGAAAGCCGGCATCCCTTGCATCGCCATCGAGGGCAACCACGAGCGATCCCACTACGAGGACTACATCGGCTGGATGGACTTTCTGGCCATCCGCCGACTGCTGATCCTGCTGACGCCCCAGTTTGTCGACGGCAGACCCCAACTTGCGGCCTACGACAAGCGGGCCGGATCCTACGTCGATCCGGTGCCCGGTCTGCGGATTCATGGACTCCAATATGTCGGTTCCAGCAGCCACTCGGCCATCGCCGCCTACGCAGAGACGTTGGCCGATCAGCCGGACGACAAGATCGAATATACGATCTTCATGGCCCATGCCGGCGTCGAAGGTGTTCTGGCTGAGCAGGCCGGCGGGCTGAGCCACCGTGAACTGTCGGTCCTCAAACCCCATGTCGACTATCTGGCCATGGGCCACATCCACAAGCCCTTTGAACACGACGGTTGGATCTACAACCCCGGCAGCCCCGAGACCTGCTCCGTCTCCGAGGCCGAATGGCCGGAGCGAGGCTATTTTCTGGTCAGCGTCGACACCGATTCGACCGATCCCGAGGACGCGGAAGCCGGACATCCCAAACATCGGGCCCAACTCTACGCCAATCCGCGGCGCACCTTCATCCGGCTGCGGCTCAAGGTCGATCACCTGACGACGCCCGAAATGCTCTACGACGAATGCGAGCGCTTTCTGGCCCGCCAGGCGCGCGATCACGACGTTCGCCGCCTGTCCAAAGCCAATCGACCGGTGGTGGAACTGGTGTTGACCGGTGTGCTGCCCTTTGATCGCAGCGGCCTGGAGATGGACCGGATCGAGCGTCTGGTCGAGACGATCTTCGAGCCGCTGGTCGCCCAGGTCAAGAACATGACACGCGCCACCGAGTTCGCCATTTCGGCCGATGCCAAGCTCAACCGCCGCGAACTGGAGCGACAGATCGTCACCGAGTTGCTCGAACTCGACGCCCGCTACAGCCGCGAGAGCGAACGCTGGGCCGAGCTGGCCATGTCGCTCAAGACCCTGGCCGTCGACGGGGCCGCGCCCGAGACCGTCATCGATGAGATCGCGGGCGCGCTGAAGGAAAGCGCTGAAAGAGAAAACACCTAGGAGTCTGTCAGAGAGAAGGACGATAGACCGCGGATGCGGCGGATTTGGCTGATAAATGCCGATAATATCAGATAGAATCAGGCTCTTTCCGCCTAATCCGCCGCATCCGCGGTCGATTTCTTGGTCTCTCCGACAGCCTCCCAGCAGGAGACAGAGATGCAGATAGTCTCGTTGAAGCTTGAGAATATCAAGAGCTACCGGGAAGCGACCATCCCCTTCACGCCGGGCACCAACGCCATCGTCGGCCAAAACGGCGCGGGCAAGAGCACGGTGCTGGAGGCCATCGGCTTTGTGCTCTTCGACTCACTCGGCTACCGCCAGAGTGATTTTGTGCGCGAGGGCGCAAAGACGGGCCAGGCCACGGTAACCTTTGTCAGCAGCTTCGACGAGCGCCTCTACGACATCACGCGCCGCTGCGGTTCCAGCACCCAGTATTTCGTCTTTGATCCGGAGTTGGAACAGAAGCTCCACGAGGGCAAAGCCGATGTCCAGGCATTTCTGCGCCAGCACATGGGCGTGGAGTCGTCGACCAATCTGGAAAAGCTCTTCAGCGATGCCGTGGGCGTGCCCCAGGGCACCTTCACCGCGGCCTTTCTGGAAGGGAAAACCGAGCGCAAGAACAAGTTTGACGCCTTGCTCCATGTGCGCGAGTACGAGGACGCCTGGAGCAAACTGCGCGAGCCGGCCGCGCTGTTGCGCACCCGCCAGCAAGAGTTGGACGTGCAGATTGCCGGCAAGAGCGCGCGGCTGGAGCAGCTCCCGACGCTTGAAGAAGCGTTGGCCCGACGCCGTCGTGAGATCGAAGACGGGCAGGCCGATCTCACGACGGCGGTGGCCGAACTGGCAGCCACGCAGACGGAACGCCAGGCGCTGGACGCGATCCAGGCCGAAGTCACGCGGCTCAAGGATGCCCACGCCCGGCTGGATGCGCAGGTCGAAGCCGCGGAGCAGAGCTTGACGACAGCCCAGGCCGGTCTCGTGGAGGCCGAGGCCGCCGCCACCATCGTCGCCGACAACCAGGCCGGATCCACGGCCTTCCTGGCTGCACAGGCGGAACAGAAGGCCCTGGACAGTCAGATTCGCCGACGCCAGGAACTTCGCGACCGCAACGCGGCCATCGACAAGACGCTGGCGCTGGCCAAGGCTGAACAGAAGACAATCGCCACAGCGCTCGAAGAGATCCTCTTGGCGGAAAACCAGGTGGCTGCGCTACAAGTTGACGTGAACCGGCAGGCGACGCTGGAAGCGCAGCAGTCGCAGATCGAAAAGCAGATCGCACGCCTTCAGACCGCAAACCAGGAACTGGCACGCCGTGCCCAGGAAGCGCAACGTCAGGAAAAGCGACAGACGGTCCTGACCAAGCAACTGGCAGCGGGCGATCAGCTTGAGGCCGAACAAGAGGCTGCCGAAAAGGCAGTGTCAGCCATGGCCGCGGCCATTCAGGACGAGCGCGAGGCGCTGGCCGGTCTGCGCGTCTCCGCCGACAAGATCAAAGAACAGAATGCGCAACTGGAGACCATCGAAACACCGCTCTGCCCCATCTGCGAGCAGCCGCTGACCGACAAACACCGTGCGGATCTGATGGAACGCAACGGGCAGCAACTGGACGAACTGCGCGCTGCGTACGCTCAACTGCAGAAGCAGATCAAAGAGGAGAGCGGGCAACTCGAAGCTGCGCAGCAAGGTCTACGCAGCCTGGACGAAAAACTGCGCAGCCTTCCGCGCCAGTCCGAGTTGGATGAGGCGACAGAGGCGCTGGATGCCGCCCGTGCCGAGATGGCGACGCTGCAAGAAGAGATCGAAAGCCTCGCCGCTGTGCCGGCCCAGTTGCAGGACGTAGAGGCTCAACTGAAGGCGCTGGGCAACCCACGCGAACAGGCGGCCGTGGCCCAGGCTACGGCCAATCGCCGCGCCGTCGTCGAGGAAAATCGTGTGCGGATCGACGAGCGGATTGCCGCTTCTTTGGCCGATCTTGAGGAAATTGAGTCGGCACTGTACTCCTTCGCCGCCTTGGACGAGCAGGTGGCCGCTGTCGTTGTCGCCTTGGAAACCCATGCCCCCGCCCATCAGGCGCTGCTGACCCATCGGCAGTTGGCCGAGAGCCTGGAAGCTCGCCGGCAGGCCGTTGCGGACGCCACAGGCGGCGTAGAAAAGCTGAGGGACCAGCGCGATCAAGCGGATGTTCAATT
The DNA here is from genome assembly GCA_963698255.1 of uncultured Chloroflexia bacterium. Lineage (GTDB taxonomy): Bacteria > Chloroflexota > Anaerolineae > Caldilineales > Caldilineaceae > JAWKOK01. Next base: position 184,256 of record CAVOQD010000034.1, on the reverse strand, counting down.
GAAGGAAGTTGCCGGTCAATTTGACGAAGAGCGCTTTCGAACGCTGCTGGCCCAGGAGCAGAACCTGGTCGCCAAGCGCGCCAGTCTCGACACCCAACTCAAAATGCTGGGCCAGGCACAGTCTGCTGACGAGAAACGGGTGACTGAACTTCGACAAGTTCAGGTCGAGCTGTCCGCCTTGCAGGCGCAACGGGTGGAATTAGCGGACCAGGAACGGGTGCTGGAGGATCTGCGCGGCGTCATCCGACAGGCCGGCCCGTTCATCACGCGAGCGCTGGTCCAACAGATCGGCGAGGAGGCTGCGCGCATCTTTGGCGAGATCATGCAGGATCACACACGTCTGCTGGCCTGGGACGAGGAATATCGAATCTCGCTGGTCGTCGACGGCAACGAACGCCAGTTCAGCCAGCTCTCGGGCGGCGAGCAGATGAGCGCAGCGATTGCCGTGCGCCTGGCCCTGCTGCGCCACATGAGCAACATCGACCTGGCCTTCTTCGACGAGCCGACCACCAACCTCGACGCCGAGCGCCGCGACGCCCTGGCCCAGCAGATCCTGGGCGTCCACGACCTGGACCAACTCTTCGTCATCAGCCACGACGACACGTTTGAGCAGGCCACAGAGAATCTGATCCGTGTTGAGCGGGTCGGCGGCGTCAGTCGGGTGGCGGAGTAACGATCAATTGCCACAATTTTTCTGATTGCAGAGACGAAACCGAAATGAGATCAAATCAGAATCCGTGATCCAGGAGACCATCGAACGAATTCTGACTGTGGTTCCGACAGTATCTCTAAGCATGTACTCCGAACCAGACTCTATACCCGAATGAAAGGGATGTATTTCAGATTCGGGGCGACAACGTGCCCCCCGGCGTGAAATACACCCGAATGAAAACCGAAGATTGACAAATGGCTCCGACAGCGATAGACTAGTCTAACACTAGTCTCAAGGAGGTTTTCATGGAAACTGTTGGCGCTTACGAAGCCAAAACACACCTGCCTAAGTTGCTTGAACGTGTGCAGCAAGGAGAATACATCACCATCAGCAAACATGGCGTGCCCGTCGCCGTTTTGTCTCCTCCCGATCCGGAATCTGTACAAGACGTCGAAGCGGTCATTGCAGAGCTGCGCCGATTCAGGCAAGGACACGATCTTGATGGGCTTACCATCCGCGAAATGCTCGAAGATGGACGACGATAGATGATCAGTCGCTTCGTGATAGACAATTCAGTTGTCATGTCTTGGTGTTTTCAAGATGAGGCAAGCGACTATGCGGACGCCGTGCTCGGAAAACTCACCGAGTGTACAGCGGTCGTGCCATCCATTTGGCCGTTAGAGGTTGTCAATGTTCTGCTGGTCGCAGAACGCAGAAAGCGGCTTGAGAAAGCCGGCAGCGTTCGATTCCTAGCGCTACTGGCGCAACTCCCAATCGTCGTTGAGAACGAGCGGGTCGAGCGCAAGATGAAAGATCTGTTGGCATTGGGAAGAGCGGAGAATCTGTCGAGTTATGACGCGGCCTACCTCGATCTCGCCATGAAGCAAGGCATCCCCATTGCGACGCTGGACAGAAATCTGCTTGCAGCGGCAAAACGTAGCAGCGTTCCGATTCTGTCAGCATGATGGTGCTAGATGTCGCCTTGCGGCCAGCGCGCCACGGCTGTCTTTCCGCCCGCAACCGTTTGCCCTTCACGGACGATCAATTCCACATCAAGCGGCAGATAGAGGTCTACGCGGCTGCCAAATTTGATCAGGCCGTAGCGCTCACCCCGCTCCAGGCGATCCCCAACTTCACAATGGCAAATGATCCGGCGTGCAATGGCGCCGGTGAGCTGGACAACGGCCAACGGGCCGCGGTCCGTCGTTAGCCCCATCAGATTGGATTCGTTGTTGTCGGCGTTGTACGAGAAGGCCGGCGCGAATGAACCGGGGCGATGTTGCACACAGGCCACTTTCCCCGCATAGGGCATCCGCTGAACGTGAACGTCAAAGATGCTCAGAAAGATGGTGATACGACGGGCCTGGCCTTGGAAGAAGGTCGGCTCTTCAACCACCTCGATCCGTTGCACGCGTCCATCGGCCGGCGACAGAATGATCGCCGGATCGCCGTCGTCCGGCAGCCGGTCCGGATCGCGAAAGAAGTAACAACTCCAGAGAAAGAGCGTTCCAAGTCCTGCCGCGGCCAGCCACCAGCGTCTCCACACGCTCAGAAGCGTGGCGCTGAGGAGAAGCAGGAAAATGGGGCGTATCTGTTGCCAGGCAATTGTCAGCGCGCGGATCATCGTCAGTCCATTTCTATGTGTCGTACTCTCGAAGCTAGGAGATCGAAGGCGCCTCGTCCGGTTGCTGATCGACCCGATGCGCGTAGATCGGCCCCAGAATCGTATAGAGCACCAGCAAGGTGAACGGGATGACCTGCCAGCCCTGCAAACGCCAGCTTACCAGCACAAAGGCTGTCGTGATCAACCAGGCCGAAGGCGGCGCCAGATGTAGATGATAGACCTTCGGATAGGGGATCGGGCTGATCATGAGATAGCTGACGATGGCGACGATGATCATCCACCAGATGTCGAGGGTCCAGTGTTGCCAGAAACTTCCTGTGATGACAAGCGCACAGCCAAGCGGAATCGGCATGCCCGAGAAATAGGCTGAACGGTCGGCGCCGAGCACGTTGTACCGAGCCAAACGGATGGCCCCGGCAAGCGCAAAGAGGATGGAACCGCTCAACGCCACATAGGGATTGACGCCGACGTCGACCATCAGATAGTAGATGAGCAGTGTCGGCGCGACGCCGAACGTGACCATATCGGCCAGCGAGTCGAGTTGGGCGCCGATCGCGCTCTCGGCATTCAGCCGTTGCGCCAACTGGCCGTCGAGCACGTCAAGAACGGAGGCGACAAGGATGAAGATCGTCGCCGTGATGAAATAGCGGTCGGCCAGCACGATGATGGCAGAGATGCCGAGAACAAGCGAGGCCAGCGTGGCCGTATTGGGTAGCCAAGGTAGAAATCGTTTCATTCGAGATGCTCGAACAACGTAATGGCGATCAACTTCTCCATTTTTCTTCAACGTCTCCCCAAAATAGTGTCCACGACTGCTCATCAGGTAGTCGTTGGTTTGCGCCAGTAGTAAACCCAGGTGGGCGGTACATTGCGCCAGACGAGTGTGCGCTCGAACTGATACGGCTTGGTGTATTTATCCATCACCGCCGATTTCTGCTCCATCACCGCTCGTGCGCTGTCGCCGCCAAGAGTGTACTTTATCTTGCCCAATGCGGCGTATTGGACGTAGCTGAAGACGCCGCCTGGTTTTAGCAGCACCATCATCTGCGCCAAGAACTAGATCGACGAAGTCGACCGGCAGATCGGTTAGGGGCAGGCTCGAAATGATTCGGTCATACTTCGTGTCCAGCGGGAATGTGAGCAGGTCGCCGTTGATCAGATTGACCTCGACCGACGGATCGGCGAGCAAGCCGCTACTGCTAAGCCGTTCGTGCAACAGTGCGCAGAGCGTCGGGTTCAGTTCAATGGCGTCCAGGCAATCCCCTGGTTCCAGTTGAGGAATGATCTCGCATGTGAACGAGCCTGTACCGGCGCCGGCTTCCAGAATGCGCAGTGGGCGGCGTAATCCATTCGCCGGCCTGCTGTATCTGGCGCTTGCCCGTCCCAAGTAGCGAGAACTCGGCAGTACTGCACCCACTTCACGCAGGTTTGTCACGAATTCTCGGGCAAAGAGTAGCTTGTCGATGCTCATGGGTCAAACTGTTCCGTTGTTGTCGACGACCGTCGGTGGTCAGGACCGTGATGTAAACAGGCCTTTTCATCAAATAAGGCCGTAAGAGCAGGATTGTATCATGACTAACGATTGAAACGTGTTTTATCGAAGTGCGTGGGCGCGCATACAGGGTTCACGCTGGCACGAAATTCAGGACAACATGAACCCTGCGGTTTGAACACCACTACGGGCTCCATGAAATCTGCTCCTCAAGCCACCCATTGGTGACGTAGTCCAGTTCGTCGCGCACAATGCCGTCGACCGATCCGGGAAGCGGCGTGAGCAGTCGTTGATTGCTCCCATCGGCATTCATCGCCCACAGCCCCCAAGTTCCGTCGCGGTCACTGACAAATGCGATGGACTGCCCATCCGGAGACCAGGTAGGCAATCCGTCCTGGGCCGGATTGTCGGTCAGTTGGATCAGGCCGGAGCCGTCAGCATTCAAGCGGTAGATCTCCCAGTTTCCGCTTCGCATCGACATTATGGTGATGAATCCGCCATCGGATGAGGCCGCCGGGCTGCGAACAGTCAGATCATTCCACAGGACATCGGGGTCTGAACCGTCGCTCTCCATTGTCAGCAACTGATCCTCGGGAATGAGGTTGTGCAATACATACGCAACGCGACCGTCGGCCATCCAGTATGGATCCTCGCCATAGACTGACTCTTCACCCCGCTTCAAAACCCAATCGTTCTGCTGGTCGGCCCACAAATAGTAGATGCGTGACTTTCGATCGTTCTCTCGATACGACGAGAAGATGACGCGCTTCCCATCCGGAGACCAAGAGGGCAACAGATCTTCCAGGAAATCTGTGAGGCGTGTTGCTTCGCTCCCGTCTGAATTGGCGATCACAATGCCGCGATTGTCACGCTCCCAGTCTCGATAGGCAAGCTGTGTACCATCCGGACTCAATGCCGGAGAGCTTGCATTCTCGACGACTGTTCGCAGGTTGGTTCCATCGGCGTCCACAACGTAGACCGAGTACGTTCCATTCCCCGCATTCCATACAGGCACGGCAAGTTTACCAGTTAGCGTCGTTGGAGACGGGTCAGAAAGAGCCGTTCTGGCGCGGCTCGCCCCGTCATCAATCGCGCCTTCATTCGCAACCACGGGAACGTCAAACAGATCGCCTGACGGTTCAACATACTTGGCTGAGACCCAACCACGTTGGCTCGAAAGTTCGGGCGTCAAGAGGTGAAGCCAATCGCCGGCAGCATTGCGCCCGACGACGTCATAGCGAGAGCCGTTATAGGCTTTGCCGATGAGGGCAAAGTCTGCACCGGGGCCGGAGCGAACGTTAAGACGACTTGTGTCGCCGGTGCCGACGAGAACGGTGACCGCACTTTCTGCAAGCCCTTCTGTTCCAGCAGTTCCAGCATTCTCTGCGTCAAACACAATCCGAATGTCGGCTTGCTCAAAGGCGCCAAATTGGAAGTCGATGGATGTCTCTTCGGCCCACTGTGCGGTTATCCGTTCAACCGCCTCGCGCTGCACAGCGCCGCCGCCGATGAACTCCACCCGCAGGATCGTCTTATCGCTCGATGCAGCCTCGGCGTCGTCGATATCGCAACTGGGACAATTTTCGAGGAGAATACGCACAAATGCGTCCGCGCCGAATTCCGCCACGCCAGGATCGATGGGCGCGTCTGACTGGGCTTGCACAGAGAGGAAAACCATGGTTACGCTGATCAGGGCCACAACAATGCCGGAGAGGATCCGGCGCGTCCGATTAACGTTCATCTTTGAAGTCCTTTCAATTGCAGATTGATTCGCTTTCCCAGGACCGGAATGGTCTGGGGTTCAATTGAATACGAAGAAGTGCGGTGGGCAGTCCCGACTAGCGGATCGACAGATCGATCACCGCATCAACTGATTGTACATCCGGGTTTTACGTGAAAGTCAGACGCTAACGATACACTCCGGCTCCGACAGATCGGTGATTGGCACGGCTGAATGGCCATCGTTTTTGCTGATTTGCGCCCACCCGTCAGTTTAGTGTAAGCTAGATAGCAATTCGTTTGAGGTTGGCAGCGCCGGCCGCAACAACTGAATGAAACGAACAATCTCTTAGCCCCTGAGGAGGTTCCGATGTCCCCCGTTTTGTTTCGCACCGTTCGTCTGTGGCTGCATATTGCCCTGATTTTTGCGCTGTTGCAGTCCGCTCTCTCGCCCATTGTCGCCTCATCCATACCCTTTGCCAATACGGAGAACGAACAGCGTGCAGGGCCAGCCGGCCCGGAATGGCCGGCTATGGCATATGCGCGCACCTGGCTGGCGGGGAACCGATGGCAAGAGGGCGCTGCAGATGATAGCGACATGGTAGACGGCAATGTCGCTCCATCGCAGGGGGCGGCGCTCTATCTGCCACAGATTTCGGATTCCGGTCGGACCGAGCAGTTGCAGGCCAGCGACGTCGTGACAGCAACGCTGGAGAGCGCGACCACGCCCGAAGGACCTGCGACCCCAGAGATCACGGCCGCGCCGGAGGCTACAGCATCGCCAATTGTGAGTGCGACGGCTACCGTCACGGCGACCTTGGAAGTCACAGCTACGCCGGAAGTGACAGCAACGCTGGAGATTACGGTCACACCCCAGGAAACTGCGACCCCAGTGATCACGACTACGGCAATCGTCACGGCGACCCCGGAAGTCACACTTACACCGGTGGTCAGCACAACCCCGGAGATCACGGCAACACCGGCTGTGACAGCAACACCCGAGGTTCCTGAAGCGCCCATCGACCCGGAAGCCGAGCCGGCGCCGGTAATCGTGCGCGTAAGCGCGCGCAAGACGGTGCTGACGCCCAATAGCGCCACCCAGTTGACGGTGCAGGTTGAGCCACTGGGCGATGCAGATGTGGCCGGTCTGACTGTGGCGTTGACGCTGCCGGACTGGCTTTCGCCTGTGGGCGGCGGCAGCAACGCCCAACTGACCTGGACGCTGCCGGCGCTCGGCTCCGGCGAGACCTTCACCGAACGTGTCGTGGTCAAAGCGCCCAAGGCCAAGGATGTGGCGTTGCCGGTTGTCGACGCCGTGCAAGCAGCCGTCTTCGGCGATGAGGTCGGCCCAGCTGTCTCGGAACTGCTGATGGCCGTCATCGAGCGGCGCGGCAACCCCTCCGAGGCCACGGTGGAAGCGGTGCAGAGCGTCAACGGCACGGCGCTGACCAACAGCTACGAGGATGTGAGTCTGCTCGTGCCGCCCGAGAGCGCGCAGCCGGGGACAGTGTTCATTTACACGCGAGGGTATGACTGGCAGGAAGGTGGCGGTTCTGAATCGCCACCAACCAGCGAGGTCGGCGGGATTGAGACCTACAAATATTGGGAGATGGACGCAGACCTAAATGGCGTCGAGGTTGAGGGTTTCGAAGAGCCGGTGCTGGTGGATCTGGATGTGAGCGCACTGGTGCAACAAGGCGTCAACGGCGAAGAACTGCGGGTTCTTTCCCGAGACAACGCCGACGACGCCTGGGCGATCATCGAGAGCGAATACGACCCGATTGAGCAGCATGTGCGGGCCTGGTTCCCCCACTTCAGCGACGGCGCCGTCGCCCAGGACAGCGGCATCCCGGTCGAGACCAGCGGCGGGCAACTGCCCAACGTCAAAGCGTTCACGGTGAGCGAGCTCTACGGCAGTGCGGCCGTCAACTACGCCATCGAAGCGCCGGCCGGACTGGGCGGGCTGACGCCTGGGCTGAGCCTGAGCTATTCGAGCCAGTCGGTGGACAACCTCTACCGCGAGGCGCTTGTCAAAGGCGATGTGAACAAGATCTATACCCAGGCAAGTCCTGTCGGTTTGGGCTGGAACCTAAACGGTATCAGCTACATCGTGCGCACCGACGGCGACTACGGCGGCGCGCTGACGGATGCCGACAAGCGCTACTCGTTGGTGCTCAACGGCCAGAGCATGGCGCTCTTCAACGTCGAGGGGCGCTGGGGCACCGACCCCGAGATCTTCGCACGCATCACGCATGAGCAGGCGTCGAGCGGCCCCCACGGCTTCGGCCAGTGGGTCATCACCACCACCGACGGCACGACCTACCGATTTGGCGATCTGACCTATGGCGGCGATACGACGCCGGATGCGACCAGCGAGAGCGCCACGCTCTACAGCAATGGCCAACGGCGCACCGTGCGCTGGTATCTGCGCGAGGTGGAGGATCCGCAGCAGAATCGCATGCTCTTCAAGTATCGCAATGAGTGGGATTGGGAGCACGAAGGCATCAGCAGCGATATCGAGGAGACGCAGGGTTGGTACACACGCCAGATTCTGCCCGACCAGATTCTGTGGAGCGGTCAGAGTGAAGGCTCTATGCGCATACGGGTGAGTTTCGCCTATGCGAGCGGCCGCACAGACATCGGCATCGAAGGGACCGGCCTTCGTGACCGTACCATGCCTTGGTACACCGACAAGCGGCTGAGCGCCATGACCGTCGAGGTGCGGCATTCCGATGGCCAATGGCGCACACTGCGTGGCTACCATCTGACGCCGGTCTATCGAGCCGGTGATCGGCGACTTCACCTTGCCAACATTGCCCACAAGGGAGAAGACGGCGGCACGCTTCAGACCTACAGTTTCAGCTACGAGGATCAGGGCAACAGCAGTAATCGTGATTTCCTGAAGACGGCCAATAACGGCTGGGGCGGCGCCATCACATTCATCTACGGCGCCGTCCATGTGACCTGCGATACCAGTTCATGCGGGAGCGACCAGGGACTCAACAAACGCCCGGTCTTCGAGACTCAAAGCGTAGACGGCATAGGCAACAGCTATCGCGTGACCTACAGATACGATGCGGGCGCCAACCATGGTCATCTTGCCTCCGGTTCAGGCCAATTTCTGGGCTTTGCCGACGCAACCATCAGCACCTACGACACCAATAGCCAGACCAACATCGTACGCATAGAGTTTGTGGAGAACGCCTGCGCCCAGGCCAGCGGTCTGCGCAGCGACCCGGACCCGCGCTGCGGGCGAGTCAAGCAGCGCACGGTCTCGGACGGCAGCGGCCTTCAACTCTCGCAGGAAGTGTCGGTCTGGCTGGCCTTCTGGTATCGCAACGGCGGATGGGAAGCCAACGGCGATGTGAATCGGGCGTCGAGCCGTTACCAGACGGGCAGCGGTCCAGTGACGCCGCCCATGTGGGTGCGGCTGGAACAGACGGTCAGCCAAGTGGACGGAGCCGTCAATCGCAGCGACTATGAATACAGGACGACGCACCAGGGCAACCAACAGTTCGGCAATGTGACCCATGTCAAGGAGTATGCCGACAATGTCCTCCAGCGCCAGACGGTGACCGAATACGCCAACGGATTCTATGCGCCGCCGGGCAAGTACATGGTGAACCTGCCGGGGCGGGTGCGGACGCTCGACGCAGGCGGAGCTTGCGTCGCCGAAACGCGCACGATCTACGCTGACAGCACAAACTACGCAGCGCAAGCGACCGGCAACCAACCGATCCGGGTGCAACGAGCCGTGAACTGTTCCAATGCGCAGTCGTTCAGCGATACGGATCCGAATTGGGTGGTCACCCAGTACTGGTACGACGGCTACGGCAACCTGACCAAGGAGAAGGTGCACGGCGGTGTGCGCTATGACAAAGTCTACACCTACGACGGCGTCTTCAATCTCTTCGTGACCGGCGAATGGTTGGGCAGCCGTTCGCAGACGGCCAAATACTTCGGGGTCAACGGCACGGCGGCCACGGCAGCGGGCGGCCACTGGGGATCGCTGGAGGAACAGTGTGCGGTCAACGGCGTCTGCACCCGGCAGGCGTATGACCAATTTGGACGTATCACCCAGCGCTGGGACAATGTCTCCAGCGCCAAGACCTTCTGGTCCTACCGAGCGCCGGATGCCGGCCACGCAACCTTCATCGTGAGCGAGTGGGGGGCGCCGCGCTGCTTCGGCAACCTGGCACGCCGCCACTACAACGGGCTGGGACAACTGGTGGCCGAGCAGGCGGTCTACGAGAACTGGTCATTGGGGTCTGCGCCGTCGGGCTGGCCGGCCTATGACAGTGCTGAAGCACAAACGTGCAGCACGGCAAGCAACGGCGTCAACCAGGAGATCCAGGTCAACTACGCCTACAATGGACTGGGCGAGGTTGTGCGTACGTCCGTGCCCCAGTTGCGCAGCGGCAGCCAGTATCTCAACGTGGCCGTGAACTGGGGCAGCGTGGGCCACACATTCACCCAAACCGACGCACTGGGACGGCCCAAAAGCGTGACCGCGCCCCATGGGCAGGTGACCAACTACGTCTACGAGCCGCGCAAAGTCAAGGTGCAGGCGGTGGGCCGGGGCGAATCCAGCAAGTGGCTGCGCTGGACCCAATATGACGGCATGGGGAATCTATTACGTCTGCGCAACTACAGTAGCAACGGCGTGAGCGAGGCTGAGGTGGTGCTGACCCACGACGTGACCGGCAACCTGACACGCGTCGACCAGGCCGGCGGGCTGGGCGCCACGACCTTGACCTATGATAAACTGGGGCGCAAGATATCCATGAACGACCCGGACCTGGGCGTATGGAGTTACACCTACGACCGGCTGGGCAACCTCAAGACGCAGACCGACGCCTGCGGCAGCGTCAGCACCTTGACCTACGACGGCTACAACCAACTGACCCGGCAGGTGACGGCCAAGGGAACCAACTGCACGCTGAGCGGCGGCACGATGACGGCCAACTACAGCTACGGGAGCAGCGGCAAGAGCACGGGGCAGTTGACCGAGGTCAAGTATGCCGACAACAGCTATCGCCGCAACCTGATCTACGACAACGACGGCCTGCTTGAAAGCGAGACCGTGCGCATCGCCGGCGCGCCCCAGGCCAGCTACGCCACGACCTATGACTACGACGCCTTCCTGCGGCCCACCAGCGTGACCTACCCGGACGGCGACGAAGTGACCACGTCGGTCAACAGCATGGGCTTGCCCTTTCGGTTGACGAGCAGCCGACAGGGCGTGTTGATCGACGGCGTGGCCGGCAGTGCGGGCATGGCCAACGGCGTGCACTACAACGAAGCCGGGCAACTGGTCTCCATGCGCATGCCTGTGGGCAACGCTCCTCTGTGGCGCATCCAGAACTACTATGGCTGGAAGACCAACAGCGTGAACGGCAACCATCTATTGAGTGAAATTCGCGTGTCCACCACGGCCTCGGGATACAATCGCCTGCGTCTGCAATATGGATACGACAGCTTTGCCAACGTCAAGACGCTGAACGAACTGTACAACAACAGCGGCGGGGCGTCATTCACCTTCAGCTACGACGATGCCAACCGGGTGACCAACGCCTTCGGCAGGACGTACACCTGGCAGGGAACGGGCAACTTTGCCGCCTTCGAGGGCACGAACTACACCTACGACAGCGTCGCATCGCCATGCCGTGAACAAGGTAGCAAATGTTGATCGCTTCGACTACAACGCCAACGGCAACATGACCGTGCGCAACAAGGGGCTGAGTTCAGCCCAGACCTTGGCCTGGAACAGCGAGAACCGGCTGGTCTCGGTCACAGGCAACGGCGTCAGCGAACAATACGCCTACAGTCCCGACGGCCAACGGGTGAAGAAGGTGAGCAACGGCAACACCACCTACTACATCAACGGCTACTATGAGGTGGAGGTCGCCGCCACTACGACGACGGGTGTTGCGGCGGCAGCCGTTTTGGATGCCGACCAAGAATCAACCGACACCCTCATGCCAGGGGCTGATTTTGACTTTGTGAGCGCCGGCCGCTCCACACAGTCTGTCGATATCGAGCTCCCTAGCGACTACCTGGCCACCCAGGCTGCATCCGTCGATGCCGGGTCGGCAAATTCGGGCTGCGTCGGCCGCACGACAACGGGCAGCACAAACTGGCAGAGCTACGGGAGCAGTGGTCTCTACCTGGACGTGGATACCAGCCAATGCGGGTTCACCGGCACGCCGGTCTACATCACCGCCCTGGGCGGCTCCAGTTCCCATTGGAGTACCACAGGCGCCACGTCGATCTATGGTGCGACCAAGAATGGATTTCGCGTCTACGTGAAGTTTGTCAATGGCTCGGGCATCACGCCGCAACAGGCCAACAACTGGAACTGGCATATCGAATGGATGGCGTTGCCCAGCGGAACCGCTGCCTCAGGACAATGCAGCGGGCAGACCAGTCCGGGCAATACGGCGTGGCAGCAATATGGAGCGGGCATCTACGTGGACGTCGCCACCAGCGGTTGCGGCTTTGGCGCCACGCCGATCTACGCCACCTCGCTGGGCGGATCGAGCGCACACTGGCTGGCGACCGGCGCCACGGCCATCTACCAACCGACCCAGAATGGCTTTCGTGTCTACGTGCGGCGTGCGGACGGCGTGAGTCTGACGACCGCGCAGGCCAATGGCTGGAACTGGCATATCAACTGGACAGGGTCGGCGGCATCGACGGTCACACCTGGCCTGTGCGCCGGCAAGACAGTCACAGGCAACACCAACTGGCAGTCGTATGGCAGCGCCGCCATCTATCTGGACGTCAACACGAGCGGTTGCGGCAACCAGGCCATCCCGGTCTACGCCACATCGTTGGGGGGATCGAGCGCCCACTATATGGCGGTGGGGGCGACATCCATCTACCAGCCGACCCAGAGCGGCTTCCGTGTCTATGTGCGGCGTTCGGACGGCGCCGGCCTGACGCCGGCGCAGGCCAATGGCATGAACTGGCACATCAACTGGACGGCCGTTCCTGAAACCGCCGTCACCAAGTACTACTACTTCGGCAACCAGCGCGTGGCCATGGCAAAAGGCGGCGAGTTCCGCTACCTGCACGGCGATCACCTGGACAGCACCGTCATGGAGACCAACCTCAGCGGCGCCGTCATCACCGACCAGAAATACTACGCCTTCGGCCGCCAACGAGACAGCGGCCCCGTGACCACCGAGCACAAGTTCACCGGTCAGAAGCTGGACGGCAGCGGACTCTACTACTACAATGCCCGCTACTACGACCCGACCATCGGCCAGTTCGTGAGTCCCGACACGCTGGTGCCCGATCCGGAGCAGATATTGGCCTACAATCGTTATATGTATGCGCTGGGCAATCCGCTGACGTATAGTGATCCGAGTGGATATTACACGAATGACGAGATCATGCAGCACTACGGCTGTGAAGGCTGGGCCTGTGTTGAATCCCACTTCGGTAGCGGGGGATCGCATGATGGTCTCTGGGGATGGCTATACACCCTGCAACAAGCACAAGATGGCTACGAGGTTCATGCATCATCGTTTTCGGGACCGATTGGTATGACGCAATTCTCGGGTGTATTCCATCGAGGAGCGAACGGGACGATTGGGGTGCAAGGGACCAATTTCAGTGCTCAAGTCGGAAATGAGGGAATCAAGACATTCAATATCAGCGCGTCATTTACAGAAAGTCAATTTGCCTCCTTGGCGCGTAACTTCGGCCATGGCAATTACCACATGACGGGGGCCGGTCAGTCATACAGTACCGGTTCGGGCGTCAAACACAACTATCTATCGTTCGATTCATCCAAGGTTGATAAGCTGGGGCTTGGACTCGCAGCTTTGAGTGCGGGCACGGATGCTGGTCCAATGATTATGGCCGCATCTCCTGGAACTGGCCCGGCGGCGCCTTTCGTGTTTGCAGCCGGACTCGGATACACAGGTGTTGGCTTAGCTACGGATTTGGTGGTCGATGTGGTCATTCCTATCAAGGAAGCCATCAACGGGAATACTGCTCCCGTCTGGGAGTCGATTGCTGTGGAGACCACGTCAAGACTTTCAGGAAACGCTGGTCCGTTTATCGGACCAGCCTATGATGTTGGAAAAGCGATACTGCCTGGATTATGCTATGGAACTTGGTGTGGCCGTTGAGTGCATCTGCTATTGGAGGTCATTGTGTGGATGTTTCTGATATCCATTTGCCTTGTTGGATTCGGCATAATACGAATACGAAAATGCCATAAGGACCCAATGGCATGCCAGGATCTGTTCATGCTCAAGTCGGGCTGGACGCGGAGCATCTTTGCGATCCGCTATTTGGGGAATCCTGAAGAAGCGAGACGCGCGGTAGCAGACGATGCATCTCTCCGTCGAAAAGTCATTATCGAACTGTACATTTGGTTGTTGCTCCTGCTTCTCATCGGCGCCATTCAATTGTCGTAGTGGCATATGAGTTGGGTCAGCGGCAGCGGCCTGGGATTCCATGGCTGGTGTCGCGAGCAGAATCATCACAACGGTGCAGGGGACCGACGCAGTGACCCTGGAGGCGTGGGTCAAGCCGACCAGCGCCGGCCAGGGCGGACCGGCTCGCATCGTCAGCATCTCCAATGGTTCGTTGTTTCGCAATATGACGCTGGGCCATGGCGAGCCCAACGGCAGTGCGGTCACCCAATACGATGTGCGCCTGCGCAGCACAACCACGGACAACAACAGCAAGCCCTCGCTGACCTCGACAAGCTGTGCCGCCACCACAAACCTGACCCATCTGGTCCGGGGCCGACGGCACGCCAAACTCTGTGGACTTCGAATAGCTCCTTGATTTGATCCTGCGACGGTGTGTGGTTCAGCATGCGGGACGAAGTGTAGGTACGGATGCCTCCGCCATCCGAGAACAGAATTTCGACGTGGCATCAGGATAGTTTTGCCCTGTCCGCCACCAGCTCGAAAGCTGTCGCAGGAATGCACTGGTTGAATCATCGACTGGCGCAATATGAAAGCCGATTCTTCCCATCTACAATGGCCGTGCGATAACTTGGATCGGCGTATGTATGGGGATTTCTCCGTGGTGAGTGCCATCATTGGCATTGGTAGTTGCATTGCTTCTGATCAGTTGTCTGGGTTGCGATGCGTATTTGGTATGCACAAGCATCGAAGAGCGTCGACAATAGAGTTTGCGCATCCTTTCTCGCTGTTCTGGGTATGGCGTCATTGGCGGCCCTGGCTCTCTTGTCCGCTGATTTGTCATGCACACTCTCCTTTTTCGACACATTTCAATCCTGCAAATCATTTTCGCCATACGGCAGAACTGGCATCAACCTGTCTGGTACTGGGAATGATCCTACTCTAGTTTCGACGGTTTTGCACCTTAAAAGCGAAATAGCGTTAGACTTCTGTCATGACGACAGAAGCAGAAATCCAAACGTACCGAGTTGATGACGTTCCGCTGCTAGTGTGGCAGCAACGGGTAATGGGCATTCCCCAGATCATTGATGAGATCGTTCAGCCTCACGGGAATCGTCAAGGTCTGAGTGTAGGCTGGACGGTCGTCGGTTGGCTGAGCTATGTACTTTCGCAAGCGGATCACCGGTTGAGCTATGTAGAAAGCTGGGCTGCGGAACAGATCAAGACGCTACAAGTATCTGTTGCCTGAGAGAGTGAGTGCTCAAGACTTCACGGATGACCGCCTAGGCGACGTGCTGAGCTACCTGAGTGACGATGCGACCTGGGAGACCCTGGAAATCGAACTGGGACAACAGGTCATGCAGGTCTATGAATTGCCACAAGAACGAGTTCATGTCGACAGCACCAGCGCTGCGCTCTACCACGATACCGAAGGGAAACCACTGGTGCGATACGGCCAGAGCAAAGATCATCGACCCGACCTGGCCCAGTTCAAAGTCATGATGAGCAGTTTGGCGCCACTGGGCATGCCGCTGGCCACATTGGTTGTTCCAGGCAACCGTGCTGATGACGGTCTCTACCTGCCCGTCATCGAGCAGAGTCGACAGGTCTTACAACGACGTGGTCTGCTCTATGTTGGTGACAGCAAGATGGAAGCGTTGGTGATTCGGGCTGCGCTGGCGGCCGGCACCGACTTCTATCTCGTACCGTTGAGCAAAAAGGGCACGCAGGAACAGTTCTTGCACGACTTGCTCGAACCAGTCTGGGCTGAGCAGCAGACGCTCACCGACATCTACGACCAAGAACTCGAAGAGCCTGACAGACGGCTGTTGGCTCGTGCCTTCGAATCAGTCCGTAGCCAAGAAGCCGAGGTCGAGGGCAAACCAGTCAAGTGGGACGAACGAGTGCTGGTTGTCTACTCGCCCAACTTGGCCGAACGCACAAGCCAAGGGTCTGTCTCAACGGTTGCAGCGAGCACAAGACGAATTGCTGGCTTTGACGCCGCCACCCGGTCGAGGGCGACGGCAGTGGTCGGAACTGGCACCGTTACAGGCAGCGGTTGACGCCATCCTCAAACGGCATCGTGTTGCTGACTTGTTCACTATCACCTATGAACGCCAGGAGAACCACCGCCACGTACGCAAGTACAAGGAGCGACCGGCACGGACAGAAACCACAGTGCGCTATCAACTCCATGTCACACCTGATGACGATGCTATCAAGCAGGTTCGGCGTACACTGGGCTGGCGCTTGTTTGTGACCAACTATCCGACTGCGCAATTCTCACTTGAGGATGCTGTGCGTGTCTATCGAGAAGGACCGCTTCATGAGCACAACTTCTCCCGGCTCAAGAATCGTCCCCTCGGTCTACGCCCACTCTATGTTCATCGGCAAGACCGCATGATTGGGCTGGTTCGCCTCCTTTCCCTGGCCCTGCGCCTGCTCACTCTAGTCGAGTTCGTTGTGCGACGTGAACTGCACAGCCAGCAGGAATCCCTGACTGGTCTCTATGAGGGCAATCCCAATCGCTCGACCCATCGACCCACTACCGAGCGACTCTTACGAGCCTTTAAACCTATCACGTTGACTTCGGTCGCATTGCCAGGTCAGCACATTGTCCATCTCACGCCGCTGACACCGGTTCAAACTCAGATTCTGGCCCTACTCGGACTGCCTGAGTCCATCTACACTGACCTCGCACACACCGCTAACGCTAAGCTGATCCTGCGGCAATGAAGTGGACGGCAGCCGGCCCTGGCTGGACGAACTGCACAGGGTCGCCGTCTACGCTTGCGGCGTCAGTGCCGCCGAAGTGACCACGCTCAGGAACCAGCCGATCCACGGCGGCAGTCCGACCGCCACCCGTACGCCCACGACACAGGCCACGCCGACGAATACGCCGATTGCTACAGCAACGCCCACTGTGACACCGACACACACGCCGGTATTGGGCGGGTGCGGCGTGCCGCCAGGCAACCTGGTGACCAACGGCGATTTCGCCGCCGAGACGACCGGCTGGAGCTTCTACAGCAACGGCAGCGCCTCGCTGAGTACGGCAAGCGGACCATGCGGCCAAGCGGCACAGGTAGCTATCGGCGCCACAGGCAGCAACATCCAACTCTACCAATCCAACTTCAGCCTACAAGCCGGTATCCAGTACGTGCTGCGCTTCGACGCCAAGTCCGAGAACGGCCAGGACATGGAGATCTTCCTGCACAAGCATGTCTCGCCCTACAACAGCTATGGCTTGTACGGCCAAGTTGCCGACTTGACCTCAAACTGGCAGACTTTTGAGTACATCTTCACGGCCTCCGGCTTCAGCGGCACGACATGGGATGGTCGCCTGCGGCTCTGGTTCAGCGGCAAGACAGGGACGTTCCAGTTGGACGACGTGTCGATCACGCCGGTGAGTGTGGCGGCGGCGAGCGAGGGGCGCAATCCGGCACTTCGACCCGCTCAGCAACCGAGGCGGCTGTATCTGCCCGCCGTCGCTTATGAGGTCGAGCCGGTGCAGGCATCGGCGATCGCTGCTACGCAGGCCATCATCACCAAGTACTACTATCCTCCGGCAGGCTCAGGGTAGGCTTTCAGTACGCAGCGTGTAGCCCGTGCAAAAAGAGGTTGTGGGCGGCGACGAGGAATTCCGTTATCTGCACGGCCTGCTCTTCGACAAGCTCCGACCAGACCTGGGCAGCACGGTACTGGAGACCAATTTCGGCAGTGCAACCGTGAACGGCGACCAGACCTACTACGCCCACGACCTCCGGCGCCACAGAGGCCTCATGCAGATCGGCCACAAGTTCACTGGCCAACCCTGAGCCTGTGGAAGGGGCCAGAAGCTCTGGACGGCAGTGGCCTTATGTGCCATAACGTTCCGGTTCTGTCAGCATGATCCAGTAGGGCATAAAGCCGTAGTACCAGGCCAGCAGCAGCGCCAGGCGCAGCCCTTGCCGGCCGTCGCGCCAGCCTTGTAGCGTGATAAATCGGCGTCGGAATTCGCGGAGCGGTTGCAGGACGAAGTTGTGGGGGCGTGGGCGAATGCCACGCGCGGCGAGGATACGCGCTTCGTAGCGGGCGTAGAAGCGTTGCTTTTCGAAAAACTGGGGCCAGGTAGCATAGTTGTAGTGAATGAGCGGGCTGGTCGAGATAACCCTCTGCGCCGCCCACGTCGACGATCTCATGGACCTCGCGCTCGGCCACGTAGCCTTGACGCATCCCGTCGCAGCAGCCGGAGCTGATAGTCGGGGAAATAGCCGCCCGCGGTCATCTCGTAGCCGACGATAAAATTGCGACGCGGGATCCAGTAGCCGTTGATCGTCTCGTCCTCGATCAGGTGTCGCACCTCATCCGCCATCTCCGGCGTCGCTCGCTCATCGGCATCCACAAAGAGGATCCAGCGTGCATCGACCGTGTCGAGCACGGCCTGGCGCTGCGCGGCGAAGTTGTCAAACGGACGTCGCACGACCAACGCGCCGGCCTCGCGTGCCGCCATCACGGTCGCGTCGCTGACGCCCGAATCCCACACGACGACGGCATCCACCCAATCGCGCAGGCTGGCGACGCAATCGGCAATGTGATCCACTTCATCCTTGGTGAGGATGACGGCGATGAGGGCGGGCGGGTGGTTCGGCATGGTTTTCCTGACAGGTGACAAGATGACAAGGGGAAAAACGGTTAATGGTGAATTGATCATGCTCAACGATTAACGGCGGACCATTGACCATTAGCACTATCAATTCACCATTAACCGTTAATCACCCCTTCTCTCTACATTTTCATAACTGCATCGTACGCGGCCAGTTCGTCGCCTAGATCAGAGCCGCTGATCACGCCGGCGGCAAAGCGGCGGCGGGCGGCGGCGGCGCGTAGGCGCAGCGAACAATGCACGAGTCGCCGCAGCCAGAATTGGTTGGCGACGGGATAGCGGTCAGCGTGTCTTGGCGTAGAAGCGGAAACGACTGCGCCACAGGCGCTCGAAGGCCGGCCAGCGCACCTGCCGGCTGCTCTGGCCGGCGTGGTGAATGACCTGCGCGTCGGGCACGGCGTAGACGCCCCAGCCGGCGTTGGCCAAACGCAGACACCAGTCCATCTCTTCGCAGTACATGAAGTATTCGTCATCCAGACCGCCGACATCACGATATGGCTTCGGCGCGGGCCATCAGCGCCGCGCCGAGGACGAAGTCGACCGGGAAACGGCTCATGGCCCTGCCAGAGCGCGGCCGGATAGCGTCCGTTGAGCGGGCTGTCGTGGAGACGATGCATGCCGCGGACAGCCGGCAGCGGAAAGAGGTCGATTGCCGCCTGGGCCAACGACGGAAAATGGAAGGCCCCGTGCTGAAAGCTGCCATCGCCGTAGATCAGGTTTGCGCCGCAGATGCCTGCCGATGGATTGCTTTCGAGAAAATCGACCATCTGCCAGAGGGCGTCGTCGACCACCTCGGTGTCGGGGTTGAGGAGGAGGACGTGGTCGGGCATGACAAGGTGGCAGGGTGACAGGGTGACAGGGTGCGTGGCGGCGATGTTGAAGCCGAGTTGGGTGAGAGCCAGGTTGTTGGCGCCGGTGAAGCCGATGTTTTCGTCCAGAGCGATGAGATGTACGTCGGGAAAGGCGGACGCGACCATGGCGGCGCTGTCGTCGTGGCTGGCGTTGTCGATGACGATTATGTCAACATCGAAGCTTGTCCGCGGTCAACGCGGCCGATGCCTGAACGCTGGCCAGGCAGGCGCGCAGCAGGTCGCGTACGTTGTAGTTGACAATGACGACGGCTAGTCTCATGGCTATCTGTAATGGGACACGGATGACGCGGATTACTCAGATTCTCGCTGATAAATCAGGAAAAATCCGTCGTTATCCGCCGAAACCCGCGTCATCCGTGTTCTATCCATTCCTGCTCATCAGGTCTACGGCGCACCGACAGGGACCGAAATGCGGTCGATGTAGTTGTTGGCCACGCCGACGAATTCGTGGATCAGACCGCCCCACCAGAAGTTGGTGCCGACCGGCGGCTTCTCATCCATCACGATGCAGCCGCTGACCTCGCCCGAATGGCCGGGCAGCAGATACCACTGCTCCTGGCCGTCGATGATGCGCTTCTCCAGATCCTCCTGTCGACCGACGGCCCAGCGATAGGGAAAGTCGATGCCGGTGGTGTCAAAGTTGATGCCGAAGCGCCAGACGCCGGCCTGCTGAAACCACTCCTCGTGGCCGTCGGCGGCCAGCGTGTTGTAGTTCTCGGAGAAATTATACTCCTGCCCCGGCCACGGTCCGGTGGTGCGAATGGGCACAGTGCCTTCATTGGTGACGATGGCGGTGAAGCAGAGTTTCTCGCCCAGCGGCACGCTGACCACGCGGTTGATTTCGTCGATCCAGTCGATCTCGCCCTGGGCCACGTCGGCCCGCGGCTTGCCGCCCTCTTCGATGGTCAGTTCCTGGGTCACGCGCACGGCATTGCCGGACCTGTCTCGCGCTTCGCCGATGATCTGGTAGGTGCCGTCCGGCGGCGGCTCGGCGTTGAGATCGACGCCGCCTTCGTAGCGATATTCGTGGTAGCCCCGCTCGGTGGTCTTGACGACGCCCGGTTCTTCCGGGATGAAGAAGCGGAAGCCGGGGTCGGCCGGATCGATGAGGTAGAGCAATACCTCTTCCACGTCCTTGGTCAGATAGTAGCCGATGCTGACCCAGTCGTCACGCAGGCCGTCCTGATTGGGCCGGAAGACCTGAGGGACGACGGCAAAATTGTGCAGTTCAGGCACGTCGGTGTCGGCGTCCTGCAGCGTGATCTTGCCGCTGGCCGATTCCAGATCGCCGCCGTCATCAACGGCCTCGACGACCCAGGTGTATTCGCCATCGTCAAGAACGCGGCTGACGATCTCAAACAAGCCGCCATCGGTCTCGACCACCGTCGGCTCGTCCACGACGCCGCCCCAATAGACGCTGTAGTCGCCCTCGGAACGCCGCCGTTCCCGCCGAAAATAGGTGCGCTCGCCGTCTTCGTCTTCGAAATAGATGCTGATGGTCGCCGGTCGCCGCAGGCTGTAGAAGATCTCGGTCACGTCGTCTGTGCCATCGGCGTTGGGCGAGATGAAGGCCGGTTCAACGGCCACGTTGGAGAGCAACGGTCCGCTGCTGATCTCCAGGTTGCCGCAGCCGGCCAGCCCCATGATCGTGAAGGCCAGAATGACCACGATCCAGAGCACCTGGCACCAGGGAATCTGTTGTGACGAACAGCCGCCCGCGGCGCAGGAGCCGATTCCGACAAACCGGAAGCGGCGGCGTGCGGGCTGTTCGATCGGTTCAGTCCCGTCATCGGGCAGAGCTGTCTTTTGCAGTGTATCCTCGTTCATTGCCATAGCAATCCAGTGTACCAGATCGGTTGTTCATCCCCAAGATGGAGAGGTCCGTATGTCATTCTGAAGCGCAACGCATGCCCTGAGCATCCCGAATGGGTGGAATCGCCAGGTGGGCCATGTCAAGATTCCTCGCTGCGCTTCGGAATGACAAATCACGTTATCCGCGTTCTATCCAACTTCTCTGCGACAGCTTGTTAATCGACCACAACCTCGATGGGGCCCAGTGTCAATGTCGTCGCACCGTCTGGCAGCGCCAGCGGCGTCACGGCCGGTTGATTGGCGTCGTAGACCTGGAGATTAAACGTATATGTGCCCGGTTGCGGGTCCGCGCCCAGCCAATCTGCCGGTCGCAGGTTGCCCATGACGACACGGCCGGCCGGCCAGCGAAAGCTCGGGTAGCGATAGTCTGACAGACGGCGTTCGGCGATCTGGGCGACGACCTCTCCGTCTGCGTCCAACGTCTCGCCCGCCATCCAATAGTCGGCGTCAGTCGGGGCATTGTTCTCAGCCAGTTGCCAGAAGAGCAGCAGTTCGCCGCTGTCGCCGGGCCGATAGCCGCGCAGGAGCACAGCGCCGTCACTGCTGTGGTCACCAACGTCGCCAAGACCGTCGTCGAAGACGGCATCGACAGGCGCCTCAATCGGGGCCTCATCTGTGATCCAATTGGCCTTGATCTGCGAAAAGCGCCGAAGATCGATGCCCCAATAGCGTGAGTCCAACCCCTTCTCTCGACCCGCCAATTCAAGCTGCACCGGCACCACGCCGGTCGGATCGACGACCTCATCCTGCCAGCCGACGAGCCAGACGCCCGGCCGATCCGACAGCGGCTCGACCGCCTCGCGGATCGGCGCGGCCGTGTCGGCGAAATCGAGGACATAGTCGACGTCCAGGACGTCGATGTCGGGCAGCAGCACGACCGGCAGATCGGGCGCGTAGTAGTTCCACACCGGCCAGGCATGGCCGCTCACCAGGACGATGGCCTCATGAGGCTGGACGTTTTGACGCAGATCGGTCGTCAGCTCCCGCCACTGATCCTTGCGGAACGAGGGATCGGTGAACCAGTTGATGTCGGCGTAGAGGAAGCCGGCAGTGAGGAGGAGGATGGGGAAGTAGGGGAGTAGGGAAGTGGGGATTGGGGATAGGGATGTTCGACGGACGTTCCGAAGGATCTGTTCTTTGATCTTTGTTCTTCGATCTTCATCCCAAACCCGCCGCCCCAGATCAGCAGCAGTCCGGGCAAGGCGACCAGAACGTAGCGGGGGTTGAACTTGGGCGCGTAGGAGGTCAGCAACAGCACGGCGGCGATGGGGACCAGCAGCCAGAGCAGAGCGTAGGTCAGCAGACGACGACCGCGGGAGCCGGCGCGAAATAAGGCGACGATGGCAAGCAGTGTGATGGCGGCGTAGAGGACGAGCATCCAGACGGCCATGTCCTGGGCGACGGACTCGCCGCCGACGAAGCTGATGAAAACGCTGCGCAACGCCTCCAGCACTTTGAGCCGCCCCTGCCAATAGCTGTTGTCGACCGAGAAGCGATTGAGCATGGCGCCCAGCCATGGCAGATAGAGCAGCAACAGGACGCAGATTGGCGATGGCGAAACGGCCGATTGAGGACCAGATGCGGTTGTCTGCGTCTCGCCGCTGCCAGACAAACTGATCGGTGAGATAGGCGATGCCCAGCGCCAAGAGCAGGAAGAAGGCGAAGTAGTGGGTGTAGACGGCGGCCGTGGCCCCGATCACATAGACGGGCAATGTCCAGCGTCGAGTCGGATCTTCGGCGTAGACCGTCAGTGCATAGGCTACCAGGATCGCCAGCGCCGTGAGCATGGCGTACATGCGCGCTTCCTGGCTGTAGTAGAGCAGCAGCGGATGGAGCGCGGCCAGCAGCGCAACGAAGACGCCGGCGATCCTGCTGCGCGACAGTCGCTGAGCCACAGCCGCGAGCAGCGGCACCGTCAGCGTGCCGAAGAAGACCGAAGGGAAACGCAGGCTCCATTCGCTCCAGCCGGCCAGCCGGCCCCAGAACGCCGATGACGTAGTAGTAGAGCGGCGGCTGGATATCGTTGGCGGTCCAGCGGGTCAGTTCCGCCCAGTTCAGTTGCGCAACCATGGCGGTCACGCCCTCGTCGTACCAGAGGCTCTGGGCGTCCAGCTGGAAGACGCGCAGAGCAAAGGCGACAAAGATCAGCAGCAGCAGTATGAGGTTGTGGCCGGAGCGAGTGATTGCAGACATGGTGTGAGACGATTCGCCTACTGCGTCTCGTGCAGATGATCGTTGACAGCCAGATCAGGCATGGAGGGCACGGTTGAGCGTCTGTTCGGTGGTCGGTCCCGGCACCAGCAGCACGCTCAGACCGGCCATGATCAGTTCGCCCACGGTGGTCCAGACACGCATGGCCAGCGCAATGACGGTGGTCACGCCGCCGCCCAGGAGCGGGGTCAACAGCAGATAGAACGCCCCTTCGCGCACGCCGAAGCCGCTGGGCGTGATGAAGCTCAGAAAGCCGATGGCGTAGGCAATGGGATAGGCGGCGATCAGATGGGGGGCCAGCGCCATCATCTCGGCCTGGGTGTAGGCATTGAGGCCGAAGGTGAGCGCCGCAAACGAGCCGCCCCAGAGCAGCCAGTTGATCATGGCGACCAACAACAATGCCAGTAGGCGACCACTGGATAACTCCGTGTCCAGTGGCTCGCGGCCCATCTTGCTCAGCAACCAATTGATGGAGCCGGTGAGTAGGTGCGGCAAAATCAGAAAGACCAACACCGGCAGAATCGCCAACAGGGCCAGCAGCGGAATCAACTGGGCTGAAATCGAGGAGAACAGACCGGCCAGCAGCCCCAGATTGCCCGTCGTCAACAGATAGACGGCGGTGATGGGCGCAACGGCCAGCAGAATGATGACCTGATAGAGGATGACGCTGGTCAGCGTGGCCTCGGCGCGCACGCCTCGACGCTGCGCCTGCAAGGTCATGCTCAGCGGCTGCCAGATGTTGCCGGGAATGTAGCGCACGATGGCGCTCAGAAACCAGATGCGCACCGCGGGCGCATAGGCCAAACGTCCGCCCACCAGCCGCAGCAGATGTTGCCAGATGCCGATCTCCATGGACCAGCTTGCCAACAGCAGCAAAGCCGACATCACCAGCCAACCCGGCTGAATCTGCCAGGTGTGGGCGCGCAGTTCGGCCCATTGGCTTCGCAGCAGCATCGCTACGAAGATCAGGGCAACGACCAGAAAGATCGGTTGTGCTCGCCGAACAATCGTCTTCCACATCAAGCCATTTCCTCTCAATCTTCTGCAATCTATCATGAAGCAACGATAATGGCGAATTCAGAGTTGACACACCTAGAACATATGAGCTATAATGGCTCAAACTGTCGAACTCACCCGGTTCTGCACACTGAATCAAAACAGCCCACATCATGGAATCAGTCGTGAAATCGGTCGTAACATCAGCCGACAACGCAGCAGAGATCAGTGGGCAAACCAGAGGAGCCAGCATGGCGCGCAGCAGCAAACAGACGAAGTCGGAGGATACCGTGAACGAAGGCAAAAACAAAGCCCTTGAAACGACTCTTAGCAATCTGAACAAGAAGTTCGGCGACGGCATCGTCATGAAATTGGGGGATGCCACTCGGCTTGAGATCGAAGCAATTCCAACCGGCAGCCTCAGTGTCGATATCGCGCTGGGCGTCGGCGGCGTTCCCAAAGGCAGAATTGTCGAGATCTATGGCCCTGAGAGTTCGGGCAAGACAACCGTCTGCCTGCATGTGATCGCCGAGGCCCAAAAGAAAGGCGGCATCTGCGGCTTCATCGACGTCGAGCACGCCATGGATCCGGCCTACGCCCGCAAGATCGGCGTGGATGTGGACAATCTCTACATCAGCCAGCCGGACACCGGCGAACAGGCATTGGAGATCACCGAAGCCTTGGTCCGATCCGGCGCCATGGATGTGGTCGTTGTCGATAGTGTGGCCGCGCTTGTGCCCCGCGCCGAGATCGAAGGCGAGATGGGCGACAGCCACATGGGCTTGCAGGCCCGCCTCATGAGCCAGGCCTTGCGCAAGCTGACCGGAGCGGTCAAGTCGTCCGATACCTGTCTCATCTTCACAAACCAGCTTCGCCAGAAGATCGGCGTCATGTTCGGCAACCCGGAGACAACCAGCGGCGGCATGGCGCTCAAATTCTACGCCAGTGTGCGCATGGACATTCGCCGCATTCAGGCTGTCAAGCAGGGCAGCGATGTGGTCGGCAACCGCACACGCGTCACCATCAAGAAAAACAAAGTTGCAGCGCCCTTCAAGGTCGCGGAGTTCGACATTATGTACAATGTCGGCATCAGCACCCAGGGCGATCTGATCGATCTGGGCGTGGATCAGGAGATCATCGACAAGCGCGGCAGTTTCTACAACTACGGCGACCTGCGTCTGGGCCAGGGGCGTGAGAATGCCAAACAGTACCTGATCGAAAACCCGGATCTGGCCGCCGAGATCGACGCCAAAATCCGCGAAATCTTTGGCCTGCCGGTGAACTTCGTGCCCGCTGCGGCCAAGGTTGAAGCGGACGAAGTTTCGCCCAATGGCGTCGAAGAAGAAGAGGTGGGTTTGGCAGCGTAGCCGGATTGCCGCCTAGAAAAGACGTTTGCCCGACTGAGTACCGCCGGCGGGTCAACGACAGTACGGCCTTGGACATCCGTCTCACTCTTGCGATGAGGCCGAATTGCACTATCACGAAAGCGCCGCATACAGGCTGTATCGGCGCTTTCGTTGACTGACGGTACCCATTCTTCGGCTATCCCACTTCTGAAGCTCACAGCGTCAACGCCGATTGACGCTCCTGGCGAAACGAAGCCGCCCCTCGGCAGGACATGGCGGTGGTCTCCGCTCCTGTCGCTCTCGCCGCACGGCAATCGTCAGGTTTTCCGCGAGCTCAGTGGCGTACGCCGACGGCAAAGACCGTTCTTGACCGGCACTGAGGGTATCAGACCTGCGGCCCGACGCGTCTTCTGCTGAACCCATATCCGCAGCGACAGTTACGGTGATAGTGCTGCGGAACTGCGGCCCATCCAATGCTTGATGCGCGCCGTTGGCGAACTGCAAGCGCAATGTATGGATGCCCGGTTCCAGCGTCAGAGTCGTGGTGAGTTGGCCGCCGCCGAAGTGGAGGTAGCCGTCGTCAAAGGGAATGATCTCCTCCGGCGGCACAAAATCGGTATCGACGAGAATGTGGAAATGGCCTGAACCCTCCACGATCTCACCGGCCGGCTCCACCGTCAGACCCTCAGCGGCCATGGCAACCGTGAAGGTCGGCTGAACTGTCGCGCCGGTCTCCGGCTCGACAAAACGCACGCTGGGGACAACGTCTTTCGTGGTCGTCATCATCGCAGTGGCGTCGGCAACGACTGTCACGCTGATGGCGTCACGGAATTGCGGTCCATCCAATGCTTGATGCGCGCCGTTGGCGAACTGCAGGCGCAATGTATGGATGCCCGGTTCCAGCGCCAGCGTTGTGGTGAGTTGGCCGCCGCCGAAGTGGAGGTAGCCGTCGTCAAAGGGAATGATCTCCTCCGGCGGCACAAAATCGCTATCGACGAGAATGTGGAAATGGCCTGAACCCTCTACAATCTCTCCGGCCGGCTCCACCGTCAGATCATCAGCGGCCATGGCAACCGTGAAGGTCGGCTGAACTGTCGCGCCAGTCTCCGGCTCGACAAAACGCACGCTGGGGACAACGTCTTTCGTATCCGTCATCATTGCAGTGGCGTCCGCAACGACTGTCACGCTGATGGTGTCGCGGAACTGTGGTCCATCCAATGCTTGATGCGCGCCGTTGGCGAACTGCAGGCGCAATGTATGGATACCCGGTTCCAGCGCCAGAGTCGTGGTGAGTTGGCCGCCGCCAAAGTGGAGGTAGCCGTCGTCAAAGGGAATGATCTCCTCCGGCGGCACAAAATCGGTATCGACGAGAATGTGGAAATGGCCTGAACCCTCCACGATCTCACCGGCCGGCTCCACCATCAGACCGTCAGCGGCCATGGCAACCGTAAAGGTCGGCGGGACTGTCGCACCCGCCAGAGGTTCGGCGAAACGGATCGTCTGGTCAGCCGGCTGGACCGCAATCATTGACAGATCGGGAAGCCACAGACGTTGCCCGACCCAGATGCGGCGGGGATCTTGGATCATGGCGAACTGGTCATCGACAGCCGCTTTGGCATTCGTCGCTTCGACGATGCGTGGATAGGCAGTCGCATCGTTGTAGAACTCACTGCTGATGCGGGATAGAGAGTCACCCGGACGAACCTCGTAGACCTGGCCGTTTTCATCCGATGACGGAATCTCTTGTTCCGGCGGCGCCGCCAGGCCGATGCTGACGAAGACCGTAGCCAGCAGCAACATAGAAAAGCCGATCAGAAACAATGGAGCCGAATATCGGCGCAACATGGAGACCTCCTAATGGTTTACAAACTATTCGACGGTGATTGTGATCTCATCTCGGAACTGATCGCCGTCCAGAGCCTGATGGGCGCCATTGGCGAACTGGAGACGGATCGTATGAACGCCCGGCGCCAGTTCCAGCATCGCCGTCGTTGATCCATCGCCGAAGTGATGGTGCTTGTCGTCGAACGGAATCAGCTCTTCGGCCGCAACGAACTCTGTGTCCACGAGTAGATGGAAGTGCCCGGCGTCGGGTCGGATCTCCCCGGCCGCTTCCACCGTCAACCCCTCGGCAACCATGTCGAATGCGACCGGTGAAGCGACCGAAGCGCCGTCTGCCGGTGATGTGATGCGAACGGCTTGGGGATTCTTCATGCTGATCGGTTGATCAAAGGCGACACGCAGACCGATCTGACTGTTGCTGGTTTGCGGCGCAAAGTGTGCACGTGCCGAACACGTCAACTGGTATTGGGTGTAGTAGAAGGAGCCGCCTCGAACTGTACGATCTTCTGCAGAGCGCGGGTCTTCTCGACCATCGTCCTTGCTGTAGGGATAGGGAGAATAGACTGAGCTTGTCCATTCCCACACGTTTCCGCTCATATCGAGCAGGCCGGAAGGAGTGGCGCCGGCCGGATACGATCCCACCGGCGTGGTATCGCCCACGGCTTGGTTGAAGTTGGCCAGTTCATCGCTGGGATCCTCACTGCCCCAGGGATATGTTCGCGCGTCCTCGCTGCGACAGGCGGCTTCCCATTCGGCTTCCGTCGGAAGACGCCCGCCAACCCAATCTGCATAGTCGTTGGCCTGGCCCCAATTGAGGTTGGCCACCGGATGCTCGGCATAGACAGGATCGTTCCATCGTGTATCGTCTTCAGGCTTGGTGCATGCATAGTCCTCGACGCACTGACGGTATTGCCTATAGGTGACTTCCGTCGTCATCAGCCAGAAATCGTCGATGGCAACTGTATGGACCGGCGCTTCGCGATTGGTTCCTGTTGCAGTGCCTATCGTGAACTCGCCGCCCGGCAGAGCGGCAACGATCGGTTCTTGCTGAAGTTGCAGCTCAAACTCTTTCTGAACTACCGCATTTCCGCCGTCAGGGGTGGTCACGATGGCGCGCAGGAGATAGAGACCGCTGGTGATCGGTTCGCCATTGGGCCAGACGTATCCATTGGCCGCAAAATCCCATGGCTCACACGCAGATGAAAACGCACAGTATGTCACCTGTCCATCGGCATCGATCGCTGTTTCAAGCGTCGTCGAGAAGATCTCCTCGCCCCGGCCATAGTCCAGCATCTTCAGTTCGACCTGTTCGATGCCGTCGCCATTGGCCGCGCCGACGGCAGGATCGTAGGTCTGGACCTCGTAGACGAGCCGATCCGTGACGAGCGGCGTCGTATTGCCTGGGCCAATCTGAGATATGTTGGCCACGATATCGGATTTGATGCGACAATCATCGATTGGCAGGCGAAATTGGCAGAAACCGCTTCCCGCGCCCGCAATACAGATCGCGATGGACTCTTCAGTAAGCGTTTCGCTCCAGAGCAGCGTGTGGAAGGCCCGGTAGGGAAATTTTAAGTTCTCCAGGTGCAACGGCGTGGTGGATTCGCCCAGTGCAAGCGGAAACTCCTGGATCAGCAATCCCGCCTCGTTGGCAAAGCTGATGTCCCAGACATGCTCGGAATCCTCCAGCCGGGCCATGGGGACCATGGTGCTGAAGCCGAAAGCGACCCCGTTTTCACAGGCAAGCATCACATCCATGCCCGCCTGGACATTGGGCGATTCCGGAATAACAAGGAAATTGAGCACGTCGCCCGACTGCACATCAGTCGATGTCAACAGAAATGCAGTGAAAGTAATCAGCAGCAATGTAGTAGATTTCCACAGTTTGTGGAGCATCGGAGATCTCCCTTCGAAAAATCCTGTGACATGGTCTACGCAGAATGTCTTGCGGTCAACGCTTCCAGATCGAGCTTCGCGCCCAAAGTTGTCAGTGTGATGGTGGCCTCAGCCAGCATCCGACGTCCGAGTTCCAAGCGCTCTTCGTCACCATTCTCAGCGGCAGACAGGGCCAGTCCGAACACAGCTTGCGTCTTGGCCGCTTCATGCGGGTTATTGCCTTGCAGCAAGGCAAGTGACGGCTGCAGGATCTGCACCGCGTCATCGTATCGCCGTTGCGCCATCAAGACTTGGGCCTCAACCCTTTGGCAGACAGCGAGATCGATTACCTGTCCTTGCGCCTCTGCTTCGGCCACGGCACGTTGGGCCGTCTGCAACGCTTTCATCTGGCGCCCCATGGCAAGTTCCAGTTCTGCCTGCGCGCTCTGCACCAACGGGAGATGCGCTTTTGCGTCCGGCGTTCCGAGCGATTGGATGAGTGATTCGGATGCAGAAAGGTGCGCTTCCGCATCGGTCCACGCCTGCAATTGCGTCATAAGCTTGCCCAATTCAAGCTGGGCTTTGAGTTCGAACGACTTCAGCCCATCTCGCTGCGCCAGTTCGATGCCTGCGTGAAGATGGTGGGCGGACGGTCCGGCATTGCCCAGATTGTGCTGGGCAATGCCGATATTGATGTGCAGCGCGGCCTGGGCCATCAGATCACCCAAGCCAATCGCGGTCGCCAACGCCTCCTCATACACCTCGATCGCGCCGGGCCAATCACCTGTGTGATGTTTGATTGACGCAAGCAATGTGCGGACCATCTGAGTCTGCCAGACATCGGACAGCAATGCGCTTTCGGCGGCGGCGCGCTCGGCATATTGCACTGCCGTATCGAGATCGAACTCCATCAGGTGCCGATTGGCCAGACGCTGAAGCGTTTCGACGTGCGGTTGCGAATGCGGCGGAAAGAGATCCAGGCAGCGCTTGAGCGCGCGCTCCGCAGGTTCAAACTCTTGCAGACGAAGAAGCGCCCAGCCAAGATCGATCTGGATCGTCGCCTCAAGATCAGGCTGTTCAGATTGCCGACAGTTCGATAATTCATCCAGTCCCTGCAAAAACCATGATTTCGCCTCTTGCGGATGCTCGTTGTAGGTGAGCTGTCCCAGGCCTCGATATGCTTGGACGCGCCATGCGTGACCGTCTTCGCCCGTTGCGGGCGCTGCCAGGACGCGTCGATAATGCCGATCTGCAACATCACGCGCCCCCAGGAAGCTCTGCAATTGACCCAAGGCCAGGTCAACTCGAATACGGTCAGTGCTCGATAGTTCACCTGCGCTAAGGCCGTTCAATACGTCAGCCATGGCATGGGCTTGGTAATGGTTGATTGACCAGCGCACATGATCGACGGCGACCTGTACGGCTTTGGATAGCTCTCCGGCCTCCCCGTAGTGGTGCGTCGCATGGACGGCATGAACTGCGTCCAACTCGAAATACTCTGCCGCACGTCGATGGAATTCCAGCCGCAGCCTCCGGCTCAGGTAGTCATAGTAGAAGTCTTGCAAGATCGTGTGCTGTCCATATTCTCGCACCCAGTTACTCTGGGTGACTGTGAGCAGATAACGCTCAGTCAGGTCATGCAGCGCGCGACGCAGATTGTCGACATCCAACACGATCTCGATTGCATCGCGAGAGCTGGGAACGCCGAGGACCGCAACCGCGCTCTCGATATTGCGTTCATCATCTGTCAACAATTCGTCGAGTTGGTTCAGCAGATAGGTGCGCATATCGCTGACCTTGGACAATCGCTCGATCAACTCGGATGGGTTTGTGGCGTGCGCCAATGCATCGAGAGCGATGAGCAAGAATTCAGGATTCCCCTGCGTGTGCCGATGAAGTTCGTGGACCAATACTGGATCAAGCGATTCCCACCGTGCCTGAATCAGGGCCGATGTGTCCGCTTCATTCATGCCTTCCAATTGATCGACTGCGCGGAAATAATCCGGCACACGCTGCGACGTTGTGATACAGGCAATTTCGCCGCCGGCCAATCTTGGCCGTAGACGTTCAACAAAGGGACGCAGCATTGGGTCGTCGTTTAGCAGATGTATGTTGTCATAGCAGAGCAGATAGCCTTGGCCGCGCAACATCTGTACCGCGTAGTCCAGCATGACGGGAGTCGGTGGCGTTTGGCCGCCCGCCGTTTGCACGCTCTGCAACATGTTCCACAGTTCAGGCTGCTGGTTCCAGTAGAGAAAACCGGCCAATGGCCAGAGCATCGCGCTCAATTCCTCTCCGGGATGAAAGGTATACCAGAAGACCTTTTCCGGGTTCGGCCAGCGACCGGCCAATTCGATTGCCAGAGCCGTCTTGCCGACGCCGGCCATGCCGCAGATGACTGCGGAGCCATAGGTGCGCATCTGCTCAGTATAATAGTCCAACTCAGCACTGCGGCCCACAAAATCCGCAAGGATCGGGATCGGATCCGCCTTGGCCGGCGGTTGGATGGAAACTCCAACCTCGACAGACTCGTCAAATTCGAACAACTGGCCATCTCGGGCACGGAGAAAGAGGACCGGCATGCCCCACGCCATGTCATCCGCGCCCAACTCCATGTAGAGTCCCTTGCGCGCCTCGGCCATGGCCGCGTCGATGGGGTAGCCCTGGGCCAGAGAACGATAGAACTCCCGGGCGAAGATCAATGAAGCTTCGTCCGTGACCACCGCCTGCATCGCCACGACAGCAGAGAGTTGTCGTTGTAGCAAGCGCGGCGCCATGCCGACCAGTGGCGTGGTTGACGAGAGCACGCCTGTCTCGCAGGCATTGAGCACCACGACACGTGTCTGGCTACTGGCCGAGAAAAACTCCCGGAAGGTGCGGTCGTCAACTGCGTGGCTTGTGCCGTCGTCATTCTCCAGCGCAATGGCCGCGCTGTCGCTGGCGAATACGCCATGGCCGCTAAAGTGAAAGACATGCGGCTGAATCCGGCGCAGCGCTTCATTCACAGTGGCGACGGTTGCACGCTCTGCCACAGTCACTTCGACCTTGCCAAGAGCAATCCATTCACTGAGGGCGTCGAGAATGATCGCCTTTTCGTGCTCAACATCAAGTGGTTCCAGGTCGCTTGGCGACGCAATCACATGCAGGACGCGCAACGGCAACTTACTGGCGGTTGGACGTACCGGCAGACGCAAGGGAACTTGACGGACCAAGGCTGTCTCCGCCGACAATGCCAGTCGAGAATCCTCCATGGGATCATAGATGTATTCCCAGGGAATTGACTCAAGCTCCGGCGCTTCGATGCGCAGTTGGATCCGTAGGCCTTTGCCGGCGGCGCGGACCATGCCAAGGCTCGTCCGCAGCAAGCCGGCCACATCGCCGGTGAAAATCGCCTCGAACAGAAATGCACCGACTTCCTGAACGAAGTCGGCATCGCCCTGGCCGCTGCACAATGTGGCCAATGCATCTTCTAGTTCCGGATCGAAGGGGTCGAATGGGCAATCAAAACTGACCTGTCCTGCGGGCGATTCCAGGACGGTCAAATGATAGAGGGCGGGGGATATTGGACTGATGAGGAGAGCAAAAGGCTCGTACTCCAACTTTGAGTGATCAGTGATTGCTGCCAATGGGAGAATTTGAATCCTTTACGAACTTTGGGAGCGCGTGTGGCGCCACCTCCACAAGACGTCGTGACGTTGAACGATTCCAAAGAAATGCTGTTCCACGAAGCGCACGAATATTTACGAAGAAAACCACCCTTTGTGATTATCCGTGTGCCTTTCTGCCATTCTATGCACAGAACCTGTTCTGTGTAAGACAATAATCTACCTGGAATGCCATCAATTTTGCCCCTAACGAGCCATCCGTACCACGCCGATCCTTTGCACAAAGGATTGCGGCGGGTACAATATGCTCCATGAAGACATTTGAAACTGACGGAAAGACGAGTTCATTCATATGGACCTCCCTGGCTCAGGACAGCGGCGCGCGCCTGGGGACCTTCAGCACGCCCCACGGTCCCATCCAGACGCCGGTCTTTGCGCCGGTGGGCACGCTGGCCAATGTCAAGACGCTGGAACCGCGCGACCTGACCGAAGCCGGTTGCGACCTGATCCTGGCCAACACCTACCATCTCTATCTGCGCCCCGGCCATGAGTTGATCCGCGAATTCGGCGGACTGCACCAGTTTATGGGCTGGGACGGTCCCATCCTCACCGACTCGGGCGGCTACCAGGTCTTCAGCCTGGCCGACTCGCGCGACATCGACGAGGACGGCGTCACCTTCCGCAGCCACATCGACGGCAGCACTCACCGTTTCACGCCTGAGAGCGTGATGGAGATCGAGCAGGCGCTGGGCCCCGACATCGCCATGGTGCTGGACGAGTGCCCGGACCCGCTGGATCGCGACGTACAACATCCAGGCGCTGGATCGCACGCACCGCTGGGCCGAGCGCTGCAAGCTGGCGCACACGCGGCCCGATCAGGCGCTCTTCGGCATCGTCCAGGGCGGCGTCTTCCCGGATCTGCGCCGTCAGAGCGCCGAGTTCCTCACCCAACTCGACTTCGAGGGCTACGCCGTGGGCGGGCTGGCCGTGGGCGAGACCAAAGCAAGAGATGTACGCAACGCTGGACGAGACCTGCCCGGCGCTGCCGACCGGCAAACCCCGCTACCTCATGGGCGTCGGCGCGCCCGAGGATGTGGTCGAGGCGGTGGCCAGGGGCATCGACATGTTCGACTGCGTGCTGCCGACCCGGATTGCGCGCAATGCCAGCCTGCTGACGCCCGATGGCCGCATCAACATGAGGAACGCGCGCTTTGCCGATGATCCGCTGCCGGTGCAGGAAGATTGCGGCTGCTACACCTGCCGAACATTCAGCCGCGCCTATTTGCGCCATCTCTACAAGGCCAATGAAGTGACCGCCCTGCGCCTGGGCACGATCCACAACGTCCACTTCATGCTCGAACTGATGCGCCAGATCCGCCGGGCCATCGCCGCGGGCGAGTTCGGTGCATTCCGCAGCCACTTTCTGGATCGCTACCAGATCAGCAACCAGAAGGTGCGCCATGAACAACGCGCCAAACGTCAGGCCGCAAAACGAGGGTGACGAAGGATAAGGCCGGTCCGCACGATTATCTAGCTGGAACAACATATCTCACAATTTGGTCCGACGATTTTCGGGTTGTCGGTTTCCACAGTCGAAAGTCGCGCAAATTGCAGGAAATTCTACAGGCCATCTTCTTGGGGATTGTTCAGGGCGCCACCGAATTCATTCCAGTCAGCAGCAGCGGGCACCTTGTGATCATCCCTTGGCTGCTTGGGTGGGAACGGGACCCCGAAGTCGGTCTCTTTTTTGACACGATATTGCATTGGGGCACGTTGGTCGCCATCTTCGTCGTCTTCTGGCGAGAGTTTTGGACCATGTTTGTGGCTGCATTGAAGAGCATCGGCACGCGGTCACTGGCAGACCCGCAGGCGCGGGTCGCCTGGTACATCGTCATCGGCAGCATTCCGGCCGCCTTTCTGGGGCTGTTCTTCACGGACGCTCTCTCGAAACTCTACATGGAACCGAGAATGGCCGGCTTTGCCATGCTGGTCACTGCGGGGCTGCTGGCCGGCAGCGAGCTACTGGTCAAGCGGGCCCAACAGTTTCGGGATCTGGACCAGATCAATCTCAAAGACTCGATCTTCATCGGTCTGGCCCAAGGTTTTGCGTTGATTCCCGGCATCAGCCGCAGCGGCAGCACCATCGCCGCCGGCCTCAGCCGCGGCATCCGCCGTGACGAAGCCGCTCGGTTCAGCTTCTATTTGGGAACGCCGGCCTTTTTGGGGGCCGGCCTATTGCAGACCGTGGATGTGATGTCAATCCCCGGTGTCGATATCGGGGCCATGGCGCCGGCGCTGATCGCCGGTTTTCTGGCCGCCGCCATCATGGGCATCATCGCCATTCGATTCTTGCTCGCCTACCTTCGCAAGCACAGCCTCAATGTGTTCGCCGTCTACTGTGCCGTCGTCGGTCTGCTCACCATCGTCGTCTCCTTCGTGCGTTGAGTGCGAACAACAAACACCAGTAGTTCACGATTTGTCATTCTGAGCGGGTCGATCTGGAGCCTTCACTCTGGCACAGCACTAGCGAAGAATCTCGTTTTTCTCCAAATCGTGAACTACTGAACACAATTAAACGACCACTGATTCCATGACATTTCATCGCCGTTTCACTGCTTCACTCACGTACGTTCTGCTCGCGCTGATCCTAGCCGGCTGCGATCAGGCCGTGGTTGCAACGCCGCAACCGGTGACACTGACCATCGGCGGCTCGACGGCCATGCAGCCGGTGCTGGCCGCGCTGGCAGACGCCTTCAGCCGGGAGCACCCCAATGTCATCTTCGATATCCGCGGCGGGGGCAGCACACTGGGTGAGACCCGTGTCCGCGCCCAAGAGATCGGCATGGCCGCCAGCACCCTTCTACCCGACGCCATGCGCCAAGAAAACGACACTGACCTCGACCAAGCAGCCGATCAGCCCGGCGCCGATTCGGTCGATTCGCTGATCCACACACCCATCGGCCTGGACAGCATCGCCATTATTGTCAACGAGCAGAACACAGTCGAATCGCTGACCATCCAACAACTGCGCGAGTTGTTTGCCGGCCGTATTCTTGACTGGCCGACCGTCGACGGCGTGGGTGACGATGTGTTGCTCGTCAGTCGCGAGGACGGCAGCGGCGCACGGCGGATCTTCGAGGAACGCATCATGGGCGACGAGGCCGTGTCGCTCACGGCGGTGGTGATGCCCTCCAGCGCGGACGTGGTCGACTGGGTATCCAAGCGACCGCGGGCCATCGGCTACGTGTCGCAGGCCCACGTGACCGGCCCTGACGTGATCGACTCTGATGCCAGTCGCAACATCCGCGTGGTCGCTATCGAAGGTCGTCTCCCCGACGCCGAAGTTGACAGCGACCAACCCTACTACCTGACCCATCCCATCTTTCTGGTCACCAACGGCGAACCCAGCGGTTGGTCCCGGCAGTTCGTGGATTTTGCGCTGGGACCAGCCGGCCAAACAATCGTCGATCAGTACCACACGCGAATTCGATGAGGGAAGAGCGATAGACACGCGGATATGGCGGATAAGACGGACAGAACCGGATCTTTTCGGTTTTTATCCGCGGAAATCAGCCTCATCCGCCTAATCCGCGGTCTATCAAATCCCAGTCGCAGAGAAACAACGGAGTTGCAGCAATGACATCTGATCGCCCCAACATCCTGATGATCGTGACGGACCAGCAGAGTTCGACCATGATGGGTTGCGCCGGCAATCGCTATCTGAAGACACCTGCCATGGACAGCCTGGCCGCCGGCGGCATGCGTTTTCAGCGCGCCTATTGCTGCAATCCCATGTGCAGCCCTTCCCGTTTCAGCCTGATGACCGGACGCCTGCCCGGCGAGATCGGCATGCGCAACCACGATGATCGCCACATCGAGTCGATCCCGGATCCGTACAGCGATCAGGGTCTGGGCTGGATGTTGCGCCGGGCCGGATACGAAACTGCCTACGGCGGCAAGTTTCACATGCCCAAGCAGATGACGCCGGAAGACATCGGCTTCGACGTCCTCTCGACCGACGAACGAGACGATCTCGCCGAAAGCTGCGCCCGCTTCCTCGCCGACGAGCACACCGATCCCTTCTTCCTGGTCGCCTCCTTCATCAATCCCCATGACATCTGCTACATGGCCATCCGCGATTCAGCGGCAACGCCCCAGGAGCGCAGCCTACTGGAACGCGGCGTTGTTGAACTGGCGACGCTGGACGAGGCGCTGCAAATGCCGGAAGGCATGGACGAAGAGACCTTCTTCGCCGATCACTGCCCGCCGTTGCCGCGAAAACTTCGAGCCGCAGATCGACGAGCCCGAGGCGATTCGACTGATGCAGGCACGCAGCCCCTTCAAGGCCGCGGCCCGCGCCAAGTGGGACGAGCGCCGCTGGCGCCTGCACCGCTGGGCCTACCATCGCCTGACCGAACGGGTCGATGCGCAGATCGGACGCGTGCTCGATGCCCTGCGCGCCAATGGCCACTGGGAGAACACATTGGTCGTCCTCACCAGCGATCACGGCGACATGGACGCTTCTCACCGCATGGAACACAAGACGGTCTTCTACGAAGAGGCGGCCCACGTTCCGCTGACTCTGAGTTGGCCGGGTGTCATCGCACCGGGCAGCGTCGACGCGAGCCTGGTCTCCAACGGTCTCGACCTGTTGCCGACCTTGTGCGATTTTGCCGGTGTCGATGCGCCGACTGACATTGCAGGGCACAGCCTGCGTCCCTTGGCGGAAGGCCATCGGCCCGATGGCTGGCGAACGTCGTTGCCTGTGGAGAGTGAAATGGGCCGTATGATCGTCACCGACCGCTACAAATACATGCGCTACGACGAGGGCGAAAATGCAGAGCAACTGATCGATCTCGTGGCCGACCCTCATGAGATGCGCAACGCGGCCGGCGACGCGGGCAACCAGGCCATCCTGGAGGAACTGCGGCTGCGCTTTGCCGAGACATTCCCATCGGGCGTATTCAAAACGAGTTGAGAACCGTAGGGGGCATGTGTTGGGGCGGGAAAACAGATCCAACCACAACGGTAGTTCGCCCGCCCCATCACGTGCCCGTCTCCGACAAATCTCCACCGGGTGCACCGGGCACGAGAACGGGCGGATGGGCGATTCGGGAAAATCGGGCGCCATTTCCGCCCGTTGGTATTTCGTAAACTGGAGCATAGCATGATGACCCTGGACCAACTCTTCAAGCGCGACTACGGCAGCGCCAAGATCGGCGTTTTTCGGCTGCGGCTGCTGGTTCTATTGGGACCAGTTTGACGGACTCAAGGAGCGGCTGCTCGAACATCAAGCCGCTGATTGTGGAGCGACTGCGCGCGGACGGCGTCGAGATCGTCGATGGCGGCCTGGTGGACAACGCCGCAGGCAGCGGCAGCCCTCGGCGACCATGTTCCGACGCGAGGGCATCGACTTCCTCTTCTGCTACATGAGCACCTATGCCATGAGCAGCACCGTGTTGCCTGTGGTGCAGCGCGCGGGCGTGCCCATGGTCATCCTCTCGCTCCAGCCGACCAAGGCCATGGACTACGCCAACGGCACCACCTTCATGCAGTTGGAGCACGACAACCAGACCAGCCTGCCCGAGATCTGCAATGCGCTGGAGCGGGCCGACATCCACCTGCCGGGCATGGTGGTCGGCACGCTCTACGACGACGACGTCGCCTGGCAGCAGATCCTCGACTGGTGCAACGTCGCCCGCGTCTACGCCGCCGTGCGCAACGCCCGCATCGGCGTCATGGGCCATGTCTACGAGGGCATGCTGGACATGAACTCGGACC
Organism: uncultured Chloroflexia bacterium; assembly: GCA_963698255.1. Classification (GTDB taxonomy): domain Bacteria; phylum Chloroflexota; class Anaerolineae; order Caldilineales; family Caldilineaceae; genus JAWKOK01. The sequence goes on along the minus strand of CAVOQD010000034.1, from coordinate 145,334 downwards.
CCACCATGTTCGACGGCTTCTTTGGCATGCACTGCGAGCACATCGAGTTGGACGATCTGCGGTCTGCGTCGACGAAGTCAGCGAAGCGCAACAGGCGCGCAAGCTCGACGAGATCCACGCGCTCTTTGACTTTCCCGAAGCCGGCAGCGATCCCATCGCCGGGCCGGCCAAGCCCGAGGATGTGGCCTGGGCCGCGCGCGTGGCCTGCGGTCTGGACAGTCTGGTGGATCGCTTTGACCTGACCGGGCTGGCCTACTACTATCGCGGCCTGAACGGCAACGCCAACGAGCGTCTGGCTGCGTCGCTGATCGTGGGCAGCTCGATCCTCACCGGCCAGGGCGTGCCCATCGCCGGTGAGTTGGACATCAAGAACTGCCTGGCCATGCTGATCATGGACCGGCTGGAGGCCGGCGGCAGCTTTGCCGAGATCCACCCGTGCGATTTCGAGAACGACATCGTGCTGGTCGGCCACGACGGGCCGCACCATATCGGCGTGGCCGAGGGACGCCCCGTGCTGCGCGGGCTGGACGTCTATCACGGCAAGCGGGGCGCGGGCGTCGGCGTCGAGTTTCAGCTACGCACCGGTCCGGTGACCATTCTTTCGGTGACCCAGACCTACGGCGGCAAGTTTCGTTTCGTCGTGGCCGAGGGCGAGTCGCTGGCCGGCCCCATTCCGCCAGACCGGCAACACCAACACCCGCTGCCGCTTCCCGCCCGACCTGCGCAGCTTCATCGAAAACTGGAGCCTGGCCGGACCGACCCACCACTTCGCCCTGGGCGTCGGCCACGTCGCGCATCAGATCGAGTGGCTGGGCCGCTGCTGGGGCATCGAGGTTGTCAACGTGACCGAGCCGGGTTATCGACGGCCGCAGTTTATTCGATAGAAATCGTTGATAGGTACACAAGACATCACGCCAAATTGTAAGGACAGGTCTGAGACCTTTCCCCAAAACATCACGCACGCTCAACATGTCGGCGTATCCCCTACCCCGGCATAAGGATCTCGTCATCGCTGGCAGGACGGGTCTGAGACCTGTCCCTATGATGTTGCCGCCTCCTGTCACATCGCCAAATCCAACAGATGGCAATACATCTTCACCATTCGGCGCACCTGCGCGATAATGAGCACTGCGTAATTCTTCATTCCACACCCAATCGATCAAGGAGGATCGAACATGCAGTCAATACTGGAAAGACTTCAGATCAAAGCCGTCAATGCAGGCGCGTCGACCGGCGCAGACGGCTGGATCGAAGACGCCGACGGCGCCGAACTGGTCTCCATCAACCCGACAACCGGCAAGCCAATCGGCTCCGTGCGACAGGCGTCGGTCGAGAGCTACGATCGTGGTCATGGCCAAGTCGCAGGCAGGCTTTCGAGGCCTGGCGCAAGACGCCCGCGCCCGTCCGTGGCCTGATGGTGCGCGATCTGGGCAACGCCCTGCGCGACAACATCGAGCCGCTGGGCGAATTGGTCGCCCTGGAGATGGGCAAGATCCGGGCCGAGGGCATCGGCGAAGTGCAGGAGATGATCGACATCTGCGACTTTGCCGTCGGTCTCTCGCGCCAACTCTACGGCCTGACCATGCACTCGGAACGGCCCGGCCACCGCATGTACGAGCAGTGGCATCCGCTGGGACCGATCGGCGTCATCACGTCGTTCAACTTCCCGGTGGCGGTCTGGGCCTGGAACTCGGCCATTGCCGCCGTCTGTGGCGACACGGTGGTCTGGAAGCCGTCGTCATCGACGCCGCTCTGCGCCATTGCCGTGCAGAACATCGCCAACCAGGTGATGGCCGATCACGGACTGGAGGGCATCTTCAGCCTGGTCATCGGCAGCGGACGCACCGTGGGCCAGCGCATGCTCGACGATCACGCGCCTGCCGCTGATCTGCTTCACCGGCTCGGTCAGCGTGGGGCGCGGCGTGGCCACGTCCATCGGCCAGCGTCTGGGCCGCGCCATTCTTGAACTGGGCGGCAACAACGGCATCATCGTGGCCGAGGATGCCGATCTGGACATGGCGACGCGCGGCATCGTCTTCGGCGCGGTGGGCACGGCCGGCCAGCGCTGCACATCGACGCGGCGCATCATCATGCAGAAGAGCATCGCCGCAGATCTGACCCAGCGCCTGGTCAATGCCTACAAGCAGGTCTCCATCGGCGACCCGCTGGACGCGAGCACGCTGATGGGGCCGCTGGTCGACGGCGGCGCGGTCGACGACATGATGGCGGCGATTGAGACGGCCGTGGACCAGGGCGGCACGGTGCTGACCGGCGGCAACAAGCTCGATATGAGGCGGCGGCTACTTCGTCGAGCCGACCATCATCCGTATGCCGCAGCAGACGCCCATGGTCTGCGAGGAGACCTTTGCGCCGATTCTCTACCTGATGGAATACGACGATCTGGACGAGGCGATTGCCATCCACAACGGCGTGCCCCAGGGTCTCTCCAGCGCCATCTTCACCACCAACCTGCTGACCGCGGAGGCGTTCCTCTCGGCAGCCGGTTCAGACTGCGGCATCGCCAACGTCAACATCGGCACTCGCGGCGCGGAGATCGGCGGCGCGTTCGGCGGCGAGAAGGAGACCGGCGGCGGCCGCGAGTCCGGCTCGGACGCCTGGAAGGCCTACATGCGCCGCCAGACCAACACCATCAACTACTCCAAAGAACTGCCGCTGGCACAGGGCATTGAGTTCGGGTAGGGGATAGACCGCGGATATGGCGGATGAGGCGGATTTTCGCGGATATAATGAATAGAAGATCCGCGGGGATTCGCCTCATCCGCCATATCCGCGGTCCATCAGTTGAGAGGACGAAAGTGTCATGAAGGTACTGGTGATCTGTGACGATTACTGGCATCCGGCGAAGACGCCGCGGGCGGGGCTGGAGCCGTTGGCGAGTGCCGGGTACGAGTTTGACTTTCTTGAGGACGCAACCGAATGGTCGGCTGAGCGCATGGCCGATTACCCGGTGGTGCTGTTCACCAAGTCCAACAATGTTTCGGCGACAAACCGAGACAACTGGATGACGGACGAGGTCCAGCAAGCCTTTGTCGACTACGTCGAAGCGGGCGGCGGCCTGCTGGCCGTGCATTCGGGGACGGCCGAATACCAGGAGACGCCGACGCTGCGTCGTCTGCTGGGCGGCGTCTTCACCCACCACCCGAAACAGTGTGCGGTCACGGTGGAGCCGGTGGTCGACCATCCACTGACGGCCGGCGCAAGATCGTTCACGCTGGTGGATGAACACTACTTCATGGTGATGGACGACGTCGATGTCGATCTGTTTCTGACGACTTCGTCAGAGCATGGAGAGCAGCCCGGCGGGTGGACGCTTGCGGTCGGCAACGGTCGCGTCTGTGTGCTCACACCGGGCCACAACGTGGAGGTCTGGCTGGAACCGTCCTACCGTAGGCTGCTGGAAAACGCGCTGCGCTGGTGCGCCGGGACAGAGTAAAAACATGGGTTGAAATCGGTTGGGTGACAATCCGTAGGGGCGTGAGTACGGTCGGGAATGGTGCTCCGCTCTTTCCCAATTGTCCATTCGCCCGTACTCGTGCCCGTCGCGGCAGGTGGTGATTTGTCGGCGATGGGCACGTGATGGGGCGGGCGAACTCACCATTTCGTGATTGGATCTGTTTTCCCGCCCCAACACATGCCCCTACGGCACTCAACTCATTTTGAGAACACACCCAAATAAACTGGAGTCTTTCATGACACAGATCGCATTGGTCACCGGCGCCGATCGTGGCCTGGGCTTGGCCTTGTGCGCAGCGTTGCTCGATCGAGGCTGGCATGTGCTGGCCGGCCAATACATGCCTGACTGGGGCGAGTTGGCGGCGCTGACCGCTCGCTATCCCGACCAACTGACCCTGATCCCGCTCGATGTGGCATCGGATGAATCGGTGCAGATGGCCGCGGAGCTGGCGACGGCTTCGGTCTCGCACATCGATCTGCTGATCAACAACGCCGGCGTTTCATCGCCGACCAACAATATCCCGCTGGAGGAAGCCCAAGATTTCGGTGAGATGCAGCGGTTGATCAATGTCAACAGCCTGGGACCGCTGCGCGTCGTCAACGCCTTCCTGCCGTTGCTGAGTCAAGGCGAGATGAAACGGCTCTGCTTTGTCTCGTCCGAGGCGGGCAGCATCGAGCGGGCCCAGCGCACGGCCTGGTACGGCTATTGCATGTCCAAGGCGGCGTTGAACATGGGCGTCAAGCTGGTCTTCAACCGCCTGCGCCCGGAGGGCTACACGGTCCGCCTCTACCACCCCGGCTGGATGCGGACCTACATGGGCGGCGACAAAAGCGAAAAAGGCGACATGGAAGCGGACGTTGCCGCCGAGGCGGCGCTGGCCCAGTTGCTCAACGGGGCGGAAGCGGGCGGAACCTACGATGAGGATCGGCTTGTGATGGTCGATTGGACGGGCGAAGAGTGGCCGTGGTAGCTGCGCAGCACTGTATCGCGACATTTATGTCGCAGCAGCAAGCGTAGGTGTGGTTTGTCCGCATTGACGTCAATGGACGCAACGACATAAATGTCGTGGTACAATTTCGAATCGACCATCCATTCCAATGGAGGGGTACGAATGACCGACCAACGAAACAAAAGGCTAACCAAGGACGCGGCGATCTCGTTTCAGGAGATCACAAAGGAGACCTTGCGGCCGATTCTCGATCTCAACGTGGCTGAGGATCAGACCGAGTTTGTCGCCCCCAATTCGGTCTCCATCGCCCAGGCTCATTTTGAGCCGGAACACGCCTGGTTTCGGGCAATCTATGCCGACGAGACGCCGGTCGGTTTTCTGATGCTCTACGACAATGCGGAAAAGTCAGAGTATTTCCTGTGGCGCTTCATGGTCGATACACGTTTTCAGGGAATGGGATTCGGCAAGCGAGCCATTGCACTGCTTGTTGAACATGTACGCACGCGTCCCAATGCTAGACAATTGCTGGTCAGTTGTATACCCGGTGAGGGGAGCCCCTGCCCGTTCTACGAGCGAATTGGCTTTGAGTACACGGGCGAGGTCAAGCATGGTGAGAAGTACATGCGGCTGCAACTATAGCGATGGTGCGAGGAAAACGGAGAGAGAGCATGGCTTCAAACGAAAAGCGTTCGGCAATTGACCATCCGATCTACCTCTGTGCACCTGTCAACGCCTTGGTCGAAGGCATCTACGAGGAGAACGTTTCGCTGGCCGAGATCAAGGCCCACGGTGACTTCGGGTTGGGCACGTTCAATGACCTGGACGGCGAGATGGTGATGATCGACGGGCGAATCTAAGCGCGTAAACACCTTCAAAGTCGGAGAACGAGCTTGTCCGCAAACAACGACCGCCGATTGGCGGCACTGCAATACCATGATTTCCGCCTCATGTGGGGCGGCAACTTTGTGTCGGTTGTCGGTTCGCAGATGCAGATGGTCGCCATCAACTGGCACGTCTACCGCCTGTTGGCCGGCACAAGTATCACCATCGACCTCTTTGGGCGTGAGATAGCGCTGGGCGCAGAGGCGTTGGGGCTCGGCGGCGTGGGCTTGGCCCGCGTCATCCCGATCATGGTCTTTGCCATCATCGGCGGCACACTGGCCGACGTGACCAACCGTCGCAAGCTCCTGATCATCACCAACGGGATCGCTGCCCTGCTGGCCGCCGTACTGGCGTGGCTCAGCTTCTCACAGCGGGATACGGTCCTGGCCATCTACCTGTTGACCGCAGCGGGATCAGCCACGGCCGCATTTTCGTCGCCCGCCCAGCAGGCGCTGATCCCCAATCTGGTGCCCAAGCGTGATCTGACCAACGCCATCAGCCTCAACTCGACCATGCGTCATGTCGCCACCATCGGCGGCCCGGCGCTGGCCGGGCTGATCATCGGCGCATGGAGCGAATCCTGGGTCTACGCCATCAACGCGGTCTCCTTTGCGGCCGTGATCGGTTCGCTCTCTCTGTTGCACTACTCCGGCAAGGTGGTCCAGCGCACAGGGACCGGCCTGGGCTGGAGCGCCATCGTCGAGGGCTGGCGCTTCGTGCGCGGCTCGCGCATCATCTGGAGCAGCATGATGCTCGACTTCATGGCCACCTTCTTCAGCTCGGCCCGCACCATGTTGCCGCTGGTGGCCGGCGAGATCCTCAAGGTCGGCGCGCAGGGCTATGGTCTGCTCTCCACAGCCGAAGCCGTGGGTGCATTGGCGGCAGGAACCGTCCTCTCGCTACGCAAGGACATCCACCGCCAGGGAATCATTCTGTTGAGCAGTGTGGCGCTCTACGGACTGGCCACGGCGCTCTTCGGCCTCTCCACCAGCTTCGCACTCAGCTACCTGCTCTTCATGTTCATCGGGGCGACCGACACCGTCTCCATGGTCATCCGCCAGACCATCCGCCAGAGCACCACGCCCGATCGGCTGCGCGGACGCATGACGGGCATCAACCAGGTCTTCTTTGCGGGCGGTCCGCAATTGGGCGAGTTGGAGGCCGGCATCGTGGCGTCGATCTTCGGCGTGCCCTTCGCCATCGTCAGCGGCGGCGTCGCCACCGTGGGCTTCACCATCTGGATCGCCAAACGCTATCCACGCCTGCGCAACTACACGCGCGACACCATGGTCGAAGACGAGGCGCGCATGGCGGAGGCAAGTGTGGCGTGAAACAAGTAGAGCCGGTTTTCTATGTGCGCGACATCCCCATCTATGGCGACGCCATCCTCTCGCCCATGGCCGGCTTTTCGGACGTCCCCTACCGTGCACTCTGTCGCGCCCACGGCTCGGCCATGAACTACACCGAGTTCGTTCCGGCCGAGGCGCTGCAGGGCGAACGCAATGCCATGTGGCGGCGGCTCGACGCCAAGCCCGACGAACATCCGTTGGTCTTCCAGATCTTCGGCAACAGTGCACAGCTCTTGCTACGCGCCGCCCAGCAGATCGAGGAGCTTGGCCCCGACATCATCGATATCAACATGGGCTGCTCGACAGCCAAGATCAGCGGCAGAGGCGCGGGCGTGGCCATGATGCAACAGCCGGAACTGGTGGCCGAGACCTTCCGCCTGCTGACCCGCCACCTCAGCGTGCCTGTGACCGGCAAGATCCGACTGGGCTGGGACGATTCCAAGCGCAACTACCTCGAGATCGCCCGCATCGCCGAGGACAACGGCGCATCGCTGATCGGGCTGCATGGCCGGACCAAGGTTCAGCGCTACAACTTTGAGGCCGACTGGGACGCCATCGGCCAACTCAAGCAGGCCATGAGCGTGCCCGTGATCGGCAACGGCGACGTGCGCCGCCCTGAGGACATCGACGCTATGAAGGCCCACACCGGCTGCGACGCTGTGATGATCGGGCGGGGTGCGGTGGGCAATCCATGGATCTTTTCGCGCATAGATCGCAACAGACTAAGTTTCGACGAAATCACGCCGACAATTCGCTTTCATCTACAAGAGATGCTGGCCTACTACGGCGATCCCCACGGCCTGGTTCTCTTTCGCAAACATCTACGCCGCTACATCGCAGGCTTCGTGCCCAAAGTTCAGCAACGCCGGATGTTGGAAGCGGAAAGTGTCGGTGAGTTGGAGCGGTTGTTGGAGACGGCGGTGGGGCAGTAGGGTGGTGGGGTTGTGGGGTGGCAGGGAAGTGGAACGGTTCATTGTGGAACCCGTTTCAAATGCGAACCCCACATCCCCACCACCCTACTGCCCCACCGCCCTACTGCCCCAAACAACACACGAGGACACCATGACCAAGACGACCGTACACATGATCGGCCAGGCCCATCTCGATCCGGTCTGGCTTTGGCGTTGGACCGAAGGACGAGCCGAGGCGCTGGCGACCAGCCAGTCGGCCGTCGACCGGCTGAACGAGTATCCCGATTTTCAGTTCGTGCGCGGCGAATCGCAGGTCTACGAGTGGATCGAGCGAGAGAATCCGGCCTTGTTTGAATCGATCAAGGAGTTCATGCGCCAGGGGCGCTGGCATCTGGTCAACGGCATGGTCATCCAGCCGGACATGAATCGTGCCCGGCGGCGAGTCGTTGGTGCGCCAGGCCCTGATCGGCAAAGCCTACATGGCCGAGAAATTCGGCGTGGAGCCACGCGTCGCCTACTGCGTGGACAGCTTCGGCCATGCCGGCACGCTGCCCATGATCTTCAAGAAGTGCGGTTTCGACTACTACGTGATGATGCGTCCGGGCCCCCATGAAAAGGAGTTGCCGTCCGACGTCTTCTGGTGGCAGTCGCCCGACGGCAGCCGAGTCCTCACCTTTCGCATCGCCGGCGCCTACACGACCCGGCAGAACGACCACGAGGCCCACATTCGCCTCGCCGTCGAACGCAAACCGCCGCAACTGAACGAAACCATGTGCTTCTTCGGCGTGGGCAACCACGGCGGCGGACCGACCAAACGGCAGATCGAAAACGTTCAGCAGATCGCGGCTGAGAGCGAAGAATGGGATGTGCGTTTCAGCGATCCACAGACCTACTTCTCAGCCATCGAAGAGGAAGCCAAGCAGTTGCCGACCGTGGCCGAGGAGTTGCAGTTCCATGCCATCGGCTGCTATTCGGTGGTCAGCGAGCTGAAGCGCACCCACCGCCAGGCCGAAAACGGCCTGCTGGTCGCAGAGCGGATGGCCGCCATGGCCAATCTGTGGGCGCAGCAGCCGGTCCCCACCGAGCGGCTCGCCACGCTCTGGCACGATCTCTGCTTCAACCAGTTCCACGACACGCTGGGCGGCACATCGCTCAAGCGCGCTGAGGACGACGCCATCGGCGTGCTCAGGGGCATCGTCAACGCGGCTGAGGAGATCAGCGTGGACGCCGGCCGTGCGATTGCCGCGCAGATCGATACATCAGGCGAAGGCGGCACGGTGGTCGTCTTCAATCCCTCTGCTGACCCGCTGGAAGATTATGTCGAGTATGAGCCGTGGACGGACTGGACTCCGTGGATCGGCGACGAATGGGGGCTGCTGGACGAGACAGGCGCACCTGTCACCTACCAGCTTCAGGAAAAAGAGGCGGCCCTCTCCAGCCCAGACGCCATTCCCGGACGCCTGCTCTTCCCGGTCAAAGTCCCGGCCATGGGCTACCGCGTCTATCGCTACGCCCCCGGCCAGGCACAGACCCCGACCGTCGGTGATGCCCATGCAGAGCAACACGAGCTTCAGAACGATCTGCTTCACGTTCGGCTCGATCCGGTCACCGGCAACATCATCTCGTGCGTTGACAAGGCGACCGGGATTGAACTGGTCGGGCATTGGCGGCTGGAACGTGCCCCAGGTGCTGGAGGACACCAGCGACACGTGGACTCACCGCCTGTCCGGCTACGGCGATGCGGCAGACTACTTCGCCGACCCTCAGTTCACCATCTGCGAGAATGGACCGCTCCAGGCGTCGATTTTGGTCGAACGCCGCTACGAACAGAGCGTCTGGCTGCAACAGATCTCTGTGCGCCAGGGCGTGGCCGAAATCACGATCCGCAACTGGCTGAACTGGCAGGGCAGGTGGAGGCTGCTGAAACTGGCCTTCGATGTGGCAACCGACAGACCCACCGCCACCCACGACATTCCCTTCGGCTGGACCGAGCGCCCAGCCAATGGCAACGAGTTCCCCACCCAGATGTGGATGGATCGTCAGCGGACCGGCGGCCGACGGGCAGACGCTGGGCGCGGCCCTGCTCAACGACGGCAAGTACGGCTGCGATGTGACCGACAGCGTCATGCGCCTGACCGTGCTGCGTTGCCCGCCCTACGCCTACCACGAGCCACACCCCATGGGGGCCAAATTGCGCTACGATTGGATCGACCAAGGCTTCCAGGAGTTCACCGTGGCTGTGCGTCCGCATGTCGGCGAATGGCAGCAGGCTGGCATCGTCGAGCGGGCACGGCAGCTCAATCAGCCGCCGGTACTGATCACCGTGCACTGCCATTCCGGCGAGCGGCCAGCGGCAGACTCATTGTTGAGTCTTTCTTCCGATGGTATGGAAATGACCGCCTTCAAGCAGGCGGCAGACGGCAACGGCTTTGTGATCCGCGTTGTCGATCGTTACGGCCATGGCAGCCAGGGAAGCATCACCTTTGACGGCCAGGAGATAGCGCTTGCCGTCGCCCCCTTTGATGTGGTGACGCTGCGGCTCACATTGGCGGATGGCGCGTGGCGAGCGACCGAATGCGATATGTTGGAACGGCCATCGTCGTATGCGAAGGGCATTCTGTCATGAACAGGGCATGTTGGCAGGACAACATGAGCGAGCTCGCGCAAAAACAGAGGTAGACAGAAACCGCTTTTGGTGCGATCATGGCGGGCACGACCGCACAATCGACCACACAACCCATCACAAAGGAGGACCCGACCTTGACCCTGTCCATGCGACTTGGCCTTGGCCAGTTCAACGAATTGACCGACGAGAAGCTTGCCTTCATCAAGCAACTCGGAGCCGACGATTTTCTCATGAACACGCCCAGATTGCCCGGCGACAAAGAATGGGCCTATGCCGATCTCCTGGCCCTGCGCCGGCGCGCCGATGCCGCCGATCTGCGCCTGATGGCGCTGGAGAATGTGCCCGTCGCCTTCTACGACAAGGCCATGCTCGGCCTGCCCGGCCGCGACGATCAGATCGCGCACATGCAAAACACGATCCGCAACATGGGCAAGGCCGGTATTCCTATTCTGGGTTACCACTGGATGCCCAACGGCGTCTGGCGCACGCCCGAGCCAGCGCTGCTGCGCGGCGGCGCCCGCGGCACGCGCTTCAACCAGGTCGAACACGACCCGGATGAGTTGACCCATGGGCGCGTTTTCAGCGCCGACGAGATGTGGGCCAACTATGTCTACTACCTGGAACGGATCCTGCCTGTGGCTGAGGAAGCAGGCGTCACCCTGGCGCTCCACCCCGACGATCCGCCGGTCCCCCTGTTGGGCGGCGTGGCCCGTATCTTCTGCGACTTTGACGGCTTCAAGCGCGCCATGGACACCTTCGACAGCCCCAATCACGGGCTGGACTTCTGTATGGGCTGTTGGTCGGAGATGGGCGGTCTGGAGAGCGTCACTCCGCGCGGTGCGCCATTTCGGAGAGCGGGGCAAGATCGTATACGTCCACTTTCGCGATGTCCAGGGAGAGGTCCCCTGCTTCAACGAGTGCTTCATCGACGAGGGCAACGTGGATCCGCTGGTGGTCATGGCAACGCTCAAGGAGACCGGCTTCACCGGCTTTCTCATCACCGACCACGTGCCCCACATGGTGGACGACACGCCGTGGGGCCACCGCGGCCGCGCCTATGCCATTGGCTATATGCGCGCCCTGCTTGACGTGGTCAACCGCACCGACATCCGGATCCCCGCATAGCCGGTTTAGTCTGTCTCAATTCATTTTGAACACACCCAATAAATATAGGGATCGACGAGTCTTCACAGTTCACTATTCATCAGGGCATAGCATAACTATCATATCCGAGACATGGGGGACGAAGATGGATCTTGATTGGCGCGTGATCGACCGCTGGCTGATGGGCGAGGCGTGGACCGGTTCGCAGATAGGTGGTCACCTTGTCGCCCTCTGTGACGAGATCGGGCCGCGCTGGTCCTCGTCCATCGGCGAGCGACAGGCTGTTGAGTACATTCAGAGAGGGCTGGCGCAGGCTGGGCTGGCCAATGCAACGCTGGAGCAGTATCCCGTGGAGACCTGGGCGTTGGATGCCTACGAAGCCGTTCTGGTGGAAGACGGTATTTCGATTCCCATCCTGCCCTGCAACCGCTGTCCACCATTTGAGGTGCAGGCGCCGCTCGTTGATGTTGGGTTCGGAACGTTGCGAGAGATCGAGGCAGCCGGCAATGATCTGCCGGGTGCGGTCGCCATCATGCGGCTGGCGCAGGAGCCGTTCACGACGCCGATTCCGCACGCCTATCGCCTGCAAGCATTGGCCGATGCCGGCGCGGCGGCAGCCATCGTCGTTGATCGCAAGGACGGTGGCCGCGTCGAGTATCACAATGTGGGCGACTGGAGCAAGCCGGGCATACAGGAGCACCCTCTGCCGACCGTGGCGGTCTCGCGCGAGATGGGCGCTCGTCTGGCTCGGGCTGCCGGATCCGGCAAGTCGGTGCATATCGATGTCGAGGCTCGCTTCTACCGAGCGCCTTCCTGGAATGTGACGTCTGAGCTGCCCGGCCAACGCTGGCCGCACGAGCACATTCTGGTCGGCGGCCATCATGACACGGTCTACGCTTCACCGGGCGGCAATGACAACGCCAGCAGCATTGTTGTGGTGATGGAGACTGCGCGCGTGCTCGCCCAACTGCAACGCGAGACAGGCATCGGACCGGGCAGATCGATTCGGTTTGCCACTTTCAGCGCCGAAGAACAGCAGTTTCAAGGCGCATCGGCCTACATCGAGCGCCACTATTTATCGGGTCCGCCGCCACGCCTGGCCATCAATCTGGACGAGCTGTCGACCGGCCACATGAAGGGCATCGTGCTCGCCTTCCCGCATCTGCGAAGCCTGGTGCAGGAGCAGCTAAACGCCATGGGCGATGGCCTGCAATGCCACGTCATGTCGCAGCTTGACACCACATCGGACCACTTCCCCTTCCTACGCGCCGGCCTTGACGCGGCCCATCTGTGGCGCTGGCGTTTCAAAGGTCGCCATGCCGATGCTGACTTTCACCATGAACCGGGCGACACGCTCGACAAGGTCAATGTGCGTGAGTTGAAGGAATACGTCGGACAGATGGCCCGGCTGCTCTTGCGGCTGTCTCACGTGCCGCCGGGGGCGTGGCCGGCGAACCCGGTGACGGCTGAGGCAGTGGAGCAGCGACTTGAAGCAGAGCGCGGGCAGGTGACGAGGGTCTATTAGCGCGTTTCAACATACAGGCAATCACGGAGATCACACATCCAGATGACAGGGACCATACAACCAACGAGCAAGAAGATCCTCCTCACCGGGGCGAACAGCGCGCTGGCGAGAGCATTCGTCAAAGCCCATATTAAAGCCCTCGCTGAAGCCCACGTAGACGGCCTTGTCTACGCGGTAGACACCCACTTCGACAGACCCATTGCCGGTGCAACACAGGTGATCGGCGACTTGCGCGACCCGGATCTGCTCGCCGGCATCATGGGCGAGGTAGATTCCATCGTACATCTTGCGCCGCTCTTCACAGACCTGGGCTCCGACCAGGAGACGCTGGATCACACGGTGCAGGGAACCTATCAACTGGCGACGGCTGCGGCGGAGGCGAAAATCGGACGATTCATTCTCGGCAGCACCTTGAACCAGTTCGGCACGGAATGGTCCCGCTACCGAGTGAATGAATCTTGGCGGCCCCGGCCCGAGCCGAAGCCGGATCAGCTTCCGCTCTATCTCGCCGAGGTGATGCTGCGCGAGGTGGCGCGGGTGACCGGATTGCCGTCGATCTGTCTGCGCCTGGGCCGGATCATCGACGCACCGACGGCCGAGCACGAACGGTTTGACCCATTCTGGCTACACATTGACGACGCGGTCGAGGCCATCGTGCGAGCATTGGGCGCTGAAGACATGTACAGGTTGGAGGATCTATCACATCGGAGCCGGAGGACCGCTGGCAGCCATCGCTGGCAGTCGGGCAGAAAAGGAGTTGGACTATCTGCCGCAACATGATTTTCACACGACCCAGCCCGCAGAATTGATGATTCCGCCTGTCAAGACAAGCGCCCCGATTCTACCTCGCCCCATTCGCAAGGTGGTGGTCTTCGGCGCGGGCGGTCCGCTGGGCAGCGTGGTGGCTGCTGAGCTGGCCGCTGACTACGAGCTGCTGCTGACCGACCTGCAGCCCATCGACGCGCTGTTGGCCAATCCGCAACAGCAGGCGCCGGGTGCGCCGCTCCCGGTTGCGCCCAAACCGCCACACAGTTGGCAGGCCGTCGATGTCTGCGACAGCGAACAGGTGATGGCAGCCTGCGCGGACGCCGACGCCGTCATCAACCTGGCGGTGGTCTCGCTACGGCGTGTCGACCTCGTTCCGGGTCAACATGCTGGGCGCCTACAATGTGATGGCCGCCGCCGTAGCCCACGGCATCCACCGCGTCGTCCACACCGGCCCCTTTATGATGGGCGACCGCGGCGCGTTCGGCTACGACTGGGACACCACCATCGTCGATGATGCGCCGCCGCGGCCCGGCATCGGGTGGGTCTACATCCCCAGCAAGCTGGCCGGCCAGGAGATCTGCCGCATCTTCGCCGAGCATTTCGGCCTGAGCGTGCCGGCGCTGGCCTTCGCCCAGTTTGTCAACCCGGATGTCGAGCCGCCGCACGGCGTTGCCCCGCTGTCTGTTTCGTGGGAAGATGCGGCGCGTGCCGTGCGCGCAGCGCTGGAGGTGGAGACGCTGCCCCATCCGTACGAGTATTTCCACATCGGCGTCGATCTGCCCCACGGCGTCTTTCCCATAGAGAAGGCGCACAGTCTGTTGGGATGGCGGGCGCGGGATCTGCTGGAGGCATTCTACTTGCGTTGAATACCAGGTTGTCCGATACAACGGACGTTTGTGATTTCGGCTGGCCTAAATATCGGAGACCGAATGGGTGTGTTGGAAATGAGTTGAGCGTCCGCCTCACCCTGCCGTGGCGCCTTAGGGGCGCCACGGCAGGGTGAGGCTCTGCACAGACCACACTTGATTCAGATCTGCAGCCGATCTTGTTTGCGAAGCAAGCGCTCTGCGCCAACACACGCAAACCGAATCAGGGGGAATCCAGTGGAAACTGCGTCCCGCTTCGAAAGCATCCTCAAGCACTGGAGGCTCGATACGATTGCGAGTTGGCGCGCCATCCAGGACAAAGTCTTCCGGATCACGCTCGTCGATGGCAGGCAGTTGGTTCTCAAAGATCTTGGCTTGCAGAACGAGCGCACCATTCAACGCCTGCAATTTGAATACGACGTTCTACGGCATGTCGTGCAGACGGGCTTGCCGGCGGCTGTACCGCTGCTCTCCGACGACGGCAGACCGTACGTCGTCGATGTCGATCGCGTTTTCCGTCTATCGAACTGGCTCCGAAATGAGCCGGCTGAAGTCAATACCGGCGAAGAACGCCGCCGTCTGTTTCGCAACTACGGAGCCGCAATCGCCCGTTTTCATCGCGCTCTGACAAGCTACACAGATCCGGAGATTTTGAGCCGAACCTGGCAGACCGACTTGCAGACTCGAGTTATCGATGAAGCGGTACCCGTCATCCTGGCCCACCTGGACCAGTCCCGGTTGGATTCATTCAAGGCCACGCTTGCCGGCGTGGAATCCGAGATGGCGATGGCATTTGCCGACCTACCCAGACAGCTTGTCATCTGGGATTGTCATCCGGGCAATGTGGCTGTCGATGGGTACGACGTTTCGGGATTCATCGACTGTGATCATCTTTCGATTGCGCCCAGAATCTTTGACCTGGCCGACTTTCTCGTCCACCTGATCAAATGGGACATCGGCGATAGCCAAAAAGAACTGGACTGGTTGGCCGACTTTCCACAACTCATCAGTGGGTACGACTCAGTCACGCCTCTTTCCGAACGTGAGCGCGCAGGACTCTTCTACGCCATGGTGGGCATCGTGCTGATATTCATGGACTTTTTCTTGCAGAGCAGCCAGTTCGAATTGACGAAAACTGAGCTTGACACGATTGATTGGCTGGTGTTTCATCGCCGGGCTATCGTCGCACGGATCGAAACCAGTCAATAGACTCTGTGCACGACACCAAAACACATACTTGGTTCTTGACAACAATGACCATACCGACACTGCCCAACGCATCCGAATCCCTTGCACCGCTCGTCGCCGGCGGTCGCATCCCGATGATCCGGGTCTGGGGAATGCTGGCGCTCCGCTCCGTGTTGACCTTCGCGCTTCTGCTTGCCTTGGCCACAGCGCTGGCGACTGCAGGCCGAACCGGCGTCGTGGCCGCCTCGGCTGCGTGGTGGCTGTGGTTCGTGACCGCCGCTAATGTCATATGCATCTATCTGATGGCACGCTTCGGCCGCAATGAAGGCCTCCGGCTTCGAGACATCTATTTTGCCAGCCGCTCGACGTGGAAAGACGACGTAGTTTGGGCGTTGGGCGCTTTCGCCGTCATCGCTATCGTTGTCTTTCTGCCGAGTGCTCTACTCGCGACAGTACTGTGGGGCGATGCAGCGTACCCGAATCGGATGCTGATCCAACCGCTACCGCCGGTGGCCGTCTATCCGCTGTTCCTGTTCTTCCCCGTCACGCAAGCGCTCGCCGAGTTGCCCATATACTGGGGATATGTAGCCCCGAGGCTGCAGGCAGCCGGCAAAAACCGCTGGCTTGTCATCACCATCGTGGGTGCGGTACTGTCCTTGCAACACATGTTCTTCAGCTTCCAGCTCGATGTACGCTACGACCTCTGGCTGGCCATCAAGTTCCTACCCTTCGCCCTGTGGACCGGTTTTGTTGTCGACAGGCGACCGACCACCCTGCCATACCTCATGGGTATGCACTTCGCCCTGGATGCACTGATTCCGCTGCTCGTGCTGCTCGTGTCGAAGGGATTGCCGCTCCCCTGAAAATCTCTGCCTTCGATCTGATCCGGGCGCAAGATAGGACGGGTCGCATTTGGCATCCCGAATCTGGGGCAAGAATGTGCGGTTCTCTGAGCTTTCGTGGGGTCCAAGGGTTGCCTGTATTTTGTCCCCGGCACCTTTGTGACGGTGAACCAGACTAAATTATCGAAGTTGAGCCCCGCTTGGTTTTCAGAATTGGCGTTCATAAGCAGGTGACCCCACAGAACCTCAGAGAACCGAATGTGCCGGGGACGATTGAGATCGAAAGCTGCCTCATTTTGGATCCACGCACCACATTTGGTTTGCTTGCTGTTGTCTTTCAAGTTGACTATAATGAAACCGTGGCTTCCTCTTCCCAACATTGGCGGAACGCACAGCTTTGCGCCGGCTTTGCTTTGCAGTGCGTCCCCTAAAATCAGGGGCTGGGGGAACCAAAAACCAGTGCTGCAATCTGTATCATGATTGGCGCCGTCCTGTATTAGTTCTCCGCTGTACCGATCACGGTCGTCTTCCCTATTTGCGTTGCCAAAGGAGCGCCGCCCCATGAACACCATCGATTCCATGGTCAAGACACTGGCCGCGGGCGCGCTGGCAAGGCCGGACGCCGGCCCAGCGCTGCTCGACGCCTATGTCCAGGTCAAATCATTGCTGGAGACCCGCTACGGCATCGACCTAGACGGGCTGGAGAAACGGCCCGACTCGGCCGCGCGCCAGGCCGTCGTGGTTGAGGAACTAACCGACGTCAATGCTGCCGGAGATGCCGAACTGCTCGACGCGCTGGACGAGTTGGCCGCGGTCCTGGCCGGCAACCAGGCGGCGCAGGCGGCCAGCCAGGTCATCGGCGTCGATCTGGCCGACGTCCGCGCCCAGTTTCTCAACGTCAGCAATGTCGCCTCCACCGGCTGCGGCGTCGTAGTCGATGGCGCGACCATCGAGGGCGGCATCGAGATCTCCGGGGTCCATGCCGGCTATACCAAGCCGCCGGCATCCAGTCCGCAAGACCAGCCCCTACCGAAAGAATCGACCCAACCGTCCATCAGACTGCTCTTTCTGGCGGCCAACCCATCGGACCAGGCGCGCCTCAACCTGGCCGAGGAGAGCCGGTGCATCGACCGCAGCCTGCGCATGACCGAATACCGCGATCGCTTCGATCTCCAGGTCCACTTTGCGGTGCGCGCCGGCGACCTGCAGGAACTGCTGCTGCGCCACAAGCCCCAGATCGTCCATTTCAGCGGCCACGGCAGCCCCGAGAACGAGCTGATCTTTCAGGATGATCAGGGCGACAGCCATGCCGTCTCAGCAGAAACGCTGGCCGACCTATTCGGTCTGCTCAAGGATAACATCGGCTGCGTGGTGCTCAATGCCTGCTACGCCGAGGGCCAGGCCAACGCCATCGCCGAGCATATCCACTGCGTGGTGGGCATGGCCGACGCCATCGGCGACGACGCGGCCATCGCCTTCTCGACTGCATTCTACCGTGCGCTGGGCTACGGTCGCGATGTGTCGAACGCCTTCCAACTCGCCGTCAATGCCATCGCATCGGAAAACCTGCCCGATGTGGATGTGCCGGTGCTCATCGCTGCCAAGGATCCGGCTACTGTACGATTTGTCGCGTGAACAAGGAGCCAAAGCATGGACACCATCGATGCCATCGTCAACACACTGAATGAGGCTGCCAAATGCTTGGGCACAGCAGAAGACGGTCGGATCAAGAAACAATACCGCGGCGTCCTCGCCTACCTGCAAGCGCGCTATCCGACCGTGGGCATCATCGACACCGGCGATGGCCTGGCATTGGACACCCATGTGAACCTGGCGCTGGCTCTGCGCCGCGTCAACGCGCAGCAGGATCAGCGGCTGCTCGAATTCGCAGAAGCCTTGCGAGAGCGCATGGAAACCGCGCCCGCTGACATCCTGACCCAGGTCGGCGTCGATCTGGACAATGTCCACGCCAACAGCATCGTCATCAAGGACATCTACGTCAACCGCGCGGCAGAACCGGAGCCGGTCCAGCAGTTGACCATCATCGAGTATCTGAAGGCATTGGTGCGCGAGGAAGAGAACGAAAAGGCGGACAAGACGCCTAACAGTGCGTCGGCCATGCGCGCCCGGCTGAACCAGCTCCCCTTCTACGTCCGCCATTTCGATGACGCGGACGACTCTCGCCATGACATCGTCGCAGCGGTGGAGACCAGTTTTCGGGAGGACGCCGAGATCGGACGCATCGAACGCGTCGTGATTCTGTCAGACTCCGGCGTGGGCAATACGCCGGCCCTCCACTACATTCGCCGCCGCGTTGCGCAGGCAGCCCTCAAGAACCTGCCGGTCGATCCGGTCCATGACCTCGACTATGCCGCCTTCGCTGAGCGCATCGCTCTGCCCATCTATATCAACCTGGCCGAACTTCGGCCCGGCCTGACCATCGCAACGGATCATCCGCGATCAGTTCAACCGCCATCTGGGCAGGAGCGAGATGAGTCTGGAAGCGGAACAGGTGCCCGATGTGCTGAAGCGGCATGTCTGCTTCTTTCTGCTGGACAGCCTGGACAGCCTCTCGTCCAATGCGGCGGGACTGCAGCAGATTCGTCAGTTCATCGATGAGAATCCCGACGAGAAGTATGTGATTGCCTGCCGTACCGTCAGCTATCGAACCCAGCTTGGCTCAATCGACACGCTGGGCTTGGATGACCTCAGCCAGCAGGAGGCGATCAGCGTATTGGAATCGGAACGGTATGCGGGACTCTACGCTTCGCTCGGCATGTTGACCTACAATCGCCTGATGCTCTACATGATCATCGATCTGTACGAGATGAACGGCTGGCCTGAATCGTTGGTCAACAAGGGGCAGATCATTCGCGCCTACGCGCTCGACCGTATCCAGCGAAATCTGGAGCAGAGCGGCGAAAAGGCGGACGAGATCGATCTGGTCGAGGCGGCCTTGGAGCATCTCGCCTACTCCATGCAGTGCGACCGTGCCTTCTGCTACACCGATCACCAGGTCATGCGCACGCTGATGGATTTTCTGGAAGCATGGTCAGAGCGTAGAAATTGGCGCGATGTCTTTCGCATCCTGCGCAAGATCGAGATGGTCGAACGGGACGAGCGGCGGCAATGGCGTCTCACGGATCGCTCCGTGGCTGCCTACTTTGCGGCAGCCGCCATCGCCAACGATCCCGCCAAGTTGGACAGGGCATTGACCCAAGTCTCCGACCTGTGGTGGCGGGACATTTTTGAGATTCTGGCCGGATTGATCCCCGAGCCGATAACCTTCTTCTTCGATCTCATGGATCGCGACGTGTTGGTGGCGGCCAACTGCGCCCAGTATCGCGCAATCAACGCCAAGGTCGCCAATGCGCTCATCAATGCGCTGATCGAACGCATGGCCCAGGCCGATGTCGCCACCGTTGAACGCATCGCCACACGTCTGGGCGAGAGCGGTCAGACCCCGGGCCGCCGACGCCTTGCTGCGCGCGCTGTACAGAGAGTCGGCCAGCCGCGGCGTCTACGCCATTGCACGGGCCATCTGGACCTGGGTTCGCAAATGTTCGTTCGAGGCGTTGACCGAGGCCGAAGAACGGGTAATGCAGTCATCGATCCAGGATTGGGAACCGTTCGCCGAGTTGCTGTTGACCTACGAACGGCTCATGGTCTCAACCGGTCCCAGGCGCGCTGAGTATGAGGATCAGTTGCGAAGCGGGTTGGCATCGTCCAA
This sequence comes from uncultured Chloroflexia bacterium, assembly GCA_963698255.1. GTDB lineage: Bacteria > Chloroflexota > Anaerolineae > Caldilineales > Caldilineaceae > JAWKOK01. The sequence continues at coordinate 125,119 of CAVOQD010000034.1, read as the reverse complement.
GAATTCGCGTCTGAAACGGGGTCTGTGCGCGGTTGGCCTCGGGTTCTCCCAATCTCAAGAGGCCCACGATGCGCTGATCGCTCTCTTGAAAAGCCGTGATGAAGATCCTTTTGTGGCCTGGTGCGCCACCGACACCTTGACCCAAAGTCGGCGTCCGTATTTGGAGCAGGAGGCGGCCGCAATCTTCGCCGACCGAAGCGATCCAAACCACCCTGCGCGGCCACGTGCCGTCTATTTGCTGGGTTGGATCGCTCGCACCAAGAAGACGTGGACGCTGCTGCGCAACGAAGCGATCACAGACTCAAATGCCAGCGTCCGTGCCTACGCGGCCGAGGCATTTGTGCGCCTGGACCTGCCCGATTCGAGACAGGCCATCGAGCAATGTCTGGACCACGAATTGGACCCGTTGGTGGTGGACAAGTGCGCCAAAGCGCTGGCCATCGTCGGCACCACTGCCTCGCTGCCGCCCCTGGAACGCCACCTTTTCTGCGAACGGGCGCGCACACGTTGGGCCGTGAAGTCGGCTATTCATGAGCTGAAACAACGGACTGCACCGGAAGTGATGGTGGTAAGATGAAGGGGTGACAAGGTGGCAGGATGATGTCAAATCGATCACCTTGTCACCCTGTCACCCTCTCACCCCACCGCCTCAACACTCTCCTGCGCCCGAAACTGACTCATATACAGATCGTAGTACGCGCCCTGTTTCTCCAGCAACTCGGTATGCGTACCCCGCTCGACAATCTCGCCTGCGGCCAACACCAGCACCTGATCGGCGTTGCGGATCGTGCTCAGCCGGTGGGCGATGACGAAGCTGGTGCGGCCGGCCAGCAACTCGTCCAGCGCGGCCTGGATCTGGCGCTCGGTGCGCGTGTCGACGCTGCTGGTGGCCTCGTCGAGGATCAGCAGACGTGGGTCGGCCAGCGCGGCGCGGGCGATGGAGAGCAACTGGCGCTGGCCCTGGCTCAGCCCGCCGCCCCGCTCGCCCAGCGTGCTCTCGTAGCCGTCCGGCAGCCGCTCGATGAAGTCGTGGGCACGGGCCAGCTTGGCCGCCTCCATGACCTCCTCGTCGCTGGCGTCGGGCCGGCCGAAGCGGATGTTGTTCATCACCGTGTCGCTGAAGAGGAACGAGTCCTGCAGCACGACGCCGATCTGGCTGCGCAGGCTGTGCAGCGTGACATCGCGCACATCCACGCCGTCGATGGAGACCGTGCCCGATGTCACGTCGTAGAAACGGGGCAGCCAGGTTGACCAGCGTGGTCTTGCCCGCGCCGGTCGGCCCGACGATGGCGATGGTCTGGCCCGGTTCGGCGACCAGGTCGATGCCCTGCAGCACCGGCTCGCCGGGGTTGTATTCGGCGCCGACATTGTCGAAGACCACGCGGCCGACGATCTGCGGCAAGTCCTTGGCGTCCAGGCTTTCGTGGATGTCGGGTTCCTCGTCGAGCAGATCGAAGATGCGCTCGGCCCCGGCGATGGCGCTCTGGATGTTGGTCCAGAGCACGCTGATCTGCTGGATCGGCTGGTTGAAGCGCTGGACGTAGGCCAGGTAGGTGACGATGAGGCCGATTGAGATGGCCTCGCCGCCCATGGAGACGCCCCGCAACATGAGCACGCCGCCGATGCCCGCCACCAGGGCGATGGCCACATAGCCCAACGCCTCCAGAGCCGGAGCCAGCGCCGAGGTGTAGGTCACGGCGCGGACGTTGGCGTCGCGATTGGCTGCGTTGCTCTGCCGGAAGCTCTCGATGTTGGCGTCCTCGCGGCTGAAGGCCTGCACCTCGCGCACGCCGGAGATGCCCTCCTCCAGCTCGGCGTTGACGTTGCCGATCTCCTCACGCGTCTTGCGGAATGCCTTGCGCGCCTGGTTGCTGAACCAGAGCGTGGTGACGGCCATGAAGGGCACAACCACCAGGCTGAGCAGACCGTAGACAAAGTTGAGCGTCAACATCTTCCAGGCCATCCAGATCAGCAGCACGATGCCGCTGGCCACCTGGATCAGCGCGAAGCTGACCGCCTGCTGGATGGTGTTGGTGTCGTTGGTGATGCGACTCATGAGGTCGCCGGATTCCTGCTTGCTGTAGAAACCGAGGGAGAGTCGATGCAGGTGCTTGAAGACCTCCGTGCGCAGCACGCGCAGCACATGTTGCCCCATCCAACTCATCAGATAGAACATGAGTCCGGCCGCCACTGCTCCAAGAGCGAAGAGACCCACAAGCACCAGCGTCAGGCGCGTCAGCCCCATCAGAAGATCCGACGTAGAGGCGTCGGGCGGCAGATCGGAGAACCAACAGTTGGACTCTGACGCCGTCGGTTCGCCCAAGGTTTCCTGGGGAACATCGGGGCCGTTGACCATCTCGTCACCCAGGTTGACGATGCCGGGCGTGAAGTAGCAATCAACGGCCTGGCCGAACAGTTCCGGCGTGATGACCTGCACCCAGGCATTGGCAAAGAGCATGAGGATCGTCACCAACAGAGCCAGCCAGTAGGGCGTGAAATAGTGTACGAAGCGTCCCAGGGTTGCACGCACGCTGCGTGGTTTCAGGGTTTCCTGGTCGAGTATGCCGCGATGACCACCAATCATAGCGCACCCCCAGCGTCCACGGTCGAGGCTGTACTGTCGCCTGAGCGATCATCCATGCCGTCTTCGACCACTTCGTCAGCATCTTCGACCAGTTGGCTGCGATAGATGTCGGCGTAGATGGCGCTGGTCTCCATCAAGTCGGCGTGCTTGCCGGTGGCAACGACCATGCCCTTGTCCAAGCACGATAATCTGGTCGGCGTTGACCACCGTGCTGATGCGCTGGGCGATGACGAAGCTGGTGCGCCCCTCCATGAGCCGGTCGAGCGCGTGCTGGATCTGCACCTCGGTCGTCACATCGACGCTGCTGGTCGAGTCGTCCAGGATGAGGATCTTGGGATTGAGCAGCAGCGCACGGGCGATGGCGATACGCTGTTTCTGGCCGCCGCTCAGGGTCGTGCCCCGCTCGCCCACCGGCGTTTCGTAGCCGTCCGGGAAGCCCTACGATGAAGTCATGGGCCGCAGCCGCCTTGGCCGCGCCGATCACCTCCTCATCGCTGGCATCGGGGCGGCCGAAGGCGATGTTCTCGCGGATGGTGCCGGTGAAGAGGTTGGTCTCCTGCAGCACGATGCCGATCTGGCGGCGCAGCGACTCGATGGTGACGTTGCGCACGTCGTAGCCGTCGATGATCAACTGGCCCTCGCTCACGTCGTAGAAGCGGGGAATCAGGTTGATGATGGTCGTCTTGCCGCTGCCGGTAGACCCGAGCAAGGCCACGGTTTCGCCGGGCTTGGCGGTGATGTTGATGTTGCTCAACACCGGGTCGCTGCTGTTGAAGTAGCGGAAGCTGACGTTGTCGAACTCGACATTGCCGCTGATGGGCGGCAGCGGCACGGCGTCCGGTTTGTCGGCCACGTCGTTGGAGGCGTCCAGGATCTCGAAGATGCGGTTGGCGCTGGCGCTGGCCGCGCTCATCTGGCTGATGATGAAGCCAAGCTGGCCGATGGGAAAGAAGACCAGGACCAGGTAGAGGCTGAACTTCTGCCATTCGCCAATGGTCAGCGTGCCGGCCAGAATCTGGCGACCGCCGAAGTAGAGCACCAGGGCCTGGCCCAGGTTGGCGATCAGAAAGATGACGGGAAAGAGGAAGCTGAAGACACGCGCCACCGTGATCTGCTGCTTCATGTAGTCCTCGGCCGAGGCGTCGAACTTGCTCTCTTCCTCAGCCTCGCGGGCGAACGCCTTGACGACCTTGATGCCGGCCAGATTCTCCTGCAAGATGGTGTTGAGGGCCGAGAGTTTGGTCTGGACCTTGACGAAGAGCGGCTGGCTGACCATGCCGAAGACCATGAACAGGATGAGCGCAATGGGCAGAATCGGCAGGATGACCAGCGTCAGCTTGAAGTTGGTCATCAACAGCAGGATGAGCGCGCCGGTCAGCAGCAGGACGGCCTGCAGTGCGATGAGCATGCCCTGGCCGATGAAGACCTGTAGCTTGTCCACGTCGTCGGTGGCCCGGATCATCAACTGGCCGGTGCGGTTGCGGTCGTGGTAGCTGAAGGAAAGCCGCTGAATCTTGGAAAAGAGTTCGTTGCGGAAGTCGAAGGCCACATCCTGGCTCAGCTTCTGGGCCAGAAAGGTCTGGGTGAAGGCAAAGGCCCCGCGGGCGACGGCAAAGACGCAGAATCAGCACCACGGCCCAGAGAATCGACCATCTCGGCCGAGTTGAGCAGCCGGTCGAATTGGGCCGGATCGATGCCGGCGTTGATCATGGCCTCGGCCTGGTTTTCGGGCGGCAACGTGGCCACCTGCTGCGCGGCCATGCCGCCGACGATGGCGTCCAGAATGTTCTGGATCATCTGCGGCACCATCAACTGCGCGCCCAGGCTGATGACCAGGGCGACGATCGCAATCACGGCTGTTTTGCGATAATGATTGAGGTAGGCAATGGCACGGCCCAGATTTTTGAGGCCGCCGCCCTGGACCTCTCGATCTCTTGCTGCTTGGAATCGCTGTCACTCAGATACTCCTTGATCGATGTCGATGATTTCACCGTTCGTTCGAATTTGCAGGTCACACTTGCAGTATGACAACGCCGCCAATGAGACAACATCCAACTCAGAGATGTGGCAGCGTCGCCAATGGAGCTTGTACGACTAACTGAAGATTCCAGCCAAATTTTCCGGTAATGAATGTAGGTCACTGCAGTGTGGCAAAATTCTGAACTATCAACAAGTCGGACCTTCAGGAATTTCGTCCGGTTTCAACTCCGGTTTCTGGACCGCCAACGGCCCAACCGGCGCCGTGCGCAACGTGGCGTAGTGGCTGCCGAAAAGGCTCTCGTCGCCGATCTCGGCCATTTTTGACCACATCTGTTTTACCATAATGTCACGGCGTTTGCCGTATGCCGGATCGCCGATCAAATTGGCGGTTTCGTACGGATCAGCGGCCAGATCATACAGTTCGTCGATCCCGCCTGGGCTGAACACATATTTCCAATCACTGTCTGCGTCTCGATCCCAGACGATGCGCTGGGTGTAGACGAAACGCTGGCCGTAGAACTCGGCGTAGGCGGAACGCCAGTCAGCCGGGTCGGCCATCACCGGTCAGCAGCGGTCGGAAGCTGCGCCCTTGCGCCCGGTCCAGAGCAGGCAGCCCACACAGATCGAGCAGCGTCGGCCCCAGATCGACCAGGCTGACCAGCGCCTGATCCTCGACTCGCCCAGCCTGCTTGCCGGACACGTGCATGCCCGGCACGCGCAGCACAAGAGGGATATTGTGCACCTCTTCATAGGATGTGGCAACTCCCTTGGTCAACAAACCGTGACTTCCCAGCATGTCGCCGTGGTCACTGGTGAAGACGACGATGGTGTCGTCGGCCAATCCCAGTTCGTCGATCAGCGCCATGACACGCCCCACCTGGTCGTCGATGAAGCTGATGGACGCCCAATAGGCCGCCGTGATCGCCCGCCAGTCGTCGTCATCGAAATCGCGCCAGACGTTGCGCATACGGGCAAGGACTTCAGGCTTGTCGACCAAGTCGTTCTTCAATGTGGGGCTGAGTTGGATGGCGTCGACATCGTAGAGATCCAGAAAACGCTGGGGCGGGATGTAGGGATCGTGGGGTTCAAAGGTTGAGATGAAGCAGCAGAAGGGGGCATCAGCGTTCTCGCTCACCGTGCGACGGATGAAGTCGATGCCGGCGTCGAAAGCCGGATGGGAGAGCGACGTAGCATCCTCCTGCACGGCAGCCATCAGCGTGTCCCGGTAGCCTTCGGTGCGTAGGACAAGCTCGCTGCCGGGCACGATATCGCCGCGTTGCCCGGCGCAGTCGAGATCATATTCGTGCCAGCCGAAGCGCTCCAGTTGTTGGCTCTGCTCCACATGCCACTTGCCGAAATAGCCGTTGCGATAGCCGGCGTCGGCCAGCCGCTCTGAGAAGAGCGTCAACGGCTGGGCGCGCGGCAGGTCGACCCACTCGCGGCGTTGGGTGTGGGTGCAGTCCCAGATGCCGTGGGTCGATGGGTAGGTCCCGGTCATCAACGAGGCGCGGGAGGGCGAACAGATGGCGTTGACGGTGTAGCAACGCGAGAAGCGCATGCCGTCGGCAGCCAACGCATCCAGATTGGGCGTACGACACTGGCTATCCGGCGACAGCGCGCGACCGGTCATCTGATCGGTCATGATGAAAAGGATGTTGGGGTGTTCTCGCATGGTTTTGTCCTCTTTTTGGCACAGATGGACACTGATAGACAACGGATGGTCACAGATGGTTTCCGGTGGAATCTGAGCCGCCAGTGCAACCACGAAATCATCTGTGTCCTATCCGTACAAATCTGTGTCCACCGGTGACGAAATCACGCTCGGCAAGTACCGCGCCCAGATGGTGAGCCAGGGCGGGGCAATGGCTTTCATGTGCTCCCACGAACCAGGCTCGGCGTTGCGATCCCCCAACTCCTCCCACAGGCCAAGGATGACCATGTGATGGCGCACGAGGCAATTGACCATGGTACTCATGGTGTGGCGAAATTCGCGTGGACCCTCCACTTTGGCGACATTTCCATCCTCGTCCCAGACATCCCAACGCGTGTCGGCCAAGATCAGTTCGCCGTCCTCGTAGAAGCTGCGCAGCGGGTAGTCGTCGCCGGTCCAGTCGCTCTCTTCCATGGACGCCACGAACGGATTTGCCCACTCGATGCGATAGAAGCCGCCGGGCCGCAACACGCGATCGACCTCGGCCAGCACCGGTTCGGCATCGGGCACAAAGGTGATGGAGAAGGCGTGCCAGACGATATCGAAGCTGTCGTCGGCGAAGGCCGACAGATCGCGCATATCGCCCTGGACTGTCGTGATGTCAAGGCCATAGTGTTCGGCGGCCAGCCGGTCGTTGTCGAGCATGCCCGGCGTCAGATCAAAGACGGTGACGTTTGCGCCGAGTAGGCCGAAGGCGGCCGATTGCTGCCCCCCGCCGGCGGCCAGGCAGAGCACATCCTTGCCGGTGAGATCGCCGAGTTGACTGCCCAAGATGTCGAAGGGATCGACGACCTTGCGTGAGCGGGCCTCGTCCATGTCCAGGAAGGGGCGCGAAAATTCGATGCCGGCGTCGACCAGGGCCTGCCAGCGTTCTCGGTTGTAGTCGATGAGATCGGACGGGTCCATTGTCAATTGTCGATGCTCAATCGTGAATTGTGAATACGATGGCGTGGACGCCACAGTTCAGGCGCTTGAATCAACCGCCGTGAAGGCGCGATGACCATGGCGATTGCTCTGATCGAGGGCCGTCATGCGCTTGTAGATCGTCTCGGCCAGTCGCACGGCGAAGACGTCCTGTTCGAAGCGGGCCCCGTCGCCGTATTTGGCCATGATGGCGACAGCGTAGGGCCGCCTGGGCAGATAGACAATGCCCGCGTCACAGCGCACGCCGTCGACAGAGCCGGGCTTGTTGGCGACCCGCGTGCCCAGGGGCATGGCCTGGTCAATGAAGCCGTATTTGGGCTTGCGCAGTAGGTCCAGCGTCCGCTCTGCCACCCACGGCGTCGGACGCCCGGCGTAGAGCAGGGTCATCAATTCGACCAGTTCGGCCGGTGTCGATACGTTTTCACGGTCAGCCTGCACGCTCTGGGCGTCCATCATACTGCGGCGCAGTCTTGTTTCGCTGAGTTCAAGCTCATTGAGCAAGGCGTTGACACGTTCCATGCCGACCGCATCGATGCAGGTGTTGGTGGCCGTGTTGTCAGAGAGCGCGATCATCAACACTGCGGTGTCGAGCAGCGTCAGTTCGACGCCGTCTTCCAGAAAGGCGAGGATACCGCTGCCGCCGGTGCTCGCGGCCGGGTCGAAACGCAGCCGCTGCGACAGGTCGATCTCTCCCTGCTCGGCCAACAGCAGGAGCGTGGCCAGAACATGGATCTTGATGGTCGATGCGGTGGGGAAGATTTCGCCGGCGTTGATTGCCAACGTTGTGCCGTCGACGAGATCGCGCACGCAGACGCCGACCACGGCATCCGCGTGCGCGATCTCGTCTTCGATCCGGGCCTGCAACTGGTCCCAGAACAGGGTCGTCACCTATTTGACCTCGACGATGATCTCCACCTCAACTGCGAAGTCGAAGGGGATGGTCATGCCGACGGCGCTGCGCGCATGGCGGCCGGCGTCGCCGAAGACCTCCAGCAGCAGGTCGCTACAACCGTGGATGACGCCGGGCGTGTCGTTGAAGCCGGGGCCGACATTGACCATGCCCAACACCTTGACGACGCGAACCACATTGTCCAGACTGCCGGCCAGCGTCTTGACCGCGGCCAGCGCGTTGAGCGCACTCATGCGCGCCGCCTCGTAGCCTTCCTCGACGGTCAGATCCTGGCCCAGCTTGCCCCGGATCTCGACGCCGTTCCAGGCAGACACCTGGCCGGACGTGTAGATCAGGTTGCCGGTGCGCACGGCATGTAGGAAGCGTCCAGTGTTCATATTCGACGGGCTGAACGTCGTAGCCGAGTTCTTTGAGCTTTGCTTCGTAGGACATGATGGTGTTCCTTTCGTGGGTTGGGTATGCGTACTGCGTAATCCCGGACTGCTTCAACTGACTTTGAACAGACCCGAACGATTTCACCAGACTTCCAGGTCTCGCCATTCGATGGAGATGGGACGAGTCAGATCAAGCTCGGGTGTTGTGGGCAGGCGATAGATCATGGTTTCCTCGTCGTCGGGCATGGCGGACAGGCCAGTCTCGGTGCGGGCGTAGAGCGGTCCGAGCCAAAGTTCCCACCCGAGACGCTCGTAGAAACCGGCATCGGATGGAGAGAGTGCGGCGATGACATAGCGGTCGTCCTGGGCGATGGTCTCGATGGCGATGCGCAAAGCCTGGCCGGCCAGGCCACGGCTTCGAAATGCAAGTGCAGTGGCGACGGCTTCGATGTAGGCCGTGCGGAGCAACGGCGCGTCGTCGATCTGAAGCCAACGGTCGATCCAGAGCAGATGGCTGACCAACGTCTCTTCTTGCCAAGCCAGCACGTGGATCGGATCGGTGAAGAGGGCCAGATACGGCCGGAAGTCCTCCTCGAAGGCGTCGGTGCAGAGTGACAGTACGGCGGCCTGCTCGTCAGCAGACAAGTCGCTGCCGCTACGTACCTCGAAACGAAATTCAGAAGAATCACCCATAGGAAACCTCTCTACCGCCAGAACTGGTACATGTCATAGCCGACAGCGATATAGGTCGAATCGATATTCAGCAGCGCCAGAATCCGGCCGATCAACGACCAGAACCAGCGGTTGAAGGCGGGCGAGTAGAGAAAGAGTCCGAACAGAATGAAAAAGCCGAATCGATAGAGCGGTGCAACCAGCCGGAGGATCGAGTCAGGCAGCCACGGCTCAAGGATACCAAAACCGTCCAGACCAGGCATGGGCAAAAGGTTGAGCACGATGGCCGTCACCTGTAGGAAGACCAGGAAGACCATGGCCGCCCAAAACTCCAGATGTTCGGCCTGGGTTCCATCACGCGACAGCAAGAAGTAGATGGCGGCCAGCAGCCCGGCGAAGGCCATATTGGCCGCTGGACCGGCAAGCGACACCATGCTGTTCATCGTTCGACTGCGGATCTCGTTGCGATCAATGAAGACGGCGCCGCCGGGCAGACCGATGCCGCCCATCAACAGAATTGCGACGGGCATAACGATGCTGAGCACGCCATGGGTATACTTCAGCGGATTGAGCGAGAGATAGCCTTTGCCGACCACGCTATAGTCGCCGCCGATGTAGGCGACCAACGCGTGGCCGAACTCATGCAGCGCCAAGGAAACGATCCAGCCGGCGGTGACGAACATGAAGAGCACATAGGGAGCCATGGAATCGTTGGCCGGCATGCGGTAGAGAACGAAACCGGCGACAATGGTGAAGGCGACGATGGCCAGGAAGACCGGGCTGATCTTGAAATGGGCGGCATTCATGCTGGTCGGTCGGTCGATCGCCCGACTGTAGGCCACGCCCTCTTGCACCCCTGCTATGGTCTCCGGGTGGGAGAGTTCATCGGCCTGCACGGGCGTCGAGCGGATCAGACCGCTGTGCACATCAAACTGGTTCAGCAGTGCGCCAAATTCTCCACCGGCTGTCTGCTGAATGCCCAGCAGCAGTTCCCGCGTTGTGACCTCGGGAACGCCGTCGCGTGCCGCCTCATCGCCGGCCCTGGCAATGGCTTTGTAGAGACCGGTGGACATCCGTGTCGGCTGCCGCTGCGGCGTGAAATATTGACCGCCGTCTTCGTCACCCGCCATTCTAGACAGTGCCCGCCGCAGCCCTTTACTGTCAACCCCCATGGCCCGCAAGGTAAGTGTCGCATCACAGTTCGGCTCGTCGAGCAACGTCATAAGCTGGTTGCGTGAAGTCACATAGTCCAATTGCTGCTCGCCGGCATCAAAGACAGTCTGTTGAAAAGTCTGCTGCGCCATGGGTGAAAACGTCGATTGGCCACCGCTCATGATTTTATGTCCGTCTTCTATTGTCTGCAGATTCGCCGAACACTATCGATGAAATATCGCAGCCGATGCCGGCTTCAGAAACTGCTGAACCTCGAACGAATAGCCGCCCGGATCCTCGAAGAAGAAGCAGCGCACCTGGATCGAGTCATAGGTGTTGGGTTGACGCAGGATCTTGACATTCTGTCCACTCAGGTAGGCGTACCATCCATCGACATCCTCGACCGCCATGGTCAGCAGAACGGCGTTGTCGGGCTTGGCCGAATGGAAGCCCTCTTTGCTGTCCACGATGCCGATGAAGCTACTGGCGGTCAAGCGGAAGATCTGCGCAAAGCCCTGGTCCTCGACAAGGTCCAGTCCGATGACATTTTGATAGAAATCGGCAATCGGCGCAAGGTCGTCGTAGTAGAGAAAGGTAATCTGGGATTGAATACGGGGCAGATTCGTCATTTTGGACCTCGTCTTTCGTCACGTGCATCAACACAGTGGTTAGGCCAGTGCGCGAAATAGTTATCCACGAAGGCACACGAATGATCACAAAGGGCGATTTCCTCGTCCCTATTCGTTCTCGTGATGGTTATTTCTTGGAGCCATTATTGGAATGGATACTTCAGCTCAATTCCACAGCCGTCTCCGCACCACGAAGCGCCGCCTGCACATGCGCGGCATCGGCCGTGGTGACAAAGGCCGTCACGATGTCGCCGGCTTCAAAGACGGCGTCGCCGTGTGGTATGAGCACGCGGCCCTGGCGCCGAATAGAGACAAGAATACACTCAGTCGGCATAATGGCGGCAATCGTCTGCACGGTCGATCCGACCGATGGATCATCTGCCTGCAAGCGAACCTCGATAAACTCAGTGCCGTCGATGTTGCGCACCCGCATCCGTTTGGTGCGGTGCTGAATCTCAGCGCGCCTTGACAACGCCAGGTGATAGGCCTGAATGATATCTCGACGGCGCACCATGCCCAGCAGTTGATCCGGATCCTCCTCGGCAACCACGGGCATGTGACCAAGGCCACGCGTGCCCATGCGCGCCAGGACTTCACCCACCGACTCGCTGGGGGTGGCCACGACCAACCGTGACCGCAGAGTGCCGATTTCGATGGCTGTCGTTCGACGCGGCAGTTCGTCCAGGACCGCACGATCCAGATCAGTGATCGTGACGATACCGGATAGTTTACCCAATTCATCGACGATGGGGAAGCCATGGCGATGGGTATCGGCAAAAAGATCGGAAAGCGCCGGCAGAGTCGCGTCCTTGATCGATCGTGTTGATCGAGGTCGTCATCACCTCGCCCACTGTAACGCTGTCGAGCACGTCGACATCGCGCCCCTGCTCCAGCGAAATTCCCTTGCGCCGCAGTTTGAGCGTGTAGATCGAATCCGGATGCAACAGCTCAGCAATGATCGTGGCAAGAACAGTCGCCAACATGAGCGGCAGTATGAGCTTGTAGTCTCGCGACATCTCAAAGACAATCAGGATGGCCGTGATCGGTGCGCGTGCAGCGCCGGAGAAAAAGGCTGCCATACCGACGATGGCGTAGGCGCCGGGGTTGATTGCGACCTCGGGCCATAGCTGATTGGCAATGAGTACCGACGATGCCGCCGAGCAGCGCACCCATGAAGAGACTGGGGGCGAAGACGCCGCCGGAGTTGCCGGATCCCAAGGTCAATGAGGTGGCGACCAGCTTGCCGACCAGGAGAAGCAGCATGATCCCGACGGCCTGATCGATGTTTCCGGCAATGCTGCTGTCAATATAGGGCAGTCCTGCCCCGAGGACCTCGCGACCGATCAGCAAGGATAACACGCCCGTAAGCAGCATGCCGACCGTCGTGCGCACCGGCAGCGGTACGCGCCAACTATCGAACAGATCTTCGGCGAAATAGAGCACGCGGATGAAGACAATCGCGCCCAATGCCGCCAGGACGCCGAGCACCACGTAGATCGGCATCTCGCCCAGATGGTTGAGCGGGTAGGCGGGCACGGTAAATATCTGATGTCCGCTCAGGAAAATCTGGCTGACAACGCTGGCCGTCACCGAACTGATGACCACGGCCCCGAAATAGCGGACAGTGAAGCTGCCGAGGATCACCTCAAGGGCAAAGATCGATCCGGCGATGGGTGCGTTAAAGGTCGCGGCAATGCCGGCGGCCGCGCCGCAGGCGACCAATGTTGTAATGCGCTCCTCGGAAAAACCGAACACCTGCCCGAGCGTCGACCCAAGCGCAGAGCCAACCTGCACGATCGGCCCCTCACGGCCGGCAGATCCGCCTGTGCCGATGGTCAGAGCAGAGGCGATCACCTTGGCGGCGGCCACACGGGCACGGATGAGGCCGCCGCGCATGACGACAGCCTCCATCACTTCAGGGACGCCGTGCCCTTTGGCTTCGCTGGCAAAACGTGCAATGATTGTTCCGACAAGAAGACCGGCAACCCCCATGGTCAGCAGCGTTCCGGCAACCAGGCCGATCCTGCCGTCCACAGCCCGCGTCATAAAGCCGATCAACTCCAGGAGGCGAATAAAGATCACCGCCCCGAGGCCCGTCCCCACACCAACGAGCAATGCAGAACTGACAATCACCACTTCTTCAGGCAATGCCCAGCGATCAAGCAAGCGCTGAGCAAAATCCCCCGTCCGTTCGCCCAGCGTCCGGCGAATCGCCGTGGCGGCATCTTTTCGATTCATGCGTGTGAGTACTTCCTTCAGAGGGGTTTTCAACAATTTGCCGGCGAAAGCCCAATCGCCGGCCCTATCCAGCGCAAACACCGTCCTCGCAATTCTAACCTCCAGGAAGTGGTCAGAACCACTTCCCGGAGGCTATTTGCAGACACTCACTAGGGAAATCGCCTTCGACCTTGTTCGAGCTCGATGGCCTTGGCTGTGAAGCGGTAGAGTCGGGCTGGACGGTGATCGCCCTCGCGCAGGTTGCCGGTCTCCTCCAGCACATCCGCGGTCAACATCTTGCGCCGGAAGTTGCGCTTGTCCAGCTTCTCGTTGAGTACGACTTCGTAGACTTTCTGCAGTTCGGACAATGTGAACTCGGTGGGGAGCAGCAGAAAGCCGAGAGCGGTCCATTCCAACTTCCAGCGCAGGCGCATGATGGCATAGTCGAGGATGCGTTGATGGTCGAAGGCCAAAATAGGCAGATCATAGATGTTCCACCAGCGTGCGTCGCGGGCATCGTCGCCGCCGCGCACATCCTTGCTCGCCACCTCGTCGGCGCTCAGCAGCGTGAAGTAGGCGACCGTGATGACACGCGTGCGCGGATCCCGATCCGGCTGCCCAAACGTGTAGAGCTGTTCGAGATAAATATCCTTGACATTCGTCTCCTCGGCCAGCTCACGGCGGGCTGCATCCTGCAGGTCTTCGTCCATATGCACAAAACCGCCGGGCAGCGCCCAATGATACTGAAAGGGCTCGTTCTTGCGCTGGATCAATAGTGTGGTTAGTTGATCATTCTGAAATGCAAAAAGAATGATGTCGACAGTAACAGCCGGATGCGGGTGCGCGTAGCTATAGTTTGCCGTCTCGGGTGAAGAAAGCCGCTTGCTCACTATCGACCTCGGTGTAGGTGTTGGGGTACCTTATAGTCAATTATACACTTAGAATCGTAATCCGCGCCCCTTCTTTTGTCAAAAACTGCCGTCCAAGTGGTCGAGATGCAGAAGATTGCGCCTCGACGGCAGCAGTCAAACCCCCGACTGATCTTCTTGACGCGATCGATACTCATCCCATGTGCCCAGATAGCGGCGCAGGCGACGGTCTTCCAACTGCCAGATCTGATTGGCGAAACGACGGATGAATTGCCGATCATGTGAGATGGCGATGACCGGACCGGGGAAATCGAGCAGCGCTCGCTCGAACTCCTCCACCACATCCAGGCTGATATGATTGGTCGGCTCATCCAGCAACAATAGATTGGCCCGCCGTGCGATGAGCATGGCGATCTGCAGCTTGCGCTTCTGTCCAATGCTCAGTTGGGCCACCTGTTTTTGCAGATCGGGATAAGTGAAGAGGCCGTAGCCCAGCAGTTCGGCCTTGAGCGTCTCCCAGTCGCCCTCACGGCCCGCTCGATAGGCATCGTACACGGTCGGATGGGTATCCAACGTCTCTTGCTCCTGATCCAGATAGCCGATCACCGCACTGCCCGCCACCGTAACATCGCCATGATCCGGCGTCTCTCTGCCGGCGAGAATGCGCAGCAACGTGCTCTTTCCCGCGCCGTTCGGCCCGATGATGACGACGCGGCTGTCCGCATCAAGTGAAAAACTGATGTCTTCCAGCACTACATTATCGCCATTATCGCCGTAGGCCTTGCCCAGGCCCGACACACCCAACGGGGAATGGCTGACCAACGCCTGCGGATCGAATTCGGGGTTGATGCGCAGCGGTTTCGGCGGACGCGGAATGGGATCGGCTTCGATGCGCCGCACCTTCTCTTCCGCGCTGCGCAGATTCCGCGAGACAGCATCCTGCACACGCTCGCCCTTGGCATTGTAGGCCATGTCTTTGACCCCGTCCTTGGGCGCTCGATTGTGGGCGACTGAGCGGGCCTTGCTTCTGATAAACTTGCGCAACGTCCAGAGTTCGTCTTGCTCACGCGCGTAGTCCGCCTCCCATTGCAGACGTTCCTGCTGCTTCAGCGCCGCGTAGTGATCGTAGGATCCGGCATACTGTTTGGCCTCACGGGTATGTTCGACAATTTCCAAAATCGATGTCACGGCGTGATTCAAGAAGTGACGATCGTGTGAGACGACAAGAATGCCGCTCCGGTATTGTTGCAGATAGGCCTCCAGCCACTCCAGCGCAGCGAAATCAAGATGATTGGTCGGTTCGTCCAGCACCAACAGTTCGGGCGTGCGCAGGAGCAACGACGCCAGCCCAACGCGCATCTTCTCTCCGCCGGAGAGCGACTGGATGGCTCGTGCGCGCGGCAGGCTGTCGATCGCCAAGCCGGCGAAGATGGCGTCACGCCGGTGGCCGATGTCGTAGCCGCCACGGCGCTCGAAGCGGTCTGTCAACTGTCCGTATTCGTGCAACAGGTCGGACAAGTTTTCGCCGTCATCGTCCATGCGGCGTTCCAGTTCGCGCATGCGCGCCTCCATCTGCCGCAGCCCGCCCAGCGCCTGATCGACGTACTCGTCGATGGTCTGTCCTGGCGGCGCGACCAGGCTCTGCGGCAGATAGCCGATTTCGGCATCGTCCCGCTTCCAGACCTGGCCGCCGTCCGCGCTCTCCTGGCCGATGATGATCTTCAGCAGCGTCGACTTGCCGACCCCATTGGCCCCAACCAGGCCCACCTTCTGATCCTCGGCCAAAGTAAACGAGACTCTGTCGAGCACCTGGTTGTCTCCATACGATTTTGAAAGTTCCGTAACACGCAAAAGCATAACAAAACACTCCTTGGTCGATGGATCACGAACAATGCTGACGGATATCCGTGGTCTATTTTCGATTCCTTGAAATGAAGCGTGTTATGCAAGGGATGCAAACGCGAGCGGAAATAAAAAACGACCACGGAGCAGCATTGCTCGTGGCCGTTGAAGGCATGGCTTTGTGAAACGTCCCCTCATGCAGGCATGGGGGTGAAAGCAAAAACCGGAGCACTGCTGCACCTATCATTGAGGTGGGCTCGATTGTTGCTCGTCATTCTGCTACTCCTGTTCGGCGAAATGCACAAAGATGGCTCGCCGGCAATCAAAAAAAGCTAGTACTATAAGGCAGATACTACTGTTTCGTGGACGTCCTATGGCCGTTCGATCCTTATCTGCCTCCGACTAGGTCAACCTTACCACTTCTGGGTGGAGCATGTCAAACAGGCGGTCCAAAAAAGGGGACGCCACACATTGTTCCGAAAACAGCCGACGTTTTTCGCGCTTTGTCAATGATGCTGTTATAATCCCTCGCATGTGGGATCGGCCCGACGAAACCCTCGCCAATGCCCACAACAATTGCCGCATCATCCTCATGATCACTGTTTCAGCACAATCAGGAACCCTGGACAATAGGAACTGTGTATCGAAGAAAATTGAATCGAGCGTGGGAGACATTGAGGTCGATGCCGATGCCGGCCATCGCATCGGACCGGCTGGTGGATCTACACAACGACCTGACCTACTACGATACGACCATTGCAAAACAGATGCGCGAGTATCTGCGGGGAAACCCGGTGAACCTACACAAGGTCCGTATCGACAGCGAGCTGGAAGAGTCGCTGCGAGCTTTCAAAACAGAAAACGGCGCTGAGGTGGAATGCCGCCGGGAGATGCTGCGCTACAAGCGCCGAATCGATGATATCGTGCGCGAGTTGCTGCGTGCGGTCAATGATCCGAAGCCGAACCAACGCCAACTGATACGGTGCACTGTGCACGTCTGCGTCCGATCGGTTCGTCGCCGGTTGGGTCGAACCGTGCCGCTTTGTAGCTGCCCGCTGTCAGCGCAGCGAATTCCTTCGTAGAAGCTTCTTTGGCGGTTTGGACATGTGAAGCCGTCACTGCGAACCCGGCCAAATATGCGCAAAAATATCAAGCGCCCCAACTTTCGTTGGGGCGCTTGATATTCTCACCCGTTCCCAGATAATTTTCGTTCTTGACCGTCAGTCCAAAGTGGGAAGCGAAAGATCCCTTGCCAACAGATCGCCAAGAGATTCTCTGCGGCGAACCAGGTGGGCCTCGCCCTCGGCCAGCCAGATGACCGCCGGACGTAATGCGCCGTTGTAGTTGCTGCTCATGCTCACCTGATAGGCGCCGCCGGCCGGCACCGCGATCAGCTCGCCCTCTGCCACGTCGGGCATAGGGAGATCCTCAATCAACAGATCGCCGCTCTCGCAATAGGGGCCGGCCAGCCAGGTCGGTCTGGTCCACGGACGCATTGGATCGTGAAGCGGCAAGGCCGAATAGCGCGCGCCGTATAGGGCCGGCCGAATATTGTCGGTCATGCCCCCGTCCAGCAACATCCACTGCCGGCCGGGCGTCACCTTGACCGCGCCCACGCGGTAGATGGCCACCCCGGCCCTGGCAACCAGACTTCGTCCCGGTTCCAGATGCACGGTGGGCAGCGCCAATCCGCGTGCTGCGCAGCCTTCGATCAAGGCGCGGGCGATGTACGCTACGTAGTTATCGATGGACGGTTGCGGCAGATCGTCTTCATGGTAGGCGACGCCCCAACCGCCGCCGGGCGACAGATGCTGCGGCTGCCAACCGGTCCGCTGCTTCAGTGAAGCAACCAGATCGAGGACCGTTGCCAGTGCAGGACCCAGCGGCGACGGATCGTGGAAATGCGAGCCTTGATGAATGTGCAATCCCGTCAGCGGGAGCCCCCGTTCGAGACAGAGATCCACCGCCTGATCGATCTCGTCGGCGCCCATGCCGAACTTGCTGTCGACCTGGCCGGTCTGGGTATAGGCGTGGGTATCGACAGCCAGCCCGGGGCGAACGCGAAGCCACAGATCCGGCAATCGGACGCCCTCCATTGACGCGATGCGTCGCAACTCGGTCAGGTTGTCGACGACGATTGTACCTGCATTGGCCACAGCCGCTTCCAGATCGGCACTTGACTTGTTGACCCCGTGAACGAGCAGATGCTGTCGCTCGACGCCGGCCGTGCAGGCGATGTGAATCTCGCCGACGCCGGTGCAATCAAGATCAAGATCGCGACTGCGCACCCATTCGGCGATCGCAACCATCAGCGCAGCCTTGCCGGCATAGGTCACACGGCTTGGGGCCGGATAGTGGGCCGACAATGAACGGCGATACTGGTCGAGCGCGGCGTCCATGGTCGCTTGATCGTACAGATAGAGCGGCGTGCCGTAGGTCTCGGCCAGATCGCCCAAATCGCAACTGCCGATCTGGAGGCGGGGACCTGATGCGGTGTCGGCGACAACGGTATCGAGCGGGAAAAGATCAAGGCGACGATCAGGTGTCATAAGGGTTCCGATGGTCCTGACGAAATAGAAAACTTGGGAACATTGCACAACAAATAGCGCGCCAATATGCGCGCTGAGATCGTTCGCAACCGTTTGGTAGGACGAAGTTCGTAGCAACGGCTTCAGCCGTATGGCCCGCCAAAGCGACTGCTACGAAGGAAATCGCTCTGTCAATTGCTGCCAGTTATTCAGCAGATTCCCGCAGGCTTGTTCCAGGGCGAGCCTTTCGATCTGCGCTATCCACTGATCATTCTATGTTTCGCTACCCAGGCGGAAGCTAGAAGCCGGGCGCAGTCGCAGCCAGGATCGATCCCAGCACCATGCTGACGACGATCAAAATCCCAAGCCCATAGAAGACTTTTTCACTCAGCGTGTACTTCTTTTTCCTCTTGGTGGCCATCATATTCCTCAAATCTGAACAGGTCGCCGGCGCGACACAATTGCGTCCGACACATAAAATCGTTGCAGGTTCATGCCCAAATTATATCACAAAACCGACCGATTGCGGCGAATTTGGTCGGCGCTGTCCACAGTGTTACACTCCTGGCATGTCACGCAAACACGCCTTCGCATGGTCAATATCGGAGATGTTGGTCGGCTTGGCATTGCTGATCTTTCTCTTCGCCAAGGTCCCTCCTGTCGGCGCAAACGGGCAGACGGATCTGGTGGTGGTCATGGCGTTTGTCGTAACCTTGATGGTCTTGGCCAGCGGAATCGCAGCATTTCTACTCCTCCATTTGCACAGACGCTGGCCGGGGTTGGCCGGCGCAAAACGAGGCGCCCCGGATCCGTTTGTAGCCATCCGCCAGGGCGTGCTGGCCGGCGCAACGGTAGGCATACTGATCGTGTTGGGCTTGACGCAGATGCTCGACATCGTCTTCATCCTGGTGACAGTGCTGGTGGCCGGCCTGATCGAAGCCTTCCTCCAATCGCGCCGGTGACAGCGGTCCACAACTCCACTTTTTTCTGCAAGAAAATGTGAACGACAAGGAACCTCACCCATGACCAGCACAAACACGGACAACAACACGGACAGCATCACGGACGCACACGTTATCGCTTTGGCGCTGACGGCCGCCGACATCGATCCTGAGCAGGGCTATCAGACCGTACCGGCAGCCGTGTTGGCCGACCAGCATCATCCTCTGGTTGAAGTCAGACTGCCGTTGGTCGTCACCCACTTCGCTTCGGTTGACCTGGCCGCTGTGGCGACGACATTGCAGCACGCCTACCCCGGCGAGCATCGGGTCACCTGGGTGTCGGGGTCAGATCGGCCACATGTGGAGACGCTGCCGCTGAATCAACTTCCCGAGACGCCCTCCTTGGAGCCATGGAGTTCACTCTGCGTCCCGCCGCTGCCCCAGGGAGGCAGCCTTTCCGACCTGCTGGAGATTGTCGCCCATTTCGCGCGCGCCCGACGGCTGCCCGTGGGATCGCGAGCAGACCCTGACCAGCATCCGCCACGATCTGCTGGGAGAGACGGTTGAGGTCCTGGAGGCCATCGACATCGAGGAGGCGAACAGTGAAGAGGCCGGCATCGACAACGGCGAACACATCGCCGAAGAACTGGGCGACGTGCTGATGCTGGCGACCATGATGACCCAGATCGCGGCTGAAGACGGACGCTTCCAGATGGCCGACGTCATCACAAACATCGTCGAGAAGCTGATCCGGCGCCATCCCCACGTCTTTGGCGACCAATCCGTCAACGGAACGGACGAGGTCGCGGTCAACTGGGATGCCATCAAGGTGCAGGAGAAGGCGGGCAAGGGCCTGGCCCCTGCCGGACCACTGGACGGCGTGCCGGCCCAACTGCCGGCATTGGAAAAAGCGCGCAAGCTGCAAGGCAAAGCCCGCAAAGCCGGCCTCCTCGACCGCCAGGCCCTGGCCACATCAGAGCCCGGCCTGCTCGACTGGCTCGGCCCCCAGCCGGACGACCAGGCAATCGGCGCGGCGCTCTGGGCACTGGTCGCCCTGGCCGACGAAAATGGCGTCAACGCCGAGGGGGCATTGCGTGCCCAAGCGGTAAAATATCGGCAGACGGTGGAACAGACCAGTTAGGATCCAGAGTTGCGCCCCCGCCAATTATCAGAAACCCGTCAATACTGAAAGGAGACCATCATGTCAGGCAAACAATGGGTTTTCGACCCCGACAGCGGCGGCGTCAAGATCAACGACGCAACCAAGCGCCGAACCGAACAACGTATCCGCGCCTACGCCGAAGCCAATTTCGCCGGCAAGTACACGCGCCTAACGATCAGATTCCGCGGCCAGTTCTGCTACATTGACGCCTATACCGAGCCGGTCATGCGCGACGGGTGGCCGCCAGAAGACTGGCCGGAGACGCGCGAAGAGTACTATGAGCGTTTGCGTAATTCGCCACTCCATCTCTGCCGCCTGCGCCATTTTGCCGAGGATCGCTGGGGCTTCGCCTTCTACACCTACAGCAACGAAAAGTACAGCCTTTCCGTCTATGACAACGGCGAGTTCTTTGGGACGCTGGAGGAGGCATTCCGCATCTCGGCGGAAGCGTATCTGACCGAATGACTTCAGGCTCATACCCGGATTGGTATACAATCGAGAACGTGATTTCTGGACGAAACGGACAGCCAATGGTATAATTCCGGTTGGCGAGCGCCCGTAGCTCAGTGGATAGAGCACTGGTCTTCGGAACCAGGTGTCAGGGGTTCGAATCCCTTCGGGCGTGCTTAACCACTGTCGATAGTGGTTGGTGTGAGTGAAAAGCCTATATGTTGTGCAACCCGCTTCTACTATGGAAGCGGGTTTTTTGTTGTGCAGAATAAGACTACACTAGAAGACGCCGCCGAACTGTTCATCCTCGACGGCCAGGCGCAACGTTTCACAGACAGCACTATCGCCTTTTATCGGTACCGAATGCGCTACCTGTTGCGCTGGTGTGCTGCTGCCAACCTAACCCACCTCCACGAACTGACCCACATCCAGATTAAACGATACATTGCCCAGGAAATTGACAGGGGCATGTCGAGCCACTACGTGCACTCGACTGCCCGCGCCGTTCGCACGTTCTGCAACTTCTGCGTGAGAGACGGCCTGCTGGACGTTAGCCCCTTCGACAAGGTGAAGATGCCTCGCACCGATAACAAGATAGTGCCGGCCCTCACAGCCAGCGAGATAAGGCGCATTCTGTCGGCCTGTGACAACGCCAGAGACAGGGCTGTTGTGCTGTTTCTGCTGGACAGCGGCGTCAGGGCGCAAGAACTCTGCAACCTCAACATTGAAGACATGGACACGGACACCGGCGCCGTAGACGTGCATCAGGGCAAGGGGCGAAAGGATAGGGGCGTCCCAGCCAGCAACGCAGATGGCCATTAAGACGGAGATGAAGGGGCGTCGCCAGGCCATGAGGTACGATGAGTCGCCCATGCTGGAACGAATGCTGATTGACCAGATTCTCATGTGCTGGCTACGAATGCAGTTGGTCGAACTGCAATATACAGCAGTTCTTGTGGACAACTACACGTACAAGCGCATTGAGCACTACGAGCAGCGCGTATCGGCAGCCCAGCACCGCTACCTGCAATCGGTCCAAGCATTGGCCAGAGTGCGCAAGCTGGCGCAGAACACGCCGGCGCTACAGGTCAATATCGCCGAGCAGCAGATTGTGGCCAGGTAGTTCATTGCCGCCAACTCTGGCGTAACCACAGCCAAAGGTGATGTCAGAACAGCCTCAAAATCAGCATTGAACGCAATCCGAACACCCGACTGCTACACTGTCAATTGTGGCCCCGTCGCGGCTTCAGCCGCTACCTCAGCGTGCTGCTGGTATGTCGGGGGAGTTGGGCGACAACTTCACTACACCGTCTCAATCGAAATCGCTACCGTAACCCCAGAAAAGGAGCAGACCGTGTACAACAAAATCCTGGTCCTACTCGATGGTTCGACACGTGCAGAGACGATTCTGCCACATGTGAAGCACTTGGCGAAGTTGGGCAATTCTACAGTCGTATTACTGCAGGTCGTAGAGCCCACCCCCACATTTGCAACCTCCTACGAATTCACCTCGAATTCCTATAGCGTAGAGCTGGCTAAGCAGTGGACACTGGAAGCACAAAAGTACCTCGAGGGCGTTCAGGCTGACTTCCACGAGATGGCTATTGACAGCAAAATCATCATCGCCCATGGGCCGGTGGTAGGGTCCATTTTGGACGTTGCGCAGAATGAAGACGCAGACCTGGTTGCCATGGCCAGCCATGGGCGCACCGGTTTGGCCAGTGTCTTCTATGGCAGCAAGGCCGCCGGCGTACTTCAGCAGGTCGACCAACCCCTGCTGCTCGTCCGCGTCGGCAAAGAATAGAATCAGGAAGTATTCCCGACCACTACGTTGGCCTGCTTGCCGCCATGATTCGAGTATTGGTGCTGCGATGATTATGGCATTCGTGATTTTGGTTCTGGTCGTGGTCATTCTGGTTATCGTGCTGCGATAGTTTGGCGTTTGCGCCGCTGCCGGCCGTCTGCTAGAATTGCCATGTCGCCCCGGCGCGGCTTCGGCCGCTGGTTCAGCCCACAAACTGAACTGTCGGGGGAGCCGGGGCGACAACCTATTCTCACCCCACCTGAACCACAACCCCAACGGAATAGCAACGCCCGACACGCAAATAGCGCACATCTTTAAGGATGCAAATAGGCCATTCCATGGTACAATATAGACACACATAATTCATGATTATGTGTGGATAATGAGCAAAGAGAAGCGCCGGCGATGCTACGAACATCCCGACGCACGACACCGAAAGGATAAGTTTCGATGCACCCGAATTCTACCACGATAGCCCCAACCGCTGCCACTGAGTTGGGCCACGTCTTAGCAGTGGGCCAGGCAGCCAACGCAGCAGCCGAACGGAATGTCTTTCGAATGTACCAGGCCGAGAAGTCAAGCAGCACCCTATCAGCCCAGCAGCAGGACTTAGGGACGTTCTGCACCTACTTGGCAGAGGTAACGGTTAGCCGTGACGCTGATGAACTCTACAGCAGCCCAGAGGCATGGCAGGGCGTCACATGGGGACTTGTCGAGGGCTTCAAGGCGTGGATGCTGAAGCAGGGCTTCACTATCAGCAGCATCAACCGCAAACTCTCAACGGTGAAGATGTACGCCAAGCACGCAGGCAAGGCCAACGCCATCCCCAGCGATGAACTGTTGAAGATACAGGCCGTCTCCGGCATCCAGTCAGACAACGTGAACGAGCGACGCGACAAGACACGTATCACCACCAAGGCCGAACCCGTAGCCCTTACCCCTAAGCAGTTTGCTTCAATGCTGTCACAGTGCGACGACACGCCCCAGGGCCAGCGTGACAGGCTGCTGCTGCACCTGCTTGGCTTTCATGGCCTACGTGTTGGCGAAGTGTGCGCCCTCACGGTTGACTGCTTCAACTTCGATGAAGGCGTGCTAGTCTTCCAGCGCCCCAAGGTGAAGCGCACAAAGCACGGTGAAGCCCGCCAACGCCTATCGACGCACTCAGCCGTAGCCGCAGCCGCCTACATCAGCGCAGGGCACCCGCTGCCCGATGGCGGCCTACTGCGTGGCAGCCGCAAGGGTGGCAACCTCACAGACGACCCGATGACACGCTTCACAGTCAGCAAGCGAATCACGGCCATTGGTGAAGCAGCCGGTATCAGCGGCGTGTCAGCCCATGCCCTACGCCACTATGCCGCAACCGACATGGCCAAGCGTGGCTATGGCATCAACGAACTGATGGACTGGTTTGGTTGGAATTCCCCAGCGATGGCACTACGCTACATCGAGTCTGCAACGGTTGCCGAACGTGACAAGGGGTAGCTGACGAATCTTACACATTTCTGGCAAACGGTGATCAGGCTTGCGCAGACAGTTTCAATCAGTGACAGACTTCTTCTGAATCCGGCAGATTGTGATTCTCGGAACAATGTTGACAAGCGTGGGATACTGTAAGAACGTATGGAATGAGTCATAGCCACAGGGGGGTAGCGAGATGTTCAAGTATGGTCTGTTCGAAGTGGTCAAGTATGGACGAGAAGCAGAGGACAAAGCGTATCGGGAGAGAGCCGCACAGATTTTGAAGAGGTACGGCCTGGAAGAGAAAATCTGGCAGGTAGATGGAAGGACAATCGGTCAAGTTTTTCTCGAATGGGGCCCGTTTGAAAGCAGACAACATAGCGGACGAACTTCTGGCAAGAGAATCATACTGTCTGATGAAGAATACCAGTTGCAAGCAAATGCCCTGGCGATGCAGAAACATCCCAGGGCGTGGCACACGATGTTGACACATCGGATGCGGTGAAATTGTACCACACCCAAGCAGCCATCGGAGCCACCCGAAACGGCTGGTTTTTTGTTCCCGGAACCGAACCAGGCTATCGAAATCGCTGCGAAGTGGCAACCACAACATATAGGCTCACATAGCAGCCCACCTACTACATACAGTAGGCCCAAGCGCCCGTAGCTCAGTGGATAGAGCACTGGTCTTCGGAACCAGGTGTCAGGGGTTCGAATCCCTTCGGGCGTGCACCACAACCTACATGGTGAAACTCGTCTCACGGAAGCGTGAGACGAGTTTTTTTGACATCAATTCGCCTTGCCGCAGCGGATCAGTCCAGAGCTTCAGACCGGTTCGGCCAGTGTCGAAAGCTGTTTGACCATTCCTCGCATTCTGGCTACACTGAGAAAAGTCCGTTCTTCACCAAGTGTGATGTCTAGGGGTACTCGAACTCTGCATCTGCCGTTTGACCAGTTGCATCCGATTCTCACTACACTGAGACAAGAAATAATGGGGCAACTTGCGACGCCTGCCCCGTATCCACTGCTGGGGATGCCGGCAGCGGAATTGAGTGAAGTGTAGCATACCCCTCACTTCCTCGCATCCCCTCAGCAGACCCAACGATTGCGCGTTTCTACTCAAAAAAACAGACCTTCATCGGAAGTGAGCGTTGGCTCTTTTATGGACCTGAACACCCTGCAAAACTGGCTGTGGCGGGCCGCCTGTTCCATCCGCGGCGAGGTCGATGCCGCCCGCTACAAGGACTACATCCTGCCCCTGGTCTTCTACAAACGCCTGGACGATGTCTACGACCGACGAGATGGACAAGCTGGCCCAGAGCCTGGACGTGGACGCAGGCCACGGCTGAAGCGTTCGCCGAGACCGACCGCTCGCTCATCCGCTTCTACCTGCCGGCCGAGGCCCGCTGGCGCACGGTGCGCGAGCCAGACCACCGGCCTGGGCGCGCTGCTGACCGACAACCTGCGCGCCATCGCCCGCGAGAACCAGGACCTGGTCGGCGTCATCGACCGGCGCGACTTCAACGCCACCGAGGGCAACCAGCGCCTGCTCGACGACAACGCCCTGGCGCGCCTGGTCAACATCCTCAGCGAACAGCGGCTGGGCCTGGACGACGTGCAGCCCGACCTGCTGGGCCGCGCCTACGAGTACCTCATCCGCAAGTTTGCCGAGCGGGGCAGCAGCGCCGGCGAGTTCTTCACGCCCACCGACGTGGGCCATCTGATCGGCTACATCCTCGACCCGGAGCCGGGCGACCACTTCTACGACCCGGCCTCCGGCTCCTTTGGCCTGGGCATCAAGACGCAACTGCGCCACCGGCAGAAGCTGGCCGACGCCCTGGGCAAGCCCGTGGCCGAGCTGACGCCCGACGACGACCCCAACCCCATCCTGCTCTACGGCCAGGAGTTGCAGGCCGACAACGTGGCCGCGGCCAAGATGAACGCCTTCATCCACGACATGCGCGCCGACGTGCGCCAGGGCAACACGCTGCGCAACCCGCTCTTCCTCAACGAGGACGGCAGCCTGCGCCGCTTCCAGAAGCTGGGCGCCAATCCCATGTGGAATCAGAACGTGGCCGCCGAGGTCTACGAGAACGACGGCTACGGCCGCTTCGAGTGGGGCACGCCGCCGGCCGGCACCGCCGACTGGGGCTGGGTGCAGCACATGGTCGCCAGCCTGGAGCCGGGCGGACGCATGGCCGTGGTGCTGGACACCGGCGCGGTGAGCCGGGGCAGCGGCAACAAGGGCAAGAACGCCGAGCGCGACATCCGCAAGCAGTTTGTGGAGCAGGACGCCATCGACGCCGTCATCCTGCTGCCCGACAACCTCTTCTTCAACACCTCCGCGCCGGGCATCATCCTGGTGGCGCAGAAGGTGGACGAACGGCCATCCCCGCGACCCATGCCGGCGAGATTCTGCTCATCAACGCGGCCAAGCACTTTGTCAAGGGCCGGCCCAAGAACGAGATGAGCGCCGAGCAGGTGCGCCAGGTGGGCGACCTCTACCTCAACTGGCAGGCAGAGGAAGACGTGAGCGCCGTGGTCAAGGTGGCCGAGGTGGTGCGCAACGACTACAACCTCAGCCCCAGCCGCTACGTGGCCTCCAACGACGTGGAGCCGCCCCTGCCGCTGGAGGAGGCCGTCGTGCTGATGCAGGAGGCCGAGGAGGCGCGGGCCGAGGCCGATGCCAAGCTGGATGGGGTGATGGCACTGGGGTTTGAGGTGGTGGGTGGCGCTCGCGGCTCGCCGATTGAAATCGGCGTCTGCCACGGGAAACGTGCTGAAGCACGTTGTGATATGGCGACCAACCGGCTTCAGCCCAGTTTTGCGTAGCAGGCGTCGGTTCGGGTCCTGGCGCGATGCCCGCCACCAGCGAAGGCAAAGCCGCCGCAGTCAAAAGACACGAATCCCTTTTTGACTGCCTGTAGACAAGGAACACCATGAACTGTCTTATCTGCAAACATGGCGAAACGCACCCGGCGTTGTCACCGTCACCTTGGAGCGTGGCGGCGCGACTCTGGTCTTCAAGGAAGTCGAGGCCGAGGTCTGTGAAAACTGTGGCGAGGCCTACCTGGATGAGGCGGTCACGACCGCGCGCTTGTTGCAGGCGGCCGATGCAGCCGGCACGCCAGGGCGTGCAAGTGGAGGTGCGCACGTTGGCCAACGGTGCGTCTGTGACGTCGGTCAGGGCTGTGATTAGGATATGAGGAGTAGCGGGCCAACGGCCAAACATGGCGAACCAGTTGTGCTCAACCAAGATATTCGATTCGGTTGTGCATCTCGTCGAGTTCCAATACGGAGGCAAGCAACTCGAGAAACGTACCCAATCCCCGATGCCATGTTTGTGCTGCTGGCCAAAGACAGCCGATGCCGGCATGACTCGGCATGGCCGGCAGCAGCAGGTTCACGTAGTCGGCAGAAGCGTTTGCAGATCTTGAAGACCAGTTCAATCTGCCAACGGATTCGATAGAGTGTAGCGACATCTTCCTTGCGCAGTCTAGCCGAAGGTACATTGGTGATGAAGAGCCCAATCAAAGAGTTTCAGACATTCCTTGGAGGCTGTTCTGCCATGGCGACGAGCATTGGCCTTGGCTTTCTGCCTCCGTCGGTCGGCCACTTCTTGAGAAAGACGGATAGCAATCAGACGACATGGAATGTGATGACAAGGTCGGCTGCCGATACGAACGTCGTATTCAGCCACTGGTTCACACTGGTTTGCCAGCAAGTCTGCCAGGGCAATTCGCTCTCCTTCTTGATCGATGAGCGCAGTCTGCACTTGCAGTCGAGAAAGGAAGTAAGCGCCTATTGCACTGATTGCCCGGAACGTCTCTAGCACATAGTATCCGAGGTCCATGATGTAGAGTGCGTCCGTTTCGAGCACATTCCAGTGGCCACGATACCCTTGGTCCGGCGCTCGCCCAGGAGTCAATTCAAGCTGTTTAAACTGGCCGCGTAGATAATCAAAGACCAGTTGCACCTTCATGCTCGCAGTCGATGCATTGCCGCCAGAACCGGGAAAGAGTTCACTCATGTTGGCTGGCAAGCTGATCTGACTGCTGTCAACCAGATAGACGCCGCTGAATTGGTTGAGCAACTTGATTGCCAGCGGCTCAGTTTGGCGAAAATGCTCTAGAGACAGCGTCCACATTTCCTCTAGAAAGGCTTGGCTTCCAGCGTTGATGCGACGATCAAGTCCTTGCTCAGTGATTTCGACGCCAACATCCAGACAACTTTGGGCCAAACTCGACAGCGTCATTTCTCGCTTTTCCAGAATACTGAAGACGATGGAAGCCAGAAACACACATCCGGTCAACTTGGACCGTCTCTGGACGAATTTCGTCCTTCTGGCTATGCTCTCGACTTGCACACCGAAAAACTGTTGGATCGTTTCGCTGATTTTTTCTAAATTGGGTTGCATCATATCCTCCTATCATGGTTATCAGAGTGATATAATACAACCTGCTGCAGCTAAACATAACCTTAGGTTGATGCCTATGGGTTGCAAACCGCACCTACAATTTCTTGAAGCACGTAGTGATACGGCGACCAACCGGCTGAAGCCGGTTTTCCGTAGCAGGCGTCGGTTCGGGCGCCCTTAGGCGCGATGCCCGCCAGCCAAGCGCAGACAAAAGCCGCCGTCAATAAAGACGACCGGAACATTTTCATCGAGATAGAATCGAATCGGCGGCGCCAACGCGCTGCTCCCTTAGCGCCTCGGCCCGCCGTATTTGGACTCGGACCTGGTCGTCGATGGCCGGCTTGTGTACGTAGTAGTAGGACAGGGCTGCATAGGCCTGATGTAAGTCAAGACCGTACCAATCGGCAATACCCTCGGCGTCCAGACCGTGGTAAAGTCGGGCTATTGCGATATCGGCGACGGTGACGGTGGTCCCAATGATATAGGGTCGTCCGTTGCGGATATCAGGATCGATGCCGATGCTTTCAATCGCCTGGATGGTTGTCATGGAGCACAGTATAGTGATGGTTGTGAATGAAGTCAACCAGATGTTTCTCTCTGGAAAGGCCGAGAAAGACTGTGCTGAGGCCGATGCCAAGCTGGATGAGGTGATGGCGGCGTCTGGGTTTTGAGGGGTGGCGTGAGGTGGCAGCGTGACTCTGATCGATGATCCTGTTCAGTTGAGACTGCTATTGGCATGCTACCTGCAGATTGGGACGACCGATACACTCGGCTGAAGGTAGTCAGTTCACTCGCAAATCCAGAAGCCTTCGACCTCCAGTCGTATCGTGAGATTCCGTTCATTCACGTATCGGAACTATACCTGACTCAGGAATCGATTGTACGAGGTTTCGAGATGCGGAAATCGACCGACTGAGGAGTGGCAGCTATTGCGAAGCCGGCGAATACTTGCTGGCAGAAAGTCGACATTGTCATTTGACGAATAGGAAAGCTACGCGGTAGTCAACAATGTTCTGACTGCATTCTGCGTACGCAACCACCGAGATATTCGCCATGTCATTGCCCAGATGCGAACAGTTGGCTGACATCAATGTTTCTGTACCATCTCTTCCTGGCTCAACACTCGCAATGCAATCGCTGAAGAGATGGAGGGCACCACCGGTCAGCAGCGAGTACCAAAATTGTGTATTCAAGACACCCATCCCCCTCCCACCCCTCCCCGAGCAGCGCCGCATCGCCGCCGTGCTCAACGCCATCCAGGAGGCCATCGCCGCGCAGGAGGACGTCATCGCCGCCGCCCGCCAGCTCAAGCGCAGCCTCATGCAGCGGCTCTTTACGGTCGGGCCGTACCGGGAGCCGGCGGAGACCCAGGAGACGGAGATTGGGGAGATTCCGGCGCATTGGGAGGTTGTCGAGCTTGGCAGATGTACTGGCTGAAACGCAGTATGGTATGAACTTGCGAGCAGAGCTACAGCGGCACCTACGCCAGATTCTGCGCATGAACAATTTGGTTGACGGCAAAGTCGATGTATCCAATTTAACAATTTGTCAGAACTGGACACCACACAGCTATGAAAAGTTCGTGCTGCACCCGAATGACATATTGTTCAACCGTACAAACAGCTACGACTTGGTCGGGAAGTACGGCAATCTTTGACCAGACGAGTCCATATGTTTTCGCATCCTACCTGGTACGCGTTGTGCCGAATATAGTGACGGTTGCAACCAGAGTTTCTGCAATTATGGGCTAAATTATGAACGAACTCAAGCACGCCTGAAGAAGATGGCTACCAGAGGCGTAAGCCAAGCCAATATCTCCCCCACGAAGCTCAAGCGACTTGCAGTTCGAGCTACCGGCAATTGATGAGCAGAAGCAAGTCATCCGAATTGCTCACGACCGTTGACCCCAAAATCGCCGCCGAAGAGGACCGCCTGACCGCCCTGCAAGCCCTGTTCAAGTCCATGCTCCACCAACTCATGACCGGGCAGATACGGTTGCTGAGTGATGAGGGTTTGCGCTGGACAAACGAGAAAAGCCATGCCTGAGCTTGCACGCTTTTTCGGCATTATCATCACCATCTACATGGAGGTACATGAACCGCATCAGGTTCCCCACTTCCATGTGCGCTATAATGAGTATCGGGCATCCTACAGCATCGACCCGATTGCCCAGTTGGCCGGCGCACTGCCGCGTCGTCAGCAGCGCCTGGTCGAGGCCTGGGCGGAGCTACACCAGCAGGAATTGGCGGAAAGTTGGCAGCGCATTCAACAGGGACGAAGCACGCCTCGCATTCGTGGCCTGGAATAGAGTTCGTCGACGGGAGAAGGATCTATGAGCCATCCACTCTATGATGTGACCGAATTTGAACTGCTTGAAGCCTACACGGTACGCGTCGCCTTTGACGACGGCACGTCGCAGGTGGTCGACCTGGAGCCGGTCCTCTACGGCGAACTGTATGGCCCGTTGCGTGACCCGGAGATCTTCCGGCAGGTGCGTCTCGACCCCGAAGTCAGAACGCTGGTCTGGCCCAATGGCGCGGATTTCGATCCCTACGTGTTGCATGAATGGCCGCACGCGGTCGACGACCTGGCACGGCGGCTGCGCGTGGCGGTCTGACATAGCTTGTTGCTAAAAAAGGCCTTTACCGCCCATCTCAAAGGAGTCCAGCCATGTCGGCCAAACAGTGGGTCTTCGACCCCGACAGCGGTGGTGTCAAAATATCTGCTGCCGTAAAACGCCGCACCGAACAGCGAATCCGTGCCTATGCGGAAGCGCACTACGCCGGCAAGTACACGCGGCTGGATATTCGCTTTCGCAGCCAGTTCTGCTACATCGACGCCTACACCGAACCAGTACTAGCGGAAGGCTGGCCGCCGGAGGATTGGCCGGAAACCCGAGAGGAAACCATCGAGCGCATGCGCAATTCGCCCATCCATCTCTGTCGCCTGCGCTACTTCGGCCGGGAAGACGGCTGGGGTCTCGCTTTCTACACGTACAGCAACGAGAAGTACACGCTTTCTGTCTACGACGACGGCGACTTCTTTGGGACACCCGAAGATGCCTTCCGCATTGCAGCCGGCTTTCATCTGACCGACCAATGAGCCTCACCCTGCCTCCGTCCAGGAGGCGAAGCAGGGTGAGGCAAGCCTGTCGTCAATACATAGGGCACTTCTCATGACCCGCATCACCGAAAAGCGCGACGTCCAAGACCAACTCATCAACTACCTGAGCGGCATCGGCTGGACCTTCATCCCCCAGAACGAGCTGCCGGCCTGGCGCAACCACGACGAGCACGAGCCGTTCCTGGTCGAGACGCTGCGCGCCCAACTGGCCGAGTTCAACGGCTGGCCGGCCGGTGACGCCCGCATCGCCGACGTGGAACGCCGCCTGCGCCTGCTGCCGGCCAACCTGGAGGGCAACGAGCAGTTCCTTTTCGCCCTGCGCAACCGTGGACGGCCTACGACGACGCCCAGCAGCGCGAGCACAACGTCACGCTCATCGACTACGAGAACCTGGCCAACAACACCTTCCACTTCAGCGAAGAGGTCTGGTTCGAGGACCGGGACCGGCGACGTTTGGACATGGTGCTCTACGTCAACGGTCTACCCGTGCTGCTCATCGAGAACAAGTCGCCCAAGCTGCAGGAGCCGGGCCTGGAAGGCTTTCGAGCAGGTGCAGGAGACCTACACGAGCCACATCCCCGAGTTCATCAAGTACCCCATTCCCTTCGCCATCTGCGCCACGCGCCTGGAATATGGCGCAACCTGGAACCCCAAACTCACGGCCTTCTATCGCTGGAAGGTGGACGGCCGCGACTTCGGGCTGGAGGAACTGGGCAAGAGCTTCTTCGCCCGCCAGCAGGTGCTGCGCCTGCTGCGCGACTACGCCATCTTCTACCGCATGGACGACGCCCTGCAAAAATTCATCCTGCGCCCGCACCAGATGCGCGCCGTGGAGAAGATTGAGGCGCGCGTCGTCGCCGGCCAGGCCGAACACCGACGCGCCCAACACCGGTCTGGAATGGCACACCCAGGGCTCCGGCAAGACGCTGACCATGATTGTGGCCGCGGCCAAGCTGCAACGCCGGCCGGAACTGGTCAACCCCACGCTGCTCATCGTGGTCGACCGCATCGAGCTTGAGACGCAGATGACGCAGAACCTGGAAGCGTTCGGCCTGGACGCCATCCGTGCCGACAGCCGCCAGCATCTACGTCAGCTGCTTCAGAACGACACACGCGGTCTCATCGTCACCACCATCCACAAGTTCGACGGCATGCCCAAGAACCTGCTGACACGCCGCAACGTGGTCCTGCTGGTCGATGAAGCCCACCGCAGCCAGGAGGGCGACCTGGGCATCTTCATGCGTGCGGCGCTGCCCAACGCCTTCCGCTTCGGCTTCACCGGCACGCCCATCGACCGCGGCACAGTGGGCAAGGGCACCTACGAACCTTCGGCGCGGCCACCGACCCCGAAGGCGTGCACGACCAGTACAGCATCAACGAGAGCATCCAGGACGGCACCACGCTGCCGCTCTACTACACGCTGGCGCCCACCGACATCTGGGTCGACAAGCTCAAGCTGGAAGCCGAGTTTGCCGACCTGCTGGACGAGTTCTGGGACATCGTCGACGCCGAAGGCGCGGGCACCCAGGAAGCCCTCAGCCGGCTGCTCCAGCGCGCCGACAAGCTGATGGCCGTGCTCAAGTCGCCCCAGCGCATCGACGCCATTGCCGCCCACATCGCCCAGCACTTTCAGGAGAATGTGATGCCCCGTGGCCTCAAGGCCCTGGTCGTCACGCCCGACCGCGAGGCCTGCGCGCTCTACAAGGCGGCGCTTCGATGCCTACCTGCCGACCGAGTGGAGCACCGTCGTCTATTCGCAGAATCCCAAGAAGGATTCCGACCTGATGAAGGCGAGCTACCTGGAGGACGCCGAAGAGAAGCGCGTGCGCCTGGCCTTCCGTGACCCGGACAAGGACCCCAAGCTGCTCATCGTCACCCAGAAGCTGCTCACCGGCTTCGATGCGCCTGTGGCCTACGCCATGTACCTGGACAAGCCGCTCAAGGACCACACGCTGCTCCAGGCCATTGCCCGCGTCAATCGCCCCTATCCCGGCAAACAGAGCGGCCTGATTGTCGACTACATCGGCATCTTCAAAGACCTCCAGCGCGCCCTGGCCTTCGACCGCAGCGACTTCGACCAGGGCATCATCGACCTGGAGACGCTCAAGGGGCGCTTTGTGGCGCTGCTCAGCGAGACGCAGGCGACCCTAGCGCCCACGCAGCCCGAGCAGGTGGACGGACGCACAGCACGTTTGGTCGACTACTTCTGGGAGGATGAGCGCCGGGAAGCCTTCTTCCAGCAGTTCAAGGACCTGCAGATGGCCTACGAAGTGCTGTCGCCGGACCCCTTCCTCTACGACTACATCTACCCCTACGGCGAGATTGTCGACGCCTATCGGACGGTCAAGAGCTACTTCGACAGCCAGGACGAGACGCGCCGCAAGCAGCGCGACCTGCTGGAGAAGACCGAGCAGCTCATCAAGGAGCATGTCGAAGTCCAGTACGTGGCCGAGCCGTTGCCGCTCTACCCCATCAACCGCAACATCGCCGACGTCATCGCCGCCGACCAGATACCCGAGCGCGTCAAGGTCATCAACCTCCAGCGCAGCATCGACGCCTTCGTCGACGACAACATCGAACGTGCGCCCTACCTGGCCAGCATCAGCGAGGAAGTGGAGAAGGTTGTCGAGCAACTGCGCCGTAAGCAAATCAGCGCCAAGACCGCCCTGGAAGAACTGGAGACCAAGGCCAGCGAGATGATGCAGCGCGGCGAGGAACGGGAAGAGAGCGACCTCGACGACCTGGCCTTTGCCCTGAGCACCAGCCTGCGCGCGGCCGGGCCGCTCAGCAACCTGGAAGCCGAAGACGTTGACCAACTGGCCGATGACGTCGCCGCCTACCTGCAGGAGCACGTCGGTTGGCCGCACAACGAGCGGCTCAAGGCGCAGGTACGATTGGAACTGTACAGGCGACTCCTGCCGCAGATGCAGAAGCCCGTCAACCCGCAGGTGGCCAACGACATCGTGGACGCGCTGCTGCGCATGCACAGGATAACGCTGTAGACATGGACATCACGGTCCGCCAGCAGCAGCGCAAGAACATGGTCTTCCGCCTCACGCCCAAGGGCGCGACGGTGCTCATCCCGGCGCACATGGACCCGGACGGCGACGCGGTGCAACGTTTCATCGCCGATGCCCTGGCACGCCTGCCCGAGCCGGAAGCAGATGTCGAGCCGCTTGCGCTGTCCCAGTTGCAGCAGCTGGTGGCCGACTGGTGCGACAAGTTGGACGTCGCCGTGACACGCGTCCAGGTGCGTGAGATGCGCAACAAGTGGGGCAGCATCTCCACGGCCGGCACGTTGACCCTGGCCGATGGCATCCTCAGTCTGCCGCTTGACCTGGCCGAGTACGTCGTCGTGCATGAATTGCTGCATCTGAAGTTCCCCGACCATCGGCAGGGCTGGCAGGTGAGCATGGGCATGTATTTGCCGGACTGGCGGGAGCGGGAGCGGCGATTGCAGGGGTATGTCGTCGAAGGCAGAGCAGTATAGCGATCATCTATCGAACAGGACAGTGTTGCTGTGTCGCTGACCGGTGAACAGTTTGAGCAGATTCAGACAGCGTTACTCGACGCCTCTGAGCGCGTCCCCATCCAAGCGTTTCTGCCCGATGAGTTTGTTTCCGAAACGCGTCAAAATTTCGAAGATGTTGAGGACTCTGAGGTCATCCCCAGGTTAATGGTCTGGGCCATCGAGCATGAAACACTGCCGCAATTGCTCGCCGACGCAGCACAACTAGATTCTGACAATTTGCCGCTGCAAAAATTGGCAAACGATGTTCAGGCCTGGGTTTCTGCGGGTTCTATACCTAGCGATAGGCCTAACAGGCCGGGTGACCAGATATTGATTACAGTTGGCGAAGGTGCCCAGTTTGTTGCCGCAGGCAAGAATATCAAACAGACTGTCTACTACGTTCAGCCGCCGCAAAATGAACGCGAACGGCGCAATCGGCAGGCCATGCTCAAGTTGGTGCATGACACTTGGGTGAAAGGTGTGCTGGAAAAGTCGCTCTATAACGAGGTGCTGATTGAGCTTGGTATGGAGCGAGCTGACGATGCTGTGGTAAACCCCTGGGATATGGTCATTCATGTGCCAGAGCAGGAACACAGGCAATTGCCCAAAGGCACGAGAATCGTCGATGTGTTCGATGAAATGAACCAGTCGCTGCTGATCCTGGGTGAGCCTGGTTCCGGCAAGACTACAATGCTGCTTGAGTTGGCGCGTGACGCAATCACCCGTGCTCAAAAGGATGAAACGTTGCCGATTCCGGCGATATTGAACTTGTCTTCATGGGCCGGAAAGAGACAGCGGCTCGAAGGGTGGATAGTCGATGAACTCAATTCGAAGTATAGAATACCCAAGAGAGTTGCCCAGAGTTGGACGGCAAATGACAGAATTTTGCTTCTGTTTGATGGGTTAGATGAGGTTCAAGAGAAGTACCGACACGAGTGCGTTAGAGCCATAAACGCCTTTCGGCAGGATTACCTGGTTGCGATGGCGATATGCAGTCGCACAAAGGAATACGAAGCCCTTACAACGCAATTGAACCTTTATGGGGCGGTGGCTCTTCAGCCGCTTACCGCGGAAGATATTGATGCATACTTGAACGTTGTTGGAGGCGATCACCAAGTTCTGAAGAGGATGCTACAGGAAGATTCTACGCTCCAAGAGTTCGTTGCCTCCCCGCTAACATTTAACATCATGATGCTAGCATACCAGCACGAATCCGTTGGTGACATACAAGCGTTGGAGGTCATCGATGACCGACGCAAACACCTGTTTGATGCCTACATAAGCAAGATGTTTGGACCAGCAGCCAGAACCTTCATTGCGCTGTATCCAAGTGAGCACACCATCCGCTGGCTACGGTGGCTCGCGACAGGTATGCTTCGACACTCACAGTCAGAGTTCTTGATAGAGCGTCTTCAACCAGATTGGCTATCCCTTTATGTTGATATTAGGCGGTATAGGTTAGGTGTCGGTCTTGTTGTCGGCACAATTGCCGGTCTAATTGCGGGCCTGACTGCTGGTCTGATTGCCGGGCTCGACGACGGGTTGCTTCTTGGATGGATTGCTGGGCTGTATTTCGGGCTGATTATTGGGCTGGTTGTCGGTCTATTTGCGGGGGTGAGCAATATCCGACCGGTAGAGAAAATCCATTTCAACTGGCATCAAGGGCTGACTGTCGGGCTGGTTTCGCGTTGTGATTGCCGTATTGGTTGCTGGGCTAGTTGCCGGACCGATAGTCGGCCTAGCTGCCGGACTGTCTGCTTGGCTGTATTTTCTGATATCTTCTGGGTTGAATCCAGAAAGGATACGCCAGACAAGCTATCCGAATCAAGGCATCTTGGGTTCAGTCCGAAATATCCTTATCGTCATGCTGATTGTCGGGTGCACAATCGGACTGATTGCCGGGTTAATTGCAGGTATGAATGTCAGGCTTGTTGTTGCGCTGCCTATCGGAATTATTGTTGGGCTGGTTGCGGGGCTTATTGCCGGGCTAATGTTCGGTGGAGTTGCCTGTGTCCAGCACGTCACCTTGCGTATATTCTTGTGGAAACTAGGCTACGCTCCTCTCAACTACGCCCGTTTCCTCGACTACTGTCACGAGTGCATCTTCCTGCGCAAAGTCGGCGGAGGCTACATTTTCATTCACCGTATGCTGATGGAACATTTCGCCGCAATGACGGAGGAGGACATTGAGCGCATTGCGGGTTCTGTCAACTGACCTTGCGAACTTGTCGAAGAGATGACAAACGAAGAGCTGGCTCAGAAGTTCGGATAGTCGCACGTATGACATGATGGTACGGGTATTGACAGCCTGTGGTACAATAGGTCTGTCAGACGAAGAAAAGTGCCCTGGCGATGCGCAAACATCCCAGGGCGTGGCACACGATGGTTGAGCATCGGATGCGGTGATATTTTACCACACCCCAAGCAGCCATCGGAGCCACCCGAAACGGCTGTTTTTTTGTTCCCGGAACAGAACCAGTCTATCGAAATCGCCGCGAAGCGGCAACCACAACATATAGGCTCACATAGCAGCCCACCTACTACATACAGTAGGTCCGAGCGCCCGTAGCTCAGTGGATAGAGCACTGGTCTTCGGAACCAGGTGTCAGGGGTTCGAATCCCTTCGGGCGTGCCATCAGAACGGCGGATGCAATTGCATCCGCCGTTATTCTTCTCCGCTATCCCCGCGACCCAGCCAACAGAATCCTCTTTCGATTGGACCAAATTGCCACTTGACAATAGAACATTTGTGCTATATTCTGCAATTAGGCATGAATTTTCGGAAAATATTTCCCAAAATATCGCAGATGTTATCCCCAGTATCCCAATTGGGATACTGGGGATAACGCTGAACCGGCCGCCCGACCGCTTGAAAGGCGATTGCATAAATACCGACTCCGCTGGGGCCAACCGGCCGACCGGCTCACCGCACAACGCCGACACATGGAACACATACCAAAGTGGCTCGTGCCAAAACGGGCGAGCGTTCTGTTGAGGGACTCACCATGGCTTACAAACGACGAACGCTGGAGATGGAGGCCGACAAGATTGAGGCGGTTCTGGCCCGCCACAATGTGAGCGGGCGCGTGCGTGGCGGCATCGTGACGCCCCGTTTCGTGCGCTTTGAGTTGATGACAGAGTTGGGCACCCGCGTGAACAAAGTCGCCGCTCTGGCCGAGGAGATCGCCATGGCCCTCGACAAGCGTGAGGCCAGGGTATATCGCAACGGCGGGGAGATCAACGTCGAGGTCTCTCGCCCCAAACCGTCGCCGGTACGCCTGCTGAGGCTTTGCCGGCAACTGCCTCCGCCGCCGCCGGTGACCGCCGTGCTAGGCGTCGAGGGCAACGGCACGCCGCTGCTACTGCGCATCACGGCCCCGGAGGTCGCCCATGTGCTGGTGGTCGGCGCCACCGGATCAGGCAAGACCGCGCTCGCGCGAGCGCTGTTGACATCGCTCTGCATGTTCAACTCAACCGATGCTGTCCAGATCCAGTTGATCGACCCCAAAGGACGCGGACTTGGACCACTGACCCGCCTGCCCCACGTCCAAAGCCAGATCGCGTCGGACACGGCGGCGGCCCTGGATCGGCTGAACCAACTGATCGCAGTGATGGAGAAGCGCGATCGGGAGCAGGTCAGCACGCCTACTATCATCGTTGCCGTCGACGAACTTGCCGACCTGATTCAGGTCGGCGGCAAACCCGTAGAGGGAGCGTTGACGCGCATCGCGCAGCGGGGCAGAGAGGCCGGCGTCCACCTGATC
Organism: uncultured Chloroflexia bacterium; assembly: GCA_963698255.1. GTDB lineage: Bacteria > Chloroflexota > Anaerolineae > Caldilineales > Caldilineaceae > JAWKOK01. The sequence continues at coordinate 86,097 of CAVOQD010000034.1, read as the reverse complement.
GCCTGCACGCAGAAGCCCTCGTCTGCGCTGATCGGCAGCGCCATGAAGGCGAACTTCCCCATTCGTCTGGTCGGCGCCACAGCCAGCCGCGAGGAGGCCCGCTATGCGTCCGGCATCGCGGACAGCGGTGCCGAGAAGCTCGAAGGTCGGGGGGACTTCCTCCTGATCGCCAAGGGAGAGGCCATCCGCTTCCAGGCCGCCTGGCTGGGGCCCAAGGATCTGGCCGAGATCGTCCGCCGGCTGGCCAAGAGTCCTGAATCCAGGGCCTGGTCCGAGGAAGCTGAAGAGTCGACGGAGATCCCTGTGGTGAGGACGCAGAAGCCGAGCCGCAAACAGAGCGGCGTGCTGCACCGACTTTTCAGAAGATAATCTGAAGATAGGTGGTCCAGTTCGAGGTATGGTTCCTCCTACGGCTGACAGTCGAAATGGCCGCCGCCAGGACGCCAACGCCGTTTCTAACCACAGAGACGCCCCATAAATGGGGCTGGACCGGCCAAGTCGCCCCATTTGATGGGGCGGAGCTCGCTATGCTGCAGGACAGGCGGTTCTCGCCCGATCGAAAAGAGGTGGACAAAGTTAGGCTGAACTCAGGGCGGAACGAAAATCGCGGTTTGGGCGCCCGGTGGCGCTGACGGCCACGAACTGTAAAGGATGATACAAGGGAGACCTAATGAGAAGTTTGATCCTGTTGGTCGGATTGGTCGTGATCGGGGTCATTGGTTGGCGAGTCGGCAGCCGTTTGAGTCCGGATGCCATGGGATTGGCAATTGGGATTGTCTTCGGCGTGCTGGCCGGCCTGCCGACGGCATTGCTGGTGCTGGCCTCCGATCGTAGGCGTGGAGACGGAGACGAAGCGGGGAATCATCGCCAACGTCAGGGCAACGCCGGCGCCTACCCGTACGGGGGCTACCCGCAGCCGCCGGTGATTGTGCTTGCCGGTCCGGGAGCAGCCCCGGCCGCTCCCCCGCCGCCGGTCGCGCCTGATCGATATGAGCGGCTTCCTGCCCTGCCCGCGCCCCGGGAAGAACGACAGTTCCGGGTCTACGGCGATGCCGAGGATATTGTCGACGATGACTTCACGGCCTAGCAGTCTGTCCGAGAGAAAATCGATAGGACACGGATTCGGGGGTCACACTTGCAGTGTGACAACTTTGCCGATCAGACCCGTCTGCCAGGGCGCGGCAGTCCGGCCAATGTAGATCGCCCGACTGCAAGGCGGACCGACAAAACACGTGATCCCGTAGCGGCTTTGGTTTAGAACGCGCTGGTTGTGTCCTCGATGGACGGCGGAAGCTCGCCTTCGTCGGGTTCTGTGATGGTGCGTGTATCGAAGTTGTACGTGTAGCCGGGGCCGAGCGTATGGTCAGTCGCCCCGATCACGTGCGATGGGTTGCCGCTTTGGCCAAGGCTGATTGACGTGATGTCGCTGCCGTCCACCAGCTGGGCGATCCCATTGCCAAAGACCTCCAACGTCGAGTCCGGGTAGACGACGACGCCAGTATTGGAAGCCATCTGGACCGGCGTCAGGAATGGATTGTGGGCAACGGCCAATGTCAGGCGGGGGGTGGACGCGGTTTGGCGGTCAGGCGATGCCGGCTGTGCATCCAGTGCCAGACGGTTCAGAAGTCCAAGGCCGGGAATGAACTGGACCATGGGATCTGACGACTCCGAATCTGTGCCTTGGGATCCGTCTTTGGAAGGTGAGCATGTGCTGGCACAGGATCGATGCGCAGCCGCCGAGCGCGCCGACGACCTTGTTGCGCGCGTTGGCTTTGCGAATGGCCTGGGCCACGGGTGTGCCGCCCAACGTGATCGAAGCGGCCAACGGATCGTCGCCCACCAGTAGGATGCCGGTGGCTCCGTCAATGGCGGCTGTGTTTGCGCGGTCAAGCGCCTCAATGCGCCGGTCGAGCCGCAGCGTCGTGACCGTGTCACTCTCCCAGTCGACAAATGTACGAAAGATCTGCTCAACACGTTGGCCGTCTGTCCCAGCCACGGCAAGCAGGGCGATGCGTGCGCCGTAGGCGCCGGCTTCGTCCCAGAAGCGCTGGAGCAGCGTTTCGACATGCGGACCGGGAATCTCGGCCGCGATGAACATGATTGAGCCACGGGTGTAGCCTGGCGGAACCTGTGACGGCACGGTTATTTCTCCTCAGAGTCTCTCGCCGCGTGGGGTCGGCAGGGTTCTTGGTTCAATCTTCGTTGCGTCGAGCGACGCCGCGGTGGCGTGGAAATCCGACAGCATCAGGTAGAGATCGGCCGGCGTTCCTACCCAGGTCATGGTCACCAGATTGTCGCCGTCTTCGTCGAGTTGGGCCAGGTGATAGGCCGAGAGCAGATCCGCTTCGCCTGGCTTCGAACGATGGTAGGCAACCATGCCGACGGGCAGTCCGTCGCCACGAACGTCGTAGAGAAGGCCGGCGCGCTCGACTTCCAGGTCTTCGACGGATGACAGTCTGCTGGACAGCCCTTCGACGTATTGATCGAGTCCTATGGCGTGGCGTGGAATCAGGGCGATGGTCAATCGTGGTTGGACAGTTGCACTTTCGACGGCTCCGGTATAGGTCGCGGCAATGACTGTGGTCGTGTCGGCCGTTGCGGCCAGGAATTCCGAGGCTGCAACGTCGAACGCTGTTGAACCATCGGCAGCGGCCAGGCCCGCGTGGATGGCGGCGTCATCCAGGACGGCGGCTTCCCAACCGGGTGGCAGTTCGACGTTCAAGCTGTCGGACGGCCCCAAAATGGATCGACTGCCATGCAGCACGGTCGTCCGGTGACTTCAATCGGCAACCGTGCCGGCGCTTCAGTGCCCGCCGGCAGTTCCGCTTGCTGCGGGGCTTCAACTGCTGCCTGTATATGCTGCGCCTCCGGCGCTGACATGGGCTCGTCCGGCACGGCGGCGGTTCGGCAACCGAGCAGGATCAGCATGATCGACACGAAAATTGACACGAAAACGACGTGCCGCGGCAGACGGTTCAGAATGGATCGAGTGGTTGACATGGCTACCTTTTCGGGGGATGGCGCCTCACTGCGTGCAGGCAGAGGCATACGATCAGAGCGTCGCCGACGGACAGAGATGATTCAATACACAGTCGACACAGTTGGGCTTGCGAGCACTGCAGACGCGACGGCCATGGAAGATCAGCAGATGCGAAAAATCGATCCATTCCGATCTGAGGAACCAACGCGATCAGATCCTGTTCGATCTTCTTGGGATCCTGGCTCGTGGTCAGGCCAAGCAGATTGGAGAGCCGCTTGACATGGGTGTCGACCACGATGCCGTCGGCGATGCCGTAGGCCGTGCCCAGACACCACGTTGGCCGTCTTGCGCGCCACGCCGGCCAACGACAGCAGATCGTCCATGTTGTCCGGCACCTCACCGCCGAATTCGTGCACGATGCGGGTGCAGGCTTCCTGGATGTTCTTGGCCTTGTTGCGATAGAAGCCGGTCGAGCGTACGGCCTCTTCCAACTCAACCCGGTCGGCGGCCGCAAAGTCGGCCGCCGTCGGGTAGCGTGCAAACAGGTCCGGCGTCACCTTGTTGACGCGCACATCGGTACATTGGGCCGACAGTATGGTCGCCACCAACAGTTCCAGCGGATTCTCGTGGACCAGTTCGCAGCACGCATCCGGGTATTCGAAATGGAGCAGCCGAATGATCTCGTCGATACGCTGGTCAGGCGGTGATTCGGGCGTGAGTTGGCTGACAGAAGTCATTTTAGCCCCATGCTTACGAAAGCGGCATGACCGGCTGCGCCGGAATGCGGTAGTCTGAGTCATCGATACGTTGCCACGGATAGTGGATGAAATCGCTGGTGATTTCCCCATAGTAGTCCGGCTCCTGATCCGGGAAGATGCTGCTCGCCTTCTTCCAGTGCAGCACGGCCATCTCCGGATAGCCGCCCGCGGTCTCGATGCGCCCCTTGACCGCCATGATGGTCCGCCCTCGATGCCACAGGTTGTCGACCACCAGGACCTTGCGCCCGGTCAGCAGCGGGTCCGAGGGGAACTGGAGGAAACGGGGCCAACTCAGGCGCGTCTGGTTGTGCGGATCCTCTGTGAAAAGCACAGATGCAGTCAGCACTTCCTTCATGCGCAGCGCCTCCGCAATCATGCCGCCGGGAATGATGCCCCCGCGGGTGATCACCAGGATGGCATCATAGGGCGTGTCCAAATTGAACACAATCTTGCTGATCAGTTCTTCCGTGTCATGCCAGGACAGATAGATATGTTTCATTGTAGTTTCACCCGTTTCATAGGGGCCTATGCAGCCAAATGGCCGCCCGCTGCGACCGATAAGTCCGTCACCGAATTGGTTGCTCCTAACTGTACAGGTCGTGACTGAATAGACCGCGGATTAGGCGAATCAGGCGGATGCAACCGGATAAAACCCGAAAAATATCCGGCAGATCCGTCAAATCAGCCTAATCCGCGGTCCATCTGTGGCAGGCTGTACAGTTACGGTTGCTCGCTGAAGAGCGTATCATACACGCTGGACCGATTCAAGTCACATACGACAAACGTTGTGCAAGCCTTCGCTCACGGCGCGGCCAGCCTGAACGCATTCAAGGCCGCTGCCGCGCCCAGATCCACCACTGCGTGCTCTGCCCGCACATCGTCGATTCGATTGCCGCCTGGCTGAACCTCGACGCCCCATTCGTCTTCGTCGAAGCGAATGGTGTCCGGCCCGGTCAACCGGATGCGGTACTTGCCGGGCGACACATTCCACAGTCGAAACTCGCCGTCGTCGTCGGAAACGGCCGACCCGACCAGCAGACCGGCCTCGTCCAACAGATCGACGTCGATGCCGCCAAAACCGACATTGCCGCCGATCCAGGCCGCCACGCCGGGGCGCATCCGCATCAGCACCGGGTCGTGGTCGCTGCTGTGCTGGACGCTTTCGGCGTCGACCGCCGCCGGGTAGGCATAGTTGGCGTTTAAGCGAACAGGTTGAATCTCTGCAATGTCCGCGACCATGGAATCCGTCACCAGGATGTGATCCAGCACCTGGCTTCCGCCGTTGAAGATGTAGGTGTAACGATTCAGATCGGGCAGAAAATCGTAGACGTGAACCATGGGCGGTTCGACGGTGGAGCGCAGCGCCTCGACCGGGCCGCTGTCGATAGTAGTCGTTCAGGTCGCCCAGGACGACGACATTGGCCGGAGGCCCGGAACCGGCATCGGCGTCAAGAACCTCCTGCACCAGCGCGGCCACATGGAGAGCCTGGGCCTGACGACGCACCACGTTGATCGTCTCATCGCCGCCCTTGCTCTTCCAGTGGTTGTCGATGACCGTCAACCGGTAAGGCTCGGTCTCAGCGCTTTGCCGATCGTCTGCGCCATGGACCATCAGATCAACGACCAGCGGCGGCCGGTTGAAGAGACCATAGGCGCCGCTTTCGCAGACGCCCGGCTCGTACTGCACATCGTAGTTGAGCTGGGAGCAGCCCTGGCGAAGCTGCGCATCGATCACCTGCACACGGTCTGAGCGGGTCAACAGCGCATTGGTCAACGGGAACTCAAGGCTCTGCGTGCCGGGCCCCTCGATCGCCGTGGCCGTGTAATCGAGCCCGTACTCGTCGCTCAGCAGATCGGCCAGGTTCTGTGCATCTTCGGGCGTGCCGGCCTCTTGCAGGCCGATGATGGTGCAGCCCTGCAAACGCTCGGCAATGGCCAGGGCTCGCTTGGCCAACTGCGCCTCATAGACGTCCGGCTGCGGATTCTGGGCGCTGCCTTGTCCCAGCCCCAGCAAGTTGAAGGTGCAGATCGTGAACTCGCCCGCTAACTCCTCAACGGGCGGCGGAAGCGGACGTTGATCCGGGCCTGGAACGCCCGGCAGGCCGACAACGTCTTGGTCAGCAAGCGGGAGCAATTGGTATTTGCCGAAATTGTAGTCGAGCACGCCAATCACGGCGTCATCGTCCCATCTGTCGATCCGTCTGTGGCCCCGTCCGTGGGACCGAAGGCGAGGCCATCGCCCCAATTCAGGTCCGGCAGTTCTGCGCCCAGCACGCTGCCCACATACATCAACGCCGCCATGTTCTGCGGTTCATGTTGAAAGACGCGGCCGCCGGGCAGATAGGGGACGACCGCCCGAGGCACAAAGGCAATCTCGGCGTCGCCGTTGTTGAAGCGTTTGGTCGGGCCTTGAACCACGCCGTCCAGATCGTCGATGCGCACGAGCATGCCTTCGAACCGTTCATACTGTTCGGCAGGGTCGGCGGCCAGGCGGGCGGCCTCAATCGGCACTGGAACGATCTGCTCCGCCTGTGCACCAGTCCACGGGCTGCGGTGACTTTGTGCGCGAAAGTTCGGTCTTCTCGTAGAATTCATCGACAAAGGCGCGCTCGATGGCCACGCACTTGCCGACATCGACTTTCGGCCTGCTGTGGGTGTAGACGAAGATGCCGTCGCTGGAGTCATCGTTGTCGTCGCCGAACGGATCCTGGATGTAGAAGCCGGTGTCGGTGACGCCGGTCACGAGACCGTATGTATCCACCCACTGCTCGGCATAGGGCGATTGAAGCCCGACGCCCTGTATGGCATAGATCGGAATCGATGTAGAAGGAATCAGCGCAGAAGGAATCGCGCTGCCGGCCGATGACTGCTGGGCGCGAAGCGGCATCGGGGCGAAAAACATCAGGCCAAGGGCGGCAAGAAGCGGCAGGCAGAGGGCCGTCAGCAAGACAGTGGGGGATCTTTTCATCGGTTTCTCGCTATTCTGCGGGCGTGTCTGTGGGCGTGCAAACTATGGAAATCCATTGTACTATTCGAGCTTTGGCAGGTCAAAACAATCCCTCAACGAAGCACAGATTGTGAGTGTAGAATGAACCGACAACCCACCGTTCACAGCATCGCCGCCGCCACGCTATTCGGAATCTTCCTGGCGATCAGCGTGGCGCTCCCGACACCGCGCCTGATGGCGGCGCAATATCCACTTGCCGAAGAGCCTTTCTTCGGCGACTCGCTGGGCGCTGAATCCGTCGGCGAGAAGGACGACAATCGTGTGCAGGTGATGGTCGAACTGGCGATGCCGCCGGCGGCCGTGGTCTATGCCGAGCAGTCGGTGCATGCCTCCAGCGCAGACCAGGTTGCGGCCACACAGGCGCACCTGGCGGCAGTAGATGCGGCGCAGTTGTCGCGTTGTATCAGCGTTGGAGCAACTTGATGCTCAGGTGATCTACCGTGTCCAACGGATCTACAATGGCGTTGTCGTCGACGTAGCGCGGGATCAGATCGACGCCATTGGCGCCACGCCGGGCGTGGCTGCGGTTCACCCGCTGACGCCCAAACAGCCCGACCATACGCGCAGCGTCCCCTTCATCAACGCACCGTCGGTCTGGTCCGGCGTCGACGGATTCCCGGCCAACGGCGCGGGCACGACCATTGCCATCATCGATACGGGAATCGACTATCTGCACGCCAACTTCGGCGGTTCTCAGGACTACGCAGGCAACGACAGCCAAGTCATCGGCGATGTGCGCAACTTCCCTGGAAGCAAGGTCGTCGCCGGCTACGATTTCGCCGGCGACAGCTACAACGTCGATCCGGGAAGCTCAGGCTACGATCCCATCCCCAATCCTGACCCGGATCCCATGGATTGCTACGGGCACGGCACCCACGTGGCAGGCAGCGCTGCCGGGGTCGGTGTCACGGCTGACCACACGCCGGTCTCCTATGATGGGCCCTACGACGAGACCACATTCGACCGGTTCTTCACAATTGGGCCGGGCGTGGCGCCCGGGGCGAAGCTCATCGCCCTCAAGATCTTTGGCTGCCGAGGGGCCAGCAATCTGACCGAGTTGGCCATCGAATGGGCCGTCGATCCGAACCAGGACGGCGACTTCTCCGATCACGTTGATGTCATCAATATGTCATTGGGGTCCGCCTACGGCTCCATCTACGATCCGACCGTGATCGCCAGCGACAATGCAGCCCTGATCGGCGTGATCGTCGTGGCATCAGCAGGAAATTCAGGCGACACATTCTATGTGGTCGGCGCACCGGCCATCTCGGATCGGACCATCAGCGTGGCGGCGGCTCGCGATCACTTGGTCGCCGGCCCGGTTGCCGCCGAACGCGCGCTCGGTGTGAATGCCGAGAATGGCGACGAAGCTCAAAGCACAGCCGCCTGGTTCACATCGCGGGGCCACGGATCGGCGATGCAGCCCTGAAGCCGGACATTTCAGCTCCGGGTGAATCCATCGTTTCGGCCAGAGCGGGCGCGCCAGGAAACGAGGCAAGACAATCGTCCGGCACATCAATGGCTGCGCCTCACATGGCCGGCGCCATGGCGTTGTTGCGACAGATCCACCCCAATTGGCGTGTGGAAGATCTGAAGGCGCTGGCGATGAATACCGCCAGCCTGCAAAGCGACGTACAGTTGAACCCGTTCGGCCCTACCCGTGTCGGCAGCGGCGTCGTCGACCTGGCCAATGCGCTCAACACAGAGGTGATCGCGTTCATCGCCGACGATCCGGGCAGGGTGGGCATTTCGTATGGGACGCCCGAAGTCCTCGAAAGCGCTGCCTTTGTGAAAAATTTGCGCATCTTCAACGGCGGCGAAAGCCCGACCCCGTTGTTGCTCACCTACCACAGTGTCGTCGACACGCCGGGAGTGGACATCACGTTTGGGCGGGACAGCGTGACCGTGCCCGCCGGCGGGTACGCCAACGTGCCGATTTCGCTGACCGCGACCGCGGCTGATATGCGCCACACCCGTGCACCCAACGTCAACGATCTCCAGGGCCTACCCCGCCATTGGTTGAGCGAAGAATCCGGCCACATCATGCTCTGGCCGGAGGACGGCCTCTTTCGCGCCGAGCTTTCGGCCGATGGCGATCTGCTGTTCCAGTCTGATGCCGATTTTTTCTACGATCCGCAGACCGGACGTATTGACTATGCCATCCGGCTGGGCGATTTCGCCGCCGATCAGATCGAAACGATCCAGGTGCGGCGCGGGTTGGCGGGCAGCGATGGGCCCGTGATCCATGACATCGACATTCCCGTCGACTGGGTCGATTCAACGGTCCCCATCACCGGGACACTGACATTGGACAGACCGTTTGAGCCGCTGCTGGTCAGCAGTGCACTGCATCTGCATGTCACCACGACCAGCGCCGGCGCGCTTTCGTTGCGCAGCCAGTTGATTCCGACGCCGGCCGTGCTGCATGTACCGGTCTATGCCGCGCCCAAGCCCGCCTCTGATATGCGCACGGCGGACCCAACCGTGGTCTTCGGGGTCGGCGAGGCAGCGGTTCAGTCTGTGCGGTTGGTCGGCCAGGATTTGGCGGCTCAAGATCCGCCGGTCGACTATGCGTCGCTGGTGAGTGTGTTCGAACTGCACTATAGCAGTCTGCGCGAAGTCACCAGCGGCGTGACCGATGGTCGTGCCGATGCGAATGCATTCGCCGACCTACAGTACGTGGGGATAACAGACAACTTCGTCCTTGGACAAGCAACAGGCGTTGCCGATACCATGATCTACTTCGGCATCGCCACCTACGGTGATTGGTCAACGCCGTACCAGGTCGAATTTAGTATCTACGTGGACAGCGACGAGGACGGCATCCACGACTTCCGCCTCTTCAACTCAGACGCCCAACGGTATCGAAGCGGCAGCAGAAGTAGTGACGCCTTCGTGGCGGTGGTGGAGGATCTGAGCACAGGGGAATTCTCTGAAGTACAACTGCTGAACGGATACGCATCGCTCACGGTGGATACGAACCCCTTCAATACCAACGTAATGGTGCTGCCGGTCAAGGCCGGTCATCTTGATCTGTCCGAAACCAATCTCGATTTCGCCTACAGAATTCAGAGCATCAACATGGCGACCGGTTTCTTCCTTGAGACGAGCCCGTTACTCACGTACGATCTTGCCGGCAAGGTCATCGATCCGTTCAGTCCCAACGTATCGGCCCCGACGTTTGACGATCTCGACGGCGCCGAAATTCGCCTGCGCTTCGACACAGGCAACCTGTCGTCCACCGGCGACGGCCCGGATTTGCTGCTGCTTCACCATCAAAATAGCCGGGGAAATCGGGCCGAAGTCGTCGATACCCGCTACGACTGGCCGGTGGACGTCTATCTGCCGTCGATCTCATGGCGAGAATGACAAAGGGAGGGGGTGACAGGGTGAATTGCCGCGCCCTATCACTCTGCCGCGTTGCGAACGATGATCGTCGTCCCTTCCATGCTCTCAATCACAGCCAGGGTCACAATCGGGACGCCCCAATGGGCCAAGCTTGCCCGCCCGCCTTCGAAGTCTTTCTCGATGATACAGCCGATACCGCACAGGGTCGCCCCACATTGCTCGATCAGCGTGGCCAGCGCGTTGATGGTCTTGCCAGTGGCCAGGAAGTCATCGATGAGCAGCACGCGGTCACTCGGATGTAGGTACTCTGGCGACACGATCAGTTCAACAACACCGCCTTTGGTGTGGCTGGGTGCGCTTGAACTGTAGTAGCCGTCCGGCATGGTGATCGGGCGCGTCTTACGCGCATAGATCGTCGGCACGTTCAGTTGCATTGAGACGGCCAGCGCCGGTGCGATGCCGCTGACTTCGGCAGTGACTATCTTGGTGATTCCTGTGACGCCCTGGTCCGCAAACCGGCGCACGAAGTGCTCGCCCATGCCGCGGGTCAAGACCGGGTCGAGTTGGTGGTTGACGAAGCCGTCAACCTTGAGGATGCCGTTGCCGAGGTTTCGACCTTCGCTGCGAATACGATCGACCAATGCTCTCACGTCCGTTTTTCCTCCTGGTTCAGTTTGGCGTGAATACCACGTTTTTATCACTGCTCAGGCCAACCACGAATGACACGAATTTCAGAACCAAACCACTGAGGAATTCGTGCCATTCTTGGTTCCGGGCCAATGAAGGCTGAGCAGTTGCGTTCTCTTCAAGTATTCGGGATGGGGGCCAACTGTTCGATGATATCAGCCGCGCGTGGAACGCCGCCCAGGTCGGCGAACTCCTGGCGCAGAATGGCAGCCTGCTGTCGATACTCAGACCGGTCCGGCAGGAGCAACGAGAGCGCGGCGACCAGGTTGTCGACATTCACCTGCCGCGGGGCCATGTGAAAGCCGACGCCGGTGCGGGCCACGCCTTGAGCCTGTTGTTGCTGATCGGCGGCATGAGGAACCACAATCTGCGGAACGCCGTGGGTGACCAGAGCGTGGGTGGTGCCGGCGCCGCCGTGATGAACGGCTGCGGACAGATTGGGCAGCGTCGCCGGCAGGTCGAGCAACTCATAGAGTGCGGCGGAAGCAGGCAGACGCTCGCGCAGGGTGATCACCGTTGCGTCAGAGAGCGATTTGCCCAGGACCAGCAGCGGAATGGCGCCGACGCGGTCGGCGGCATGGGCCGCAGCAACGAAAAACTCCGGGTCGTTGTTGAAACTGGTCCCCAACGTGATCAGCACCCAAGGTTCATTTGAGTCCGGCAACTCGGGCTGCCCCGCATCAGACCGGCCCACACCGGCTGGGCGCACATCAGAGATGCCGCCGACATGGCGTGTCGGTCCCGTCGCCGCTCCGCCCAGCCAGCGCTCGCTCCAGTAGGTGAGATGCAGGAGAGGCGAGTGCAGCGCAGGCACACCCTGCCTCGTCCAGTTGACGCCGGTCAGGCCAAAGCGGGCAAGTAGCGTATCGAGGCGGTTACGCGCCTCAGCAACAACGGCGTCCTGGCCCGCAGGCGCCAGGTTCTCTCCCGGCGCCGGCCAACCGACGACGACAAGCGGCGTGTCAAATTGTTCGGCCACCAACCCGGCTGCGGCCACAAACATCTCGGAGAGGATCAGGTCCGGCTGAAAGTCGCCAACGACCGTTGCCAATTCATCAGTGGCCGCCGAGACGCGCGCCACATCCAGCCATTGGTCGAGGGCACGCAGCATGCGCAATTGGGTGAACTGTTGTCTGTCCGCGCCCGGCTGAGGTCGCATAGGCGGCGGTGGCGGCCAGCGCCAGCCCGTTGTCTCCAGTGCGTGGGCAGGAATGCCTTGACGATCCAGCAGCGGCAGGACTTCGACGCCGCTGGCCCACAGCACTTCGTGTCCGCGCGCTTGCAGGGCACGGGCAGTCGCCAGGTATCCACCCCAGTCCAGGTGACCGGGCAATTGGGCTGAAAGACAGAGCAAGCGCATTCGTGAACCCTATACCACCGAGCGGACCGCCTATTTGGCGCAACCGGGTGTGATTCGGAAAAGCCCGCCGTTGCCTGTGCCGATCCAGACAGCGCCATCCGGCGCTGTTGCTACGGCCAGCAACGGCCAACTAACCATCAACCGCTCGGCGACGACTTTCCCATCGTTGTTGCGACCGAGCCGGTACAGTCCGGGATCTTTGCCGTATTGGCCGAAGAATATCGTGTTGTACGCCCATGTGATGCCGGTGGGCGCTGATGCGTTGACCAGATCGACCACAGAGTCGACGTACCAGTCCGGCTCATTGCCGTTGAGGGCCAGGGGAAAGCCGTAGTAGGGCGCTGTATCATCACTGCCCGTGATAGAGCTTGGGTTGAGCAGGTCCACCTCGTCGCCGGCGACGACGTCGTCGGGCAGATTGGTGGCCCCGTTGTCGGTGAACCAGATGCGTCCCGCAGGGTCGAGCGCAATGCCGTAGGGATTACGCACACCTGTGGCTGCCGTCTCAAAAACGTCAATAGAGCGTTCGCTCAAGAGTCGATCCAGCGGCGCTCGCACGATGCGAGCTGAATATGGATTGCCGCCGCTGGCGATATGTTGCGCAGCAGATTCGGGAATACCCACAATCGGTCCGTCTGAATAACCATCGATAATCCCGCCTGCTGAAACGTAAACGTAGCCATTGTGGACCACGATGCCGTTGTTGGCGTGGAAAAGCTGGCTCTGCACGGCAAAGCCGCCGGCCAGCGGTTCGTATTCGCCGCCGTCGGGAATGTAGCCGACTTCGCCGGAGCGCGTCACGTAGAGCGCGCCGTTGGCGTAGTCGAGCCCCGTGATACGCGGCGACTCGCCAAAGATCTCCTGCAAGCGCGTGTCATTGGCATAATCGTAGACGGCGATGGAGCGGCTGGGGTGAAAGGCATCGTACAACACCAGCGGATCGACATCGACGGCAGGGGAGGAGTCCAACGCCAGGAACATGCGTCCGTCGGGTGCAAAAGTGATGGCGGTGATACTGCGGTCGTTGTCGGGGAGGCGCTGTTCGACACAGAAATCGCCGCGCATGTCCATCCAGCCATCATCGTCAGTCGGAGCAGGCAAGCCCAGGCTTGGGGCTTGAATGCCAACCGACGACGCACTGACACCCTGAACATTGGGCTTCGCAGGAGCGGCGGCGGCGCTATCGCCTGAAGCACTGGCCGGATCGGCAGCAGCGACCGGATCTTTGCCGGATTCCAGCGCGGCGGCCAGTGCTTCTACGGCCGCCGGATCCGGCGGAGAGCCGCAGTTCATGGGCAGAATCAACTCAGCGCTGACCATCAGATTGTCCGCGCCTTCAAGGCCGCCGTCGCAGGCGTTGTCCACTTCATCAACCGTCTGGGCGTCAATGGCCAGCCAGAGGCTTTCGACGCCGGGCAGTGCGCTACGACGTTCAGGGGCGCCGGCCTCGATCCAGAGCCGGATGGTCTCCCGGTCCAGTTCCGACAGCTCACCCACCATCGGCATTTGGCGTGTCGAGACCATTTCCCAGAGCAGGCTCTCATCGAGTTTGCCGGGAACAATGACCGGGCCGTTGTCGCTGCCGGCCATCAACGGATCGTATTCCGTCACTTGGAGGCCCATGGTCTGCACAATGCCGCTGTGACAGACCGTGCATGCACGGTCGACAATGGGTTTTATGTCGTCTTCATAGCCAATGGCGCTTCCTTCAAGGTTCGGGCCGGCGCCACCGTCCATCGCCACCAATGGTTCACTGCCGTCGCTTTCGTAGATGGCATTCACCCGCACCAACTGACCTTGGGGCACGCGCCCGACACGACAGGCGCCGGCCTCGGCATCGGGGCGCACATTGCTGTTCTCGACCGTCATGCCATAAACAGGCTGGCTTGAGGCTAGGCAGACCAGCGCCTCTTCGATGGTCTCAATTGAGCGTGAGCTGATGCGTTCGATCCCGAGAATGTTGGGATCTTCAATTTGCAGGGGCGGGATCGGGCCTTCAGACGGTGCAGACCTGCTACAGCTACTGAGAATGAGGACCAGTGACAACAGACGATAAAGCCAGTAAAGAATAACGTTTCATTTGATACACCATTCGCACCAAGTGCTGGGACAAGAAAGTCTGGATTTGCGCTGAATCTACTGTTCGAGCGCTTCAAAGTAAGCTCTGGTCTGGGCAATGTTTTTTTGAATCTCTGCCACCAGGGCATCAAGATTTTCGAATCGTTTTTCGCCACGCAGCCTGGCCCAGAATTCGACCGTCACGATCTTTCCGTATAGATCGCCCGATTCCCCTTGAGCAGGAAAATCGAGCAAGTGCGTTTCGAGACGATGGTGGAGTCCGTCCACGGTCGGGCGGACGCCCAGATTGGTCACGCTCAGGTAGTGACGTACGGTCGTACCTTCGTGAACCAAAGTACGCGTGATATAGACGCCGTCGGCCGGCAGCAGGATCTCCGGCTCCGGCTGGACATTGGCCGTGGGTACGCCGATCTGTCGGCCCCTCTGATCGCCCTCTTTGACTGGACCGGTCACTTGATAAGGCCGCCCCAAAAGGTCAGCGGCCTCAGTCACTTGACCTTCCTGCAGCAGGCGACGGATTGCGCTGCTGCGTACGGGCAGGCCGTCCTGCTCCTGCGGCGTGATCACCACAACCGAAAAATCCATCTGCGCGCCCATCTCGCGCAGAGCGGCCAGATCGCCGCCGCGATCCCGGCCCAACGCAAAATCCGGTCCGACGACGAGGCCGGCCAGATTGAGATGTTCACTGAGCAAGGTGACAAACTCGGTCGCGGTGAGGGCTGCAAGCGCTCGTGTGAACGGCTGAATGATGCCGATCTCCACGCCCAATTGAGCCGCAAGCGACAATCGTTCCTCGGGCATGGTCAGTAGATGGTGGGGAAAATCGGGCCGCAACACGGCCAGTGGATGGGGTGAAAATGTGAGTAGCGCAGATGCTGCAGCCGGTCGATGGTTCCGGGCGAGTTCGCAAAGCGTGGCGAGCAGGGCCTGATGTCCTCTGTGCAGACCGTCAAAATTCCCGATGGTCAGGATGGTGGGCTGGTTGAGGTAGACTGTTCGAAAATCTTTGACTATCTGCATCGCATCTGTTGCACAGTATCTGCTACTGGTTGGCTGCGAACCATTTTTTCGCAGTCCAGAAGAAGCCTGTTTCCGGTGCATCGGACGGGCCGACACAACGCAGAATACCGGCAAATTGACCCGCCAGGTCGCGGCCCTGGGCCAGTTGGTCCACTTGCCAACGGACTTCTTCCTTACAATCGGACTTCCTGACCGGACCCAAGCTTTCGGCAATCAGGGTCACTTGACCGAAGCCGAGCTGTTTCATCTGGGCCTCCGTGAGCGCAACCTCGGGTAGGTCCAAGCCGTCTCCCGGCGACAGCAGCAGATCTGCAAGTCTGCCGGCTTCGGCGGCGGATCGGATCTCGTCCAGGCCGTGGGCTTGCGCCACATCGAACGCTCCTGCCCATTCTCTGCGCAGGCGGGCGAGATGCGCTTCGCTTCCCAGCGCCTGTCCGATGTCGTGCGCGAGACTGCGAATATAGGTTCCTGCCGATGCTGTCACCTTCAGACAGAGCCGATCCGGTGCAATCCAGTCTACCAAATCCAGGGCGTGAACGGTAATTGGGCGGGCATCTATTTGGACCGTCTCGCCGCGCCGTGCCTTGCGATGAAGGCTTTCGCCGCCCTGCTTCAAAGCAGAGAATACCGGCGGTCGCTGTAGTATCTCGCCCCGGAACTGGTTCAGCGCCCGATCAATTTCCCCCTCCGTTAGGGCCGGCACATCGGCACGGACAGTGGCCTTGCCCAGGGCATCGTAGGTATCGGTAGACGTCCCCAGTTGAACTTCTGCGTAGTATTGCTTGTCATGCCCCTGGTAATACTCGACCAGACGTGTGGCGCGACCCATGCACAGAACCAACAGGCCGCTGGCCATGGGATCCAGGGTGCCAGTATGTCCGATGCGCCGTTGATGGCTCCACCGGCGCGCCAGTTGAACGACGTCATGGCTTGTGAGCAAGCGCTCATCCGGTTGCGAGTGTCTGTCTGTCGTGTCGGAATCATGAATCGGGGAATCCGGAATCGCTTCCGGGGCGATTGCCTCGACCAGGCCTGGTTTGTCGACGAGCAGCAGGCCGTCGTATTCGTTCTCTGAACGGGTCACTTTCTCATTGCTCCGCCAAGGCCGAACTTTGACTGGCCTGTTCGTGATGCGCTTCCTTCATCAGGCCAACGACACGTTCTGTCACTTCGTCAAGGCCGCCGGGCAGGGTGCAACCGCTGGCCGGCGGATGCCCACCGCCGCCTAAGGCAAAGGCCAGGTCTGAAACGTTGAAGCCGGGCTTGGCGCGGAAACTGCATTCGACCACCGGTTGGCCGTTCTCGTCCGTCTTTTCAGCGAAGGTGGCGCTCATGTCGGCGCCAATCGTTGAAACCAGCATGCTGCTCAGGTTCAAGTCACTGTTGCTGTCGTAGCCGGACGCAGCGTACTGTTCCCGGCTCACCGTCGTCCAGATGACGCCATCCTCAAGGTGAAGCGCAGGCAGAACCTGGCCCCACAGTTTTAGCAGGCTCAGCGGTCGCCGGTTCAACGTCTGCGCCGTAATTGACGCCAGGTCAGCGCCGCCGCGCATAAGGCGCATGGCTGCCTCCAGCACGTTGGCATCGGTGTTGCTGGTGCGGAAGCATAGCGTGTCGGTGACGATGCCGGTCAGCAGACATTCGGCGATTTCGCCGTCCAGGCCGATGTCGAGGCCGTCTGCCAGATAGACCAGCATCTGACAGGTCGCTGCACACTGGGGCGCCACCCAATTCAGCGTACCGAAGTTGGTGTTGGTGATGTGATGGTCGATCACCAGCAGCGGGATATCGGCATGACGATCCGGTTGATAGACTTTGCCCATGCGATCCGGGCTGGATGCGTCCAAAGAGATGATCAGACCGTAGTCATCGCCGACTTGGGACGTGGAGACGATCTCCGACGCACCAGGCAAGCCGGTCAGATTGTCGGGCGCCGGATCTTGAAGCGCGACCGTGTACCCTTTCCCCATGCTGTCCAACATCCAGCCCATGCCAAGCAGGCTGCCGACGGCATCGCCGTCCGGTGCGACATGGCTGACGCAGAGGATGTTGTCATGCGTGCGAACGGTCGAAATGATGGTCTGAAGGTCGTCTTGGGTAAACATCATGGTCTCCGGGCTAGTGACCCGCTTCGCTCCCTGATTCTGACAGCGTGTCAGTCTCAGTGTCAATCATGGCTATCGATCTCGGTGTCGATCTCGGTGTCGATCGCCGCACCTTCTACACCTTCAGTGTCCTCGCCCTCTTCATCCGAGGGGTCATGGCTCTGCTTTTCGGCCGCGATCTGAGCCAATAACTCATTGATGCGGCTTGCTCGTATCGGCGTGTCATCGTAGCTGAAGATCAATTCCGGCACCATGCGCAGGCCGCATCGCTCCGCGATCTGGCCGCGCATATAGGGAGCGGCTCGTTTGAGCGCGCGTAGAACCTGTCCGTTGGTCACCTCGTCGTCGTCATGAGAGACGAAGATCTTGGCATTGCGCAGGTCGCGGCTGATGATCACATCGGTCACGCTGACCAAGCTCAAATCCGGGTCGGACAGTTCGCCGCCGACCATGATGCTCAACTCTTCGAAGAGCATCCGAGCTACACGTTCTTGTCGTATCGTTGTCATGATTGATCTTTGAGGGGGCCTCGGTTGAGGACCCCTTCCCTCTATCTGCCTTCCCTGGGGACGATCGATTTTCGGCAGTTCACGATTTGCTGAAAAGTGAGAATCAGTGCCGGCTCTTTACCAGAGTGGCGTGCCCCAAATCTCCCGCTCAGAATGGCAAATCGTGAACTGCTGATTTTACCTTACTCGCTGGCTCTCGTAGATGACAATCGAATCGCCTTCCTGGAGATTGCTGAAGTTACCCGCGAGGCGGATACCGCATTCGAATCCCGTACGGACCTCGGCAACGTCTTCTTCAAATCTGCGCAGTGTCTCTAGGCGCAGATTGGTTGCGATCTGCTCACCATTGCGCATCACCGTCGTCAGAGCATTGCGCTTGGCTATGCCTTCGGAAATGCGGCAACCGCCGATCACGCCGCGACGCAGCTTGAAAATCTGGAGCACCTCGGCCTGACCGATCTTGACGTCTTCATAGATCGGGTCGAGCATGCCCTTAAGCGCATCCTGCACATCTTCGATCATCTTGTAGATGATTTCGTAGCGTCGAATTTCGATCCCGGACGCTTCAGAGCGCACCAGAGCGGCCCGGTCAACGTCGACGCTGAAGGCAATGATGACGGCTTCGCTGGCCTCTGCCAGCATCACATCCGATTCCGAGACATCACCGATGGCGGATTGGAGAATGACGACATCGATTTCGTCGTTGCTCAACTCCTTGAGGCTGTTGATGATCGGTTCCAATGTGCCTTGCATATCGGCGCGCACGATCAGATTCAGCGCCTTCGTTTCGCCCTGTTCGAAGCGGGCGAAGATGTCCTCAAGCGTCATCTGCGGGCGTGCCGGCGCCTGAGCGTCTTGGGCGGCCTCGGTCTGTCGCTCAGACGCGATACGACGGGCAATGCGGTCGTTTTTTGCCCGCCTAAAGACATCACCGGCGATCGGCACTTCATTCAGGCCGAGAATCACGACCGGCATAGACGGGCCGGCTTCCTTAATTGGGTTGCCTTCGTAGTCGAACATGGCCTTGATCCGCCCCGAAGTCGTGCCGACGACGATTGATTCGCCGCTCTTCAGCGTACCGTTCTGGACCAGCAGCGTGGCAGTAACGCCCCGATGTTTGTCCAACTCGGATTCGATGACGCTGCCGATGCATCGGCCACTCGGATTGGCTTTGTATTGTTCAATCTCAGCAACGATCAGGATATTCGCCAGCAAATCATCGACGCCAGTGCCGTTCAACGCGCTGACCGGGACCACGATGGTCTCGCCGCCCCATTGTTCGGGCTGAAGGCCTTCGTTGGCCAACTCTTCCAGAACGCGATCCTGATTGGCATTGGCCTTGTCGATCTTGTTGAGCGCCACGATGATGGTGACGCCTGCGGCCTTGGCATGGCTGATGGCCTCACGGGTCTGCGGCATGATGCCGTCATCGGCAGCCACAACCAGGACCACGATGTCGGTCACCTGGGCGCCGCGTGCGCGCATGGCTGTGAAGGCTTCATGGCCCGGCGTATCCAGGAACGTGATTTTACGTCCGTCCAACGTGACCTGATAGGCGCCCGTCCGCTGCGTAATGCCGCCGGCTTCATCGCCGGCCACGTCGGTCTTGCGGATATGGTCCAGCAGGGTCGTCTTGCCGTGGTCGACATGGCCCAGCACGGCCACGACCGGCGGGCGTTCGACCAATTGATCTGCGCCTTCCTCCCCGATGATCTGCTCGATGCGGGATTTGGCGACGGCCAAAGGAGCCGGCGCCTCCTCCTCTTCGAGAACCTCTTCAGGCTCCTCTGACTCCGGCCATTTCACCTCGACACCTAGTTCCTCACCAAGAATGACTGCGGTGTCATGATCGATGCTATGGGTGATCGGAGCCATGATGCCGTATTGCATCAGAATTTTGATCAGATCAATTGGGCTGCGGCCAATCAGCGTGGCCAGGTCGCGTACGGAAATATAATCATCAACGATGACCTCCGTGATCGGTCCATCCTCTACTTCTTCAATAACGTCCGCTTCTTTGCTTTTCGCCATAAAAATCTCCCTCACGTACAACCTGTGTCAATATCGATACCTGTTATGCGGCGATCACACGTATCGTGTAATTCCCATTTTTTGGACCGTTCCAGAGAAATACCAGAGAAATAGTTGTCTCGGTGCAGGGACTCTAGAATCGTTTTTCCCGTGGACTGACCAGAGCAGAAACAGCGCCAACTTCTGGATAACCATGCATTGGTCAAACGACGCGCGCTGACAGTGGTATGATCCTATTGTGTCGAAAAAGGCTGGAAACTGACAAGAGAGGTGGGGAAACAGACAGCGGGG
Source organism: uncultured Chloroflexia bacterium (assembly GCA_963698255.1). Taxonomy (GTDB): domain Bacteria; phylum Chloroflexota; class Anaerolineae; order Caldilineales; family Caldilineaceae; genus JAWKOK01. The sequence continues at coordinate 65,922 of CAVOQD010000034.1, read as the reverse complement.
AAGATGGAGCAGCGTTGGTCAAGGCGGCTGACGGTCCTTGATGTTCAACCAATCTTGCGCGGTGTGATTGTTATCAACCTCGCAGATGTTTGAGGACCGAAGAATTACCTTGGCATAGGGCTACCCTCCCCACAGATGTTTCCGGCTTCACTCTCGCCCCGAGTCTGGCAGAGCGCAACATCGGTTCGCACAATTGCTCTTCCTGCTGCTCTTCCTACTCGGTCGTTTCGCACGGCCGGCTTATCGGTGGCCATTTTTCGGACGTGTCTTCATTTCAATTTTTCCTTGCTTCCTCAATTTCAGATTCTTCTGCCGATTCCGGCAGCGTTCGTGCAAACTCAACCAGTTGGTCCCGATTTTCGGGGCTCACTTTTGTGCGCATCGCGCTTCCGAGCCGGTTTCCTTCAAGCATGGCATTCCAACAAGGCTGGTATGGATGCAGATATGCGCCTCTGCCCGGCTGTTTTCCTGTCAGATCGACTTCAATGCCGTTTTCAGTACGTACAAGGCGTACCAGCGCTCGCTTTCCAGCAACCTCTCGACAGGCGATACAGGTTCGCTGCGGAACATGTTTGCGCCGCGGCCCTCGCTTCTTGTGTGCCACGATCTAATCCTATCACATCCCCATGGATTCAGCGCATTTCCGGCGATCAAAAACCGGGCTTCAAATCGAAACCCGGTCTGTCAGTAACCGCTAGAAGAAATCCGAAAAATCGTCGTCCTCTTCAAATGCATGCCGGGGCTTCTTCTTGCCCTTCTTGGCCGACTTCGGGCCTTTGCGCTTTCCCTCTTCGAAGAGCGGCTCAGCTTCCTCTTTCTTCTCTTTCTCAAGACCGACCAAGAGTTCCGCCGGGATCTCTAGTTCTTCATCACTGAGATTTTCCTTGCGCTGAGCCATGCGGGCACGCAACATATCAGCGGTGATCACCTCAGGCAAATCTGAAACGACCATCATCTCTTCGTCTGATTCCGCTTCATCAGTCGCTTCCGAGCGGTCCGCCGTTTCGGGAATCACATCCTCGAATGAGAGCGGTCTCTCTTCCTCGGACGGCAACTCGGGGAATTCCGGCAAGGAGAAATCGATATTCTCTGCCGCTTCCGCCTTGGCCAATGCATCATCGAAGGACGGCAGCTCGGCGGAAGTCAGCCCCTCGGCCGTCATGGGCAGACTCTCATCCACCTCTTCCAGTGAGCGAGCGGCTCTAGACAGCGCATCGTCGCCGGTGATCGGCGCCCTGGGCGCATCGTCACCCTGGAGAATCTGTTCCGCCATCGACAGCAGATCGGCGCTGGACGGTGTCGTCAACGCCTGCGACTGGGCCTGGCTCAAGCGATCGAGGCCTTCCTCAAGCGCTTCGCTCTCACTCTTGATGTCAATGCGCCAGCCCGTCAGCTTAGCGGCGAGGCGGGCATTCTGGCCCTCCTTGCCGATGGCTAGGCTCAGTTGCCGGTCCGGCACCACTACGATTGCAGTCTTGATGCTGGCTTTTTCATCCAGGACCACGTTGTTGACCTTGGCCGGACTCAGCGCGTTGGAAATGTAGCCCATCAACTCAGGGCTCCATTCGACAACATCGATCTTCTCGCCGGACAATTCGTTGACGATGTTCTGAATGCGCAGACCGCGCATGCCGACACAACTGCCGACGGCGTCGACGTTGGGCATGGTGGCGGCGACGGCGACCTTGCTGCGGGCGCCCGGCTCGCGGGCAATGGCCTTGATTTCGACCGTGCCGTCGCGCACTTCAGGGATTTCCTGTTCCATCAGGCGGCGCAGCAGATTGCGGTGGGTGCGGCTGAGCCGAATCACCGGGCCGCGATTGCTCTTGTGGACATCGACGACGTAGACGCGGATGTAGTCTCCACGGCGCACACGCTCGCCGGGAATCTGTTCGTCGCGCATGATCAGGCACTCGTGTTTTTCTTCCAACAACACGGTGACGGCCCCGGAGACCGTATCGACGCTGCGCACCTGGGCGCTGATCGTTTCACCGACACGATGCGCAAAGTTTTCGTAGACCGTATCGCGTTCGGCCTCGCGAATGCGCTGAAGGATCACCTGCTTGGCAGTCTGCGCCGCGATGCGGCCGAAATCGCCCGGCTGTGTCTCGACGTTGATGACATCGCCCAATTCGGCATCGGCCACCGTCTTTCGGGCCTCTTCCAACGAGACTTCGGTGCGCCAGTTCATCACATCTTCGACGACCTCGCGCTCGGCAAAGACGCGCATATCGCCCGTCACCCGGTCAACCTCAGAGGTCACGTTGGCGACAGAGCCGTAATTGCGTTTGTAGGCGGAAATCAACGACGCTTCGATCGCTTCAAAAATCACTTCGCGGTCGAGGCCTTTGTCCGTTGCAACCTGGTTGATTCCGGCAATCAGAGCTTTCGACATGGTCCTTCTTGTACTCCTTGAACAGCAAGTGAGTCTAAAGTAACTCGTCCATACAACAACAAAAGTGGGGAAACCCCACTTCAGTAAACGCATAATCAGATGACTTTCGGGCCGTTCAAGAAACAACCCGGAACGACTGAAACTATACCATAGGACGAGTAACTACGCAAATTTTCCGGCTTTCGCTCCTGGAGAAATAACGCCAGTCGATTTCTGAATCGTTATACGTCTCTACAGGCGAAGGGGCGCGATTCAACAGCACGGCGGCTGAACCGCCAAATGGTTCACAATAATGATTGGTCTCCGGCAGCAGATCGAGCAGCCAATTTAGGTGGCTGTACTTTCCGCCGTACCAACCAAACGCGATCTTCTTTCGGGCCATGCGTCACCTCATTATTTTGGGGGAACTTGTCTGAACTGCCGCACGAAGATGGTAACATTAGAACGAATGTTTGGCAAAGGTCCAGCAATACCTCAGCCGCCAATCACCGAATAATTCTCTTCAAGCACCATCGGCTTCAGGTACCGGCCAGTGTAGCTGCGCGGATGCTCTGCCACATGCTCCGGCGTGCCTTCGACCAGCACTTCGCCGCCCTTGTGGCCGCCCTCCGGCCCCATGTCGATGATCCAGTCGCAGCTCTTGATCACGTCCAGGTTGTGCTCAATCACCAGGACGGTGTTGCCCATGTTGACCAGTTCCTGGAGCACGCCGAGCAGCTTGTTCACATCCTCAAAGTGCAGTCCCGTGGTCGGCTCGTCCAGGATGTAGAAGGTGTTGCCCGTGGCGCGGCGGCTCAGTTCCTTGCTCAGCTTGATGCGCTGCGCCTCGCCGCCGGAGAGCGTGGTGGCCGGCTGGCCCAGCTTGACATAGCCCAGGCCGACCGCGTTGAGCGTCTCCATGCGGTTGCGAATGCGCGGAATGTTCTGGAAGAACTCCAGCGCATCTTCGACCGTCAGATCCAGCACATCGGCGATGGACTTGCCGCGGAACTTGATGTCCAGCGTCTCCCGATTGTAGCGTTTGCCCTTGCACTCTTCGCACGGCACATAGACATCGGGCAGAAACTGCATCTCGATGCGGATGATGCCGTCGCCCTGGCAGTTTTCGCAGCGACCGCCCTTGACGTTGAAGCTGAAGCGACCGGCCTTGTAGCCCCGTGCCTTGGACTCGGGCATGCTGGCGAAAAGCTCGCGTATGGCCGTGAAGACGCCGACGTAGGTGGCCGGATTGCTGCGCGGCGTCCGTCCGATGGGCGACTGGTCGATATCGATGACCTTGTCCAGATACTCGATCCCCTCGATGCTGCCGTGCTTGCCCGGCCGATCCTTGGCGCGATACATCAACTGCGCCAGCCTCTTGTAGAGCATCTCCACCACCAACGTCGACTTGCCGCTGCCGCTGACGCCGGTGACGGCCACAAACTTGCCCAGGGGAATCCGGACATCCACATCCTTCAGGTTGTTCTCGCTGGCTCTGTGGATTTGCAGATAGTTGCCGTTGCCCTCGCGCCGTTCGTCGGGACGGGGATGCGCCGTTCGCCGCGCAGATATTGGGCGGTCAGGCTGTCGTTGTTGTGCAGGAAGGTCTCCTGTGGGGCCGAGCAGACCACCTCGCCGCCATGTTCGCCCGCGCCCGGCCCCATGTCGACGACCCAATCGGCCGAGCGGATGGTGTCTTCGTCATGTTCGACGACGATGACGGTGTTGCCCAGATCGCGCATGTTCTGCAGCGTCTCGATCAGGCGGTTGTTGTCGCGCTGATGCAGCCCGATGCTCGGCTCGTCCAGAATGTAGAGCACGCCCATGAGTTGGCTGCCGATCTGCGTGGCCAGGCGGATGCGCTGCGCTTCACCGCCGGAGAGCGTGGTGGCCGAGCGGCTGAGCGTCAGATAGTCCAGGCCGACGTTGACCATGAAGCTCAGCCGGGCCGCGATCTCCTTGAGCACCTGCACCGAGATCGTCCGCTGACGTTGCGTCAGGGGCGATTCCAGTATTCTCCGATGCCGGGGTTCCGTTGGTGTTTCCGTTCCGTGCCCCATTGTTGCCGTTGCCGGCCGAGAGAACCTCTGATCGGTTCTGGGCCAAACTGTCGGGGTAGGGAGCCTCTCCCTGCAACCATTCGACCCAGGACAGGGCATCGTTGACGGCCATCTCGGTCAGGTCGTAGATATTCATGCCCTCGATGGTGACGGCCAGCGCCGCAGGCCGCAGTCGTTTGCCGCCGCAGACCGGGCATGGGCGGATGCTCATGTACTCTTCCAACTTGTTGCGGATGTAGTCGCTGGTCGTCTCGCTGAACCGACGCTGCAGATTCGATATCACCCCGTTGAAGGTCGTGTCGTAGTGGCGCGACTCGCCGCGGCCGTTTTTGTACTCGATTCGCACCTGGTCTGCGCTTGGCCGGCGGTCCGTAGAGGATGACATCGCGTTGCTTCAGGCTCAGATCGCCCACGGGCTGGTCGAACGGGATGGCGAACTGTTTGCTGACCGAACTGAGCAGTTGCGTGTAGTATCCGTCGCCGTCACTTTCGTTCTGCCGTTTCCAGGGACGCACCGCGCCGTTGGACAGCGAGAGCGAATCGTCCAGGATCAGTTCGGGATCGAACTCCTGCAGCGTTCCCAGACCGTGACACGACGGGCACGCGCCGTGGGGACTGTTGAAGCTGAACGTTCGCGGTTCGATCTCCGGGATGCTGGTGCCGCACTTGACGCAGGAAAAGTGTTCGCTGAACGTGCGGTCGACCGGATTGTCCCGGTCGGTGACATCGGAGACGATGATGGCGCCCTCGCCCAGGCGCAGAGCCGTCTCGACCGAGTCGCTCAGGCGCGTCAGATCGGTGCCGATGGGTCCCTCGTCCGGGTTCTCTTCATTGGCCTGCGGCTGATGCACAACGATGCGGTCGATGACGGCTTCGATGGTGTGGTTCTTGTAGCGGTCCAGATCGGGCGCGCTGTCGACCTCGTAGATCTCGCCGTTGATACGCGCACGCACGTAGCCCTGCTTCTGCATCTCGGTGAAGACGCCCTTGTGGTTGCCCTTGCGATCCTTGATGATGGGCGCCAGAATCAACAGGCGGCTGCCTTCAGCCATCTCCATGATCAGATCGACGATCTGGGTCGGCGTCTGCATGGTGATGGGCTCGCCGCAGTTCGGGCAGTGGGGCTGGCCGATGCGGGCGTAGAGCAGGCGCAGATAGTCGTAGACCTCGGTGACCGTGCCCACGGTAGACCGCGGGTTGCGCCCCGACCCCTTCTGGTCGATGGAGATGGCCGGGCTCAGCCCTTCGATCTGGTCGACGTTGGGCTTTTCCATCAGACCGAGAAATTGGCGCGCATAGGCCGAGAGCGACTCGACATAACGGCGCTGTCCCTCGGCGTAGATGGTATCGAAGGCCAGGCTGCTCTTGCCGCTGCCGCTCAACCCGGTGATGACGACAAGTTGATCGCGGGGGATCTCCAGATCGATGTTTTTCAGATTGTGCTCACGTGCGCCGCGAACGATCAGTTTATCGAGAGCCATGGGGTCTCCGCCTTCTGTCTATGTGCATATGTGAGTTCACTGCAAGAACCACGAATTTCACCAATGGCACGAATTTTCTCAGTGGTGCACTTCGTGAAATTCGTGCCATTCGTAGTTTTTGCAGCAGATATCATATGTGTGTTCACTGCAAGAACCACGAATGACATGAATTTCACGGATGAAACCGCCGAACGTATGTTCTTGTGGCCATCTATTGTATGCGATCCGGCATCGATTGGCAACACTGAAATGGACCCTTTTTCGTTCACAATTCGATGCACCTCGGTCAACTAAAACAGTATCGCGTGGACGGAGCCGGGAGACCGTAAGCATTCTCCGTTGGTTCCCGAAGATGGCTGTAGCAACTTGTCAAAGTGAGACGGGATTGACCGCGGATTAGGCGAATCAGGCAGATGCAATCGGATTAAATCTCGAAAATATCCGGCTTTTATCCGCCAAATCAGCCTAATCCGCGGTCTATTCCGTCTCGCTCATTCAGGCTGCCCAATGGTCAATTGTGGGCCGTGATTGACTGCTGTATACTTGTTTCCGTGTCTAGTTCTATCCAATCAATCACGATAGGGGCCTCATGAAAATCTCTGACGTTCTCATTCACCGAGTGCGCGGCCAATATGCCGGTCCGACCTTCCCGGCCGGCGAGCGCCAGGCGCAGCAATTGGACATCTATCCTGAATTTAATCAACGCGCTTATGCCGGTGATACGCCCAAATTGGGCATGCCGGTCGAGGCGCTCTACGTCGAAGTGAAGACCGACGCCGGCACGTCCGGTTTCTGGGGACCGATCGAAGAGTACCAGGCCTTTCCGCTGCTCAAGTCGCTGCGCCCCTATCTGATCGGCCGGGATCCGTTGGCGACCGAGCTGCTCTTTGACCAGATGGCGCGTATGGATCGCCACGGTCGATCCGGCCTCTTCATGACCGCCATCAGCGCCATCGACTGCGCGCTGTGGGATCTCAAGGCCAAGGTCTTCGATCTGCCGGTCTACCGGCTGCTCGGCGGACCGACACGCCCTGCCGTGCCCGCCTACGCCAGCATGCTCGGCTTTCCCGATCATGCCCGGATGAGGCGGCCGCCATTGCCCTCGAATACAAGGGCCAGGGCTACAGCGCCCAGAAATGGTTCTTCCGCTACGGCCCCGGCGACGGCGAGGCCGGCAAGACCAAGAATTTCGAAATGGCCGCGGCTCTACGTGATGCGGTCGGCCCGAGTACAAGTTGATGTTTGACGCCTTCATGGGCTGGGACACAACCTACGCCATCGAGATGGTGCGGCTGCTGAATCCCTTGCACCCGACCTGGGTGGAAGAGCCGGTGCCGCCCGAGCGAGTCGGCGCACTGCGCAAGATTCGAGAAGCCGCCCCGGTACCGATTGCGACCGGCGAACACATCTACACGCGCTGGCAGGCCAAGGAACTGCTGGTCAACGGTGCGGTCGACTTCCTGCAGAACGACCCCGACTGGACCGGCGGCATCAGCGAGTTGACCAAGGTCTGCGCGCTGGCATCCTCGTTTGAGACGCCGGTGGTCGCCCATGGACATTCGCTGTCTGCCCGCGCTGCATGTGGCCGGCGCACAGTCGCCGGCGACTGTGCCTTTTGTCGAGTATCTGGTTCGCTACCAGGAGGTCAAGCAGTATTTCCATCAGCAGCAATATCGTCCGCAAGATGGTTTTGTCCAACTGCCAACCCTTCCCGGCCTCGGCATCGAACTGGATCGAAGATCGAATTGAGTCGCGCGATCTGATTCAGTACTGATGGAGACCGGGGCAGCGTCGGCAGCGGGCGATCCAGCCGATGGCCGACAGTCAGGCGGGCTATTTCGGCATCGGCATCTATCAGGCCAAACGGTTTGAGAACGTGGGCGTGCTCTGGCGCGGGGCCTATCAATTGGGAGCGTCCTTTATCTTCACCATCGGCAAACGCTACCGTCGTCAGGCGTCCGACACGACCGCGACCTGGGCGCACATCCCACTCTACACCTACCAGTCGTTTGACGATTTCTTTCAGGCCATTCCCTACGGCTGCCGGCTAGTCGGCGTGGAGGCCGGCGGGACGCCGTTGCCGGACTTTTCGCATCCGGAGCGGGCCGTCTATCTCCTGGGCGCGGAGGACGGCGGTCTGCCCAAATATGTCCTGGAGCGATGCAACCAGCTTGTCACCATTCCGGCCATGCGCTATGACAGCTACAATGTAGCACAGGCCGGGACGATTGTGATGTATGATCGGGTGTTCAGAACGGCAGGGTGACAAGGTGACACGGTGGCAAGAAAGGATTGTTGTGCTCCGAAGCAGGAAGGAAAAGCGATGATATCGTCTCAGTTGCCGCCCGATCCGTGGCAAGAAGTGGTGACCCGACACGGTCTGCCCGCTGACCAGGTCATCTCGGCGTTGCAGAAGGAGATCCGCCGCGGCAACACGGAAAACGCCGCGCTGATCGCCTACGAGATGGCCACAACCAGCGAGCAACTGGAGGCCTATCTCTGGAAACGGCTGCTGGTCATCTCTGTGGAGGACATCGGCTTCGGTGATCTTGATGCGCCGGTGCGGACCGAAGCCCTCTACCGCATGGTCAACACCTTTGAGCCTGCCGACGGCGAACGGCTTCTGCTGGCGATCCACGCTGTGCGCTATCTCTGCGCATGCAACAAGGATCGCTCCAGCGACGAGATGGTCATCTGGATCAAACACGAAGTCGAGAAGAACGGACTGCGCCCGACCATCCCGGACTACGCGCTCGACATGCACACGGGGGCCGGCCAGGAAATGGGGCGTGACATCCGCCACTTTCTCGACGTGGGCGCGCTGCTTGCGCCGGAAATGCCGGATCGAGACCGGACCTATCGAGACCGTGTGATGGAGATCCTGGCGGACGATGAGTAGTTTCGTCATCGAAGAATGGACGCCGGAGCACCCGAACTGGTGTGACCTGGAAAACTATGCCTATCAGCATGACCAGGTGCACGGCGTGATTGATGAGCATGGTCTGACCCCCGCTTCTCACTATCTGGTGGCGCTGGTCGATGGCGATGTGGCCGCTTTGCTCATGTTTGTCGTCCAGCCCATCGGTCCTGAGATGGACTGCCCGATCTTGACGGACCGGGACGGCGTCGAACTGACCGAGGCCAAGATCCGCGCCTTTCATGTGGACACGCCCTACCGGAATCGTGGGATCGGCACGGCCTTGCAGCGGAGCGCGCTGACGATGGCCAGGGATCTCGGTTGCTTTCAGGTCCGCTCACGCAGCGCCACCGCGCGCGACGCCAACTATGCCATCAAAATTAAGCTCGGCTATGCCTGCCATCCCGCCATTCGGACGCTGCCCAGCGGCGACGAGACCGGCGTCTACTGGGTCAAGCGGGTCGATGACAGGAGCAATGCCAATGTGTGACACCTATCTACTGCTCGTTCGCCATGGACAGACCGAGTGGAATCGTGAGCGACGCATCCAGGGCAACGGCGACAGCCCGCTGACGGAGAACGGCCACGCCCAGGCGGTTGCCGCGGCCGGCGCCTTGCAACGTTATCCCATCGACGCACTCTATGCCAGCGATGCGGGTCGGGCGCTGCAAACCGTTGAGCCGATTGCCGCCGCCTCAGGGAAAGCGGTGACGACGGATTCACGATTGCGTGAACGTCACTACGGCCTCTTCGAGGGCAAGACGCAGGAGGAGATCAGCGTTGCGTTTCCGGATCTCTACCTTGAATACCAGAAACGCCATCCGGACTTCGTGGCCCCCGGCGGAGAGAGCAACGCCGAGCTTCAGCAGCGTGCAATCGAGGCCTGTATGGAGATTGCAGAGCGTCATAGCGGCCAACATGTCGCCATGGTCTCCCACGGAGGCACGATCCAGGCTATTGCCCGCTACGTTCTTGGCGTGCCGTTGGCAATCCCATGGCGTATCCGGTTGGAGAACGGTGGCCTGACGATCATCCGACACAGCGCCCAGTCGCCGGATCCCTGGTGGATGGTCACGCTGAATGAGGTGGGGCACCTGCGTTAGGGATCTGTCAAATGGGTAGGGAATATGGGGATGGTTCAGAAATTGGTTGACACTTTGTAGGTGCGGTTTGCAGCCGCACGTTCTCCGGCAGAACAGATCGTGCGGTTGCAAACCGCACCTACGATATCGTGCATCTGTCAACCTATCGCGTCACTATTGACTGAACCAGCCCGAAATATGGATAGGAAATAATGGAACGCGGATTGCGCGGATCTTGGCGGATAAGGACGGGTTTCGCTCGGCAAATCTGCGAAAACTAGTCAAATCTGCGTCATCCACGTCCTACCAATTCTCAGGCCGGCATCAAACCTTGAACAAAATCTGCGAACAAAATCGGAGGAGACATGGGACAGACATTCACAAGCATTGATGAGAAGATGCAGGCGTGGATCGAGCAGCAGCAGATGTATTTCGTGGGCACCGCGCCGCTGGCGGCCGACGGCCACATCAACTGTTCGCCCAAGGGGCTGGATTCGCTTGCCATCCTGGGGCCGAACTCGGCCGCCTATCTCGATCTGACCGGCAGCGGCGCGGAGACCATCGCTCACCTTCGCGAGAATGGGCGCATCGTCGTCATGTTCTGCGCCTTTGAAGGCGCAGCGCGCATCGTACGCCTGCATGGGGTTGGGACGCCGGTCTTTCCCGGAACCGAGGAGTTTTCCGAACTGACAAGTCACTTCCCCGACCTGCCCGGCATTCGCTCGATCGTCAAGATCGATGTGGCAGCGGGTCAGTGACTCGTGCGGCTATGGCGTGCCGCTCTATGACTTCAAGGCCCAGCGCAAGTCGTTGGTCAAGGGCTGGGAACAGCGTGGTCCGGACGGCGTGGTGACCTATCAGCAGGAGAACAACCGGGTGAGCCTGGACGGACTGCCGGCCGTGCCCGCCAGCAGCGATTGAGTGTCCAAAAGAGATTTGGAGCCGGTCCTCTACCCAAAGGACCGGCTCCATGGGAGACTTCATGCTCAGAAGTAAAGCACCGATCATCGCGCCCGGGTGACCTCGCAGAGATCGTGTCACCCTTCTCCCTGGGCGTTGCAGATGGAATGATCGCATTCAGCCTACACCACAAGCGTCGCACAATCGTCTCAAAAGAGTCTCAAAAGCGGAGGCAAGCGAGTACGATACAGCTCATGGATATCGGCGTTTAGTGCGCACGCCCTTCGTGCGCACTAAGGATCCGTCCAGTTTTCTTCCCGATTTCAGGCAGCCCTGCAGGTTTGAGAACCGGAACTTGTTTCTAGATGGACCCTTGGCTCGGCCAGGCGAAATGGCATCCGTAGGTCGGCCGTCCGTAGGTCTCGTATGGTCGGGTCGACCGTCGGCGAATACTCATAGCGTAATCCGACCAGCCAGGCCTAGCTTTGCCCAGCCAGGCGGAATGCCATTCCGCCCTACATTGCGTCATCCGTGGGTCGAACGTCAAAATGATGACCAGTAGTTCACGATTTCAGTACAATTGGCATTCCGACGGAGCGAAGCGACTGCCTGTCCTGAGCTTGCCGAAGGAAGGAATCTCGACTGTACGAACCTGAGATTCCTCTTCCCTCCGGTCATCGGAATGCCAAATCGTGAACTACTGATGAGTTGTTTCTGGATGAACCCTTCGGATCTCAGTCCGCCGGAGGCGTCCAGCCTTCGTGATCCAAGAAGGGCCTGAGATCGGGAGATTCTCGCCATCGCAGTGCGAAGCGAATGCGTGGCTCGTGGCCTGGCGATAGTCTGGTCCATGGGACATCATCCGGCGAAAACCAGCGCACATTCAGGGTTTCGTTGCTGGTGGCCGCTTCACCGCCGACAACCTCACCGGCAACGAGAATGTGGTATAGCTGACTTCCCATCTGTGAACCGCAGTGTCTGCTGTCGAAGATGCCGAGCAGATCCGTCACTTTGACCCGGTAGCCGGTCTCCTCCCACACCTCGCGCTCGCCTGTGGTCGCGGCCGATTCGCCGACATCGCAGCCGCCGCCCGGCGTGGCCCACAGTCCGTTGTCCGCACGCTGGATCAGCAGGATGCGTCCCTGCACATCGAAGACCGCTGTGTCGACGCCCGTTCCCGGCGTTCGCCAGCCCAGATCGCTGAAGAGCACCTGTTCGATCTCCGCCAGCGGTCGTTCATCAACCAGATCGAGCAACCGGCCCGACAGTCCCAGAATCTTCTGATATCGTTCGATCTGGTACGGATCATCGGCGAAGTGTAGACCGTTATTGGCCAACGCACGCAACTGATCGGCGATTTCGGTGAGGGTTGTAGTGGGATCGGTCATGGGGCGACTCCTTGGATAATGCTTCGTGCCAAGCAAAACAGGCTCTGCAATCTTTTCAGATGTCAACGGTCACCCATTCACAATTCAATTTCCTATTCACCATTCACTCATTCCCGTTTCCCCAATCCCCTCTCCATATACAACAACCGCACCAACTTCTCCCCCACCTTGATGCGATTCGCCTCGCCGGTCATGATGAAGCCCAGGCGGTGGAAAAAGGCCATTGCGCCGGTGTTGAACTGCTCCACACCGATGCGGACCTTGTCGATGCCGGCCTCGGATGCGAGCCACGGGGCCAGCAGATTCCAGGCCTGTGTGCCGATTGCCTGGCGCTGGAGCGGCTCGGCAACCATCACCATGCCCAGGTAGGCGATGCCTTCGCCCGGCCAATGCAGCCGAAAGTCGACCAGCCCGATCATCTCGCCGCCGGCCTCAGGATTGCCCGCTTCGATGGGCTTGACGATGCCCATCATGGTGCGCCCGGACGTCTCTTCGGCTTCGCGCAGATCGCGCTCGGCCTGGCCGGCGGGCGCGGTGAGCAGATTGTACATGGCCCAGTAACCTGGCGTGTTGGCATAGACTTCCTGGAGCATCGTTTCGTGGTGGTCGGTCGAAAGCGGAATCAGCGTGATCTGGTGGGTCATGGGTTTTTCCGTCTATGAGGAGATGGTAGTGCTGCCCTGATGACAGTTCGTCGATCCGACTTGCAGTCTGACGAGATCCAGAAACCGAACTGTCGTCCTGGGATCGCCAGCCTAGCAGTCTGTCGGAGAGAAAGCCGATAGGACGAGGATGACGCTGATCTGACTGATTTTCGCGGACAAATCGAGAGAAATCCGCCTTTATCCGCAAAGATCCGCGTTATCCGCGGTCCTATTTTCTGTCACTCCGACAGGCTGCTAGCCGCTACGGTCCAACTTCTTTACCTCGGACCGCATCTGGTCAAGGTCGGCGGCTGCCCGGTCAAGATCCGCTTTCAATTTTTCCAGCTTCTCCCGTTCGACGCGCACGAAGCGCGTGTAGGGTGCGATGGCCTCGCGGATGCGTTGCAGGCTGTCCTGCAGTTCCCGCTCAAACTGCTTTTCCAACACGGAGTTGAGTTGGTCGCGTAGTTCGTTGATCTTGTCGCGCAGTTCGGCCTTGACCCGTGAACGGCGATAGGGCAGCACGTACAGACCCATGGCCGCGACGGCGCTGGCCCCGAGAATGCCGGTGACGTCGAGCATGGTCGTCTGCAGCACCGCGACCAGGATGGCGCCCAGTCCGATGGCGCTGACCTCGACGGCCGCCGTCTGCAGAATGGAGCGTTGCACATCCTGGGCCAGTTTGAGCGATTCGGCCTCGCGGTCATAGGTGTCGACCACCTTCTGCGCCTCGCGGCCCACGCTGTCGAGCAGGTTCTGGCGATTGAACTCGAAATCGCTGCCCACCTGGCCCACGATCCGGTCCGCATGTTCGATCTTGCGCTCGTTGAGATAGTCCATCACCGCTCGCCACTGGCGGAAATCCTTGTCGACCATCCAGTCGATGAGGTCACTGACCTGTTTCTCGATCTCGTGGCTGGTGTCGGCCACGACCTGGCGCTCGAACTCGCCGCGGATCTTCTCGCTGTTGACCAGGTCGAAGATGCGGGTCAGGCGCATGGTCTCGTCGAAGAACTTGTCGCCCCGCTCGGCCATGGCGTAGAGCACGTTGTCGACCCGGCTCTCCTGGTAGACAAAGTCGCGCCGCATGTCCTCTTCGTAGGCGTCCAGCTGCTCTTCGATGGTGTCCAGCGTCTGAAAATCATTGACCAGGACTGCCCTGCGATTGGCGATCAGCGTCTCGTACTTGTCGATGAATCGGCCGGCCACGCCCAGCGGATTGTGGAGTTTGAGTTGCAGGCGTTCGGACGCATCCAGTGTTTCCAGGATGTAGTCTTCCAAGGCGGCAAACTCGCTGGCCTGCCACAGTTCGCCGGCGTGTGCCCCATTGTCCGTTGCAGATGCCAGCTTGGCCTCCAGCGCCTGGCGAGCGCTGACCGGAAAGATCTGCGGCTCCAGACCAAGCAACTGGGTGGCATTCTCGCGCACAAAGGCGAGGATCTGCTCGCGATCAGCGTCGTCGGCCACCAGATCGATCTTGTTGACGATGATGATGATCTTCTTGCCCCACTCGCGGATGCGTTCGAGGAAGGTGCGCTCGCTCTCGCTGAAGGGACGGTCGGCGCTGGTGACAAAGAGCACCAGATCGCTGCGCGGCACAAACTGTTCGGTGATCTCCTGGTGGCGTTGGATCACGGCGTTGGTGCCGGGCGTGTCGACCAGGTTGATCTCCTGCAGCCAATCGACCGGCGCATGGACGGCGAGCACCTCATGTTCGACCGGCTCCTGGAGCAAGACCTCGCCATAGCTGAGCAGATGAATCGTGCTGGTCGTCGGGCGTGACGCCTTCCTTGAGCACGCGTTTGCCCAGCAAAGCGTTGAGGAAGGCCGTCTTGCCGGCGTTGAACTCACCGACGACGACCAGCAGGAAGAGTTCGTCCAACTGGCCCAGGCTGCGCTTGAGGAGATCCAGGTCGTCCTCGGGCGCGTCGAGGCGCGCCAGAACGACACGCAGCTCTTCGAGCAACTGCCGTTCCTGTCGCAATAGTTTGTCTTGATCTGCTGTTAGAATTCGCTGCATGGTCGCTTCAACTGGTCTGCCGGCATTGGCACGCCCACGGTCGCCAATGTAAGTGGTTCACGATTTGCCATTCTGAACGGGTTATTCCAGACTCGCTCACTCTGGTGAGTGGCCAGTGAAGAATCTCGTTTTTCCTCAAATCGTGAACTACAGAACGTAGGTGTTCGACAAGGTGCTTCGATTGTAGCATAGGCGTCACTTGTTGACACAAGGCCGGGCGGGCGCTAGAATTTAGTTCGTGTCATAGATACACAACGTGAATTTGCGCAATTGGAGCGGAGAGTCCTACCATGAGTGCCAAGACCCTGCCTATCCCGTCCCACTACGATCCCACCAGCGTCGACCACATCTGGCGCGTGCCCTATGCCGAGCGCGCGGCCCAAGCCCAGGCCTGGCGCCGTCAACATTCCATTACGCCGGCGGGCCAAGATAGTTTCAGGACCTGCCTGATCCTGGTCGATGTCCAGAATACGTTCTGCATCCCCGGCTATGAACTCTTCGTGGCCGGCGGCTCAGGCATGGGCGCGGTAGAGGACAGCGCTCGTCTGTGCGATTTCATCTACAGCAATCTGCATCGCATCACCGAGATGTGCCCGACGCTCGATTCCCACACTGCCATGCAGATCTTCCATCCACCCTTTTTCGTGGACAGTGAGGGCAATCACCCTGAACCCTACACCATGATCTCGGCGGAGGATATCCGCACCAGACGATGGCGCTTCAACCCCGATGCGGCAGCCGGCCTCAACGCCACGCCCGCCTACATGGACCGCTTCGTCCAGTACTACACCGAGGAACTGGCCCGGCGCAACAAATATGAGCTGACCATCTGGCCCTACCATGCCATGTTGGGCGGCATCAGCCATGCACTGGTTTCGGCGGTGGAGGAGGCGATCTTCTTTCATTCCGTCGCCCGCGTCAGCCAGCCCGACTTTGAAGTCAAGGGCCAGAACCCGTTGACCGAACACTATTCCGCGCTCGGTCCGGAGATCGTCGACGGCCCGGATGGCGAACGCATCGCAACGAAGGGGCGAAAGTTTGTGCAGAAGCTGCACGACTTTGACGCCGTCATCATCACCGGCCAGGCCAAGAGTCACTGCGTGGCCTGGACCATCGAGGATCTGCTCGACGGCATCCTGGAGACCGACCCGGCGCTGGCCAACAAGGTCTACCTGCTGGACGATTGCACCTCATCGGTCGTCATTCCGGGCGTCATCGACTATCGCGAGCAGTCTGCGCAGGCCTTCCAACATTTTGTCGACCACGGTATGCATCTGGTCCACTCGACCACGCCCATGGCTGAATGGCCGGGCATGAGCTGAGAATAGATTCAAAAAGCCCCTGGAGTCGTTGGGACCCCAGGGGCGGAATTATCGGTTTAGATTCTCCGTGACTCCGATCTGTTGCGATCTGATCGGAATGGACCGGCTAGACAATGTCCGGCTGAAGCAGGCCGTAGTTCTCATCTTTGCGCCGGTAGAGCACATTGGCGCTGTGGGTCTTGGGGTTCAGGTAGACGAAGAAGTCATGCCCCAGCAACTCCATCTGTTCGATGGCTTCCTCCTCATCCATTGGCTCGAGCACAAAGCGCTTGCGCCGGATGATGGTGTGTTCTTCATCCTCATCTTCCAACACATCGGCCGGAATGGCCATGGCGGCGAGTTCGGCTTCGGCGCTGGCGGCAGCGGAAGCACGACGTTTGCTGTCGTACCGTCGCCCTTTGAAGCGCCGGATCTGGCTGTAGATCTTGTCGACTGTGGCGTCGATGGATGCAAAGATGTCACTGGTCGATTCCTCGGCACGCAGAATCTGACCGCCTGCCCACATGGTGATCTGAGCAGTGTAGCGGTCCGACGCCGCACGGGTTGGGCTGTGGGTCAGCTCGGCCCGCACATCGGTGACGCCGGACAGGTAGCGTTCGAGCTTGCCTACCTTTTTCTCGACGTACTCACGAATCCAATCGTTGACTTCGACGTTGCGGCCATGAACGATAATATCCATGGACTGTCTCCTTTCTACTACAGATGGGCGTAGATGGGACGGCGAATTCGATTGAGCTTCTCAGGACGGTACGCTTGCACCTTTCTGACGTCTCGTTCTGACGGTTCCGTTCCGCCGTCATCTACTACTCTGCTTGCATTTACCAATGCCAAAAAGACGGCTCTGATTGGCCGCAAATCTTTGGCGTGGTCGACTAAAAAGGGTAAGTCGACCGCTGGACGATGCAAGAATTAGGGAAGGAAGGTCGGTATGCGGCCATGTTTGCTTCCTTTGCAGACCCCAATGCCGTCAGAGAATCGGACAAGAAATGACGATCAGTCGGGCCGGGGCGACGGCAAACCACAGCAACGGCATCCGGACGCGTCTGTCGAACAATTCTGTTGTTCTCTTTTTGGGATGAAAATGAAGGGACATGTGCCGACATAGCCCAATCATAGACGCGTTTTCGGGGATTGTCAACCACGTTTTTCCCCCTCTCTTTCGCATCATTTTCGCCCATCACTTTGCCTCACCATGCACCCAGAATAACAGTCGTTCTCGCCTTCGCTCAACAACCGCAGATCATTTCTGACCACCTATGAGTTCACTGCAAGAACCACGAATTTCACAGATTGCACGAATTTTCTCAGTCGTGCAATTGGTGAAATTCGTGTCATTCGTGGTTTTTGCAGCAGAGTCACCTATTGAAACGTTGCCCTCGGCACAGCCAGCGTCAGCGCATAGACCGCGGCAGCGCCTGCCAACAGCGCAGCGCCTGCGCAGGCGTTGAGCGTTGCTCCGGTGGTATAGACATCGTCGATGAGCAGAATGCGCTTGTCGGCCACCGGCGACGCGGCCGCAAATGCATCGGCCACGTTGTCGCGGCGTTCCTCTGCGTTCAGCCCGACCTGATGCGGTGTGTGCCGGTCCCGCTGCATGGCAGACGGATCCATCGGCAGACCGACGCCACGGCAGAAATCGGCCGCCAACAGCTCGGCCTGGTTGTATCCTCGCTCTCGCCGTCGATCTGCATGCAGCGGAACCGGCACGACCAGATCGATCTGAGCGAGCGGCGGGCGCCAGCAAGGATCACCGTAGGCCGCGATCAGGTAGCGGGCCAGCGGGGCCGAGAGTTCCGTGCGGCTGTCATATTTGAAGGCGTGGATGGCCTCGCGAAGGGGCGACTGATGGTACGCTGCAGCGCGCACCTGGGTCAACGGAAACAGATCTGTGTCGACGCAGTGGCGGCAGATATCGGATGCCGCTGTCTGTGCACGGCCACATCGGCGGCAGATGCGATTGCCGACGGGTTCAACGCGCTGGGCGCAGCGCGGACAGAGCCAGGCGCCCATGGACTCGCAGCCGAGACAAGCGGGTGGAAAGATCAGATCGTGGACTTGCCGGCTCAAGGAGCGTACGACATTCAGCAGGTCGGGGGATTGCCTGTTGGCGTTCATGGGTACTCCGTTTGCTGTCCGCGAAAATCCGCTAAATCAGCGTCTTCCGCGTTCGGTCCGTTCTTGCGCCGAGATCAGCCGGGCTGCGCCGGGAACCAGGTCAGCATCAGATCATTGATGAAGGTGCGCAGATCGTCGCCCAGGATCAACAAGATGGAGAGCATGACGATGGCCAGCAGTATGATGATCAGGGCGTATTCAATGAAGCTTTGGCCAGTGCGATTGGACGGCAACCGTGACATAGTTCTCTCTGAGCAGCTTTCACGACAATGGGATCGACAATGGGATCGACAGCGGGCACGAATTTGATTGATGCAACTGTTGTTTCCGTCTCTGTGGCTCACAGTATAGCATCCGTCTCAGACGGGGCCAACTGCGTGCGCCAAGGTGATGCATACATTGTGAATAACCCCGCACCTTGCCCACGATGGAAAGCGCGTTGGGGAGCACGCAGCGCAGATGATATAATCGAGCAGGAACGAGATCGCGAGCAAGAATACCCCAGCGCAACAGGCACGCCCAGACTCAAGAGGAGAATGTGTCGTGGCAACATCGGCAGAACTGTACGAACTCCAGAAGATCGACACGATGTGGTTGCAGGTGCGACGTCGTTTGGTCCAGATTCAGGAGCAATTGGGCGAGTCCGAGGAACTGACGGCTGCGCGTGGCACGGTTGCCGAAACCGAGGCGCAACTGCACCACTGGCACGGACAACAGAAGGATGCTGAGCTGGAGTTCCAGTCGCTGAAGAAGCGCATTGTGGACACCGATACGCGACTCATGAGCGGCAAGGTGACCAACCCCAAGGAACTTGAGTCGCTTCAAGCGAGCTTGGAGTCGCTACGTCGGCACAGCAGTGACGTCGAGGACCGAGGCGTTGAGGCGTTGCTTGAGGTCGAGGCGCTGACGGAACAACTGGCGACAAACCAGGCGACATTGTCCGAAATTGAAGCGAACTGGACCGCGGCCCAGAACGATCTCCTCGACGAAGAGAAGAAGATGAAACGCAACTATGTGATCCTCAAAAAGCGGCGCGAGGCTGCTGCTCAGGCCATGGACGCGGATTCGCTGGCGGACTATGAGCGGCTGCGCAAACGAAAGGGCGGCGTCGCCGTGGCCACCATTGCCGGCGAAAATTGCGGGGCCTGCGGCGTCAAGCTCCCGACCGGCGTAATCAGCGCCGCGCGCGCCCAGCAGGGCCTGGCCGTCTGCACAAGCTGCGGTCGCATCCTCTACAGCGGCTGAGTCAAGGAGTCTCTTTCATGAACATCACGCTTCTCGGCGCGGCCGGCGATGTGACCGGTTCGGCTTATCTTGTGCAGACGCAAGGCGCATCAAACGCGTCCGGGCCTACTCATCCGGATCCGGGAGGATTTCGACTGTGGCGCCCGGCGCCGGATTGGCATAGTCGCCCAGGGGGGTCGGCGGCTGAGTTTTGGGATCAGCGGGCGGTTGCCTTTGCGGCTTGGACGGGGCGGAATTGACTTGTAGGCGTTCCTTTGGCTTGGAACGGTAGGCGAGGAAACCAATTACAAGGCCGGTCCCGATCAGAAGAAGGGGCCACAGGCGAAGCAAGGGGCTAGTCTCACCCTGGTCTAAGGAGAAGATGAAGAGTCCAAATACGAAGAGAACCGTCCCCGGCACGAGCGCCCACCATTGACGAGGCCGCCCGCCCAGCCAGTAGATCCCCAGAAAGACCAATCCCATGCCGGAAAAGAGCAGCGTCGCCAACGTCTCGGCCTGGGTGATGCGCACGCTCAGCGCGATCACCAGCCCGATGACGAGCATGAAGCCGCCGGGAATCATGGCCCACCAATTCTGCCGCCTGTCCAGCAGATAGATATTGGCGAATGCCAAGGCCAGGCCAACAAAGAGCAGTGCCGCCGTGATCCGCTGATCAAGAGCCGAGATCGTGCTGGTCAACGCCATCACGGCCAGAGCGAGCAATGTCCACGCAGGGATCAACCTTGCCCACTCCTTCCTCGCCGCGAAATAGCCGAGAAAGAAAACGGCCGCGCCTGTCGCAAACAGCGCGGCCAGAATATACTGGGGCAACGGCTCATATTGAGCAAACAGATTGAAGTTGAGCAGGAGCAATATCAGACCAAAGAGCACCAGGCCCACAGCCCAGAGCATGGTGCTCAATCGGTATTCGACAAACATCGTCTATGGTTCCACAACCGGCAATTCGGCCGGATCGACATTCAGATCCACAGCGCCGATGAGAACCCAACCGATGCTGTCATCTGCCAAGTTGACCGCCATCCAGGTGCTGTCGGACGTGCGACCTGTAACCGGAAGTACTGTACCGCTGGCGAGCACCTCGGCCACGTCTCCTGTCAGTGACGGTGATGTTCGAGCCTTGACGCCGATCAGCCCGACGGTCATTTCGGCATCGACTTCTCCGGCAACAGGCTCAACCGGTACCGTGTCGGTGACCGTTGCGGTCGTCGTCAACGCATCTGTCTGAGCGGCGGGCGCCGTCGACGTAATCGTTTCCGTCTCGGCCACTGGCTCTGTTGTCGGTGCGGCGGCCGGCGAATCAGTCTCCGGGGCGTTTGGATCGACAACGACCAATGCGCCGACTTCGCCCCGCGTCTCGACCGGATCCTTTGAAATCCAAGCCAAATCTCCGCTGGGGAGTTCGATCTGCAACCAGTCGTCTGCTGCATTGCGGCCAACAGCCTTCAACGCAGCGCCCTGAGGAATCGTGAGGATGATGTCTGAATCGGTCGAATCGCCGCTGCGCGCATTGACGCCCCCTTCAGCCAACACCAACACAGCCGGACCAACAGGAATGAGATCAGTAAACGGCTCGGGCGGTGTGATGCCGGTCGTTTCGGTGGGCGCCGTTTCCGGCGCTTCTACTGAATCGACGGGCGTCGGTTCGGGTGCAACGTCTTCAACAGGCGAACCCGGCTCTCCAGGAACCATTTCAGCGACAACCCTGACAAATTCAGACGACACCCACCCTGTCGAGCCGTCCGCCAGCTCCAGTTCAAGCCAACCATCAACTTCCCGGATGACGCTGAACTTCTCGCCATCTTCCGCCAGACGCAGCAGCGCAGCATCTACGGACGGGTTGGCACGAATATTCAAGCCATAGGCACTGTCGATGGTGCCGAAGAGTTTTTCAACCAATGTGGGCGTGGGAGACGGTTCAGGCGTAGGTAGCGGTGTGGCCGTCGGTTCAGGAGCCGTCGTCGCCGTCGGTTCCTCTGTCGCAGGCGTGTTCATCACCACGACAGCAGGCTCCTGTGGCTCCGGCGTGATCTCTGCCGCGGTCGAACTCGGCGGCAAAAACCCCACGCCGTTCAGACCGAGCCAAGCAATATAGCCGACAACGGCAACCATCGCCAGAATGATGAATGACGGTAGGATCCAGTTTCGACCGCCGGACGACTGCGGCTCGGCATATTCGACAGGACGCCATTCCTGTTGAGGTGCGCCCGTCTCTTGCAGCGTCAGATCATTCGGAAGTTCCTGCTCGGTTTCCAGCAATTGCCACTGATTGTCGGGGTCTGAGGACTCTTCCACCTGCCAGTCCTTCATTGACCTAGGCTCCGTCATTGCTCCTCCCTTCCACTGGTGTGTCCCAGCCATAGCGCATTCCCGCTACGCCGTAGACGACTGTCTGAATGGCAAACAGAAGTGTTAGCAACGTCCAAGCCATACTTTCCCACCACGGGGCGGGCCAGTACGAAGTCAGGCCGTTGATCGCCAGACCGATGCAGAGCAATTCCAGGCTCAAACACAATGGCACCAGTATACGCGGAAGGCTGAAAGCGTAGCCCCAACTCCAGCCTCTGACACTGCGATACCAACTGACATAACTGATCGTCGCTAGTAAACAGGCCAGTCCCATTATCCATAGTGCATCGATCAGCACTTCCTGCAGCATAATCTTTGTCGCCGGGTGATACGACAGCGGTGGCACGCTGCCGGTCTGCCATCAACAATCGTCAACAATCGTCGAAGTTAGTCTGTCGCTTGGCCGGACCAACGCAATGATGACGTCGATGGAGTGCTCATTGTTCCAGTGCTACGATATTCTCCGGCACGGGTGGATGATTTCCGGTCGAAATCGCCCACGCTTTGGACGTGCCTAGCATGACTAGCGTATAGTCATTTTTGACGATTGTCAACAGTGTCAATTTGAATCTGAGGGTCTAACAAAACCTGACGCGTCTGTCATGAGTGAATTGACCATAAATTCCTCACTTGATAGTATACAACGGCAGGTTTCATTGTAAAAATGGCACATAGGGTCGCCAAGGTTGCGCATCGACATGAGCGTTGCCGGCTCCACCACCAACCGAATGCTCTATTCGGGCCAGTCCCGACCGAGGCGAGAGACATGCTGATCGGTATCGATGCATCGCGGGCTATCCGGCCTGAGCGCACAGGCACGGAGCGATATTCTCGGGAGATCATTCGCCACCTCCTACGCCTGCCGACGGCGCACACACATGGTTGGCGGCTCTATGTCGATGACACGCCGGCACACGAGATGATGGCGGAGTTGAATCAACAGGACTCGGCCTCGGTTCAAATACGCCGACTGCCCTCCAGACGCATGTGGACCCATCGAGCGCTCTCCCATGAGGTGGTGAACGATCCGCCGGACGTGCTCTTCATTCCATCCCATGTGATCCCGTTTGTGCTGCCGCCTTCAAGGCTGCCGCCGAGCGTGGTGACTGTCCACGATCTCGGCTACCGCGACATGGCCCGACATGCACACCCAAAGCCAACGGACATATCTGGAATCGAGCACTCGTTGGAGCGCCAGCGTCGCCCGGCGCGTGATCTGCATCAGCCAGGCCACTGCCGACGACCTGAACCGTGCCTATGGAACCGATCCTGCCAAGGTGGACGTCATTCATGAGGGCATCGACCTGCAGCGCCTTGCACCGGGCGAACCAGGCCACCCAGCGCCGACCCAACGAGCCTATGCGCTCTATGTGGGCACCATACAGCCGCGCAAGAACCTGGCCCGGCTCATGCAGGCCTATGCGAGTTTGGTCCGGGTCCACGCAATCGACTGGGATCTTGTGTTGGCCGGAAAGCCCGGCTGGCATAGCGATGGACTTTATGTCCAGGCGGCTGCGCTGAATCTGTCCGACCGCATCCACCTTCCGGGATATGTTGCGGATGACGTCTTGCCGTCACTCATCCGCAATGCACGTTTTTTCTGCTTTCCATCTCTATACGAAGGCTTCGGGCTGCCAGTCCTGGAAGCCCAAGCGCTGGGGGTACCGCTCGTGACAGCCAACAATTCTTCACTACCCGAAATCGCCGGCGACGCCGCTCTGCTGGTTGATCCCACAGATGTCGACGCAATCGCCGACGCCATGCTGGCGCTCAGCCGGGACGAAGCACTGCGCCAACGGTTGATCGCGGCCGGCTATGAAAATGTCAAGCGCTTCTCGTGGGAAAAGGCGGCCGCTGAGACGTTGGCTGTGCTGGAGAAAGCGGCCGCCGATGGGTGATCTGGACCCCGTTGCCGGGCAGACCTGGCCATCGGTCGGCGTGGCCGGCGTCAATATCCACTGTGTCGACTTTGCCGATACGCTGGAACAGATCGCAGCGTGGGTCGATCTGCATCGTACTGCGATGGACGACGGCCAATCCAGGCAGCATGAAACACTCGGCCCCGCCATCTGCCGGCAGATATCGACGGTCAATCCGGAATTTGTTGTCGATGCACACCGAGACCCGGCATTTGCCGATACGCTGGCCCAGGTTGACCTACGCGTGCCGGATGGAATCGGCGTGCTCTGGGCCGCCAATCGTAGAGGGGCTGCGCTACGTGAGCGTGTGACCGGCTCTGACGGCATCGACCGCATCTGCCGGGCAGGCGGCAGCCAACGGCTGGCGAGTCTTCTTCCTCGGCGCCGCGCCCGGCGTGGCCGAACAGGCGGCCATCCGGCTGCGAGAACGCTATCCGTCGTTGATCGTCTGCGGAGCCCACAGCGGCAGTCCCAACCCCGACGACTGGCCGGCCATCCATGGCTATCTTTCCGCGACGTCCCCGGACATCCTCTTCGTCGCCTACGGCCACCCACGCCAGGACATCTGGATACGCCAACAGATCCACGACCTACCGGTCGCGGTTGCCATCGGCGTCGGCGGCGCCTTTGACTTCGTGGCCGGCGTCACTTTGCGCGCGCCGATCTGGATGCAGCGCCTGGGCATCGAATGGCTGCACCGTCTGCTACACGAGCCATGGCGCTGGCGTCGCATGATGAAGTTGCCGGTGTTTGTGGGGTTGGTGATCTGGGGAATGGTGAGTAGGGATTAGGGGTTTGGAGCATTTCAAGAACGTGAAGATGTGGGGCAGTGGGGATGTAGGGAAGGGGAAGGAAGCCTTTTCCAGCTCCACCACCCTACTGCCCCACATCCCCACTGCCCTACACACAGTCCCCAATTCCCGAGTACACCCTACCCTTTGACCGCACCTGCCGTGAGACCGGCAGACGATGCGGCGCTGGAAGACAAAGACCATAATAATCAGCGGAATACTGGAGACGACGCCGGCGGCCATGATCTCGCCGAAGGGGGTCTGATCGCGAGAACTGGGCCGGGAAGTTGGCGATGATCACCGGCAGCGTGCGTGCGGCAGGCTGCACCGAGGTGAACGTCAACGCAAAGAGATACTCATTCCAAGCGCCGATGAAAGCCAGCAGCCCCGTGGTCGCCAGGGCTGGGGCCGTCAGCGGCAACAGGATCATGTAGAAGGTCTGGAACGGCGATGCGCCATCCACCTGAGCTGACTGCATGATCTCCAACGGCAGTTCGCGGAAGAAGGAGGTCAATACCCAGGCCGTGAACGGCAAGGTGAAGAGCAGATAGGTGAAGATCAGGCTGGGAATGGCATCCAGCCCCAGGTTGTTGATGATGGCGTACAACCCGGTGAGAACCGCGATCTGGGGAAACATGGTCATGGCCAGGATCGTGTACATTGTGGCAGTCTTGCCGCGGTAGCGCAGCTTGCCCAGGGCAAAGCCGGCAAAAGCGCCGATGGCCAACGCCAGCAAAGTCACGCAGGTCGCCACGATGGCGCTGTTGACAATGGCACGCAGGAAAGCGTCATTGGTCAATACAGCTTCATAGTTGCGCATCGTTGGGGCGAAGGATCCCATTGGATTGCGCGGAACGCCGGTGGCAGGCATCATCTGCAGTTGGGCCTCCGTCTTGAACGAAGAGTTGACCATCCAATAGAACGGGAAGAGCATCCAGATTGCCATGATCACAATCAAGATCCAGAGCATGATGCGGTTGCGTCGATGTTTGGCTCTACTGTTCATCGGATGTCACCCCCAGAGTTCGCATATAGATGATGGCAAAGATCGACAACACCAGGAAGATTATCATACTGCTGGCCGACGAATAGCCCATTGCCCGGTTTTGGATCAACTGATAGTAGGTGAAGCTGGCCATGGAGTAGCGCGCCTGCCCCAGCACAATCTGGAAGAGGTCAAAGACACGCAGCGCGTCGAGTGTACGGAAGACGAGGGCCACGGCGATCGTGCCCTTCAGCAGCGGCAACGTCATCGAGAAGAACGTGCGGATCGGACCGGACCCGTCCACATCGGCGGCCTCGTAGATATCCTTGGGAATCAACTGCAGACCGGCCAGAATCAGCAGCGCCATGAAGGGCGTTGTCTTCCAGACATCAATGACGATCATTGAGGGCAGTTGCAGCGCCGGATCGGTGAGAAAGGGGATCTCGCCATTGCCGATGCCCAGCCGCCAGAAGAGGGTATTGAAGAAACCGGTGCGATTCGGCTGCAGCATGAAGGCCCACATCTGCGACGAGACCGCCGTCGGAATCGCCCAGGGAACGAGGATGATGGCACGCATTAGTCCCTGTCCGGGGAAGTTGACGTCGATGATCAGGGCGACGATGATGCCGAGCACCAGTTCAAGGAAGACGGTGACGACGGCAAAGACCACCGTATCCCAGATTGAGCGTATGAAGGCAGGATCAGTGGCGCCCAGCACGAAGGAACTGCCGAAGATCGTTACTGTAGTCAATGGCTTGAAGCGACGCGGCTCACGCGGCAGAACCCGAACTGGGCTCTCGAATTCTACCTTGCCGGTGTCCTCATCGATCAGCGGTTCGCCGGTGCCCTCATCAAGCTTGACCGGTAACTGCTTCACGGTCATGCTCAGCAAATTGACGTAGTTTTCCACGCCGACAAATTCAGTCGGCTGTGAACTGGCGAAGACATTGTTGGTGAAGCTGTTTACAAAGACGGAACTCAACGGGTAAACGGCGATGACGAGCAGAATCAAGAAAGTCGGGAAGAGCAGGATGTAGGCCAACCGCTGTTCCTGTTTGGCAAGTTCGCTCGCCCCGTCGCTGCCTTTGGCCATGATGTATATCTCCTTCGGTTTGTGCGAAGAACCGGCCGTGGAGGCTGGACAAATTGTAGAAGGAAAGGAGTTTGTGAAAATAGGAGGGCGTAGTGGCTACGCCCTCCTATTTTCACACAGTTGGATCAATCAGGTACAGGAAATGATCCGTAGTGTTGTCGAATCAACCTAGTAGATTAAGGCGCTCCAACTTCAAAGCCGAGCAGGTCTTCCAGATCCAACGAGATGGTGATCACTGCATCCTCGCCGCTCTGCTTGCCGTTGAGCACGTCAGAGACATTGGAGAAGAAGATCGTGGAGACCTCGTTGTACTGGGGCGCAGTTGCGGTCGACGGGCGGGCCACAGCGTTGGTGAAGACGGGCAACAGGTTGGGCATGAAGGGAACAACCTCGGCGATCTGCGGATCTTCGTACAACGCAGGGATCGTCGGAAGCAGCGAGATGTTCAAGGCACGCTCTTTCTGCGATTCTTCAGAGGCCAGCCACAGCGCCAGCTTGGCGGCGGCTTCAGGATTCTCGCTGTACTTGGAGACTGCCAGTTGCCAGCCGCCAAGAGTTGCGGCACTCAGGCCTTCTTCGATACCGGGCAAGGACGTCACGTCAATCATGCCTGCGACAGCGCTGTCATCGGCCTGGCCCAGATTATAGGCATAGGGCCAATTGCGCATGAAGGCAGCGTTGCCGCCCTGGAAGACTGCACGAGATTCCTCTTCCATCATACCGGTTACGCCCGGAGGGCTGATGGTGCCGACCCAGCCGGCCGCTCGGTCCAGCGCTTCTGCAGCCGCCGGATTGTCGATGGTGATGACCTTCTCAGGGCTGACGATGGTGCCGCCGGTGCTCGAGTAGATCCATTCCAGCGCGTCACAGGTCAGACCCTCGTAGGCATTACCCTGCCAGACGATAGCCCCAGAAGTCCTGGTTGCCGTCGGCGCGTTCGCCGTCCATGATGGTCTGGGCCATCTCTTCCAGCTCGTCCCACGTGACCGGAGGAGCGTCGTAGCCATACTTCTCCAGCAGATCGGTGCGGTAGTAGAGCAGACCGCCATCGGTGAACCAGGGCATACCGACCAGGGCGCCGTCGACTGTGTTGTTGACAACAATGGCCTCAAAATGCTCAGGCGTCACATCGGCAGCGCCATACTGGTTCAGATCGACCAGATGCTCAGCCAGATCGCCCGGCCAGATCACGTCAATCTGCATGACATCGATATCGGCGGACTGGGCCTGGAAGGTCTGTAGGTAAAGACCATAGCGATCTGTAGCAGAAGCCGGACCTTGGATGAACTCGACGGTAATGTCAGGATTCTCCTCCATGAAGAGATCGACCTGCTGTCTTGGTGAAGTCGGCCTCGGCACCGGGACCTGCACCGATCATGGTCAAGGTCACGGGCTCGCCGGTCGTATCCGCCGAGGCGGCATCTTCCGTCGCAGCTTCTTCGGCAGGCGCTTCCTCTTCGCCGGCAGCTTCCTCGGTCGCAACGGCCTCGTCGGCCGCTTCCTCCTGCTCCGGCGCTTCGGTGGCTACCGCTTCAACTTCAGCAGCCGGCTCGTCGGCCGCCGGTTCCTGGGAGCTGCCGCCGCCACAGGCGGCCAGTGCAAGCACAGCCACCAGCATGATGCTCAATAGGACAAATAACTTTCGGTTCATGTGTTCATCTCCTTCGATAGAACCTACATTGTTTGGATTGCCAACAACAGTTGTGCAGCGGGGTTTCCCCGCCAATTTATGTTAACCCCACACGGGGATTCACATCGGGTACGATCAGAGCGATTTGCGCTCAAAGAGGTTGCCAATTACACACATCTGTACAAATAACAGATTCGGCTGTGATAATTCAGGGGCCGCAAATAGGATGCCAGGAAACGAAAAGGTCTGAGCGAAAGTGCGTATCTTGGAAGAGCGCAACAGATCTGACCATGCAGAATCCAACGATACCCATTCGCGATTATACGCCTAGAGCAAGACTGGGTCAAGTGCGATTTTTCTCAATAGCGGTGACGCATTGCAATAAGAAGACGCAAAACATTGACAGGAAAATGTATACAGTTTCTTTTTTTATTGAATTTGATGTAAGATAATACATACTGTACCAGAATGTTGATCCCCTGTCAAATGAATTGAGTATGTTCAGAATGAGTTGAGTGCTCGCCTCACCCTCCCGTGGCGCTTCAAAGGCGCCACGGCGATCCCTCTCCACCGGGTGGAAAGGGACGCTTCGCCTCCCCCAGGAGGCGGTGCAAGGTGTGGCTACGCACGGATGACCATTGGTTGACCTGGTCTACTCGTTTTGAACATAGCCAAATGAAGTGGGTAGGATTATGCCAGCAACAATCCAAGATGTAGCAGAACAAGCCGGCGTGTCAACGGCAACCGTCAGCCGGGCACTGCGCGGACTCCCCAACGTTTCTCCTGCCACGCGAGACCAGGTGATTCACGTGGCGGAAAGACTCCACTACCAGATCACGCCCCATGTCTCGCGTATGGCGCGCGGCCGTCGTGTCGTCGGGATCATTGTGCCCCTGGCCGATCAGTGGTTCTACAGTAAACTGGTCAGCATTGCCGAACTGGAGTTGATGCGTCAGGATTGCGATGTCGTACGTTACAGTGTGGAGAGCGTGGAAGGTCAGGAAAGCCTGCTCCAGCATCTGACTGCACGCAAGCTCGTGGACGGTCTGATCTTATGCAGCCTCTCGCTCACCGACAGAACAACGTCGATTGTGCGCAAAGCCGGCATCGCGGCAGCCACAATTGAGACCGGCTGTGACGATATCCCGTCGGTTTCAATCGACAACGTCGCCGCGGCAGAGTTGGGCGCCCGCCATCTGATCAATTTGGGCCACAGGCAGATCGGCATCATCACCGGAATGGAGGCGGCGCCGCTCCAGTTTGCGATCCCCAATGCACGCCGCGAGGGATTTCTGAACGCGTTGCGCCAGGCCGAGATCGACTTCAGGCCTGAGTTGGAACGCCCTGGGAACTACATCTACCAGGGCGGCGCAGAAGCCATGAAACATCTATTCTCTGTGCATCAGCCGCCGACGGCCGTGTTCGCGCTCTCGGATGAGATGGCCATCGGCGCGCTGAAAAGCGTACGCGACATGAATCTGCGCGTGCCTGAGGATATCTCCATCATGGGGTTTGATGACAACGATGTTTCTGAGTATGTGGGATTGACGACGATCCATCAGCCGGTGGTGCGCTTCGCGGAGACTGCATCGGCCCAGATCATCGCGCAGTTTGCAGAAACGCCGTCGGCTGATATTGAATCGGTGCGATTCCTGCCCGAGTTGGTTGTGCGTTCGACCACGGGGCCGGTATCCGCCAAGTAGAAAGTTTAGAGGAGACTGTCCAACTGCTCGATCATGACTGAGCGCTGAACCAGTGTAGCCATCGTCGCCTCATCCACATCACCGACAAGGATCACACGTGCGGCTGTACTGGCTTGATCAAGGCTGTTGCCGATGAGCGGACGCTGTTCCACGGCGAAATTTTCAGCCACGAGATTGAGCAAAACGCCCACCTTCGCGATACACAGATCCCCATCCCCCAAAAAGATGTAAGCGTTAGAAAGCTCCGGAGCATCACGGTCAGAATTGTCACGGTTGGAAATATCACCGCCGGGAATATCACTGTCGAAAATATCACCGCCGGAGTCAACGGCGTCAACGACCGCATCTGTCGATGGCGCGGCCATGACAGTGTCGATCTCGATGGGACGATCGCCGGCTGACGACACGTCTTCCTCATCGGTTAGATCGTCATCAACGGTCCGGGGACTGACGCCGGCTTGGTCATCACCATCCTGGTCATCGCCATCATGCTCGGCGCCAGCCAGTTCAGCGTGGGACCGCTCATCCTCAGTCCCATCGGATCCACCCTGCTGAACATCAGCTTGCTCAGCCGTATCCAGCCACGCCTCACTCGTCCCGCCGAGACTCTGTTCACCGAAACTCTGCCCGTCGAAATGGCGATTGTCGGGCAACCCTCGGTCTTCGTCCTGACTCGACGTCCGAATCTGCTCAAGCGGGCGAATCCGGTTGGGCTCCACAGGCTCAACCTGCTCCCTGAAAGTTACCCAGACTGTCTCCAGGCCGCTCAATTCAACCTCGGTTCGCACGTCAAGACCTTCCGGCTCAATCATGTAGACTCCGGCTTCCAAAGGGCGAAACTCGGCAACATTCGCACCCAAGCCCACCGCGTCCCCGGTTCTACGCACGACGCTGACGCCGTCTTCTTCCCAGATGTGTACCGGCAAGCCGCTCCTTCCCGCCACCTCAACGCGCACAGTACTGAATCCGGGCATGGCGCCTGCGTTGCTCTGTTCAGCGTGCCATGAGCGCGTCAGCGGCGAAAAATTCACTTCAATGCCGTTGACGCCGGTCAGCCGAAGCCCTTCCTCAAGATAGCCGCCCTCCACGTGCAGGGCATAGAGACCGGCCGGCAGATGCGTGAACGAAAATGTGCCGGCTTCATCGACCAGACGGCTGAACTCATTGCCCACGTCATCGACCAACGTGGCCAACGCACCGGCGGCTCGCTCCACCCTGCCAATGATACGGCTGTCGGCAAACGGGGCAGCGACATCCGCCGATTCAGCGGACAATTGAACCTCAACTTCAACCTGATTGACTCCATCAACCGCAATGTTGGTGCGGCTGGCCAGCTCTTCGTAGCCGACAACTTCGACGCCGTAGAGGCCCTGTGCCAATTGATCAAATTCGCAGGTATGGTCGTCGTCCAGTGGACATTCCAGCCGATTGGCCTGGCTGTCAACCAGGGCCACAGAGAGATCCATGCCCGCTTCGACACCGCCAACTGTCACACGGATGCGTGAGCGATGCGCTGTCTCGGCATGGCTGTCGCCGTTGTGCACGAACGTGAGCACCGGCAACTGCTTGCGATCGACATGCACGCGAGCTTCCAGATGCAGCCGTTCTTCGCCATGCTCGTGGGGATCTTCGACCACAATCGTGTAGTCCCCGGCATCAAGGGGCGAGATCTCGCAGGTGAAAAGGCCATGTTGGGCGGCGCTGCCGGTATAGACGATCTCACTGCGCCAGGCGCCCTGACGAGCGTAGACCGGCAGATGCCGGCGGCCTTCGACCGTGCAACGAATCGCACCTGTGTAGGCAAGCGGATCATCGGCCATGCGCCGAACGGTATAGCCCCACCCGGAGGCAGTCAGTTCGACCGACCGTTCGTTTCGTCCATCCAGCACAATGCCGTCCACGTGGCTTCCCTGGGCATGGACCCGGGCGCTGTAGACGCCGGCGGGCAGATCCACAAATCGAAATGAGCCATCTTCATGGACCAAGGTCACCCACTCTTCACCATCAGACTGACGCAGCAGCAGAACAACCGAACCCGCTCCGCCACGGACCGTCCCCGAGACAACGCTCCGATTGCCCGCGCCATTGCTTGCCGGCTTGTCGAAGTTCAGAATCACATTCTGCTGATCGGGCGTCAGCGTGAGACGTTGAAAGGTCTGGGCGATCTGTAGGCGGGCCACGTACTGACCGGGCCGCAAGCCATCGATCAGATATTGGCCTTTGGCATCGACCAGCGCTTGCCCGATTTCGCGACCCTCGCGCTCCAGCACAATCTGCTCCCGTTCATTTGCCTGCTCGACCGTGCCGCGCAAGCTGATTGTCGCCTCGTCACGAGACTGATTTTGCGGGCGCCGTACGGCTTTGGGCTCGGCGCGCAAGGCCCGCGCAATCGGCAGCATCTTGCCGGGCCATCGGTCGCTGTACCAGGCATGTCCTTCCCACCAACTGCTGGAACTGCCCAATTCTTGATTAGCGAGCAGCCAAAACGCCGTGCAGAAATAGTAGTCGGGCGCCGGGTCATAGCGCCGGCTCGTGCCCATCATGATGCGACACGCTTCCAAGGTCTGGGCCATGTGCAGATCGGGCGTCGTCGCCGGATAGCGCGCATCCATATCCTCGCCGACCAGATACCCGCACTCGGTCGACAGGATCGGGATGCTGCGTCCCAGGTGGCGCTGGTTGAGCGCATCCAAGTGGAGATAGGCCAGCCAGCAATCATGATCATCGTCAATGGTTGCGCCGGGCCTGGCACGCCCCAAACGCAGGCGATTGACATCACTCAGCGTGCGCCCCCGCCATGCGTGTTCGCCCCAATCTTCCTCCGCGATGACGCGGTAGAAGCGATCGGTGAAGGCTGCCCCCTCCTGGTTGCCGATGTCGTAAGGATAGTCCAGCGGGCGGTTGCGCGGATAGTTGTGCACAGCCTGCCAGACCGGTCCATCCAGCAGATCACGCCGGCCCGCAGCCGAGATCCGGCCTACCAGATCCCATGAGCCGCTGCTCGAAACCGCCGGAATCGCGGGCATACCGCCCCGCTCAAGGACAGTCTCAAGATCGGCAATCGTGTTCTCGCTCACCAGTTCGAGTGCGTTGGGCGGCAGACGTCCGCCCTTCCACTCACTCTCTTTGTCCGGCAGGCTATTAAACTCGAAATACCGTGCCCCGGCTCGAATCAAGGCGTCGAGATAGACGATCTCCTTGACGCCCAGACGCCCTGGATTCGGGCTAGGCCGATAGAGCCGCACGATCGGCATGATCCCTTCGGCCAGCAGGAGTTCAACAAAGTCGAGCGCGCCGTCATGGCTAAAGATCTTCACCCACTTGACGCCCAAGGCTTTCATCTCCGGGATCCAATATTCCCGAATGCGCGTCAAGCCGGTGGCGGACGGGTAGCCTGCCACCCAGTGGATGCCAATGCCGGTATCGTTTGCGGGTCGTGGATATTCATGCAATTCCATAGGTTTCTGATTATAGCAATGATCGCCGAATTGGCGAAAGTGAAGCAGGGGATCGGTTTGCCGAGACCTGCCAAGTGCGGTATTGTATTGAAACCGAACCACACTGCGCAGACGGTTGTTTCATGAGCCACAGTTCAGACCTCCTATCCAAAAACAAGCTGGCCATGCTGAGCGAACGAGCGAAGCAGGGACTACCCGGATATATGGGTATCGAGATTGTCGATCTGGCGGCAGGGTTTCTAATTGCACGCATGAAAGTTTGCGACCATCACCTGGCGACCAATGGATATTTGCACGCGGGGTCCGTGGTGGCGTTGGCCGACACGTCTTGCGGTTTCGGGTGTATCGCCAATCTGCCGGAGGATGCGCTCAATTTCACCACAGTGGAACTCAAAAGCAATTTCCTACGCTCCACTACCGGCGGCAGCATTCGCAGCGAGGCCAAATTGGTCCACGCTGGACGCCGTACGCAGGTTTGGGACGCCACAGTCTTGGACGATTCAGACCGAATGCTCGCGCTCTTCCGCTGCACGCAGATGATTCTATATTGAGGTCGTTTGCGGAAAGGTTCTTACTGCATTCAGTAGTCAATCCGACGCATAATTTGGGCGCAGGACCATAAACTCTAATGATATCGATATGGTAGACGCAGGAATTCCAGCCAGATCATAACCCGAGGTGTTCGATGCAGATTGCTCAATCCATTGCCGATCGCGTGCTGGAAAATGTGCGCAAGGTGATCATCGGCAAAGACAATGAAATTCGTTTGACATTGTTGGCCCTTCTGTGTGAAGGCCATTTGCTCATCGAGGATGTGCCCGGCGTTGGCAAGACCATGCTTGCCCGCGCCATCTCGCGCAGCATCGGCTGTGATTTTCGCCGCATTCAGTTCACGCCGGACATGCTGCCCAGCGATGTAACCGGCGTCAGCATCTACAACCAGAAGACCATGGAATTTGAATTCCGGCCCGGCCCCATCATGGCCCAGATTGTGCTGGCGGATGAGATCAACCGGGCGACGCCGAAAACCCAGTCCGCCCTGCTGGAAGCCATGGAAGAACACCAGATCACGGTTGACGGCGTGACCCATCACATGGAACGGCCGTTTCTGGTGCTGGCCACGCAGAATCCCATCGAGCACGAGGGAACCTTCCCGCTGCCCGAAGCCCAGGTCGACCGCTTCATGATGCGCATTCACCTCGGCTACCCCAGCAAGGCCAACGAGATTGACGTTCTGAATCGCCAGAGTGAACGCCATCCCATCGCCGACCTTGGGCAAGCGGTCAGCGCTGCAGAACTGATCGAGGCCCAGGCGGCGATCCGAACCATCTACGTGGACGACCTGGTCAAAGCCTATATCGTCGATCTGGTCAACACAACCCGAGATCATCCCGACATCTACCTGGGCGCAAGCCCCCGCGGCAGCCTGGCGCTGTACAATACGACGCGGGCATGGGCGGCTATGGAGGGCAGAGACTTTGTGCTGCCGGATGATGTGAAGCTGTTGGCCGTGCCGACCTTGGCCCATCGACTGATTGTCAGCCCGTCTGCACGTATCAAGAATATCACGCCGCGACAGATCGTTGAAGACGCTCTGCGCCACACGCCGGTGCCCGGCGCCCGTGCCAAAATCCGCTAACAAGGATGAGGCCACTGCAGAAAGTCACCTGACTCAACCTATATGTCATCACGCGCGATTTTTCTGCTGATCGCTGCGGCCATCGCCTGGCTTCTGGCCATGAAAACAGGGGAGGGCCTTGCCTTCAGCATGGCCTATCTTCTGACCGGCATCCTTGTTCTCAGCTATCTGTGGGCGAGGAGCAGCACGCGCGGCAGTGCACATCCGGCGCTTCACGCGCAGCCGGCGCAGCCAGGTCGGACAATTTGCCGAGGAACATTTTGAAGTAACAAACCTCGGACGGCTGCCGAAGTTGTGGATGGAAATCGAAGACTTTTCGAGCTTGCCGTGGCACAAAGAGGCCAGCCGCGTCATCAACAACCTTGGCAGGAAGCGCAGCTATCGATGGCAGGTCCGCACCCTCTGCACCCAACGGGGCCGCTTTCGTCTGGGGCCGATGATGCTGCACAGCGGCGACCCGCTCGGCATCTTCAATGTCAACCAGGAGTTGCCCAACGCAACCTACATCGTCGTCTACCCACAGACGGTCGAATTGACCGCGTTCAATCCCTCGATTTCAGATCTGGCCGGCGGTGAGGCTCGCCATCGACGGACCTATGAAGTGACGACCAATGCGGCGGGCGTTCGGGACTACATGCCCGGCGACAGCCTCAACCGCATACACTGGCCCACGACTGTGCGCATGGGGCGTCTGATGACCAAAGAATTTGATCTGGATCCGACAGCGGATATCTGGATCTATCTTGACCTTCACCGTGCGACTGAGGTCTCGGCGCCGTGGAGTCCGACAGCCCCGGAAACGGGTCTTTTCTCGCTGGGGCGCAAGCGTTCGGTCAGCCAATCCCAGTACGCGCTGCCGCCTATCACAACCGAATACAGTGTGACCATTGCCGCCAGCCTGGCCCGTTTTTTCCTGATACGTGATCGATCGGTGGGCATGAGTTCATGGGGGCGAACAAGAGAGTACTTACAGGTTGATCGGGGCGAACGCCAACTCAACAAGATGTTGGAAGCGTTGGCCGTCGTCGAAGCCGCCGGGGATTACCCCTTCTCACACCTGATCGCAACCGATGGCATGCGGCTCAATCGCAATGACACCGTGCTCGCCATCAGCGCTGATCCCAGCCCTGAATGGGCCCAGGCGCTTCAACTGATCCAGCGACGCGGCATCAACAGCACAGCCGTGATCGTCGACGGCAGCACGTTTGGCAGCCGCGCCAACTATGTCCCGCTGATGGCCGGCCTGGAAGCGGCCGGCATCATCACCTATCGCGTGACCCGCGACACCCCAATCGATGCGGCGCTGGCCCACTCGATCCAACCGCTTCATACCGCCATCGGTCGTTAAGTAAGTGCCCGAGATTAACGTAACAATTTCAGATTTTGGCGGTAGCCAGGGCGCTGTCCTGAAGCCCCATCACGTTCTGAATGCCTTGGGCGGCAAGATCCAGCATCGAATCAAGCGCTTCCCGGCTAAACGGATCGCCCTCAGCCGTTCCCTGGACCTCGACAAAGCGACCGTCGCGGGTCATCACCACATTGAGGTCCACATCTGCCGCCAGGTCGAGCGGATAGTCGAGATCGAGGACAGGCTCACCGTCGACCATGCCCACACTGATGGCGGCCACCGCCTGTTTCAGCGGGTTTTCCCGAAACAGATCCCGTTTCTCCATGCGCTTGATAGCGAGCGCCAGCGCCAGATAGCCGCCGTTGATCGATGCCGTGCGCGTGCCGCCGTCGGCCTGCAACACATCACAGTCGACCGTGATCTGCCGCTCGCCCAACAGATTGAGATCCACGGATGCGCGCAAGCTGCGTGCGATCAGGCGCTTGATCTCCTGCGTGCGGCCCTTGGGATGGGATGTCTCACGCTGTGTGCGTGTCTGGGTGCTTCCGGGCAACATGGCGTAGTCAGCCGTGATCCATCCGTGCCGTTTCGAGGAATACTTGATCCAGCGCGGCAGCGACTCCTGTACCGTTGCCGTACACAGCACCTTCGTATTGCCCATGCTGATGAGCACGGCGCCCTCCGGATAGATGATGTAGTCAAGCTCAAAACTGACTGGGCGCAGTTCATTGGCGGGGCGAATCGTAGAAGACACGGCATTTCCTTTCTACACAGGGACATCTATCTAGAAGTCTGTCGGAGAAAAAGCTGATAGGACGCGGATTACGCTGATATCCACGGATCAAATCGGAAAAAATCAGCGAGAGTCCGTCATATCCGTGTCATCCGCGTCCCATTTTTTCGTCTCTCCGACAGCCTGCTAGAGTAAACGCCAGGGAGCGGCAAAAAATGGGTAGACGACGAGTAGAGATGTCTGAGCGACTGAAAAAGTGGGGATAGAGACAAAAAAACCCTTCTGAATCAGAAGGGTTTTATCTGTGTGGTGGAGCTAAAGGGACTCGAACCCTTGACCTCTACAATGCCATTGTAGCGCTCTCCCAACTGAGCTATAGCCCCACGGAGCAACTTCAAAACATTCTAGCCTAACTTGGTTCATATTCCAAAATTCTAGGCAGCTAAATTCCGGCAACCCATGGTGTCTGAACCGGTGAAACAAGTGGAGCTGAGGGGATTCGAACCCCTGACCTCTACAGTGCGATTGTAGCGCTCTCCCAGCTGAGCTACAGCCCCGCTCGCAAACCCTAGCGAGTATAGCAGAGGCAGGCGCTGGCGTCAAATTTGGGCCTGATTTCGGGCATGATTCTCGCTGGGGGGACGAGATTGCACGTGTCCCGAAAGAGAAGCATTGACATGTACCATCGCCTTCTGTCAGATTTGGTGTGACAAGACAATCACCTTTGAATTGGAGGTGGAAATCAACAGGTTGTGCAACCAGTTGTGATGATAAACGTGCCGATTCAACTTGTGAGCCGGTGAAGACCACTGGGTTCGGGCATCAGACCGTGGAGAATAGGGTGTGAAATTGTGAACCAAAGCCCAAGCCCGAATTGACCGTTCAGCGGAAGCCAAATGACCGTGGAAGTACTTTGTAGCATACAGATAGCGGTCCATCGGGTCCATGTGGCGGTCAATCATGTTACTTGTTCGTCTGGCAGTAGGATGCTGATACCATCGTATGAAAACCGCAGATTTCTTGGCCAGCTTGTTGACCGCCTCTAGAGCCGTGCCCGAAAGAGTGTCAGCAGCCCACTGTCGGAAAATCTGCCAGGTTCGCCCGAAAGTCGTCGTCCGTTGCTGACTCATAGACGTCCCAAAATCTCTCCTGAATCTCAGGCCAAGCTTGCTCGTACTTCTTCTTACAGCGGGAACGGATACTGATAAAGGCGTGCAAGATGCATTCAATCACGACGATCATGGGAAAGAGTGAGCGCCAACTATTTTGAGTCGCTGTCCACCCATCCGTGTTCACGGTCTCGGGTTGATAGTCTGGAGAAAATGACAAGGCTTCATCTTTGAACGTCTGATATGCAGTGGTCAAAGAAGCCTCATCCGCAGCCGTCGTCACTGCTGCACCCAGGACACAATCGTCTCCGACCGTTGTCGGGATGTAGCATTTCTCACCCTGCAAACGGCTGTGTTTTTCATCCGCTAACAGATCTTTCGGAATATCCTCCGGCTGTTGAACCGTTGTTTCAACCAGACTGTATCGACCCAAATGGGTCGTTTGGCGATACCAGTATGAGTCGCTGCGACCGAATACATAGGTCAATGCAGAATATGGAACCCCATATTGACGCAAGAAGTGCGCTTTCTCCACT
Source organism: uncultured Chloroflexia bacterium (assembly GCA_963698255.1). GTDB lineage: Bacteria > Chloroflexota > Anaerolineae > Caldilineales > Caldilineaceae > JAWKOK01. The sequence goes on along the minus strand of CAVOQD010000034.1, from coordinate 27,084 downwards.
TCATCTGTATAACCAGTCATGTAGGGCATGACTCTGCTTGGTTTTACGCTCAAAACGATGATCTTTCCGTTCGCATCTCGTTCATTCAGCTTGATTCGTTGCATCTCGAAGCCATCCAGCTTCTTCGAGCCTCGTTTGCCATGTAGTTGGTAGCCGGAGCGAATCTCTGCTGGAAACAGTTCTGGACACTGTTCGATGTAGCGGTCGATTTCAGCTCGGAATATTCTGGAATCCGACATCATCTCTTGGTATGTCGATTCCTCGATCGGGAGAATTGTTGTCCGGCCTGACTTGAGTTTTTTTCTCGACTGAGGGTACAATTTCGTTGAGACATAGTGGTTAAATTGCGTGATGGCTTTTTTACCACTATTGTCTCAACTTCTTTGCTCCCCACCAAATCTGACAGAACCAGAAAAATCTATGGTAAGATCCCTATAGATCCAGCCAGCCAACACATCGGACATCACAAACTCATGGCCCACGCATGGTTTTTCAATATCCCGTACCACGGACACATCAACCCGACGCTGCCGTTGGTGCGCGAGTTGGTCAAGCGCGGCGATGAGGTGACCTACTTCGTCGGACCGGCCTTTGCGGATCGCATCCGCGCCACCGGCGCAACGTACCGCGGCTATGCCAATCTGGGCGCCTTCGGCCAGTCCAGAAACGACAACCACATGATCCACCAGGCCGCGCTGGTGGCCAAATCGACCAACGCGGTGCTGGGCGAGGTGTTGGACGCGGTCGGCGCTGAGCGGCCCGACTATCTGCTCTTTGACATGAGCGCGCCCTGGGCCGACATTGCGGCTCGCCGCTACGACATTCCGGCCATCGCCTGCTTCCCCCATCTGCCTTTCTACTGGCGCACGGTGACTGACGACCGGCGGGTGCTGCGCAGGGCAATGGCTGCTCTTCGCCCCGGCCAGGGTCACTGGCGCGAGCTGCGGCATCAGCTCAACCGGCTGGCCCGCGATCACAAGCTGCGCAAACTGGCCGACATCAACGTGCTCTCCAGTTCGGCTGAACTGAACATCGCCTTCCTGACCCGCGCCTACCAGCCGTATGAGGAACACTTCGACAGTTCCTACGTCTACGTCGGCCCCACCGTCGAGACCGACCGGCCAGCCGAGCCGTTCGCCTTCGAGCGCACGAACGATCAGACCATGATCTACATCGCCGTAGGCACGCTCTACAAAGCCAACGTCGAGTTTTTTCAGGCCTGCATGGCCGCGTTTGACGACCCGCGCTATGCGGTTGTGATGTCCATCGGCAAGGCCGTCGATGCCGGGGATCTGGGCGAGATCCCCGACAACTTCAGCGTCGCCCAGTTCGTGCCGCAGTTGCAGATCTTGCAGGAGGCCGATCTCTTCATCACCCATGGCGGCATGAACAGCATCAACGAGGCCGTCACCTTCGGCGTGCCCATGGTTGTCGTGCCCAACACCATCGAGCAGTCCATCAATGCCTCACGCATCGAACAGTTGTCCTGCGGCCTCTATCTGGACCAAGCCCAGTTGACCGTCGAAACGCTGCGGGCGGCGGCCGCCAAAGTGCTGACCGATCCCGCCGCCACCAGCGGGCTAGGCCCGTTGCTGGATTCGTTCAAGGCCGCCGGCGGCACACAGTTGGCGGCGGATGAGATCGAGGCGTTCAAGGAACGACATGGTCTGGGGTAGGCGGCAGACTGATCGGTTGTTCATCTGTGGCTAATTTCAGAGCGTGTCGGGCCTGTTTGCGGACGCCTGGACTTTCATCGACACACAGTTCTTCCATTCGGTTTCGGACATCGGCCTGCCGGATAGAACGACGCATGCGCTGGATCGCATACAGCCGATCTTTTACCACTGGACTGCGAGAAAGTTCGATCAGTTGATGGGGGATCTCGGAACGATCCGACGGGGCCAGCAGCCGTGGCCGATCCGGGAGATGAATTTCCTGGATCATGGACGAAAGCTCAGCCAGTTCGATGGAGCGCACCAGCAGGCAGCGCGGACGAAACGTCTTGAGGATCAGCCGGAGGAGGGAGAAAACTTTGTCCAGCGGCTCACTGCCGCCGACGTCAAAGAGGATGACCGACGGTTGCGGGCAGAGGCGAAAAACATCGGCCGTGTCCCGCACATCCGTCTGCACCACAGAGATGCCCGGATAGCCGGCCACCGCCCGGCGGGCCTGCGCCACGGCGTCGGCCGAATGGTCCAGCGAGGTGCCGCTGAAGCCCAGTTCTCCGAGCAGTTTTGTGCATTCGCCGAACGAGCAACCGATCTCCAGGAAAACGTCGTCAACCGTGATGGTCTCCTGCGCCAAGCGACGAAAGTCTCGGGTCTCGGCGACAACGACGATTCGGGGGTGAGTCTGTGGGGCATTCATGACGAGCTTACTTTCTGTCTATCCGTAGGTGACTGCACAGCCTGCCGCAGATAGACCGCGGATTAGGCGGATGAGGCGGATGCAACCGGATACAATCCGAAAAATATCCGCTTTTTCCGCCAAATCAGCCTAATCCGCGGTCTATCCTTTTACGTCGGTCAACGGTTCAAGATCCGCATCAGCGCTAGATCAACTCCAGCTCAATCACCGTGTCGAGTTCATCCGGCAGCCGGGAACTCTCGAAGTCGATGAAGGCGTCGTCGGGATAGTCGGTGGTCACCCAGGATCTGTCCAGTTTCACTTCGGATCCATCGGCCAGCAAGCGCGCCTGCTTGATCTTGCCGCTCATGCCCCTGAAGTTGATCGGTCCAATCCCCCGCTCGTAGATATGCGCGTAGAGCCGATTGCCCTTTTGGGTGTAGCGTCCCCATTCAGGCTTGGGCAGGTCCGCTCGCCCACAGCCGTAGATGCTCTCGCCGTTCTGTTGCATCCACGCGCCAACCTGGGCCAGAATCTCTTCGCTCGCCAGGGGGATCTCGCCTCTGGCGTTCGGCCCCACGTTGAGCAGCATGTTGCCGTTCTTGCTGACACACTCGACCAGGGCGCGCACCACCTGCTGGGGCGATTTGTAGTCGTGGTCGGCGGCGCAATAGCCCCAGTGTTTGTTCAACGTGATGCAGGCTTCCCAGGGAACCGACTGCTGATCCGCATCCACCAGGCCGGCCGGCGGAATGATCTGCTCCGGGCAGGCAAAGTCGCCGGCGAAGATCTCCGGGTTCTTGGTCGTGAAGCGGTCATTGCCTTCGCCGCTGGCGCCCAGGCGATTGTCCATCAAGATATCGGGCTGCAATCTGCGCATCATCTCCACCAATTCGGTGGCGCGCCAGGCCTCGCCCATCAGGTCATCGTAGGAGAAATCGAACCAGACAATGTCGATCTTTCCGTAGTTGGTGAGCAGTTCCGCCACCTGGCCGTGCATATAGTCCAGGTATGCCGCGAAATCGCGCTCCTGTCCTTTGAAGGCTTCGTTCTCGCGCATGGGATGGATGCGATCGCCGTAGGCCGGGTAGCCGGGGTGATGCCAATCGATGAGGGAGTAGTAGAGACCGACCTTCAGGCCCTCGGCGCGGAAGGCCTCCACATATTCGCGGACGAGATCGCGCCCGGCCTGGGTATTGGTCGATTTGTAGTCGGTCAACTGGCTGTCGAACAGGCAGAAGCCGTCATGATGCTTGGCCGTGAGCACGGCATACTTCATGCCGGCCTGCTTGGCGATCTTGGCCCAGACCTTGGGCTGGAAGTTGGTCGGGTTGAACTCATCGAAATAGGGCTGATAGTCCTCGTCGCTGATCTGCTCGATGCTCTTGATCCATTCGCCTCTGGCCGGGATGGCGTACAGCCCCCAGTGGATGAACATGCCAAAGCGGTCGGACAAGAACCAGCGGGTTCGCTCTGTTCGTGCGCGGATGAGTGGATTCTCTTGGGCGGCGGTCATTCTGTGTCCTTTCTACGAACTGTGTGTGGAATGCTGATAAGATCAAGGTATGATCTGACAGTTGTCGCTATGCAGGAAAAATCGCCTCCATGACAATCAGGCTGGATGGTTCGGCCTGAAAATCGTGGCGCGATAGCCCGTCTTGAAGCTCGACCGCTCCAACCGGCGTGTAGCAACTGAGGCTTTCGACGCCGGTCTCGTTGCCTTTCCACAAGGCAAACGAGAGGCAGGCGGATAGATCTCCGCCCAGAACGCCGACATGGAGCGCTTGGCGCGGCAGGAAACGTGCGCCAAGCGTGATTATACTTTGGGTGACTGGATCGTGGTAGATCTGCCCTTGGCCGGCTAGGTAGCCGGCAAGAGAGGACGTTATAGCATAGAAAGTCCGATTGATGACCAGGAAGCCCTGCCGTTGCTCACGGTAGGACAGCAGTAATGCCGTAGCTAAAACGGGGTCAGTGACGGGTTGAAATTCAGGAGGCGCAGCCTGGGCAAGGCCCAGACGGCACGGACGCCTTTGACCCAGGTAGGCGCCGGCAATGGAAAACCCGGATCGTTCCGCCAGCCCCCTGCTGGCGTGGTTGTTGACGCCGGTGTACATGCGCAACGTTGTGACGCCTTTGGCATGGGCGATCTCAAGGAAGCGTTGGTAGAACAGTGTGCCGATTCCTTGCCCCTGCTTTTCGGGGATCACGCGCAGGGTTTCCAGCCAGGCCGAGCCGTCCGGCAGAAGCGTAAATTTCCCGCAGCCGACAAGTTGACCGTCTTCTTCCGCGACGATAAATTCGCCGGCTTCGTCGGTCGCAAACGCGTCGAAGACCGCAGGAAGATAGGTGAGTCCGGGCGTGGCTTTTTTCTCGACGTCAAAGACCTCTTGACGGTCCCCAGGCCGTGCGTTGCGCAGGAAGATAGACATCTTTGTTCCTTGCATACCAATTATAGATTGAACTAGTCCACCACAATGACAATTCGCCCTTGTGCTCTTCCTTCCACCAGATAGCCGATGGCCGCAGGCGCTTCGCTGAGCGCAAACGTCCTGTCGATGACGGGCGTGATCTTGCCCGCTTCCAGAAATTCGCTCAGTGCGGCCATGAGATCGTGTTTGTCTGCTGTGGCGAAGTTGGCATCCGGCAGATGGTCTGTGAAGGGCGTGCGCGCCATCAGCCTGAACATCTTGGGGATGCTGCCGAAGATGCGACGTCCCTGAGTACCGTACTGATCATGCCCGATGACCAGATACTTGCCCGTGGGCGTGAGGACGCGTGTGCAGTCGGAGAAGCGTAGATTGGAGGCGACGTCGAAGATCAGATCGTACAGCTCGCTGCCCTGGGTGAAGTCTTCCTGCCGATAGTCAATCAGATGATCGGCGCCCAGCCAACGCAGCAACTCGAACTTGTCGGCGCTGTCCACTGCGGTCACGGTCGCTCCGTAGGCCTTGGCCAGTTGCAAGGCGATGGATCCCACGCCGCCGCCTGCGCCGTTGACCAGCACCGCCTGGCCCGGCTGCGGCAGGCCCACGCTCTGCAGGTTCTGCAGCGCGATCATGCCGGAGGTGGGCACGGAGGCCGCCTGTTCGAAGGTGACATTGGCCGGCTTCAGTGCCAGGATCTCTGCCGGCACGGCGACATATTCCGCATAGGCGCCGCCGTTCACCCACTGGATGCCGCGATGCGTCTCGCCGAAGACGGCATCGCCCGGTCTGAACTGGGTGACGTCCGATCCAGCTTCTTCAACAATGCCCGCCATATCGATGCCGGGAATCGGGTTCTTGGGTTTGCCCAGCCCAGCCGCCATCAGGCGCAAAACATAGGGGAAGCCGGTCACCGTGTGCCACACGTCGGCGTGGACCGAGGCCGCGCGCACGCGTACCAGCACCTCGTCGGGAGCGGGCGTCGGTTTGTTCACCTCGGCCAGCCGCAGCACCTCATCGGCAGGGCCGTATGCGTTTTGAATAATTGCCTTCATCGTTGTTTACCCCGCATTTCCGGCCAGATCCATTGCTGTCAGTCTGTCTTGAGTTCAGCCCGACCAGATTCGGACTCCTGTGGCTGCAAGATCAACCAGCGTCAATCTTTCGATATCTGATCTGGAACACCATCGGCACTCATCGGTCGTCCCATCGATTTCATACCGAAGTGCTCCACCCAGCAACGCAGTCTCGTAGATGATCCGAATCCCATGAAAGTCGTCTCCTTGCGATCCATCATGGATCGAGTCGATTGCCGCGACCGACTTGGCGGCAACGATCAATCCGGTCTCTTCCTCAACCTCCCGAACCATTGCCGCCGCCGGATGTTCGCCAAATTTGATTCCGCCACCGGGAAGCGTCCACTGTCCTTCCCAGCGTGGCAGCGTCCGAGAAATACGACACAGCAGCAGACGATCAGACTGAGACACCAGGCCATAGGCTGCAATGCGGGTATGTTGGGTTGTCAATTGGTGTTCTCTTTTTCCTGCATATCGGTCAGTCAAATATTTGGAATTGAGACAGGTAGTCTATCGTTTTCATCATTTTCGCCCATCAATAGTTTTCCGACTGGAGAGTCGTCGGCGGCTGATGATCTAGGTCGCCAACGGCGGTCCCCCAGGAACCGTGATGGGCTGTCGTTCATGCTGTTGTTGCGTCCGTGTTGCACGGAACCGGGCCGTCAGATACTCGCCGAGGAAGACCGAACCCGACATGAAATTTTCCGCGGCTCGCCCTGAAAAGGTGAAGGTGATCTGATCGCCTGGCCGGCGCACCTGACTGCGCAGCTTGACCTGTCGCCCTCCACCGTGCCGACGATGGGCTGAACCGAAAACTCGCTCTGATGGCTTCCTTCGATCCAGTTGCCCTCCTGTTGCAGGTAGAGACGATGCTGGCTGATGCTGGTGAAGTATTCGACGGTGAGATCCCAGTGGCCGCCGATATCGACTGCGGCCGCGGCCAGTTCGGTCGGCTGCGGGACGACGCTCGGCAGTGAGGATCTGATGGATCCGCTCGGCGACGACTTGCTCATCGCCCGGCTGCATCTGGCTGGGCGTGATACGGATGGCGGCCTTGCCCGCCACATCGCTGCTGCCCACAGCGATGCGCGGTCTGTTGCGCGCAAAGTCCTCTGCGACCTGCTCGCCGGTGATGTGCAAGAGCTGCCGGATCCCAGCAGATGACCAGCGTCGGCGAGTGGTTGGAGAGGCCCGAAGGCTGCTCGACGCTGGTCGTCACGCCGACGATCGGCGACACTCGCTGTGCGATGTGATCCAGCCGGGCCAGCCAGGTCTGCCACTCGGCGGCGTGGTCTCGGATTGTCCAGGCCTCGACCGCGGCGAGCATGCCCAAGATCTCCTCGCGGCCGATCTTGTTGTCCCGATTCGGCCCGTGATGGGGCGAGCTGGCCTGCCAGGCCGCCATCAGGATCTCCTTGTTCCCCAGCAACAGCCCCGCGCCCTGGGGGCCGCAGATGGCTTTGCCGCCGCTGTAGGCCACGACATCGGCGCCCGCTGCCAGATGGATGTTGGGGATGGTGAGATCTTCGGCCGCCGCGTCGACCAGGACGGGAATGCCCGCCGGTTTGGCTATCCCGACGATGGCCGCCAACGAAAGCGGCTGCCCCGCCTGCGACTCAGGCCCTGTCATCACGTAGATCATGGCCGTCCTGGCGTTGATGGCGTGGGCGAGTTCCTCCGGGGTGTCGACCGTCACGATCTCGACGCCGATGTTGCGGATGGCGTGGTCGTAGGCATTGCGGGCATAGCCGGGCACGATGACCTGCGTCTTGTCCAAGCCCGTCAGATCGGGGATGCGGATCAGCTTTTCGGGATTGCCGCCGGTCACGCAGGCCGCGGTGACATGTTTGAGGCCCGCGGCGCAGCCGTCGGAAACCATGCCCCATTCGGCGCCGGTGATGTCGGCCAGCCGCCGGCCCACGCCTTCGGCCAATTCATCGTACTGCACAAAGTGGCGCGAGGCTGCCTTGTACGCAGCCAGCACTTCCGGGCGCTCGACCGAACCGCCGATGATGGTGAAGGTGCCCCGGCAGTTGATGATCGGCTCGACGCCGATTGCCCGATAGATGCTATCCTCGTCACTTGCTGCGCCCTCGCTGACGTTGCTCAAGAACTGGAGGACGGCCAGATCTGTTGAAGGTTCTCTGTTTTCCACAATTGCGCCCTTTCTTGAAATGGATAAGAAGGCCAAGCTACGCGTACGCTAGAAGACGGCGCCGACGCCCTTTCTCCCTCTGAGATCGATGAACTTGTTGTGCTGATCGGCAGAGATCGTCCTTCAGTCCACTGTCACCATTTCATAGTTAAGAGAGGCATCTACGAGATGAATATGAAGTTTCTGCTCAACTGCGCTTCCCGTTACCCATGCGGCGCGTTGATCCAGGAGGACTGCGTCATCACCACGAGGCAGATGGTGCTCCGCGGTGACAAGCGTCGCCTCGTGGATAGTGTTTCCTTCGTCGTCGATCACCATCCCATAGACGCCATTGTAGGTGTCCGAGTAGCTGTTCTCCCTATCGAGCCATTCCTCCCAGAGAACAATATACTGATCTCCTCCAATCCCAATCAACTTCGGTCTTTCCGCGTGTAGGTTCGAATCGACCGAATATTGGGTCAGCCATCTCAGTCGATTCGTCTGTTGCACGTCTGCTGACGAAACAGTCAAGGTGTCCGGCAGGTTCGGATCAATGCTGCTATCGTCACGATTGATTCGCACGATAGCCAAGTTGCGTGGCCCGTTGATGCCGCCGACGCCCCCGCTTGAGACAGCAGTGGTCTCCGTTGCGAACAGTGCAATATAGCCGTAGGCCGGGTCGCTCTCAATCAGGGCGATATTGCCCAGTCTGGTGGCGGTGAGGTTATCTCCCAATGCTCCCTTGATATGAAAGAGGGGATAACTGCTATGATTTCGGCCGAACACAAGGTAGCGAGGATACGCATCCCCAAGATGATGCTCGATGATCTCCTCTCCATCAACCAGGAGCCGCTGGTCGAACGAGTGGCTCACCCAAACGAAGTTCGTGCGCAAAATGGCTCCGGTTGTAGCATCCAGTCGGGTGGAAAGCGCTTTCTGATGGCGGACGCCGTCGATATTCCAATCTGGAGCGGTGTTGATGCCATGCACCAGCGCAAGCTCATTTCCGCCTACAGCCAAGCGCGATGTGGATGCCACCATCGGATTGATGATCATTTCAGCGCTGTCGTCGAAAGCGTGTCGGGCTATATCCAGATCGATATTGAATTGGACATCTCCTGCCGAGTTCAACTTTATCACACGCACAATATCGCTGCGGTACGTGTCGAGAGGAGGGTAGGTGGGATCTACCATGGCGTCTTCGTCCACACATGTCGCATAATAGCGATTGCCGGCGTCATCGATTGCCAAACCCATCACCCGATCCAGCATCGGTATATCCGTGAGTACTTGGGTGGCCACATATCCGGTGGAAGTGGGGCTGATGTGCAACAGCATGGCAGTCCAAGCTGTTGCAGAATCATAGTCCATGGCCAAAACATCCAACTCAACGCCGTCTGACGCCACGATAATCTCCGGCGTCTTGCCATAATTACTGGACCAGCTCGAAGGACCGACCAGGTCAGTCGAATTGGCGTCAAACGGCGTCAGTGTCGAGGAGACCGGGCTTGTGGCTGTTACTGTGTTTGTAGCGGTGACGGTTGCTGTGCTTGTGACGGTTGCTGTGCTTGTGGCAGTCGCTGTGCTTGTAGCTGTCGCTGTGCTTATGGCCGTGCCTGTAGCCGTGGCCGTGCCTGTAGTTGTAGCTGTCGGTGTACTTGTGGCTGTCGGTGTACTTGTGGCTGTCGCTGTACTTGTGGCTGTCGCCGCCCTCGTACCTGTGGCCATCGGAGTACTTGTGGTCGCCAGTGTACGTGTAGCTGTCGCTGTGCCTGTGGAGATCGGTCTGCTTTCCAGTGGTTCGGCGTCACGCGAAATCAGTGGGAGAAAGATCTTGCTGTCTTGAGCGGAAATCACTGTTGTCAGTAGCAGAAATATGACAGCAGGCAAGAGAAGGAGAGACCATCGACGCGTCATGCAGGAACACCCTACGCTTTCGATTTACAATGGGCAACGAAAGAAAAATAGAAATAACACCAATCCCATTGTAGCGAAGGTTTGAGGTGGCAGCAAAGGATCATGGGCGATGTCGGCGATGCTTTGGTAGAAATGCAGACGGCAGAGGCGCGTATTGATCCCCGTGCCGACAAGACCGGTGCATCATTCCCTGTCCAGGAAGATGCACCGGTCTTGTCGGCTTGGTGAGCAGCCCTTTATCGATTCGTCTGCGATTGACTGCTCAACGATCGACACTGGCATCTGCCACAACATCACGGTCAATGATGGCCAGTTCGTGCACTCTGAAAACCTCGGACATGGCCCGCCAGTGGGCCACCTGTGTCACCGTTGATTCAGAGAGATCAGGGTTCATGGCCTGCCAGTGGGCCACCTGTGTCACCGTCGACTCAGAGAAATCCGGATTCATGGCCTGCCAATGGACTACCTGCGTCACCGTCGATTCAGAGAGATCAGGGTTCATGGCCTTCCAGTGAGCCACCCGCGTCAGCGTTGAGTCAGAGAAATCCGGGTTCATGGCCTGCCAATGGGCCACCCGTGTCACCGTACTATCTACTGTGCTCTCTCCATTCATTTGCTCTGCCAAGACGGCGCTGCTGAAAATACCCACGAGCACTGCCAACATCCCGATGACCAAACTGACCCGATTCATTTTGTTCATGACGCTCTCCTTTTACTCTAAGGTGCCGTGGCGTTATGTTATCGCCTTGTGGTTAGAGTATAGGTGAGCACCGTCGCGGGATCGTCGCGGCTGTCGAACATGACGAAATAATGCGCCTTTTCGATGGGTATCTCAGGTGTTACAGTCCGGCAACTCGTTTCTTCCTAAAATAATCCCAGTCCCACTCGGCGCCCCAGCCGGGGCCAGCCGGCGGCGCAATCATGCCGTTTTGCGGCGTTGGCGGGTTGAGCAGGCCGATCTCACGTCCCAACTCATCACGCGTGCCGCCGGGGAAATACTCGTAGTAGCTGGTGTTTTGCAGGGCACAGACCAGGTGCGCATGTACCAGGCCGTACAGCCCGCCCGGGCCATTCAACTCAATCTTGGCCCCGTGCAGTTCAGCCAGATGGGCCAGCTTGAGGGTACCGGTCACGCCGACTCGGGCGTTGGCGCGCAGCCAATCCGTCGTCCCGCTGATCAGCCACTGCGCGCTCAGATCGACATCGTGCATGAGGGTTTCCGGAGCCAGGACCGGGATGTCCAGCGCAGCGCACAGCCGTTGCAAGCCTTGCTGGTCCCGATCTTGCAGCGGCTCCTCCAGCCAGAGGAAGCGCAGTTCCTCCAGCGCCCGCCCCACACGCAGCGCCTCGTCGTAGGTGTAGTGGCTGAGCACCGCATCGTGAAGCAACGTGATCTGCGGCCCGACGGCCTCGCGGATGGCAGTGAACCACTCGATGTTCTCTTCCGCCGTGTTTGTCAGGTGATCCTTGACTGCAGGGAAGCCCATCTCGACGGCCTTGAGCGAATCCTCGACGACCGCTTCCACGGTCTTGCCGCCGCTGTTGTAGTAGGCCGGACAGCGCTCCCGTGCCCGGCCCAGCAGGGCATAGACCGGCAGCCCCGCGGCCTTGCCTGCGATGTCCCACAGACAGTTGTCGAATGCCCCAAACCAGCCGGGACGCGTGAAGAGGCTGCGCGTCGCCGCGTGGAGCTTGGTGTAAAGCCGCTCGCGGTCAAAGGGATCTTGGCCGACGGTCAGGATACGGAGTTGCTCCAGTTCATCCATTCGCATGGTGGTGTAGCGGGCATCGCCGACCGTGCAGTCGCCTTGGATGCCTTCGTCTGTGCGCACGTGAAGCACGTGGATCTCCTCGCCGGACGAATCGCCGGCGCGCTGCATTAGCGAGCGCGTTGCGATCCAACGCTGTTTGGCCGGCGAGGTCTGTTCGATGAGATCGAAGCGGGGTGTGTTGCCCGGAACTTGAAAGACGGAAAGTTCGATCTCGGTGATCTTCATTTTTCCTATAGGTTTCAGTTTAGGCCAATGCAAAAAATAGCTATCCACGAAGGACACGAAAAAACACGAAGGTGCGCAAATGGCCAAGGCGCTTCGTCTTATCTCCTGGATCAGTTTCGTTCACTACATCCCCAATAGATCATGCCTGGCCTTCGTGACCGGCGCAATGTCAATCGAAAACGATAGACCCGGCCAAATCGAGTAGTTCGTTCAAGTTTGCTTCGCTTTCGCTATCCAAATTGCCTGACGTGATCATGTCGCGGATCTCTAGAATTTTCCGATCGTACTCAGCATAGCTCTCTTCTGTACAATTTGTAAACTGACCTCCCTGATCTGTCTCCAATATTCCGTACAGTGCGTTTTCCAGTTCATCAGACAAGAACCGGTCTGCAAACAAGAATCCGTTGATTTTGGAGTTTGTCGGCAGATCGATTTTTATCACCGAAATTGCACCTCCAGCAACTCCTGGGCCAGGATAACATACGTGTTCTCCTGGGGATGCACGAACCTCAAATATCACACCCGGTTTGATTTCATAGCAAACAATCGTCGAGTGATACGGCCAATCTATCTGACAGGGCTCATCCGGGAAATCAAGTCCTTTGAAATCAGTTATGATCCCTCCTCGTCCTTCTGAATAATCTCGGCTCCTCCCCCCTGCCCGTATTCCAGCCGTTTGCTCACTGTTTTCGTTCTGGAACCCGTATCCGTAGGCATAGCCACTGTACCCACCCTCCCCAAACCCGGCCCTGATCTCGCCCCATTCCGCTGGATACTCAAACGTCATTCTCAGGATCGGATCATGGCATTTGATGGACTGCTCCTCTTGCGTACAGTCCAGGTTTAACTGTATCGATTTTTTCCTTGTAGGAACCGGCAATGGGGAAGGCGGTGCGAATGGAATTGGCGTTGGTAGGGGTGATGGCTCCTGCAAGGCTGATACGGGTTGATTCAACACGGAAATCGGCTGCGAGACCCCGATGGGGGTTTGGGTTGTTTTGCTTTGCGCCCCCGATTGGCATCCCGCCATTGCAAAGAGCAAGATCGTCAAACTGAAATAGACCAGAAATCGACTCATGGATAGTCAACCTTTCTCAATCCGGTGGATAACGGAAAGTAAATCAGTCATCCTATCCATGATACGATATTTTCGTTGCCGTGCTACTCGTCATCCCGGACTGGATTCGGACCATCCTACGACAAAGCGGAAGGCAACCCCATCAGCAGTGCATGTCAAGGGCAATTCTACTCCCCAATCACAAATCCCTGTTCCCCAACCTACAACCCGGCCAAGAACGCAAAGACCGCATCATCGTGCAACCCGCCCATGTTGCCCTCATGGCCGAAGTCGGGATAGATGGCCGTCGACTTGGGCGATGTGATCTTGTTGTAGGCGGCGAACTGGGTCGACGGCGGGCAGATCTTGTCCATCAGACCCACGCCCATGAAGACCTCGGCGCGGATGCGCGGGGCCAGGTGCTGGACGTCGACGTAGCCAAGTTGGGTGAAGACTTCCTCCTCGCGGTCATGGCGCGGGTCAAAGCGACGGAACCACTCGCGCAGTTCGGCGTAGGCATCCACGTCCAGGTCGAGATCCCAGGTGCGTTTGTAGTCGCTCAGGAAGGGGAAGACGGGCGCGGCCAGTTTGATGCGCGGCTCCAGCGCGGCGCAGGCCAGCGTCAGCCCGCCGCCCTGGCTGCCGCCGGTGGCGCCGACGCGGTCTGCGTCTACGTCGGGCATTGCCATGACGATGTCGGCCAGCTGGGCCGTGTCCAGGAAGATCTGGCGGAAGAGCATCTTCTCCGGCGCATCATCCAGCCCACGCACGATGTGGCCGCGCAGCGTCCAGCCCTTGACGCCGCCCACGTCCTCGGAGAGACCGCCCTGGCCACGACAGTCCAGCGCGGCAACAGTGTAGCCCTGGGCCACATAGCCCAGCTTGTCCGCCCAGGAGCCGGCGCTGCCGGAATAGCCGTGGAACATGAGTAGGGCTGGATGCGGTTCACCCGTCTGCTTGGGGCGCAGCAGTTTGGCATGCACGCGTGCGCCGCCCACACCGGTGAACCAGAGATGGAACGCGTCGGCGATGGCCGAACGAAACTCGGCCGGCTCCAACTCCACCTGCGGATCCAGCGTCTTCATCTCGGCCAGCGCAGCGTCCCAGTAGACGTCAAAGTCGTCCGGTTTGGGGTTGGTACCCTGGTAGTCTTCAAGTTCCTCCAGGGGCATATCAAACAACAGTGGCATGGTTGGTTCTCCCAATTGGATGATTGAATTTCATGTATTGACGCCTATTGTCCCGCATTACCGCGTCCCCAGTCAAAGAAGCCGATTGCCTCCACCTTGCCTCCGAGTTCCGCCTCCTGGGCTGCTGTCAATGAGATCTGCGGAAGTCGGGCCGGACCGCAGTCCAGGCCGATGAACTTCATCATGGTCTTGAGCGCCGGGCTGCCGTAGGGCAGGATATTGCGGACCATGTGCGCAGCCAGCGCCTGGCTACGCATTGCTTCCTCTATGTCCCCGGCTTGGAAGGCTGCAACGACACGATTGTAGAGCGGCAGCGCAAAGTTGTAGGTGCTGCCCACTGCACCATGTGCGCCCGCCACCAGACCGCTCAGCAGCATCTCGTCCGAGCCGAAGAGCAGATTGTAGCGCCCGTCGGCCACCGCTGTGCATTCCTGCAACTCGTAGACCGTACTGCTGCTGTACTTGACGCCCACGAGACTGGGCAGGCGCTCGCCGGCGTTCTCAAGCAGCGCCACGACATCGATGTGGGCATTGGTGAGGTGGGGAATGTTGTAATAGTAGAAGGGAATCTCGGGCGCAGCGGTCAGCAGTTCAGCCAGGATATCGAGCAGATTGTCCAGCGACGCCACTTTGAAATACGAGGGCGGTACCGCCGAGATGGCGTCGGCTCCGCTGGCCTGGGTATGCTGGGCCAGCAACTGCGCCTCACGCAGGCTGTTGTGCCCGACTTGGACCAACACGGGAACCCGTCCGTTCGCGGCCTGAATGTAGGCATCGGCCACTGCCATTCGTTCCTCACGCGTCAACGAGGGGCCCTCACCGGTACTGCCGCACACGTAGAGTCCGCCCGCTCCGTCGCCGATCAGTTGGTCTGTGATGGCCGGGATCAGATCGAGATTGACGTCGCCGTTCTCGTGCATCGGGGTGAAGACGGCCGGGATGAGGCCGGTCACATGGAAATCCATCGTGTTTTTCCTTTTCTTGAAATTGAGATGTAATGTTCGTCCTGCAAAGATGAACCGCCCCTGTCACTAATACCTGCCGTATTCCAATCCGGCCTCGTAGAGCGCAATGATGTTTTCTGTCGGAATATCGACCTGCAACGACGGATGCGCGGGCGAGAGAATGTAGCCGCCGCCGGGCGCAAGGGCGTCGATGACCCGCTTGACCTCAACCCTGACCTCGTCCACCCCGCGCAGCGAGAGCACATCCTGGGCGCTGACGCCGCCGGAGAAGGAGAGCCGGTCGCCGAACGCCTGCTTGAGTTCGATGGCGTTCATGCCAGGTACTTCGGGCTGCACCGGATCGAGGATATCCACGCCCCACGCCATCAGATCCGGAATGACGCTGCGCACATTGCCGTCAGTGTGAAAGAGCACTTTGATGTCGTATTCGTGGGCCAACGCCGCGCACTTGCGTAGCCGCGGAGCCAGATAACGCTGCAACATGCGCGGGCTGATCAGCAGCTTCTCCTGATCGCCGATGTCGTCGGCCAGCCGGAAGATGTCGATCAGATCGCCGACCTCTGCGAACAGACGCTGGAAGTAGCCGAAGTAGAAGTTGGTCACTTTATCCAGGATGTATTCGGTGAGTTCAGGGTCGTAGGCCATCTCCAGCATCAACTGCTCAACGCCGCGGAAAAGCTGCGGATGCTGAAAGACAGAGCAGCCAGTGGCTGCGATGGCGAAATCAGACCACGCTTCTAACTGGGGCCGTACGGTCGTGTAGTCGAACCAGTCGGGCTGGGGCCAGGGAAAACGCGCCAGATCGGCGATGGTCGGGTAGGCATCGATGCCCAGCGAGGGCGTCCCCATGGAGTTGGTGCGTCCGAAAGGTGTCTCCATCTCGCTCTCGTGGTAGCCAAAGAGTACGAAGAACTCGCCGTGCCAGTCTGATGCAATGCCCAGATTGTCGGGACCCACATACTTGGCCCCGATGGCCCCATGATAGTCGATGCCGCGCATGTCGAAAACGTCGATCTGCATCGCCTCCAGCAACCCACGATCGGTCGACACGCCGAGGCGCCTTTTGAGCCGTTCGACCACGACTGCGCCTGCCGACATCATCATAGGAACCCGGTCCGGCTCCTGGTGACTGAGCGCCATTCGGACTCGTTCTTTGGAATTCATAGCTGGTTTCTTTCGTCGTATATGTACGGCGCACCTCTGACGACAATCACCAGCGATTCACCCTCCGCCGGCGGCAAGTACAGAATGGATCTAATCATAATACAGATTGCGACGCACCGACAGCCCCCGGATGCCCAATCCTGGGGAAGGCGCCGCAAGGAATGAAGCCCGGCGATCCGCTGTCCCCGAGTTTGAGCTTGCGGACACACTAGGCAACGGCCGCAGTTCGGTACGCGAGGCAGTCAAGGCATTGCAGTCGCTGGGCATCGTGGAGATCCGTCGCGGCGACGGTCTCTATGTACGGGCCGTCAACTGAGACTGATCTTTGGTTTTGCGGTGGACTTACAGGTTGGTTACGAAACACGCTTTCTCTGTTTGCTCTCTCACCGTTCTGCGCGATAATAGGTGAGCAGCAAGCACCATCACCCAAACGAAGTCAATTTTCATGTTGTCCGCCAAACCCGGCGGCCATGATGGCCGGCTCTGCTGTTCGTTCACCCACTTCAACCCAATAGCCAGCGGGAGGCACACTGTGGAATTTCAGGAATTGCTTGAACAGCGCTTTAGCGTTCGCAGCTACAAATCGAATCCGGTGCCGGATGAGAAGCTCCATCGTGTGCTGGATGCGGCCCGATTGGCGCCCTCAGCCGCCAATCGCCAGCCCTATCAGTTTCTCGTGGTCCACACCGAAGGCCGTCGCGATGAGATGCAACACATCTACAATCGGGATTGGTTTCTGGACGCGCCGGTTGTCATCTTCGCCTGCGGGTTGACCGATGAAGCCTGGCGCCGCGATGACGGCAAATCCTACATCGACGTCGACGTGGCCATTGCCATGGATCATCTGATCCTGGCCGCGGCCAACGAAGGACTGGGCGCGTGCTGGATCGGCTCCTTCGATTCGGAGGCGACGCGTGCCATCCTGGGCATTCCAGATCGCGTGCGCATCGTGGCCATGACGCCGCTGGGGTACCCGGCCATCGAAGCGGAGCCCAAGGAACGCAAGTCGCTGGATGAGTTGGTCCGCTACGAGGAGTGGTAGCGGCGTTTGTCACAACTCTTTGCGATCTTTGTCAACGTCCTTGTCCCGGTCTTCAGTCTGGTGGTCGTCGGCTATCTGGTTGGTCCGCGCCTCGATCTGGAGGCGCGCACGCTCTCAAAGTTCGCCTACTTCATTCTGGTCCCGGCCTTTGTCTTCAACGTCTTCAGCGATGCCGACATCGCGGCAGCCCTGGCCGCACGCATGGCCATCTTCATGCTGACAGTGACGCTCGGCACTGTGCTGGTGGCCCTTCTGGTTGCCCGGCTGACCAGGAGTTCGGCGCAGATGACCGGGGCGTTTGTGTTGGTGGCGGCCTTCGGCAATGTGGGCAACTTCGGCATTCCCATCATCCAATTCAAGTTGGGTGATGAAGCCTTGGTCGCTGCCTCGGTCTATTTCCTGGTCGGCAACATCGCCGGCTTTATCATCGGCGTGATGGCGGCGACGTGGCATCAGGGCAGCCGACGAAACGCGGTTCTTTCCGCCTTCAAGACGCCCGGGATCGTTGCCGTCTTTCCTGCCTTTCTGGTCAATGGCCTGAACCTTGAGATGCCGCTCTTCGCCGGGCGGGCAATCGGCCTGCTGGCCGGAGCGCTCATCCCGGTCATGCTGGTGACGTTGGGCGTGCAGTTGGCGCACATGGGGCGGCCCACCTTCAGCCGCGACGTGATCATCGGCGGCAGTCTGCGTCTGGTCGTCGGCCCGATCCTGGCGCTGGGCCTGGCCTCGTTCTTCGGGCTGACCGGCATCGAACGGGGCGCCGGCGTCCTCCAGGCCAGCATGCCGGTGGCCGTGCTCGCCTCGCTCATCGCGCTGGAGCACGATCTGCTGCCCGACTTCGTGACCACCACCGTGCTCTTTTCGACGCTGGCCAGCGCGTTCACGCTGACGGCTGTGTTGGCTATCGTCTAGGAAGGAGCCTGTCGGAGAGAACAACGATAGACCACGGATTAGACGGATTTGGCTGATAAATGCCGATAAAATCGAAAAATCAGGCTGTTTCCGCCTGTTCCGCCGCATCCGCGGTCTATTTATTGCCCACTCCGACAGACGCCTAGGCGTCTGTATTATCTGCGCCCATCCGCGGTTCCTCTTGAGTACCGCGGTCAAAGGAGATGAGCCACATCATGGTCGCCCAGCCGGATAACTATGCCGGCCAAGTCCGATCCTTCATAGCCCTCAATTTTCTTCTGGGTCGCGTGGCGGTGAGCACACTGCTTCATCGCTTGCGCTATGGTCCCCGACGGACGGATTGGTCGCTGCTCTATGAACTGGTGGTGGCGATCATGGCGTCGACCATTCCCGACGACGAATCGACGCCGGTGAAACAGATGCGCCATGAGATGGCGCAGTTGGGCAATACGCCGTTGCCGCAGGATATCTCCGTCACGCCGGCTGAGGTCGGCGGTGTCGCCTGTGAGTGGGTGAGCGTGCCCGGGTGTCGAAGCGAAGGGGTTCTACTCTACCTGCACGGCGGCGGCTATGTGGCCGGTTCACCGGTCACCTATCGCTCGTTGGTGGCCGAACTTTCCAGGCAGACACGGTTGAACGCGCTCGTCCCGGACTACCGGCTTGCGCCCGAGCATCCCTTTCCCGCCGCGCTGGTTGATGTGTGGTCGGTCTATTGGCGGCTGCTGGCGTCCGAATTTGACCCCGGACGGATCGTGATAGCCGGCGACTCTGCCGGCGGCGGCCTGAGCCTGGCCTTGATGTTGGCGCTGCGTGACGCCGGCCTGCCTCTGCCCGCCGCCGGGATCTGCCTCTCGCCCTGGACCGATCTAGCATTGACCGGCCGCACACTGTTGCCCAACAGCGATGCCGACTACTTGAATATGGTCGGCATGCGGCGAGTCGTCCCCGAAATCGTGGGCGATGTTGACCCGCGTAATCCCCGGATTTCACCGCTCTACGCAGACCTCCATGGCCTGCCGCCGTTGTTGATCCAGGCAGGCACGGCTGAGATGTTGTATGATGATGCCGCCCGCCTGGCCAAGCGTGCGTCAGCGGCCGGCGTCCACGTCGAGTTTGAGGCATGGGAGAACATGGTCCACGTCTGGCAGTTCATGTATGCCTTCGAGCCGGATGCACAACAGGCCATTGCCCGCATCGGCCGTTTTGCCCGGCGATATGTCGACCAAGGACATTCCAGAAATCGTGGACGTCTCGTTTTGCTAGATGTTCTTTGATGCGCAGGAAGCTAGATCTGAGACCTGTCCCCACGGGCGAAAAATATGGACCTGCGTTGGGTCCAAGACTGTAGAAGGAATACGATCATGGCCAACAAAAATTCTAAACTCGCCTATTCGACCGATCCCGAACCTGAGCCGGAGGTCAAACCGGTCAAGCTCCCGGCCAACCCGGCGGCCCCCATTCCTGGTTTGCAGAAAAACGAACCGGTGCGCGTCTTTCGCGATCGCTCCGGGCGCCGCGGCAAAACAGTTTCGGTGATCAAAGGGGTGAAGAGCCCGACCGAGGGCAAGAAAGCGTTGCTCAAATACCTCAAGAACAAGCTGGGCACCGGCGGAGCGATCAAGGATGGAGACATCGAGATCCAGGGTGAGCAACGGGAGAAGATCGTCGCCCTGCTCAACGACCTTGGCTACAAGGCCAAGGTTGCCGGGGGATAAACCGGCTGGCAAAAAAGAGGGGCCGGTCTGAGACCGGCCCCTCTTTTTTGCCAGCTTGTTCTACGACTGCGACACGTCCACAATCACTTTCACGACTTCATCCTGATAGTCCACATTCATGGCAAAGGCTTCAGGCGCTTGGCTCAGCGGGAAATGGTGCGTGATGATCCCGTTGAGATCGACAGCGCCGATCTCGGCCAGATGGATGGCACGCGGGTAGACATGCTGCATCCGCCGTGACATGCGGATGGTCAGCCCCTTGCGCCGGGCCGTCGAATGTTTCATCTCGAAATCATCCGGTCCGGGGATGCCGACGAGCACAAGACGACCACCGAGTCGGGCCATCTCCGCGGCTGTCTGCACCGAATGGTCGGCCCAGGCGGCCTCGATGGCGACATCCACGCCCCGTCCGTTCGTGGCCTCATTGACAAACTCAGTCGGGTTCACCTCGTCGAAATTGATGGGCACTGCGCCGAATCGCTCGGCCAGCTTCAGCCGCCACTCCAGCTTGTCACTGACAAAGATCGGATCGGCCCCGGAAAGCTTGGCCAATTGCAGAATATACTGGCCGATGGGCCCAGCTCCGATAATGGCGACGCTGTCAGCCACCCGGATCTTGGCCAGATCGATGGCGTGGATGGCCACGCCCAGCGGCTCCAGCATGGCCGCGCCGGCGTCGTCGATCTCATCCGGCACCGGGAAGCAGGTGTGGGCCGGCATGATCATGTACTCGCACAGGCTGCCCGGATCGGGGTAGAGGCCGCAAAAATGCAGTCGATGGCAGAGGTTCGGATGCCCCTTCTCGCACATCTCGCAGCGCCCGCAGGGCTGGGCCGGATCGACGGCCACGCGCGTGCCCGGCAGCAACGGCTGGTGGTTGCCGTCCAGGCAATTCTCCCCCACGGCCTCGACCACAGCGCCAAATTCGTGGCCCATGATCAGCGGTTCCTGGACGGATGTGTCGCCGATGCGGCCATCCAAAAACGTATGCAGATCGCTGCCGCAAATGCCCACAGCAGTGACGCGTAGCAGCGCCTGCTCAGGACCGGGCCGGCCTGGGTGAGGCACGGTATCGATTCGCAGATCGCGCGGGGCGTAGATCCGGGCGGCAGTCATGGACAACGATCCATTGGACGGGAATCCATCGTTGACGGTCGACTGCGCTTCTTTGAACGGTTGAGTCATGGTATCCATTTCCTTCTTATTTTGATGGTTGCAATTGAACGTCAATCAAGGTTCAGGCCGGAACTTCGATGCCGAAAGAAGCCGCTTCTACCTTGGCCCAATCCGGAATGGGCGTGGGCGCAGCGATGGGCGGCAGCGCGGCCATGGCCTCCGGCGAGGCGTCGACATGTAGTTCTTCGCCGAGGCGATCTACGACCGTCTTCAACACCTGAATTCGAGCCGAACGCTTGTCATTTCCGGCGACGATGGTCCATGGCGACTGAGCCGTCGTCGTCTTGATCAGCATCTCCTCAACCGCGGCCTCATATATATCCCATTTCTCACGATTTCGCCAGTCTTCGTCGGTCAATTTCCAGGCCTTGTGGGGACGCCCTTTACGCGCTTCAAAGCGCCTGAGTTGCTCTTCCTTGCTGATGTGCATCCAAAACTTGAACATGATGGCGCCGAAGCCGACAAGCTGCTGTTCGAACTCTCTGATCTCGCGGTAGGCGCGCTTCCATTCGGCCTCACTACAGAAGCCCTCGACCCGCTCAACCATGACACGACCATACCAACTGCGGTCAAAGATGGCAATTTCACCCCGTGCGGGTAATCGGCGCCAGAAACGCCATAGGTAGTGCTTGTCCGCGTCGTCGCCCTTGGGTGCTGCGATGGGATGGACGACATAGCCCCGCGGATCCATCCGCTCGGTCAGACGACCAATGGCCCCGCCCTTGCCGCCGGCGTCCCAGCCTTCGAAAACCATGACGACGGGCCGTTTCTGCATATGCAGATGGTAGCCGAGAATGCGGATGACCGTCTGATATTCGTTGAGTAGCCGGTTGTATTCCTTCTTGTCGAGTTTTTGGTCCAGATCGATGATTTCAAGCATTGTGGGTGGCCTCCTCGATCTTGTCTATCTCGGATTCTTCGTCGGGGATATCTTGCGCTCGGATTCCTTCCGTCAGGATTTCTTCCGTCTGGTTCTTCACCGTGTCGAACTCGTCCGCTACAACCTTTTGGGGTACGATCTCTTCCACAGCCACAGCTACTTCCACAGCCACTGTCGGCGCTCCGTCAACCTGTTCGATGATCTGCTCGGCATGAGGGCCGTCATCGCCACGACTTGCATCTTCAACCTTCGATTTCTTGGCCTGCTTCTTCTTTTTCTTGGCCTGGGCCTTTTTCTCGGCTTCGGCTTCGAGCGTGGCCAGACCTTTCCACTCAGTTCGCTCCACGTCGAGCGCTTCTTCCAGCCGATCGATGATCGTCTTGAAGACCAAGTAGGTCTTGTAGTTCATATCGTTGGCGGGCACGACTGTCCACGGGGCGTGGGGCGTGCTCGTGTTCGTGAGCATGTCTTCCACGGCAGCTTCGTACTCATCATATTCGCGGTGGTTTTCCCAATCCTCAGCCGTGACTTGCCACGCCGTGTCCGGATCCAGTGTCAGCGCAATAAAACGACGCAATTGCTCCTCGCGGCTGATGTGCAGCCAGAATTTGACCATGACGATGTCATCGGCGGCCAGTGTCCGTTCGAAGCCGTTGATCTCTTCATAAGCCCGTATCCAATCTGGAATGGGCGTCAATCCTTTAACCCGTTCGACGAGCACGCGCCCATACCAACTGCGGTCAAAGATCGCCATCTGGCCGCGCCGGGGAAGCTGCATCCAGAAGCGCCAAAGCCAAGGCTTTTGCTTCTCGTGGGTACGCGGGGCCTGGGTCGGCAGCACCTTGAACCCGCGTGGGTCCAGGCGTTCTGTAAGTCGGCTGATGACGGTGCCTTTGCCCGCAGCGTCCCATCCTTCGAACAGAATGATGACGGGCACCTGAGTTGTGTATGCCAGATGCTCCAATTCATACATTCGTTGAATCTGGCCATGCATGACCAGTTTGAATGCGCGCTTGGAGAGGGAAAGCGAAAGATCGGTCTCTTCTAACATGGCATCGATTCTCCTTGGCTATTCTGAGGGGCGGAAGAGGCTATGTGCTGCCCTGAGTCTATCGGCAATCGGGTCCTGTGTCAATCAGATCAGGCGACCTGACGCTTGAAGTAGACATCACGCATGTTGCGACGGCTGTTGACGATGCCGACCATCTCCCAACCCTCTTGACCCACCTGGTTAAGATAGTCGCCGATCTCGGGCTGCTCCTTCCAGTCATCCAGCTCAACGCCATTGACGTACCGTGGTCGCCAGCCACGAAACTCTCGGAAGATGACTTCCATGTACGCCCATTGAATGGGCGTCTTGGCGGTCGGTGTCTTGGCGGTCGGCGAATTAGCGGTGGCCACTTTTCGCTTTGGCTTGCCCTGGACATTGGATGGTGCGGCCTTTGGCGTCGCTTGCGCCTCTGCCTTGGAATCGACAGATTTCGGCACGGATGTTGCCGAGACAGATGGCGTTGGCTTGGATGGACTGCCAAAAATTTCTCCCAGTACGTCCGGCGTCTCTTTGCGATTACTCATCAGCGATGATCCTTTCGGTGAGTGCAAGATAGTCCTGGGCTCCGTACGAATTCGGAGCGTATTCGAAGATGGTCTGGCCATAGCCTGGCGCTTCGGAAAGACGAACGTTGTAGCGGACGGGAATGCAGAGTTGGTTGTCGAAATGGGTTGTCAGTTGGCTGAGGATCTCTTCGGACTTGCGCACGCGCCGGTCCATGAAGGTGGGCAGGATGTAGCGAAAATTCAGATCCTCTTGATATCGTTGGATCGATGCCAGGTTGCGCGTGAAATCGAGCAGGCCCTGAAGCGCCATCACTTCGAGCGCCACCGGCGCCAGCACCTCGCGGGCGTAGAAGAGAGCGTTGACCGTCAATGTATCCCATCCCGGCGCCGTGTCCATCACCACGTACTCATACTCGCCGTCCAGGGACGCCAATGCTTCGGCGACGGTGCGCTCACCGCCAAAGTCCTTGCGTGCGATCAGCCGCTTCAGCCCGGCAAGGCCGATGCCGCCGGCCAGTATGTCCAGGTTCGGTCGCGCCGCGACGACTGCATCGGACGGCGCGATGTCGCCGCTGACGACTTCGGCGAGACCGGCGTCCGCGTCGACGCCGAGCATTCTACTTGCCTGACCCTGGCTGTCCAGATCGATGACGAGCACTTGCTTGCCGGCCTCTGCCAGGCCCGCCGCCAGGTTGACGGCAGTGGTCGTTTTGCCGACACCGCCCTTCGAGAGCGCCACCGCGATTTTGCGCATTGCCTATCCTCCGGAATTTGTGAGTTCACTGCGAGAACCACGAATTTCACAGATTGCACGAATTTTCTCAGTGGTGCAATTCGGGAAATTCGTGTCATTCGTGGTTTTTGCAGCAGAGTCATCTGTTGTTCATTTGCGCCGGGTTGGGTTCGCTACCCTATTGTCTCCACATTTGGCGCTTTTGTCCATGTTGGATTTTCGGCTCTCTGGGATCTCTGGGGATGACACGCTCGGAACCTCATCGATCCGTTGTCAGCCTCATGAGATCCCGAAGAGCCGGATTTTTCTGGTCATGGCATTTTCTGTGGTTGTGGTTGACCGCCCGGGGCTGAAGCCGCCGGGCTATTGAGCGGCGCCCCTTGAAAGGGGCTTCAACGCCAATTCAGCCCCTTTCAAGGGGCGTCGCTCAATAGCTCCGCCATAAATGGACGGAGCTATTGACTTTTAGCTTATTGACAACCCCGCCCGACGGATCGATACTGAGTCAAACCAGCAACACTGATCATCGTCCATCCGCTGACCCAACCAACACACCAGCCAAGCGAAGCGCTTCGATATGAAACAAAAGCATTATGTTTTTGGCTATGGCTCATTAGTGAGTCTCAAGAGCCTAGAAAATTCACTAAACCGTAGCACAGACTCTCAGATGAATTATCGCAATTGCTATCTGCATGATTATGCACGCGTATGGAATCTTGGAATGGACAATGCAGTCGTAGTTCCAAACTATAAAAGCTACATTGAACCAAAAACTCAGGCTCGTCCAAACGTATTCATAACCTTTTTGAACAGTCAGCGAAGTCCAAAATCCAAGATCTACGGCATATTGTTCGAAGTATCAGAAGATGAATTGGATAAATTGGATTCACGTGAACGGAATTACTCACGGGTTGATGTGACTGAATTTCTAGAATGTGACATCGATGGTATTGGGTGGGTTTACACCGGCATGAAAGACTCTATTCTCGCCTTCGAACATGCTGCAAGTGCAAACCGATCTGTTATACCAAGTTCATACCTTGAAACTGTCACATCTGCCTATGATTCTTTAGCAGTCGGAAGACTTGACGAGTTTCATCAGTCGACAATTTCAAACAGCCTGCCCACAATGGATTTGCAGCTTGTACACCTTGATGATCGCGGTCAATTCATGTAGAAGAAAGGCAATCGATATCGGCTGGTGACAAAAATTCACTACAATACGGGAATTGTATACATTCGATTTGTTGGCACACATGCCGAATATGACCAGATCGATGCAGTGAACGTTTGACGAGGTAAAGATGGAGATTCGACCCATAAAGAATGAAGCGGATTACGAAGTAGCGTTGGCCGAGATAGAGGCTCTCTTCGACGCCGAACCGAATACGCCCGAATGCGATGAACTCGAAGTACTGGCGACCCTGGTAGAAGCATACCGAATCCGAGCACCATGATCTGCCGGACCCTGATCCGATAGACGCGCTCGAGTATTATCTTGAGAGTCGACATCTGTCGCGCAAGGATTTGGAGCCGCTGATTGGAACGTGTGCCAGGGTTTCTGAAATACTCAACCGAAAACGCCCATTGACGCTGCTGATGATTCGTCGGTTAGCGGTCGAGACCGGGAATCCTGCTTCAGTTCTGATCCAGCCTTACGAAACCGAGCAAAGAACGCCGGTGATTGAACCGGTTGTAGCATTGTGACGTGCGAATGAACACTGTCACCCGTTGTGAGCATCCAACCTTTTCGCCCACCAACGAACCGCTCAGGTTCATCGCGATTCAAGTGACCGACAAACAGATCACTGCCGAACTCTCTGATGGACGTGTCGTCAGCCTCCCTCCTCCAGTGGTCCTGGCGCTTGGAGCAAGCCTCGGCGCTGCAACGCCGGAACTACGAGTTTATCGGACCGGGGGCAACAGCTTGCTGGCCTGACATCGACGAACACCTCAGCGTGGACGGCTTCTTGACTGGCTCGCCTACACCGCGCCCTCCTTCCGCCGTCTGATAGACCCCTGCCTCAGCGGCCTCGCCATTCTTAAACTGGGATCATTCGGCTTGTGATTTTTCCCAGTCGCCACAAACTGTAACCCTTGACGATGATATCCAAAACGGTTATAATTGGTGCATGATTAGGTCGTTCAGAGATCAGGAGACCGAAAGGGTGCTCACTGGCCGTTTCTCTAGAAGGCTGCCACAGGACATTCAGCGGATCGCTGAACGCAAGCTGATAATGCTCCATCGCTCAGCATCGCTATATGATCTTCGTGTGCCTCCCTCTAATCGACTTGAAGCGTTAAAGGGTGACCGTCAAGGTCAGCACAGCATCCGGATAAACAACCAATGGCGAATCTGTTTTGAATGGAGAGATGATGGCGTGTACGAAGTCGAGATTGTAGACTACCATTGAGGGGAAAAATGAGAGATTACCCGCCTATCCATCCAGGAGAGATATTGCTGGAAGAGTTCTTGACACCGATGGGAATTAGCCAGTATCGACTGGCGAAGGACATTGGCGTGCCTGCCATGCGTATCAGCAAAATCGTTCGTGGTGAACGAGGAATCAGCGCAGATACGGCATTGAGGTTAGCGAGATATTTCGGCATGTCGGTGGAGTTCTGGACCGGGATCCAAACCCATTACGAGATCGAGAAGGCCAAGGATCTGTTGGCAGATCGATTGGAAGACGAAGTAAAGGTGTTTGCATCAGCCTGAAGCAGTCGGAATTATTCAACAAGCAGTAGGCTCTGACTTTTCCCGTCATTGACAAGCCCGCCCAACAGACCGATACTG
>CAVOQD010000033.1:0-28909 GCA_963698255.1 uncultured Chloroflexia bacterium | reverse complement strand
CGCGACAGCGAATTGATCCCGTTGGGCTATTCGACCGTGCTGGCTACTTACGTCATCCGTGGACATTTTCGCCAGCGATCCAGTATTGTCTTCATGTAGGCCGTAGCGAACGGACAGTTCAGTCAGGATCTCTTTGATTCTCTGTTGGCGAAGAATCTGGCCGTGTATGGTCTAAAAAATCCATCCGACCGGCAATACGGGGCTACGCAGCCTTGCGATAGTAGTCGTGGATGATGCCTCCCAGTACGTTGCGACACCGGATCGGACCGTCACGGCTTTGCGTGGTTTGGTGAATCGGTGTCTGAAGATCGATGCCTTGATGTGGCCGAGCTGTGTTGTAGTAGTCGACATACTCGGACATCACTGAGCGTAGATGGCTCTGGTTGACGATGAGCAGCTTGTCCAGACTCTCGGTTCGCACGGATCGAACCCAGCGCTCCGCATGTGAATTCGCATTGGGCGCCTGTAGCGGAGTCAAGACAATCTCACAGCCTTCGGATTCGAAGACGTGCTCGAAACTCTGGCTGAACTTCGAGTCGCGATCATGGATCAAGTAGCGAAACTCCGTGTCTTGCTCTTGCAGATCCCAGATCAAGTTGCGAGCTTGCTGGGTGACCCAGGCTGAATCGGGATTGCTGGTACAGCCGACGACATGAATACGTCGCGTTCCGAGCTCAATGAAGAAGAGCACATAGATCGTGCGTAGCAAGACCGTTTCCACGGTGAAGAAGTCGCAGGCAAGCATCTGGTGCCTGTAATGATTGAGGAACGCTCGCCAAGTTGAGCGACCTCGCTCAGGAACTGGCGGAATGCCATGGCGGCGCAAGATTTCTTTGATGGTCGTCTTGCCGACATCAACTCCAAGTTTGAGCAGTTCTCCTTCGATCTTGCCATAGCCCATCCGCGGATTCTCACGCGCCAAGCGCACGATCAATGCTTCGATTTCTGAATCTGTCCGAGGTCTGCCTGGTTGACGTCGATGTTTGAAGGTCCACTTGCGTCTCACGAGTTCCCGGTGCCAGCCAAGAACGGTTTCGGGCGTGAAGATCAAGACAGCCTGAGCCAACTGTCGACGCGTACGATCCGGCCTGTTGTTTGAGTTTGTTGGCGATCACTGCAAGCGCAAGCTTCTCTAGCCGGGAAACACGTGGGCGATTGACCTGACGTTCGAGAACGCTGACCTGGTGGCGCAGGATCAACAACTCGAGGTCTTTTTCGTCATTTGTGAGACGCGCAATGCCAAGATGTCGAGCAGCCATGAACCGATGACGGACAAAGCCCAGAAGAACATACACTCCTCACTTTGAACTTGTTTACGGCATCCAAAGTAAGGAGAATACCCTCGATAGCGGCAGCACCATAGTTGCATGTGTTCTGAGTGTGGATGGGCCGGGATCTGTTTTCCGCACCATACGGGTTCGACCTGGGCGATATCTATGCAGACGTCCATCTATGGCATGGCGAACAGGATCGAAACGTGCCGTCACCGTGGGCCATTTCGTTGCGGCTGCCATCCCCAATTGCCAGGCGGATTCCCTTCCGAATGAGGGACACTTTTCGCTTGCCTACCATCAACTGCGCGAGATTTTAGGTCTCTTGACAGCTCGAACCTCTGGAGGATGAAATGCAAGGACTTAGCCTGGCTTCACAGATCACCCTACACGTGTTGCTGGCCCTAATCGGGTTGCTTGCCCTCATCGTGTGGGGTTGGCAGATCCAGGTGCTGCGCGGCAAGGCGATGGACAATCCGGACGGCACAGTTGACTCCGGCACGTAGCAGAAGCTCTTCGACGGCATGGCAGTGGCCGACATCTTCCTTGCCTGTCCGATAACCATTCTTGGCATCGTCCTTGTCTTCGCCAGTCCTCGGTGGGGCTACTATTTGCTGGCGTGGGTCAGCTTCTGGTTTGTATGGGCCAACATCGTGACGACGGCCACGAGTCTACGCTTCGAAAAGCCGAAGATCACCCTCTCCTGGCCGGTAGTCTTTCCTTCGGTTCCATCGTCGGTCTGGCCTACTTCGTGTGGACCATGGTCCATTTTGAGATTATCTTTTGATCGGGGACCCTACTGCAGAAGAACATTGTTCACCAGGGAGACAGAGAGGAAGTATGGAGGGCACTGAGCTTTCTCTGTGTTTCCGTAGTAGGATTTCCACTTCCTGCGGTGGATTCATTGAGAGCCTGAGGAGCATACACGAGATGAATGTCATCTGGGAATCACTCTATAGACGTTCAGAAAAAGATTCGTGATTTGGTTTGTCATAAAGTTGAAAAATAAATAGAGAGATGCGATCCTTTCAGGTGCCAAAACCAAAACGAAAGGAGGCATCTCTCATGAACATCAGGATACGTCTGAGCAACCATCTTCGTCAAGAAGTCATCGAGCGTCTGCACCAGGCATATGGAAGCGGGCAGGTGCGATTGGTGCGGCGTATCCATGCACTGCTGGCTGTGGTCGATGGCAAGCCAGTCGATGAAGTGGCGACAATGCTCGATTTGGGCGAACAGACTGTGCGTGACTATATCAATGCCTTTCTGTACCGGGGTGTAGCGAGCCTGGTCTATCGGAAGCCGCCCGGACGACCGCCCAAGTTGACCAAGAGCAAACGAAAGGAGTTGGCTGAACTGATCAAAGCGGGTCCGGAAGCGGCCGGCTACCAGACCGGATGCTGGAGTGCGGTGCTGATTCAGCACTTGATCATGAAGCGATTTGGCGTGGAATATCATCCGCATTACCTCTGTGAGTTGCTGGACCAGTTGGGTTTTTCGTTCCAGAAGGCTCGTTTTGCCTCTGATCATCTGAATGAAGCGGCGCGTCTTGAGTGGGAAGAAGAGACCTGGCCAGAGATTCTGCGTCTTGCTGAGCAGAAAAATGCCATGATCCTGTTCGGTGACGAAGCCAGTTTTGCGCAGTGGGGTTCTCTGAGCTACACATGGGCGCCCAAAGGCGAGCAGCCCATCGTCAAGACCTGTGGCAAACGCAAGTCCTACAAGGTCTTTGGTCTGATCGATTTCTTCTCCGGTCGCCTCTTTTGGCAAGGCCAGACCGGACGCTTCAACACCGGGAGCTACCATGATTTTCTGTTGACGGTCTTGGACCAGACCGAGCAGCACATCATCCTGATTCAGGACGGCGCCCGATATCACACCAGCAAAGCGATGCAGGAATTCTTTGCGGCCCATGCTGAACGACTCACCAAGTTCCAACTGCCTTCCTATTCGCCGGACTTCAATCCTATCGAGTTCCTGTGGAAAAAGGTCAAGAAACAGGCCACCCATCTCAAGTACTTTCCCAATTTCGACGACTTGACCGACTTCGGTGGAAAATGCCCTCCAGCAGTTCGCTGACTTGCCTCACGAAATCCTGGCGCTCATGGGGCGCTACTGTAAATCGTTAGGGGTCGAGGCATGATTCACGAATCTTTTTCTGAACATCTATATTTATCCTCGCCGGCATCGGCTATGTCGGGCAGTTCATCGCTACCTTCTGGCCGGTGAGGGCCACACAGCTTGGGCTGACCGAGCCGGAGTCCGAGTCGATCCGACCTTTATGCCGATGTGCGCGCGGCGAAGCCCTACTGGGACACGGCGGTGCCGTGGACGCTGCCGCTTGCCGGCTTGCTGCTGGCCTTCAATCAACCAGCATGGGCATTCGTTGGGCTGGTTGGCAGCGGCATGTATCTCTACTTCGCCGGTCGCGGCATCATCGTCCGCCGCGTCTATGCAGCGGCGCGGCATTCGCATCGGCAACCCGGACACGCTGAAAGTGAACTATAGATGTTCAGATAAAGATTCGGGGTCAACGGACGAGTGCGCTACCAGAGTAGCAGCACGGATCTTTATCTGACTGTCTATATCTCTTTTCTTGCCGTGTGGGGCGTGGCCGCCATCTTTACCATTGTGCTGGCGATTGCCAACCCACCATAGTCCAGCGTTGATACCACGGCAGCAAACAAGGCTCCCCGATCGAGTGGCAAAGGCTGAAAAGCCATCGCCTTATTTGCGCCGGGATGTAATGGCGCACGTACGGCGGCAATCATAGTGTGGATAGCGACGCCGGCTTCGTGCCCCGGGCCTCAATCCTGGCAAGCCGGCAAAGCCAGGCCACCTGACCTATACCTAGTGTTCCGCCAATCTTGTTTTGACGATCTGTGTATTCCGCGGCGGAACCTGAATGCATCGGCACAAAGGGCCTCGCCAGGTCGTCAAAGACAAGTTTGCCGATGCACTAGGCAGGTTACGAGGGCCGGTTGATCTGAACACCGGAAACAACATGAATAGCAATCCGCAGGAAAACTTCAACCCGACCCTCTTTGATGAGACGCTGGGCCTGCTCGCCATCGGCGGCAGCATTGTCGCCAGTCCCTTGATCTCGCCCCTGGTAGAGCCAATGGGGCGTCAACGTGGAGGAGGGCAAGATGGCTCTGCCCGGCGATAATCTGGTGCCTGAGCCTCGGCTGGACGCCACACCGTGGTTACCATCTATGCCTCTGTGGCCGGAGTCTGGCCATGGCTGGTGCAGATGGGCCAAGGGCGGGGTGGCGCTCTACAGCTACGAGCGGTTGGAAAATCTGGCCGGCTGTCAAATGCGCAACGCGGACACAATTTTGCCCGAATGCCAGGATCGCGTTGCTTGGGGATTAGGTACGCCTGGGGGCCCCTAAGGCTATCCCGCCTTTGACGTCGCGGCCATCGAACCGCCGACCGCGTGATCCTGCGCGGCGACACGCCCAATCCGGACGGACAGCTTACCACTTGGATCTGGACCTTCTACCTGGTGGTCAATTGACGAGGGCGCGACTCGCCTGCTTCTGCGCACGCGACCGACCCTACTAACCGACCTGTCCAATTGGATCATGTGGCGCCTGTCCACCGATCCGATCCTATTCAACATGGAGCGCGCCATGTTGTTGGGCATCAAACGGCGTGCAGAGGCAACGGCTCAAAGCGAGCCTGGCGTCATCCACGAAGATGGATGAGACCACACGCCCGCTGCCGGGCTCAACTGTTTGTCGTCCGTTGCCGACTCGGTCTATCGCTATTTGCTCATTTCCATTAGTTCACGATTTCACATTTAAGCAGTCCCGCCAGGGCGCTGTGCGCTCTTCCAACCGGAAGTAACAGGCGAGAGCGGCGATGGTGTATGCTGTAGAAGTTCAGACAGTTAAGGCCGGTACTACCATGGTGCCTGTGTGCCCGTTTAGCAGTCTGGTTCCGGCGATGCGTGGTTTCTTCATTGGTGGCATAGACCCCGTTTGATAGAGTACAGCCGTTTTGGGCCGTTCCGAGAATTCACATCCCCAGCACTGGCCACAAGTTTTCCGCAAAACCAGAGAACTGCCGGGCCAGTGCTGGGGACATTTTCGGGATTCAATTTCTTGGAACGGCCTTGGCATTGTCGGGTCTGAACGCTGCATCCGTTCTGTAGCCCGTATGGTGCGAAAACTGATTCCCAGAGAGAAACTGGCCCACGCTGCGAGGCGATAGTAGTCATGAATGACGCCACCAATCACGTTTCGACGTCGAATCGGTCCCTTGTTCAGGCTTTCTGAATCTGGCATCACCGGCATGCGTCGTCCGATTCCCTGGTGCGGTCTCCTCTCGTTGTAGTAGGCTTCAAATTCTCGCAGTACCGATACGAGATGGGTCTGATTGAAGATGAGAATGTGGTCAAGACACTCATTTCTCGCCGTCCGAATCCAGCGCTCCGGATGTGAATTCGCATTGGGCGCCTGCAACGGGGTCAAGACAATCTCACAGCCTTCTGATTCAAAGACCGTGCTGGCTACTTTGCTCATCCGACCAGTGTATCGGGGCTTTTGGAGGAGTTGATCAACTTGAAAACAGCGGCTATCCTAATGCTCTATTGAACCTCAATGGAGTGGGTGCCGAATGTGCCAAGTCATCATCGAATTCCTGTGCAGAATTAGCGCAAGCAGCGTGGAGTACATCAAGCGATTGTCCCGGCGTTGAGTACTACAACACGTCACGACCGCATCAAGGAATCGGGCAGGCGATCCCGATGTCACCGGCTGATCAACCTGGTTCGGGAACGATCGTAGCTCTACCCATTTTGGGAGGCCTACATCACGATTATCGTCGTGCGGCCTGACCAGATTGCTGGCGGATGAACAAAGTAGCCAGCACGGATTGGATTCCACGTATGTTTTCCCCGCCCCGATGGCTGAGGCAATTTCGTCGGCATATGCCTCCTGCGCGCCGACTCGTCTCATCTTCGCTTGTGCAACGATTGGCCCGAATCGAACCGATGGCGACGCCGTTCTGCACCAATACATGAGAGACGCAGTTGCGGCAACGGTCGAACTTATCAGGAAAGATGCCATCATCGCGTTGCAGTTGCACGCCGGCGTCGGTGTAGGCGCGATAGCGAAGACGGTAGACAAGCTTGCGCATGGCCGGAGTTCGTGCGATATGCAGCCGAAAGCCTTCGTCGTTGGGATAGGCTAAGTCCAGTTCATTGTCAAAGATGTTCATGTTAACCTCTTCGTAGTCGGAACGTGTTGGGCACAGACGAACGGTGGAGGATTCTCCACGGATCGGGCGTTAGAAAACCCACATCGGCCTTGTACTGCAGATACGCTTCGCTAAACTCGGTCTCCTCAAATTTCGATTCCTCATCACGCGCGTCGCGATCACATAGAGACAGAGCAAAGCCAGCAGGCAGGCAAGCGTTGGCCACCAGGGCGCGGTCACAACCATGCCCAGCCAAAAGAGGAGATAGGCCAGATAGAACGGGTGGCGAACGATGGCATATGGACCCCGATAGACCAATGTCCTCGGTTTCTCTCTGGCGTAGGCCAGGTAGAGGCCGCGTGTGTCGGGTCCGTGTGAACCGTCCAGAAGAAGAGCGCCGCGCCGAGCAGCGAAACCAGCGTGCCCAACCCCATTCGCCAGACGGATGGCGGCTGCAAAAAGAGAGCGACCACCCCGCAAACAAACGTAGCCACCGAGAACAGGTAGATGAGATAAGTCGGGATCGTCTTGGTCCCTTGTACGAAGTGGCCTTTCGTGGCCCAGATGAAGGCGCCAAAGACTGTCGCACATCCCAGCAGATAGAGAATCGCCATCGTGCTGTTTCCTCCTTTCGGCTTTCCCAAAGTAGTGATCGACATGTGAGAAATCTTTCCCTGAAAAGAAGCGTTTTCGGTTAAGTCCCTTCCAGAAGGGTCAGCAGCAGCGCATCTACGTTCAAGTCAAGAATTGCTGTGCAAAATCTTGGCCAGATGATTTCACGATGCGCTCGGGCCTGTTCGTCTGTGAGGCCATCGCCGCCAATGGAGATGACCATTCGAATGAATCCATCTAGCATGGAGAGCCGATAGTCATCCAAACACTGAGCGAAGGAATAGGCGCGGACGTCATGTTCCATGAGTACCGCGTGATACGTGCGCAACAGATCCATTTCGTGCGTGCGTCGATCATCGATTGATAGATTCCCACCCAAAAGGGAGGCCACGTCCATGGCGCCTCGTCCTACTGTGAGGAGTTGCCAGTCAATTACTGTCAGCGAGAACCCACCGTCCACTTCGGCGAAGAAAAAGTTGTCCAACATGAAATCATTGTGAACCAGAGTCTGGGGTGGTCGATGCAAATGCTCGTAGACCTGTGTGCCCCGATCCTCAAGCAGTTGGCCGATCTCTACAATCGTTTTCGGCAAACTGGATGCGAGCCTGCTGGTGAAAGGCTTCCAACTCTGTTGATAGAGATATTGTACAACCTGGAATGTGTTGCTGACGTCGGGCGAGTGCGCCCAATGGCTCTGGATTAATTGTGGATTTTCCCACCACGCAGCATGGAATCGGGCGGCCTCGCGAATGGCCAACTCTGCTTCGGCCGGCGAACAGCCGACGAGCCGGTCCCCGTTGCGAGCTGGAGCCAGGTCTTCAAGCAGAAGCACAAACTCGCCAGTTTCCTCGTTGAGGGCGCTGTAGTAGCAGTGAGGTACGGATAACGTTACCTCTTCGGCCAACTCACGGTAGAAGCGAACCTCACGCTCGAAGAAGCCTGCGTGGTGAAAGTTCATCCGCCATTCGGCATCTGCCGGCGCAAACTTGGCGATCAGCGTATGAGGGGCAAGCATGTCAATCGGCTCATACGTCAGATTTAGGCGAAAAAGTTGCCCCAGCGCGCCCTTGACGCCGCCGATGGTTTTCGCCTCGAAAGAGTCAACCCACCCCCCTTTGATTGCGTCCGCGTCAATCAAGATCTGCGTAAGCCACTCGCTGGTCATCTCGTCAGGCATCGCAGGAAATCGCATATTTCCTCCACTTGGTGTTGTTGTGCGCCGGGTAGTACTACAGCCGTACTCAGGCTAATCAATCAAGCTTATCGTGTGAAGCCACCAACAGATGCCATGAGCACGGCGCCAAATCCATGCAACGCCTCTTTTGCTTCATCATTCGGATTGCCGAAGACTGAAAAGCCGTTCACATCGGCGACGGCAAAGAATCGGTCCGCAAAGCGCTGCCCAAAATTCTGCAAATGGGTCATCACCGCGGCTGAGTCAGCATAGCGTTCGTAGATATGATAGCTGCCCTGATCCTCACTGATAAACCACTCGTAGATCATCGTGTCGGGTTCCTCAGCTTGCACGGTATCTATCATCTCGGAGGCCAGTGCTTTGAAACTGTCTAGCTGACCTGACTGAATTGTGCCTTCAATGATCCAAGTAATATTCTCACTCATTGTTCGTTGTACACTCCCTATTTGAGCAGCCAAGGGCATTGAACGCATCCCATCAACTGCGCCAGAACTAGAACCACCAAGTGGGTGGCCAAAAGAACCGTGGGGTCGGGCATCCTTGACCGACCTACAGCAGTCATGATCTCGAAGCATTTCGCGTCTTGCCTAACCGCCGGGGCGGATGGGTTCGGGAACGACAGGGGAGGGGCCCCAAAGTTCGGTTTCGAGATTGAGGGTGATTTTTGCCATTTCTTCGAAAACGTCCTGCACGGTATCCGTGTTGTACCAGGCCTGCCAACTCGCCAGATCGGCGAATTCTGTTGTGACGACGACGCGGCGGTCACCGGTCACCGGGCGGTAGCCGCGGAATTCGACAACGTCGCCGGCGCCCAGTACACTCGGGATAGCATGCTGCGCCCATTCTGTGTAGCTATCAAGTTCGTTGGGGTTGATGTCCCACTTCATAATCCAAAGCACCATGATCTGTTCTCCTTCCCACCGAGTGGGTTTATGAAATTCGCTTCTACGCCACAGTCTCCCACAGTTCACGCTGTCCGCCGGGCCGAGCCACCTCCGCCCAGGCAGTGAAGAACGCTTCCGCGCCTTCAGTTTGCCAACGGCCCCAGAATGCCTCCATTTCGGCCCAGTCGTTGAATTCAAATTCGACCACAATCTGATCGAACGCCGCCACGTTGGGCCTGTAGATCCGCACGGTACGGTCCGAACCCAAACGCACTCTTTCCTCGGCAAGCATGGCCAGCGCGTCTTCCATCCTGTCACGGGCAACGTTCAAAATTCTGCGATCAACTAGCATGAGTTTTTCTCCTTATGGTGAAGTGTTTCCGGTTACAATGCTGTTACTCAGCCCATGGATCAGAATCACCGGTGTGCCTTCCCCTTCCATCCAATAACGAGTATTTGCATCTCCAACTCTAACCATCCGGCAGTGGGTATATACATCTGGATAGCTCATTTTCCATGGTACGATCCCGGCGTCCGCCAAACGTCCTCCTCTGGCTACAATGCCACGACAACAATGTTCAGTGGGGACCAGAGCATTGTTACTGGTCGGGCCTATTGACTCCCCTCATCCGACTGCATAAACCGGAAATAGCCAAGCCCGATCGCCAGCAGTAGCCACAGCGCCGCATTCACCCAGCCAAGGGCATTAAACATGCCCGTCAATTGTGCCATCAGCAGAATGACGAATCCGATGCTATCTCCGACAAACAGAGAAAATGTGATGCCCTTGAGCTGATTCGACTCTTTGCTTCTTTCGGCCCAGCAGATCAGGCCGACGGCGACCAGCATTGCGCCCAGCAGCCGTGTCATCACGCTACCTGCAGGGTCCAAAACGGCCCCGAATACCGACATAAATTCGACTGGCACTGCGATCAAGATCACGCCGAACAGAACCGAGATGACTGCTTTCGCAGACAGAAAATTGCTGAGTTTCATAAGAATCCCTCCTGATAAAATTGGCCAAAAAACTCTCGAATTTGCTCCCCGTATCCATTGCTCTGCGCCGGCAACAGAATGGGGAAGCCACCTTCCCTGAGTCTAACCACCGGGGAGGATGGGATCGGGAACTACAGGGGATAGTCCCCAAAGCTCGATTGTCGAAGTATCACTGCGATCGCAATGTTCTTCGACAACACCCTATCCGCCGGTGGGGATCACGCCAATTTGCTGCATCCAACCCAGCGCATCCCATTCAAGCCACCCTTCCTGCATCTGTCCGTCCACCACACGATGGATGACGAGTGCTTTAGAAGTGTAGCGCTTGCCCGTTGCCGGGATGCCGGCGAACTCACCCGTATGCTTGCCCGTTATTGTCAGCCGGCTTGCGACTTTCTCCCCCTCAGCGATCTGATCCTCGATCACGAAGCGAATGCCCTCATTGGCGGCGTGAAGATATGCGGCGAACTGTTTCAGCCCTTCCCGACCCGGTAATTCACCCGGCGCGGGATTGTGATTGATATAGTCGGCGGCCACGATCTCATCGGCCACAGCGAAGGCCTGCTGATTGAAGATCTCCTCATACATTCGGCGGATGATTGCTTTGTTCTCTGATGACATGACTGCCTCCTTATGGCATTTGGCTTGACATTGAATCGAGCAGGATCGTTCATTTTCCACGGTATGATGCCGGCGTCCTCCAAACGTCCTTTGTCTGGAAATCGGGGGCAAGCTGTTCAACATGCGGCGTTGTCGGGCAGGCCAATGGTCTCCTTCATCTGTT
Organism: uncultured Chloroflexia bacterium; assembly: GCA_963698255.1. GTDB lineage: Bacteria > Chloroflexota > Anaerolineae > Caldilineales > Caldilineaceae > JAWKOK01. Next base: position 17,962 of record CAVOQD010000033.1, on the reverse strand, counting down.
CAAGCGCATGGTCGACATCGGTGGAGAAAAAGACGTCGCCGGAATTGACGTGATGAATGCGGATACGCCATTCGGCCGGCTTCCGGCATTGGGTCTCCCGCCACACGCGAATGACGAACTGGTGATGGCTGCGATGGGGAGCGCTATCTTCCATGGTGACGACCTCGCTTTCACTCTTCCGCCAGGCCAGATGTCCAGGCGCGAGACCGTGCGACAGCTTCGTCCGGCTTGGCGACGACAACCAGGCGATGGGTGTTGGTCCACGCCGGGTAGCAGGTGATCAACGTAAGGCGTTCGTCCTCGAACTCGCCGATCCAACGGGCGTTCTCCATTCGCTGCTCGGTCGATTGCAGTGCCTCACGGAGGATGAGCCTGGTGCTGACAGTGTACCGTCTGGAACTGACTTGCGAACGGACGATGATCGTATCGCCGACCGCCAATTCGCCGAGCGCACGAAAGACACTGCCGCCGACGTTGTTGTGTCCCGAAAGCACAAGATTGTTGACCTCGCCTACGTGCGCGCTGCCCAGATGCCAGCCGGCGGCGTTGGCGGGCACATCCCACACACGTCTGCCATATCGATCCTGCCAGCCCACCGACACGATTGGCGTCTCCAGATCGATACGTGGGATGAACAACGAGGCCGGCGCATCGTCAAGTGTGGCCGTGCGTGGCGGCGCTTTCCCTGCGCCTGCGGCGTCGGCCGGTGAAGCCGTTGCGAACACGATCCAGAGGGTCATCAACAACGCCACACCAGGTCGACGCCACAGTTGGACGCTCATGTGCGAGCCGATGAGCCACGCTGTCGGCGCCAGAGCAGACCTGCACCCAGCGAGACAGAGCAGCGCGGATACGAACCCGAAAGTGTGGACGCTGATCCCGCCGCCGGTCACCGGCAGTGTCTCCGGGGCCATGTCGTCGGCGTACAGTTGGATGACGCCTTCAAATGCAGACGTCTCCGGGTCGACCATCTGGCCTTCTTCATGTACACGTGCGCCCAGCATCCACCCTTCGATGACTTCGCCGTCCATTTCTACGGCGCCGGTCTCCGAGTTGAGTGTACCCGTCATACGCGCCGTGAAGGATCGGTCGCCGGCATCAATGATCCAGTCGAATTCCACGTCCCACACCGGGTTGCTGTTGTCGACGGTGAGCAGTACGGTCTCCAGATTGCCCTGCACATCGCCATCAACCGTGCCGGCCCATGTGCCCTCTCCCGATGCTGCTTTCTGGAATGTGAGGTTCACATCACCGTCGCCCTGGGCACGAACACCGGCCAGGGGGAGTAGGCACGCGAGGGTGATCAAGAAGAAAAATGTGAGTGTCTTGCGGCGTTTCATCTGTCGCTCCTTTGTGAAAGTGATTCAACGATTGTGTGTCATGCACACTGGAGCGAAGGATAGCAGGGGGTGCGCTTCATGCGCGTTAAATCAGCGCTTCATCGGTCGATGGTCGCGTTTGATGATGGCCATGTTGGCCTGTGCGGTCTCTTCAGGATGTATTGGCGTGGATGCACGAAAGAATGAGATTCTTCGGCGCCGTATGCTGTAGCTTGGGCTATGCCGCGAGCCAGCGTTCGATTGCTTGTTGTGCTTCCGCCATCGAGAGGAGCGGAACGAGGAGATCGTCCGGCAGTGCGGGGAGTGGGTCCAATGGGGGCAGGGTCGCCCCTGTCAGCTCGTAATAGATATCATAGAGTGTCAGATCTTGAGCTTCGTCGTAGTGCGTCTCGCAGAGAACGACTGCCTCCCGCCGATTGGCCTGCCGGCTTGAATCCATGGTCCAGATTGCGTGGTGGATGCGGGCCTGTTGTTCAGTCTCGGCATAGCGTTCGAGCAGTTCTTCCAACTTCTGAATCGCAATGGTTGTCGACATCGTCTCCAAAGCCACGCCGAGTTTAACCGTGTTCAAGCTGGCCGTGAAACCGACATCCTCACCACCGGCAAACTCTCCCTCGGCGCGGTTTAGTTCGCGGATGGCCTTCTGATGCACAGAATTTGCTTCCGTGATTTTGCCCTGCAAACAGAGGGTGTGTACATAATTGATTGTAGCAGTCGTTCAGGTAGGGGATGCTCAACTTTTCGCCCATTGCCATCGCCATGTCATAGCCGTGATTGGCATTATCCCAACTTGTTGTTCGGCATAAATGTGGGCGACTTGGCTCATGCCCAACGACGCCGACCACCAATCTCCCATATAGACAGCCTGGGCAACGGTAGATTCAGCAAACATCTGTGCCGTTTTGAATTCCCGTCGTTTGCAATAGGCTATCCCCAGATTTGCGATGGCCCAACCCACACACTGCTGGTCATCAATCTTTTGCGCAACGCTCAGCGTTTGCCGGTACAAAGCCACAGCCTCGACCATTTCCTTGCGACTTGCGTAAACGTTGCCGATGGTGATCAGCGCACGCGCCTCAGCCCGCATATCGTCAATCTCTCGCGCCGATTCGACCGATTGTCGACAATATTGCTCTGATTCATCGAGCCGCCCCATGCTCCAGGTGACGATGCCCATGGTGCCGGTAGCGTCGCAGAAATCTCGGGGCGAGTCGTGTTCTAGGGCCAGGTCCAACTGGCGTTGCAACACCGCCATGGCTTCGGCGTAGCGACCCTGATACCAATAGACCTCGCCCATGGTCCAGAGTGTGCGCGCCATCCCGGCTGGGTCGTCCACCAACTCGAAGTTGTCGATAGCCGCAGCAAGCCAGGCAAGGCTTCGTCATATTCGCCCTGCAGCCGGATCACGTTGGCGATGCCCCGTTGTGCACGCGCCTGAGCCCCCATGTCTTCTTCGGCAATTGGATCTGTCAGCAGAGCGCGATAGCCGACCAATGCCGCATCCCACTCGCCGCGTACGCGATCAATGGCGCAGAGCGCCAGTCGGATATCAACCTGGTCTGACTGCGAAAGATGGGTGGAGAGCGGCGAATCGAGCAAGTGGCGATAAAATCCCGTCGCTTCGGCATTGGCGTACGTTGCCTGCGCCTGCTCTGCGGCCAACTGGTAGAACTCGATGGCCTTGACCGGCATCAGTCCCTCTTCGTAGTGGAACGCGATCTGGCCGGGCAGGTGACCCGCCAACTGCTGGCGCTCTGCATCCGCCACCTCTGCTAACGCTGTCGCCACGGACCTGTGCATCATCTGGCGTTGGGTGGAACTCATGGAATTATAAGCCGCAGCGCGGATCAGGTCGTGGCTGAAGTCGTAGCTGAGAGCGCCTTGTTCGCGTACAACGAACTTGCGCCACGCCTCGTCCAGCGCCTGTACCAGCGTGGACTGATCCTCATTGCCGGCCGCTTCCAACAGTTCAAAGGTGAACTCACGTCCGATGACCGCAGCAAGGTCGATCAGCTTTCGGGTTGTGACAGAAAGGCGATCGAGGCGATAGATGATGGTGGACTGGATCGTGGTCGAGAGGTCCGCCCACATTGCTTCGTCTGCCGACGTCGTCTTTTTCCCTTGTTCGAGACGGCGCGCGCCATTTCGGCCACAAAGAGCGGATTCCCCTCGGCCACGGCAATGATCCGGCGCTGGGTCTCACCATCCAGTGACACGCCGAGCACCTGCTCGCAAAGCTGTTGCACATCTTCGTTGGGCAATCCCGCCAGCACAAGTTCCACTGCTCGTCCCCGACGGGTCAACTCGCTCTGCCAAATCACAATCGGCGAACCTGCGCCGACTTCCTCCAATCGCTGCGTCGCCAGTACCAGTACTCGGCTTCTGAGCAGGATTGTTGAAGAAAAACTGCAGCCACTCCAGCGTCTCCAGATCCACCCACTGAATATCGTCGAGTAACAACACCATTGGTGCCGGCGCAGCCGAGATGGCGCGTGAGACGGCCTCGAAGAGGCGTAGGCGCTGCCATGACTCTTGCATTGGTGTAGGCCCCGGCAATGTCGGAAAACGTTCGACCAACTCCGGCAGCAACCTGGAGATCTCGTTCAACCAAACAGGGGCAAGCGTGGTCAGGCTGCTGCTGATCACATCCGTTCGCAACCAGGCGACAAGGGGAGCGTAGGCGGTTTGCCGTTGTGCAACATAGCAGTGCGCAATCGCGGTGCTGACCCCTTGTAGACTTGCCCAGTGAAGTAGCTCCTCGGCAAGACGGGTCTTGCCGATTCCAGCCACCCCGGAGATCAGGGCCAATTGCGGATGGCCCGTCGACAGCTCTTGGAAAATGCGCTTCAATTGCGCCCATTCGGCATGACGTCCGACCATGGGAATTGCTCGTTGCCTGGCCCCGGCGCCAGCAACGGTAGGGGCGCTGTATGCCACGGCCGCTGACTTCCCGGCTTCAGTCGGTGGTCTTCCTCCGGCAATCAGTTGGTCGTATACCGCCAGAATCTCTTCGCCCGGCTCAAGCCCCAGTTCTCGCTGAAGTACAGCCTGGCAGTCATGGAAAGCATGCAGCGCAGCGGCTCGATCTCCCATAAGCATGAGCTGCTGTAACAGCTGGTAGTGGTACCGTTCCTGGAGTGGGTCGTGGGCGACAAGCCGTCTTGCGTAATCATGCGCTACGTCATAGTCGCGCAGCGACTCGTACAATGTCACTAAATGCTGCAAGGCCCTGGCATAGAGATCCCGGAATCGTTCTTGGTGAACGAGCACCCAATCTTCGTATAGATCTGGCAAGAGGTTGCCGCGGTATAGGTTCACGGCGGCCTCATTGCACTCAATTTGAGTCTGCCGATCCGCAGCGTCGCTTGCCACGTTCAGCAAGCTCAAGAATTCGAGGAGATCAACCTGCACCTCGATCTGCGGCTGCCAACGAATGCTCGTCTGATCGATCTTCAGGCACTGATCAATTGACGGCATGAATCTCCGCAATCGAAAGAGCAGATTGCGAAAGTTTGATTGGGCTTGACGTTCCGATGTTTCTGGCCACATACTGAACGCCACCTGGGTCCGAGGTAGGGTCCGATCGTGATGCAGGATCAGGTAGGCAAGCACCTGTTGGAAACGCGGCTTGTCGGCGATGGCTACGGGTTCGCCGTCGAAAAGCACTGAATACTCGCCGAACATGCGGATGGTCAAAGACATAAGACGGGTTCGAATGGAATCCTCGCAGAAAACAGTATCGAGAGGTTACTGGCACGCGAGGGGTTATTTCCTCGCCTCGTTGTAGCCCATTCTACCGACAACGACGCGAGGGATGTCAACAGCAATCGAGTAGCGATATTTCATTTTCCACGGTATGATGCCGGCGTCCTCCAAACGTCCTCAGCCTGCGATACGAAGAAAAATGTTCAACATACGACTGTTTGGCGCAATCGAAATCGAGTCCAACGGACGAGGCATTGACGGCCTTCCGTTCTTTGAAAGCGTTGGCCCTACTGGCATACCTCATCAGCGAAAATCGAGCGGTGACGCGCGATTATCTGGCAGGATTGGCCTGGCCGGAGTCCAGCCAGAAGCAGGCGCTGGGCCTCTTGCGTCGTTCCTTGCACAGCCTGAGCAGTCAACTGCCCGGCTGCCTCGAAATCGATCGGCGTACTGTGCGCTGGCGTGCGGACGCGCCGGCCAGCGTGGACATCTATCAGTTCGAACGCCTGGCGTCGAGTCGCGAGGACCGCGATCTCGCCGAGGGCGTGAGCCTCTATCGCGCCCCTTATCTGGAGGGCGTCTATCTGGATGGCTGTCCCGAGTTCGAACGCTGGCTCGTCAGTGAACAACAACGCTGGCATCAACGTGTCGTGCAGATGCTGACGTCGTTGATCAGCCGCCCACACCCAGCAGGCAGAATACGAGCAGGCCCTGGCCTATGCCAGGCGTCTGTTGGCGCTGGAACCGTGGCACGAGGCTGCGCACCGGGAGACGATGATGCTCCTTGCGCGCACCGGGCGCATTGAAGCGGCCCTGGCCCAGTTCGATACGTGCCTGACCGTACTCGAAACCGAACTCGGTACCGCGCCGACCATCGAGACAGAGCAGGCGCTCACGCGCATATTGGCACTGCAGCGAACGCGGCTGCATCCGCTGCCCGCGCCCACGACAACCTTTGTGGGTCGCGAGGTCGAAGTGGCGGAGATATCGGCGCTGCTGCGCGGGAGAGCGAGTCGCCTGCTCACGTTGTTGGGGCCCGGCGGCATGGGCAAGACACGCCTGGCCGTGCGCGTGGCCCGCCATCTGGCTGAAGACAACATTCGCTACTTCCTGCATGGCATTGCCTTTGTCGCAGCCGGCCGCGTGGAGTGACAGCAATGCCCTGATCGTGGCCATGGCCGACGCACTCGGACTCGCCCTGCAACAAGGCGAAGATCCCGCGCGCAGGTGCTTGGTTTCCTACACGACAAGGAATTGTTGCTGGTACTGGATGAATTCGAACAGCTCATCGACGCCGAAACGCTGGATTTTGTGGCGCAGCTGCTGGCCCAGAGCCCAAACCTGACGCTGTTGGTGACCTCCCGAAGAGCGCTGAAGATGCCCGCCGAGAGGCTCTATCCGCTTGCCGGACTGACAGCATCTGACGCGACACAGCCAGCCGATGCCTCGTCTACCGGCGTGACCCATGAGAACGCGGCGGCGCAACTCTTTGTGGAGACCGCTCGCCGGGTCCAACCAACCTTTGCCGCTTCCGATCAGGAGATTGCAGCCGTCGACGAACTCTGCCGGCTGGTCGACGGCATGCCGCTGGCCATTGAACTGGCCGCAGCCTGGTCGACGGTGCTGACGCCCGAAGAGATCACGGCCGAGATTCGAGAGAGCCTCGATTTTCTGGGCAGCGACGCCGGCAATCGTCCCGAACGCCATGCCAGCATGCGTGCGGTCATCGAATCGTCCTGGCGCCATCTGACCGAAGCGGAGCAAGTCAGTCCTCCAACGGCTGTCGGTTATGCGGGGCGGTTTCACTCGCCATGCCGCAATCCACGTCGGTGATGCGACAGATGACCTGTTGCTCGGGCTGGTGAGCAAATCCTTTCTTCAGCGCAGCGCATCGGGCCGGTTTGACATGCATCCGTTGCTGCGCCAGTACGCGGCGGAGGCGCTCGAGCGTTTGCCCGTCCGTTTGGCGTCCACACGTGAGCAACATTGTGCGTACTTCTTTGCCAAGTTGGCGCAATGGGCCATCGACGCCAAGGGGCCGCGGCAAATCGAGCGCTGGCCTGCCATCTCCAGTGAGGTGGAGAACTGCGGCGCAGCGTGGGCCTGGGCCGTTTCACAGGAGCGGATCGATCTGTTGCTGCCTGCATTCGACGGCCTGGGACTGCTCTACGAGCGTCTGGGCGCTTTTGACCTGGGCGAGCGTGCCTTTCAGACGGCTGGCCAGATGTCTTGCCTGGCAGACGGTCCCCGTACCGAAGGGGCGGTCCAGCAGCGGATCGTGCAGATGAAGGCATTGACCTGGGAAACTCACTTCGCCGACAGTCTAGGGAAGACGGATCAGGCCATAGAGCGCCTTCATTCTGCTCAAGACATGTTGGGTGACGAGTCCAAACAGTTGGCATCCGACACAGAATTGTACCGAGCAACCGGGTATCTGCACCTTGCCTTCGCCCATCTGCTCAGACACACCGAACGCGCCTTGGCCGACGAACACTATGAACAGAGTGTCAACACCTTCGTCGAACTGAACGAGCGATGGGGGCTCTCTCAGGCCTATCTGGGGCAATCCGGCATGGCTCGTGAGTATGGAGACTATCGCCAGGCCGAGGTACTTGCGAATCGTTGCCTAAAAATCGTGCAGCAACTTGAAGATGTTCGAACGATAGCCGAGGTCAAGAGTCGTCTTGGACTCATTTGCATGGATCTGGGTGAACTGGAGGCTGCGAACGACTTTTTCACACAGGTGACTTGAGAGTTATAGCGCACTGGACGAAACGCAAAAGGTAGCCAATGCATTGGAGTTTCTGGGGCTTCTGGCATTGTATCAGGGAGCGTACGAAGTTGCGTGTCGACATTTTGAAGAGAGCCTGATCCTGCTGGAAGGTCTGAGTGCCCCGCGGCCGATCGGGCTGGTCAATACCTGGCTGGGGATTGGGCTGGTCCAAGAAGGCCAGTACGAGCGAGGTCTTTCACACGGCCTGTTTGCGCTCTCGATTGCAGAGGAGACATCCGATTCCTGTGTCAGAAGGGCATGCTCGCATGTTGCTGGGCTATTCATCGCTTCTACTGGGTCGGGCCGATGATGCATCACTGCATCTCGAGACGAGCGTGGACGATTTTCCAGCAGTTGGGTCAACAGGACGAACTTGGACAGGCCCATGGCTATCTGGCCTATGTCGATCTGGCGCAAGACAACTGGCAAGGCGCACAAACCCACATCGTTCAGGCCCTGCAACAAGCGTCGGTCACGCGCACCATCCTGCCGATCCTGATGGCCTTGTCGGTCGCTGCTCGCCTGTTCGTCGTTCAAGAAGAGCCGGAAATGGCCGTCGAGACTGTGGGCGCAGGCCACGGCCTATCCCATGATCGCCAACTCGTCCATGATGGAAGAGCTTTCCGGACGTCATGTCCGGGCCGTATTCGACTTGCTTCCAATGGCTGTTGTCGATGCCGCCGAAGAACGCGGCCGCCAGCGGGATCTCCATGCGACTGCGGAAGAGCTTCTGACTGTCCTTGCGGGTTCTGCTGGACGTTCTACCCCGTAAACCAAACCAGAAACGTGCTTCGATTCAATCATGGACCTCAACCCGATCTGCGCCCCTTGGTCGAGCAATATCCACTCTGCTATCAATCTAGTGAAGCACTAATCGAAAACGTTAGATTGTGAGTATCCCTGCCCACAGGGCTTCATGGCAGATGTCACCCATTTTGATGACGCAGCATCTGCCCTGTTTTTGCTCAATCCGTTACACTTGAAATTGTCCTCCTCCTGTGTCGACTGTGGAGGGGCGGAGCAGCCACACCGACTTGCCTCCATCATTCGTTCAGATTGCCCACAGGGAGGTGCGATTATGACTGCTTCAAAACATGACCCCTTCCGCGCCGAGATCGGCGGTCAACGCTTGCACCCTGAAAGCCAGATGATGAGCTATGGCTATCGTCCCGATCTCTCAGAGGGTGCGGTCAAATGCCCAATCTTTCAGACATCAACCTTCGTCTTCAAGAGCGCCGAAGAAGGCAAGGCCTTCTTTGAGTTGGCGTACGGACTGCGCAAGGCCGCGCCTGAAGAGGAGGTTGGACTCATCTACAGCCGCGTCAACAACCCCGACCTTGAGATCCTGGAGGATCGGCTGACGCTTTGGGACGGCGCCGAGGAGGTGGCCGTCTTCAGCAGCGGCATGGCCGCCATCAGCACCACGCTGCTGGCCCATCTGCAGCCGGGCGATGTGGTGCTGCACAGCGAGCCGGTCTACGGCGGCACCGACTTTCTATTGAAGACTGTGCTGCCCAGATTCGGCATTCAGCCTGTCTCCTTTATGGCCGGCAATGGGTTGGACGATCTGGAGGAACGACTCCTCGATCGCTCGATCGCAGAACGAACGGCTATGCTCTACATAGAGACGCCGGCCAACCCCACAAACGGCCTGGTGGACATTGAAGCGGCGACCGCCATGGTACGCGAGATCTGCACATCAGGCGCGTCGCCCGCCGCTGGTTGTGGTGGACAACACCTTTCTGGGCCCGCTCTGGCAGCATCCGCTCAAGCATGGGGCGGACCTGGTCCTCTATTCGGCCACCAAGTACATCGGCGGCCACAGCGACGTCATCGCCGGCGTGGCGCTCGGGTCCAAGGAGTTGATGCGGCCCATCATGGACATGCGCACGATCCTGGGAACCGTATCAACGCCGCTGACCGGCTGGCTGCTGCTGCGCAGCCTGGAGACGCTCAAACTGCGCATGACCTCGCAAATGAAGAACGCACGCTACGTGGCCGACTATCTGGCCGATCATCCCAAGGTCGAGCGGGTCTACTACTTGGGCCATTTGACGGAAGATGAGCCCAATTTCCCCGTCTATCGCAAGCAATGCCTGGCGCCGGGGGGCATGATCGCCTTCGACATTGTCGGAGGCGAAAGGGAGGCGTTTCGTTTCCTCAATGCGTTGCAGCTTTTTCACCTGGCGGTCAGTTTGGGCGGCACCGAATCGCTGGCCGAGCACCCTGCGAGCATGACCCATTCGGACGTTGACCCGGAGGAGCGCATGGAGATGGGCATCACCGATGCAATGGTTCGGCTCTCGATCTCGGCGGGTGGAGCATCCGGAGGATCTGATCGCGGATCTGGCGCAGGCGCTGGGCGAACGTCTAGCCAAAGGACAGGTTTGTCATGGCCAATACCTTCGACATCATCATCCTCATCGGCCGCCCGGCATCGGGCAAGAGCGAGATCATCGACTATCTGCTCAAGCTGCCCGACGACGAGCGCGAGCAGCGCTTCCACCTGGGCAAGCTCGGCTTCATCGATGATTTTCCCATGCTCTGGACCTGGTTCGAGGAGGACCACATCCTGGCCGAGCAGTTTGGCCAGCCGCGGCTGCACACCGACGCTGACGGCTACTTCAAGCACGAATATCTGTGGCACCTGCTCATCGAGCGCATCGATCTGGAGTACCGCAAGCTGTTGCGCGACAATCCGGACTACTACGCCGACCACACCACGATCGTCGAGTTTGCGCGCGGCACGGAGCACGGCGGCTACGCGGCCGCCTTTCCGCACCTCTCGGACGAACTGCTGCGCCAACGCGGCCATCGTCTACGTCAACGTCTCGTACGAGGAGTCGTTGCGCAAGAACCGGCGACGCTTCAACCCGGACCGGCCCGACAGCATCCTGGAACATGGCCTGCCCGACGCCAAGCTGGAGCGGCTCTACCGCGGCGATGACTGGCACGATTTTTCGGCGGGCGACACTGGGTCCATCACCGTGCGCTCGACGCACGTGCCCTATGTCGTTTTTGACAATGAGGATGACGTGACCACGGATTCGCCAGCCTTGCTGGCGGCACGACTCGAAGAGACGTTGAACCGACTGTGGCGTCAAAAAGAGCAGGGTTGAGATCCGCAGCATCCTGCCGATTCTCAGCCCCAGATCCCAAATCACAACTCCCCAGTCACCCTGTTACTTCGTCTTCTGCTCCATCAATTTCGCCATGTACTGATCGCGCGTCTCCTGAATGGTGACGGTGCGCTGCATGAGTGAACGGCTGGGGGCATCGATGATTTCCGGCGCGGCCTCGCCAGCCGCGACCATGCGTGCGATCAGCCGCGCCTTGAGATCGTCGGCCACGTCGCGGAAGGCATCGATGCCGATCAGGTTGGTCAGCTCGTAGGGATCGGCCTCCAGGTCGTAGAGATACTGCTCGACATAGCGCTCGGAGCCGGCATCGTCCCAGCCGTTCTTGTCCGGCGCGTCGACGCAGTACTTCCAGCGCTCGGTGCGCATGGCGCGCCCCACCTGGGACTCGCTGATCTGGATGAAGACCTCCTCCGGCCACTCGGCCGCTTCCCGGTTGACCAGCGGCAGGATCGAGCGGCCCTCCATCTGCTCCGGGACGGGCAGGCCGGCGGCGTCGAGCAGCGTGGGCGGCAGGTCGACCAGGCTGACCACTCGTCGAGCCTGGCCGCCGCCGTTGAAGCCGGGCCCGCTGAGCGCGGTCGGCACGCGGATCGAGCGCTTCGTGGCAGGAGCGCTTGTACTCGGCGTTGCGCGTCTTGAAGTGGCAGCCGTGATCCGAGGTAAAGAGCACGATCGTGTTGTCGAGCAGGTCCAGGCTCTTGCAGCGCGTCGAGCAGGCGGCCCAGCGCCTCGTCCAGCCGCTTGACCATGCCGTAGTAGCCGCCCAGATGCTGCGGCGATGAGCCGCCCAGCGCCGCCAGGTCGGGCGGCATCCAGCGCCCGGTGTAGCGCTCGCGGTAGCCGTCCGGCGGCGGATAGTCGTCCAGGTGGTTCTGGTGGTGCGGCTCGATGTAGGAGATGAAGAGGAAGAAGGGGTCGTCCTGGTGCTCGTCGACGTAGCGGATGGCGGCGTCGGTCTGGGCGTCGACGCGGTAGCCGGGCAGCTTGACCGCGTTGCCGTCGTTGTCGTACATGACCGTGTCGTAGGCGTCGGAGGTGAACTCGAGCAGGTTGGAGGCCAGCCAGTACTCGTAGCCGCCGCGCTCGTCCGCGGGCACCGGGTCCTGTCGATCGGCCAGATGCCACTTGCCGATGTAGCCGGTGTCGTAGCCGGCCTCGCGGAAGCATTGGGCCAGCGTGGGCACGCCCTCGGGCAGCAGGCCGCCGTTGCGGTAGACGCCGGTGTTGGTGGCGTACATGCCCGGTCTGCAGACAGGAGCGCGCCGGCCCGCAGACCGGCTGGCAGGTGAAGGAGTAGTGGACATGGGTGCCCGCGCGGGCCATGCGGTCGAAGTTGGGCGTCAGGTCCAGCGGGTTGCCGTGGACGCCGGTGGTGTCCCAGCGCTGCTGGTCGGTGAAGAAGACGATGACATTGGGTCTTTCCGAACTGGTGGTACGCATCGTTCCTCGCAAAGACGGCGTTCTTCGGAAAATCGAGTCCACATTAGGGTAAAACGTTTTACGGAGCGATACAAAAGACCTTATCATAGACCCGCAAAAGTTGTCAACGGATAGGCTATCCAAGATTCAGGAAAATGTGGCGCTTTAGAGCTTCAGAGGGCAGCCGCAAGAACGTAGATCTGAGCAACGCTATCGATAGGCAACGTCTGAAATATCCTGCACCACCTGGACCCAGCTCTGGCCAGGCTTAGAGCTGGATGATGGCCTCGCCGGGCCCGATCCAACGCGGCGGGGTGTCTGGATCGGCGCGCCAGGTTCCTTCATAGACCTGACCGTCGCGGAAGACTCGCAGGTCGCCAAAACCATACAATTGAATGTCAATGCCCTTGTTGCCCAGACTGTCTTCGACAATGTCGGTCAACTCATGCTGCGCGCGCCAAGTGCGATTACATTCTGGGCCACAATCGGCTGATCGGTTGCCAGGTCAAACTGCTGTTGGCCGCCTTGGAAGCGCAGGTAGCCGCGCTGAGCCGGATCGTAGCGCCATTCGACGTCGTTGCCGCCGGGATAGGGAATCTGGACAATGGACACGGCGCCGGCCGCATTTGCCGGCGCCGTATCACTGAACTCAAAGCCAGGGCGTTGCCATTCCTTGCTGAGACCATTGTCTGTGATCCACCTACGTACGCTTTGCGTACTGGTGTGCAGCCGCGTACCGAAAGTCATCACCCAAGCTGACAAAGTAACGGGTCTGTGATGGATCATCGATGTCCGCGTCCAGGTACGGGAAACCGACGTCGTTCTTGAGCAGATAGCGAACCTCATCGCTGCCGCCGGAGCAGGCCAGCACGCCGTCGTACATGTAGGTCATCCAGATGTTGGGCATGCGTGCGGATCGCACCGGACCGATGGATTCAGCTGTCTGGCTCTGGAACATGGCCGTCATTCGGGTCAGGGTGAAGCCGTCAACAATATACTCGTAGACCAAATCCGCTCGGCCCAGGTTACGATGTGCAGACCGGCCGACCGCATCGTTGTTGATGCAGATGAAGATCGGCCGCAATTTCAGCCGCTCTGGATTGTCAACAACTTTTCCTGTGTATGGCGACGTGTTTTCGGGAACAGGGGTCGCCGTCGCCGTAGGCGTTGCCCCCGGTTGTTCCAATGCTTCGTCCTGAATCAGCGGAAGAAAAAGCCTGTTGTCTTCCGCGAGAATTGCCGTTGTAAGCAGCAGAGAAACAGCAGAAGATAGGAGAAGGATAGACCAGCGGCGCTTCACGGAAACCTCCATTCTGGTTCGTACATTCGCCTCAATGCTTGCGAAAAGTCGGTTTCTCGCCCGGCGTCGGCGAATTGTCGAAGGCGCCGCGGGCAATGACGGCCTCACGCCCGCCGAATGATTCAATCTTGGCTGCCTGATCCGCCTTAGCCTGCGCATCCACGGCTTCGGGATCGAGCAGGGCGCGCAGGTCCTGCTTCCATGCGCCGCCAAGATCGGCTGCGGCTTCGGGCGCTGCGCCAGATCATTGCAGTTCGTCGCGGATCGACCGCCATGTCAAACAGTTGCGGCGGTTGGTCCACATAGTAGACGTACTTGTAGTGCCGATTGCGCAACATGAAGATGCCGTTTTCCGTGGCCAATGCATGGTACTCGCTGAACACAGTCCGGTCGCGATCCGGCTCCTGCGCGATCTGCCAGAGCGACTCGCCCGGCAGCGAACCGGCTTTGCATCGTCAGCTCGCGCCGACCGATCCAGGATCGTCTGGTAGCTGTCGACCAACGAGACCGGCGTCTCGACAACTTTGCCTGCGGGCACATCCGGCCCGGCCAGGATCATGGGCACAGCCGCCGACTCGTCGTACATGGAGAACTTGCCGAAGAGGCCGCGTGCCCCCTGGCTGTCGCCGTGGTCCGACGTGTAGAGCACGCGTGTGTTCGTCGGTCAGGCCAAGCTCATCGAGCGTTGCCAGCACGCGACCGATCTCGCCGTCCAGAAAGGTGCAGACGCCGTAGTAGGCGGCCGCAAGTTGCTGAAGTTGGGCTTCGTCGAAGGGCTCTTCCAGGTGGAAGAAGTGGCGCATGTAGTCGAGGGCCGGATGATGCGGCCAATCCTGCTGGCTGCCATTGGGGCGGTCTGGGCAGATCCATGGCCGCGTAGTGCTCGAAGAGCTCTGGCGGCGAGATATAGGGCGGGTGCGGACAGACGAAGGAGAGAAAGAGCACCCACGGCTTCTCGTCGTCGGCGTGTTCGTGTAGCCATTGGCAGGCGTTGGCCGCGTTGCGCCGGTCATATTGCAGATAGGTCGAATCGCCCGGCCCGGCGTTGAGCACGCCGACCCGTTTCTGCCGCCGCGGCGGATCGTCGCGGATGGTCCCCAGGATGTCGCCCACGCCCTCGACCACATGCAGCGGCTCGACCTCCTCCGTGAAGCCGTTGTCGTCCTCGACGCCGCGGAAGTGGAGCTTGCCGATGGAATCGACGCGGAAGCCCTGCGCCTTGAACGCATGGCCCCAACCGGGGACCGCGCCGTCATAGGGAAAGGCGTTGTCCCAATAGCCGATGTCGTGGACATAGCGTCCGGTCGCCAGCGACGCGCGGGCTGGCACGCAGATCGGGCAATTCGTGTAGGCATTGGCGAAGCGCGTGCCCCGCGCGGCCAGCGCATCCAGGTTCGGCGTCTCGACGTACTCGTTGCCGTAGGCGCCCAGGAAGTTGCGGTTGTGCTGATCGGAGATGATGTAGAGCAGATTCTTGGGTTGCATTGGGTTTCCTGGGTTCTCCTGCTACTTGCTGCTTGAAAGAGTACCACGCAATTCGTGTTGCAACTGAGAACATGACCGGCACCGAAGTGTCATTCGGTCGTGATTGGCTGTCACAATCATCAATTCACCATGAACCGTTAGTCGTTCCACAATCGTTACCCATCCAGTTTCGTCGACAATTGACCGTTGGCAATCGAATATTGACAATTGTTCGCTCTCAAACCGGCACAACAACAACCAACGCATCTTCCCCGTCAATGGCCTTCACCGGGTTGCGCAGCGGCTTACCAAATCCCGGCGCTTCGATCTCGAAGATATCGCCGTCCTGCACGGAGATGCCCGCCGAGAAGCTGAGCGTGGCCGTGCCGAAGAAGTGGCAGTGGACATCGCCCGGCTGGCGGAACATGGCGTACTTGAAGTGGTGGTGCTCCAGGTCGGCGATGTTGTAGGACATGTTCGCCTCGCCGGTGAGGAAGGGCTCTGACCAGAGTTCGACGCCGTCGCGCAGGATGCGCACCGTGCCGCGGATATCGGCCGGCGCCTCGCCCACCAGCAATTCCGGACCGAAGGAGCAGCTTCGCAGCTTGGAATGGGCCAGGTAGAGATAGTTCTGCCGTTCCATCACATGGTCGGAGAACTCGTTGCCCAGCGCAAAGCCAACGCGCAACACCGTGCCGTCGTCGGCGATGACATAGAGGCCGACCAGCTCGGCCTCCTCGCCGCCGTCCAGGCCATAGGTCGGCAGTTCGAGCGCCTGCTCGGGCGCGGCCACGCAGAAGGCCGTGCCCTTGTAGAACCACTCCGGCTGCACGCTGATCTGGCCGGCCGGCGGCTTGCCGCCCGCCAGCCCCCAGTTGAACATGCGCATGGAATCGGTCAGCGGGACGTCAGTCTCTGCTTCAGCCTCATCCTTTTCTTCATCCACATGCATGGCATCGCGGGCCTTGGCGCTGCCCAGATGGGTCAGGCCGGTGCCGGTGACAAAGACAGTGGGCCGGGTCAGGGTGATCGAGCGGGGGCAGCAGTCGGCCTTGGGCGATGACGGCGTGCGTAGTCGACAGTCTCATCGCTCGTGCGTTGCATCGACCAGCGCAGCCAAGGTCGTGCCCTGCCGGTTGGCCGTCCAGCGCCAGATCGCGCACGCTGTCCGTGTTGCCAAGTACATGAAGGAATCGCCGTCGTCGCTAACCGTTGCGACACGCCGACGGGCATCGTTGTCTAGAAATTGAACCAGTCTCACTGGAAAGACTCCTTCATCGTTGGGCGGATTCCCGTATGGCCGTCCCCGGCACTGCCGCAGACGACTCTGCTGTGCGCGAAGTCTGTTCCTGGCAGTGCCGGCGACGTACGATCGTTCAGACTACACTTCCTTGGTCATCTTGCCCTTGTCCGCGGCCGCGGCGTTGCGACGGGCCTCTTCCTTGTCCGCGGCCATCTCTTCGACGGTCTTGGTGTGCAGACGGGCCGCGCCCTCGGTCACGATGGCCTCGACACGTGTGCCGTTGGCGCGGCTTCGGCCAGGCGCGCCTGGGCCGCGGGATCGATTCGGCGTACTGGGGCAGCCACTGGGCCTGGGCGACCAGCATCTCGTCGGTCATCTGCCAGATCTCCTCCGGGTTGCAGACCGCGGCGGTCAGCGGGTCGTGCAGCATGGCCTGCTTGAGCAGCGTCACGTCGCCGTGGACGGCGGCCTCCACGGCCATCTGCTGCACGCGCACGCTGGCCGAGCAGGTGGCCGCGCAGGCCAGCGGCAGATCGCCGACCACCGGCATGTTGATGCCGTTCTTGTCCACATAGCCGGGGATCTCGACGATGCAGCCGTCGGGCAGGTTGGTGATGTGGCCCTGGTTGACCACGTTGAAGTGGCCGCGATAGATGCGCCCGGTCTCCAGCCCTTCGATGATGTAGGAGCCGTGCTCCTCGCTGCGCTGGTCCGCGGCGATGACCGGCGGCTCTTCCTTCAGCCAGTTGGGGAAGTCGGTCTCGAACCAGTTGCGGCCCTCGGTGCAGACGCGCAGATAGCCGCCGGTCTCGCCGTTGATCCAACTGCGCAGATCGATCCACTGGGGGATCTCGTCGGCGCGCTTGCGATACCAGGGCACATACTCGCTGACATGGCCGTTGGACTCGGTGGTGTAGTAGCCGAAGCGGCGCAGCATGTCGATGCGCACCTTTTCGGTCTCGCGGATATTCGGGATGCGTCTCGAAGAGCTCGAGCAGCATGCGGGATCATGTCCATGCCGCGCCACTGCACCTGGATGTACCAGGTCTGGTGGTTGATGCCGGCGCAGACGATGTCCACGTCGTTGCGATGTACGCGTCTCATCCTCGCCGATCAGCCCTTCCTTCTTGGCCCACAGCTCGATGCAGCGGGCGATCTGCCAGTGGCCGCCCTGCACGCCGTGGCAGAGGCCGATGGTCGGCACGCCGCCATACTTGTTGCAGGCCCAGACGTTCATGGCCATCGGGTTGGAGTAGTTGAGGAAGAGCGCGTCCGGCTTGGCCACCTCGCGGATGTCCTTGCAGATGTCGAGCAGCACCGGGATGGTGCGCTGCGCGTACATGATGCCGCCGGCGCAGAGCGTGTCGCCCACGCACTGGTCGACGCCGTACTTGAGCGGGATGTCGATGTCGAGGGCAAAGGCCTCCAGCCCGCCCTGGCGGATCAGACAGAGCACGTAGTCGGCGTCGGTGATGGCCTCGCGCTGGTTGGTGGTGGGCACGATGGTGGCCGGCAGCCCGTTGGCGTCGATATCGCGCTGGCAGAGCTGGGTCACCATGTCCAGGTTGTCCTGGGACA
>CAVOQD010000032.1:0-154853 GCA_963698255.1 uncultured Chloroflexia bacterium | reverse complement strand
TTGACAGGCCGTGACGACACGGATGAGATCACCCGTGGCCCCGTTCCATAGTCGTGCCGTTGTATCTCGACCGTCAGTGGCGATGTACTTTCCGTCGGGCGAGACGGCAACGTCCCAGATGCGCGTTTTATTGTCCGAGTCTGGAAAATGAAATGGGCGGTGGTAGATCTCATAAAGAGGATGTCCGGTCTGAGAATCGGTTACTTGAACGTCAAGATCGCCGTCGATCAGTTCGGCCCGGATTTTCTGTGACATCATCCCTCCCTCATTTCGCCGTTCACTTTTTTACAGACACATGGACATGGCTGCTATCCTCGTACCAGACCCAGTCGAACCCTGCTTCTACGGCCAACCAGGCCAGCTTGCCGAGCTTGGCCGCATCTTGATCGCTGGCGGTGAGATCGGCGGCGCGTCCTTCGTAGTGCAGGCTGCTGCCGGCATGCTCGTCGTCTTCGTCCCAGCATTCGGTGACGCGTAGCTTTTTGCCTGGGAACTTATTATTGGGCCGTTCCAAGAAATTGAATCCCTATTTGACCTTTGGCGTTAAGCGGATGCCCCCTGGTCGGTCGAAAAATCACGGCAGGTTTAGGGATTCAGAGACTCGGAACGACTTTGCTGTAAATTTCATCGTTAATATGGCATATCCCACATTCCTCACCTGTAAAACGTCTATTTTGGTTAATAGTCGACATGCAATTGGCTATTTGGACGAAGATTATTCACAAGTTGTCGTGATTGGCTTGGCTCCAGCTTGCTTGTCCTCAATCGCGCTCGGGGCCAATTCCAAGAATATGCGCCAAAGCTAAAGATTCTTTGCTGATATCGTCGTTTTGATTACGATTTTATCAAATATCAGCCAAATACAGGTGCGGAATGTGGGGTATATAACGAATACTCTAGGTTGGAAAGTGTACGGAACTTCATCGTTTCAACCAGCTTACGTAAGCAATAGCGTCAGCTTAATCCTTTATTAAGCTGAGACAATCAAAGGATGTCCAATAGCCGTTCCTCCTCCTTCCCATGATCGTTCACCAGTCCAGGGATTCTTTTTAGTGTCACTCCAACCGCCTGCGGTACCTGTCAATTCTGCGCCACCAAATCTTACTAGGGGGTTACTGAGGTCTTTATTCCATTCCTCTATGTACCTAGCTGCATATAATTGACCCCAATAACTGGACCACGGGATAAGGTGATAAAATCAACCTAGTCACAAAGCCGTGGAGGACAAACAAGATGTCGAAAAAACGTCGCCAGCACAGCGCCCAGTACAAGTTTCAGGTGGCGATGGAAGCCGCCAAAGGCAACAAGACGCTGAGCGAACTATCCAGTGAAACCGGGGTCCACCCCAATCAGATCAGCAGTTGGAAACGACAACTGCTCTCAGATGGCGCAGATCTCTTTCAGCGCAACGGAAGCGGCAAAGAACAGGCGCAAGCAGCACAGGAGGCGGAACTGTACGAGCAAATCGGCCGGCTGAAGATGGAACTGGAGTGGTTGAAAAAAAAGATCGTTCCCTTCCAGTGAAGCCAAACGGGCGCTGATAGAAGCGGACAACGAGCAAATCAGCATCCGTCGTCAGTGCGAACTGCTGGGTCTCAATCGGTCAACCTACTACTATACACCGGCCAGTGAGTCCGAGTTCAACCTGCATCTAATGCGGTTGATTGACGAACAATACCTGAAGACGCCCTTCTATGGCTGGCCAAGGATGACAGCCCAACTGCGTCGCATGGGCTACGAAGTCAATCACAAGCGAGTTCAGCGCTTGATGCAGAAGATGGGCATCCAGGCCATCTACCCAAGGCCGAAGACGACGATCCGCTCATCCGAGCACAAGATCTATCCCTATCTGTTGCGAGGTCTGACCATCACTCGTCCGTTTCAGGTCTGGAGCAGCGACATCACCTACGTGCCCATGCCTAGAGGATTCATGTATTTGGTCGCCGTCATGGACTGGAGCAGCCGTTATGTCATCTCTTGGCAACTCTCGAACACGCTGGATGGCGCCTTCTGTCTGGAAACTTTGCAGCAGGCACTGCAAACCGGAAAGCCTGATCTGTTTAATACGGACCAGGGGGTTCAGTTCACGGCAACGGACTATACCTCCTGTCTGGAGAATGCCGGCATTCGCGTCAGCATGGATGGCAAAGGTCGAGCACTGGACAACATCTTCATCGAGCGACTCTGGCGAACGGTCAAGTACGAAGACCTCTATATTAAGGAGTATCCTACCGTGCAAGCGCTGGCCGATGGTCTCGAAGACTACTTCCGCTTCTACAACCAGGAGCGTCTGCACCAGTCGTTGGGCCATCGCACGCCAGCCGAAGTGCACTTTGCCGGACGAGAGCAAACATGATCTGTTATGACTCCCTTATCACCTGGTCTCTCATTTTCTCCACGGCATCGGGCCTTTGTCAAGACGGCAGATTTTCTTCTTTTCCCGTCTCTGACGAAAAATCTGCCATCGTCGATGACGCGGCGACCTTGGCCGGTAGACTCAAACTCGACGACGCTTGACCGTTTCAGAATCTTGATCGTTGACAAAAGCCCGCTGCCGTGAGGTGGCTCCGCGACCAGGTGTTAAGGGAGAGTATGGCGAGCGTATCGCCGTCAGCCCAAGTGAACATAAGACTAAGCCGTGGCCGATTTCGTTTTCACCTTATTTTCACCGTTCCGTGGTCTTGACATTGGGGTCAACTATAGCATGAGCAAATAAATCGCGAGCTGCCTCTGCGTTCCTCTCGTCACCAGATGCTGGAGAGTGCCTACCACCTAGCTTCCAGCCAACCTTCAACTCCACATCCGTACCGTCTTTTTGAAGGCGCTTCAAAGTTACATCTGCATCCTTTACTTCAGGTGTTTTGACAATAATTGTAGCCATCTGTTGTTACAGTCCTTTCGTAATATTAGAGTTCCGTTCACTTTCCAACCTAGAGTCCAAATGTATAAATTTAACCTATCGAAGCACTAAGCGTCCGGCAAGGAGCTTGACCGCCGCTCCCAATTCGACCCGTGTACGTTTTATAATCCAGTCAACGGTTCATCTTTGGAAGAGAATGTTTGGACGCCGATCTTCCAGTGGTCGTCTCGATACCTCCAGACGGCTAAATATTTGCCTTCTTCAATTTTGACCCCATCTTCACCACTGTATGCCAGATGATAGCGGCTCAGTTCATAGGCCATTTGTCCATAGACTTCAAGCTCGATCGTATCCAGTACCGCTTTCTTGGAAGGGTAGTCGATAAATTCACTCCAAAACAGATGAATGACAACTTTCCCTCTATCAGGATGATCATCGCCAAAATAGAACTCGCCTCTTGAACTGACAATGAGAGCGTCTGCTGAATACACCTCAAGCACTTTGTCCAGATCTGTAGTCGCCAGTAAATCATGATACTGTTCGACTACTTGGCGAAGCTTGCCATCGTTCATCATCAGCCTCCTTTTCGTATCGCTAATCTCTCCACAACAGCGCCAACGCTTTCAACACCACATAATCCAGCACCAACCACTCGTCAGGACCGCCCGCTAAAGACAGGTCATACTCGCCATCTCGAATCTTGCGCGGGCGTTGCGCCATGATGATGTCGTTGTCCTGCTCGCGGGTGACGTGAGCGGTGCGATATTGCTCGATTTCATCATCGGTCACTGGACGTCCGGCAACGAGCTTGAACGCCGGCCCCCAGCCATCGTCGGCGTGGACTTCGAAGTTGGCT
This sequence comes from uncultured Chloroflexia bacterium, assembly GCA_963698255.1. Taxonomy (GTDB): domain Bacteria; phylum Chloroflexota; class Anaerolineae; order Caldilineales; family Caldilineaceae; genus JAWKOK01. Next base: position 151,137 of record CAVOQD010000032.1, on the reverse strand, counting down.
CGCCAATCTTTGACATCACCGTCATCCTTGCCCCAGGCTAGGCATTGTAGGCTGACCGCACCAAGCGCATTGAAGACCGAGTAGGCGTCGGATGCCTCCAGACCAGAGTGTACTTCAAATATGCCCGTGAGTTTGTGGGCCGCCATTGCCAGCGAAAACGCTGTCTTATAGGCGCCACGTCGATTTGCTTTGGCGGCATTGATATTTCCAAACACTGGAATCAGCCATCCGGTCATGTCGCTGGTACGATAGTTGAAGTTGTAACGAGCATCATCACTTAACACATCGATCAAATAACCGATATTGCGGCCAATGCTTCCACTGTTCGAATCAGAAAGATTACGTCCATGCTCTTTCACGCACTGTCAGTTTTTGAGCCGCTCGAAGGCATAGTAGAATCAAATTCTGGAGTCGTTCGCATAATGCTGCTTGGCGTGGCACAATGCGTAGGCTTCTACGAACCCAGCAACTGCATAAGTCGTTGGAATTATTCAACGAAGCGGCGCATGTCCAGGTCTTGGCAGAATTGAACCTGATGATCCGATTCCAGTGAGAGGATAATCAGGCACTGGATGCGACAGAGAGAGTGCCCTGGTGTCGAGATGCTGCATAAGTACCTCCATCGGCCTTTCGGTGATGCTTTGCGCAGTGGCTCTGAACCTGCCCAGCGTCTGAATTATCCTCTTTTCTGGGTGACCTCTCAGGACGATCCCTGTTGAATGCAACTACGCTTGCTTTCGGCAGGTTTGCTTACCCTGTTTCAGGTGACAGTGCGTGAATCCATGCTCTTCCAGTTTACCGAGGCTGATCAAGATATCTTTGCCGATACCTTTGAACTCCGGCGTGTACCTGGCAACCGCCTCCAGCAAATAGAGTAGCGGCACAAGCTGATCACGCGAGAACTTCTGACTTTCATTCTTCGGCAATCGCCAGCCATGGTCACTAAGGCAGTGATCACGAAAATAGGTCAGGAATTGGCCGGCCAGCGCCGTGTCAACCGCGTGCTCGCTCTGCAGGCGTGCATATTCGTCTGGATCGTTTGCCTGGATGATCAGCAACGACGCATAGAACCACGAGGAGCGCCAGACCCCGTCACCGTAGGGATCGGACCAGCCCTCACCCTCAGGTCTTTTGACAACGGCTGATTCTGGGTCAATATACTGGCTGTATTTTTGCTCCGACATTTTTCCTTCTCTCGCAACATTCAAGGGCTTGCTCAGCGGGTCAAGGACGGTCAACTCGACATCTGGCTCGACGCTTATCGGCCGACGGACAGATTTATGATTGCCAACAAACTATCACCGACAAACTCACCTTGACCTCTCCTGTCTCTCGCCGATTGCTCCGACATCGCTCTCATTCACCTGTGCGTTAGGGATCCAGGGTTTCCGCTCTAACCCTGCTCTGTCCAGTCGTTCTAGTTTCTTTTCGATAACCGTCAAGTACTTACAAAGTGTAACGGCCGTAGCGTTCCTCAGGCGTTTCATGCACGCAAAAAAGCGTTTCTTGCGTTGCGACAAGGATTGTTTCCAACGGTCCAGGCACAGGCATGGACGTAACCTCCGTTTCCGTCACCCAGGAATCCGCATCCGATCCCCTGGATGGATGACATCGTGCGGCCGCACAAGGTCGGGGTTGGCCCGTTGGAGCGCACGCACCGTTGTGCGAAACCGGGCCGCAATCGTGGACCAGGAATCGCCGGCCTTGACCACGTAGATGGTCACCGTCTCGCCTGGCGCAACGGCCGGTTCCAGGTAGTAGCGGTCGTGGTCGCACTCGACCGTCCAGGCAAAGCCGGCCTCGCCCGCCTTGCGCACACGCCACCATCGTCGCCCTTCACCGATGGCCGGCTGACCGACCACAGTGATGCGGTCGCTGGCGGAGAGGCCGCGGGGCAGGGGGCGGTCGTTGCCCGGATCGGCGTAGACAGGTTGATCGTGTAGGGCGACGGCGATTGCGCCATCCTGCAGACGGGTGGGCAGCGGTTGGGCATGGGGCATAGAAAAACCTCCTTATGCACGAATGGTCGCCGCACCGCAATGGTGTTACATCATTTATCAGTTCCGTACCCGTGGGAAGATACAGAATCGGTCGAAGACCATTGCAGTGCTCTCTGTCCGGTCGAACTGAAAACAAGGTATCATTGATGTCCTGTCCGTAACCTCGCATCTTTCTCTCACAACACTCGCCTGGCATTTACATTTTTGGTTCATTGGGACTCGATGGGGGCAGCGGCGTCCGCCAGGGGCTTCAGCCCCTGGCTACAGGGCAGCGCCCGCTGAACCGGGCTTGCTTGGCGGGGGCTAAAGGTGGCTTTAGCCTCTGCTGCTGGATAGCCCGGTCCAGTCATGGCCGGGCGAACGCCGCTGACCACACGAGATCCGATTGAGTCGCATTTTTCTATAAAGTGGCGTGTTTCTGTATTGGTCAGCAACATGCTGAAACGGAAACAGCGGCGAACTGGAATGTCGCCAGTGGCGCCAGGCGAAAATGCCACTTTTCGGATTTCACCATCCTGCTGACCAATACAAAAGTGGCGTGTTTCGTGCAAAAAGCGTAGAACTGACGTTGTTCGCCGATGCCGGCGCCTCCCCGCGCTCACGCCCGGCCCACCACCACACAGGCATTGAGCCCGCCGAAACCGAAGGCGTTCGACAGTGCGTAGTGAATCCGATGCGCCCGCGCTTGATGGGGCACAAAATCCAGATCCAGCGCGGGGTCGGGATCGGTTAAGTTGAGAGTCGGATGTACAAAATCATGCTGCATCTGGATGATAGTGGCCACCAGTTCAACGATGGCGGCGGCGGTGAGACAGTGGCCAATGAGTGATTTGGTGGCGTTCACGGGAATGGTGTAGGCGTGGTCCCCCAGCACGGTCTTGAGCGCGGAAACTTCGGCCCGATCGCCGGCGGGTGTCGAGGTCGCGTGGGCGTTGACGTAGTCGATCTCTGCCGGCCGGATGTCTGCATCGGCTAGCGCAAGCTGCATGGCGCGCACCTGGGCATCGTGGTCCGGGTGCGTGAGACGGGAGGCGTTACCGGTAGAGGCTGCGCCCAGCAGACGGGCATAGATGGGCGCGCCGCGCCGCTCGGCGCTGTCGAGCGTCTCCAGCACGACCGCACCTGCAGCTTCGCTGGGAACGAACCCCTCACGGCGAGCATCGAAGGGCCGACTGGCCTTTTCGGGCGCATCGTTGAATGAGCGAATCGAGAGCGCTTGGATCATCGACCATCCCTGCTGGGTCACCGGCCCCACCGGCGTTGCCGCGCCCGACACGACGAGCTGATCGGCGCGCCCGGCGCGCAGCGTGTCCAGCGCGTTCAGCAGCGCGAGGTTGCCGCTGGCGCAGGCGCCGCCGATGGCGTAGTTCGGCCCGCCCAGGTTGAGCAACTCTGAGATGACGGCCAGCACATCGGTATCCAGATACATGATCCCGTAGAGCGGGTCGATGTACTCAGGCTCATCGAAATAGCGGACGATGTTGTCGTAGATGTAGGGTGCGTTCAAATTGTGTCCGGCGAGCACGTGGCCGCAGCGTTCCGGCGACAAGGCATCGGCCTCGGCAAGACCCGCATCCAGAAAGGCTTGGAGCGCGGCCGTGGCCGTCAGCCGGCCGGAGAGCGGCGTCGAACGTAGCAGTTTGTACGCTCGTTTGGCCAGACAATCCGGCGTAGATGCGCCCGCGTGCGCAAAATGTTGCTTCAGATCGAAACGGCTCATGTCGCCGCCGATCTGGGAGTAGCTGCCTTCGTAGGGATCTCTCCACCGGGTGATGCCCGAGCGTCCGGCCTGCAACGACGCCCGAACTTCAGCAACGCTTTCGCCGATGGGCGAGACGATGCCCATGCCGGTGATGACGATATGATTGGTGGTACTGCGCATCTTATCCCTGACCTTCTGTGGTCGGGTTGCCGTCGAAACCCGGGCTTGCTTTGGTTTGCACCATGTTTTCCATCGTCTGGTCTCCAGTCATCCATGCTAAAGACGAAAGCGGAATGCATCCGCAGCCGCCAAGATGATGTTTGCCGCCGCATTCACTTGCTCAGCAGTGTGCGCTGCCGTCACAAAGAGACGCAGGCGTGCTTGTCCCGGCGGGGCCGCCGGGTACTGCATAACGCCTGCATCCAAGCCATGCCGCTGGGTGTAGTCGAGCACGGGCAGGGCCAGCGCATCCTCGCCAAAGATAACAGGCACGATCCAGCTCTCGCTCTGGCCGATGTCGACCTGACCGGCCAATCGCTGGCGCAGCAGCGAACCGTTGGCGTGGAGGCGGGCACGCCGGGCGTTCCCGTCGGCGTTGCCGGCGATCTGCAGCACCCGCGTGATACCGGCGGTGACGGCCGGATCCAGCGCGCAGGAGAACATCCGACTTTTGGCAAAAAAGTTGAGGTACTGGGTGACTTCTTTGGCGGCGTAGCAGGCGCCGCCGATGCCGCCAAAGGCCTTGCTAAAGGTGATCATCAACAGGTCGACCTCGTCCAGCACACCCATCTCGGCGGCCATGCCCTTGCCGTTGGGACCGATCATGAGCATGGAGTGCGCCTCATCGACCAGCACTTTGGCGCGGTGCCGTTTGGCCAGCGGGATCAGTTGATCGAGCTTGCCGTAGTCGCCGTCCGCGCTGTAGCAACCCTCCATGCCAACCAGGATGCGCACCGTTTCGCCGCCGGGCCGTGCTCGGATGCGCTTGAGGCACGATGCCAGATGGTCGCCGTCGTTGTGACGAAAATGGCGGACCTCGGCGCCGGAGAGCAGCGCGCCCTCCAGCAGGGAGGCATGGCAGTACTCGTCAAAGAGGATCACGTCTCCCGCGTTGGCAAATGCGGAGATGGTGCCGGTGTTGGCGCCAAAACCGGAGGGAAAGATGGTTGCGCCCCGGTTGGGCAGGCCAAAAAAGTCAACAAGGGCCTGCTCCAGCGCCACATGCAACGCCAAACGACCGCCGATCAGCGGCGAACTGCCCGCGCCCAGGCCGTACTGGTCCAGCGCGGTTTTGGCCGCAGCAATCACCTCCGGGTGGCGGCTGTAGCCCAGATAGAAGCTGTAGGAGGCAAAGCTGAGCACATCTAAGCTCAGGCCATCCAGACGCTGGATCCGGACGGCCGTGTCCTGAGTGTCGGTACGATAGGCCTCCAGGGGATAGCCATCCTCGGTACAAGCTTCGCCGACCCACCGGTTGAAGCGGTCGATCTCATCGTAGGCGGGCGTCTTCCCCTCGCTGAATGTGTCCAGCGTTTGATGTGTGTAGTGGCGCGCGGATTGCGGGTCGCTGCGCGGCGCCTTCGTACCGGCCATCTCGCCGTTGGCTGGCTGACCTGTTTTCCGGGCCAGAATCTGGCGGGCAAGCTTGCGCTTTTGTTCCAAGGTCAGGGTTGGGTCGATCGCTGTCATTGTTGCTTTGCTCCGGTTAGGGGTTATTGTGCGCGCAAAATTGCGTCCAGTTCACTCTCCGACATGTCATCAACGCGTGTCGCCGGCGTTGGTGAATTGCCGTTCTTGAGCGCAACCGCCTCTTCCAGCAGATCGAGCAGCCCGGAGATGTTCTGCGCGCTGTCCAGCTTGGTCCGGTCCACCTTGACTTGAAGCTCGCGCATGGAATCCGAGACAATTTCGACGACGTCGATGGAGTCTGCACCCAGATCGGCCATGCGGATGTTTTCGGGAATCTCGGTGCTTTCATCCACATGGTCGACGATCTCGATCATGTAGGACTTGACGACCTCGAAAATTTCACTGCGGTTCATCGTTACTCTCCTTTGTGAATTGAGTGTTTTATGAATTGACTACGCTCTGGATCGACTACGAATCGGCGGTTGACCATCTTGTTGGCGAAGCAACTCAACAGGACTGACCAAGCCCCAGCCCGCGTCGACAGTGATCACCTGCCCTGTGACCGCATCCATGTAGCCGGAACAGAGGGCAACGCAGGTCTTTGCCACGGCCAGCGGATCCAGCATCATATCGGGAAACCGGGCCTGGAGCTCCTCCACGGCCCCATCCCCAAAGGTAGCCCGTGCACTGGCCGTGTCGAGAAAACCAGGGCGGATGGCGTTGACACGCGTGCCTTCGGACTTCAGCCGCAGGGCCAGGTAGCGGCAGAGCGTCTCCAACACCGCCTTGGAGACACCCACCAAGTCGTAGGCTGGATGGCAGACGTCGGCGCCGTTACTGGAGACGCCGATGACGTAGTGCGGGTAGGCGCCAAACGTCTCGCGCGCGGCCCGGACCAATTCGACGATGGGCCAAGCCGAATACGACAAGGAATGATCGAGTGCACGACGACGTAAGTCGTCTGTCTCCGTCACAGTCTTTGCAAACGAAACATTACTGACAATGACATCCAGCCTCTGGCTCTCCTGCTGCATGGCGCGCATGAGTCTGTGCATGTCGTCGGCATTGCTCACGTCACTTTCGACAATGCGCGGACGGGGCAGTCCTTGGTTGCGAAATTCTGCGGCGAGATCATCTTCATCCACACTTCCCCAACGATGGGTAAGGGTGACGTCGGCGCCTGTCTGTGCGAAGGCCTTGCCGATGGCCTTGCCGAGCCCGCGTGTTCCGCCGGTGACGAGAACCGTTGCAGGGATATTCCGCTGGATGGAAAAGAGCGATCTGTCTGTTGAATTGGCCATGGTTTTCTTGGGATTTAGTGCAGTTTGGTGTAAGGTCAGCGCAAGAAAATAACGATACCGCACGTCCCTGGCACGTCCCGGCAGCGGCGTAGACATGCTGGTTGCGCAGAGCGACAGCGCGATCTTCGTCCTGCAGGCGGTTGGGCTTGGGACATAGAAAAACCTCCTTGTTCGTCGGATGAATGACGTGATACAATGCCGGGCGTTGTGCCCACGACAATCGCGGCGCCAGCCGCAGTTCATACGCCCCAATGGTTACCGGAAATCGAGTTCGATCGGGGCGGCATTCTGCATCCGTGGGAAAATGCAGAATGCCTCAGCGGCTGCCATCGTGCTGTTGCCTAGAGTCAAACCAGTGAATCCCGGCAGAAATCCCTACACGGTCCCCGCCAGAGGTAGAACCGCCGGATTTCTGCCGTGGTATTCACGTTAAACTGAATCGGTGACAAGGTATCATGGATGCCCTGACCGTGGTCTCGCACGTGACTCTCACAACGCTCTCATTACACGCACATTTGTCCTGCATCACTCAGTAATCGACCAATGGATCACCTGACTTCAGGCGCCATCCCAACCAAAGAGACTGTCCACCAGGCGCTGAAAGATTGGCGCCGGGCCGATGCGCGCAGTCCGCTGGCGGATATGCTGCTCTACCAGCGCGCGCACCTAGACGGCCCGACCTCGGAGCGAGCGGCAACCCAGCAAGTGATCGAACAGGGGCTTGACTCGCTGCGGCTGGAGAATGCGGAGTTCCACAAAATTCTGGCGCGTCGCTTTATCGAGGATCAGGCAGGCCATGTGGTTGCCGGGCAACTGTCCATCTCCGAGGGGCACTTCTGGCGCAAACAGGATGAGGCCATCCAACGGCTGACGGAGATCCTGCAGGATCAGGAGAGCGATGCCCGCAGCCAGCGCTTGGCGCGCTTTGCCGGACGATTGGCGCCGGCCACCTACACGCTGCTCTTTGGCCGCGAGACGCACCTGGCCACGCTGCGAGCACAGTTCGCTCAGCCCGGTCCGCCCTGGATCATCGCCATCGAAGGCATTGGCGGCATCGGCAAGACATCGCTGGCCGACCTGCTGGCGCGCGACCTGCTGGGCAATGCCCAATGGCACGACTTTGCCTGGGTCACGGCGCGCCAGCAGCACTTCAACAGCGGCGGCGCCGTCAAGACCGTCAGCCGGCCGGCCCTCACCACCGACGCGCTGCTCGATGAACTGGTGCAGCAGTTGTTGGGCGACGAGATGGAGACCGTAGATCTGGTCTATCCGCGGAAGCTGGCGCTCCTGCAGGACCGGCTGCGCGATCGGCCGCACCTGATCGTCATCGACAACCTGGAATCGCTGCGCGACGAGGAGAAGCTGTTGGCGGGCATACGCGGCCTAGCCGATCCGACCAAGTTCCTGCTCACCACACGCCGTAGCCGCTTCCACGAGGCGGATCTCTTCCACTTTCCCGTGCCCGAACTCGATGCCCAGGACGCTCTGGCGCTGATCCGGCAGGAGGCGACGGTGCGCAATGTGCCCGGCATCGCCGAGGCCGCCGACCTGGATCTCCAGCCCATTGTGGCGACGGTGGGCGGCAACCCGCTGGCGCTGCGCCTGGTCGTCGGCCAACTGCATGCCCATTCGCTGGGCCGTGTGCTGGATGACCTGCAGCATGCGCGCGGCCGGCGGGCGGCCGGCATCTACGACTACATCTACCGGCAGGCATGGCAGGATCTGGACGAGACGGCGCGGCGCGTGTTGCTGCTGCTGCCGCTGGCGGTCGATGCCGGCGGCGCCTTCGACTATCTGGCCGAGGTGGGCGCGCACGGCGGTCTTTCGCCGGCGCAGATCGGCGACGGGCTGGAGCAGTTGGTCAGCCGCAATTTGGTCGACAGCCGCGGCGATCTGCACCAGCGGCGCTATTCGATCCACGGACTGACGCGGACGTTTCTGCAGCAGGAGATACTGGGCTGGGAAGATTGAGCGGATGGCGACTGAGCAGGGGTACCGGACACTCTTTCAAACGTATATCGTGGCTGGGGCAGCGGCGTCACTGGCACGAGTGCGCCAGGCGGAGGCGGGGCTTGCCGAAACGGATCGCGGGCAGGCATGGCAGACGCTGAGCTATGCGCTTGCGCTCGAGGAGGCGTGGCCTGTGGCCGCAGAGTTGCTGCTGGCGCTGGCGCCGCTGATGGCCCGCGCCGGCTTCTGGAGCGAATGGCTCCCCTATCTCGAACAGGGACTGGTCCAGAGCAAAGCCATGCAAGATCCCGATGTCGAGGCCGAACTGGCGCTCCATCTCGCCTATCTCTATCAGCGCCTCGGCTATCTAGAAAAGGCGAGGCGCTGTGCCAGCGATGCTGTGGATCTGTTTGCACACCAGAACAACCATCGGCGGCAGTGCGCAGCGCTCAATCGGCTTGCGGGGATCGCGCGCACCCGACGTGACTTTGCGGCGGTGGAGCGCTTGACAGATGCGGCGCTTGACCTGCTTAGCTCGGAGGTCGATCCGGATATCGAAGAGCTAGGACATGCGTTTCTGATCAAGGGGCGCTCCGCCTACGAGCAACGTCTCTGGTCCCTTGCCGGCGGGCATTTCGAACGTGCGCTGGGATTCTATGAACGGGCAGGAAATCAAGGGCGCATTGCCGTCTGCATACAAAATTTGGGGCGTGTCTGTTACCAAGAAAAGGACTACGACGGTGCCATTGCCTATGCCCAGCGGGCCATCAAACTGCTGGAAGCCGCCAACGATGTCTTCGAGTTGGCGGCAGTCCAGATGAACCTAGGCATCGTCTATTCGCTCTGCGGCAGACCGCAGGCAGCGCTGGCAGAGTATACAAAGGCCGAAGTTGTTTTTCGCCGTCTGCAAGATCGAGCCCACCTTGCTCGACTCTTCAACAATCAGGGCATAGAGATGAACAACCTTGAACGCTGGGCGGATGCCAAACAATTGTTGCAAACCAGCGGCGAACTCTGGCTAGAGCTGGATAATCTGCAAGGGTATCTTGACGTGCAGGATAGTTTGGGACTGTCCTATATGGGCAGCGAAGAATTTGACCAGGTTATCCGGATATATGAGGAAGCGTTGGCATTGAGTGAGAAACAGACTGAACGAGGTATTGCTGAGAGGACATTAGCAAGCCTGATCGAGCATCTAAGCGAAGCACAGAAAGCGCGTGAAATGCACCCATTGCACTCGTAGGCGCATTCCACGTCCTTTCATTATCCGCCGCACCATCACGCATAGATCAACCTGCGAGCGGCTGCCCAAGGTGTAGCGAAGCAAACGTGCGAAACGCATCCACGATCGTGGATGCGTTTCGCACATCATTGTCAACCGCCACCGCTGCTCTGGTGTTCGGCATGAACAGTGGCGCCGAACTCGAGGCCGAGCGCGTTTTCCAGGCCAACCGGACCATAGACGGACGTGACCAGCACCATTGCTGTGACGATGATCGCCAGTACGAGACGGCGACTGCGAACATTCAAGCCTGTAGCCATGATGGTATTCCTCCTAAAGAAATCAGGGAGGCCCATCGAATCGAGGATCCTGCCGGTCACTCCGTACGGGAGCGACCGGTGCACGTGCACCCTCAATGAGCACAGGTTTCGTATCTAGCGTCGTCGGCATTTGTTCGGTATGAGGAGAGCTGACCGCCGCTCACCGACAACTGTCTTCCCTTGCGCAAGTGCCTTTATCATGTCGGTTTTGCTGATGGGCTGTCACCCATCAAGACGGCCGTTTCACCCATCAAACTCGGAATTCTCGAAAGAATCATGAGCGGACCCGATCCCCAACGTTTGGCTATTCTGACCGATTTTCGGCAGGAGGCTGGCCTCAACCTGACCCAGATGGCGCGTCGCTGCGGCCTGCGCGGCAAGCAGAGCCACCAGACCGCAGGAGCGTGGGAACGCGGCGTCTTACGCGCCGTCTGAACGGCGTCGTACGCTGATGATCGGCTATCTATGGGATGATCTGATGCTGCGCAAAGACCCTGAGCAATTTGAGGAGATCTGGGCGATCCTGGAAGAGGAGTGGGGCTGGGAAGGCATCAGCGATGAGGAGTGGCGCTCATTCACGACACAAGCCAGGCCGGGGAAGGCAGAGGTGGACGGCGCCCGAGCGCCTTATCAAGCGCCGGCGGTTCCGGCCAGCTTCGTGGGGAGATCTGAGGAATTGTCCACGCTTCGCTGGCTTTTGGACGAACAGGGATCCCAGCCGGTGGCGCTGGTCGGGATGGGCGGCGTCGGCAAAACAACAATGGCCGCCCACGGGGCACTGCAATTGCGTGACCAATTTGCCGACGGGGTATTGTGGGCGCACACACAGGTGAGCGATCCTGTTGACATTCTCAACAGTTGGGCCAAATCCTACGGTCATGACTACAGCGGGCTTACTGATGTCCAGAGCCGGGCGTCGGCCATGCGCAATTTGCTTGCGGACAAGCATGTGCTCATCGTGCTGGATGACGTTGGCAGCGCATCACGCGTACAGCCATTGTTGCCGGGCCATGCCGGTTGCGCCGTCCTGTTGACGACGCGCAGCGAGGATGTAGCTGCCGCGTTAGGGGCACGCGTGTTACGGTTGGCGGAACTGGGACCGGTATCAAGCCTGACGATGTTGGCCCGGCTTTTGGGACAAGAACGGCTGGATGTTGAGCCGGACGCCGCCGCAACGATCTGCGCACTGCTGCACAACCTCCCGCTGGCGGTCGAAATTGTCGGACAGTTGTTAGCGGCGCGACCACGACGACGACTGGAGGATATGGCCGCGCGGCTGCGCGATGCCCAGGGCCGGCTCGACCTGGCCATCGCCGACCGTGACGTGCGTACCTCATTTGCGGTCAGTTGGGAAGCACTGGATACCGCACATCGTCAGGCGTTTGCCCACATGGCGCTCTTCGAGGGACGTTCATTCACCGTCGAGGCATTGGCGGGTGTGCTGGAGATTGACCTGATGACTGCGACCGATCGTGTGGAGAGGCTGGCTGCGCTGTCGCTCGTTTCGTTTGCGGAAAATGATCGATATCGCCAACATCCACTGTTGGCCGACTTTGCCCGCGAGCAGTTAGGCGATACGCCGGACGCGTGGATGCGGTTTGCAACGAGTCAATTGGACTTCATCTATAGTAGCGAGGGTAATCACACACACCTTGAATCTGAGTGGGGCAATATCATGGCCGGCATGCGCACCGCTTACGAACAGCAGGCGCATCAAATGGTCTTGGACTACGCCGAGACGTTAACCGATCCATGGTTCACAGGTGCGCGTTTTGGGCAAGCTCGGCAAGGCTATACCTGGACGGTTGACGCTGGAAAGACGATGGACGATTCAGCTTCCCAATGTTTTGCACTGTGCAAATGGGGTCGCGCCTGTTTTGAGCAAGATGACTACGATGAAGCAGAACAATTGTTTGTTAAAGCACAGAAGATATCAAGCACTATCGACGATCAGTCGGTTTATGGAGAAAGTTCTTTTTGGATCGGGCGCATCGCTCTTGAAAAAGGTGAATATGAGCGAGCAGACCGTTTTCTAAATAAAAGTGAAGCGATCTATCGAAGGCTGGAAGAACCGGGTGGGCTTGCGCTTGTCTTTTATCAACAGGCACAACTTCGCTACGACCGCGGCGATCTTGAAGCAACCGAGCGACTGTGTCAGCGCGCGTTGGCTATTGAGGAAGAAGGAATCGATCAAACCATCCAGATCGCAACGCTTCGTTTGCTGGCCGATGTTGACATCGAGTCGGGCGAGTATGAGGCGGCAAGCGAGCATTGCAAGCAGGCTTTGAAACGGTGTTGACGGTTGAGAAGCCCCGCAGAGATGGCTGCAACCCTCTACAGTTTCGCTGTGATTAGACGACTTCAAAAGAGACTGAAAGAGGCCGATGAATACGCAAAACAATCATTATCACAGTGTGAAGCATTGGGATTGCGCGCTTTCACCGCTCTGGTGCTCTACGAACAGAGTCGGATCAACGCCTTACAGCATGAGTTTGACCGAGCATACGAACTTTGTTCAAAGAGTATCGTGCTATTCCGCGAATTGGGTCGAACGTTCAATCTCGTTTACGCGCTCAATCATCTAGGCAAACTTTGTCAGGACATGGGCGAGATCGACAACGCACGAAAACAGTGGATGGATGCTCTGACCATTGCGCGATCGTTAGAGCATCCGTTAGCAGGGGAGATTGACGAACACCTCGCCATGCTATCCACACAACAGAGCGGGTGTTTTTGACGCCTAATGCGCCCGACCGGTTGGACCTTTGGTGGTCCAGCCGGCAAACCGAACGATTTCCAACCAGATTTCAGGTCGCACAGGTTCGGGAATGTCCTCGCCCGGATTTTTGTAGCCTCTATCTTCTGCCAAATTGCGCCAAAGATCGTCTCCTTCAACCGTTGCGTATTCAGCTATATCCGGGAACTGAATATCCTGCCCGTTTTCATCTTTTTCGGTCCGAAAACGGGTAAACCACTCGTTCATTTCACTATATGGATCGTCGATGTCCAGTTGTTGCGACCATGCTTTTTGGGTGAACAGCGAAGTCGGCTCGAACCGTTCTTGAATCCAAGCCGGCGGCAATACATCAATGACAGTTTCGATTATCTGTTGCAGGGAATTCTCCTTATCCGGACTTAATGCTCCCTGACCAAGGAAAGCAGTATCCAGTGAGAACCATTCCAGTTTTTGATCTTTGATTTTCTCAATATCAATAGCTGAAGGAACGGAACGTCGGCTACGAATACTGTTCCATTTCTCTGTCAATTTGAAACCGGCGGCGTCCAAATGAGGCAGATGAAACTTCTTATTTAGCTCCACGAGTGCTAAGGCATGTATATAAGGGCGAATCGCAGATGGAGGATGGACACCCTGGTCCTTTATAAAGTGGAAACCCACCGCTTCTTCTTGCTTTTCTAACATCGCATACCCTGCTACGGGGCCGGCGATAATCAGACTGATTATATCAGCGAATATCTCTTCAGCCCAGTGCCATATGAGGTTTGGCGACCACTGTTCCCTATCCATGGAGTCTGCTGCCGGTGGACGTTTTTCATCTATCAAATCAACATAGTATTCACTCGCTTCATTCTTTCCATGCCAATAAAGGTAGTGTCCCAACTCATGGGCAACAGCCAAAAGATCTCTGTCTTGCTTGATGCTAGTGGCAGGAACGCCGATCAGCGCAACTGGACCATAAGGTACGATGCGGACATTCATATCGCGTTGAAGGTAAGTAAGCGCCACCGGTGCAACGGGATCTTTGTTCCATCCGGCAGGTTTTTCGGGTAAAGAAGCTATGGCCAAATTGGCTAATTTGTCAGATTCCCTGAGTGTGACCATCTGACTCATTGGATTGTGCTGATCCACTATTCGTTGCAGAACGAGTGCATCATGCGCGATTTGTTGGATAATTGTACTTAAAATGAATTCGGGTATAGGGTAATCGATCGTCAGATATTCGGAAAAATCCGCCTTACTGACATTAGAAAGCAACTGCAGCGTATCGTCGCGCTCTAGTCGGCCACGGAAGAAATCAAACTGAGAACTCCCAAAAATTTGCAGATTTTTCGCAAGTGAAGCAATCGTTGTTGCGCGTGCAGTGGATTCCGTAGTTTTCTCTGCTCGCCTAAGTACCTCTTCGACTAACTCAGCAACCGCCTCAAAGCGAGTATCCCATGGCGTCAGTTGGTCAGCCGTCAATTTCGGAAAGTTTCCCATGTTTTCCTCCTAATACTACAATCGCACTTTTCATTCTGACCAGGAAGCTGAGATGCCTCTTCCTCCCGTTGTCACTACGTTATCAAACACTACGTTATCAAACACTGCGTTTCTCAAACGTTTCTTGGCAACGAATGTTTACGCTGAGCGACTGAACTCCCACAATCCTCACTACCGCCCCAACACCCATTTTCGCAACGCAACTGCAGCCCCATCGTCTTCGATCGACGGGGCGACCCAATCGGCGATGGCTTTCATATTGGCATTGGCATTGCCCATGGCGATGCCGAAACCGGCTGCCTGCAACATAGGAATGTCGTTGTCGTTGTCGCCCATGGCGAGGACGCGCAACGGATCCACGCCCATCAACTCGCAGAGCGTGAGCAGGCCCTGTCCTTTGTCGATGCCAAGCGCCGTTCCCTCGACCAACCAGGGGTGGGTGCGCGTGATGCTCAGTTGGCCTGCGAAGCGCTCTTTCAAACCGGGTGCGATGTCGGGCTCGCGTTCCGGGTCATTGATGGCGATGAACTTGATGGGCGGGCGCGCATCACTGTCTGCCAGAAGTTCGGCAAAGCTGGGCGCCATCGTGCGCGGCAGACCAAAGACGTGGTCGTAGAAATCCGGTTCGGGACCGGTGCGGTTCTGGATGATGCGTGTGTGGCCGTGCTTATCGCCGAAGTAGAGTACGCTGATGGGCTGGGTCTCGTCGATCCAGGCCGCGACCTTGCGGGCCGCCTCCAGCGGCATGTCGGTCTCGTGCAGCACCTCGCCCGAAACAGGGTCGCCGATGACCGCGCCCTGGGTGGTGACCACCGGCGTGACGATGCCCAGCGCTCCCGTGTGGGCTCGCACGTAGTCGAGCGTGCGCCCCGTGCCGATGGTCACCGGGATGCCGGCGGCCTGCACGTCATCGATGACGGAGCGCACAACTGGACTGATATCGGCATGGTGGTAGAGATCAAGGATGGTGCCGTCCAGGTCAAGGATGACCAGATCGAAAGGGCGTTGAAGATTGTTCATTTGAGCGCTGCCTGATAATTGGAGAAAAGGGAATGGGGATTGGGAATTGGTGATCGGTGATCGGGGACTGGGTCTTCAGAGCCGACCCAATCACCAATCCCTTATCCCCGATCTCCCAATCACATGATAACCGTGATAATGCGGTCCAGCCCTGCCAGATCCTGGCGCAGGTCGACATCTTCGGCCTGCGGGATCAGTTCGCTTATCAGCCGCAGCACTGCTTCGCCTTGATCGTGGGCGATCTCCAGGAAGATCATGCCGTTGGGACGCAGATAGCGTGGTGCGTTTTTGAGCAGACGCCGAATGGCCTCAAGGCCGTCATCACCGGCTTCGAGGGCCAGCTTCGGCTCGAAATCGCGTACCGTCGGCTCAAGCGTGGCGTAGTCATGGCGATTGATGTATGGCAGATTGGCCACAATAATTTCAACCTGTTCATAGAGAGGTTCCAATAGGTCGCCTTGCAAGAGCCGAACCTGATTGTTTGAGTCATGCTGCTCGACATTGCGACGCGCCACTGACAGCGCCTCTTCGCTGAGATCTGTAGCATAGAGCACGGCGTGAGGACTGTTGGTTGCCAACGCCAGCGCAATGGCGCCGCTTCCGGTACCGATGTCTGCTATGCGGACCGCACGCGGCCCGTAAAGCTCCATGAAGCGCAACACCTCATCGACCAACAGTTCGGTCTCCGGGCGTGGAATCAACACTCGCTGATCGACGGCCAGATCCAGCCCATAGAACTCTTTTCGCCCGATGAGATAGGCAACCGGCTCGCCGACGATGCGACGGACGATAAGATCGGTGTATGCCTCGGCTTCTGATTCGTTCAGTTCATAGTCATAGTGAGCGAAGAGCCAACTGCGATCTACACCCAGCACTGAAGCCAAAATCACCTGTGCATCCAGGCTGGCTGTGCTGGGACTGGGCGCGCGCAATCGCTCGGTCGCTGAGTGCAATGCCCGTCCAATGGTGGTTGAGGGCATCAGCTTCCAGACGATGTTCTGCCAGATCGACGGTTTGGGTTCATTCTGATCGGATATTGCCGAATTCCCGTTGGTACCGTGGGAAGCATTGGCGCTTGTGGTTTGATTGGTAGGGGTCCTGTTGGTGAGAAATTCGTCGTTCCGCTTGCCTCGTTGGTTGCGGCCGTTGCGACGAAAACGATCTGCCGGTCGAACGTTGACCTGCAAAATGGCCAAAGCAGCCTCCTTTGCGACTTTGTCGAAACAAATTTGTCGATATAAAAACGCTCCGAATACAAGGGTCTGTCTAGTTGGCCAACGCCATTGTTGGCCAGCTATGAATCACATCATCTCGCCATTGAGTTGAATGATTCCCGAATGAAGACGATGTTCATTATAACAGACTTCCGGCAATCGATCTGCCATCACGCCCACATTAAAACAAATCTCTAACAAACATGGCGCAGCTACTCCTTCGAATCGATACCGATGATGTCAATGCGAGAGGTATCGGCCAGACCCAGCGTACCGGAACCCTGGGCCAGCAGAACCCGCTCCCCTTCGGCATCGATCTTGCACATCCATTCGCGGACAAATTGTATCCAATTCTCGACCGGTTTCGACAGAACGATAGGGAGGACGCCGTAGGAGAACTGCAATCGTTGGCAGGTCGCCTTGCTGGCGCTGAAGGCGATGATCCAAGTGGGCAGGCGGAAGCGTGTGACTCGCCGGGCGGTCTGTCCACTGTGGCTGGGCACAAAGACCAGCGTCGGATTGAGCGTTTCCTGGGTCAGGTAGATGTTCAGTGAGATCAGGTCGGCGTCTTCGATCTTGCCGGCTTGCTGCTCAAAACGCAGAACATCTGCGATTCCGATCTCATGGGCATTCGCTTCAGTCACTTCTGCGATCTTGGCCATCATGGCGACTGTGTCGGCCGGGAAACGTCCGATAGCCGACTCGCCGGAGAGCATGACGCAATCGGTGCCGTCGAGAATGGCGTTGGCCACATCGGTCACTTCGGCGCGGGTAGGCCGGCTGTTGGTGATCATGGACTCCAACATGTGGGTGGCTGTGATCACGGGAACGGCCAGCCGTTTCGCTTGGGCGATAATTTTCTTCTGGGCCTGGGCAATCTCCGCCACCGGGATCTCGACGCCCAGGTCGCCGCGTGCGACCATGATGCCGTCGGTCAGCCTAAGAATATCGTCCAGGTGGTTGTAGGCGCCCGAGCGTTCGATCTTGGCGATGATGAAGGGATCGTAGTTGAGCATTTCGGCGGCGGCTCTAACGGCTTCAATGTCGGCTCCTCGCTCAACGAAACTGACGCTGACTGCGTCAAGTTTTTGTTCAGCCGCGAAGGCCAGGTGCTGGCGATCCTGTTGGGTAAAGGCGCTGATCCCGAGATCGATTCCTGGAAAATTGACGCCCTTGTGCGAGCGCAATTCGCCGCCGACAATCACCGTACACCGCACCTCCGTCCCGACAACGCGATCCACCTGTAGCTGGATGAAGCCATCGTTGAGGAAGATGTCGTCGCCCGGTTTGACGACCTCCGCCAGCTTGTCGAAACTCATGGAGACACGCTCGCGGTTTCCGACGATCGGGTCCGATTGCAGGATGAAGCTCTGCCCTCGTTCCAGATCGATCGACTCGTCTTCGATCAGCCCGATGCGCATCTTGGGGCCGGGCAGATCGCCGAAGATCGAGATCGGTCGGCCCGTGGCCTGGGAGGCGGCACGAATGGTCTCGATGGCCGCACGATGGCCTTCGTGGTCGCCATGGGCGAAATTGATTCGTGCGATGTTCATGCCGTTGAGGATCATCTGTTCGAGTACTTCCTGTGAAGCGGAGGCCGGCCCGATGGTGCAGACGATCTTGGTCTTTTTGAGCGGAATCTGTGCTTGTGCCATGTTTTTTGTTTCCTGAGGGTGGTGATCGGTAGATGATAAACATCAGTATAATGGATGTATGGTAACAACGACAGAAAATCGACGACCACTCTGCGGTTGACACCTGGCCTGATTTTAAGTACGATCACTGAGTATGGAGACGGTTATTGCAGATTCGTGGCCGGTTGCTGCGCAAAACAAGCACGCGCATCGCCCCATACGCTGTCGTTGCACCGGCTGGCTCAACTGTCTGCTCTGCTGATAGCCGAGTTCCATTTCCTTTCTTTCTATTGACGTTCCATCCATCCTGTTCCATCCACTAAGGAGAGAGTCTGAGATGAATCTACGCAAATTGCTCTTACTGATCGGCATGAGTGTGCTGGTCAGCCTGCTGGTGTCCGCCTGTGCGGCCGGCCCGGCGGGAGACGCCGGTGACGCACCTGCCGCTGCCGAAGAGGCGGCGCCTGAAGCGGCTGCCGAACCGGTCGATGTCGAACCGACTGTTGTCCAGGCCGAGAACTGCGACTACGGCGGCAAGATCGAATCCATCGTCGCAACAGACGACCTGACCGTCCAATTCAACCTGTGCAAGCCGGATCCGGCCTTCCTGGCCAAGGTGGCCTTCACGCCGTTCGGCATCCAGCCTGCCGAGTACATTGCTGCGACCGGCGGTACCGGCGCTATTTTGGAACAGCCCATCGGCACCGGCGCCTACAAGGTCGATTCCTGGGACCGTGGCAGCCAGGTCACCTACAAGCGCTTCGACGACTACTGGGGCGAACCTGCCATTGCCGAGACCGCCGTGCTGCGTTGGAACCAGGAAGGCGCCGCCCGTCTGCTCGAACTTCAGGCCGGCACCGTCGACATGATCACCAACGTCAGCCCGGACGACTTCGAGACTGTCGCCGAGGATCCGAATCTGCAACTGCTGCCCAGCGCCAACCCCAACATTCTCTATCTGGGCATGACCAACACCTTTGAGCCGTTCAACAATCCGTTGTGTGCGCAAGGCCATCGCCATGGGCATCGACCGCCAGCGCTTGGTCGACAACTTCTTCCCGGAAGGCTCGGAAGTTGCTTCCCACTTCACACCTTGCTCCATTCCGTCCGGCTGTGAGGGCGAAGACTGGTACGAGTTCGATCCCGAAGCAGCGCGTGCGCTGCTCGCCGAGGCCGGCTATCCGGACGGATTCGAGACCAGCATCTACTTCCGCGATGTCTTCCGTGTCTATCTGCCGGAACCGTCAGTGGTGGCAGTCGAGATTCAAACCCAGTTGGCCGAAAACCTTGGCATCGATGCCAACGTCGTGGTCATGGAATCTGGTGAGTTCCTCGACTTGGCCGGTGATGGCGCATCTGGATGGTCTCTTCATGCTCGGTTGGGGCGCTGACTATCCCCACCCGACCAACTTCCTTGACTTCCACTTCGGCGCGCTCAATCTCTCGTTCGGCGATCCGTTCCCGGAGATCTATGAGCCGTTGGAAGAGGCTTCCCAGATTGCCGATGCGGCCATCGCTGCACCGCTCTACGAAGCAGCCAACAACGCCATCAAGGAACTGATTCCGATGGTGCCCATGGTCCATGGCGCTGCGGCTGACGCCGCTCGTGCCGATGTCGGGCAATGCCTACGTACCGCCGTTCGGCGCCACCGACTTCGCCCTGTTGGATCCGGGTGGACGCGACATCGTGGTCTACATGCAGAACAGTGAGCCTATCAGCCTCTACTGTACTGATGAGACCGACGGCGAAACGCTGCGTCCGTGTCAGCAGGTCGTTGAAACGTTGCTCCAGTATGAGTTGGATTCCGGCGATACACGTCCCGCATTGGCCACCGGCTGTGAGGGCAATGAGGACGCCACCGTCTGGACCTGTACGCTGCGCGAAGACGTCAAGTTCCACGACGGCTCCACGCTGGATGCCAACGATGTCCTGGCCTCTTGGGGCGCCGGCATTGATGCCTCCAATCCGTATCACACCGGCAACACCGGTCAGTTCGAATACTATTCATATCTGTGGGACGGTTTGATGAACGAGCCGGCAAGCGAATAGGATCTGGAAGGGAACCAGGTTGGATCGCGAAACTGGATCCAGCCTGATCAATAAGACCCTTGTCGATCATTCCTGCTGATCCACAAGTCAGCTGTCCGTGCTATCAGCAAGACCAGGCCTGGTTTCCGTCGGAAACCCTGTGCCTGTATGTTGCCCGATCTTGAGTCCGTGGCTGCACGCTCTGCTTCCCTGAAAATCGTGACTCGTTTCCCGCCAGAAGATTACCCAGAAGAATAACGAAGTGAACCATGTTCAGGTATATTGTTCGACGCACCTTATATGCAATTCCAGTATTATTGGCGATTCTTGTCGTCACCTTTATGCTAGCACGCATGATCCCTGGGGATCCATGTACCGCCATGCTCGGAGAGAAAGCAACGCAAGAAGCTTGCGAGCGGTTTAACCAGCGATTCGGCCTGGACCGTCCTCTGCCTGTTCAGCTTGTTGTCTACATGGGCAACATCTTCCGGGGCGATCTTGGCGACTCCATCCGCTTCGGTCGCCCGATTGCGCTGATGCTGTCAGAACGTCTGCCGGTGACGATTGAATTGGGGATGACGGCAATGTTTTTGGCCGTAGCGATCGGCGTCCCTGCCGGACTGGTTTCAGCGCTTCGACGCAACTCGGGCATTGACGTTAGCGACCATGATCGGGGCCAACATCGGTGTATCGATCCCTGTTTTTGTGCTGGGGCTGTTGTTGATCTATGTCTTTGCCGTGCTGTTGCGCGATACGCCCTTTGCCCTGCCGCCTTCCGGGCGTCTCTCTCCCGGCGTCTCATCGGTGCCCTTCTACGAAGTCTACGGCTGGAATGTCACGCCGGAGACGCCCGGTTATATCCCGATTGCGATTTATCGCCAATCTGTACATTTTCAATTCAATTATTACCCTAAACTTCATCGTTCTCCGCGATGCACTGAAGCACATGATTCTGCCGGCCTTTGCGCTCTGCACGATTCCGCTTTCCATCATCGCGCGCATGACCCGCTCCAGTCTGCTGGAAACGTTGGGCCAGGACTACGTGCGCACTGCGCACGCCAAAGGCTTACGCAGCCGGGTGGTCGTCAGCCGCCATGCCATGCGCAGCGCCTTGTTGCCGGTTGTGACCATCATCGGCTTGCAGGCTGGGGCCATTCTGGGCGGCGCTGTGTTGACCGAGACGATCTTCGGTCTCGCCGGGGTGGGGCGCTCTCTTTTCGAAGCCATTACCTCGCGCGATTTTCCCGTAATCCAGGGCTTTGTCATCGTCATCACGTTTGTCTATGTCTTTGTCAACCTGATCGTGGATGTCTCCTACGCCTTCCTGGACCCACGCATTCGACTGGAATAATCAATGTCAATCGATCTATCTGTGGCTGTTTCATCGGCAAAACCTGCGACAAGCCGATTGCAGCAGCCAACCGCCGGTCCGCCGCCGGACCGTGAAGAGATTGTCACTGAAGGTGACGGCAAAATCACCCTGGCGTACCAATGTTCGACGTCTGTTTCGCCAGCGCTCGGCCATCACCGGCATGATCATTCTGGGGATGGTCTTCTTTGCCGCCATCTTTGCACCGTTGCTTGCGCCCTATCCGCCCAACCAGGTACTCATCGGTACCGAGGGCCATGAAGACGTGCGCAAGCGCGAGCGATCCCTGTGTCCACGCCTTCGGCTGTCCGGAAGATCAGCCGCAGCATATCATGGGGCTGGACGGCAATGTGCGCGACGTCTACAGTCGCGTGCTGTACGGTGCACGCATCTCGCTCTTTGTGGGCTTTGTGGTCGTCTTCATCGCCATGACCACCGGCATGTTGCTGGGCGCGCTGGGCGGGTTTGCCGGCGGCTGGGTCGACAACCTGATCATGCGTTCCATGGATGTGCTGCTGGCCTTTCCATCGTTGCTGCTGGCCATTGCCATCGCCTTTGTGCTTTCGCCCGGCCTGCTCAACGCTATGTTGGCCATCTCAATCGTCACGATTCCCGCCTATGCGCGTGTCGTGCGTTCCACGGTTCTCTCCGCCCGCGAGATGGACTATGTGGACGCCTCGCGATCGGTCGGCGCTTCCAATACGCGGATATTGAGCAGACAGATCATGCCCAATGTCCTTTCGCCGCTGATCGTGCTGGGTACGCTGGGCATCGGTACGGTCATCATCGACGCGGCTGCGCTCTCGTTCCTGGGCCTCGGCGCACAGCCGCCGACACCGGAGTGGGGAGCCATGTTGGGGCAGGAATTCAACCAGTTGTTCAGCGCGCCGCATCTGGTCATCTTCCCCGGCATTGCCATCATGATCACCGTGTTGGCGTTCAACTTGCTGGGTGACGGCCTGCGCGATGTGCTTGATCCCCGACTGCGCACCTAAACGCAAAAGGGTTGGAACCATGCAATTTCGGAGCGCCCGCTGCTGACTGTCGGCAGCGGGCGTGGCGAGAAACTCAATTTCGTCACGCATTGACCTCATTTGGGCTCTTTATCAGCCCGATTTCCACGTCTCATTTCCGTTCCTACCTACAAGAATCCAATCGCGCGCCCCTGGCGCGATTGACAGCGGCTAAAATTTTTTGTACTATGGTCCCGCTTCATAGATCGATCACTCACACGAGTGCTCTTGACGTATTACCGTCGAATCACGTTCATTGACGAACGAAGCGTCACACCAGCAGATACACCGACAGCCTGTGTGGCCCTGTCTTCCTTCAGACAAGAATGACATTGTCAGGCACTCAAGCGGCCCCTGTTTGAGTAGTTCACGGTATCGGCCTTGTTCAATTCACCTCGTCGGGTGCCATCAAGCACATTTCTTCTGTGCTTGGGCATTGATGACCTGCTTCTCTTTTTTTGGATTTTCGATGACGTCCGCCATGTAGGAATCAGGGATAACTCTGTGGCCTACCACAATTATCTACCGCCGCAGATTCCAATTAAATTAGCCAATCTTGTATTCGTTTCCATACTTTCTATAGTTTCGACAGACCCATCCATACCGAGTTTTTCAAAAAGGAGAGTACGACAATGGAAGGATTAAGAAGATTTAGAGGCGTCGTCCTGTTGACGCTGCTAGTCATCGCCGTACTGGCTCTGGCCGCCTGTGGCGCGCCGGCTGCTGCCCCGGCTGACGCGCCGGCCGCCGAAGAGGGCGCTGCCGAAGAGGCTGCCGCCGACACCGCTGATGACGGCGGTGAAGAGGTCCTGAACATCCTCTACTGGCAGGCCCCGTCGATCCCCAATCCCCACCTGTCCGGCGGCACCAAGGACCAGGATGTGTCGGCCCTCACGCACGAGCCGCTGGCCAACATCTCGCCCGAAGGCGAGTTGATTCCCGAGTTGGCCGTAGAGATCCCCACGCTTGAAAATGGCGGCATCTCTGAAGATCTGACGACCATCACCTGGAAGCTGCTGGAAGGCGTCAAGTGGTCGGACGGCACCGACTTCACGGCTGACGATGTTGTCTTCACCTGGGAATACTGCACCGATACGGCCACCGGCTGTGTCAACATCTCGGCATTTGACGGCGTGCAGATCGGTTGAAGCCGTGGATCCGCTCACGGTGAAGATCACCTTTGAAGGCCCGACGCCCTATCCCTACCTGCCCTTTGTGACCAACTACAGCGGTGGCATCCTTTCAGAAGGCTCAGTTTGGCGAGTGCATCGGCGCTGCGGCGCAGACCTGTAGCGAAGAGAACCTGGCACCCGCTGGGCACCGGCCCTTACATGATCGAGGACTTCAAGGTCAACGATGTGGCCACCTTCGTGCGCAACCCGCACTGGCGTGAAGAACCGGCTTACTTCGACCGTGTCGTCTTCAAGGGCGGCGGCGACGCAGCTTCGGCCGCACGTGCCGTGCTGGAGACCGGCGAAGTCGACTACGCCTGGAACCTGCAGGTCGAGCCCCAGATCCTGAACGAGATGGAAGCCGCCGGCAACGGCGAGGTCATGGTCAATCTGGCCACCAATGTCGAGCGTATCCTGGTCAACCAGGCCAATCCCGATCCGGAACTGGGCGACATGCGCTCCGAATGGGACAACGGCAACAACCCGCATCCGTTCCTGACCTTCAAGCCGATCCCGCAGGCCATGTCCATGGCCATCGATCGCAACCTGATCGCCGAACAACTCTACGGTGATGGCGGCGTGGCCACCTGTAACGTCATCCCCGCTCCGCCCAACTATGTCTCCACGGCCAATGACGACTGTCTGGTCCAGGACATCGAGGGCGCCAAGGCGCTGCTGGACGAGAACGGCGTGGTCGACACCGACGGCGACGGCATCCGTGAATACAACGGCGTCCCGCTGAAGGTGCTCTACCAGACCTCGACCAACTCTGTGCGCCAGAAGACCCAGGCCCTGATCAAGCAGTGGTGGAGCGAGATCGGCATCGACACCGAGTTGAAGAACGTGGACGCCGGCGTCTTCTTCGGCAGCGATCCCAACAGCCCGGACACCTACCTGAAGTTCTTCGCCGACCTTGAGATGTACACCACCGGCGCCGCCGTCGATCCGCAGGATCACTCTGGCCCAGTGGCAATGTGAATTCATCGCCAGCAAGGACAACGGCTGGGGCGGCGGCAACAACTTCCGCGGCTGTAGCCCGGAATTCGACGAACTCTTCGCCCAGTTGACCATGACACCGGTCGGCCCCGAGCGCGATGAGATCGTCAAGCAACTGAACGACATCAACGTTCAGGAATACTTCCAGATTCCGCTGGTCCACCGTGGCAGCGTCTCCGCCAGGCTGAACGACCTCCAGGGCGTGCGCATGAACGGCGGCTGGGAATCTGAGATGTGGAACATCGAAGAGTGGTATCGCGAGTAGGCAGGCTGACGTACGTTAGTCCGCTAGTGCAAGTGAATCCGGAAGCCTGTCTGGCTTCCGGATTAAGATCGAGACCTTCCGGGAAGCTCCAAGCTTCCAGGAAGGTCTACAGCCCCCGATAGATTCCAGCTGCAGTCCTCCGCTGTACCACAATTGTTTTCGAGACAGTTGAGAGAACTGACCCATGGGCCAATACATTCATTCGCCGTATGCTAATGGCGATTCCGACCCTGATTGTCATCAGTTTCGTCATCTTTGCCGTGCTCGAACTGGCGCCCGGCGATCCCACCGGCGCGCTGCCGGAGACGATCAAGCCGGAGGTCCGCGCGATGATCCGTGAGGCAATGGGGCTGGACAAGCCGATGCCGGTCAAGTACGCACTTTGGCTGAGGCAATTTTTCATTACTGAACCGCTGTTCTATCTGCAACAATCGACCGGAATCCAGGTTCTTGATCCGGACAAGACGGTGCGTCTTGTCTCTTGGGGCAGCCGTGGAGCGCCGGTCATCGATCTGATTATGCAGCGGATTCCGCAGACCCTGTGGGTTGTCGGCCTTGCCTATGTCGTGGCCATTTTTATTGCCATTCCGGTCGGCGTGATATCGGCGGTTCGGCAATATTCCATCTTTGACCAGGTCGGCACATTTATCTCGCTTGTCGGCTATTCCATCCCCACGTTTTTCACCGGACTGCTCTTCATTATTATCTTTAGCGTCGAGCTGGGATGGTTTCCTTCCATCTATGACACCAATCTCAAGGTGACGGATTGGAACAGTCTCGTGGCCCAGGTCAAGCAGATGATCATGCCGGTCATGGTGCTTGGCTTCTTTCCAGGCCGCGGCCTTGGCCCGCTTCACCCGTTCCGCCATGTTGGACAATCTGCCCCAGGACTATGTGCGCACGGCACGCGCCAAAGGCTTCCGCGAACGCTATGTCGTGGTCAGGCATGTGTTGCGCAACAGCCTGATCCCGGTCGTGACGTTGATTGCCCTGGGCATCCCGGCCATCTTTGGCGGCGCCATCATCACCGAACAGATTTTCCGGGTGAATGGATTGGGCGCTCTGCTCATCAATGCCATCTATGTGAATGACATCCCGCTGATCCAGACCATCACATTCATGTTTGCGGTTCTCATCGTGGCCTTCAATTTGATCGCCGATGTCGCCTACGGCTTTCTCGACCCGCGTATTCGCTACGATTGAGCTTTCTTGGTAATAGGACACCGATGACTCGGATCAATTCGCAGAAGATTGTGCAAAGCGCCCACTTCGTGATCTGCGAAAATCCGCCGAATCCGCTCCATCCGCGTTCTATCGGATGGCCAACTGGTAGGTTACCGAAGCTGCACCAATTCAGGAAATGATTTATGGCTGTACAAACCGAAGTTGCATCCGGCGCGCTGGACTTGGCTCCGCCGGAGCGAAAACATCGTACACTATGGGGTGATGTCTGGCAGCGATTTCGCCGGCACAAGCTGGCCATGTTCGGCTCTGGTTGCCTTCATCGTTCTGATTTTGGGTTCTGCCTTTGGTCCATTGATCTATACGGTTGATCCTGAACATATCAACATCGTCGATGCCAGCCAGCCGCCAAGCGCAGAGCACCCATTCGGCACCGATGATCTGGGGCGAGATCTGCTGGCGCGCAACATGTATGGCGGCCGTATCTCGCTATCGGTGGGCGTTGTTGCCATGCTTGTGGCCATGACCTTTGGTACATTGATCGGCATTATGGCCGGTTTCTTTCAGCGCTTTGATGCACCGCTCATGCGTTTCACCGACATGATGCTGGCTCTGCCCCAACTGCCGCTGCTGCTGGTGATCATCATGCTCTTCCGAGATTCCCTGCGCAAATGGCTGGGTCCGGAACTGGGTATCTTTCTTCTTGTTGTGGTGGTCATCGGGATTTTGGGTTGGATGCCGACCTCGCGCGTTGTGCGCGGTTCGGTTCTGTCCGTCAAGGAGAAGGAGTTCGTCGAGGCTTCCGTAAGCGTCGGCAGCAGAGAACGACGAATCGTCAGTCGCCATGTGTTCCCCAATGTCCTCAGTCCAATCATCGTCTCGGCGACACTGGGTATTGCCGCCGCCATCATCACTGAATCGGCGCTGTCGTTTCTGGGTCTCGGCTTTCCATCCGATGTGCCCACGTGGGGTCGCCTGCTCTTTGACGGCAAAGACTACATGACCTTTACGCCTTGGGTCATTCTCTGGCCTGGCATGTTGATCTCATTGACTGTGCTGAGCATCAACTTCATCGGCGATGGTCTGCGCGATGCATTGGACCCACGCACTCGAAAATAGAGACGGCTGGCCTGTCTTCTTGACCACAACAACACTGATCAAAAGGACTGCTCATGTACTGGCAGTCTCTTTTTCGTTCTGAATTGAGTCTTTACGGCGTCTACCTCAATTCGGGCCGTGACACGTCCTAGAATTCGTTGGCAAGAAATCGTACCGAATGAGCGACTGTCCGTTCCTTCCGACGGGTTGTCACTTTGCAAAAACACCCGTCCGTCATCCGTCACATCGGTGACCCGTTTGATGAGTTGCAGATCTCGCTGATAGGGGTGAAGTGCAACGACTACGTCACCGATCTGCGGTGGCGTAGATGAATAGGCCCCGATGTCGACAAAGACGACATCGCTATCGAGCAGCAGGGGCGCCATCGAGTTGCCTCGCACGACGAAACGCCGGCGGCGTCGCGTTAACCAGAGCAACCACTCGGAAAACGTCGGCTCCGATAGCGGGCTGTGTGCAATGTTTGAGTTTTTCGTTGATTGCTGCAGGGACATCTTGCGTGTCCAATGATAACTTCTTACTACAGCAGTTCACGATTTGTCATTCTGAGCGGGTATTTTCGAGTACGTCACTCTGGCAAATGGCCAGCGAAGAATCTCGTTTTTCACCAAATCGTGAACTACTGTACGATGCCTAAGTTGGCGGCCAAGAACTCCATTCTATGGTCAATCTACAAAAACAAGAAACCCGAGCCGGGACGGCTCGGGTTTCTTGTTTCGGACTAGTTCACTTCGTTACGAAGCGACGTAGTAGGCAACCTCTCGGCCCTTGGTGGCCCAGAAGATATTGTGGATCTTTTCGATGGCTGCCATAAGCTCATTGGCGTGCTCAAGGCTGACCTCGACCTTGACCGCCGAACAGAGCTTGGCCGCCTGCCAGAACGTGTTGTGCAGATCCGGGTATGCTTCCAGATGAACCGGCTTGAAGTAGTCGGTCCAGAGGACCAGAAGCTCTGTCTTGGCGATATGGGCCTGTTCTTCCTTGATGGCCACATAGCGAGAGACGGTGTTCAGATAAGCGGCCCAAGCGGCGGCGTCACCGGCGGCCGGCGGGTCCAGCGCCAAGATCTTCTTGGTCATGGACAGAGCAGCTTCGGCGGCAATGCGAGCGGATGCAGGGTCGTAGACACCGCACGGTCCGTCACAGTGGGCGCTCACGGATTCGGTCGGAAGCGTAGTTGCCAATTTAGAAAGTGCATTCTTCAACATGGGTGATTCTTCCTTTCTGGTACAGTTTGGCGTAGATAGCTCAACAGAAACAGCCGGCATCCACGAAGGATTTTCAGACTTGTCTGTAACAGATCCACTTTAGTGGGTCGGGTGTGGAAGTGCTGTATCGTAGTATACAAATCGGACAATCTGGCGTCAAAATGCATCTGGAAGGCGCAAGTTTGTGGCGCTCAGATGAACGAAGACGGCCAGACGTCTGTGGACGGCAACATCCCACGCTTCTTGGCGCAGCACATCGATAGTCGGGCGATCCAGATGGCAGTTGTAGGCAACCTGACTCCACCAGGGCGTGATGGCTTCAGCGAGTTTGGCCAGCAGCGGATTGCCCGGCCGCACATGCTCGACCATATGCAGTGTTCCACCCGGTTTCAGCACCCGGCGGATCTCCGCCAGCGCCTGCCGCTGATTTTCGACCGAACAAAAGACCAGGCTGCAGACCACCTGATCGAAGCTGTTTTCGGCGTAGGGCAGATTCTCGGCGGTGGCGACTTCGACTGAAGCGCGCACGCCGGTCGAGCCGGCCGTGCGGCGAGCATCTTCGGCTCGCCGCTGATCCGGCTCCACAGACCAGACCCGATCGGCCATCCGATAGTAACCCAGATTCTCCCCTTTGCCGACGCCGATTTCCAGGACATCGCCGGTCAGATCCTTCACCAGATCAGAGCGCCAGTGGATCAGCACGGACAAGCCAAAACGGTTGCTCATGGCGTCACCGTGATCAGTGCAAGCTGCGGGCGGGCGCCAAAGCGCAACGGGATGCCTTCACCGAGCCCACGCGTAATGTAGACATGCGTGTTTTCGTGGCGAAAGTAGCCTGACACGTGTTCTCGTAGTGACGAACTCTACCTGGGTATGGGCCGGTCCCCAGAACGGCAGCACGATCTGCCCGCCGTGGGTATGGCCGGACAGTACCAGATCCACCTGGTCAATACGCGGGCTCTGAAGGATATCCGGATTGTGGCTCAACAGGATCGTCGGCGCGTCGGTCGGCACATTGTCGAGCGCGTGATCGATGTACGGGCGCCCCTCGACTACATCATCCACGCCGCAGAGGTAGAGATCGATTCCATCGGAAGAGTGGTCCCTGTTCCGGCCAAGATGGGCTGAACGGTTATGCAGAACCTGAACGCCCCAATCTTCCAGCGTAGCCGTCAACAGATCCGTGTCGTTGGTCCCGGTGCGTCGGACCTCGACAGGCGTATTGCGCACGAAGCATCCAAAGCCAAACAGGTGTTGCGGCGCCCGGATTGGCGACAGCCCTTGTCCACGGCGCTGACCACGGGTTAGATGTTGATAGGCGTTCCACATGCTCGGGATGGCCTCACCCATGGCATAGTGCATATAGTCGTGATTGCCCAGCACCGCATAGCTGCCCAGGCGCGGCTGCGGCAGCACATCCAATAGCTTTTTCACATTGTCGAGGCCGCGGTCGAAGTGCAAAAAATCACCAGTGTGGACGATGAGGTCACATTGTAGACCGGCCACAAGGCGGCGGATGCGTTCGATCTTGGCATGTTCCCGGCGATCTTTTCCCTGGAAATGGGTGTCCGACAGATGCAGAATTCGCAGTCCCTGGGGTGGAATTCGCCCATTGGCGTGGGCCAACTGAACCGTCAGGCGTTCGAGTTCAATGTTGAGCGGTTCAAGAAAGAACGAATAGGCCGCCACGCCTAGACCGATTCCGGCGCCAGCCAACGCCAGCTTGCCAATGTTGGCCATCAGATGTCGCCCGTTTGGTACGACATCATCGATATCGTACTGGACAGTGGCTGCCTGGGCTGGAATCTCAGGCGTCATTTCTAGCGCTTTCATTTACTCGCATTACGAACCCTTCAAATATTCTTCCATCGCGTATCAACAAATTATCGTACTGTAGATCCAGTACTAGATCAAATTAGAAGATACTCTATGGGGGTTGGCGTCGAATCGACACTATGCCTAAGTTGACATCCTCGGTCGAACAGGGGACAATTGGTGTCAGCTTGCCGGAGAGGGACAGACGATGGCCTTATTATCGCCAGCCGGTTTCCCGTTCATGGGTTCAAAAAAAACAAATACAGCGGTTTACGATTTGTCACGCTGAGCCGGTCCGTCCAGGCGCTTTCAGTCTGGCGAAATGCGGGCGAAGAGTCTAGCATTGCCCCAAATTTCAAACTGCTGAAATAGACAAAAATAGATCCCAATAAAGGAGTTTACAGTGAATCAAGAAGCTTTTTTGAGCGGTGTTACCGTGCACGCCGCGGTCGAGGCAAAGGCGGTCAACGCCATTCGCATGCTTTCTGCTGAGGGTGTGCAGGCAGCCAACTCCGGCCATCCGGGCATGCCCATGGGCATGGCCCAGGCTGCCTACACCTTGTGGAGCCGCTATCTGCGTTTCAACCCGGCCAACCCGGCCTGGGCCAACCGCGATCGCTTCGTCCTCAGCACCGGCCACGGCTCCATGCTGCTCTACTCGCTGCTGCACCTGACCGGCTACGATCTGTCGCTGGATGAACTGCGCAACTTCCGCCAGTGGGGCAGCAAGACGCCCGGCCATCCCGAATTCGGCGATCTGACGCCCGGCGTCGAGACGACCACCGGGCCGCTGGGCCAGGGTCTGACCAACGGCGTGGGCATGGCCATTGCCGAGCGCTGGCTGGCCACTCGCTTCAACCGCCCCGGCTTCGACATTGTCGATCACTACACCTATGCCATTGTGGGCGACGGCGATCTCATGGAGGGCATCTCCAGCGAGGCCGCCAGCCTGGCCGGCCATCTGAGCCTGGGCAAGCTCATCTATCTCTACGACAACAACAGCATCACCATCGACGGCACCACAGACATCTCCTTCACGGAGAAGTGGGCCCAGCGTTTTGACGCCTATGGCTGGCACGTGCAGGAAGTCGACGCCCTGGATCCGGCCGCCATTGGAAGCAGCCATCGCCGCGGCCAAGGCCGACCCGCGGCCGAGCATCATCGGCTGCAAGAGCATCATCGGCTACGGCAGCCCCAACAAGGCCGAACACCTCCAAGGTCCACGGTGAGCCGCTGGGCCCTGAAGAGCTGGCGGCAACCAAGGAGAACCTGGGCTGGCCCCAGGAGCCCGGCTTCTTCGTGCCCGACGATGTACGCGACCTCTTCGCCAATGCCGTGACCCATGGCGCAGCGCTTGAAGCCGAATACGACGAGTTGATGGCCGCCTACGCCGCCGAGTATCCGGCCGAGGCCGCCGAATATGAGAACATGCTGTCCGGCAAGCTCCCCGAAGGCTGGGAAGAGGCCATTCCGGTCTTCGCCCCCGGAGGTTCGATTGCCACCCGCAGTTCCAGCGGCAAGGTGATCAACGCCATCGCCGCGGCCGTGCCCAACTTTGTCGGCGGCAGCGCTGATCTGGCCGCCAGCAACAAGACCACCATCGAGGGCCAGCCTTTTATGGAGGCGGGCAACTTCGCCGGTCCCAACATCCATTTCGGCGTGCGCGAGCATGGCATGGCCGGCGCCTTGAACGGCATGGCGCTCCATGGCGGGCTGATTCCCTTTGGGGCCACCTTCCTGGTCTTTGCCGACTACATGCGCGGCAGCATGCGCCTGGCCGCGCTCATGGGCCTGCGCGTCGTCTACGTGTTGACCCACGACGGCATCGGCGTGGGCGAAGACGGCCCGACCCATCAGCCGGTCGAGCAACTCGCTTCGCTGCGCATCATCCCCAACATGACCGTCATCCGCCCGGCCGACGCCAACGAGAGCGCTGAAGCTTGGCGAGCGGCGCTGCTCAACGAGAGCGGCCCGACCGTGCTGGCCCTGACCCGCCAGAACCTGCCCATCTACGACCGAGAGGCCGAAGGCTTGGGCAGTGCAGCAGGTGTTCTGCAGGGCGGCTATGTCTTCTACGAAAATGCGCCGAACGGCCTCGACATCGTCCTCATCGGCTCCGGCAGCGAGGTCGAAATCGCCTACGATGCAGCCAAGCAGTTGGTTGCCGAAGGCGTCGGCGTGCGCGTCGTCAGCCTGCCGTCGTTCGAGCTTTTCGCTGCTCAGGGCGATGACTATATCGAAAGCGTGCTGGGGGCCGGCGTGCCCAAGGTGGCCGTCGAAGCGGGCGTGACCTTCGGCTGGGATCGCTGGGTCGGCAACGATCCGGCCACCAGCGCAGTGATCGGCCTCGATCGCTTCGGCGCCAGCGGCCCTTACCAACGGGTCTACGAAGAGTTTGGCATCACGGCTGAGGCTGTGGTCGCCAAGGCGAAAGAACTTGTGAACGGATAAGGCGGTGGGGCAGTAGGGTTGTTGGGCAGTGGGGATAGGGCGGAACATTTGCCCCATCCCCATTTCCCCACTACCCCACTGCCCTACTTCCCCACAACATCAAAATAAACGATGCACCCATCCCTAGCCGCCGCCATTCGACGCACTCGCCAACACCATGCGATTGAGCATGCAACCATTCATCTGCTGACAGCGCGCTTTCCCGGCCAACGGTTCAGCGGTTTGAGTGATGCGTTCGGCTTCACCATCTACGCCGATGTCGATGAAATGGATCTGCGGCGTGCCGTGGACGATGCGATTTTGCGCATGCGGGCCGGCGAAGCGAGCCTGGCCATTCACCCCAACTGCGGCACCAATCTGGCCACATCTGCGCTGCTGGCCACAGGCGCGGCACTGATCGGCAGTCGCCGACGCGGACGACTCGACCGGCTTGCCACATCGCTCTTGCTCGTGCTGGCGGCGCTGGTGGCGGCCAAACCCCTCGGCTATCGGCTGCAAGGCTACACCACCCTGGCCGATGTCGACGACCGACACCTGGCCGATATCCGTCTGATGCCGACCGGTGGCAACCGCGTTTATCGTGTGGTTTTTGCGTAGAAACCGTCGGAGTGGCGCCAAACTGAATCCACGCTTGTGCGGTTGCAAACCGTACCTACATTATTACCGGAATATTCGGGCAATCTTCAATCCGCGTTCTATTCTTTCTCTGACACATTTTCCATCGGAATCCACCGTGAACTATCTGCTCCTCAACGCCGACGAATTTCTTGCCGCCCAGCAGATCGCCGCGCTCAAAGCGGGCATGGGCGATGCGGAGATGGCCGACCTGAACACGGCCACGCTCGAAGGCGCGCAGACATCCGTCAGCCAGATCCTGGGCGAGGCGAGCATGATGCCCTTCCTGGCCGAGCGACGGCTGATCATTGTGCGCGGCCTGCTCACCTCGCTGGACCGGCGCATGTCGGCCAGCAAGGCGACCGACAGCGCCGCCTATGTCGACGCTGCGCTGTTGCTCAACGGCCTCAACGACATCTCAGATGTGACCGACCTGGTGTTGATCGAGGAGAAGGGCATCGACAAGCGCCGGCATCTGTGGAAGGGCTTCACCCAGGGCGACGGCGGTTCGGTCAAGGTGCCTGGCATTGCCGACCTGATCGCCTCCGAACAATTGGTCATCTCCGAGCAGAGCACGCCCGACGCGCGTGACATGCCGGCCTGGATCCGCAAGCGCGCGCAGGACAAGGACATCGCCATCGAAGGCCATGCGATTCAGATGTTGGCCGAATATGTCGGGGCCAACCTGCGCCAGATGGACAACGAACTGGAGAAGCTGGCCGCCTACGCCAGCGGGCGCGCCATCAGCGGCGAGGACGTCCGGCTGCTGGTGGCCGATGCCAGCGAGGCCGTCATCTGGAACCTCACCGACGCCCTGAGCCAGCGCAACAGCCGTTTGGCCATGCAGACCGTCTACGAACTGCGCCGCAACGATGCCAACCCCTTCTATCTGCTGACCATGATGGCCCGCCAATATCGCATCATCATCAAGGTCAAGGATGCCATGCACGGCGGGCTGCGCAGCGAATATGAGATCGCCAAGCGGGTGAAGGAAAGTCCTTACCCGGTCAAGAAGTCGATGGGCCACGCCCGCAACTACACCTTTGACGAACTGGATACGATCATGGAGAAGCTGCTCAGCGCTGACTTCGCCATGAAGACCGGCGCCGACCCCGACACCGAGATCGATCTGCTCATCGCCGGGCTTGACACAGAAGCCCGCTCCTCAAGGATCATATCAAGGATCTCGCCAAGGATTACCTCGATGATCCTGTCCCATCTGTCGCTGACCCATTATCGCAACTACAGTCATCTCGAACTTGATTTCGACGGCGGTCTGACCCTGTTCCAGGGCGAGAATGCCCAGGGCAAGACCAATCTGCTGGAGGCCATCTACTTTCTGGCCACCAGCAAGCCGGTCCACGCCCAGCATGAGCGTGAGGTGGTCGGCTGGCAGGCGTCCGACGAGCCGATCCCCTACTGCCGAATTTTGGGCGAGGTGCGGGATCATCCGGATTCGCCGCAACGTCCGTTGACGCTGGAGATCTTGCTTACGCAGAGTGAATCCGGGTCGAATTTCAAGAAGCAGGTCAAGATCAACGGCGTCAACAAGCGCAGCATGGATCTGGTCGGCACCTTGCGGGCCGTGCTCTTTCTGCCCGAGGACATCAAGTTGGTATCCGGCGGGCCGGGCGAGCGACGACGCTACCTCGACATCGCCCTCTGCCAGATCGATCGGGAATATTGTCGCACCCTTTCGGCCTTTCAGAAGGTGATCACCCAGCGCAACAGCTTGCTCAAAGCGCTGCGCGAGCAGGGCGCGAATCCGGGAGCGGTCGGCACCGCGGCCCAGTTGGATTTCTGGGATGAACGACTGGTCACCCAGGGCAGCCGGGTTATGGCGCGCCGGGCGGCCTACATCAGCGAACTGGAGGCCATCGCGGCCCAGCGCCACAGCGATCTGACCGGCGGAACGGAGCAACTGGCGCTGCAATACGTGCCCAGCTTCAACCTGGGTTTCCTCACCGAGCCCGACTACCTCCTGCTCAAGGAGGGTTCCCTGGGTGTAGACGCGTATTCAGGCCGGCATCGTCTGTTGAGCAACGGCGAGATGGCCGCTCAGTACCAGGCCAAACTGCAACGACGTCGCGCTCGCGAGATCGCAGCGGGCAACACGCTCTACGGTCCCCACCGCGACGATCTGCGTCTGCTGGCCAATGGGCGCGACCAGCGTCTCTACGGCAGCCGCGGCCAGCAGCGCACGGCCGCGCTCTCGCTGAAGCTGGCCGAAGTCCACACCATGGCCGAGGCCGGCGGCAGCACGCCGCTTCTCCTGCTCGACGATGTCATGAGCGAGCTGGATGCCCGGCGTCGCAGCACGCTGCTGTCGGCGCTGGACGGCGTGCGCCAGGCCATCCTCACCACCACCGATTGGGACGATTTTACGCCCGAGTTTCGGCAGCGGGCGCAGCTATTTCAGGTGTCGGGAGCATCCGTCACGCCGATAGAGCGCGGATGACGCGGATGGCGCCGTGCGCCCACTGTGTGAACGTGCGGATTTAGGCGGATTTCTTTTCGGCCTCCAATATTTTGTCGCATAGGTTGGCAATGCTTGTTTATGGTATTCCGGTTGCGCAATTGCCCATTGATCATACATCTACATTGATGTATACTGTTTTGTGAAACGAACGTTGGCGACTGTTGAATCCAAGGAGGCGACAATGGCGGAACGTATGCATCGAACGCAAGTCTTGCTGGAGCCGGCCCAGCATGAGTGGTTGGTCGAAACAGCAAGAGCTGAAGATCGGAGTGTTTCCGATCTCATCCGTGAGATGATAGATCGTCAGATCAATGACACGGAACGCCAGATTGAGGCCACGAAAGTGCGGCGCCTGGCCGCTTTGGATCGCATCTCACAGCGACGTGAAAAGATGTTGGAAGAGATGGGTGGTCAGCCGATTTCAGGTGATACAGTGGAGATGATCAACCGGATTCGGGAGGAGCGCAGTGACGAAATCTTCGGAACACTCACCGGTCGTCGTTGACGCCAATATCGCAGTTTGGGCCGTACTTCCTTTGGTCGAGAGCGACCTGGTAACCGAACTCTTCACGAATTGGGGTCTGGCTGGTCGCGCTCTGTACGCACCTGCCCTCTGGCTGCCCGAGTGTATTTCCGCTATTCGACAATACATCTACATCGGAGCTATAGAACCGGAGAAAGGCGACGAAGCAATTGCCGGATTGTTTCAATTGGAAGTTGAGACAATCGAATCCACTGAATTGCGTTGTCGGAATGCTCTATACTGGGCTGACAAGCTTGGCCAGTCAAAAGCCTATGATGGGTTTTATGTGGCATTGGCTGATGAACTTGATGCTCAATTGTACACAGGGGACAGACGACTTGCCAACGGCGCGCGGCAAGCGGGCGCGGACTGGGTCGAATTCGTGACGGGGACGAGATAACCATGCTGCTCTGCATCGACATCGGCAACACCAACATCATGCTCGGCCTCTATGAAGGCGAGGAACTCGGCCCCCATTGGCGCATCGCCACCATCCACGAGCGCATGCCCGACGAGTTCGCCATCCAATTGCTGGCGCTGCTTGCCCACGCCGGCATTGATCCTAGCCGGATCACCGGCGTCGCATTGGCGTCCGGCGTGCCGGGGTTGACCATGCGCTGGTGCGAAGTCTGCCGGCGCTACTTCAACCTTGAGCCGCTGGTGGTCCATGGGCGGCATGAAGACCGGGCTGACCATCCTCTACGACAACCCGGACGCAGTCGGCGCAGACCGCGTCGTCGATGCAGTGGCCGCCTATGCCTTCTACGGCGGCCCGCTGATCATCGTCGACTTCGGCACGGCCACCACCTTCGAAGCCATCACCGCGGCCGGCGAGTATCTGGGCGGGGCCATCGCCCCCGGCGTGGGCGTCGCCGCCGATGCGCTGGCCCAGCGCGCCGCGCGCCTGCCCACGGTCGACATCGCCGAACCGCCGTCGCCCATCGGTCGCAACACCGTCCACTCCATGCAGTCGGGCCTCTTCTACGGCTACGTGGGCCTGGTGGAAGGCATGGTCGCCCGCTTCAAGGCCGAGTTGGGTGACGACAACATCCAGGTCATCGGCACCGGCGGCTTGGCCCCGCTTTTCGCCACCGCCACCGATGTCCTCGACGTCATCGCTCCGTGGTTGACGCTGGATGGCCTGCGGCTGATCTATGAGATGAACCGATGAGTTTTGTCACAGATGACTCCACTGCAAAAAGGAAAAGCAACCACGGATTACACGGATTAATCCACTGGGGAAAATCCGTGTAATCTGTGAAATCCGTGGCAAAATTGGTTTTTGCAGCAGAGCCACCTGTGACAAAAAAAGGAACCCACAATGCCTTCAAACCCTATCACCGGCAAACAGATCGTCCTCGGCGTGACCGGCAGCATCGCCTGCTACAAGGCGGCTGATCTGGCCAGCAAGCTGGCGCAGGCCGGCGCTTTGGTCGACACGATTCTGACGGGCGGCGCGACCCGGTTCATTTCGCCGCTCACCTTCCAGTCGGTGACCGGTCGGCGCGCCTATGTCGATGGCGATCTGTGGGGATCCGAGTCTCACGTCCTGCATGTGGGGCTGGGCCACACGGCCGATCTGATTCGTGATCGCACCGGCCACGGCCAACACGCTGGCCAAGCTGGCCAACGGCCTGGCCGACAACCTGCTCACGGTGACGGCGCTGGCTGCCGAATGTCCGCTGCTGGTGGCCCCGGCCATGGACGCGGGCATGTACTCGCACGCGGCCACGCAGGAGAATGTCAAGCGGCTGCGAGATCGCGGCGTGATCGTGGTTGGTCCGGAGGAGGGCCATCTGGCGTCGGGGCTGGTCGCCAAGGGGCGCATGACCGAAGCCGGTCGATCTGCTGGGCGCCATCCGGCATCTTGCTGGCCCGCAACGGTCCGTTGGCCGGGCGCAAAGTCGTGGTCACCGCCGGCGGCACGCGTGAGCCGCTGGACCCCGTGCGCTTCATCGGCAACCGCTCGTCGGGCAAGCAGGGCTATGCCTTGGCCCAGGCCGCGCTCGATCTGGGCGCGGATGTGACGCTCATCAGCAGCGTGCAATTGCCGGTCCCGGCCGGCGCGACCCTGCTGCCGGTCAACACGGCTTTGGAGATGCACGACGCCGTTCTGGCCGCGTCGGTCGATGCCGATGTTCTGATCATGGCCGCGGCCGTGGCCGATTTCCGCCCGGCCGAGGTCAGCGATCAGAAGATCAAGAAAGGCGTCGGCGTGCCGACCGTGACGCTGGTGCGCAATCCGGATATTCTCGCCGCGGTGGCGGAGCGGAAACAAACGTCCGGCCATCCGCTGGTGACCGTCGGTTTTGCGGCCGAGACCGAGGACCTGCTGGCCAATGCCCAGTCCAAGCTGGAGCGCAAAGGACTGGATCTGATCGCAGCCAACGATGTGAGCGCCGTCGATGCGGGTTTTGGGGTGGAGACCAACCGTGTGACACTGTTGCACCGTGACGGTGGACAGGAGACGCTGCCGTTGATGGGCAAGGATGATGTTGCCGTGCAAATCCTGCAAAGAGTCGAAGGAATGTTGATCTCTACGGAGGGAGAGAGATGAGCAGCGTACCCGCATTGACGGAATCTACGATCCGGCAGCGTTCCGACGCCAAGGTCGTGGCGCGTGGATGAGGGTATGCTGAGATAGTCACCAGACTGTGATTTGTCCAGGACCGAGCGCCCGGTTCACAGTCAACCCCCTGCCGTTTCGTCAGATGGGTCCACGACAAGCACGTTCGATCCGAGTTCATCCGATAACCGCTGTTCAAGACCGTCTTCCTCGGTTCGCAACCGCCGAAGCTCCGACGGTGTGACGCCTTTTGGCAGTTTTCCCAGATTGCAGACCGGTTCGCCGGGACTGATGGACGGCAGGCTGGTCATGCCAATCACAACCGCGTCGAATGGAGCGAGCAGGGTGCTGCGTTCCTGTCCGAGCAGCGTTGTATTGGTCGCCAGCGGCTGGTCCTTCTCAATGATGTCGCCGGGCTTGATGTGGAACCGCATGAAACCGCCCAGATCGGCCCGGATCCATTTTGATTTCTCGATGATGAGCTGATAGGCCGGTCTTTCCACCGGGCCGTCGAGCATCTCCAACGTGCGCAGCACATTCTTGACGCCACGCGTGGCCGACTCCACGACGCTCGGCTCTACCTTCCAGACTTCACCGCCTTCCATGATGATTGTCGGACATCCGACCTTGCACGCCTCGCGCCGAAACGAACCGGACGGCCCTTTGCGATCCATGATGATCTCCGAACCAAACGATTCGGCCAGGCTGCGCACAGCAGGATTGTCCAGATCGCCGCGTACGTTCGGGTAGTTTGTACGCCGGACGGAAGCCGTATGCAGATCAACGCCGTAATCTGATCGAGAGACGATCTCATCGAAGATGACGCGGGCCATGCGGCTGGCCAGGCTGCCCTTGGCCGACCCCGGAAACGATCGGTTCAGGTCACGACGGTCGGGCAGATAGCGGGAATGACGATCAAAGGCAAGCAAATTCAGCACAGGAACAAAAATAACCGAGCCCCGCAGCAGACGCAGACTCGGGTCTCGAATCAACCGGCGGATTGCGCCGGTGCCGTTGATCTCATCGCCGTGCAACGCGGCGGTGACAAAGATCACAGGACCTTCTTGGGAGGCCCGACGGATGTGGATCGGGATTTGCACGGTCATGCTGCTGTAGCTCTCGCTCACATGAAGCACGACATCACGCGACTCGCCGGGCGGAATCTCCTCGCCGAACCAGTCATCAAGCGGTTTTCGCAGGCGGGATTCTTTCATAGATGACGCAATCTCCCTCAAAAAACGTGCACGTTTTATTCAGTCAGACTCTCGGAGCACTTCATCCGCTACCGGCAGATCCGGCAGATCCTGGATCTTCGGCCGTCGCTTGCGGCGAGTCTTGGCGGGAATGAGATCTCGCATGAGATCCAGCTTGCCGAAGCAGAGCAGGCGATCATTGGCTTGAAGCACACGATCTGATCGAGGGTTTGGAATGACGGTTGTTCCTCGGTAGAGCGTCAGCACATTGATATCTTTTTCACGCAATCTGGACGCGCTGATGGTCTTTCCCACATATTGCGACCCTTCAGGGACAAAGATTTCGGCCACGCCGTATCCCCGGCTCACAGTCAACCGTTGCCGCAGGTCGATCTCCGGGAAATCGACCTGCGCCGCAATGTAGTCGACAATGGCTCCGGCGATATCAAGCTGTGTGCAGCCTTCAATGCCTTCCAGACCGGGCGATGAATTGACCTCCATCACTTGCGGCCCATCCTTGCCCTCCAGTAAGTCCACTCCGGCAACGCGCAGCCCCATGATCTGCGCCGCACGCACTGCCGTCTCACGATAGGCATCACTGAGGTTCACCGCCTCCGTGATGCCTCCTCGGTGGACATTGCTGCGGAATTCCTGACCCTGGGCAACGCGGCGCATGGCGCCGACTACCTGATCGCCGACAACGAAAGCGCGAATGTCGCGTCCTTTGCTTTCGGCCACAAACTTCTGGATCAGCACGCTCTGCTTCTGGCTCTGCAACAATTCGATGATGGCCTCAGCCGATTCCACGGTTTCGGCCAGAAGAACGCCGATCCCCTGGGTGCCCTCCAGCAGTTTGATGATGACCGGGGCGCCGCCGACTCTCTCGATGGCCGGCAGGACGTCCTTCTTGTCGCGCACGAAGGTGGTCTGCGGAATGCCGATGCGGTGACGGCTGAGGATCTGCAAGCTGCGCAGCTTGTCTCTGGAAGTGGTAATGCTGGCCGATGAATTGGCGCAGAAGACATCCATCTGCTCGAATTGGCGCACCACGGCCGTGCCATAGTAGGTGATCGATGCGCCGATTCGCGGCAGAACAGCATCGTAGTGCGAAAGCTGTTTCTGACGAAAATAGAGATCCGGGCTGCCCTCATCGAGATCGATCGCGAACTTCAGCGTGTTGAGAACCTTGACCGTGTGGCCACGTTGTTCTACCGCCTCGCGCAGCCGTCTCGTGCTGTAGCACTTTGGACTGCACGAAAGAATCGCTAACTTCATATCGGCTCCTTGTCTTTCTGATCCAGTTTCTGCAAAGTAGTACACGATGGTTTGGAGCTATAGGGCGCGCCTCGTACGGTTACCTGTAGCGGGCGGGGCTTGCCCCAGCCCGCTGCGGTCACCAGGACATTTCATATATCCTCAGCTACTTCTTCAGCTTTGCTCTCTTTTTGCGCCTGGGGCGACCGCCTGCATAGGATCGGCCGGCGTCGACCAGGAACCGCTGTCGAAATGCCTCGCGGCCCAGCAACATACGAAAGCCCATCTCGTCCCGATTGGCGAGGGTCAATTCGATGGGCCAGGTGACGCCGAGCAGCTCAACGTGGGTCATGATGACGGGGCGCGTCGCGGCCTTGCCGCTTGAACTGCGGACGGAGCGGAAGGCGAAAACCGGCGCTTCGACAACAACGCTATTGCTGCTTTTTCGCTGAACAGGGTGAACCTGGAAGCGCACCCAGGTGACGCCGTCCCGCCTGAACTCATGCAGATCAAAGGCGTGCAGCGATGATGACCGGGCGCCGGTATCAACTTTTGCCTTGATCTTGCGGATGCCGAAATCCGGGAGTCCGACCCATTCGCGCCAGCCAATGATGGGCAGAGCGGATTCTCTATGCGCCATCACGAAAACCTCGGGCGCTGGACCGAATCGTCGGCGTTTGGACTACGAGCAGGGCGTTCCCTGGGGCGTGGGGGTGGTTGAACTGCACTTGCTGGCTGATGCAATTTGTTTGAACCCAAAGAGACTGTCCTTTTTCCAATCGTGACCGTGTGTCTTCTGGGCATCAGATTAAGGCTGTTTGCATACTTTGTCAATCGACGCTGCCGCCTTGTTTACGTCTGCAACTGGGACGTACTATACAGGCAGTGGCCGAATAGACCGCGAATTACTACCCCTTCGCACGCTTGTAGCCGCGGTAGACCTGCAAGAATCGAATACCCAAACGTGTTACCGTGCCGGCATCGATCCACCAGCGTTGCCAGGGCGAGTTGAAGTGGTCAGCCTGGATGCGACGCAGCCGAAGCTCCCACATGGCCGTGTGCAGGGCTTTGAGGTTGTCGCGGAAGAGAGGCGCTAGATGAAGATCCGCCCAGTCCAAGACCTGATCGTAGGATTGATAGGCGGCTGTCCAGTGCGCCTGCGCCTCCGGTTCGGGCGGTGTGGCGGCAATGTCGGCATAGAGCTTCAGGCGAAACGCGCAGAAGCGCAGCCAGGCGCGGACCAACGCGAAGGCCGTCGCTTCGGCTCGAAGCTGGGGCGTGTCGGCCTGCCGTCGGGCCGCGGCCAGCAACCCGCCCGCCTTGGCTGCCAGCGCCAGGACCGTCGATGCGTCACCGGCCCGCCGCCGCAACGTCTCGGCCGAGGCATGCACCGGGTCCTCCATATCGGCCAGCGGGTCTGTGATCATGGCCAGCGGCGAATCGGGAAACTCGAAGCGGCCCCGCTGATCCGGCGTCTGGTTGAGGATGAGGGCGTAGGCCTCTTCCAATGCTGCATAGTAGCGCACCATGGTCGGGCCGGCAGCGCCAAAGGCGGCATCACAGAAGTCGGCCACCAACGCGTCGACGTCACCGTCGACATCCCAGGTCAGACGGCCGAAGAGCCAGTTGGTCAGTTGGGCCGTGACCCACGGGTGGGTGCCGGTCATCAACGTCTGCACGGTATGGACACCGGCGTTGCGATAGAAGCGCAGATCCGCCTGCATCACATGGCAAAGGATGGGCAACACCGATTTGAAGAGGATGGC
The DNA here is from genome assembly GCA_963698255.1 of uncultured Chloroflexia bacterium. Classification (GTDB taxonomy): domain Bacteria; phylum Chloroflexota; class Anaerolineae; order Caldilineales; family Caldilineaceae; genus JAWKOK01. The sequence goes on along the minus strand of CAVOQD010000032.1, from coordinate 107,914 downwards.
GTCGCTGTAGTATTCGAAGACGCGTACCGATCCGGCCTCGGCAAATGCCTCGATCTGGGCATTGAGCAGGTCCGGATAGGCGGGCCAGTTGACCGGACAAGTCTCGTCATCGGTGGCTCGCCCGTAGTTGCGCGTGCGCGGCGCCCAGAGCAGACAGACGTTCTCCCGCGGCGCGACCTGTGTAGGCGGCTTCTCGGTATCCAGATAGGCGATGAACGAGATCTCCGCCCCCGGCTGGACATCATCCTGCATCTCGGCCAGCGTCTCGGCCACGGTGTTGGTGGCCAGCAGCAGTTGGTCGGACGCGCTGAGGCCGGCGCACTGCGGGCAACTGCACCAGCCGCCGCCGGGAATGTCATCGGCCCAGATGTGATAGACGTCGAAGCCGGGATTCTCTGCGAAGACGCGGCGGGCGTTGCCCTGGACCACGGCCTTGGCCTCGGCGCTGGACGGACAAAAATTGTGGCGCTTGGTGCGCTTGCCATCCTCTTCACGAAATGCATGGGGCATCTGTTTGAAGAGATCGCGGGGCAGCAGCGCGGGCAGACCATGCCCGCCGATCTCCAGGGTCAGGCCACGCTGACGCATGCAGGACATGGCCTGATCCCTGACGCGCAGCCAGGCCCATTCCGGCACTGAGCCGCCGCCGATGTCGTTGGGCGCGGTGTGCAGAAAGAGGGTGTTGTAGCGGTTGCGAGCCGCCCATTCGATCCAGTCGACCACGTCGAGCATGAAGGCGTAGTGGCCGATGATCAGACAGCGCCCGGCCAGGTCGGGCGTTTCGAAAACCGGCTCGGCGGGCAGCGTGGCCGTGGAGAGGCGCGGCACATGCGTCCACAGCGCACCGGGGGCCAGCCAGCGACAGCCCAGCGCTTCCAGAAAGTGGTAGACGCCGAAGAGCAGTCCACGCGCGCTCTGGCCTTCGATGCAAACCCGATGCGGCTCGACCTGCCAGGTGAAGCCGTCCTGGCCCATGTCATTGACGGAGAGTTCGATCCGATTGGCGGACTCGACCCGAGCGCCGGGCAGCAGCGGTTGGCCGCAAATCTGCTTCCAGTGATCTTGCAACTCGTGTACGGCCAGCAGGGCCGGCGCGGCAGCGCTGGCCGTGACAACGTGCCACGGTCGGGTCAGATCGAGGGTGATGGTGGACGGGGTGCGCGTCATATGGAGCGACCTTCCATGATCATGTCGAATAGTCGAATTCGCCCTTCATCTCTTCTCGGATCACACGCCTGAGCACGGTCTCAAGTTCCTCGGCTCGAATGCTCTCTTTCAGCCTCTCGTTGATCAACGTCTGATATCCGCGACCACCGGCCTTTGCTTTGAAGTAATCGACCACCTCCGCATCAAGATAGATATTGACCCGCACCTTTCCCTTCGAAGCAAGCTTGCCGTCGACACGCAATGTGGCTTGCGTCATCTGTTCGGCAGTGACTTCGGGGATGTCGCTCAGATCGATGTCTTCATCACTCATTTTCTCGAGGACTTCCCAGTCAGTCTGCGAGGCCTTCGAAGTAGATTCTTTCTTCATGTTTTGTCGCCTTTCGCATGGATATGACTCTGATAATATCCATCTGCTCCGAGTGGGCAATAACCACGACCATATTCCGCAACAAGCCAAGTGACACATATCGATCTTCGTTGTAGTCGAATCGATCATCCACGAATGTGAACGTCGGCCCCGCGAAGACCATGGCCGCATCTGCAAAATCCAGACGGTGTTTGCGAAGATTCAATTGCTGTTTCGCTCTATCCCACGTGAATTCCATAGGAATATTATATGTATAAAAATACACACGTCAAATGGTACATGGTAGTCCTGGTCAGAGATGTTGCGTTACCGCGGCATATCGAACCTTGATTTGTCACGCACACAATACCCCCATTTTCTCGATTCTTCAAAGTGCCGCCCAAATTGTCGCTGCCCAGCCTCATGCAACGCCTTCCTCAACCAATGCGCTGCAATCTTCGAGAAGCTTGTAGCGCTGGTCAGAGCCGATCACCACACGTCATGATACCCTTTCACATTCTCGTGCGCGCCCTGCTGGCGTGTCCAGGATCGACAATCTACACTGATGCAAGAATGAAAACAACAGTTTGGGCATTTTTTTTGGGATGCCGACTATCACTCCTCCCTTCGGTAGGCTCAGGGCGAACGCTGCGCTTCGGATTGACAATCGACGTCCGTCTTTTATGACCGCATGTTTCAAACCGATCTGAGTTTGGTATCCCCGCGCCACGGTTTTCCACCTGCCCCAAATAGCCCTGTTGTCAGTTTGGTCACACACAAGTACAATTCAATGGTCAAAGGCAACAATCCATGCGACGAAACCGCGCCCGCGACGCCGCGCAACGGTTGGCGATTTCCCGACTTGTGCGCAAATCGGACGCAATTCCACTCTGACCGCCAACCGCCGTTGGCGCCTGCCGGCCGAACCTGCGTATGTACCCCGTTGTTCCGACTCGACAAGGAGGAATCGCACATGTCAGATTCAAATGCCCCCACGCTCACCGAACCTGTGGTTGAAGCCATCACCATCGTGCTCGACCCGACCATCACGGCCAAACCGTGGCGAGTTGCGCGCCGCCGGCTGACGACGGCGCTGCGCACGACGACGAGGCAGCCCGTCCGCGGCTGGCGCGTGCGCCGGGTGCCCTACACCGACAAGATCGCCTACGATCTGCTGCCGCCTGACAAATGCCCGCTCACGGCCGCCGACGCCTGGGACCTGACCTACGCGCTGCGCGACCTGCCCGACGTCAGAGACGCAGAGCCCTCTTTCGCCCTGATCCAGGACGCCTTCATGCCGCCGGCCGATCCTGCCGAAGCGCCGGTAGCCATGGCTTTGCCGGCAGACATTGATCCCTGCGCCGACGACGACGCTCCGGCCTCGCTCAACCCCAACGATGTCGATTGGAGCGCACGCCTGGTGGATGCACCCTGCGCCTGGCGCTTGGACCCGCCGCCCGAGGGCAGGACGCGCGGCGAGGGCATTCGCATCGGCCATCCCGACAGCGGCTATCTGGACCACGTCGATCTCACGACCGAGCCGGACGGTCTGCCCACACGTGTGCGTGCGGACCTGGCCTACGATTTCGTCGATCGGGACCGGGCGGCCAGGAACCAGGATGGCCAGCACGGGCTCAGCACCGGCGCCGTCATCATGAGTTCGGACCGCACCGGGCGGATCATGGGCATCGCGCCCGCGGCCGAACTGGTCCCGCTGCGGGTCACCAAGCCCCGTTTTGGCGTCATCCCCGCGCCCATCCTCTTTGACAGCGGTGCACGCGCCCTGCGCGATGCCATCGGCTATGCCACGTTTCAGGCCGACTGCCACGTCATCTCCATCAGCCTGGGCTGGTTCTGGAATCGGTCGCTGCACAACGCCATCCGGGAGGCCGAGGCCAACAATGTGATCGTCTGCGCCGCCGCCGGCAACTATACGCATCTGGTGGTCTGGCCGGCCGCCTATGCTGAGGTCATCGCCGTGGGCGGCTGCAACGCCGCACGCGAACCGTGGAACGGCTCAGCCTATGGCCGCAGCGTCGATATCAGCGGTCCGGCCGAGCGGGTCTGGGTGCCCGGCTTCACTGAAATCGGCGCCCAAGCCCCGCATCAGAGCAACGGCACCTCCTTCGCTGTGGCGACGCTGGCCGGCGTGGCCGCGCTCTGGCTGGCCTACCACGGGCGCGAAACGCTGCTGGCACGCTACGGCGACGCATTTACGCTTACGGACCTCTTTCGTTATGTGCTGGCGCGTTCCAGCGACGACTTTGCCGTTGACGTCGGCGGTCGCTACGGCGTCGGCATCGTCAACGCCAGACGCGCCTTGAGCACACCGCTGCCCTCGATGGACGAACTGTACGGCGCCGTCTCTGCGCTGCCCCTGGCTGCGCCCGCGCCGACCACCCCTGTTTCCGAGATCGCCGCGCTCTTCCCCGAGATCTCGGAAGACCGGCTACGACATTGGCTGGCGCACCAATTGGGCGTGCCGCCGGCCGATCTGGACGACCGCATCGCCGGCTACGAGGAAGAGATCATCTTCCAGCTTGTGACCGATCCTGGGCTGCGAGACCAGTTGATCGCACCCGTACCGACGCCGGATGGCGCAGCCGTGCCGCTGGCGTCGCCCGCGCCGGCGACGCCGCTGCCGACGCAGCAACTGTCCCGCCGGCTTCAGAGCCAGTTGCATCCTTGATGAAATAAAAAGCTGGGCAAGATCCGGCTTCATCGAGGCGGCGTGTTGTAGACCAACTCATAGACGTACGACTTGGGCCCCTTCTTGCTGACCCAATCGCCGGGCGGCGGGTGGTCGCCCTGGTCCGCGGGTTGGATGTCCCAGGGCCGTCCGGCGACGAGTCCGGTCTCTTCATCATACGCGACCCAGCCCAATCTCGGCGCGTGAATGATCCAGAGGTCCTTGTCTCGGCGTCTGTAGCCGATCTGGCCGTCGGCGCGTGGTGTGCGGTCAAACTGGTAGACAAGATCGTCGCTCCGGCGACGCAGTTCGAAATAGCTGTGGTCTGCTGGCATTAAATTCCTCCATCACTCGGTCTTGATGACACAAGGGCTTCAGCACAGATCACCAAGGCTGTTACCAATTCGCAGCCAGATCGGTCCAATTCTGATTCGCTGACTCGATCAGGTCAATCTTCCTTGAGCGTCGCCAACCTTTCAGGTGTCTCTCACGTGCAATAGCAATCTGCACATCGTTTGTTGTTTCATAGTAGACCAGGCGGTGAATTCGGTACTTTGCGGCAAATGTCGATCCTCGACCCTCTCTATGCTCTCGGACGCGGCGTTCCAAGTTATTGGTCATGCCGATGTAGAGAGTTCGCGAACGGTTTGCCATGATGTAGACGTAGTATTCCTTGCTGCCAGGGGCTTGCATGAACACTCCATTTCCGTGAATATTTTGTCTTACTGAATGATATTCTCCGTCATTTCTTCGGCATCTCGCGTCAGGCCGTGTCAAGATCCTTCGCTGGGTGCTTCTGGATGAACACGTTCTGACGCGGACCCGCTCAGGATGACAGGAGGTTGGTGCTTTGTATCACCAACGCTCGGCTATGACGACGGCAATCGGTCTGTCATGCTGAGCGGGTCAAACAGACCCCGTCGCCTACCCGTCAGCCCAGCGAAGCATCTCGCGTCAGGCCGTATCGAGATCCTTCGCTGGGCGCTTCTGGATGAACACGTTCTGACGCGGACCCGCTCAGGATGACAGGAGGTTGGTGCTTTGTATCACCAACGCTCGGCTATGACGACGGCAATCGGTCTGTCATGCTGAGCGGGTCAAACAGACCCCGTCGCCTACCCGTCAGATCAGCGAAGCATCTCGCGTCAGGCCGTATCGAGATCCTTCGCTGGGCGCTTCTGGATGGACACGTTCTGACGCGGACCCGCTCAGGATGACAGGAGGTTGGTGCTTTGTATCACCAACGCTCGGCTATGACGACGGCAATCGGTCTGTCATGCTGAGCGGGTCAAACAGACCCCGTCGCCTACCCGTCAGATCAGCGAAGCATCTCGCGTCAGGCCGTATCGAGATCCTTCGCTGGGCGCTTCTGGACGAACACGTTCTGACGCGGACCCGCTCAGGATGACAGGAGGTTGGTGCTTTGTATCACCAGATCTCACTCCACCACACCCAACTGTGCCACACCCAACTGCGCGACATACTTCATCGACCGCTTGAGCGGCGCCGACGGCAGCCACTTGCTTGCTTCCCAATCCACTGTTCCGCCCGGCTTGACATGGCTCAGTTCCAGCCCCGTGCCGGCCAGCAGCAGACGCAGATCGGCCGGCGAATAGCAGCGGGTCGACTGCTTGACGGCCTGCTCGGGATGACCGATGGGCCACCAGGTGTCCTCCCAGCGGCAGCCCTCTGCGTCAAAGCTGTATTTGCGCTCGGCCTCGCCGACGGTCCAGCCGCCGCCATCGACGGAGGCTGCGTACCAGGGCGTGCCGATGTCGAGCAGGGCAATGCCTGTCGGTTTCAGCCAACCGGCAATGCGCTGGAAGAGACGGCGTTGATCTTCGTTACTGCCGACGCCGAAGCCATCCCAGTAGGTGACCACATCGAACGAGCCGTCCAGCGCGACCGCGTAGAAATCCTCGTTGATGACTGTCATCTGCCCGGATGGACGCTGATCGGCCAGGCGCTGCGCCGGCCAGGCTGGGCACAAGCTCGACGGCCACGACCTTGTGGCCTAGGTCAGCGGTTGCGGCCGCACCCTGTCCACCGCCCGCGCCCAACTCCAGCACACGCTTGGGACCCCGTCCGGCCAGTTCCTCGATCAGGGCTGCATTCTGGCGATTGGTCTCGGAGATTTCCTCTTCATAGACGCCGGACCACGCATTTTGCTTGTCGTAGAACTCACGTACCCATTCCATCTTGTTCTCCTGATGTAGGTGCAAGAGCGATCCACGAAGCAACACGAATTTTCACGAAGGAGCACAATTCGTTCTGCGTTCTGGTTCTGTCGTTCTGTTCTGTTCTGCTTCGTTCTCGTTCTCGTCTTTCGTGTACCTTCGTGCCCATTCGTGGATCATCCCTTACCCAACCCACAAAGCCACTCCATCTCCGCCTCCGACAGCGGCCCCCTTGCAACGCTCTCCAGATTCGCTTGAATCCACGCACTCTGCCGGATGCCGACGATCAAATGGTCGAGGTTGGGATCGTTGAGTGCAAAACGCAGCAAGGCATCGGCGATGCGTGGCCGCAGCCTGTCTGGCGATTCTGACGTCTTTTCGACGCCCGCCGCAACCAGTCGATCGAGCAGCCAGCCTCGGTTGAAGGGTGAGGTCGCGAAGGTGCGCCAACCAATGGCCTTGCCGGCACGGAACGAGGCAGCGTTGGGCCCGTCGAGATTGTGCGACGCTACCATGAAGTCGTAGGGGTTTTGCGTGCCAAAGTGCGCGGCCGGGTCATCGCCAGGGGCCCATGTGCCCAACAGGCCGACCTGCCCAGCCTCGACCCAGACCTGGGCGACCTCAAGTTGGGCGTGGTCGGCGGCCTTATTTTCGACGGGATGAACGACGACGCGGTCGATGTAGTCTGTGCGCAGTTGTTCCAGCAGCAGGTCGATCATGTCGGCCATGAACGGCAGCGGTGGGCCAAGATAGTCGCCGCTCTGCGGATCGGTGAAGAAGTTCCAGGCAATGATCTCGGCCTCATCGCGCCGACCGAGGGTATCGAGAATACGGCCCAGGGCGACACGCTCGGGTTCGTAGGTAGTGTCGAAGCAGTTGATGCCCCGGTCGAGGCATTCGTTGACGATGGCAAGCTGTCCGTCGAAATTGAGCGGGGCATCGTTGCCCAGTTCAGCGATGAACGAATGACCGCCGACAACCAGCCGGCTTGGGCTGGCCGCGGGGCTGCGCTTGTTCAGCCAATCCGCCACCAGAGGCCGAGCGTATGTCGCCAACGTGTCATACGCCTCTTGGGTCAGATGCAGGCCGTCCTCAAGGTAGAAACGTTCTACCGGCAGGTCGTCGTTGACAAATACGTCATTGCTCTCCACATAGAGGTCGCCGACCGGCAGGCCATGACGAATGGCCTCATTCAGGCGGTCGATGGTATCCCACTTGCCCAGCTTTTGCGGGGCCTTGATGATGCTGAAATTGGCGAATGCCGGCTGCGGCAACTGATCCGCAACAATCCGGCGACAGTGCATCACATTGGCGACGATCTCGTCCTCGGCAACACCGGCATTGATGTCGTTGCTGCCGCAGTAGAGCAACACCGCGTCGGGCGATTCGGCCTCCAGCAGACCGGCCAAACACTGCGTCCAGTCCGCAGTGATCGTGCCGCCGACGGCGCGGTTGATCACGGGCACGCCGGGTGCGATCTCGGTCAAATCGCTCCACTGCTCAAAGATCGAACTGCCTACCAGAAGTACCCTCTTCATGAAAACAATTACCCCATTTCACATTGACTTAGTCCACGACTTAGTTTACTATGGTTCCATACGAATTCTGTTTTGAAGCAGCGGGGAGAGCATGGCAACACAGATCAACATTCATGAAGCCAAGACGCATCTGTCCAAACTTCTGCAACGGGTCATCGCCGGCGAAGAGATCGTGATCGCAAAGGCCGGGAAACCTGTGGCGAAAATTGTGCCGATTGAACAGCAGACGGTGACGCGCCGACCCGGAAGCGCAAAGGGCCAGGTCTGGGTCGCGCCGGACTTCAACGCGCCGTTACCAGATGAGATACTCAATGCCTTTGAAGGCGGCGCTCAAAGCTGAAGGCATTGATGGCCCATGAAAATTCTGCTCGATACACACACCTTTTTATGGTGGATCGAAGATGATCCACAACTCTCAGACGTTGCGCGTGCGACGATCGCTGATGGATCCCACGAACTCTTCTTCAGCGCGGCATCAGGCTGGGAGATTGCCATCAAGTCTCAGATCGGCAAACTGCGCCTGCCGGAAAACCTCGATCAATTCATCACTGAGCAGCTCTATCGCAACAACTTCACGGTGTTGCCGATTCAATTGAGCCACACGCTGCATGTCCATGCACTGCCGCTTCTGCATCGAGATCCTTTTGACCGGATATTGGTTGCACAGAGTTCAGTTGAAGAGATGCCGATTCTGACCATCGATCCGCAGATCGCCCAATACAACGTACAGACACTCTGGTAGTGCTGCGCGCAGATGTCTTAGGCGTTGCTATCCTACCTGAGTCCACCGCAATAACCACGAATGACACGAATTTCACGAATTTCACCTATGAGAAAGTTCGTGCAATTCATGTCATTCGTGGTTTTTTCAGCAGCGTTATACCTGATCGAAAAAGATCGGATTGGTCAAGGCCAGCATGTCACCGGCAGCGCCGCGCATCTCCAGCAGACACCAGCGCGTTGCCTGAACCGAAAGTGTCCAACTGAGCGTGCCGGCGTCGTCGATAGTGAGCGCCTCCAGCGTTTCGCCGTCTGCGATCAGGCGGATGGCTGCGCCTGGCGGTGCGTCTGTCCAGTTCGCGGACAATGAGACCGAAGCGGATGGCCCGACAATCTGCAACAGATCGCCCATCATCGCCTGATTTCCGTCGGCATCCGTGGCCGTGAAGTTAAGGGTCGGTCCGGAACTGAGGTAGAGGTGGCCCAAAGCCAGCGCGCGCAGGATGCCTCGCTCCGACAGTTCCTCGGCGTAGACGGTGTTGAAGCCCGGCGAGTTGGCGTAGCCGGCCGGGCGATGCACGTCGCTGCCCGCGGTCGCCACCAGCCGTAGCCCCCGATTGAGCCACTCGTACCAGAGCGCCAGCCCATCGACATTCTTGCGGCTGCCCTGTTCGTCTTCGCCTGCCCACGATTCATTCCAGACTTCCACCGTACGCGCCGGGCCGGGCATCATGCCGGGGTAGACCCAACGGCAGCCGGTGCAATAGGGATCGCCTTGATCCTTGGGGTGGGCGATGATGTAGAGATTGCCGTCGGCAGTGACCTGTTCGGCAATGGCGGCCATCTCGGGACCGTCACGCGTCACCCGCCAGTCGATCCACTCATGCACGCCCAGGCAGACGGCGTGGCCCCAGAAGGTCGTCAACTCCATGCCGCCCATGGTCAGAAAGCCGTCGGTCGCATAGGTCTCCATCTCCATTAGGCCGCTGACCGTGTTGTGGTCGGTCAGCGTGACGAAGTCCAGGCCCTGGGCGCGCGCCGCTTCCACCAGATCGGCCACGTCCCAGCCGGCGTCGGAGTGGATGGTGTGGGCGTGGAGATCGCCGCGATACCAGCCGGGGTTGGGATTGGCGATATGGGCGAAGTGGGGCACGGCCGGCGGTGCTGTAGATTCGCTTGGTTGGGTCTGATCTGACGAATCCGGCTCGATTTCGGCATCGACACGCAACTCGTAGCGGCACGGCTGGCCCGGCAAGATCATGTGGGTGTCGATCTGAACAATCCAGGGACCGGCGGGCAGCGGGCCAGGGGCATAGCCGGGCGTGGCGCTGCCGCCGTCCATCTGGACAACATGCTCGTTGCCGCCGCGATGGCCGGCCCCACGAAAGCCGTTGGGATCGAAGAGGGTCAGCGTCAGCATGTTGCGGATGCCATCCACCGTGACCGGTTCGAATGTCAGGCGAATGGTCAGGCGCTGACAGCCGGGCGGCAAGTCGAAGTGATGGGGGATGTGTCGTTTGACGTCGTTGGCGGTGAGGGTATCGGAAAAGGTGTGAAGCATAGCGTCAGGTGGGATCTTTCGTCGGGTACAATGGCTCTCGAATTGCGAATCGGGCGATCTGCTGCACTTCGAATGGTCAGGCTATCGCCTCCAATGCAGACGGGTTTGCAGTATAGCATGGTCTACCCGGCGGATAAAAAGCCCCTTCTTCATGCTGCCCAAAAGTTGTTACGGGATCAAGATTTTGTAGGCCCGAGAGGATCGAGGTTGGAACAGGCATTCTATAAAAGAAAGAAGAGGAGCGCCACAATTTACTGTGACACTCCTCTTTGTCTGCTACCGTTTGACACACGACGAAGATGGCCTGCTAGAAGTCTGTCACCGTAACTTTGACGCTGACATCAAAGGCGACGTCGTCGCCATCAACCGAAATGGAGTGGATACCATCCATATCAGCAGATGACAGCAATTTGTTTCCGCTTGAATACTCGTCCCCGCTGCCGGCATCGTACTCTCGTGCGCCCGAGGTGAGGTTTAGGCTTGCACTCGCCCAGTCTTGAAACGCGACCACTCCATCTCTCAACTTCGAACTCCCCGGCTCTTCGAAATTCCACATATCGCCCTCGCTTACACCTACGTCACCTGACGTATTGAAGTCGTAGAGGGTAGAACTGGTCGGCGCCATCGAATTGTCGGAGGCTGTATACCCGATATTGAAGCGATCGACGTCGGCATTGTTGTTAGGACCTTCATCATCCGACTTGGTGCATTTTGCGCTCATGACACTAATTTTTACTAATTTCATGACACGTTCTTCCTTTCGGTGGAGTCGTAATTGAATGGTTGACCTTCTTGGTATGAATCAGTAGCCTGCGGCCATCTATGAAGCGCATGGTCGTAGACGAATCACCTGGTCGTCAGTACGATCACTTTCAGCATTGTCTTGAGAACCGGTTCGTGCCATCAGTCTAACAGGCGAGCGTCGCGAGGTCGTCGCGGGTTTGGGCAGGTCAGAAAAAGACAGCGCTCTTCAAGTTCCCGGCGCCTGTCAGCGCCATTGGCGAGCGCAATTTGGCCGTTTAGCTCGCGCCATCCTCCATGTACCACTTGAGTGCTATACAATATTCCGCCAACGCATCCTCCAGTAGTGCGACAGCCTCGCTTTCCGGGATCCCGTCGGCTTTGAAGGTCGCCGACCACGTCAGTTCGGCCTGGTTTGGGCCCAGGTCACGCAAGGCCATGCTGGTCAGACAGTTGCCGAAGGGTGTATCGGTCAACAAGGCGTAGCTCAGCCGTTGGGCCATCGCGTCCAACGTTTCGAGTCGTTCGACAACGGTGCTGCCGTCGACGCCGGTCAACACGCGCAATGCCCCGACACCCTCGCCTTCTACAGCGCAATCGATGATATCGGCGAGGTAGTCGCCCGCCGCGCCGAAGTCGCTGATCACCTGCCAGATGGCGTCTGCAGGAGCATGGATCACGATCCTACTCGATACCTGAGTCATTGCGTTGCCTTACGCCGATCTCAGAAAATGGTTACCCCAAAGTCCCCGGCGCCGGCCAGTGCCAGGGACTTGCGTTGGGATATCGTTTCTTCGGGAACGGCCTTACATGAATACGGAGAATGTATGCGATGGAAAATGTACAACGTGCCGGCAGATGGCTTCAGTCGATCTACTTCTACTGTCCCGGCGGCCGATAGCTGGGCGACTTCTTCACGGCTGCATCGACCTCCTCAGCGGTCAGAAGTACGGTGACCTTGACGGTGGCAGTCCCGGCCGCGCCAGCCGTCAGTGAGACCGCCGTCGCAGTGGCGTTGTCCGGCATGTCGGCAATGACGAACAGATCGGTGTCACCAAAGGCATAGTAATAGGCCTCTATCGTGCCGCCAACCGATTCAGCCAGCTTTTCGACGGCTGCGCGTCGGCTGGAACCGCCCTCTTTGAGCAAACCTTTGATTCCTTCACCGATATAGTTGGCCTGAATGAGATACTTCGCCATATTTGATTCTCCTTGTGTTTTTGCGCCTCTGGTTACAGGGCGCATTGTGGGATCTACTTGAGTCCTCATCGTACGCCAATACGCCGCGCGGCGATAGACACAAATTGACCTACTTGCGCAGCGGTTCTACTACAACAATTTGTAATATGGGCTGGGCAACTGTTCAGCCTCGCAAAGAATTCACCGCAGGATTTGTTTCAGAAAAATCCGCGACGATCCGGAAAATCCCGGCGAATCCGCGGTGAATGAAGGACGCCTGAAGAGTTGCTGGGCCGGACAAGCAAGGCACGGAAATAGGGAGAATGGGGAAGCCGTTGGTGCTACGCCGGCGGCTCATCCAACGTGGCCCAGCCATGGCGCAGGGCATAGAGCGCGGCCTGGGTGCGGTTGGTCACGTGCAGCTTGGCGTAGATGGTGCGCAGCCGGTTGGCCACGGTGTAGACGGAGTAGTTGAGCGTCTGAGCGATGCTCTGGTTGTCCACGCCCTGGGCCACCAGGCGCAGGACAATCATCTCACCCTCGGTCAGTTGTTCGATACGCGGTTGTTCCGGCATGGCCAGATGGAACTCACTCAGCACACGGGCGGCGATGATGGGCTCGATGAGGTAGTCGCCTCGATGTACGGCCTCGATGGCCGCGATCAACTCGCCGGCGTCCACGGTCTTGAGCAGATAGCCGCGCGCGCCCGCGCGGATGGCGTCGAGCATGTACTTTTCCTCCCGGTACATGGTCAGCGCAATGATACGTGCGCTGGGGCTCGCGCACAGGATCTGGCGGATGGCCTCCACGCCGTCCAGTTCGGGCATGACGATATCCATCAGGATCACGTCCGGCTGGAGGGCCTTCGCCAGCGCCACTGCCTGGGCGCCGTTCTCGGCCTCGGCCACCACGGTGAAGCCGCCCACGCCTTCGCAAAGCTGGCGCAGACCCTGGCGCACCAGCGTGTGGTCATCGGCAATCAGCAGACTAATCGATGTCATAGCCACTCTCCTGGGCCAACGGCGGCAAACTGATGACCAGATCCGTGCCATGGCCAATGGCGCTGTGGATATCCATGCTGCCGCCGCGATCGATGATGCGTTCTCGCATCTGGCGCAGGCCAAAGTGGCCATCGCGGTCGACGGGGGCGAGTTGCTGCGGATCAAAGCCGCAGCCGTTGTCACGTAGTGAGAGATCAACGCGACCCGCCGCATCCACCGTCAGGCAGACCCGCACCGAACTGGCACGGGCATGTTGGCCGATGTTGTTCAGTCCTTCCTGGATGATGCGGAAGAGGGGCAATTCGTAGGCGACGGGCAGGGATTCCTGCGGCCCGCAGAGAACCAGTTGGGCCGCCAATTGGTTCTGGTCGCCGAAGTCGGCCACCAGTTGCGCCAGCGCCGGAAAGAATCCGAGCGTGTCCAGGTCGATAGGGCGCAAGGCAAAGATGGCGCGGCGCAGATCTATCGATGGCATTGGCCAACACACTCTGCACTTCATCCAAAGCATCGCGCATGTCGGGCGAAGCCGATTCGGCCAGGTGAGACCAGAGTCCCGACTTGAAGCGCAGGCCGGCCAGGTTCTGGGCCACGCCATCGTGGATCTCGTGGGCGATGCGGCGACGTTCGGCTTCGATGGCTTGCGCCTCGTTGCGACGTTGCTTGAGAGCGCTGATGTCTTCAACCGTGACGATCATATGACCGTCATCTGTGGGAGCCGGCGCAGCAATGACGCGTACCGGAAAGAGCGTGCCGTCTCGATGCCGAATGGTCAACTCTGCGGTCACCGTCTGGCCTCGTTGCACCTGCTGCATGATGGTCTTGATGGCCGAGCCGTTTTCTTTAGGAACAAGCCGACTGACCGGCATGCCCATTACTGTGTCAGCCGGGTAGCCATAGACCAGTATGGCGCGATGGTTGGCCTCCAGAATGACCGCAGGACTCGCAGTCAGGTCGATGAGGAAGATGCAGATGGGCACGTGCTCGAATAGGTGGCGGTACCGTTGATCGTCAGTTTGCCCCACATGATCTCGCTGGTTTGCCTCCATACAGAAGCTGTTCCTTATCGCCGCTGGCGCAGCTCTTTTTCGACAATGTCGTGGTTCGACGCGGTGTGGGTTCGGGGAATCAGAGTCGTTGGACGGATAGACGCCAGGAGAAAAATGGAGCGAGTTGACCTGTGCTGGTGATATTGTAGTCGACTTGAGCGGCAGCGGCAATACGAGACCGATTCTGGACAAGCATGTCACTTGCTGCCGCACATGACGCGGGCTCAATTATATCGAACTCAAACCGTGCTTCTAAAAAAAAATATCTCCCCGGTCGCCGGCATGGATCCGTGCCGGCGACCGGGGAGATGTCCGTTTATGACATACGTGTCGTTCAGGGCGTAGCCATCGCTGCACGATCGGCCTGGTCAGCATAGAAGGTTGCCATTGCTTCCCAACGGTAGCTTAGGATGTCGCCATCGCTTAGCGTGGTCAGGTCAACGAGGATTGGGGCGATGGTGTAGAAGTCCGCCATCGCTTGCCAGCGATATGCCGAGATATCAGTGTCGTTCAGCGTGGCCAGGTCAAAGAGGGTCTGGCCGTCGGTATAGAATTCCGCCGTTGCTTCCCAGCGATAGCTCAGGATGTCGCTATCGTTCAGCGTGGTCAGGTCAACGAGGATCTGGGGCGACGGTGTAGAAGTCCGCCATCGCTTGCCAACGGTAGGCCGAGATTTCAGTGTCGCTCAGCGTGGCCAGGTCAACGAGGGTCTGGCCGTCGGTATAGAAGTCCGCCGTTGCTTCCCAACGATAGCTCAGGACGTCGCTATCGTTCAGCGTGGTCAGGTCAACGAGGGTGGGTCCGACGGTGTAGAAGTCCGCCATCGCTTGCCAACGGTAGGCCGAGACATCATCGTCGCTCAATGTGGTCAAATCGGTGGAAGCGACCTCTTGGGCAAAAAGCCCGGTGCTGAAAAATCCGGCAGCGCTGACAAACACAGGGCCAATATACACAATGCCAATCACGATGGCGATCCGCAACGATCGAAGTATAGCCTTATTCGATAAGCATGGTGGGGTACTCCTTTGTGGGTGCACAAGAGTGTGCAAAATCTGCTGAACTCGGTCGAAAAGAATGGGCAAAGACAGTCGGGTCATCTGCGTCAACACTCTCTGCAGAACCGGTTCTGTCCGCAGTGTATCGGGCCGCCGTCGCGGGAACGTCGCGGGCCTGCGTATTCACAGGACATCAGTCGTTCACGATTTGGAGAAAAACGAGATTCCTTCGATTGCACTCAGGACATGCCTTCGCTGGTGTAGTGCCAGAGTGAAGGCTCCAGATCGACCCGCTCAGAATGACAAATCGTGAACGACTGGACATGGAGATTCAGAAACGTCCGGTGTGTGGCGCCATATTGGTTCAAAGATGGTTGCGAGGAGAAAAAATCGGGTTGAACGCACTCTAGCGTGCGTCAAACTATGAAGCGGAGTTGGGTGCGAACATCTCTATCTAGACAGGGTATGTTCATTCGACCAGAACGATGACCAGGGCCGTTCCAGAGGGTATATGGATCTTGGGCACATGTAAGAGTCTGCGTCCATCGATTATCCTACATGAAATCTGGACGCGCGGATAGACACGAATCTACCTGCTTTTGATCTGGTTTCACTACAATATTTTGTAATCTGGGTTCGGCCAAGCATGAGATCCCGATCTTCCAGGAAGCTGTCAGCTTCCTGGAAGATGATAGCGGCAACTCATTTTTGACGGCTAACGATAGGAACGAGAGACATTTACAGTTCTTCACTGGCCCGAATCTGCTGCGCCGCCTCGACCATGGCCAGGTAGCCCTCGACCGGGACGTAGTCCGGAATGGAGTTGCCCGAGCCCAGCGCGTAGCCGTTGGCCAGTGCCCGGAAGCGCTGTCCCTTTTCAACGACCTCGTCAACGATCTCCGTCGGCGACTTCTGGCAGAGCGTGTCGACGTCGATGCCGCCCAGCAGGCCGATGCGATCGCCGTAGAGCGAGATCCACTTGTCGTACGGCGCGATCACGTCTTCGTTGGAGTGCTTGGCGTTGATGCCCAGCGCGATGACGTCGTCCATAATGGCGAAGATGCTGCCGCAAGAGTGCCAGAGAAACGGATGTCCGGACTGGTGGACCAGGTCGATGACACGCTTGTACTGGGGCAGGATGTGCGCTCGGATGGTCGTGGGCGAGACCAGGGTGCTGGTCTTGAAGCCCAGATCGTCGCCGAAGCGGCAGATGGCATAGGTGTCGCCGTAGCGTTGCAGGAAGACGGCCCAGATCTCGGCCATCAGATCGCCGATCTTGCGTAGAGATCGGCAAACAGATCCGGATCGTCGGCCATCATGTAGGCGAGATATTGGAAGCCGACCAGGTCCTCGCTGATCTCCAGAACGCCGTTGCCCACGCCGCCCAATGCCTTCATGCCCTGGGGCATGGCACGGCCCAAGGCCGCAAACTGCGGGTCCGCCAACGCCCAATAGCGCTCCGACAACTCGTCCCAGGGATATTGCTCGAAATCGGCGCGGGTCTGGATCGGACCGGGTCGCCCGCCCATGATGGCGCCGCCGTCGGGCAGGATGGCGGTGATGCAGACCTCGAACGAGACAGTGTCGTAGGTCATCTGCTTGAAGAAACGATTGTAGTGGGTGAAGAATTCCTGCAGATCTGCGTCGTCGCCGTCTGCAAGATCGGCGAACTGGACGTCCAGAATCCGCTCCATGATGATCGGGCTGATGATGTGCTCGTAGATCGGCAGCCGGGCCGGGCGTTCGTTGTCGAGCACGGCCAGCATGTTGCGATAATCAGGTTGAAATGGCATTGACGGTCTCCTGATAGGTTGGGCTTGAGAATGGCGGCGTCTGCATTCCGGGATTAGGCCACATGTTCTCTGGTTACACCAGATGCTGCCGGCCTAATCCCGGAATGCTTTGTCAACTCACCGCTGTTGCGGACAGCTTCTGAAACAGGTTACAACGCCCCCGTTCTCCCTGGTTCAGATCGCAGGCGCGCCTCTGCCTTCGAGACCATCAGCGGCCAACGGCTGGGGGCGATCTATGCCGGGCGATTCCCTATCGTCGTTGCCATTGAGTCCGAACTGCGCCTTGTGCAGGCGGCTGTAGATCCCGCCGGCGGCGATCAATTCGCTATGGCGACCTTGTTCAACGATGCCGTCCTCGGTCACCACGACGATGCGGTCGGCATTCTTGATGGTGGCCAGCCGATGGGCGATGACCAACGTGGTGCGCCCTTTGGACAGTTCGGTCAGCGCCTGCTGGATCTTGACCTCGGTGGCGGTGTCCAGGGCGGAGGTGGCTTCGTCCAGGATCAGGATGGGCGGGTTCTTCAGAAACATGCGGGCGATGGCCAGACGCTGCTTCTGCCCGCCGGACAGCTTGACGCCGCGTTCGCCGATGATCGTCTCCAGACCGTCGGCTTGCGCCAGGATGAAGTCCGCCAGTTGAGCCCGCAATGCGGCCTCCCAGATCTCATCCTCGCCGGCATCCAGCTTGCCGTAGGCGATGTTCTCGGCAATCGTGCCGGCGAAGAGGAAGACATCCTGTTGCACGATGCCGATCTGGCGGCGCAGCGAGGTCTGTGTCATGGCGCGGATGTCGATGCCGTCGATGCTGATCTGGCCTGTCATCGACATCGTAGAAGCGTGGGATCAGGCTGCAGAGCGTGGTCTTGCCCGCGCCGGACGGCCCGACGAAGGCCACCGTCTCGCCGTCAGCGATGGAAAGGTTGATGTCGCTCAGGACGACCTTGGCCTCTTCGTAGCCGAAGCTCACAGTCGTCAAAGCGAATGTCGCCGTGGAGGTGCTCGACCGCAACCGCGTCGGGCGCATCCTGGATGTCGGGCTCTGTGGCCAGGATCTCCTGATAGCGTCTGAAGCCGGCGACGCCCTTGGGATAGCTCTCGATGACCGAGTTGATCTTCTCGATGGGCCGAAAGAAGACGTTGGTGAGCAGTAGGAAGGCGATGAACTCGCCGTAGCTCAACTGATCCTGGATCACGAACCAGGTGCCGGCGACCATGACAAACATGAGCACAAAACGCATCAACATGTAGCTCAGCGATATGCTGCGCGCCATGATCTTGTAGGCGACCAGCTTGGTGTCGCGGTAGCTGGCGTTGTCGACGGCAAAGAGTTCACGCTCGTACTCCTCGTTGGCAAAGGCCTTGACCACGCGGATGCCGCCGATGCTCTCTTCGATGCGGGCGTTGAACTGGGCCAGATCGCGAAAGAGTTGGCGATAGGTTCGGGTCATCTTGCGGCTGAAGTGCATGGCCACCCAGATGATGATGGGTACGACAATGAAGGTCAGCAGCGCCAACTGCCAGTTGATCGCCATCATCAACAGGAAAGCCCCCAGCAGAGTCAGCACTGCGATGAACATATCCTCTGGGCCATGGTGAGCCAGCTCGCCGATATCCTGGAGATCGGTGGTGACGCGGGCGATCAGATGGCCGGTCTTGTTGTTGTCGAAAAAGCGGAAGGAGAGCTTCTGAAGATGATCGTAGAGCTTGGTCCGCATATCGGTTTCGATATTGATACCGAGCATGTGTCCCCAATAGGTGACCACATATTGCAGCGCCGTGTTGAGCGCGTAGATGGCCAACAGGGCGAGCCGTGGCCAGGAAAATCAGGGTCCAGTTTTCCTGGGGCAACAGGTTGTCGATAAATTGATTGACGGCCAACGGGAAACTCAACTCCAGCACACCGACAATCACGGCGCAACCAAAGTCCAGATAGAAGAGTCCTCGATACGGGCGATAGTAGGCGAAAAACTGACGAAACATATTGACTCTAATTCTCCAGCGATTCTACACGCTTGGCTAGCACAGGATAACATAGCGACGCAATCGGCGGTGTGTCGCCAATCTGTCGCCAGTCTTCGGTTATTCTGATCGCGGGACCAAAGGACGCTTCCAGCGGGCTTTGATCCCTTGTCAAAATCAACCGACCAATTATACATGACCAAGGAGGCCGCATGAAACAGGCGAAACGGAACCGATATCAACGCTCGATCTTACTTGCTCTGTTGGTCCTCTTGCTACCCGCTAGAGCCGACGGCGCAAACGGTGAATTGGATCCGAGCTACAGCGAAGATGGCCATCTGCTTGTCGATATCGGCTTTGACAACGATATCGGTCACGCCGTTGCCGTGCAGCCGGACGGCAAGATCGTCGTGGCCGGCAGCGCGGATGATGATGTCGTGCTCGTGCGCACGCGGCCGAACGGGGCGCTCGACAGCGACTTCGGCAGCGGCAGCGGAATCGTGAAGACCGATTTCGAATTGAGTGACGATGCCGGCCATGGCCTTGCCCTGCAAGCCGACGGCAAGATCCTCGTAGCCGGCAGTGCGAACGGCGATTTTGCCCTGGCACGCTATCACCCCGATGGAGCGCTGGACATATCCTTTGACGGAGACGGTTGGGTCACTGCGGACTTTGCCGACAACGACGACGTCGCATCTGCCGTCGTCGTCCAGCCCGACGGCAAGATTCTGGTCGCCGGTTCCACCACCCTCGGCAAAGCGGCCCTTGCCCGCTACCGTGCCGACGGTTCGTTGGATGCGTCGTTCGGAACGGCAGGGCTGGTGACCGTCGATTTTGTCTCTGATGGCTCGCTGGATTGGAGTACGGGCAATGCGGTTGCGCTTCAGCCGGACGGCAAGATCGTTGTTGCCGGGGCCTGGTATTGGCTTGAGCCGCTCCCCGGCCCGCCGCTCGACGGTCATGGAGCGGAGCCTGCCAATGATCGGCCCCAAATGCCGTCGGCCCCGCTGGTCCAATCCGATTTTGCCATGGCCCGACTCTTGGCGAACGGGCAATTGGACCCGGACTTTGGCTACAACGGGACCGTCATTACGGACTTCAGCGGTCGCAAAGATGTGGCATACAGTATCGCGTTACAGTCGGACGGGCGGATTATCCTTGGCGGGAGCACGCTACCGCCGTCCCGATCACGCGATTTCGCCCTGGCACGCTACGATGAGGATGGTTCTCGAGACCTTACTTTCGGCGGCTACGGCCAGATGACAGTCGATTTCTCTGCGGCCCAGGGCATACACGATAGCAACGACGTTGCGAATGCTGTTGCGCTGCAAGCGGACGGAAGAATCCTCATCATCGGGAATTCCTCCCTTGGCTTCGACCAATCCGATTTCGCGCTGACACGCACAAACACGGACGGCAGCCTTGATCTGACCCTGGACGGTGATGACGGCCTAGTTGTCACCGACTTTGGCGGCGCGTACGATACCGGCAATGCGGCCTGCCTACAGCGCGATCAGCGAATCGTTGTCGCAGGACAGAGCGGTGGAGATATCATTGTTGCCCGCTATGGCATCCTGAAGCAGATATTTCTTCCAGGCGTTTGGCAGGACTGAGGCTAAAGGGTCGTGACCTGGCCGTTGGTTGGATCACAGCGTCATGATACACGAATCAAACTGCTCTGTCAGTGCCTGTGCATCCACGCCGTCGACCGCACCGATGGCGACGATTCGGGTGCGCGGCGTGCGCTCGCCCCATTCGTCCTCAAGCGCCACGTCGGCGCGCCGACCGACTACTTGTAGAATGGCTCGGCGCTCTGGGGCTTCGGCCGCGAAGACCACGCCCTTGCAGAGATAGATGGATAGCAGAATTGCCTACCAGTTTGTAAACGATCCGTCGAGCCGGCGCAATTGGGGGCGTTCGAAGGGTTGATAGGGGTGCTTGGCCGCGGCTTCCCGATCGAATTCGATACCCAGGCCCGGTTTGGTCGGCGGCAATAGATAGCCGTCTTCCCAGACTGGCTGGCCGCGAAACACATCAGGCAACATCGTGCCGGGCTTCTGAGGCTGCTCCTGCACCCCGACGTTGGGGCAGGAAAGATTGAGATGCAGACAGGCCGCGGTGGAGATCGGCCCCAACGGGTTGTGCGTGGCCAGCTTGATGTAGTGGGTTTCGCACCAGCCCGCGATCTTTTTGGCCTCGGTAAGGCCGCCGGCGATGCAGAGATCGATGCGCGCGTAGTCGATCCACTCCTCCTCAATCAGCTGGCGGAACTCCCATTTGGAGCCAAATTGCTCGCCTGCGGCCAGCGGAACCGTGGTGCGCGGGCGCAGCGTCTTGAACGAGTCCGGGTTTTCCGAACGCAGCGGATCTTCGATGAAGTAGGGGCGGAACTGCTCCGCTTCTTGACAGAGCCAGAGTGCATCCGGCAGATCGAGCCGCGTGTGCACATCGAAGGTCAGCTCGATCTCGTCGCCCACCGCCTCTCGCACGGCCTGAAACGCCCTGATCGCGTGCAGCACCGCCGGCCGTGGCTCAAAGACCTCGCCGTCGAGGGTGATCCCCAGACGGACGAATTTCCAACCCTCTTCCTTTGACTGCAAACAGGATTCGACCAGCGAGTTGATATCTCGGCCACCGTGGTTGTGGGGATAACAGACCACCTTGTCGCGCGCCAAACCGCCCAACAACTCATAGACCGGAACGCCCAGCGCTTTGCCTTTGATGTCCCACAGGGCGATGTCGATGGCGGCGATGGCCGCGGTCTGGATGCGTTGGGCCGGGAAGAAGCCGCCGCGGAAGAGCAGTTGCCAGATGTGTTCGGTTCGAAATGGGTCAAGCCCGATCAGCAGCGGTTTGAAGTGTTCGATGGTTCCCTGGATGGCCAGTTCCCGTCTGCCGATGCCAGATTCGCCGACGCCGTAGATGCCTTCATCGGTATCCACCACAACAAACAACAGATTGCGACTGCCGTTCCAAACAGGGTATGTACTTATGTTGGTGATCTTCATCGCTCTCTCCTCGCTAACGGCTGGCCATTTCGCGTAAAAAACGCAGTGGGTAGTCCCAGCCCTGGAACTACCCACTGCGTTACTTACTTCGTTTCAGTTCGATGCTACGCACGCGGGAGTTCCATGATCTCCTGGCAGGCAGTCTGGACGGCTTCCATGCCTTCTTCGAAGCCGACCTCGCCGTAGAACAGTTCCAGGCTGGTGTTGGCCCAGGTATCCTGCAACTCCTGGAAGCGCAGGTTGGACGGATGCGGGAAGGGGCCGTCCTGGCTGGCCATCCACAACGCGGCGTCGTCCATGATCGGGGGCGAAACCTCTTGCACCTCTGGATTGGTCCAGATGCTTGTGCGCGGTCCAGGCATCTTCGCATTGCTGATCGTGGCTTCGAGAGCGGCCTCGGTCGAGCTCTCAGCCATGGTCAATGAATAGGCCAGTTCGGGATGCTCGGACTGAGCGGCAACCGAGAAGCATTCGACGAAGCCTTGATAGCCACGCTCGTGGTCCGGGCTGTTGGGGAAGAGACGGATATCATACCTGAAGCGGTCACCGATGGTCTCTTCCAGGCCGCCGACGGCATAGACGCCGAGCGTCGCCGTCGCCATGTTGCCGGCCGAGAATTCCAGTCCCTCGGCTTCTGCACGGTTCGGCGCTGCGCCCAATTCGGTGCGCAGCGATGTCACCCATTGGGCTGCTTCAATGGAGGCCGGATCGACGTTGAAGATGAAGTTGTCCTGGGTTGCATCCAGGATGTCCCCGCCGTAGGTGCGGGCGAAGGAACAATGATCATAGTAGTTGCCCGGCATCAGGTTGGTGCCGTAAATCTTGTTGTCAGGATCGGCGGCTGCGGCAGCCAGCAGACCATACTCTTCCGTGGTGTAGTTGTTGTCTGCCGGCGCCTCTAGGCCCTTGGCATCCAACAGATCGAGGTTGAAGATGATCAAGGCCGGATTGCCGGGATGCATCAAGTAGGGCAGGCCGTAGAGTTGGCCCTCGAAGCTGCTGCCCGAAAGCGCGGCCGGGAAGAAGTCATCCATGCCCGGATCTTCCTGCGCTACCCAATCATCCAGCGAAATGAAGGCGCCGGCTGTTGACCAGGAAGGGGAACCACTTGACGCCGCTGAACGAGACATCCCACAGCGTGTTGGTGGCCATGGCGGCCTGTTGTTTCTTGTTCATCTCGCCATAGACGATGGCATCGATGGTCAAGTCTACGTCCGGGTTTGCCTCGGCCCATGCCGCGGCCGTGTCGCGTTGCCAGTCATTTGCCGGTGAGGCGTAGGTGGCAATGCTCAGCTCTTTGTGGGCTTCGCTGGGCGCTGCGCCTTCACCGCCGTCGGCCGATGGCGCCGCCGGTGCGGCACAGGCGGCCAGGGCTGCGCCGGCCGTGGCCATGCCCATAAATTGCAACATGCGGCGACGGGAAATCGTACGTTTTTCAGTCATCTTCATTCTCCTTGTGAATGGTGGAACTGTTGAAAAAATGTGAAACGTGACGAGTGATGCGGAATCAGTAATGCGTGAACCGTAATTCATACAACGCACATTTTGCGGTGCAACCCAGTAATGCGTAATTCATGTTGTGTAACCCTGTAGGGTAGTAGGCCCAGGTGTCCAGCATGACGCCGCGATAATACGCATTACGGTTTACGCATTACGTGTTACCCTTTGATGCCCGAGAGCACAATGCCCTGAACAAAGTAACGCTGGGCGGCAAAGAAGAGAATCAACACCGGGATGATGACCATGACGGAGGCGGCCATGAGCAGATGTTGCGTTGGCAAGCCGGCTCCTTCCGGCACGTTCTTGAAGTAGTTCAATCCCAGTGCCAGTGTGAACTTATCGGGCGAGTTGATGTAGATCAACGGATTGACAAAATCGTTCCAATGGCCGATGAAGGAAATCACCGCCACAGTGGCCAGCGCCGGTTTGGCCAGCGGCAACATGATCGAGATGAAGATGCGCCAATAGCTGGCTCCATCGATCAGCGCAGCCTCATCCAATTCCCGTGGCAGCGTGCGGAAGAATTGCCGCAGAAGGAAAATGAAGAAAGCGCCGCCGCCGAAAACCGAGGGGACCCAGAGCGGGTAGAGCGTGTTGATCCAGCCAAGCCAGTTGAAGAGAATGAACTGGGGGATCAACGTCACCTGGGCCGGCAACATCATGGTCGCCAGCGTGATGACAAAGAGGATATCGCGTCCGGGATATTCGAAACGGGCAAAAGAATAGGCCACGATGGAGGCGGTGAAAACCGATCCCAGGGTGGCAAGGGTGACCACGAACATGGTGTTCATTGCCCACCGAAGAAAGGGCACTTTCTCAAGCACGCGTGCGTAGTTTCCCCATTGAGGTTCCGCCGGCAACCAGGTCGGCGGGAAGGTCATCAACTCGAACGGCTCCTTGAGCGAACTGGAGACGGTCCAGAAGAATGGGAACATAAAGATGATGGCCAGCAGAACCATCAGCGTGTAGACCAACCCCGAAGTGATACGTCGGTGCGTCGTGCGCCCCATGGTGTTCATCTTCACTTTTGGTGGCTGAGTGAGTTCAGTCAGCATTTCGCTCTGTTGCGCCATGGGTGTCTAGTCTCCCGCATAGTAGACCCAGCGGTTGGAGAGTTTTAGCTGGATCAGTGTGAAGATGAGCAGAATAACAACGAATATCCAGGCCAGAGCCGAACCGTAGCCCATGCGGAAATATTCGAATGCCTGCCGGTAGATGTGCAGCGCGTAAAACCAGGTGGCATAGGATGGCCCGCCCAGTGTGGCCACAAAGGCCAGGGTGAAGACCTTGAGCGCGCCGATGATCCCCAGCACCAAGTTGAAGAAAAGGGTCGGTGTAATCAGTGGCAATGTCACTGCCCAGAAGCGAGCCCAAGCGCCGGCGCCGTCGATCTCGGCGGCTTCATAGTATTCCTTGGGCACTCCCTGCAAACCGGCCAGGAAGATCAGCATCTGATTGCCGCCGATGACGGCCCACAGGCTGATGATGATCAGCGCGGGCAATGCCCACTGTTTGTCGGACAGCCAGCCCGGTCCATTGATGCCGAACCAACCCAGGGCTACGTTGATGGGGCCAACGCTGGGGTGAAAGAGCCAGGTCCAGAGCAGCGCCAAGGCAACAGCCGGCGTCAGGCTGGGCATAAAGAAGAGGGTGCGGAAAACGTTGGACCCTTTCAAGCCCTGGTTGAGCAGGATAGCCAGAAAGAGTGAACCCATTAGGCCGAGCGGCACAACGGCCAGCGCATAGACGAAGGTACGCCTCAGCGAAGACCAGAAGAGCGAGTCATCCGTGAAGGCTTTGACGTAGTTTTCAATGCCGACAAACTCCGGCGGCTTGACGATCGAGTATGTCGTCAGGCTGAAGTATGCTGAAGCCAAAATCGGCCCCAGAATGAAGAGCACCAGACCCAGAATCCAGGGCGTAAGGAAGATGTAGCCCCACTTGGCCTCACGCGCTTTCATGGATGAATGAATGCCGAGTGCCCTAGCCCACAACGGGGCTCTAACGGAGATATTGGCGTGGACGGGATCTGCTGTTACTGCCATAGTGTACCTCACCATTCGCGGATAAACTGGCGGACATGATTGGGGAGAAGGGCTATGTTCCGGACCGCCGCACTCATCTGCTGCACAACCGCCTACCAACTCTTAAAGTCTGCGTCACCTATCGCCGCAGACAAGCAAAAGCGTATAGGCGCCAACAGACTCCGATGCCAAGAAGATTTGGGGGCAGAAAACAGGGCTGATCCACCCTGTAGACGCATAATATCCATGGAAAAAGGGATTTACGGGCGTGATTGTAGCATACCCGATGCATGCCTGCAATTCCGTTTTCCCTGAGCCGGTAGTTCCAAATGAGGAGTTGACCACTGCACGAATCAGGTTTACTATCAGTGTCATCATCTTCCCAGAAAGGAAAAAACAACCATGAGCGACATGCAAGTGCAGGTGATTCTGGCGACATTCGAGGATGAAAATGCGGCAGACGTCGCATTGGATTCGCTGAAGCAAGCCCGCAGAGCGGCCAATCTCGACTTCGACGACACCGCCGTCATTATGGTCGACGCTGACGGCACGCTCCACATCAAGGACTCGGACGACGTTGGCCTCGGCAAGGGCGCGGGCAGAGGCGCCATCATCGGCGGCGTCATCGGCCTGCTGGCCGGGCCGGCCGGCGTGGTCATCGGCGCAGGGGCCGGCGCCTTACTCGGCGGACTCTTCAACGAGGGAGACGACGGGTTCAGAGATGAAGAGCTTGAGGAACTTGGCAAGAAACTGGCGCCCGAATCGTCGGCCATTGTTGCCGTCGTTCCTGAAGTCTGGGTGCCCCAGTTCGAGGCCGAGTTGAGCAAGCATTCGAACGATGTATCGATGCAGATTCTGGGCGAGCAGAGCGTCTGCACAGTTGAACGTGGTTGAACCGGATGAAGACGAAGACCCGTAGGCCATCGAACGTCGTCACCACTTCGACCCGACCGTCAAGGCAGCAGGGAAGGCGCTCAAGAAGGAAGCTCAGCCTGACGCGCCCGATTTACGCCCCACATGATGGCCAGTGACGCCAACCCCAGCAACGCAAAGCCGCCGACCAGCGGCAGGACGGTGCCGTCGTAGCGCTGGCCGATGAGCGCGCCCAGCAGCGCGGCAATGATCAACGAGAGCGAGCCGACCACGGCCGCGCCCACGCCGGCAATGTGGCCCAGCGGCTCCATGGCCAGCGAGTTGAGGTTGCCGAAGAGGATGCCCGTGCAGAAGAACGTAGCCATCATATAGATCATAAACGTCCAGAGCGCGGGGCTGCCGGCCTGTGTGGAGGCAAAGACGAAGAAGAGCAGCGACAGGCTGCTCGACACGATCAGCGCGCTCCACGATAGCGCCCGCATGCCGTAGCGAACGACCAGCCGTGCGTTGACAAAGGATGCCGTGCCGAGCGCCAGGGCAAGCGTAGCGAAGTAGAGCGGAAAACGAGCGCCTAGCCCGTACTGATCCTGAAAGATCTGCTGGGCCGAGTTGAGGTAGCCCATGAAGGCGCCCGAGGCCAGCCCGGCGGTGATCGTGTAGCCGAGCGCCACCGGGTTGACCAGCACCTCGCGGAAGGCGCGCAGGATGCGTCCAATCGAGAAGGGGACGCGGCGATCTGGCGACAAGGTCTCCGGTTGGCGCAGCGCAAACCAGCCAAGGGTGAGCAGCGCCAGCAGCAGCAAGGCCGCAAAGATGGCTCGCCAGCCGGCGAACAGGAGGACCCCCTGCCCCAGCGCCGGTGCAATGACGGGTACCAAGATGAAAACCGTGGCGATGAACGACATCACCTGCGCCATCCTGCGCCCTTCGTATAGATCGCGGATCAGGGCGGTGGTCACGCTGCGCGGCCCGGCGACGCCGATGCCCTGCAGCAGTCGCCCGGCCAGCATCATGGTGAAACTGCCGGAGAAGATGGCCATCAGACAGCCCGCCACGAAGAGCACGTAGCCCACATAGATGGCCGGCTTGCGGCCGCTGCTGTCCGATACCGGGCCGTAGAAAATTTGCCCTACGGCCATGCCCAAGAACAAGAACGAGACCACCAACTGTCCGGCGTTCTCCTGCTGCAAGCCCAGATCCGTGGCGATGGCCGGCAGCGCCGGCAGCATGGCATCGGTCGAAAGCGCGGCCAACGATGTCATCATCGCCATCAGGGCGACAAACTCGCCGAATCCAAGCCGGGATCCGCCGATTTCAGTTTTTGTTGTAATGGTGCACCTCGGGTTATTCCGGCATCTCGATCACGATCTTGATGGCCCCTTCGTCCATGGTGTTCTGCAACTCATAGGCCTCCATCACCCGATCAAAGGGGAAGCTGTGGGTGAGGATCGGCCCCACATTCAGTTCACCGCTGCCGATCAGGTCCAGCGCCAGCTTCGTCGATAGCTGCCCCGGCTCGCGCATGGCATGACAGACGGCCTTGACGCGCGGAAACTTCCAATAGAAAGTCTCAAAATCAAACATAATCTGTTCGGCGCGCGGCACGCCGAAGTAGAGCACGTCGCCGTCGATCTTGATCAGGTTGTAGGCCAGATTGATGCTGTCGACCTCGCCGGCGGCCTCGATGACGACGTCGGCAAGCTGACCGTCGGTGGCCTGGGCCAGGGCCTCGGTTGTGGCGGCGATCTCCAGATTGGCGTTGTGGAGCGTATCCGTGGCGCCGTAGCGCTCGGCAACGGCCAGCCGGTGGGCTTGCAGATCGATGCCGATCACCCGCTGTGCGCCCATTCGCCGGGCCATGAAGTTGAACCAGAGTCCCGCCGAGCCCTGGCCGATGACGGCTACATCCTTGCCAATCAGATTGGGCAGATACTTGCAGGCAAAGATGACAGTGCCCAACTGCTGGGCCTGCAACATGTGTTCGATGGGTCTGTTGGGCGGCAGCGGGAAGACCTTGTCCACGGACGTTAGGTAGTATTCACTCATGGAGAGGTGGCCATCGACCAGCACCAACGCCACATCGCCCACCTTGATGCCGGACCCTGGCGCATCGACCGCCTCAACAACGCCCACCATCTCGTGGCCGGTGGTGCCTGGCGGGAAAGGATAGTGATCGGCAGGCGCGTAGTGCAACATGCGGGTGTCGCTGCCGCAGAGAGAGAGCCGGCGCGTGCGGATCAACGCATGGCCGGGCTTGAGCACGGGCTTGGGCATTTCGATGAATTCGGCTCGTCCGGGAGCCACTACTTGTACGGCGCGCATTCGGTAACCACTCCAATGTGAGGAAGACGAAAGATGAACTCGGCTGGGTTTCAAGGGCATGCGATTTCTGAATCCCCTGCAACAAACGAGAACACAGTGTACACGTGAATCAGGAGCGTGTAAAAGCGGGTCCAAGGAAATTAGGTTGACACGCCCGAAATCCCAAAGAGCCGTTGTGTTATCGCTTGCTCGCCCGCACGAAATGCTGCCGGGAATGTTGTCGCCAATCTTGACTCGTGTGCTATACTATAGTTCATCATGGGTAAAGCATATTCGCACGGCCAAATTTCGACCCACATACCCATCGGACGCAAAGAATCGGCGACCGCCGTCGGCGGCATGGTCGCGCTTAGATAGCCCGCATTGGCCGTTTCTTGCGGCTAACATCGCGGGCCAATTGAAGACGTGAGACGTGAGAGTGAATGCCGATCATCAAGTTGGCTTACACACAACGCGTTTTGCGTCTTTCGTTTTGTCCGAACCATCTCCTTGTACAGAAACAGGGCGCAACGGCACGGATCTGTGTCGCCCGCGTCCTGTCACCAGAGTTCGCTTTAGGAGGCCATCATGGCTGACAAATACAATCATCAAGAGATCGAGCCCAAGTGGCAGCAAGCCTGGGTGGATCAAGGTCTGTACGACACGGTCGAGGATCCGGACCGGCCCAAGTGGTACGCGCTGACCATGCTGCCCTATCCGTCGGGCGATCTGCACACCGGCCACTGGTACGCGTTCACGCCCAGCGATGCAGGCGCACGCTGGCGGCGCATGAACGGCTTCAACGTCTTCTTCCCGCCGGGCTTCGACGCCTTTGGCCTGCCCGCCGAGAACGCGGCCATCAAGAACAACACCCATCCGGTCAAGTGGACCTATGCCAACATCGAACGCATGCGCGATCAGATGAAGCGCATGGGCGCCATGTGGGCCTGGGATCACGAGGCTGTCACCTGCGATCCCGAGTTCTACAAGTGGACCCAGTGGTTCTTCCGCAAGTTCTACGACGCCGACATCGCCTATCGTGAGCTGGCGCCGGTCGATTTCTGCCCGAGCTGCAACACCACGCTGGCGCGTGAGCAGGTCTGGGGCGAGGATCGGCGCTGCGAGCGCTGCGGCACGCCAGGTCATCAAGAAGCGAGCTGGACCAGTGGAAGTTCCGCATCACCGACTACGCCGATGAACTGCTGGAGGGGCTGGAGCGCATCGACTGGCCCGAGCGCGTCAAGATCATGCAGACCAACTGGATCGGTCGCAGCGTTGGCGCAGAGGTCACCTTCACCACCGAGAACGGCGATCCCATCGAGATCTTCACCACGCGGCCGGACACGCTGTGGGGGGCGACCTTCATGGTGCTGGCGCCGGAGCATCCGCTGGTCGACAGTGTGACCACCCACGAGCATCAGCATGCGGTTCAGAAGTACCGCGACGACGCCGAGCGCATGGATGAGATCGAACGCACCGCCGCCGACAAGGAGAAGACCGGCGTCTTCACCGGCGGCTATGCCATCAACCCGGTCAATGACGAGCGCATTCCCATCTGGATCGCCGACTACGTCATGATGGGCTACGGCACCGGCGCCATCATGGCCGTGCCCGCCCATGACGAGCGCGACTTTGAGTTCGCCACCAAGTATGGCCTGGAGATCCGCCGTGTCATCACCGGTCCGGACGGCGCAACCGGCGCCCATGGCAAGAGGCCTACGCGTCCAAGGACGAGGGCGAGATGATCAACAGCGGCCGCCTTCAGCGGCACGCCGGTCGACGGTGCGGTCGAGCGTCGTCACTGCGTGGCTGGAGGAGAACGGCAAGGGCGAGGCCGCGGTCAACTATCGCCTGCGCGATTGGCTGATCAGCCGGCAGCGCATGTGGGGCACGCCCATCCCCATCATCTACTGTGACAACTGCGGCACCGTGCCGGTTCCCTACGAGGATCTGCCCGTGCTGCTGCCCGACGATGCCGAGTTCAAGCCGACCGGCGAGAGCCCGCTGAAGTACCATGAGGGCTTCCTGAACGTGGAATGCCCGACCTGTGGCGGCCCGGCCAAGCGCGAGACCGACACCATGGACACCTTCATGTGCTCCAGTTGGTATCCCTACGCCTATGTCTCGCCCTACTGGAAATCGGGCGAGACCATCGGCCCGGATGACATTCCGTGGAACGTGGAACAGGGCGACTACTGGCTGCCCATCGACCAGTACACCGGCGGCATTGAGCACGCCACCATGCACCTGCTGTACATTCGCTTCTTCACCAAGGCGCTGAACACGCTGGGCGTGCTGCCCTTCGATGAGCCGATGCAGCGGCTGTTCAACCAGGGCATGATCCTGGGGCCGGACGGCGAGAAGATGTCCAAGAGCCGGGGCAATGTGATCAACCCGGACGAGGTGGTCGAGCAAGTACGGCGCCGACACCGTGCGCGGCTATCTGATGTTCATCGGCCCCTGGGACCAGGGCGGCCCCTGGGATCCCAGCGCCATCGAAGGCATCAGTCGCTTCATGTATCGTGTCTGGAGCGTGGTCGTCGACGAGGCCAAGCCGGAGTTCGTCAGCGGCCGAGCCGAGCGCCGACGAGGTGCGTGCGCTGGAGCGCAAGCTGCATCAGACCATCATCAAGGTGACCGACGATCATGAGAACTTCCGCTTCAACACGGCCATCGCCGCCATGATGGAGCTGAACAACATGCTGATCAAGGTCAAGGAGACGCGCGGTCGTCGGGTCGCCTATCTGGGATGAGGCCGTGCGTAGCCTGACGCTGATGATGGCCCCGATCTTCCCGCACATCAGCGAGGAGATGTGGCACCGACTGGGCAACGAGGGCAGCGTCCATGTTCAGACTTGGCCCGAGGGCGATGCAGAGAAGGCCAAGGATGACGAGGTCACCGTCGTCGTCCAGATCAACGGCAAGGTGCGCGACAAGCTGACCGTGGCGCCCGGCACGTCCAAGGAAGCGCTGGAGACGCAAGCGCTGGCCCTGCCCAATATTCAGAAATGGATGGACGGCAAGAAGGTACGCAAGCTGATTGTCGTGCCGAACAAGCTGGTCAACATCGTAGTCGGATAGATCAACGTTCGAGAGACCTATGTCTCTGTTCCAAACCAAGATGGATGGTCGCCTCACTTCTTTTTCCGAGGCGACCATCCATCTTTTTGTTTTGCGTTACAAAACGAACATTGAAAGAAAATATTGCGTCCGATTTGAGATTTTCATCACATACAACCGTTTTTCTAAATAACGAAAAGTAGCTGGAAACGATTCCGAAAGCGAATAAAATTCGGTAAAATAGCCAGTATGCTCGTTCAATAATTCGTCCACATCGCGTAGGTTAACCTTAACACTGCAGTTAAACTGGATGATGTAGACTTGATTTCGCAGTGTGTTTCGTTTATGATTGTTATCGAAAGTGAAGTCGGCAGAAACGCATCATATTATCCCTTTTAGCGTGAACCTGACGATGCCTGCACGAGGGGCACTGACGATAGATCATCGCCCGGCCTACGCTTCACCAAAAAGTTGTCTATCGCGGGAACGTTTGTCCGCCTCCTTGAATTACTGTGAGTAGACAACATCATTCAGCCGGTAGAGGTTGAAATGGAGGAATACAATGATATATAAATCTCAATCTCACAATTCCCGGCCATGTGCGAGTGATCTTTGAACTTCCTTCCTGTATCTGGGCGGACAAGATCTATGTAACCGGTGACTTCAACAATTGGGACGAGCGTTCGATCGCCCATGCGTCAGAGCCGCAATGGACTTTGGCGCGTTGAACTCGATCTGCTTGGCGGGCAGACGCTACGAATTTCGCTACATCATCGATGGCCATTGGCAGACCGACCATCACGCCGATGGATTCACGACCAATTCCTACGGTGAAGAGAACAGCGTGGTTATTGCCGAATTGATGCCGACCCGGATTGCATGCGACAAGGACAGCAGCATGATCCATGAGCAGGGCCCGGCCAAAAAGATCCGCATTCCCCGCAGGCCGGTCGAGCAGGTAGTCTCCCTTCTTGCTGTGTAGTTCGATCCCGTATCGCCAAGCGCTGAATTGACAAAGTCCGAAACCTACCCGGTTTCGGACTTTTTGATCTCGCTTCCCCCTCCGCAAGCATAGAACAGTTCCACCAGCGCCAGATAGACCGCAGATTAGATGATCAGGCGGATGCAACCGGATATAATCCGAAAAATATCCGGCTTTGTCCGCCAAATCAGCCTAATCCTGCGGTCTATTCGCTGCCGGTACAGTTGCCCCGGAATTTCGATGCATGTACCAGCGCATACGCGCATTCCCAATCGCATATGCTATGCTTGATTTCTGTCGAGAGTGGTCGCTACGACAATCGTTTGATGCCCACCAACTCAGGAATGGTGATCTGTCATGAGTCAACAGGAATTGGTGCTATATCACGCTGCATACTGCCCGTATTGCATACGCGTACGTCACTTTATGTCCAAGAACAATATATCTGTCCCGGAAAAGGATACTTCGAGGGACCCGGACGCTCGTCGTGAATTGATCGAAGCCGGCGGCAAGGGCCAAGTGCCCGCATTGATGATCGACGGCCAAGTGCTCTACGAATCCAACGACATCATCCAGTGGTTCAAACAGAATGTCGTGCAGCCCGGCGAGGCCGTGTAGATCCCATGCCTACATATGACTATGATCTCTTTGTCCTCGGGGCAGGCTCGGGCGGTGTTCGCGCCAGCCGCATCGCCGCCGGCTACGGCGCTCGCGTGGGTCGTGGCCGAAGAACGCTATTTGGGCGGCACCTGCGTCAACGTCGGTTGTGTGCCCAAGAAATTGCTTGTCATCGCCTCTCAATATAGCGAAGCCTTTGAGGACGCGGCCGGTTTTGGCTGGTCGGTCGGCGAACGACATATCGATTGGCCGCTGTTGATTGCGGAGAAAGACCGCGAGATCGCGCGCCTCAACGACGTCTATGCCCGCATGTTGGACAATGCAGGCGTGGTTCGCTACCAGGGCCACGCACGTCTGCTGGACGCGCACACGATCCAGGTCGGTGAGCAGATCGTGACCGCCGAGACCCTCACGATCGCCACCGGCGGCTGGCCCGTGATGCCTCAGATTCCGGGCATCGAACACGCCATCAGCTCCAACGAGGCGTTCTATCTCGATCAGCCGGGCAAGCGGGTGATGGTGGTCGGTGGCGGCTACATCGGTGTTGAGTTTGCCGGCATCTTCAATGGACTCGGCATCGAGACGACACTGATCTGCCGTGGCGACCTGATCCTGCGTGGCTTTGACATGGACATTCGCACCACGCTCAGCGATGAGATGCAGAAAAAGGGCGTCGATATTCGCTACAACAACAACGTGACCCGCATCGACAAGCAGGAAGATGGACTGCTGGTGACGCTGCTGGACGGCTCGGTGCAGATTGTCGATCAGATCATGTTCGCCACTGGACGAGCGCCGTTGTCCGGCGGCATTGGCCTGGAAGAGGCGGGTGTCGAATTGGATGAGCAGGGCGCCGTGGTCGTGGACGAATATTCGCGCACGTCGGTCCCCAATATCTACGCGGTAGGCGATGTGACCAACCGCGTCAACCTGACGCCGGTCGCGCTGGCTGAGGGCATGGCGTTGGCCAAGACGCTCTACAACAACACGCCGACCAAACCGGACTACAGCAACATTCCCACGGCAATCTTCAGCCAACCCAACGCGGCCACTGTCGGGCTGAGTGAAGAACGAGCGCGAGCCGAATACGCCGACATCGACATCTACAAGACAAGCTTTCGTCCCATGAAACACACGTTCAGCGGGCGAGACGAACGCACCATGATGAAGTTGGTGGTCGACGCCGAGACCGATCGCGTGCTCGGCGTACACATGGTCGGCCCCGATGCCGGTGAGATCGTCCAGGGCTTTGCCGTGGCCTTGAAAGCCGGCGCCACCAAGGCCATCTTCGATTCGACCATCGGCATCCACCCGACCTCGGCCGAGGAGTTTGTGACCATGCGTTCCAAGTTCATTGGATAGAGCCGAGCAATGATGATCCACGAAGACACAAATTCACGAAGAAACACAAAAGGATGTGTTTCTTCGTGTACTTCGTGCTCTTCGTGGATCGCTTTTCCCACACCACCAACCATGGCCCTAACCTGGATCGACCGCAAACGGAATGAACCAATTCACGTCTCGCTGGCCGCCGGCACGTTGACGCTGAGCTTCGGCGGGCGCAGCAATCTCTCCTTCGACGGCGAGGGCCGTCTGGTCGGGGCCTGGTTCGATGGCCTGACCTACCGCCGTGCGCTGGACAATCGCGTGCTGCTCAAGTGGGCCGACGCCGAGCAGGGCGGTCTCCGTCGCCGACGCCTGCTGGACGTCGACGAGCGCAAGGCGATCCTGGCCCGCGCCTACGATGCTGCATGCGACGTGGCCGAGGGCCTGACGCAGGGCACTGTCGATGCGGGTGAGACGCCGGCAACCATGATGAACGGCGTAACCGTGTGGCTCAACAACGTGGCCGGCTGGGACTGGGATCGGCTGGAGGGGGAGGCGGCTCGTTTCGCCGCTGTCTACAAGCCCATCTCCATCCTGCCGCCGGATCAATATCTGGCGCTGGTTGTCCAGGCCACCGAAGGCTGTTCCTACAACGAGTGCACCTTCTGCACCTTCTATCGGGATCGGCCCTTTCGCATCAAACGCGCTGTTGAATTTCGCGACCATGTCGCCGACGTGCAGGCATTCTTCGGCCGTGGCGCTGCCATGCGCAAGCGTCTCTTCCTGGCCGATGCCAATGCCGTCATCATTCCCCAGCATCGCCTTGACCCGCTGTTGCAGGTCGCCAACGAGTCGTTTTCCATCTTGCCGCAACTGTTGAGCGCCGAGGAACAGGCGACCTGGTCCAAGGATCATCCGTTCCATCTCGACGGCATCTACGCATTCATCAGCGCGCCGGACGCCCTCAACAAGAGCGCCGCCGACTTCGCCGCCATGCGCGCCCGGAATATGCGTCGACTCTACGTCGGGCTGGAGAGCGGCCACGATCCGCTGCGCCGCTTTCTGCGCAAACAGGGCAACGCCGATGACGTGCAGGCCGCCGTCGAGATGATCAAGGCGGGCGGGTTGAGCGTGGGGCTGATCTTCATGGTCGGCATCGGCGGTGAGCGCTATCGACAGGCCCACTTCGAGGATACCGTCAGCC
Organism: uncultured Chloroflexia bacterium; assembly: GCA_963698255.1. GTDB lineage: Bacteria > Chloroflexota > Anaerolineae > Caldilineales > Caldilineaceae > JAWKOK01. The sequence goes on along the minus strand of CAVOQD010000032.1, from coordinate 72,103 downwards.
TGATTCAACGACTGCCGTTGGGCAACGACGATCTGCTCTACATTTCGCCCTTTGTGGCCTCCGACGACACGCCGTACGTGCAGGATTTGGCCGAGGCCAAGATCGAGCCCCTGTCCGAGGATGAACTGATAGTCGAAGAGAGCCGCTTCAAGAAAGCGCTGCTGCCCTGGGCCAAAGGCGCGAGGCGTGCGGATCTCCCGCTACGACATCCGCGAGTTTCTTTACTGACCCAGCCAAGCTGTGGCCATCCTGACATGCCCCTATCGCGAGCGTTTGGCCTTTCCTACCATCAACATTACAATAAATTGTGAATCTGCCTGTTTGTTCACCTCATGCTGCGTGTTGCGCTCTGGTTCACCTATCCTGTGCGACACATTGTTGACACGATTCCTGGAGGAACACCATGATCAAGCTCTACGACAACAGCACAAACGAATTGCTCGGCGAGATTTCGGACCAGGATCTGACCTTCATGATCGACAATTTGGAAGAAGAGTGGGCCGAGGATCACGACTACTACATCAACTGGCCGACCGTCGATCTCTTTGAGTCCAAGGGGGCTTCCGCCGGCCTATCGACGGTGCTGCGCACAGCCCTTGGCGATCGTGAGGACATGGAAGATCCGCTGGTCCCGCCAGTAGAGGGAATTAGCGCCAGCCAACCATGGTCGACCGCCTATCGCGCACCTACCAACGCCATCAACCCTTCGCCATCGTGCTGGCGCTCTTTGTCAGCTTTCGACTGCTGGCGCTACTGACGTTGCGCATCGGCGGGTTCGTCGCCGACTACTCCGACTACGAGTTCTACTACGCCTGGGGCCAATTGACGGCCATGGGCTATCAGCCGTTTCAGGATCTTTGGGCCGCCTACCCGCCGCTCTTCCCGGCCCTGATGCTGCCCATCTTCGAACTCTCCAGCCGCATCCCGCCCTGGTTCGATCCCAGACTCTTCTTCCACGGCCTGTTCGGCCTCTTTCTGCTTCTGTTTGAAACCGGCAACCTGATTCTGATCTACCGGCTGGCGCTCAAACTCCAGGCCGACGAGGAAGCGTCGTCCGGCCGCTTCAGACCTTGGTTTGCCGCCGGCACTCTGGTCGGCCATCCTCTACGCACTGCTCTTTTTCCCGGCCTACACGATGATGGGCTGGTTCGACACCATGCCCCTCTTTTTCATGTTGCTGGGTCTCGATCTGCTGCTCTCGAAAAGCCGCTGGGGCTGGCCAACCAGCGCGGTGGCCGTGGCCCTGGGCTTCCTGGTCAAGCTGACGCCGGTGCTGGTCGTGCCGATTGCCGTTCGCTGGCTGGGCGCCAAGCTCAGTTGGCAGGCCGCGCGCAGCGAATGGTTCGACCGACGATCGCCGGGCAATCTGCTGCGTCCGGCCATCTACACAGCCATCTTTTTTGGCGTGGTCGGCGGCCTGGGCTACTGGCTGTCCAACGGCAACCTGGCCCTCGGCTTCAGCAGCTTTCACATTCAGAGCATCCGCCCGCCGTGGCAGAGCGTGTGGGCGCTGATCGACGGCTACTACGGCTACGGCCTGGTTCCGCTGGACATGCGCAACCTGGTCGCCTTCGAAAGCTATCAGTGGGAGAGCCGCATCCCCTGGTCGTTGGTCACGCTGGCTTTTGTGGGTCTCTATCTCTGGCTCTACACACGTCGCTACGATTGGGAACGCATACGCACGCCCATCGTCTTCACCGCCGTCAGCATGATCTGGATACTGCTCTACAGCAAAGGCTGGAGCCCCCAATTTCTGGTCTGGGTGCTGGCCTTCGTGGTGCTGCTGAACCCGTCGATGCACACCATTCTGGTCGCCATCGCGCTCAGTCTGCTCAACGGCATCGAAACCTACGTCTACCTGATGATGTTGCCGGACGAGCACTGGATCATGGCCGCCACCGTGATTCTGCGCACGGTACTGCTGATCCTGCTGGCGACTGAGTTCCTCGGCCAGATCTGGCCCCAGGCCGAGCGTGGCCAGTCGCTGCAACGCTGGAGCGGACGCCTCTCCTGGGCGACGATGCTGGTCGCCCTGTTTGTCGCACTGATCGGAGCGCCTCGCGCTGCGCAAGCCTACGAGGCCAGGCGTTGGCAGGAGGAAGCCTGCCGGCCGGCCATCGCCTATCTCCAGAGAGCAGGCCGGGCGGACCCAACCGCACCATCGCCAGCCAAGAGATCGATCTCTGGCGCGATCTCTATCCCTGGTTGCGAGACGACTACACGATCCAGGTGTTGGACACCTACAGCGCCATCGATGAAGCGCCGGAATCCGTTCTGGCCCGCCAGTTGGACGATCTGGTGCAGCAGGGTGAATTCTGGTGGGTGGAGCGTGAACCGTCCATCGAACTAGCAGACCTATTTCAATCAGCCGTCTGTTCAGGTGCTCGAACGGCAAACGCTGGGCGCGTGTACCCTGGCCCGGATTGTGGGCCACGCGACTGAGACGCCGGAGGCGACTGTTGAGGTCAACGGCGGCCCCATCGTACTGAAACAGACAGAGATGGGGTCTGCAGAAGTGGGCGAAGCGCTTCATCTGGTGCTATACTGGCAGGCTGAAAAACCGGTGGGCGACAGCTACACGGTCTTCACGCAATTGTTGGATGATACGGGCGCGCTTGTTGCACAGCAGGACAATGTGCCTGTTGAGGGATTGGCGCCCACCGACACCTGGACACCGGGCGAGCTGATCCGCGATCCCTATCGACTGATGTTGCCGGAAGATCTTGCCCCAGGCACGTATCAATTGCTGGTCGGCCTATATGATGCAGACGGTCGCCGGACGGTTACTCTACCAGATGGAACTGAGGCCGATCACGTGGCGTTTCCGGTTCGTGTAGAGGGCGGATAAGCGAACCATGCCGCAGATGTCCACAGCAGTGCATTGTCGTATCTTGAAGGACAACCGTGTTCTCTGACAACAAGGTGCGCGACATTCAGGCCAAAGATCGAAGCATTGGCTTCCTGATCTTTGGCTTTTTGCTCGCGTGCTATCTCTTCACCTATACCGGCGTGATTCAGAGCAGCGATGGTTTGGCCATGTTTGCCACCACCGAGAGCTTGGCGCGGCGTGGAGAGGCGGACACCAACCAGATCCTCTGGATGGGGCTGCAACAGGGCGACCTTGGTTCCGACGGCAACCTCTACAGCCGCAAGGGGCTGGGCATGCCGTTGCTTGCATTGCCGTTGGTCTGGCTGGCACGCATCTGGGACATCATCGGCCTCGTGCAGGCCGCCCTACTGCTCAACCCCATACTCACAGCCTGGACAGGCGCACTGCTCTATCGCACAGGGCGACGACTTGACTGGAGCCGCAGTTCGTCGATCATTGTCGCGCTGATCTTTGGGCTGGCGACCCTGGCCTGGCCCTACACACAGACCTTCTTCAGCGATCCGGTCTGCGGCTGGGGTCTCTTTGCCGCAGCCTACGGTCTGCTTGCCTACGCTCAAACCGGCCGCAAGCGCTATCTGGCCATGGCCGGTGTTGCCTGGGGTTTCGCCTATCTCGCCCGCGTCATCAACCTGGTGACGTTGCCGATCTACATCATCGCGCTCTACCTGGTGCTGGAAAGCCAGGTCAGGCGGCAGATGGAAAATTTTCCGGGTTGGCGTGCCGTCCTGCGCTACAACTGGCGACCGGTCATCAGCTTCCTAGCGCCGGTCATCGCCTTCGGTCTGGCTTCACTCTGGTGGAACTGGACGCGCTTCGGCGGTATTTTTGAAACAGGCTACGCGGAGACCGAGCGCTTCGATGCACTTTGGTGGTTCGGCGTTGCCGGCATGTTGGTCAGCCCGGGGCGCGGTATCATCTGGTACAGCCCCATCCTCCTGCTCGCCATCCCAGGCGCAGTCTGGTTCTGGCGCAATGAGCGGCGTATTTTCTGGCTGATCATCACCATCTTTGTCACCTACGTATTACTCTACGGCAAGTGGTATATGTGGCATGGCGGCCACAGTTGGGGGCCCCGTTTCCTGGTGCCGATGATGCCCTTCCTCTCGTTGATGGCCGGCGCGGGATGGACGCAGATGGTTCGCCGGTGGGGGATGGTTGGGCGCATTCTGGCCTGGATGCTCTTTGCCGTCTCTGTGGCCGTGCAATGGTTGGGCATGTTGGTCGCCTTTTGGGCTTGCCCAAGAGTGGCTGGCAACCAATTTTCAGCCGCTCTATGCACAGGAGACATTCGTGCGCTTCGACACATCGCCTCTGGTGCTTCAGTGGCAATTCCTAACGCCGGAGAACGTGCATCTGGCCTGGTGGCGGGCCAGCCAACTTTCCGGTTCGTTCAATTGGATCGGGTTTTTGGCGCCCATTGCCGGTATCGTCGCCGGCGTGCTCATGATTTCTCGACTGCTGCATCAACCCGAAAGATCGAGCAAATCCGTTGACGTTGACACATCGCGCAACTGGATCTACGGCGTCGGCCTCTGCCTGATTGCCCTGGCCATCCTCACCTACTACCAACCCTACCTGAGCGACGGAGACAACCGTGCCATTGCCGGCAGTATCTTTGCGCAGGAGCAACCCGGTGATGCCATTCTGCATCTAGTCCCGCAGGAGACTCAACCGTTTGCCAACACCTATCATGGTCGTCTGCCGGCGTACGGTCTCTTTGCACGGGAAAACCTGGATCCGACAGATGCCGAATTGCTTGCGCAACTGCGTTCATCCAAACGACGCCTCTGGGTAGTGCCCGACAGCACGGCGCCGGAGCGGTCCGGCTGGGAAAGCACGCTGCGCAGCGATGATTTCTTGTTGATCGACAGCAGACCGACAGGCGAGAGCGGAAACCGCATGGCGCTCTATGCGCTGAACAATGCGCACTCCTTGACCCAGGTTGGGCTTGGCACCATCTTCGGCGATCCGAATGCACCGGGGCCGGTGACGGCCGACAACGGGTGGATTCAACTCGAAGGCTATGCGTTGACCGAACAGACTCATGCCGGCCAAGAGGTTCTGATCATGTTGGCCTGGCGCAGCCTGAAGGCAATCGACTACGACTATCACGTCTTTGTCCATCTCCTGAACAGTGACGGTCGACAAGGTTGCCCAACGCGATGGGCAACCTGTGCAGTGGATGCGCCCAACCAGCACATGGACGCCGAAAGAAGAGATCGTGGACCGCTATGGTATGCTTCTTCCGGTTGATCTGCCGGCAGGAAACTATACTGTCGCCGTCGGTCTCTACGATCCGGTGAGCGGGCAACGCCTACCGATCAGTGCCGGACCGGGCGACTACGCTGTCGAATTGGGACCCGTACAGGTTTTGGCAAGTCGTTGAACGAAAAGAGTCTCCGGTTATCAGGAGGAATATGTTGAGTACTGTTGGAAGCGAAACTACCATAGCCCCCAGCTTGATAGGTCGGCGGAGGGAACAACTCCGGCCGATTGGGCTTGTCCTGCTTTGTGTCGTGATTCTGTCGCTCTTGGCCGCCTGTGGCGGTGACGATGTCACCCCGACGCCGACGGCTACACCTTCTCCCGAGGCTGCTGAGGCCCAGGCGGGTGCAGCGGCCGACCCATCCGCCGACACAGCGACGGCGACGCCGGTGGATGACACGACCATGATCGTGGTAACGTTGGAACCCACCCCGTTGACCAGCACCGCTGAGAGCTTGACTGCCGATGCCGGCGAAACCATCACAAACGCCAGCATTGCCGTGGAGACCACGCCGGTGGTCGAGGAGAGCCGCAACTGTGAGGTCGAATCCGATCTCGACCTGGCCGGCTACCCGGAACTGGAGTCTGCCATGGGATGCGCTCTGGCGCCGGCATTGTCCGAAGCCATCGGTTTCAATGAGTTCGGTTCCGGTCCGGATTTCAACAAGTTTATGCTCTGGCTGAGTTGGGAAGACCAGATCTATGCGCTCTTCCCGGACGGTTCCTGGCGTGCCTATGTCGATAACTGGACGGAAGAGATGCCCGAGTTCGCCTGCAATCCACTGGCGGGCGATCCCGCTTCGCCGCCGCTGCCGCGACGTGGCTTCGGCAAAGTCTGGTGCGAAAACCCCGATGTGCGCGACCGCCTGGGCACGATCAGCGTCGAGGAACGTCTCTGTCAGCATTCGGTGATTCAGATGTTCGAGCAGGGGCGTGTGCTGGCCTGTTTCGAGGATGCAACCATCCGCTACTTCAAACTGTTCAACGACAATACGTGGCAGGCTGTCCTGCAGCCGTAAGAGGAAAGACGATCCGACCATGCGTGTGATCGCAGGCGAGGCCAAGGGACGAAAGCTGCGAATGGTGCCGGGTGAGGGTACCCGACCCATCACAGATCGCGCCAAAGAGGCGCTTTTCAGCATCATCGGCAACTGGATCGAGGGCGTACGGGTGCTCGATCTCTTTGGCGGCACCGGCGCCGTGGGCATCGAAGCGCTGAGCAGAGGCGCAAGCTACGCTCACTTTGTCGACATGAACCGTAAGGCCTGCGAGACGATCCTGGCCAATCTCAAGCATTGCCGCTTTGATAGCCGGGCGCGGGTGCAACGGGCCAATGGCTTTTCGGTGCTGGAGAGCTATGAAGGCGAACCGTTCGACTTCATCTACATCGCGCCGCCCCAGTACAAGGATATGTGGCACAAGGCGCTGCGCAAACTCGATGCCCGCCCCGAGTTGATGGCCCAATATGCGACTGTGGTCGTCCAGATCCATCCGCGCGAAAGCCAGCCGGTTGAGCTGGCCTATTTGGAAGAATACGACCGTCGCGAGTATGGCTCCGTGCTGTTGATCTTCTATGCCGCGGCCGAAGACTTGGTCGATGATATTGATGGCGAGGAGATTAACGGCGAGGAGATTGATAGCGAAGAACTCGAAGAAGAGAATGACGCCTTCATTGAAGGAACAGACTGAGTTCAAGAGAATCTGATTGGCAAAAGAAAACGGTGGGCCGCGAGTTTGATACTGCGGCCCACCGTTTTCTTTTTTATCTGGGTTGTCTCACCGTAGCCGACAAGACCGGTGATGCCTACTCGGCGGCAGTGGCCGCAGGAATGTAGACGATGTAGCCTTCCGAATCGTCGCCGGTGATGGTCACCTGGGCCGACGGCTGGCTGAGCAATTCGTATCCGAGCGCATCTTCAACGACCAACTGGTAGTCGCCGGCTTCCAGCGCTTCGAATTGAGCGCCCGCATCGGAGCCGGTCACCGTGGCGACGGGATCGCCGTTGGCGTCCAGCAGCGAGACAGTCGCGCCCATGAGGCTGGTTTCGCCGGCATCCAGCGCACCGTCGCCATTGACGTCGGCGAAGACAACGACGACCACATTCTGGGCCGGCACGTCAGCGCTGTTTGCAACCATGGGCACCGGCAGTTCCTGGGCAGCCGTGGCTGATGTCACTTCAGAAAATTCGGTGGCGTTTTCGGCAGCCTCGCCCACAGCCGCTTCCATGGAGACCAGTGCATCCGCCATGGCGCCGACGAAGATATCGAACTGGGCACGAGTCTGGTCGAGCAAGCCAATCGCCGTGTTGATGGCGGTGATCTCCTCGCCCTGGGTTGCCAACTCTGCCGTCAGAACCGCTTCGACCTCATCCAGATTGCCCTGGATGGCAGCCGACTGTGCGGCGACAATGTCGATATTGGTGCTGACTGCGCCGACGTTCTCGTTGACACGCGCCAGGTTGGCTTCCATGGCATCCATGCGCTCGACGCCGCCGGCGAAATTCAGTGTGCCGCCGTTGATGAGCGCAAGCACGAGCAGGGTCAACAACATGCCCAGAACGGCCCCGCCGATTGCCGCGCCAAACATGGCCAGCGAATCGGTACGCAGTGAGCCATCCTCTATGTCGAGATCATCCTGAGGTTTTGCTGTGGCCTTGGCCGATCTCTTCCGGGGCTGAATCCAGTCGTCGTGTCATATCCAGCGACTCTTGATGAACGCTCATATGTCTCCTTCCTTGCAATCGATGTGATCGAAAATCGATTGATCGGTAATTGGTATGATCATCGCCTAGCCTACGGCGAGATACTCAAAACTGTCCTGCCATTATACACGGAATAGCTCGATTTTTTGCAGTCGGTTGGCATACGAAGATCGATGATTTCGCAGTGTCGGGGCCGTTTTCATATGCGTTCACTGCCATCATAAAAGGCGATCATGGTTTTCGTCAACGTTGAACACCGTATGGATCTTCGGGATTTCAAGGGGCTGCGACATAACCTTCCAGGAAGATTCGTGAAGACCAGAGCATTGCGGAGCCGATCTTCCTGGAAAATGGTTAAAGATTCCGCAGCTTGCGCGGTTGAAAACCGCACCTACGCTTGCCGAAACAAATCCTGAACCTTCAGAAGCCGCTTGGTCGCTATGCCACAACGCCCATTTCAATCAGCGGGAAGCGTTTGGGGTGCATTTCAGATTCGGGGCACGCGGATTGCTGCCCCCAGCGTGAAATGCCCCTAAGCGTTTGAAGCGGGTACCTCGATCTGGCTCGACGTTGGTATAATACAGCCATGTCAACCGATGCAATCAACGAACAGACCGTCGAATTCCTGGTGTCATCGTCGGCGCAGACCATTCTGGCTGGGTTGCGGGCGGATGATCTGCGGCCAGATCGTGTCCTGTCGACGTTGACCAGGCTGCGCAAGGAATTCTCCAGCGAGAATGCCGGCGCGCTGGTGGCGCTGGCTCAACAACGCCTGCGGGCGAGCGCCAAGTTCCCCGACGCCGACCGGCTCTTCTTCGTCGGCGAAGCGCTGGAGCAGGCCACCGCCTGGGAGATCGCCGACCGCCGTGCCGCCTGGATGCACACCTATCTGCCGCCGGGGCCGTTGCTGGACCTGGGCTGCGGCATCGGCGGCGACATGCTGGCGCTGGCAAAATACCGGCCAGTGATCGCCTATGAGCGTGATCCGCTTCGTGCTCGTCTGGCCCAGGCCAACGCCGACGCCATGGGCCTGGGCCATCGCGCCGAGGTGCGGATGGCGGACTGGACGGTCGAACTGGCCGAAGATCGATTGCCCCACGCCGCCGGCGCCTTTGCCGATCCGGCGCGACGGGGCACGGGTCGCACTCAGGCGGCCGGCGCCTCTTCTCGTTGTTCGAGATCGAGCCGCCGCTTGAAATGTTGCTGGCTTTGCAGGCGAAGATTCCGGCATTGGGCGTCAAGGTCATGCCGGGCGTGAGCGACGACGAGATTCCCGACCGTTGCGGCGTGGAATTCACGGGCCATGCAGGCGCCTGCAAAGAGGCCGTACTCTGGTTTGGCCCATTGGCCGTTCATCGGCGGTGGGCCAGTGTCCATGCCGGCGGCGTCTGGCATGAGATCGTCGCTGAGGCGGAAGCGCAGGGCAGATGATGGTTCGGCGTCAGTCGAACTGCCGCTGGTCGAGTTGAGTGCCGGGAAAATTCTCTACGAACCCCATCCCGCCGTGATCCGGGCTGGCGCCTTTGGCGAACTCTGTCGCCAACTGGATGCCCGGCTGATCGATCCGCACATCGCCTATCTGCTCTCGTCGACGCTGCGCGAGCATCCGCTGGTGCAGGCGTTTCGTCTGCTGGAGGTCTTTCCCTTCAGTCTCAAGCAGTTGAATCGGCGACTGCAGGCCCTGGGCGTGGGCGAGATTGAACTCAAGAAGCGGGGCTTTCCCATGGAACCGGAACAGCTTCGCAAACGCTTGAAGTTGACGGCGGGCGGGCGCAGCGCTGTGCTGCTGATCATGCGTCACGGCGACTGGCCATCTCATGATTCTGGCCGAGCGTCCGGCCACAAACGCACCTACGATTGTCTGATGTTAAAGCGAAAAAGGGTACCGGATTGGCATGGAAGCGAACAAACAAGCAGATGATGCAAATGTGACCTACGACGAGTTGGTCACGCTGGCCAGGGAGATCGGCGTGAAGCTGAGCGCAGCCAATCTCACCTGCGCCACAGCCGAAAGCTGCACCGGCGGCCTCGTCGGCCATCTGATCACCGAGAACGCCGGCAGTTCGGACTACTTCGCCGGCGGGGCCATTGTCTACAGCTACGACGCCAAGGAACACGTGCTCGGCGTCGACCACGACACGCTGATGACGGTGGGCGCGGTCAGTCCGCAGGTGGCCCAGCAGATGGCCCAGGGCGCACTGCGGCTGTACGATGTGGACATAGCGGTGGCTGTCACCGGTGTGGCCGGGCCGGGCGGCGGCACGCCCGACAAGCCGATGGGCACAGTCTACATCCATCTGTCGGCTGCCGACGGCTTCGAGCGTGGCGAACGCTACGTCTGGCCGTCCGACCGCAGCGGCAACAAGCTGTTGAGCGCCCAGGCCGCCCTGCAGATGATCGCCGATTATTTGGAGGCGAGTCGCTAGGGTACAATGCACGCTTACGCTGAAGGAGGATGTGATCGATCTTGTCGCTCTTGAAGTTCGTGATGCAAGACGCTAGGAATGGTGATATGAACAGTGAAGTAATTGTCGATGAAGAGGTGGATGTCCTGCTGCGTGTGCTGCCCAGCGGTGCGCTCCAACCGACTTCGTTTTTGTGGCGCAACAAGACTCGCTATGTCGGGGATGTTGGCCGCACGTGGGAAGAACGAGTCGATGGGCGAACCTTGCGCTGTTATCTCGTGCAGGCGGTGGACAACAACACATTTGAACTGCGCTGGGACCCGGCTGCCGATGTGTGGACGATCCACCGTGCCTGGTTGCGCGACATGGTCGCGTAGACCAGGCTTCGCAACAGATATTCACAAGGAGCACCAGAAACGCGAAGGGCGTGGCATTCTCCGTGTTTATTGAAAAGGTAAACAGACAAAAGGCCCTGCCGAAGAGCAGGGCCTTTTTCGTACCGGGTGCTGCCGGGGGAGGTTGGCGGTCGCTTGTCCCAGCCCAATCATGGGAACGGACAAGCGCACAGATCTCCAGGTACAGCCAAAGGATAGCAGGTGAATATTACGAACAACATTACGATGGCTGTTAAGGAGTTGAGTTCAGGGGACTAGGAGGCTGTCGGAGAGAAGGCCAATAGACCGCGGATTAGGCGGATTTGGCTGATAAACGCCGATAAAATCAGAAAAATCAGGCTGTTTCCGCCTAATCCGCTGCATCCGCGGTCCATTTCTTCGTCACTCCGACAAACTGCCAGCGTATCTGAATTGGTCTGTTTGCTGTTGCCATTCGGTTGTTGTCTGACCAATCTTGCTCACCGGCGCCGTCCAGAATCGATCTCGATTGTCGGCCAGGAAACGGCACAGTTCCTGCAAATCCGCTTCGGCCACCGAGAGACTGCCTTCATGGATCCCGTGGAACGTGAAGATGGCCCAGCGTCCTGAGGCCGCGGCCCGCTCGGCCAGGCCGATCATCTGTGCGCCGGAGAGCCGTTCACACGGCCACGACCAGAGGTAGGCAACGTCGCAGGTGTCCGGATCGTTGGCGCTCTCGCCCCACCCGCGGCCGGCGACAAACTGTTTGGCCGACCAGCGGCACATAGCTCGCCCGCTCCAGACCGCGTCCCACAAAGGGTTGGTAGCAGGGGTAGGCAAACGAACATGCCGCAGACTGCGGAATGACCTCCTCAAGACGATTCTGGGCCAACGCCAGCTCGGCCTGCATGTCGGCCAACGTCATCTCCTCCAGCGTCAATCGACCGTCGCGACGAATGAAGGCATGGTTGATCGAGCAAGGATGGCGGGCCGTGTGGTTGCCGATCTCGTGGCCCGCCTCGGCCACGCGCCGCCACGGCGCCAGCGTCTGTCCATAGTCGTCGCCGGCGATCGGGGTAGAAGGTGGCGCGCAGGTCGTGCGACGTCCAGCATGGGCACGGCAATGGCGAGTTGCGACGCCAGTCCGTCGTCGAAGGTCAGGGAGATGGCGGCCTGGCATTGGTCGGGCCAAGGGGTGTTTTGCATGGTTAGGGGACTGCTTGTTCATTGATTGCGAGCAGCTAGGGCATCAGCAGACACCTGCGCTGTCACTCTTCATTCGACGTATGCTATCTTCAACCCTGAAGAAATTGGTCAGGTTTCTGAACAGGTGTTTTGTCTGTAGGCTACTCATCCGGATGTTGTCGTATCTCGTATTCGCTGAGCGCTCTGTCCAACAGATCCGCCACATCAAGCTCAACCGCCCATTTCTGCATGTAAGCTCGATCCAAGCGGTCGCCCTGCACATCCAGCACTCCTTGAATGTCTCGCCACTGCCGTTCGGAAACCTCGCCGCCCATCCGGTACCATTCGAGCTTGGCCAAGATCACATCTTCGGGGCTGGCGATATGCACCAGATACTCTGATGTTTCCAACGATTGGGGCAGACGCCGCGCAAGCTGTTGCCGGTCAAACGGCCGATCCTTGGCTACGAAGATGTCGACTTTGAACATTGTGGAAAGATGGATCAAGTTGAAGCTGCTGCTGTGAATGATCGCTTGGCGTATCATGTCAGCGTCAGCGTAGAACTCGTCACTGAGGTCCGCTACCAGCGCGTCCACCTGGTCCACCGACAGATCGGCGACCATGTCTACATCCATGGTCGCTCGGATACGCCCGTAGGCTGTGCTGGCCATGGAGCCGCCAATGAGATAGGCAATCTGCAACGCTTCTAACGCCTGGGCGACACGCTCGGTGACGGCAACGGCTTCAGATACCATCTGTTGATTCCTGGAACGTAGGTCGGGGTCCGTAGACGGTTTCCGCCAATTCAGCGCCCAGCAACCGATCCGCCAGCAGACGACGAAGTTCATCCGGCGTGGCCTGCGGATAGCGCCGGCGCAGATCGCCCAACGCCAACGACTGGGTCATGTCGTTCAACTGCGACATCAATTCCCACTTGCGCCAGACCGGTGTCTGACGCAGCAATTGCAGGAGCAGGGCATCGGCTTCAGGAGTGGTGTCGGTCAATTGATTCACGTTGATATGCTCCATGGGCTGTCCCAAAACCACAAAAGCCGCCCACATGGGCGGCATCAATGCGGCTTGACCGGTGAAAAGGCGCCCCCTCCAGGACTCGAACCTGGGACACACGGTTTAGGAAACCGTTGCTCTATCCTCTGAGCTAAGGGGGCGAATTTGCCCGAAATGTACCGAAAAACATAGCACAGAGACCGCGAATCGTCAAAGCCAATCGCCCATATTCCGGCCCTCGCTTCTCCCGGAAATCTGGGCCAGTGACAGCCCAATAGAACGCGGATGACACGGATTTGGCTGATCTCCGCGGATGAAGCGGAAGGAATCCGGTATTTTTCGCTCCATCCGCGTAATCAGCGTTCTATCCCTTCTCTCGCCTCCTCCTAGCGGAGTCATGCCTTTTCGGTTAGAATGACTCACCTATGAAAAATCCGCGGATATCCGCCCAATCCGGCAAATCCGCGTTCTATCGTCCTTTCCGTCAAAACAGATCAAACCGCAAGGAGTGCCCGTGCCCGCTGAAGATATTAGCCGTTTTGCCGATCAAGTGGCCGCCAATGTCGAAAAGGTGATTGTCGGCAAGAACGAGGCCGTCGAGACGTTGGTCATCGCCCTGCTGTGCGAAGGCCATGTGTTGCTGGAGGATGTGCCCGGCGTGGGCAAGACCATGCTGGCGCGTGCCATGGCCGTCACCCTGGGCGTGGACTTCCGACGCCTTCAGTGTACGCCGGATCTGCTGCCCAGCGACATCACCGGCGTCAGCGTCTTCAACCAGGAGACGCGCGCCTTCCAGTTCATGCCCGGCCCGGCCTTCACCAACATCCTGCTGGCCGACGAGATCAACCGGGCCACGCCGCGTGCCCAGGCCGCGCTGCTGGAGGCCATGGGCGAACGCCAGGTCACAGTGGACGGCGAAACGCGCACGCTGTTGCGCCCCTTCCTGGTGCTGGCCACCCAGAACCCCATCGAGTACGAGGGCACCTTCCCGTTGCCCGAGGCCCAGTTGGATCGCTTTCTCTTCAAGATCAACCTGGGCTACCTGACCGCGGAACAGGAGGGCGCCATGTTGATCAACCTGGGCGGCCGCCATCCCATCGACGATCTGGCCGCTGTGACCAGCGACATTTCCCTGCCGGATCTGAGCGAGCAGGTGTGGCAGATCCACGTCGACGACAGCATCCGCAACTACATCATTGCGCTGACCCAGGCGACACGCAACCACGCAGAACTGGCGTTGGGCGCCAGCCCGCGCGGTTCGCTGGGCCTCTATCGGGGCGCACAGGCCAGGGCCGCGGTCAAGGGGCGTGACTACGTGCTGCCCGACGATGTGCAGGCGCTGGTTCCCATCACGCTGCCCCATCGCTGCATTGTCAAGCCGGACAGCGCGCTGCGTGGCCGCACGGCAGAGGTCATCGTCGCCGGCATTCTGGAAGAGACGCCGCTCGATCTGGGCACGGTCGAAGAATAGGCGCCCTATGCCCCAAATCTTTTGGTCCCTGATCATCCTCACAATTCTGGCCGTCGTTCTGCGCCAGGACTGGATCTACTTCCTGGTCTACGTGGTGGGCGGCATCTGGATCGTAAGCCACTGGTGGGTGCGGCGAACGCTGGCCAAACTCAACGTGCGCCGCGATCGTGACCAGCCGCGCCTTTGCGGGCGAGACGATCAAGGCCAGCCTGATCTTCGAAAACCATACCTGGCTGCCGATTCCGTGGCTGCATGTCCAGGAACAGGCCCCGCTTGAACTGAAAGATCGGGTCAACTACCGGGTGGTGCTGAGCATCGGCGGTCGCTCCAAGAGCAGCTTCGACTACACGTACTACTGCAAAAAACGGGGCTACTATCCGGTCGGGCCGCTCAAGCTGCGCACCGGCGACCTCTTCGGCTTCACTGCCGGCACGTGGGAGGAGAAGACGACCACGTCGGTGATCGTCTATCCCCGTGTGCTGCCGCTGCACGAGCTTGGCCTGCCCAGCCGTTCGCCCTTCGGCACGTTGACCAGCAACCAGCGCCTCTTCGAGGACCCGACGCGCATGTCCGGCGTGCGCGACTACATGACCGGCGACAGCCTGCGGCGCGTCCACTGGAAGGCCAGCGCGCACGAGGATTCGCTGCTGGTCAAGACCTTTCAGCCGGCGATTGCGCTCAACGTCTCCATCGTGCTCGATCTGAACCGCACGGCCTATCCCGAGCGGGGCGAGATCGGCTACAGCGAGTGGGCCATCGTCGTCGCCGCCTCGCTGGCCCGCTATGCCACCGAAAATCGCCAGCCGTTGGGTCTCATCTGCAACGGGCGCGATCCCTTTTCCCAGACCATCGCCGCGCCGATTCCTTCCCACCACGGGTCCGCCCAGTTGATGACCATGCTGGCCCTGTTGGCGCGTATTCAGATGCACGAGGTCGGGGCGCCGCTGGGCGACTGGCTGTCAGGCGAGATCGCCAACCTGGCCTGGGGAACGACGCTGCTGGTCGTGACGCCCAAGTTGGACGAGGAGGGGCTGTGGGCGCTGCACAACGCCTATCGACGCGGCACCAACGTGATGGTCTTCGTCTGCGCACCCCAGTCCGATTTCGACCAGATGCAGGCCCAGGGCGCGCGATTGGGCGTCACGGTCCAACGCACCGCCTGGGAATCTGAATTGATGATGTTGGGTGCGGAGAAGTAGGGGAGAGTAATAGTCCGCGGATTTGGCGGATGCGGCGGATTCTCGCGGATAAAATCCGAATAAATCCGGTTTTGTCCGCCACATCCGCCTAATCCGCGGTCCATCGCTTTAGCTTCGCCAGGCAGCCAATGCCAGGCAGATCCAGCCGGCGATGAAGGCGACCCCGCCCAGCGGCGTGACCGCACCCAGCCAGCGCTGGCCGCTGGCGATCAGCACGTAGAGACTGCCCGAGAAGAGCACGATCCCCAGAATGAACAGCCAGCCGGCGATGGTTCCCATGTTGTTGCTGGGATAGCGTCCGATGGCGATGGCCGCAAAAAAAAGGGCGATCACGTGGAAGAACTGGTAGCGGACCGCCGTCTCGTAGGTCTGAAGCAGATCGGCCGAGATGCGGGCCTCCAGCGCGTGCGCGCCAAACGCGCCCAGCGCAACAGACAGCGCGCCCAACAAACCGGCGATGATAAAAAATGTGCGTTCCATGGTTTCTTATTCCTTCGTTGTTGATCGGATCGGGTTCAGGTCTTGGAGTTTGGGATGTATCGAGAGATTCAGCGGGATCTGCAATTTCCGCGAATCTCCGGCCAAAGGCCGTAATCCCCGATCTCAATAAATGCGATCTCGCAGTGCCGTTGGTCTTAGCTTCCATCCCCCAACGCAATGGGCCGCTCCGGATCGAGGATCCAATCGCTCCACGAGCCGGGATAGAGCCGGTGCTCGCCCAGGCCGGCCACCTGCATGGCCAGCAGATCGTGGGCAGCGGTCACGCCCGAGCCGCAGTAGAAGACGACATCGTCGGGCACGATGTCCGTGTCCGGATCGCCGAGCAGATCGATGTAGTGGGCTTGCAGTTCCTCGGGCGAGCGAAACTTGCCGTCGGCGTCCAGGTTGTGGCCAAGGTAGGCTGAAATCGCGCCCGGGAATGTGGCCGTTCACCGGATCGAGACCGGTCGGTCCCTCGCCACGATAGCGGGCCTCGTCGCGTGCGTCGACCAACACAAATTCGTCATTTTCCAGATTGGCCAACACCTCGTCGACATCGACGACCAGTTCTGTCCGTTCCTGGGCAATGAAGGTGCGCGGCGTGCGAACTTCGGCTCCGCCACGGGTCGGACGGCCCTCTTTGACCCAATGACGCCAGTCGCCGTCGAGCACGGCGACCGGCTCGTGGCCCAGCCAGCCCAACATCCACCAGAGCCGTCCGGCCATGAAGCCGCCCATGTCGTCGTAGGCGATGACCTGCGTCTGCGCGTCGACGCCCCAGGCCGAAAGCTTTTGGGCAAATTGATCGGCGTCGGGCAGCGGATGGCGTCCGGTCTCGCCGGGGATGATGGGGCCGGAGAGATCCTCATCCAGGTGGGCATAGACCGCGCCGGGGATGTGGGATTCGAGATAGGCGTTGCGCCCCTTTTCGGTATCGGACAGCGCAAAGCGGCAGTCGACGATAACCCAGTTCGGGTCGTCCAGATGGTCTGCCAGTTCTGCGGTTGAGATGAGTGTCGTGAATGCCATGAAGAATCTCCTTCTCGGCGTTTTCGTGGGTGGTCTGTTGATTCTCCTTGTATTATATCGCCAAGCGGGTTGTCGGAGTGAAAAAGGATAGGACGCGGATGACGCTGATTTGACTGATTTTCGCGGATCAGCAGGAAAGATCCGGCCTTTTCCGCAACATCCGCGTTATCCGTGTCCTATCCTTTCTCTCTCAAACGAGCGCCCAACCCAACCATCAAATACCCATGCCGCCACCAGCGGCGCGTGAGACCCACGGGATAGCCGCGCTCGCTCAACCGCTCAATGGCGGCGACAAACCATTGGCGCAAGCCCCAGGCCCGAAAGGCGCTGGTTTCATCAATGGCCCGCTGCCAGGCATCGAAGAACTCGTAGATCGGCTCGCCGGGCGTCATGCGATGGATGTAGTTCTTGGGCAGAACGGCCTGGAAGAGCGAGAGATCGAAGCCGGCGCGGAAGTTCGTGCTGAAGATCAGCCCTTCGCTGCGCCAAACGTCCTCGCCCGACGCCGCGTCAGTCCGGCGCAACAGATTGGCCGTCCAGACGCGGCCGAAAGGGTCCGATGTGCCTTCGATCAGCAGACCGCCGGGCAGCACATACTGAGCCAGCCTGGCCCAGGCGTCGGCCACATCGTCTTCGTCGTACTGGCGCAGGACGTTGAATGCGCGCACGGCACGAACAGACTCCATGCCGCGCGCCGTCGCCTTCAGCGGGAGATTGAAGCCGCCCAAGCGGAAATGGGTCTGCTCATCTGCAAAGGGCTGTGCGACTGCCACCCGCTCCGGTTCGATCTCCACGCCCAGCACCGGCAGCGCCGGGTTGAGGCGACGCAGCCGCTGGGCCATCTCCAGCGTGGTGAACGGCTCCGCCCCGTAGCCCAGATCGACGACCAGGGCGCCATCATGGAGTCCGTCGCTGCGCGTGAGCAGATCGGGGGCGTAGCGCAGCAGGAAGTTGTCGACACGGCGCAGTCGATTGCGCGCGGTCTTGCCGCGGGTCGGCAGACCTTCGGGTTTGCGCGGGACGAAGGCTGGAAAAGGGACGCCGGTCGGCTTGGTACGGGCCATGGCGGCGTCTATCCGAAGAGTGTGAGTTGAACGTGGTCCGGCTTGTCCGGTTTGGCCCGCCGCGCCGGCATCTGCGTAGCCTGTAGCAGGGCTTGCTCGATGTCGTCGACAAACCGGGACCGGGCATTTTCCATCTGCCGTCCATAGAGAAAACGCCGGTTGGCCCGTGTCAGGATCAGCTTCTCCTGGGCCCGTGTCATGCCCACGTAGAAGAGCCGGCGTTCTTCATCGATATCGGTCTCACCATCGATCTTGCCGTCGGCCTGAGCACCGGCTTCACCCTCCGAACCCGCTTGCTGCGCCACTTGCTGCGCCGGCTGGAAGGGGCGCTGGAAGGGCAGCAGCCCCTCTTCGCAGCCGACCATGAAGACGACCGGAAACTCCAGTCCTTTGGACGCGTGCAGCGTCATCAGCGCCACGCGGTCGGCACGCGGATCGTAGCCGTCGGTCTCCTGTTGGAGGACGGTGGAGATCAGGAAATCGTTCAGGTTGTCGCCGAAAGGCGTCGCCCGATGCAGCAACAGACTCAAGCCGCTCATCGTGGTCGCCGCCGCCAAATTTCTTGTCCAGATGTACGAGGTGACCATCGACCATTTCGATGAGTTCAACGACGGTATGGCCATTCCAGGAAGCCGTCAACTCCTGCATGAACGCCGTCGTGGAGACCGTACGTCGTCGCAGCGCATAGCCCATGTTCTCCGGCATGATGAATTGCGCGGCGATCTCCCAGGGCAGACGCCCTTCGCTTCTCGCCTTCTCCATCAGCGTCTCCAGGCTCTCCAGCGGAAAGAGGGGACGGTCATGGTTGAGGAGCGTGTCCAGGTGCAGGCTGGAGAATGGATTCAGCAACAGCCACAGATGGGCCAGAATCAGACGGGACTCTTTCTGTGCGTAGAGCGGCGTCTGCCCCGACGTCTGGTAGGGGATGCCAGAGCGATGTAGCGCTTCACGCAGCGTTGACACTTGGGCCGACGTGCGATAGAGCACGGCAAAATCGGCAAATGAGCGATTGCTCTGTTCAGCCTCATCGACGCGGTCATCCACCCGACCCGAGTCGATGGAGAAGTAGGAGGTGCCGCCCACCATACGCTCGATCTGGTGGACCACATACTCGGCCTCGGCCTTGTCGGTCGGCGCGTCGTGGATGTCGAGCTTGATCTGCTCGACGAACTCGGACCAGATGTCGAGAGGCTCGTGGCCGGGGCTGCGGTCGATGACCTGGGTGGCCGCGTCCAGGATCGTCTGGGTCGAGCGATAGTTGCGTCGCAGACGCAGCGTTTTGGCGTCCGGATAGTCCTCGTGAAAGGTGAGGAAATAGCGCCGATCGGCCCCGCGGAAGCCGTAGATGGCCTGGTCGGGATCGCCGATGACGCAGAGATTGGCCCCGTCCGTGACACTACTACCGGCCAACAGACGCAGCAGACGATATTGGGCCAGATTCACATCCTGGTATTCGTCGACCGAGATCCAGCGATAGCGAGCCCGAACTGCGTCCAGAAGATCGGACGATGTCTCCAACAGGGCCACGCAACGCAGGATCAGGTCGTCAAAATCGACAGCCTGGCTTGCCGCCAATGCCGCTTCATAGCGTTCGAAGACGGCCAAAAATTCAGGGTCGGCTGCCGAAGCCGGCGCCTCAATCCCTGGGTTCGTTTGGCCCACAGCAGGCGTCCACAGCTTGTTTTTCGCCGCTGAAATCTCGGCCAGATAGTGGTTGACCTGTCCGGCCGACAGGTCGGGATAGCAGTGACGCAGCAAGTTGTGGCGGTCTTCGTCGCTGCAGATCACGAAGTCGGGATCGAGATCGATCGCCGCACCATGCTGCCGCAGCACGGCCGCGCCGAAGGCGTGAAACGTCTGTGCCGTGATGGCGCGCACCGTCTTCGCATCGATAAGCGCGGCCAAGCGTTCGGCCAATTCGCCGGCGGCCTTGTTGGTGAAGGTGATGGCCAGGATGCTCTGCGGCGACGCATGCCCGTCGCGGATCAGGTGGGCGATGCGATGGGTCAACGTGCGCGTCTTGCCGGTGCCCGGCCCGGCGATGATCACCAACGGACGGTCGATGCAGCGCACGGCCTCTTGCTGCTGTTGGTTGAGTCCGGCAAGCAATGGATCGACCATTCCGGGGATCGGCGGCGCAGTCGAAGCGACGTCAAAAACCTCGGGTGTTTCCCGAACCTGGGCCGGCATTGACACGGCTGTGCCGACGCTCAATTCATCGTCGCCGACCTGGTCTGCTTGCTTGAGGCTTCGGCGATTTCGGCCTCGCCAAAGAGACTGATCTGGTGGGCCAGGGGATCATCGTCCTGGTCGGCAAAGAGCCGGATCACGCCGAACTCGCCGTCGTAGCCGGCCTCGGCGCGCACATTGCCTGCGCGCATGCGTCCGATGCCGATGGCCAACTGCTCGCCGGCCTGGGCTGCGATCTCGTCCAGCGGCAGGTCGAGCAGAATGCCCAACTCCGGCCCCAGCTTGCCCAGGATCTGCAAGTAGTCGCGCTGCACACGCTTGCTGTTGACGCCCACGCCGTGGATCTCGGAGAGGATCTCCGGCAGCGGTATCAGGCTGTGGAACGGATGGCCGCCGTCGGGTCGCACCGCCTCTGCACTGCCCGCCGTTCGGTCTGCCAACGTCTCGACCCGATGGGTGACGCCGACGGTGACCGGTTTGCCGCAGCGGGCGCAGAGACCGTCGTGGGCGATCGTCGTCTTCGGATCCCAACTGACGCCGCATTTGCGATGGCCGTCGTGGTGATACTTTCCCTCTTCGGGAAAGAACTCGATGGTGCCCTTGAAGGTCTGGCGGTCGCCGCTTTGCATGGCCGCAAAGAGCGCATCGTAGGAGAGCTCGGTGTCGAAGAGCGTGGCCTCGCGGGCCAGTTTCTGGGGCGAATGTGCGTCCGAACTGGAGACCAGCGTGTAGCGATCCAGGTTGGAGACGAGCCAGTTCATGGGCGGGTCGGACGAGAGGCCGGTCTCCAATGCGAAGATGTGGGGCGTGAGATCGTCGAAGCACTCCTCCACCGAGTCGAAACCGGACTTGGAGCCGAGCATGGAAAACCAGGGCGTCCAGATGTGGGCCGGAATCAGGTAACAGCGCGGATCGACGTTGAGCACGATCTCCAACAGGTCGCGCGAGTCCAGCCCCAGGATCGGACGGCCGTCGGAGCGAATGTTGCCGATCTTTTCCAGTTCCACCTGGAGCTTGGCCACGGCGTCCAGCGTGGGCGCGAAGAGGACGTTGTGCACCTTGCGCACCTTGCCGCCCCGTTTGTAGATGCTGCTGATCTCGCCGGTGAGCAGAAAACGAACCGGTCCCCGGCAGGCCGGCGCAACTTCATCTGCCATGGCTGAGGCGAATTCGTCTTTCAAGCGAAACAGCCCTTCCTCGGCAGGAACCAGCTTTTCGTGCATCTCCTTGAGCCAGCCGGGATGGGAGAGGTCGCCGCTGCCGACGACCTGAACGCCCTTGAGTTGCGCCCATTTGTGAAGATGCTCGAAATTCAGCATCTTGCTGGTGGCGCGGGAGTAATGCGAATGGATGTGTAGATCGGCGACGATCTTCATGGGTTAGAACCGTAATCTTCCTCAGATTTTCGCAGAGTGTAGCATGATTACAGACGATGTGCGAACATTGCTCTATCGTAGGCACGTGGACGGTATGGGGGGACGGAAATTGTGTGAACCTTTTTCGGTCAGAACTCGTTCTATGCTCGATACCGGGAGGGTACGGATCCGACGGTTCGAAGCTCATACGGAAGTCGATTGCGCAATTGCCGCCGATACGATACTATGGATCTGTTCAGCCCCAAAGACGTCCGACAGTTTACGGTCGACGATACAATGCCGACAGAAGACCATCAACATCATTCAATTCAGCAAAGGACAATGCCATGAAGAAGTTTGGGTGGATTTTTCTCGCCATGTTGCTCGCCTTGATCCCTGTGGGGTCTGTTTTTGCCCAGGATGCCCCGCCGGTTCTCTGCGGTGAGTTGGACGAGGAAGACTGCATGATCTTGCAGGACGCCGCCATTGCAGACAGTGAAGTCACCAGCGGCGCCTACGATTTCGACATCGACTTTGAGATCGCCGGCATCCCCGGCATGCCGGTCGAGCAGATCGCCTTCAACTGGGTGCAGGAGTCGGTCTATGCAATAGACCCCGATCTTGAGGAAGACATGAAGGCCTACCTGGAAGGCCTGGATGCCGACTCAATGGGCGACGTCACTGTTCTGTCCGACGTATTGAACATGTTGATCGACGGCGCCGACACCGAGCAGGCTTTTGAAATTACGCTGACCGACGATACCGCCAGCCTTCTCTCCAGCGAGATGGGCATGCCGATTCCCACGTCGCTCGGGCTCCACTATGCGCTGGTTGACGGCATTATCTACGTGAACGTGAGCGAATTGGCCGCCTTCGTGCCTGAACTGGCCGGTCTGCCGATTCAGGGCTGGGTCGGCACCGAGTTGGCTCCGCTCCTCGATGTGGCACTGGCGCAGATTGCCGCAGACCCGAATGCAATGGCTTCGATGGCCCCGGCCACGGCAGCCTTGGCCGGCGGTGCAGCCGGCGCATCCGCGAGCAGTGATCAGATGGCCATGTTCGAGGCCTTTGTCGACGTCCAGCGTTTGAACGATGCCATGATTGGTGACGAAGATGCCGCCGTTTTCAGCACCGTCTTCGACTTCATTGAATTCGCCAGCAGCGATGTCTTCATCGATTACGTGGCTGCCCAGGCAGCGATGGCCGAGCAGATGGGCATGGAAGCCGTTTCGGAAGACGATCTGGCTGAGATGGAAGAGATGATGCCCATGGTCGCGCCGATGCTGTTCGGCGGCCTGGACTACGAGGTGCAACAGGCCATTGGTCTGGACAGCGGCTACACGCTGAGCACCGACGTCGTCTTGGATTGGGATCTCGCTTCGTTGATGGCGATGGCCGAATCTGACGGCCAGACGGCCATGAGCGATTCGGACGCGGTCTTCTACTTCTCCATGCTGACCAACAAGTATGGTCAGAACGAGGTTGATTCGATTCCCGCGCCCCAGGGAGCGTTCGTCGTTCCGGCAGAGATGCTGATGAGCATGATCGGCGGCTAGCGTAGCGACCCGCGAATCCGATAGTCTGATCAAAGAAGTCCCGTCTTGTACAAGACGGGACTTCTTTTTATCTGCGGGCAGGGGCAAGCCCTGCCCCTACGACAAATCGAGGGAATATCATGGACCGACAGGAAATTCTGGACAAGCAACGACAATATCTTTGGCCCAACCATCTGCTCTACTACGCCGACCCGTTGCCGCTGGATCACGGCGACGGGCTCTATGTTTGGGATGTCGAGGGCAACGAATATCTCGACTTTTTCGCCGGCATCCTGACCACCATCGTCGGCCACAACCATCCCAAAGTGGTCGAACGTGCCCGTGAGCAGATGGGCAAGATCATCCATTCATCCACGCTCTACCCCAACGAAAATCACGTCGCCCTGGCCGAGAAGATCGCCCGAGATCACGCCCGGCGATCTGGAGACCTCCTACTTTCACAATTCGGGCAGCGAGGCCAATGAAGCAGCGGTGCTGTTGGCCCAGATCTACACCGGCAACCGCGAGATCATCGGGCTGCGACACGGCTACAGCGGCAAGACGCAACTCGCCATGAGCCTGACCGCGCAGTCTTCCTGGCGTGTCGGTCCGACCTTCAGTCCGGACATCAAACACGCTCAGAACGCCTACTGCTATCGCTGCCCGCTCAAGCTCTCCTACCCCAGTTGCGATGTCGCCTGCGCCCAGGATGTGGAGGATGTGATCCGCACCCAGACCAGCGGCAAGATCGCGGCCATCTTCATGGAGCCGATCCAGGGCGTGGGCGGTTTCGTGACGCCGCCGCCCGAATATTTCGGCATCGTGGCCGAGATCGCACGGCTCTACGGCGGGTTGGTCGTCATCGACGAGGTGCAGACCGGCTTCGGGCGCACGGGAACCTACTGGTTCGGCATTGAACACTGGAACGTCGAGCCGGACATCATGACCATGGCCAAGGGCATCGCCAACGGCTTCCCCCTCTCCAACTGCATCACGACCAGCGAAATCGCCGATGCCATGGCCGGCGCCGGGCTGGCGATCAGCACCTTCGGCGGCAACCCGGTCTCTGCCGCGGCCTCGCTGGCCACCATCGAAGTGCTGGAAGAGGAGGCCGATCCGGCCCACGTTGAGGACGTCGGCGACTATCTGCGTGCGGGGCTGGATCGTCTCTGGGAGAAGTATCCCTTGATCGGCGAAGTGCGCGGCAAGGGGCTCATGCAGGGGATCGAGCTGGTCAACGACCGCACCACCAAGGAGCCGTCCACCGAGGCGGTGGCGCTCTTCTTCGAGGAGACGAGGCAGTTGGGCTTGCTCATCGGCAAGGGCGGGATGTACGGCAATGTGATCCGGGTGTCACCGCCGTTGACCGCCAGCAAAGAGGATGTCGACAAGGCGCTGACCATCATGGACCTGGCCTTCGCCCGCGTGCACGAGGCGCTGGGCGTGTAGTAAAACACAACCGATTGCTTGACAGCACAGACAAACTTCAACGCACTGTTAATCAGTAGTTCACGGTTTGTCATTCTGAGCGAGTATTTTCGAGCATACCGCTCTGGCAAATGGCCAGCGAAGAATCTCGCTTTTCACCAAATCGTGAACTACTGTTAATGGTGTATTGGGACCGTTTTCCACCATAGACCTACATGTACATCATGCCCAATCGAATCATCACAAATGCGATGAAGCGTCAGCGAAGTGATTCGATCATCGTACGGATTGTATTTGTTTGTTCCAGTGTAGCCGAGGATCGGAGACAATGCATCGCCGGTCGGCTTCCACAGCAAAACCCAATTCCGCCGTGTGGCACAACGCCAAGCCATGTGGAACTCAACCTGATGTTCGGATGCAATCATTTGAGGTCTCGATTTTTCGACGGCTTCATTTAGTCTTTGCTTCCAAGATTTTTGTGTCGGAGATTTCCCTGCATTTACGGACAAGTGACACCATGAATCGTCAATCATCGTGGAATCGACCGCCGATACAGTGCCGATGGTCAATATTGATCCTCCGCCGACATGTTTAGAACCGCTGACAAGTGGAAACTGCTGGTGGTCAAACCAGTTTGTTCCAAACAGAGGCGTGAGGTAGTTTTCGACATCGTGTTGGCGAATCAATTTCTGTTTGTCGCCAACATCAATTCGTAAATCAAGAAACAAGCTCTTCTGACCGATTAGCAGTTTCTCCACTGGAGAATACAGATTATCGAGATAGGACCGAAGTCGAATTTGGTCGCGATGTTGCTTGTGTTCCCAACTCGCAAGGCGCGGCGAAATATCTCTAACAACTACGATTGAGTTCTGTTGTTGGTAAATTTTAGGAAAAGAGACTCTATCTTTCATCAGATTTAGGGTCAATCGATTTTTCGATCATTGTCTGTTGCCACTGCACGTAAGCCCGTTCTACCACATCGCGGCTCTCGTGGAGGAGATCATACTGATCGAGTCGCTCCATGGCCACCCAGGCCACGGCGGCGGCATCATCCTGGGGCGTGGCCTCGCCCGACAGATGGCGCGCCCAGAAGTCAATGACCACATAGTGGTATTCGACACGACCGTCATCGTCGCGCATGATCGGCTCGAAGGTGGCGACGATATCGACGACTTCGATGTCGATGCCGCACTCCTCGTACACCTCGCGGCGCGCGCCGTGGGCAAGCCGTTCGCCCAGGTCGATCAGGCCGCCGGGCAGCCCCCAAGATCCCTGGCGCGGCGGCCGGCCTCTTTGCACCAGCAGGACTTCCCCGTTGCGATTGAAGACCGCGGCGGCCACGCCGACCAGCGGCGCATCCGGATAGCGCCGTCGCACGGTCACGGGCGTTGTTGGGGCTGGTGTCGCGATTGGGGAAGGCTCTTCGGCCATGTCAGATCCACTTTTCGATGAGGGCGGGCAGATCGCTCAGATCGACGATGACTTCATCGGCAGCGATCTTGCGAGCGGCACGTTTGTTGTCGTGCGCGTCCTGGGCGGAGGTCTCCTGATCCAACTGGACGGTGAGCGCGCCCAGATTGAGACCGCCCTGGATGTCGTGGGTCAAGCTGTCGCCGACCACCACGATTTCGTAGGGCAGCGCGTCCCAGCGATCGAGCACGATGTTGAAAAATGCCTCGTCCGGTTTGCGGTATTCAACGCTGGCGCTGCAGATGCAGACGTCAAAATATTGGCGGATTTCCAGATAGTCGACGATGCGCTGGAAGACGCGGTCGCAAGGATAGTTGGCCAGCAGCGCCAACTTGACGCCCGATTCCGACAATTGGGCCAGCATCTCACGCACGCCCGGCCGCAGTTGCCAGGCGGTCATCTCGGGCGCGTAGAAGATATCGACCGCTCGTTTGAGCACGTCCGGGTCCATCTTGGAGGCCGGGTAGCCGAAAAACTGCAAGAGGAAACTCATGGCGTCGTCGGCGATGTGCTCTTCCTGCTCATCCTCCGACTTCTTCAAGGCAAAGCGGCGCGCCTCGATGATATTGGTGTAGAAGTCCTCGGCAAACTCCATGCCGGTCGAGCGCATGTATGCTTCGGCATTCCTGGCGCCCTCCTCCACGATCTCTTCAATGGGGCGAACAGGCGCGGCCAGCGTGTAGTCGAAGTCAAAGATCACGCCGGCGACCAGGGGTCGGGTCGGCAACTCGACGTTCAATCCCACATCGGAGAAGAAGTCCTGTTCCAGGCTCGCCATCTGTTCGGGGGCAAGATGGGCCGACTCCATCTCTACGATCGGCTCGTCTGTCTCTTCCAGGACGTCGGGCGTGTCAGGCGACGGCTCGAAGATCGCGTTGATCTCTTCGAGGGTCATGGCGCGGCCATCGGCGCGCACGCGCATGAGCAGCGCGTCCTTCTCCTCAGGCGTGAGCGGTTCAGGTGCGGGGATGTTGTTTGGATCGGGCTGGGTGTTCGATTTTTCAGTCATAGCCGGTGAGATTACCGCAAGACAGGAGCCACGTCAATCTTTTGAGTATGTGTCCGCCTGTCTATAGCTCGAAACTGAAGACAGGATAGATCTCCTGTTTCGTGAAACCAAGCTTTTCGGCAACGCGCTGCGAGCCGATATTGGTCTCAGGCGTCTCCCACACCGGAGCGTACCCGTGCTCGATGCAGTAGTCAAGCATGGCGGTGCAGACCAGCATCGCAAAGCCATGGCGTCGGTCCACGGGATCGAACGTGTCCACCTCCAGCATAAACTCGTTGCCGGAAAAGAAACCGGTTGAACCGCAGTAGGCGAGCAGGCTGTAGTCACTCACCAGGCCAAAACCAAACTTGAGTCGCTGCTTCACCGATCTCAACTGTGCGGTCTCTTCGGGGCCGTCTTGAGGAGTCTCGCCTTGGCGGATACTATGAGGAAGAGCCGGCATTTCCAGCCATTCGATACGACGCTGGGGAGGCACGTTGATCGGCTGCCGCAGTTCGCGATAAAGCTCGGCCTCGAATGTGTACGCAGCTTCAAAGTGGATCCTCGGTTGGAAAATCTTTGAGCACCGATTCCAACGCAGCCATCCAATCCGAAGAATGGGGTGCGTAGATCTGATGGTGGAACAGATTGAAACGAATTGAATCCGGCCCAATCGAATCGGTGATCAGATCAGGCAGGCTCTGCAAAAAAGCGATTTGCTCGGGATCGCCGCCCACATAGGCCCACCAACCGTAGACCCACACATAGGCCGTACGCGGGTTGTCTGGCCGAATCGACAAAGACGCGGCCGGGGTGATTGCCCTCGAGGACGGACAGCGCGGGGATGGTCTGCCTGCGTCCTCGAAAAATTGGTGCGATCCGACCATAGTCCAGCGGATCGAGTTCGCTGATCATGGTCCTTTCCGTCCCTCAACCATTGCGTCTGCGTTTATCCGCGCTCATCCGCGGCCAAAAATCCATCTACGCAAGCAACTCGAGCGCAACGTTCATGTACGTGCGTGCAATGGCCGCCAGCGAATCGATCTGCACGTACTCATTGGCCTCGCAGGTGTTGCCGCCGTCGGGCCCGCAGATCAACGTGGGCACGCCGCCATGAACGGCAAGATGGTTGGTGTCGGCCACGCTGCGCGCCAACACGTAGCGTATCTCGCGCGCCTGCTCGTTGGCCAAATGGGTCGAGACCGATTGCACCAAGCGGCTGTCGATGGGGACCACATAGGGGGCCGGGGCAGGTGTCGGGCGTTCATCCCAGGTCAGCGTGTATTGGCCGAGGATGTCTGTGGCGTCGACAACCCGGCGAATCTGATCGGCCACGCTCTCCGCCGTCTCGCCGGGCAGGGTGAAGCGATCGATGGTAACGTCGGCTCGTTCGGGCACGAGGACCAGTTGGCCGCCGCTCTCGAAGCCGATCACACACTGGCTGCCGGCCATGTCGAAGGTCTCATTGTAGCCCAGATCGACGGCGCCCGGCTCGGAGAGTGCGGACACGACCCGTGCGGCGTCGACCAGCGCGCTCACGCCGCTGTCGTAGCCCGAGTGCGCCGTCCGGCCTCGGAAGGCCAGGTGATAGACGTGGCGGCCGCGTGCGCCGACGGTCAGCGTGCCCAGGGCAGACGGCTCGGGAATCAGACAGCCGATACAGCCGTCGAGCAGACCGCTGTCGATGAGGGCATGCGCGCCGCGCGACCAGTTTTCCTCATCCGTGGTGGCTGCGATCATCAGCCGCCCGCCCAGCGTGACGCCGGACTGCACCAGCGCCTCCACCGCGGCCAGCACGCAGGCTGCGCCGCCTTTCATGTCGTGGGTTCCGAGGCCGTAAAGTCGATCTCCAACCTGGATCGGCGTGAAGGGATCGGTCTGCCAGCCGTCGAAGACCGCGAACGTGTCCATGTGGAAGGTGAAGAGCAACGTCGGACCGGCTGTGTTGCCGTCAGCTCTGCTGCCTTCGATCCAGCCGACGACCGTGTCGCCGGCTTCGTCGACGGGCAGCCTCTGCACGCCTTGCAGGCCCAGCGAAGTGAAGAAGTGGTAGATCCAGTCGGACAAGGCCTGTTCATGGCCGGTGATCGACGGGATGGCGACCAATGTCTTTGTGAGTTCGACGATTCGAGCCTGTTGGATCATCGGAGATCTCATCCTATTTTTCGTTGAAGATGGCAAAGGGTTTGTCACAGATGGACGCAGATAGGATTTGGATTTTCACAGATGTTTTTTGGATAGAACTCCGTGCCATCAACACAATCTATTGGGCAATCTGTGTCTCATCATTTTTTATCTGTGTCCATCTGTGGCGAATTTTTTCCCGCCAATGCCTGCACATATTCCCGGAAGCGGGCCAGCAGCCTCTGGGTGTTGGGGCCGGGCACGCCGTCGCCGATCACCTTGTCGTTGACCTGGACGATGGGCAGCAGTTCCTTGGTCGAACTGCTGATGAACGCCTCGTCGGCCTCGTCCAACTCGTCGTAGGCAACGGCTCGCTCGACCACATCGAAGTAGTCGGGCGCCAACTGCAAAATGACCTGCCGCGTGATGCCCGGCAGGATGTCGACGGCCGGCGTGATCAACTGATCGCCGCGGAAGATGAAGAAGTTGGAGCGGGTTCCTTCGGTGACATTGCCGGCGCTGGTCAGGTAGAGCGCCTCGACCGCCTCCTGTTTTGTCGCCTCTTGCACCGCCATGATGGCCCCGATGTAGTTCAGGCTCTTGACCGACGGTCGCTCGCGGATCATCTCGACGGCGGTTGCCTTGCAGCCTCGTTCGTACTGATCCGACGGCGGAAGCGAGATGGGCGTCACCATGATGACCAGACTGGGGTTGCCCTGGGGCGTACCGAAGTCGGGTGACGGTCCGCCGGTGACGATGATGCGCAGGGCGGCGTTGTCGAAGTCATTGCGACCGTGGGTGTCCAGAACCAGCGCCTCCAACTCGGCCGAGCGAACAAGGCATTGCCAGGTCGATCTGATCGGCGGATCGCTGCAAGCGGGCCAGGTGATCCTGCAAGTGAAAGGGGACCCGATTGTAGGTGCGCAGCATGTCGAAGACGCCATAGCCGCGCACGATGCCCAGATCGTTGATCGGCAACGCCGCCTGGTCGGCAGGCACGAAATGGCCGTTCACGTAAAAGATTGGCTGTTCCATAACGCTTCGCCTCAACCTCAAGCCCTAACGACCGTCAATTCGATAGAACGCGGAAAGGACGGATTCTATCAACGGCCAAACTGTATTATTGCCGGATGTGAAAGTCGCCGATGCAGATCCACTTGTAGGTGGTCAGCTCCTCCAGGCCCATGGGGCCGCGGGCGTGGAGCTTCTGGGTGCTGATGGCCACCTCGGCGCCAAGACCAAACTGGCCGCCGTCGTTGAAGCGCGTGCTGGCGTTGACGAAGACCGCCGCCGATGTCATCGAATCCACGAAGCGGTTGGCGTTCTGCCAGTCGTTGGTGAGGATGCCGTCCGAGTGGTCCGAGCCGTGGGCGTGGATGTGTTCGATGGCCTCGTCCAGATCGTCGACGACTTTGACGCCCAGGATCAGCGCCATCCACTCCTCGTCGAAATCGTCGGGGCCGGCGGGCACAACCGCGGCGCCGCCCGGCTCCTCTTGCAGAATGTCGAGGGCGGCGCCGGTGGCGCGCAGTTCCACGCCGCTGGCGGCCAGCCGCGCCGCCATGGCCGGCAGGAAGTCGTCGGCCACGGCGCTGTTGACGAGCACGGTGTCGAGCGCGTTGCAGACGCTGGGCCGCTGCACCTTGGCGTTTTCGATGATGTCCAGCGAGCGAACCAGATCGGCGCTGGCGTCCACATAGAGATGGCAGACGCCGATGCCGCCGGTGATGACGGGAATCGTGCTCTGCTCCTTGCAGATGCGATGCAGGCCGGCGCCGCCGCGCGGGATGATCATGTCGATATGTTTGTCGAGACGCAGCATCTCGCCCACCAGACGCACGATCCGGATTGCCGATGTACTGGACAGACCCCGCGGGGAAGCCGACCTTGTGCCAGCGCCGCGTTGATCACCTCGACCAGCGCCAGATTGCTGCGCAGGGTCTCGCTGCCGCCGCGCAGAATGGAGGCGTTGCCGGTCTTGAGACAGAGGGTGGCGATGTCGATGGTCACATTGGGGCGGGCCTCGTAGATGACGCCGATGACGCCGATGGGAATGCGGCGACGGCTGAGGCGCAATCCGTTGGGCAGCAAACGGCTCTCCAACTCCGAGCCGACCGGGTCGGGCAGCAAGGCCACGCTGCGCGTGTCGGCGGCAAGACCGGCCATGCGCGCTTCGGTCAGCAACAGCCGATCGAGCAGCGAATCGCTCAAGCCTTTGGCGCGCCCGTCGGCAATGTCCAACGCATTCTGGGCGATCACCCGGTGCGGCCTGGGCTTCCAGTTCGTCGGCAATGGCCAGCAGGGCCGCGTTCTTGACGTCCGTCGTCAACATGGACAGCTTGCGGCTGGCAGCGCGTGCGGCCTGGCCCATCTCCTCCAAATTGACCGCGTTCAGTACTGCGGTTGTCATGACATCCTCCCAACAACGATTCAGGCAGTCCGCACCAACGCCGGTGGAACCAATTCAGCGAAAATCAGTACTTCACGATTTGTCATTCTGAGCGGGCATTTCCGAACACTTCACTGTAGCAAGTGACCAGCGAAGAATCTCGCATTCCACCAAATCGTGAAGTACTGAAAATTTTGACTCCGTCTACCGCCGGAGAAAACCGGCCCACACATGGATACAGGCATCGAAGCGGCCCGGATTTTTCGGCATAACTTTACCACAGGCGCCAAGGCTCAGCTAGTTCAAACGAGGAAATGGGCGCGCCCGGACATTGTCATGCGCGTCCTATGGGCTTTCTCTCCGACAGCCGGCTAGGGTCCGGTTTCCGGCGGGGCCGGCGCATTGGGCGTGGCGGGTTGAGTCGGATTCGTGGCCTGCGGTTCACCAGTCGGGTTGCCGGGTGGTTGGCTTGTCTCCGGCGGAACTGGTGTGCTGTCGGCTTCACCCGTAGCGGTTGCGCCAGGCGTCGATTCTGAAGGAGGCTCGGACGTGTTATCCGGCCCCGGTGTTCCATCGTCCGTGGGTTCGGCAGTCGGCGTCGCGTTGGGATCGGGCGTTTCGTCCGGTCCCGGCGTCCCCTCGCCCGGTATGCCATCATCCGTGGGTCCAACCGTCGGCGTCGCGTTGGGATCGGGCGTTTCGTCCGGTCCCGGTGTCCCCTCGCCCGGTAGTCCATCGTCCGTGGGTTCGACCGTCGGCGTCGCGTTGGGATCAGGCGTCGCTGTTGCCTCCGGCGTGTTGGTCGAGGTCGGTGCGGGCGTCGCCGTCGGCGGCACCCGCGTGCTTGTCGGCGGAACGGGCGTCGCGGTCTTCTTGTCCGAATCTGAGTCATCCGACGAGTCACGCGTGTTGGTCGGCCGCGGCGTGGCTGTTGGCGGAAGCGTCGGGGCCACGGTTGCCGGCTGTGTGGCCGTCGGCGGGACAACCGCTGCGACTGTGTTTGTCGGCGCCGGAGTCACAGTCGGCGAGTTCGTGGCCGTCGGCGTATTTGTTGGCGTCGCTGTCGGCGTCATGTCGAGCCGTCGGCGGTTCAGGCGTCGCCGTCAACGTCGATGTCGCGGTCGGCATGACCGCTGGGACCGGGTTGATTCCGGCTGCGTTTTCCACCGTTCGAATCGATTGCTGCATCGTCTTCGCCAGTGGATCCTCTTCCCCTGGGCTGCTCCCGGTCGGCGCGGATCCGGTTACCCCGACAGCCAAGTGAGCTGTCGGGTCATAGCCAGCCTGCATCTGCTGCAGGTCGCCAAGCCATTGATTGAGGAATGCCTGGCGCTCAGAGAGAGGCAGAATCGAAGCAGCCTTGATTGTCATCCGAACATGCGTCCGGATAGCGAGCGCGAAATCAGAATCGATCGGTCGATTCTGTTCCCGCAAGGCGATTGACTCTCTCAGACGGCGTTTAACCTGTTGCGCATGCCAGGATGCGCTTTCGCCCATTACCGTCATCAGCGTGCCCTGGAAATTTTCGACAGACCGTTTGGCGGTGTAGAGCGGTTCTCCCGGCAGACTTGTATTGACACTGCGCGCGAGCGAATAGACGGACAGCAGGAGAACTACGGCTGCAATCGCGGTTGTCATTGCATGAAGAAATGTGTACGGGGCCGGCAGTGCGCGTTTCCCACGCTCATGCGACGTTGCCGGAAAATTCTGGCCGGCTGGAAGCGCAATCGGGCCGGTCGGTGGAGGAATGACAATCGAGCCAATTGGCGGGTGGACTACCGGTGAGGACTGCGGCTGCACTGTTGCGCGCAGCTTCTCCGCCATGGCTGCCCGACCCTGTTGGAAGCCGGCGCTGGACATACGCGGCCGGTTCTGGAGGCGAAGCGCGACGATCACCTCAAGCATTGGCTCAAGGTCGACGGCATAGTCCGGGTTCCGTTGAAGGCACACATCGATCGAAATGCCACGATCGATCAGGTCGATGCAGTTGGAAAGAGCATCATCGAATGTCATCTAGCCCTTGTCCTTCAGATGGCGACGCAGGTTGCTGACTGCCCGATGTTGAAGGGCCTTGACTGCACCTTCGGTCTTCTGAATGATCTGCGCAGTCTCGACAATGTTATATCCCTCAATAAATCGCAGCAGGATGACATCGCGTTGTGCTTCATTGAGATGGGAAAGCGTTTCCAATAATTCTTCATGCTCGATCTTTTGTATGACGTCGTCCGAGACGACCTGTTTGGTCGGCATATCCTGGATAACGTCGATCGGCAACTGTGGGGACCGTCGGTTGCGACGAATCACATCGACCATCTTGTTGTAGGTCATCCGATACAGCCAGGCTGAGAAAATGGCGGCATTGTCAGCCGGTGCAATTCGATATTTGTTCAATCGTTCGATCAAATGAATAAAGACTTGAGACGTGATCTCCTCAGCGGTATCTACGTCCCCCACACGGACCAAAATGTAACGAAAGACGCGATCCGCATAGAGCAAATAGATGCCGTCATAGGCTTGGGGATCCTGTTGTTCCTGTGCTCTGCACAGGAGATCCACAAGCGGTCCTTCTTCGATTACGGCATCCCGTTCCACGCGGTCCATTTTTGACTCACGATACAGTGCATACGTTCCTTGATTGTAGAAGGATACGGCACGAACCAACCAGAAGCCAAACGGCCACACCTTCAATGCCTGATGAACTGAATGCCATAGAATTGCACTCGACTGGGCAACTCATCCCTATTTTACCTGAGGAAAATGGCAGCGGGCCGATTTTCTCCACTTGACAATTCTGACGAATATGGGAAGGATGGTGAGTGATTATTTCGTTGTCACCTCTTGATGTCCTTCGCTCTTGATATGCCAGCCAGCGGGAGATAGAACGATGAAAACACCACCTTCGTGCCATTTCACACCGATCGATCTCAGCAACATCTTCAACACTCGTCGAGCGGACTTGCCCGACGTTCTGCGCACGCCCAAACCGTTTGTCGATACCTATGGCGATCAGATCCTGCACGGCATGCCCTTTTCGCTGGGCGAAGACGGTCCCTCTAGGGCCAATGTGCTGCTCTTAGACTCGGACGAAGTTTCGATTCCGGTGGACGGTCTGCGCGCCGGCTATCTGCTCTTTCCTGCATGTGGTCGAGAACCGCAGTACCAACTACCAGGCCGGTTTCGCCGATCACGAGATGGACGGCAACGAATTGGGCCAGACGGTCTCGACCTACACCATTGAGTACGCCGACGGCTCTCGCTGCGAGACGCCGATATTGCGCCGTTTTGCCATTCAGCAGGCCGGAGTTCAGTGGGGCGCGGCTGCGTTTGTGGCCATCCCAGCGCTTGAGCCGACAGTGACGCCCACCGCCGGTGAGGACCTTCAGGCCAACGGGACGACTTCACTGGCCTACGGGAGAGCGGAAACACGCCACAGCGCAGGTCGCGATCGCTCCGGCGAACACCTCTGGCTCTATGCCTTGCCCAATCCGAACCCCGACGCGCCAATTTCGCGCATCGTCTGTGTGCCCGGCGAGGAGCGATCCGCCATCTACGCCGTTACGGTCGCACCGCAGAGTGATCATCCGTTGCGGCCCGGAACCCGGCGCAAACTGCGCTTGGCACTGCCCGCAGGCGCTTTGCTCAATGCCATCGGCGAACTGGAGAACGTGGCCATCGATCTGGGCGCGGTGATCTCGGCGCGGGCCGTGCTCGACTATGATGTCGACGGCTGGCTCGGGCGGCTGCCCAATCAGCAGCCGCAGAGATCGAGTTCGGCGGTGGTGATCGAGTATGTCGCCCACCCATTGGCCAAACTCTATGTGGGCACAGGTGTCGATAGCGTTGCCACGTATGAACTGAGTGACCTGGCCGACGCCGGCGAAGACGAAGCCGATTGCCGGGCAGTGCCGGCGGCGGAACGACCTGTGCGGTTGCGTGCAGTTGACAAAGCGTCGGGGCAGCCGGTGGCTGTGCGCCTGCATCTGCATGGCCAAGCCGGCGAATATCTGCCGCCACGCGGCTTCCACCGCAAGGTCAATCCCTGCTGGTTCGAGGACAACTACGCCGAACATGTCAGCGGCCACAACCAGTTTGCCTATATCGACGGCGAGTGTATTGCCGATCTCCCGCTGGGTTTTGTCTATGTCGAACTGAGCCGGGGCTACGAGGTATCGCCGCTTCGCACCTGCCTTGAGATTTCACCGGAGACCGACGAAGTCACGTTCGAGTTGGAGAAGGTGCTCGACTGGCGGGAACGCGGCTGGGTGACGGCTGACACCCATGTCCACTTTCTCAGCCCGCAGACTGCGCTGCTGGAGGGCAAGGCCGAGGGCGTCAACGTGGTCAACCTGCTGGCCAGCCAGTGGGGCGAGATGTTCAGCAACGTGGGCGACTTTGACGGCAAGACCACCATCGGGGCCAAGGAGTTCGGCGGCGACGGCGAATTTGTCGTGCGTGTCGGCACCGAAAACCGCATGCAGGTGCTGGGCCACATCTCGCTGCTGGGCTACAGCGGCCAGATGATCCATCCCCTCTGCACCGGCGGTCCGTCGGAGTCGGCCATCGGCGATCCGCTGGAAGTGACCATGGCCGAGTGGGCCGAACGCTGCATCGACCAGAGCGGCCTGGTCGTCATGCCCCATGCGCCCAATCCGCAACTGGAGCGGGCGGCCGACATCGTGCTCGGCGTCGTCAACGCCATCGAGATGATGACCTTCAACCCGCTAACGCCCGACACCAATCAGATCAACCCCTACGGTATCGCCGACTGGTATCGCTATCTCAACCTGGGCTACCAGGTCCCGGTGGTCGGCGGCTCCGACAAGATGGCTGCGGCGTCGCTGCTGGGCGGCATTCGCACCTACGCACACATGGGTGAACGCGAGTTCACCTACGAAAATTGGATGGAAGCCGTTCGCGCCGGCAACACCTTCGTGACCGTCGGTCCGCTGGCCGAACTCACAGTAGAAGGAGTTGCCCCCGGCGGTACGGTCGAGTTGCCGACGTCGGGCGGCACGGTCAATGCCACGTGGCGTGTTGAATCGGCCAGTCTGCCCATTGAACAGGTCGAGGTTGTGGTTGGCGGATTGGTTGTAGACCAGGTAAACGCACACGGAGTGCTGTCGGTCGAGGGCAGTGTCGAGATCAATGTGCGTACATCGACCTGGGTGGCGCTGCGCGTGCGTGGCAGCTACACAGGTCGTCCGCAGCAGATCGCTGCACACACAAGCGCCGTGCAGGTTTTGGTGGCGGGGCAGGGTCTGTTCTCTCAGGCCGATGCCATGACCGTTCTGGAGCAGATCGAGGGAGCCATCGCCTACGTGGATACGCTGGCTCCACGTCCTGAAGCGACTCGCTACAAACAACTGCGGGCCACGCTGGAGAGCGCACACAACCGGCTGCATCAGCGAATGCATCGGGCCGGCGTCTATCATCAACACACGCCGCTCCACGATCATGAGCATCCACGTGAGCATTGACATCTGCCTTTGTACCACGACATTTATGTCGTAGATCCTGACATCCAATGCAGGTTGAGTTTGTTGAGGCCGGGTTGACTCGCTTATGCCGATCCCAAAATTCACGTCCCCGACACAGCCCACGCAAATTCGCACTAGCCAGAGTAGGTCCGGGCTGTGTCGGAAACGTTCGAGGGGTTCAATTTCTTGGAACGGCCTTATGCCTACGACATAAATGTCGTGGTACAAATTCACGTCGCCTCTCCACGCTCCCCTCGCATCATCAGCCATCCGCTCCACAGTACAAGCGGTATCACACTGAACGCGGCCATCCACCAGATCACGGCGGAGACGCTCATGGAGGCGTCCAACGCGCCGCCGACTGCGGCGGCGGCGAAAGCGCTGGCCAGGTAGAAGAAGGCGAACTCGGTGGCAAAGACACGGCCGCGCATGTTGCCGGGCACAAGTTGCAACAGAAGCTGGGTAGAAAAGACCCAGATGATGCCGCCGCCAACGCCGCGCAGCGCCGTGCCGATCAGCACCGTGCTGAAGTTCCACAACGGCGCCGTGAGCGCCAACCCTGCACCGCCGATCAGGTAGCCCAGAGCGATGGCCCAGCGCAGATTCTGGCTGCGGTCGCCGGTGAAATGGCGGGCGATGATGGGGCCGATGCCCGTACCCACGCCGGCGACGGCAAACATCAGTCCCAAGCTGACGCCGCCCCCTTCGCCAATCACAAAATAGTTCTGGGCGATGGTCACCTGGAGCACCTGGAACCCGGAGGAAAGGATCAGCGCGTTGACAGCCTTCTGTAGCGTGATGAGAAGGATGTCGACATGTTGGCCCAGGTAGCGAAGTCCGTCTGCATATTGGCGAAAGGCGGCTCTCACGGTTTTTTCTTCACCGGAAAGAGCCGGCTTGGTATCGGCCCGGATCTGGAGCAGGAAAAGAGCCGAAAGCAGGAAGGTGAGGCTGTCGATCACAAAGGCCGGATAGATGCCCCAGATACCCGAGACGATTCCGCCCAGTGCTGCGCCGAAGGCCAACATTACCGACCAGGTGGCCGAGCTGAGCGCATTGGCCGCGCCAACCTCATCAGGTGCGGCGATGTCGGGCAGGATGGCGTTGCGGGCCGGGAAGAAGAAACCGCTGACGCCCAGTTGGATGGCAGTCAGCACGTAGATCAGCCAGATCTGGCTGCTGTCTCGGACCAGCAAAAAGCCGAGGACTGTGATCGCACGCACAATATCCGCCACGATCAAGATGTGCTTGCGGCTGTAGCGGTCAGCCACCACACCGGCGATGGGGCTGATCAGAAAGGGCGCCAACATGCGCACCACAAAGAGCGAGCCAATGGCGACACCGGACTGAGTCAACATGCCGATCAGTGCTGCCGACGCGATCAGGTTGAACCAGTCGCCCAGCAGGCTGACGATCTGGCCAAACCAGAGGTAGCGAAAGTCACGATTGCTGCGCAGCAGTTGACCATAGCCAATCGAAGGTTCTTCTCGATTCTCTTGCGGTGTTGTCATCTGACAGGATTCCGTGGGTGGATGTTGTTACAATCGTGTTTGGTACGCTTGACTGTTGATGAAGATCGAAAACATCAGGCAGTCCAGCGGCCATAGCTTAGCATGGAGCGCATCCTGATGAAAACAGAAACTTTCGGGTGGGCTGTAGGGTGTGCGATAATCTCAATGATTTTGCCGCTATCGAAGTCTATGCCCGATTTTTTTGGTCCTTCGGGATCTCAGGTCGGTCAAACCATCAGACCCCAAAGAGCCTTTTTGCAGTAACTTCACACAAAGGAATCCAATGAACAAGCAGACCTTGATCAACCGGATCGGCACTGGCATCAAATTCAGCCTAGGGCTGGTCGTCCTGATCGCACTCAGCAGTTGCGCATCGAGCGGCAGTCCGGCGCAATCCACATTTGACCCGGCGACCGGCCAATTTGCACCTTGTCCGGACAGCCCCAACTGTGTCTCCACCGCCGAAACCACCGAAGAACATGCCATCGACCCCTACGCATTCGACGATTCGGTCGCCGATGCCAAGGCGCGTATGGTGGCCATCATCAACGAGATGCCCCGTTCCACGATCGTTGCCGAGACCGACGACTATCTGCACGTCGAGTTTCGCTCGCGCATCTTCCGCTTCGTGGATGATGTCGAATTCTTCTTCGATGAGGCGGATTCGCTCGTTCAGTTCCGCTCCGCCGCGCGTATGGGCGAGTCCGATATGGGCGTCAATCGTAAGCGCATGGAGGAGATCCGGACAAAAATGGAGCAATAGGCCCAGCCGGTGTAGCCGTGCCAGGTGTCCGACCTGTTGGCAACCGGCGGTTCACTGTCGGGAATCAGCGTGCGATCGCGCGTGCCCTTGACCTCGGCGAAGGTCTTGAGATGCTGCACCTCCGTCGCCGAACCGTACTCGAACGCTTCCCAGATGAAGACGAAGGCGCCCGGTTTGACATGGGCATGCTATCCGACCATCTCGCGCTGGAGTATGCCGCTCAGACAGCCGATGGCGCCGGCGGCCTTGCGCAGCTCGTCAACGTCCACGGTATGGCAGGTGATGCCGTGGCGCTCGTAGAATGCCTGGGTCTTTGGACAGTTGGCGGGCATGAGGATCTCACGCGGACCCAGCGTGACGTAGTTGTGGGCTGAACGCAGATGGGCCTCGTGCTCGTCAGGCAGGAACGCGATCTGGTAGCCGCGCTCGCGCAGCGCTTCCACCGCCGAGACAGCCAACTGCCTGGGCGTAACCGTGGCCAGGTCTCGATCCGTAATGCGCAACATGCCCATGAGATGCATGGTGCCGAAAGGTAAATCAACCGGGATGACGGTCACGCCCATCTCCTCCAGTACGCTGCGGATCTGGGCCACGCCGGTCGCGTTGGTGCGCAGACCCCGTCCAAGAATGACCGTGGTCGGATCGAGCCAGAGCGCGTCAGCCCCTTCAAACGTCCCCACGCCGCTGATGCTGCGCACGATGGGAATGCCCAGATCGGCCAACCTGCGCGCCGCCTGGCGTTCCTCACCGGCGCGCACGTCCGAGGCCGGCCGCGCCAGGATCATGCCCTCCGGCGTCATGAACATGAGGTCGGCCATAAACATCTGGTTGGGTGGAACCTCGACTTCAGGCTCCAGATAGTGGACGGTCACCCCGGCGTCGCGATAGGCCTGGGCGATGACATCGTGTTGCGCTCTGGCCAGATCGTAGTCGACCCGTTCCTCGAACTGCATGCTGGCCGGATCGTCGCCAATTTCCAGTTCGACGCCGGGGCGGTGCAACAGCACGGCCTTGAGCGGTGCCCACTCCGAGTCCATGCCGAACGAACCCCAGACACTGTCCACCTCGTCACGCAGCGGACGCGATCTGGGCTGCCAACCTTCGCCGCCGTACGCGGCTGAGATGTGAAAATACGAGTCGTTGCTCACGCGCTCTCCTCTGCTTCTTGACAAAAGATCAGCCACAATTGATCACATCAGAACAAAAGATAGATGACACTGCCGCTAAAGACAATCTGTATCAGGAAGATGATGCTTCCCATCAGCAGCGCAGATCGACCTGAACGGAGAATGCTGCTGAACGTGATCTTCAGCCCGATCCCTGCCATGGCGATGATCAAGGCGTATTCACCCATGGCTCCGAGTAATTCGAGTGCCGTGTCGGGCAGCAGGCCAAAGGTTGCAACCAGTGAAAAGAGAATAAAACCGACGATAAACAGCGGGATGCTTTTTGCGCTGATGCCACGCTTTTTTGCGGGCCTGGCCGACGCGTCGCTTGGAAACGCGGCCAGGAGAATCAGAACCAGAGGCGTGAGCATCAGGATTCGCCCCATTTTGATGACGGTTGCCGTCTGACCTGCGACCTCGCCGACAGCAAAGCCGGCCGCGGTCACCTGGCCCACGGCTTGCAGCGTATTCCCGATCAGCACGCCTGCCCCGATATCGTTGAAGCCAAGCACCGTGACGCCAAGGAAGGGCAGCAGGAATATCCCGATGGTGCCGAGAAAATTGACAATCGCCACGGACAAGCCCACCTCTTCCTCATCCGCGCCGATGATGCCCTCGGTTGCCGCAATGGCCGAACTGCCGCACACGCCGCTGCCGATGCCGAGGAGCAGGGCCAGCGAGATACTCGACTTCATACGCCCGGCAAGAAAAAGGGACGCCACAATTGTGACGCCCATGGCCGAGATAATCAGGCCTATCGACCGCAAGCCGAGTTCTTGTAGAATGACGTAGTTGAGATTGACGCCTATCAGGGCGATGGCCACGGATAGGAGTTGCTTTTCGCTGAATGTGATGCCCGGCTTGAATAGATCGCCGAGGTTCACGCTATTGCCGATGACGATACCGAGCAGAATCGCAATGGTGACCGAGCCGAAGGGAAGGAATGAGGAAAGATATTTTGCAGCAAGGCCGATCACTGTACACAGGACAACGCCGTACGCTATGCGGAACACACTCGTGGTAATTCCCTTCTACCAGTTTACACACCAGACTGAATAGTCATCCAACAGCTTCAAAATCAGCCATCAGTTGCTCAGGGGGAGGGACACGACCCCTGAGATTCGAGAAAGCCTCAAAACTGATGCGGCACAATTGAACTCAGACAGGCTTCCGCGCCTGTTGCTTCTCGATGATACGCTGCTGTAACTTCTGCATCACCTCAGGCGTCAGTCCGGTTTCCGGCTCAACCGCCTCTCGCTCCGCCATGAGAGTCTCGATTTCATCAAACGTAGCCGTGCCCAAAGATTGCAACAGTGCAGTGAATGCAGCCTGCTGCTGCTCTATTGACTCCTCCGGCACTGACTGGAGCGTATAGGCCAACGTTGCCTGCCGCGACAGAGCATAGACGATGTACTGGTTTAGCGACACACCTTCTGACTCTGCTAGATCGGCGAGATGCACATGCAATGTTTGCGGTAATCTTAACGTTAATCTACTCATATCCTCACCCTTATTCAACCATCTGCCAGCAATGCCGCCGCCTCGGCCGGCGTCAAAACTGACATGCCA
The DNA here is from genome assembly GCA_963698255.1 of uncultured Chloroflexia bacterium. GTDB lineage: Bacteria > Chloroflexota > Anaerolineae > Caldilineales > Caldilineaceae > JAWKOK01. The sequence continues at coordinate 30,087 of CAVOQD010000032.1, read as the reverse complement.
AGCGTCGCTTCCGCCATTCGGAAATCTTTGAGATTCGACGTAACTAACGATGTGCCCGCATTCATAACGCAGTCCACGACGTGATTGTCTCCGACATCCGGCGAAATCGGCCGCCAACTGTAATGAACCGTCACCAGATTCGAAAGTCTCAGAAGCTCTGCCAATGCGGGTTGCAGGCGATTCCACCGGTCTGAAGAGAGTTTTCGAGACAAAACATCCAGATATTCATACCCCAACGCAGTTGTGACATACGCCGAAAACAACTCCGCATACCATGCATCGATCAGCAGACCGGGGGCTCCGCCTCGCTGAGTCAAACCTTCAAAAACTACATTTGTGTCAATCACAAAACGAATGTTTGATTTGCCAGCCATGACACCATTATAGCACCAAATAGAGTGCTCCAAAAAAACCGCTCGAACCATAAAGAAAGGGCTGGGGAGTTGGCATCGGAAAGCACCCGCTCCCCAATCCCAACTCCCCAGCCCCAAATCTCTCAACCGTCCGAGGGACGAAGTCCTGCACCGCCAACCCTACTCGTTGGTGCGGTAGATCTGCGCTTCACGCGAGGCAAAGCGGTAGCGATTCCAGGTCACCATGCCGTCTGCGTTCGGCTCCAACATGGGGCCGCCGATGTCCGGTTTGACCATGGCCACGTAGGTACCGTGGTAGATGGGCACAAGGCCCACATCTTCGATCAGAATGCGCTCGGCCTGGCGATAGAGATCGTTGCGCGTGTCTTCGTCGCCGAAGATCGAGCCGGCCTCGCAGAGCAGGTCGTTGAATTCCTGGTTGTACCAGGTGTGGCGACCCGGCATCTCAGAAAGCTCAGCGCCTTCATCCTCGCAGCCGCCCCAGACGCCCAACAGATTGCTGCCGTCCACGAAGTCGAACTCATAGGGAACCAGCGCCATCTTGAAGTCGCCGCCCATGTTGCTCTTCTGGCCGTACATTCCTTCGCTGAAGACACCGTAGTCCATGTCCTGGATCTCGACATTCATGCCCAAGTTGTCATTGAGCATGGCGGCAATGGCCTCGGCGGCGTTGGTCAGCGCCGGATAGGCATTGCGTGTATAGATCGTCACATCCGGGAAGCCCTCGCCGCCGGGGAAACCAGCCTCTTCCATCAACTGCGCGGCTAGCTCCGGATCGAAATTCTGCACGTCCTTCAATTCAGCCACGCTCTCGCCGGGAAAGGCCGGGGGATTCATTGTGAAGGCGGCCACGGACTGGTCCTTGAGCGGGCCATTGACGATCAGGTCTCGGTCGATGGCATGGCTGATAGCCTGACGCACCTTCAAGTTGTCGAACGGCTCGTTGAAGGTGTCAAAGAAGAGGTAGTAGGTGATGAAGTTGGGCCAGGAGATGAGTTGATCCTGCATTTCGGGATTGGCATTGACTTCGGCCATAGCCGAAGGCGGCATATCCTGCTGGTAGCCGCCGCCCAGGTACTCAAGCTCATCGTTCTTGTAGGCGTTGAAGCGCGTCTCCGGCTCCATGAAGATCACTTCCAGCTTATCCAGCAACGGCGGGAAGGGACCTGAATACATCTCGTTGGCCTCAAAGAGCATGTTGACGCCCTTGTTGTACTCAACCAACTTGTAGGGGCCAGCAAAGACCCAGTTTTCTTCGTCCAGCGCCCACGAGCCGTCATCATTCCGGTCCTGAACCACGTGCTCCGGCACCACCCAGACATCGGCCATGATCTTGATCAGGAACGGCACCGGGCGTTCGGTGGTGATGGTGAAGGTGTAGTCATCCACTGCTTCGACGCCCAACTCTTCATAGGGCATTTCGCCGTTGACCACGGCGCCCCAGTTCTCGATACCCATCATGCTGTAGAACCACTCGAAGTCGAATTCAGGGCGGCTGTAGCGCTGCAATGTGAAGACCATATCCTTGGCGGTAATCGGCGTGCCGTCGCTCCAGACGCGGTCTTCGTCCATGTGGAAGGTCCAGACCAGACCGTCGTCAGAGACTTCCCACGATGTACAGAGATTGGGCTGCGGCTCATACTGCTTGTCGGGCCGCACGCACGAGTCGGACCAGGCAAACTGGTCGCCGAGATTGACATCGTAGACGCTGGCGTCCCATGTCATCCACGGCGATTCGGTGGCCGGCTGGCGTGCAAACTGCATCTCCAGCGGCGCGGCGTCGGCAGGCAACTCGACGCCGGCGCTGTTGATGACCGGACCGCTCGCTTCAGCCGGCGCTTCTGCGGACGAAGCCTCGTCGGCAGGCGCTGCTTCCTCAGCAGGTGCGCCGCCGCAGGCCGTCAACAGCAGGCCCCCGACGAGCATAAGCACAAAAAACCTCGTCAACCATCGTTTGTGTTGCATAAATTGTTCCTCCTTGGTGAATGGGTGAGTATGGATTGGGTATATCAAATCTGCAAAGCTGCGTGCTGCGTGAGGGTTCTGTAGCGAGTCAGGCTTCGTGAAGTGAATGAGGCTTATTGACAAGAGGCGCCAATGCCCCAATGTAGTTGCTCAACGAAACCTCACGCAGCACGCAGTACGCAGTAGCCCCCTACGTATCAATCATCTGCGGATCCAACGCGTCTCGCAATCCATCGCCCATCAGCGTGAAGCCGAGCATGGTCAATGCGATGAAGAGCGCCGGGAAGAAGGCGAGATGCCAGTAGAACGTCATGTTGGCGATGCCGTCGCCGCCGAGCATCTGGCCCCAGCTTGGCCGCGGCGGGTTGATGCCCATGCCCAAAAAGCTCAGTGCGGCCTCGGCAAAGATCGCCCTGGGAATGCCCAGTGTCACCGAGACGATGATGGGAGCCAGCGCGTTGGGCAGCAGATGCAGACGGATGATGCGCGGCGTCTTCAGCCCGATCATGCGTGACGCCTCGACGAACTCCTTCTCGCGCAGCGAGAGAAATTGGCCGCGGGTCAGGCGGCAGATTTCGATCCAACTGGTCAGGCCGATGGCCAGCAACACGTTCCAGTAGCTGGCCCCCATGCGGGCCACAATCAGAAAGGCCAGCAGCAACGTAGGCAGCGCCGACATCACATCGACCAGACGCATGACCGCGTAGTCGACCTTGCCGCCGCGCCAGCCGGCGATGCCGCCCAGCGGCACGCCGATGGCCAGGGCGATCACCTGGCTCAGCACGCCAATGCTGAGCGAGACGCGGGCAGCGTAGACGATGCGGCTGTAGACATCGCGGCCAATCAGATCCGTGCCCATCCAGAACTCGCTTTTGGGAAAGGGAAACGCGCCCGAAGGCCCGATAAAACTCTTATCGTAGGGATATTTCGCCAACAGCGGATTGGGATCTCGCCTGAGCAAGAACGCAATCAGCCAGTCGTCGGCGAAGAAGGCGAAGAAGGTCAGCACCATCACGATGACCAGACCGATCACGGCTAATCTGTTGCGCATGAAGCGTCGCGCCGCATCTCGATAGAGACTTCGCTTATGTGTGACTTGATTCGATCCCGCTATCTGTAGTTCGGCAGTTGCCATGCCGTGTTCTCCAAAAGGTGCTGCATCTGTTAGGTCTGCGTCCGAATGAGACACGGATGACGCGGATTCTGCTGATTTTTCACGGAAAAATCCGGTCTTGTCCGTTCAATCCGTGTTATCCGCGTCCTAGTTTGTACTGCGGGCGTTTGGCTCCACTCTTGCTGGCGACTCAACGGTAGCGCACCCGCGGATCGACAAAGGCGTACAGGATGTCGGTGATCAGATAGGTGATGGCGATCAGAACCGCCCAGAGCATAACGAGTCCGATGATCATCGGGTAGTCGCGCTCAAAGGTGCTCGTCACCCAGAATCGCCCCAGCCCAGGCACGCGGAAGATGGCCTCGATGAAGATGGATCCCGTGATGAGATCGGGGATGATCGGTCCCAGCACTGTGATCATAGGCAGCATGGCGTTGCGCATCACATGGCGACCGACAACGGTACGCTTGCCCAGGCCCTTGGCCCGCGCAGTGCGGACATAGTCTGCGTGTAACGCTTCAATCACGCTGGCACGCGTATAGCGGGCGATGGCGGCGATCGGCGCCAACGAGTAGGCGACGACCGGCAACACCCAGGTGCGCGGACCATCCCATCCACCGGTCGGAAACCAGTCCAATGCCAGGGAAAACACAAGGATGAAGAAAATTCCCCAGACAAAATGAGGCGTCACATAGCCGAAAATAGAAATCAGCGTGGCTACATAATCGATCCAGGTATTTTGACGAAGCGCAGCGATAATCCCCAAGGGAATTCCCACACTGAATGAAAGGATGATGGCCATCAATCCCAGGTGCAGCGTCACCGGCCAGGTACGTGCAATCAGCCCCGAGACCGATTCGCCGGGGTATTCAAATGAATCGCCAAAATCGAGACGCACAACGCCGGACAACCAGATGGTATACTGTTGCCACAGGGGTTTGTCCAGGCCGTACTGTGCCTCAAGTGCAGCGATCTGCTCTTTCGAAAAGGGACGCTGCCCATACTCCCACGGTCCGCCGGGGATGCCGTGCATCAGCGTGAAAGTGATGGCGGAAAGAATGAGCAGCACAAACAGCAGACCTGCCAAACGCGCTAGAACATAGCGTACCATTCTGACTCCAGGTATAAATCCAACTCTGTTTTGAACCTATCCGAAAACGGATGGTGGGGTCGGACCCTCTATCTTCGAAGAGTCTCGTTGCTGAAGGATCCTCATCCGCGCGGAAGGATGCGGACCAATAAAATTCCTGGGGGGAAATTCCACCAACGACCAGCAAACGTCCTTGCAGAAGCGTCAATTGTCGATATTGCTGAACCAGACCAGCGACTTTGCTGGGATCGCAACATTCGAGGTCCGATGGTTGCGATTCACCGTGAGGATGCGTCATCTCGATGCCACTCATTGGCCACGACGCCGTAATGGGGGCTATCCTACAACAGCCGTTTATCATTGTCAATCACCGGATAGTCAAGGCATACTTATTGGGTGAACTGGAAGTGGGGATTGGGAAGTTGGGATCAGGGGCATTCTTCGGTCCCATAGATCTGAGAAACTTTCCCGTCGCCCGTGGTGTTCACTCATCCACAATGGACGCAGCAAACTTCTTCAGGAGGCAGCATGAAAATTCTCGTACTGGGCAGCGGGTTGATGGGACCGGCCGCCGCCTTCAACGCCATGGGCGATCCGGATGTGACTCAGGTCACGCTCTGCGATCTGGACGCTGAACAGCTTGCAGCCGCCAAACGCAAACTGTTCAAGTTGGACGGCGGCGACAAAGTTGACACAGTCCAACTCGACCTGTCCGATGAACAGGCCGCCATTGACCTCATGCGCAACTACGACGTGATCGTGGCGGCGCTGCCCAACACCGCCATCCCCCTGGGGCTGCGCGCAGCCATCGCTGCTGGCACGCCCTGGGTCGATCTGAGTTGGCCGCCAGCCGATCAACTGGATGCACTGAAGCAATCGGCCGCAGAGGCGGGCGTCCTGGTCATCCCCGGCTGCGGCGTCGAGCCCGGTCTCACCGAGATCATGGCGCGCTATCTGGCCGAGAAGCTGGATTCGGTCGACGAGGTGCACATCAAGTGCGGCGGCATTCCGGCCGTGCCCAGCGGTCCGCTCAACTACAAGATCGTCTTTGGCGGGCGCAAGATGCCCATCCGCGATGCCGCCAGCCGCATCGCCCAGGATGGCGAATTGATTCCGGTGCCACGCTACTCCGGCGTCGAGACATTTTCGGTCGATGGCGTGGGCGAGGTTGAGGCCTGGCACGAGGGCTTCATGCCCTGGCTTTTGGAACTGGACGCACTCAAGAGGAATCAAGCTGGGTACGCAGAAGACCGTGCGCTGGCCCGGCTATGCCGACAAGATCGCCACACTCAGGGACCTGGGCCTGCTCAGCCTGGAGCCGGTCGAGGTCGGCGATGTTTCAGTTGCGCCCAAGACTGTAGTCGATGCCGTGCTCTACCCACACGTCAAGCTGGAGGAAGACGAGCGCGACATCACCATCTTTTGCGTCGAGGTCAGCGGCATCAAGAAGGGCCGACCGCGTCGCTATCGCATCGACATGGTCGATCACTACGACGAGGCCCTCGACTTCACCTCCATGGCCCGTGTCACGGCCTTCACCGGGGCCATTGCCGCACGGATGGTCGCTCGTGGGCAGATCGAAGGGGCCGGCTTCATCACGCCGGAGAAGGTCATCACCGGGAAACTGCGCAAGACGCATGGTGAAAGAACTGGACAAGGCCGGTGTAAAATTCACCATAACGGAAGAGAAGATCAAGGATCTGTGATCGTCAATGGAGATGATTTCCACCCCTGACGTTGCAGCGGCTGTTCAACGTTCAGAACTCGGCAATCGTAGGTGCGGTTTGCAACCGTGCACGAATTGCGCAACATCTGGAAAATTCGCAGATTCGTGCGGTTGCAAACCGCACCTACATCATTGCCGGGATATTCTGCTAACCTTCGACAATCGGTTTCATGCGCAGACGCCAAACAAGACTATGCTATACTCCAGAACATAGTTGCACCGTCTTGATATCCAGGAAACAACGGACCGAAACCACAATGACTGAACTTTTCACCGTGCGTACGCCGCCGGATGCGTGGCGTCTGTTTATCGAGCACTTTCACCCGGTCGTGAAGACCGAACGCATCCGCACCGAGGACGCGCTCGACCGTGTGCTGGCCGAGACACTGGTCTCGCGGCAAGATCTGCCCAACTTTCGCCGCTCCACCGTCGACGGCTATGCAGTCAACGCCGGCGACACCTACGGCGCCACGCCTGGGCTGCCGGCCTTTCTCACCATCGCCGGCGAAGTGCCCATGGGCCAGGTCAGCACCGTCGAGCTGGGCGTCGGCGAGGCCGCACTGGTCCACACCGGCGGCATGATCCCGGATGACGCCAACGCGGTCGTGATGATCGAGAACACGCAGCGGGTCGACGGCGGCGGCGCCGAAGGCAGCATCGAGGTTATGACGGCGGCCTCCCAGGGCGAGAATGTGATCCAGATCGGCGAGGACATCCGCACCGGCGATCCTGTGCTGGCGCCGGGTCGCCAGATACGCCCCCAGGATATCGGCGGTCTGCTGGCGCTCGGCATCGTCGAAGTGGAGGTGGCTCGTCCGCCGCGCATCGCCATCATCTCCACCGGCGACGAGGTCGTGCCGCCGGATCAGCCGATTCTGCCCGGCCAGGTGCGCGACATCAACTCCTATTCGTTGGCCTCGCTGGCTGTGCGGGCGGGCGGGCTGCCGATCCGCACCGGTATCGTGCCCGACGACCGCGCGGCGCTGGAAGCTGCGGCCAGCCAGGCCCAGCAGGAGGCCGACATTGTCGTGCTCTCAGCCGGCAGTTCGGTCAGCTACCGCGACATGAGCGTGGATGTCATCGCCGCGTTGGGTCAGCCCGGCGTGCTGGTGCATGGCGTGAGCGTGCGGCCCGGCAAGCCGACCATCATCGCGGTCTGTGACGGCACGCCGGTCTTCGGTCTGCCGGGCAACCCGGTCTCGGCCATGGTCATCTTCGACCTCTTCGTGACGCCGACCATCCGCGCTCTGCTGGGCACGACCCAGCCGCCGCAACAGCAGTTGCAGGCGCGCCTCGCCCGCAACGTCGCCTCGGTCACCGGCCGCGAGGACTACGTTCAGGTGCGTATCGAAGAGCGCGAGGGCGAGCTATGGGCCGTGCCCGTCTTCGGCAAGTCGAATCTGATCTACACCCTGGTGCATGCCGAGGGCATGGTCAAGGTGTCGCTGGATTCCAACGGGATCCGTGAGGGCGATTGGGTAACGGTGTTGATGCACTAAATTGATATTGACATTACAACCCTCCCACGCTACAATTTCGCCCAAGTCGTACAACATTTGTTCGTTTGGAGGAAACATGCCCACAAAAACATTTGAGAGCAACGTTGCCCGCGATAACTGGCGCGAAATGCTTGACACGGCGATGGCATCTGATGACACCGTCGTGATCACTCGATATGGCAAGCCCATCGCGGCAATGCTCTCCTACGAGGATTTCTTGGCGGTGCAAGAGGCATTGACGGATATTCAACTCGAACGTCAGGCTGTAGCTGCGTATGAAGAATGGCTAGAAGATCCTACGACAGCACAGCCGTGGGAGGAAGTCAAAGCAGAACTCATTGAAGAGGGCTTGTTGGATGCAAAGCCAGAGTGATCGCTATCGAATCGAGTTTCAGCGACGTCCGAAACGTATTCTGCGAAGACTGCCCAAGTCCATTCTTCAACGACTTGAGGAAGCTATCGATGCTCTTGCCGAAGATCCACGACCGCCCGGTCATACAAAGCTGTCAGGCCATGACAATCTATATCGGATTCGAGTCGGTGATTGGCGCATCGTCTACGCTATCAAGGATGACGTATTAATCGTCCTGGTGGTAGCCATCGGCTCAAGAGGACAGGTCTACAGAAACCTCTAAACCAACCATCATTATTGAGGTATAAGTACATTCCCAATGACCGGCATAGCACTCAAAGATCGAAATATCTATCTGCACGACGTGGCGCTGGATGAAGCGCTGGCCAGTTGGCACAACACCCTGGCGGAGAACAATCTATTGCAGCCGCTCGGCGTCGAGACCGTCCCGTTGGACAAGGCCAACGGCCGCGTGACCGCCGAGCCGGTCTGGGCCAAGATCTCATCGCCCCACTACCACGCCGCGGCCATGGACGGCTATGCCGTGCGTGCCGAGGATACCCATGGCGCGTTGGAGACCCGTCCCAAGGCGCTGCGCATCGGCAGCCAGGCCATCGTCGTCGATACCGGCGATCCGCTGCCGGCGGGCAAGAACGCGGTCATCATGATCGAGCACACCCATTTGGTCTCAAGCGAGGATGGCGACGCCATCGAGATCATGGCATCCACCGCGCCGTGGCGACATGTGCGCGCCATGGGCGAGGACATGGTGGCCACCGAATTGGTGTTGCCTGCCAATCATCGTCTGCGCCCCCAGGATCTGGGCGCCATCGCCGGCTCAGGCCACACCGATGTCAAGGTCTATCGGCGGCCTCGCATCGCCATCCAGCCCACCGGCACCGAGTTGGTCACGCCGGGCAGCGAGCTGAAACCGGGTTCCATCATCGAATACAACTCGCTCATGTTGGCTGCCCAGGCCGAAGAGGCCGGCTGCATCGTCGAGCGGCTGCCCATCGTCGCCGACGAGTACGACGTCATCAAGGACGCAGTTGACCGGGTGCTGGACGACTACGATCTGGTCGTGGTCAATGCCGGGTCATCGGCAGGCACCGAGGACTACACGGCATCCATCGTCAGTGAACTGGGCCGGCTCTGTGTGCACGGCATCGCCATGCGTCCCGGCCATCCGGTCATTTTGGGCGCGGCCAAGGGCAAGGCGCTGGTCGGCATTCCCGGCTACCCGGTCTCGGCGGCCATGACCTTCGACCTGATCGTCAAGCCGTTGCTCTATCTCTGGCAAGGAACCCAGCCGCCCGAGCGACCAAAGATGCAGGCCATTTTGACGCGCAAGGTGCTGTCACCCATGGGCGAGGATGAATTTATGCGCGTGACGCTGGGCCAAGTGGGCGACCGGGTCGTGGCCACGCCGCTGGCACGCGGCGCCGGCGTGATCATGTCGCTGGTCAACGCCGACGGCATCGTCACCATTCCGCGCTTCTCCGAGGGACACCATGCCGGCGAGACGGTCGACGTCGAACTGCTGCGCGGATCGCGCTCCATCCACAACACGATTGTGACGATCGGCAGCCACGATCTGACCCTGGATCTGCTGGCCGATCAACTGCGTCGCACCAACCCGGATCTGACACTCTCGTCCGCGCATGTGGGCAGTCTGAGCGGCCTGCTGGCGCTCCAGCGCGGTGAGGCCCACTTCGCCGGCTCCCATCTGCTCGATGAGGGCAGCGGCGACTACAACGTCGATTCCATCCGCCAGTTGCTTACGCCCCATGGCGTCCATGTTGTGCTGTTGGGCTTTGTCAATCGACAGCAGGGCTTGATCGTGCCCAAGGGCAACCCCAAGGACATCGCCTCTCTGGAGGATCTACAGCGCGACGACGTCGTCTTCATTAATCGGCAGCGTGGCGCCGGCACCCGTGTCCTGCTCGACTACGAACTGAAGAAACGCGACCTGAACCCACGTGAGATCGAAGGCTACGAGCGACAGGAATATACCCACTTGGCCGTCGCAGCGGCTGTCGCCAGCGGCGCGGCAGACTGCGGCCTGGGCATCCTGGGCGCGGCCAGAGCGCTGGATCTGGACTTCGTGCCCCTGCTCAACGAACGCTACGATCTGGTCATCCCAGTCGAGTACTACGAGAGTGACCTGCTGGCGCCGTTGCTGGCCATCATTCGCAGCCCCGAGTTTGCCGAAAGCGTCGAGGCCCTCGGCGGCTACGAGACGATCAACATGGGCAAAGTCCTGGCCGAGTTGTAGCGCGACGACTCAACTTCCTGTGAGTTGCCCATGCAGCACGCATTACACAGTATTCTGTAATCCACCACGCAATCTTTGCACAAATATAAAGACCAGGAAACCACCATGCAAGTACGCGTCTACGCCACCCTGCGCCCTATCATCGGCGGCCCGGTTGCTGATCTGGAAACCGGCCCCGGCGACACGTTTCGTCAGTTGCTAGACGAGATGATCGTACGCTGGCCGGAGACGAAACGCGAGCTGTATGACCGCCACGGCCAGCTTCACAACAACATTCACGTCTTTCTCAACGGCCGCGATGTCCGCTATTTGGACGGCCTGGATATGTCCATCCCCGAGGATGGCCAGGTGCGCATCTTCCCGCCGGTCGGCGGCGGCCGGATTTCGACAGTCGGCGAGGGCATTTAATGCAGGTGACACATGACTACCACGGCGTGCCCCTCTGGCTGATGAAGGAATATCTGGTCGATCTGGGGGCAGAGGAAGTCGAGATCAGCGGCGGTGAACGATGGGCCGGAAGAGAGCGTGATGGTGGCGCCCGATTGGTCTGCTGTCGTGCGCAAGGCCGTGCCCAATCACATCGGCTCGCTGGTCATCGGCGGGGCCAATGTCGAGTTTTCCGGCGACGAAGAGGCGCTGGACGCCATGTTCGAAAGGCTGCATTGGAAGACAATGCGCGGCGGTGGGTAAGGGAGATAGACCGCGGATTTGGCGGAGTAGGCTGATCTGCGCGGATAAATGCCAGATCGAATTGTTGCCGCAGATTCATGGATTCCAGGCCCAAGGTCAGTTGATGCATTCCGGGATTAGGCCAGAATAAATTGGGTAAATCGGGAAGGCCGAGGCCTAATCCCGGAATGTGAGCTCAACCCGGTTTGACTACGCCCAAACGAATTCATAGAACAACATCGATCAAGCGCCCTCCGGCGCTTTTCTTTTTGCCATCAATGGTATAGACTTTAAGTCTATACTTATTTTCTGAAGAATACGCAGTACGAATTACGCAGCACTCACCATGAAAACAGCCAAACTATTTCGCAACGGACAGAGTCAGGCCGTTCGCCTGCCCAAAGAGTTCCGCTTTGAGGGTGAACAGGTCTTCATTCAACGGGTCGGCAACGCCGTGGTGCTGTTGCCGGTCGATGCGCCTTTCAGAACCCTCTTCGAGAGCCTCCCGCTCTTCACCGATGACTTCGCCGGCGACTTCACCGACACGCCGGCACACGACAGCCGCGCCAATCGACGTGACAGGGATCCATGGCAACTAACACTGGCCCTGAGCGTGCGCCATCCACACGGGCAGCAACGCCGATTCGACTGCTTCTTGACACGTCATTCTGTACCGCGTTGATCCGGGTCGCTCACTCCGCCCCCACCACGATTTTCGACGGCTATCTCCCAGGCGAGGTGGCGATCTCGTCGATCAGCGTGGCAGCGTTGCAGACACGCGTGCAGCGCAGTTCCGAACCGATTCGCAATCAGCGCGCGCTGGAGCAGTTCCTGATGCCGCTCGTGGTTGTCGACTTTGACGCCGCCGCCGCCCATCGACTTGGGCCAGATCGCAGCCTGGTGGCAGGAGACCAGCGATCCGACTGCCACCCATGCCCAGTTGCTTGCGGCCCAGGCCATCAACCTCAATGCCACGCTGGCTACCGTTCAGCCTGAGTTGTACGCGCCGGCGCCCGGCTTGCAGATCGATAGCTCGCTGCTCGAACTCGCCCAGGCTCAGCCCGCGGCTCGCCCGCTTGCTCAGCGATCAACCCGATCATTGGCTCGACCGACGCCGAGCACCATCATCGTCATCGGCAGCCACGACATGACGCTGGACCTGCTGGCCGACAGCCTGCACGCCGAGCATCCGGGTCTGACGCTGGTCTCTGCGCATGTGGGCAGCTTGAACGGTCTGCTGGCCCTGCGCCGGGGCGAGGCCCATCTGGCCGGCGCCCACCTGCTCGACGAAGAGACCGGGCGCTACAATGTCGATGCCGTCCAGCGAACGCTCACGGCTCACGGCATGGACGTTGTGTTGGTCGGGTTTGTCAACCGCATCCAAGGCTTGATCGTGCAGGCGGGCAACCCCAAGGCGATCATGACGCTTGCCGATCTGCTGCGCGACGATGTCACTTTCGTCAATCGGCAGCCGGGTTCCGGCACCCGGGTGCTGCTGGACCACGCATTGAAAAAGGCGTCGGCGACGGGCGCGCAGATCCGTGGATATGGTCACGAGGAGACATCACATCTGGCCATTGCCACGCTTGTTGCCAATGGCCAGGCTGACTGCGGTCTTGGCATCCAGGCCGCGGCCCAGGCGCACGGATTGGGCTTTGTACCCCTTTTTGACGAACGCTACGACCTGGCGATTCCAACCAGGCACTACGAGAGTGACCTGCTCGCGCCTCTGCTCGATCTGCTGCGCCGTCCCACGTCTGACTTTCTTCGACGAGTTGACGCACTGGGCGGCTATGACGCCAAGAACATGGGCAAGGTGATGGCTGAACTCCACGCCGGCGCAGACCTCCAGCGCCATGAAACTCAAGCGGGAGGCCAAAATTAGCGAGTTTTTCAATGGCATCGCCGAGGCATTTCGATTGATTCTGGCTGTCGACCGCGAGCTGACCGAGATCGTTGTACTTTCATTGCAGGTCTCGGGCATCGCGCTCATTCTGAGCACCATCGTTGGCGTGCCGCTGGGCGCGTTCATGGGCTTGCGCCGCTTCACCGGTCGGCACACGGCCATCGCTCTGCTCTACACCGGGATGGGCTTTCCGCCGGTGGTCGTGGGTCTCTTTGTCTACCTTCTGCTCTCGCGCTCCGGACCGCTGGGCGGGCTGAACTCGCCCATGATGCCCGAGCTTTTCACGCCGGGCGCCATGATCTTCGCCCAGACGATCATCGCCTTTCCGCTGGTGGCCGGCTTCACCATGGCCGCGGTCCTCGGCGTGGACAACGCGCTCTATCAGCAGGTGCAGGCCCTGGGCGCGACCAGTTGGCAGACGACGGTGGCCATCCTCACCGAGGCGCGGGTCGGCGTCATCGTGGCCATCGTGGCCGGCTTCGGCGGCATCATCTCCGAGGTGGGCGCGGTCATGCTGGTGGGCGGCAACATCGAAGGCAAGACGCGTGTGCTCACCACAGCCATTGTGCTGGAGACGCGCAAGGGCAACTTCGATCTGGCCATCGCCCTGGGCGTCATCCTGCTCTCGATTGCTTTCCTGACCAATCTGGTGATGTTGCGCATGCAGGGGACGACGATCGAAGATGGCTGATCTTCTCTATCGGTTGCGCGACGTGACTCAGGCGTACGGCAAACGCAGCGTTCTACAGATCGACGAGTTGGATATCTACCGCGGCGAGGTATTGGCGTTGGTCGGGCCTTCGGGCGCGGGCAAGAGCACGCTGCTGCGCCTGCTCAATTTTCTGGAAACGCCGACATCCGGCGCCATTGAATTTGCAGGGGAGACCTTTTCGGCCAGTCAATCCTTGCCGTTGGCCCATCGCCGGCGGGTGACAACTGTGTTCCAGCGCCCGACATTGTTGCGACGCAGCGTCTACAGTAACGTCGCCTACGGGCTGCAACTGCGCGGCCAACGCAAGGCCGACGAGCAGATCCACGCCACGCTGAAACGGGTCGGTCTGGACACGCTGGCTCAGCAGCCGGCGCGCACGCTCTCCGGCGGCGAGGCCCAACGTGTGGCCCTGGCCCGCGCCATGATCCTGGAGCCGGACGCGCTGCTGCTGGACGAGCCGACGGCCAACCTGGACCCGTACAACGTCAGCCTCATCGAGTCGATTGTGACCGAACTGAACACGACCAGCCAGACAACCCTGGTGCTGGTCACCCACAACGTCTTTCAGGCCCGCCGGCTGGCCCATCGCGTGGCCTTTTTGCTCGACGGCCGGATTGTCGAGGTCAACGATGTGGAGGCGTTCTTCGAGTCGCCGTCCGACCCGCGCACGCGTGCATTCGTGAACGGAGAGATGATCTATTGATTCAGAGTTTTACCATATTCAACCCAAATATGAAGGAAGGTTCCAAATGCGTAAGATCTACTTAATTATCGGCCTGTTGCTCATCCTGGCAACAGTCACGGCCTGCCAGCCGCTCCAACCGGCGGCTGAAGCGCCTGTGGATGAAGCGCCGATGAAGCAGGCTTCGCCGGCCAGACCCTCATTCTGGCCACCACGACCAGCACTGAAAACTCGGGCCTGCTGGCCGTCATTCTGCCCGACTTCGAGGCGCAGACCGGCGCCACGGTCGAGGTCATCGCAGTGGGCACGGGCCAGGCGCTCAAGCTGGGCGAGGACGGCAACGCTGACGTGTTGCTGGTTCATGCCCGCGCCAAAGAAGACGCCTTCATGGACGCCGGTCACGGCGTACGTCGCGAGGATGTCATGTACAACGACTTCGTCATCCTTGGCCCGGCCGACGATCCGGCCGGCGTGATGGGCAGCGAGAGCGCGGCCGAAGCGATGCAAGCGCATTGCCGATGCCGAAGCCATCTTCGTCTCTCGCGGCGATGACTCCGGCACCCACACCAAGGAGAAGGAACTCTGGGCCGGGGCCGGCATCGAACCGGCCGGCGACTGGTATCAGGCCGCCGGGCAGGGCATGGGCGCTGTGCTGACCATGGCCGACGAGCAGCAGGCATACACGTTGAGTGACCGAGCCACCTATCTGGCACGCACGCTCGAAGGCATCGACCTGGGCATTGTGATGGAAGGCGATCCGGTGCTCTTCAATCCCTACGGCGTGATCGCCGTGGATCCGAGCAAGAGTGAGGAGATCAACGCCGAGCTGGCGACAGCCTACATCGACTGGCTGGTCTCTGTGCCGACCCAGGAATTGATCGCTGAATTTGGTGTGGAGGAGTTCGGTGCGCCGCTCTTCACGCCGGACTCAGAGGCGTGGAACAATCAGTAGTAGAAGGTTTGAGTCATGGTCGTCCCCGGCGGTGCACCGCCGGGGACGACCATGACTCAAACCTGAAGACTATGCAGTTTCGACGCGCAAGGCCGTACCACATTGGGCGCAGAACTTGTCGCTGGTCTTGGCCTTGGCGCCGCACTCGTGGCAGAAGATGACGTCGGTCTCTTTCACCGTCGCTGCAGCCGCCGACTTGGCCGGGGCGGGCGGAGTACCGTTGACGGAGGACGCAACTGCCGTCTTGGTCTTGCGACGAGAGGCGATCAACGTCTCCATCTCAGCATCGAGACCGGCCACCTCGGGCGAGCGTTTCTCGATCTGGCGGATCAGGCCAATGGCCTGCTGGCGCATGCGCTGGTTGTAGGCCTCGTAGTCAGCCTCGCTCAACTTCCCCGTGTGGTAGTCGAATTCGACCTCTTTGATATTGCGCAGCACCACGTCCTTGCGCTGAATCAGATCGACCAATTCGTCGTCCTCGTCCGCGCGCAGCGTTGTCGACGGCTTACGCAGCGGTTCGGCCACATAGATGAACGCCAGCACAGCGATGATCGAGACAAGTATTAGAGAGATCACTACCACAATCGTTTGTCCATTTCTAGCGTGTCACCAGTGGAAGGGCTTTGCCACAGATGGACACAGATTGACACGGATGATTCTGAAGCGTTTCCAGACGGCACAGATATCACCCGGAAACCATCTTTATTCATCTGTGACTCCACTGCAAGAACTGATTTCTGCCAAAGATTCACACAGATTTTGTACAGATAGGACACAGATAGTTTCGTGGTCACGCTGGCCCCACACTTTGCCGGAAGATATCTGTGAATATCAGGTGTTTATCTGTGGCCATCTGTGGCAATCTTTTGTTTCTACGCACTGACGCCCACGCCGGACGGCGCGGCGACTGTCGACTCCCGTCGTTTGGGGGCCGGCCACATGGCGATCAGCGTGCCGAATATCATCACCACGCCGCCGATCCACATCCAGACCGTCAGCGGGTTGACGAAGATGCTGAACGTGGCTGTGGTCTGATCCCAGCCGTTCAATACCACGTAGATGTCCTCAGAAGCACGCATGCGCAGCCCGACCTCGCTGGTCGGCATGTCGGGCGTCTTGTCATAGATGTTGCGTCTCGGCTTCACCGTCCCGATGACCTTGCCGCTATCCGTCTCGACGACGGACATGTAGGCTGCATACTCGGTCAGGTTTGTCTGACGGTCGACATTGAGACCATTATAGATGAAGGTGTAGCCGGCAAGTTCCGCCTGTTCGCCCTCACCCAGCGTCACATCGGTGGTCGACAGATAGAACTCGTTGCCGATGATGGCGACGCCGATCATGACGATGGCCAAATGCACGATATAGCCGCCGTAGCGCTGTCCGTTGCGGCGAATCAACTGACCGGCAGCCGAAAATGGATTCTCACCGGTGATGGATCGTCGCGCCATAATGCCGCGTACATATTCCTGGATGATCGTCGCGACCACAAAGACGCAGAGCGAGAGGCCGATGATCGGATAGATGCTCTGGCTGAAGAACGAAAAGACAACGCCAAACCCCAGCGTAGCGACCAAGGGCCAGGTGAACTGCTTGCGCAGTACAGAGACGCTTGTGCGCCGCCAACCCAGCAACGGTCCGACACCCATCAAGAACAGCAACATGAGAAAGAGCGGACCGTTGACCTTGTTGAACCACGGAGCGGCCACGCTGATACGCTGGCCGGTCACGATTTCGCTGAACATGGGGAAGAAGGTGCCCCAGAGCGTGGCAAAGGTGATGCCGGTGAAGAGCCAGTTGTTGGCCAGGAAGGCAGCCTCCCGGGATACCACCGAGTCAATTTCGTTCTCGCTTTTCAGAAGCGGCAGGCGATCAAAGAGCAGCCAGAGGAAACTGAAGGCCATGATCACCAGGAAGCCCAGGAAGAAGGGGCCGATGTTGCTGCGTGCAAAGCTGTGCACGCTTTCCAGGATTCCGCTGCGGGTGGTGAACGTGCCGAGAATGACCAGGAAGTAGGTAGCGAAGATGAGCACCATATTCCAGACTTTGAGCATACCGCGGCGATCCTGGATCACGATGCTGTGCAGGAAAGCCGTCGCCGTCAGCCAGGGCAGAAAGCTGGCATTCTCAACCGGATCCCAGGCCCAGTAGCCGCCCCAACCCAGTTCCATATAGGCCCACTGACTGCCCATCAGGATGCCTGCGCCAAGAAACATCCAGGGGATGAGCGTCCAGCGGCGCACCGTGCGCACCCACTGGTTGCCCAGTTGCTTGCTCATCAGCGCGGCCACGGCGAATGCAAAGGGCACGGCCAGCCCAACGTAGCCGAGATAGAGCATGACCGGATGGATGACCATCCAGTAATTCTGCAACAACGGGTTGAGTCCCTGGCCGTCCGGCGGCGCGAAGCCAAAGAGTTCGAAGGGATTGGTGGCGAAGACCATCAGGACCAGAAAAAAGACCGAGGTGGCCAACATCGTCCCGTTGACGAAGGGCATCTGCGTGGGCAGCTTTCGCCGAAACGACAGAGCGACGACCATGCTGTAAATGCTGAGAATCAGGGCCCAGAAGAGCAGGCTGCCCGATTGGCCGCCCCAGAGAGCGGCGAATTTATAGAAGACAGGGAGCGCTCGCTCCGAATGATTCCAGACATAGGAGAGCTGAAATTTATCCGTCAGCAGACCGTACCATAAAATCACGGACGCCGCCGTAACCAGCGCGGCCACGGCATAGACCGCGTGGAAGCTGGCCGCGGCGTAGTTGGACTGCCGGCGGTAGCCGCCCCAGTAGCCGACCACCACGCCGAATAGGGCCACCACCAGTGCAATGACAAGGATCAGATAACCTATGTTGAATATCATGAAACAATCTCCTAAGGACGAATCTCATCCAATCGACGATCAAGATCGGCCTGGCTCACGATCGGGCCGATGACCTGGCTCACGATCTGTCCGTCCGGGCCGATGAAAAATGTTTCCGGTACGCCTTTGATGCCGTAGGTGCGGGCCGCTGCGCTCTGCTTGTCCGGTCCGTTTGGATAGGTAATATCGAACTCAGCCAGATATTCAAGCGCTGCATGTTCCTGATCCAGATAATCGAGGCCCAGGAACATGATGTCGCCGCCGGCCTCGCGCCGCCAGGTGGATTCGAGCAGCGCGGCCTCAGCCCGGCAAGGCTCGCACCAACTGGCCCAGAAATTGAGCACGACGCCTTTGCCGGCCAGGTCTTCCAGGCTGATGGTCTCGCCCTCAAAGGTCGTGAACTCGAACGTGGGCGCTTCGCCGCTGGCGCGCTGTTCAGAGACGGTGGTGCGGATCAAGCCGACGGCCAGAAACCAGACGAAGACCACGAGCACGGCGATGAAAAAGAGCCGCCACAACTTGGTTCGTCGTTGGAGCTTGGCCGCCTCCAGTGCATCGGGGCCATCGTTCGATGGCGCACTCTCGGGAACAGGAGGCTCTGATTGGGTTTCCGGTCGGGCGTCCAGTGTTTCTTTCTCAGTCATACTGTTTCAACTCTTCCTCAAGTTGACTGGCGTACGGGTCTTCCGGTGGCGTTTCCGTTGCGGCCTGCTCGTTGCCAGCGCCGTTTGCGACGCCGGACGCAGCAGCGGTCTCTGTGGGACCGTCGCTGCGGAAAATCTTACGTCCGCGTGTGACCAGGAAGACACCGCCCCCAATCATGACGAGAATCGGCAACACCCAAGCCAAAAGGTTAAAACCCTCACGCGGCGGTTCACCCAGCACCTGCGGCCCGTATTGATCGATGAAGTAGGCTCTGATCTCGGGCAGACCATCGCCGGCCGCCAGCTTGATGGCGATCTCGTCTTTCATCTGATCGCAGGCTTTCAGCTCACAGGCATCCAATCGCACGCCGGAACAGAGCGGGCACCAGAGTTCACGCGCAATCAGGTTGACCTGGTCAGCGCTAATGGTGGACGGATCAACCGATGTCTCGGACGCCGAAGTTGCATCGCCCTCTTGGGCAAGCAACGGTGCGGCGGCAAATGCCAGGGCAAGAATGGACACAAGGAGCGTAATCCCCAACCAGACTGAACGCCTGGGCAGATTCGCCTTGGACTTTTGGGCTGACTCAATTACGTCTGCGGAATTTTGATTCTTCATGGGCATTCAACCCGATCCTAACGATATCGACAAATGTGGGCCGGTGTTTTTTGTTTCACAATATTACTTGATCTTGCCATTTTTTACACCATTGCCGTTGCGCAATGTCTCGATGATCTGTCGATCTGCAACGCCGAATGGGAACTCGTCCAGACCGTCCAACTCCACCCATCGCCAATCCGCGCAATCGATGGCCTGTGGCGTCCGGTTGACATGGCGTGCGTGAAAGGCATGCAGCGTGATGCGAAAATGGGTGAACGCATGATCAACCGACGTCAGGAAGTCGCCGACTTCAATGTCCATGGCCAATTCTTCGTCGATCTCCCTGCGCAGGCAGACGCGCAAATCTTCGTCGTCCGATTCCAGCTTGCCGCCTGGAAATTCCCACATCCCGCCCAACATGCCATCCTGCAAACGCTGGGCAATCAGAAGCGGCGATCTATACGGCAGATCCTGCCAGATGACGCCCGCTGCCACGTCGTAGTGGGGTGTCTTCTTGCGGGGCCGCTTGACCGGACGCTCCAGATGCGTACCGTTTTGCAATGCCCGGCAGTGGCTGGCCAGCGGGCAGATCAGACAGCGGGGACTGGTCGGCGTGCAGATTGTCGCACCCAATTCCATCATTGCTTCATTGCATGAACCGGCCGTGCCTGCCGCTGTCGATTCAACCAGACGGCGCGCCATCGACCAGAGACGCTTCAGTGTCGTCGTGTCGCCGATGGGGGTATCCACATCGCCCAGGCGTGCGAGCACGCGTTTGACGTTGCCGTCGAGAATTGGCTCGGGCTGGTTGAAGGCGAGGCTCAGTATGGCGCCGACCGTGTATTCGCCGATGCCCGGCAGCGCCAGCAAAGATTTCCGATCGTCCGGGACGATACCGCCGTGTTGTTCGACGATGATGCCCGCCGCTTTGTGCAGATTGCGGGCCCGGGCATAGTACCCCAAGCCTTCCCACTGCTTGAGAACGTCCTGCTGATCGGCCGCGGCCAGGGCTTCAACCGTTGGATACCGCTCCATCCAACGGACGAAGTAGTCGACCACCGTCTCCAGACGCGTCTGCTGCGCCATGATCTCGCTGATCCAGACTGCGTACGGATTGCGCGCTCCGGCGGCCTGATCGCGCCAGGGCAGCAGGCGTTGATGCAGATCGTGCCAGGCAACCAGCAGCCCGGCTATCTCAGAAAAAGCGAGGGCGTTCGCTTCCGAATTTGTGCGATTGTCAGATTCTAGCTTGTGAAAAGATGAAGGCATGCGTACTCAGAAAAAAATCCCCTGTCGCGCCGATCCAGCGGCGAGAACAGGGGAAGGCCAGTCGGGCTCAGTTTGCGCCATGCGCCGATCAACAGCATACAATCTCGACACTCGTGCAGGGAGTGTGCCGAAGATGTCGGACTCATTCAGTGATAACCGTCAAACTCCAGGAATGCCGGGCATGAAACACTGCCCCAGAAATGTTATTGCAAAGAATACCGCGATGGCCAGCCAGAACCACATTGGCAAACCGGCAATGCGGCGCATGTTGCGCTTCTTCTTCACGACGGGGGTCGGCAGTTCCGTTTGGCAACGCCAACAGACGTCCTTGTCATCGGGGTTCCACGTACCGCAGTTTGGGCAATCCACAGAGCATTCTCCTTGCAGTGAAAGTTGGCAGAATCGTAGCATAGAAGGGTGCTGAAAGCAAAAGAGCGTCGTCATTCCGTCCCGTTCTCCTGGGGCTTCCTTGCGGCAATCCTGTTCGACAAGCGGGCCGCCACTATGTTATCGTAGATGGGCTATGAATCCACCAAAATCGTTGGCCACACCCGAGACCCAAAACCTGCTTCAACAGTGTATTCACTGCGGGCTCTGTCTGCCCGCCTGTCCGACCTATGCCGTGCTCAACACGGAGATGGACAGCCCGCGTGGGCGCATCCAGTTGATGACCGCTGCCGCCAACGGACGCATCGATGTGGACGGTGCATTTCGACGCCACATCGATCTCTGCCTGGGCTGCCGCGCCTGCGAGACAGCCTGCCCGTCCGGCGTCCAATATGGGTCGCTGCTGGAAATGGCGCGCGCCGGCATCGAAGAGAAGCGCACGGTCAGCGGCCCGGAACGGTTGGTGCGCAGGCTGGCGCTCAAAGAGCTGATGCCCCACAAAGAACGCCTGCGTTTTCTGGCCCGGGGGCTGACGATCTACCAGCGTCTGGGGCTGCCCAAACTGGTGGAGGCCATGGGCGTGCTGCCCGAGAGCCTGCGCGATATGGAGGCGTTGTTGCCCCAGCTCAGCGCCGTCTTCCCGGACTACAGCCGGCCGGCGCCGGCCTTTGGGCAACGCCGCGGCGTTGTGGCATTGCTCTACGGCTGTGTCCAGGACGCCTTCCTGGGTAATGTCAACGCGGCCACGATCCGCGTGCTGCAGCGCAACGGCTACGAAGTGCAGTTCCCGGAAATGCAGACCTGTTGCGGAGCGGCAGCGCTACACATCGGCGAAGGTGATCTGGCCCGCGATCTGGCCCGCCGGAATATCGACGCCGTTGATGTGGATGCCTATGAAGCCATTATCAGCAATGCCGGCGGCTGTGGCGCCACGCTCAAAGAATATGCACATCTGCTCGCCGATGATCCGCAATATGCAGATCGGGCGCAGTTGTTTGTGGACAAGCTCCAGGACGTCAGTGAATTTCTTGTGGATCACTTGCACACCAAACCCACAGGTGTTATCAACGCACGCGTGACGTATGCCGATTCCTGCCATTTGCGCCACGCCCAGCGCGTTGTCAACCAGCCGCGATCTCTGTTGCGCCAGATCCCCGGCATCGATCTTGTCGAACTCAGTGAGCCGGACAAATGTTGCGGCAGCGCCGGCGTATACAACATCATGCACCCCGAAACCGCCAATCTGGTGCTGGACGCCAAGATGGTCGACATTCGTAACAGCGCCGCATCGATCATCGTGACCACCAACACCGGTTGCCATATGCAATACATCTACGGCGTCAAGCGCGCCGGTCTGGATGCTGAGGTTGTGCATCTGGTTGAACTATTGGACTGGTCCTATCGCGTTGCAGATTGAAAGCCAATTTTTGCCACAGATAAACGCGGATTTCCACGGATGGGACACAGATTGAGATTAGAGAATAGGCATGACATTCGGTAGGTGCGGTTTTTAGCCGCACGATCTTCTCGATCTCCAAATATTTGTTGATGATAACGTAGAATCCGTCCCAAATTCATCTGTGAAAATCTGAGCCTATCTGTGTTCATCTGTGGCTGATCTCTTCACCATCTTTACCAAAGCCAGGAGCCAGGAGAGTGGGCGATCCAAAGACCAAGCGCACAGAACCGACCCCGCTGCCGACCGACCTGTTTGACAGCAGTCAACTGGTCACCAACCCGGTCGAGCTGATCACCTACGAGGTTGACGCCGGCTTTGATCGCGGCAAGCCTGACGGCGCGGTCTATCCCCACAGCAGCGAAGATGTCAGCAAGTTGGTGCGCTGGTCCCACGAACACGGCGTGCCGTTGATCGCGCGCGGCGCGGGCACAGGGTTGTCCGGCGCCGTCGTCCCCGAAATGGGCGGGATTGTCGTCGTCTTTTCGCAGATGAACCGCCTGCTTGAGTTGGACGTGCGCGGGCGAACTGCTCATGTGCAGAGCGGCGCCGTCAACCTGGTCGTCGATCAGTTGGTGAAGACGGTCGGCCTCTACTACCCGCCCGATCCGGCCAGCGGACGGTCATCCGTCATCGGCGGCAATCTGGGCACCAACGCCGGCGGTCCCCACTGCTTCAAATATGGCGTCACCACCAACTACATCATGGGACTCACACTGGTGCTAGCCGACGGCCGGATCGTGACGCTGGGCGGACAGGCTGTCGACTATCCCGAATACGATTTCAGCGCACTGGTCGTGGGCGGCGAAGGCACGCTGG
Source organism: uncultured Chloroflexia bacterium (assembly GCA_963698255.1). Taxonomy (GTDB): domain Bacteria; phylum Chloroflexota; class Anaerolineae; order Caldilineales; family Caldilineaceae; genus JAWKOK01. Next base: position 6,734 of record CAVOQD010000032.1, on the reverse strand, counting down.
GCATCGTGACCGAAGCCTGGCTGCGTCTGATCGCCAACCCGCCCGGCGTCAAGACCATGATGGTCTCGTTCGAATCGGAGACCGCGGCCGGCAAAGCCGTCTCCGCCGTGATTGCGGCCGGTCTGGTTCCTGCCACGTTGGAGTTGATGGACCAGCGCAGCATGCGCATGATCGAGGAGTTCACCCATGCGGGGCTGCCCATCGATGCCGGCGCAGCGCTGATTGTGGAGGTCGACGGCTACCCGGAGAGCCTCGATTCGCAAATGGAGGAGATCGCCGATCTGCTCGACAACAACGGCGGCTACGATATCCGCTTCGCCCAGACTGAGGAGGAACGGCAGCAGATCTGGTATGGCCGCAAGAGCGCGGCTGGAGCCTTCTCCCGTCTGTCGCCCAACTACGTGCTGACCGATGTCACCGTGCCGCGCAGCCAGTTGGGCGCAGTCCTGGCCGAGATCACCGAAGTGTGCGACCGCTATGATGTGCGCACGGCCAACTTCTACCACGCAGGCGACGGCAATCTGCATCCGCTGATCCTCTGTGATGTCAACGACGCTGAGCTGATGGATCGCGTGCATGCGGCCGGCAAGGAGATCATTCAGCTCTGTCTGGACCGCGATGGCAGCATCACCGGTGAGCATGGCGTCGGCATTGAGAAACGCGCCTACATGCCGCTCATGTTCAGCGACGCCGAACTGGCGGCTATGCTCGATGTGCGAGCGATCTTTAACCCGGACAACGTCTTCAATCCGGGCAAAATCTTTCCGGACATCACGCCGGTTCCAGAGCGCTTGGCCCCGCTGATGCCCGCGTCGGACGTTTTCATACCGGCCAATGCGCAGGAAGCTGCCGCCGGACTGGCTGCACTGAGCGAAGCGCGCAGCAGCGTGCGAATCGGCGATGGCCCGCTGGGCAACGCTGATATCCGCCTGTCGACCGGGAAGATGCAGGGCATCCTCGCCTTCGCGCCCGATGATCTCAATGTGACGGTCGGCGCGGGCACGCTGCTCAGCGACGTTCAGTCCTTTCTAGCCGAGCACAAACTGCAAACACCGCTGGCCTCTCCATGGCCCGAGACAACGGTCGGCGGGCTGGTGGCGTCCAACATCAACGCGCCAAAACGCATGCGCTACGGCGCTCTGCGCGACATCATGCTCTGCGCCACGGTGGCCATGGCCAGGGGCGAAGTGATCCGGGCCGGACGCCCGTTGGTCAAAAACGTGGCCGGCTACGATCTGCCCAAACTCTTTGTCGGATCCCACGGTACGCTGGGGCTGCTGACCGACGTCACGCTCAAGCTCATTCCGCAGCCGCGTGCCCGGCGCACGCTGGCGATTCCCGTGTCGACACTGGCGCAAGGACTCACGTTGGCCGGACATGCGCTGGGCCACGCCCTGATTGCGTCGGCCGTCGTGATCGTGCAAAATGCCGATGTTCCGGGGCTGACAGGCGCGGTCTACACGCTGCTCTACACCGCCGAAGGTTTGCCCGAAGATGTAGCGGCCGAACTGGCGGCGGTCAGCAACACGTTGAGAGCGCACGGAGCGCAACTGATCATCGAAACCGATCGAAGCGGGCTCGATGTCTGGTCCGGGTTCCTCGCCTCAACGCAGGACGATCAGATGCTGATGCGTGCCGGCGTGCCGGCCAAACATCTGGATAGATTCCTGACCGAACAACCCGGCAACCGTCCGTCCAAAGATGGCCGTCAACTCTGCATCGACTGCGCCGGCGGACTCGTCTATGCCAAGGGAGTCTACACCGACGAAACGAGCGCTCGGTCCGCTGTAGCCGCACTTCGGCAGCCTGCATTGGCATTGGGCGGATACGCTGTCGTTTTGTCCATGCCGGAGCCGTTTCAGGACACAATCGTGCGCTGGGGCTATGAGCCGCCCGCGCAATCGCTCATGCGTCAGTTGAAGGACTGCTGGGATCCGGCCCATATTTTGAATCCCGGAGCGTTTGTTTTCGATGGCTCCAATGGTCGGCCATAGTGACAGAGGATGGGACGCGGATTGCACGGATCTAGGCGGAACGACAAGTCAGAGAGGCGATGCGAAAAAGGCTGGCGAAGGGTCGAGATGGCCGTCACCAGGGCATCAATGCCCCGGCGGTCGCCGCCCCCAATACTCCAGGAGAGCCGATTTTCGCCCTATCAAAGAGATGCGGGTATAGGTAGGCCCAGGATTGGGGGTCGGGGGGCCGAAAGCAAGCATCACAACCTATATGCCCATTTATGCCAGCCTTTACAGGACACAATGTCTCGGTGTAGGCTGTGAGCACATTTCGGCACTACATCGCCTATGCGCTTGCGGGTCTGGCCATCGTGACGTTGCTCGCCATCCTTGCATCAATCCTGCTGATCAGCGTCGGCGTCCTCTTTCCACAATCATCGACGCCCGCGGGGATCACCGGCAGCCTCGCCCAGGCATTGTCCGTTGCACGCAGCTATCTTTTCCGCCACGCGCTTCGCAACACGCTGATCGTGCTGACCTTCACCCTGCCTCTCGTTTTTTTGTTGGGCTTTGCCGGCGTCGCCCTGGTGGAGCAGAGCAAACGTAGCCACGGCGGGATGGCCTGGCTCCTGCTCCTGCCGCTGGCTATGCCGTTCGCACTGACCATGCCGGCCTGGCGACAGATCTTCGCGCCGACGCTGGCCCTGGCCGGCCAAGACATCTGGCCGACGTTGTTGGCCGTCGCCGCCATCCAGGCCTGGCGGATTCTCCCCTTCGCCACACTTTTCCTGCTGCTGGCCTGGCCGTTGAGCCGGCACAGCCCGGCCATCGGTCTGACGCTCTGCTTCAGCGCCTACGTGGTGCTGTCAGACGCGGCGGTTGTTCTGTTGCTCAATGGCGGCGCTCCGTTCAACGCTTCGCATCTGTTGGCAAGCTGGATCTATCAGACCGGCGTTGCCGGCGGTCTGCCGGTGCATTCAGCCGTCATGGCGCTCTTGCTGGTCCCGCTATTGGCGTTGTCGGCATGGGGGATCGTCTATTTTTCGGGCAAGCTCGAATCTGCCATGGCGAGTCGAGATGGAAAGCCGGCGTTGGATGATCACAAACCGGCAACCGGTCAGCCCACTTATACGTTTGGGCGGCCGATTCTAGCGGGTCTTGCCATGATTGCGATTCTCTTGCCGCTGTCGGTTCCGCTGGTCATGAGCCTGAATGTAGCCGAATGGCCCAATGCGCTTCGCCAACTTTTCGGCAGTTTCGACCATGGCTATTGGTTGGCCAACATATTCCTCATGGCGGGCATCACCGCGCTGGCGGCTGTGACCGTCGCCCCTCCATTAGGTCGCCGGCTTGCCGATTGGAAATCTCCCTGGTCCGACCGGCTTTCCTCGGCGCTTGGCATCCTCGGCTTGGTAACGCTGCCGATCTCGTTTGTCCCGCTAACCGGCTTGCAGAGCCAACTGCATTTGGGCGATGGCCGTTGGCTGCTGACACTGATCTACGCTTCGGCCGCTATCTGCATCGGCACATGGTTGGTTGCATTGATGCCCCGGCGGTTGCCGCCACCAATGCTCCTGGATAGCCCGTTTTCGCCCCACACTAAAGATGTGGTTGCAGCCTCCCCCAGGATTTTGGGCCGGGGGGCCGAACGGCGGAACACTGAGTCGCTGCATCAATTCAGCCTCCTTGTGCTAACCAAGTGGCTGGTCCTGCTCAGCTTCCTGATCGTGACCCAAGAAATGGCCGCTGCACTGGTGCTCTCCAATGGCCAGTCTCGAACATTGGGGCTGGGCAGTGGTATGGCCAACCGGATGCTCTTTGATCCGTCGATAGCGCCGACCGTCATTGGCCTCGCCATTTTGCTGCCCACGGTTCTGTTGCTACTTTTCTATTGGCGGTTGTTGCGCGGGTCAATCGATCCGCTGATGAAATCGGCCACGAGGAAGGATTCCCAATGATGGAAGAATCGAACCGCCCACGCCTGATGTTGCTCACCGGTGCACGTAGCTATCGCGCTGGGGCTTTTCACCAGGCCGCGGAGCGACTTGGCGTCAATGTGACGCCCGTGGTCAACATGAGCCGGGAACTGGCCGAGCACTGGGAGCAGGCGCAGGGGTTCGACTTCGACGATCCGGGCGCGGCCCAGGCCATTGCCGATCTTGCCCGCCGACGTTCGGTCAGCGCCGTGCTGGCGGTCGACGACAGCGGCACATTGATCGCGGCCAGGGTTGCCGAGTTGCTGGGGCTGCCCCACAACTCGCCCGAAAGCGCGTACGCGGCCCGCGACAAACATCGCATGCGCGATCGGATGGATGCCGCCGGCGTGCCCTGCCCATGGTTTAAGCGGTTCTCCACCGCCGACGATGCCCAGGCCGTGGCCCAACAGATTCCCTACCCCTGCGTGGTCAAGCCGCTCAACCTAAACGGCAGCCGCGGCGTCATCCGCGCAGACAACGCTGATGAATTCTCAGCGGCCCTTTTTCGATTGACCCGGCTGCTGAACGACCAGTTTCCAGCCGACGCAGCCCATCCCTATCTCGTTGAATCATTCATTCCGGGCTTCGAGGTGGCGTTGGAGGGGTTGCTCGACGATGGGCGCCTGATCGTGCTGGCGCTCTTTGACAAGCCGGACCCGCTGGATGGCCCCTTCTTCGAGGAGACGATCTATGTGACGCCGTCTCGGCTGCCGCAGGCGGACCAGATCGCCATTGCCGACACCGTGGCTCAGGCGGCACAGTCTCTGGGGCTGCGAACGGGGCCTGTCCACGCTGAGCTGCGCGTGAATGACGACGGCCCATGGATGCTCGAAGTGGCCGGCCGGTCAATCGGCGGACTCTGTTCGCAAACGTTGCGTTTCGGGATAAATGGGTCACTGGAGGAGTTGATCGTGCGTCAGGCCTGTGGATTGCCCCTGGAGGCGACGTCACGCGAAGAGCAGGCCAGCGGCGTGATGATGATTCCGATTCCCGAGGCCGGCGTGCTGAAAGGTGTGGATGGGGTTGACGATGCCGCCAAGGTTTCGGGCGTTGAAGGGGTGGAGATCACGGCCAAGATCAACTACTCCATCTCGCCGTTGCCCGAAGGCGACAGCTATCTCGGCTTCATCTTCGCCAGAGGGCGTAGTCCGGCGGAAGTCGAATCGGCACTGCGGGCTGCACACGCCAGACTCGTCTTCGACATTGCGCCTGAGTTTTTGCTCAATGGGGGCTGACTATTTGGCCTGCTGCAAGGATAGGCCGCGGTCGTATCGGCGATGTCTCTAGCCGTTACTTCTGCGGCGCGCCCTTGACCGTCTGCCCTTCGGGTGTCCAGCCTTCGGGCATCTGGGCGTCCTCGCCGAAGAAGAACTCTTCCATCTGCTCCTTCATGAAGTCGACGGCCCGCGGATCGGCGAAGCTGAGTCCGTAGTGGTTGATCAGGATGACCGAATGCGCCATCCAGGCATCCCAGCCGTCCTGAGATACGTTGTCGTAGATTCGCTGGCCCAGTTCGCCGGGATAGGGCGGTTTTTCCAAACCCGGCAGTTCTTGTCCAAGTTTCACACAGTTGACCATACGTGCCATGGGTTGCCTACCTTTGCTGGTTACTTCTGCGCACTTCAGTATCATGTGATTATAGGCTGTCAGGCGGAAGAGATGTCAATCGAACACGCAAGGGGGAAAAGGCAGCGGGTGATCTTCTGGGGCATGAACGGCGTCTATTCGCGGACTGTGCTGGAGATCTTGTTGCTGGCGGGCATCAACGTCGTTGCGATGATCATCGATCGTTCGGCTGTGCCGGGCGTGAATGGATCGCCGGCGTATGAAAAGATCGATCCGCCATCGGCAACTGCGCTGCCCGTTGATGAACTGGAGATCAGCCTTGGCAGCGGGTCATATGTGACGACCAATACCGTCAACATAGCGTGGCAACATGGGCTGTCGGTCTATGCCTTGGACAGCTTGACTGCACCGAAAACCGTCAAGCTATTGGCTACACTAAATGCCGACGTCGCCTGTGTGGCCTGTTTCCCGAGGCGGATTCCCGCAGCAGTGCTGGCGATGCCGGCGCAGGGCTTCCTCAACGTGCATCCGTCTCGTCTGCCCGACTATCGTGGCCCTGCACCGCTCTTCTGGCAGCTTCGTGATGGCGTCAATCCCCTGGGCGTAACAGTGCATTGGATGGATGCGACCTTGGATACAGGGGCCGTGGCCGATCAGGCTGATGTGCTGTTGCCGGACGGTATCGACGGTCCCGGTGCGGATCGGCGGCTGGCCGAAGTCGGCGGTGGACTCCTGCTCGATGTGCTGGATGCGATCGGGCGGGGAGAAGCGCGGCGGCAAGCGCAACAGCCGGGCGGCAGCTATCAGCCATGGCCGCAGGCCGAAGATTTTCGCCTGGATCGCGCCTGGTCGGCCCGCCGAGCGTTCAACTTCATGCGCGGCACGGCGGAATGGAGGAGGCCCTATCCGCTAGCGATTGGCGACGAGGAGGTGCTTCTGAAGCATGCGCTCGATTTCCGCCCACACCACCAGTTGCCGACGATTGTGATTCAGGAGGCAAAGGCGATGCACATTCAGTTTGCATTGGGTGTGCTCGTCGCCGACAGTTGGTGATGAAACAATGAGATGAATGGGTTCAAAGTCTGTTGAAGCATTCCGGGATTAGGCCAGAACGAATTAGGGGTACACGAAAGATCGTAGCCTAATCCCGGAATGTCGGCTCTACCACACGAGATCCAAAGAACCATGATACCTTGTCTCCCCGCGAACGCCCGAACCCTACTCCCGAATCCCCGAT
>CAVOQD010000031.1:0-35534 GCA_963698255.1 uncultured Chloroflexia bacterium | reverse complement strand
ACCCCGAAGGGCATTCTCCGCGTTGTTTCGAACTCGAAGAAGTGCCCGGCATGGCCGAACTCGAACATTTCAGCACCCCGAAGGGCATTCTCCGCGTTGTTTCCCGTCGATCAGGAAGCAATAGACAACATGCCCCAATTATTTCAGCACCCCGAAGGGCATTCTCCGCGTTGTCTCCCCATTTCGTCGGCGCCAAGCTGACGTTTCCGACGTGGGGCTGACAAAGTTGGGCCGTTGGCGAACGAGTGACCGGCCAATGGATTGCCCGGCTCTCTGTTTCCCCGAAAACGACCGGGACGGTCTGTCAAAAAAACCGGCAGTCGGTCGTTTTGGGCCCGCGTCCATTCTAACGCTGACGGCAGGCCGGCGTCAAACCGACACCACGCGCCCGACCTCGTCAGCATCGGCACAATTGCAGGCCGGTGTGGCGGCCATAGACCCGTTGTTGCCCCGACCCGGTCGCCGTGCTTGCCATGGCGGGCCGCGTCCAGGCCCGTATTGGCCGCTTTTCTGCGACCGACTGGCGGGGTAGGCCGCTTCAACTGTCGGTCGTTTTTCAGACCACCCATAGGTCTTCCTCGCTCGTCACCTCGCGTCCGGCGCTGGTCGTTTCGATCTTGGCCTGACATGTGCGGCAGAGAAAGTAGTAGCGCACATGGTCCAGCCGCGGCTTGATGATGCGGTTGACCGTGCGCCGCATCTTTTCCAGTTCGCGGTCGTCCACCAGGCACTCGAAGACGCTGTACTGCACCGGTGTGCCGAACTCCTTGAGCCGTGTGTGCAGTTTGGTGCGTCGCCGGTTGCTGGGGATGTCGTAGGCGACGACGACAAAGTGTTTGGCCATGTCTGTTGGTCCGATCTGTGTGTTGTCATTCCGAGCGAAGCGCATGCCCTGTGTCCTGAGTCACCATCGAAGGCATGTCCTGAGTGCAACCGAAGGAGTCTCGGTATCGCAAACCGAGATTCCTCGCTGGCGTATTGCCAAGTGCGATGTGATCTCGCTGACCCGCTCGGAATGACAGTAGCACGTTCATTCCAGTTAGAGCGCCGGGTATCCCGCGAGGAGCGCTCGCAATGACATCTGCCCCCTCAGCGTGTGCGAAACGGCTCGTAGCGCTCGGCCTTGCCCTCGATCACGGCGCGCAGCTTGCGGGCCTGGACTTCGAAGATCTTCTGGTAGGTCAACGGCCGGCCGATGCTTTCGACCTTGACCTCGCTCTGCAACTTGTCCGTGTAGGCCCGAAAGAAGAGGCCCAGCGAACCCCGCCGCAGGTAGACCGCGCCGCCGGCCGCGTCCTCGAAGTCGTCGACGGTCAGGCGACGCCGCCGGATCAGCCCGTAGACCAGCGAATCGACGATCACGCTGCGGAATTCCTCGACCAGATCCAGCGCCAAGGCCGGGCGTCCGTACTTGTCGGCGTGGAAGAAGCCGTCGTAGGGATCCAGGCCCGCCACTTCGCACGCGGTCATCAGGTTCTCGTTGAGCAACGAATAGCCCAGGCTGAGCAGCGCGTTGGCCGGATCCTTGGGCGGACGCCGCGTGCGCTTTTCAAAGCCGAAGGCCGGGTCGATGGCCGCGCGCAGCAGGCCGAAGTAGGCACGGGCCGCGCTGCCCTCCAGTCCGCGCACCGTGGCCAAGCTGGTCGCCGCGTCCAGGCCGTTGAGCGCGTCATTCAAACGTGTGAAGCAGTGGTCCATCTCCAGATCGTTGCGCCGGGCAATGCGGCGGGCGAAGGCACGGCTGTTGCGCAGCTTGCCGCCCACAATGGCCTTGCTCACGGCCAGACAGAAGTCCGCATCGCCGGCCCGGGCATATTGCTGATGGCGCAGGGGGATGTTCTTGGCGCTGGGCGGCATCAGACGGCCGCGCTCTTTGCCCCAGCCGTTGAGCAACGACAGACCCACCCCCGCGTCGAGCAGAGCATGCAGCGCCGGCGTCGTCGTCCCCACCCGGCCCACCAGCACCACATGGTCCACACGGGCAAAGGGCACGGCCGCCAGCACCTCATCGTCCTTGACCACCAACAGACGCCGGTATTCCTTTTCCAAGCGAGCCCCCGGCTCGGTCACATAGAGTGTCGCCACAATTGGCCTTTCGTTCCCAGCATCGCCATGTCATTCCGAGCGTCACACTGTCATCCCGAACGAAAGAAACTCGCTGGCAAAACGACGAAGCACGTATTTGCAGTGTCAAGATTCCTCTCTGGACAGTTGCCCAGTGCGGCGTGATCCCGTTGACCCGCTCGGAATGACAGATGATCGTTCATTCAGGTTAGAGCGCCGGGTATTCGACGCGGAGCGCTCGGATTGACGAAGCAGCCGCTTCACCCACACCAATCGAAACTACCACCCCTCACTCAAATCGTTCCACGCGGGATTCATTGCCTCAATCAACGCAACCTTCTTCTCCCGACGCCAACTCTTGATCCGCTTCTCGCGTTCAATCGCAACATGGACATCGTTGGTACTCTCGTAATAGACCAATCGTGTCACCTTGTACTTGCTCGTAAAGCCCGAACCGTGCCCGCTCTTGTGCTCTGCCACTCGTCGCGCCAGATTGTTGGTCATACCGGTATAGAGCGTCCGCGAGTAGCTTGCCATCATGTAAACGTAGTATTCACGCATGTCTGCGTCCTCGATCTCAAGATCCGAACATCGTCTGTCTTTCGAGCGTCACACTGTCATTCCGAGCGGGTCGAAACGATCACCCCGCACCTGACGACAATCCAGCGAGGAATCTCGCACTCGCCATGCCCAGATTCCTCCCATTCGACAGGCTCAGGGCATGCGCTCCGCTCGGAATGACAATGCGCCGCCTCTGGGCAAGACGCTCCCCCATCAGTCTGACCGATGCGCTGTCTCCCCGAAACGTCACACTCTCGTCCAAGCGTCACACTGTCATTCCGAGCGGGTCAACGAGATCACCCCCACACCGGACGACCATCCAGCGAGGAATCTCGCGCCTACAACGTCAAGATTCCTCGCTGGACAATTGCCCAGTGCGGTGTGATTTCTTCGACCCGCTCGGAATGACAAGGCGCCGTCTCGTGGGCAAGACGCTCCCCCATCAGTCTGACCGATGCGCTGTCTCCCCAAACGTCACACTCTCGTCCAAGCGTCACACTGTCATTCCGAGCGGGTCGAAACGATCACCTCGCCCCCGACGACAATCCAGCGAGGAATCTCGCGCCTGCAACGTCAAGATTCCTCCCATTCGACAGGCTCAGGGCATGCGCTCCGCTCGGAATGACAATGCGCCGTCTCGTGGGCAAGACGCTCCCCCATCAGCCTGACCGATGCGCTGTCTCCCCCAAACGTCACATTCTCGTCCAAGCGCCACACTGTCATTCCGAGCGGGTCGAAGAGATCCTCCCACCCGACGACAGTCCAGCGAGGAATCTCGCGCCTGCAACGTCAAGATTCCGAGCGGGTCAACGAGATCACCCCCACACCGGACGACCATCCAGCGAGGAATCTCGCACCTGCAACGTCAAGATTCCTCGCTGGACAATTGCCCAGTGCGGTGTGATTTCTTCGACCCGCTCGGAATGACAAGGCGCCGTCTCGTGGGCAAGTCTCTCCCCCATCAGTCTGACCGATGCGCTGTCTCCCCAAATGTCACACTCTCGTCCAAGCGCCACACTGTCATTCCGAGCGGGTCGAAGAGATCCTCCCACCCGACGACAGTCCAGCGAGGAATCTCGCGCCTGCAACGTCCAGATTCCTCCCATTCGACAGGCTCAGGGCATGCGCTCCGCTCGCCTTGCCATTGCGCGCCGGCTACACATAGCCCCGCGGCACATACCCCCACAGCCACGACGGTGTCGGCCCTTCGACCACGAAGCGCTTTTCTTGCCACGTAAACGAATAGGTGTCGCCCTCAAAATGCACGCCCAGATAGTCGAAGCCCTCCTCGAACGAAGTGATGCGCGTCTTGGACGGCTCCAGCCGCAGATGCAGATCGCCCAATACATCCTCCACCAAGCCCAGCACCTGCCCAGCATGATCCCGGCTGCGACAGCAGACGATGAAGTCGTCGGCATAGCGCACCATGGCCCAGCGACGGCGCACCAACGCGCCGTCCAGCCGATGCAGGAAGACGTTGCAGAGCAGCGGCGAGATGGGCATGCCCTGGGCAAGGCCCCGATCCGGCAAGCGATTGGCCACGCCGGCGTCGAGCCATTTGTCGATCAAGGTCAGCACGCGCCGGTCGGCCAGATCCTCGGCCAGAAAATTCTGCAACAGCCCATGGTCGATGCTGTCAAAACAGTCGAACAGATGCTGACCAACCAGGAGAGTCTGCGTCTGCAATATGCGCTGACCCAGCGGGCCGTGGAGCTCGGCTGGCGAGAGGATGATGTCGAAGTGATTGATTCTGACCTGGGCCTCACTGGCACTTCGTCCCAGCATCGAGAAGGCTTCCAGTCATTGGTCGCCCAGGTCACCCTGGGACAAGTCGGCATCATCCTCTCTTCCGATGTGACTCGGTTGTCGCGCAATTGCTCTGATCGGTATCCGCTGCTGGATGTCTGCGGCTACAGGCAATGTCTAATCGCCGATAGCGATAGCGTCTACGATCCATCATCGCCCAATGGACGCCTGTTGCTGGGTCTGAAAGGTCAGCTTTCAGAGCTGGAACTCCATACCATACGGGCTCGCATGACTGCGGGTCTGCTTAATAAAGCGCAACGAGGAGAACTCGTCCTTCCTCTTCCCGTCGGTCTTGTTCGCGATGCCGCCGGCCAAGTGATCAAGGAGCCAAATCAGGAAGTTCAGCAACGTCTTGACCTCATTTTCCACACGTTCCTGCGCACGCAGAGCCGCCAGCCAGGTGCTCATCTATTTGAACGAGCATGACTTGCGAATTCCGCGACGGAACCAATTCGGCGATGTGGTCTGGCAAAAACCCAGAATTGCTGCTATCCTCGCCATATTGAAGAATCCTGCATACGCTGGCGCCTTTGTCTACGGACGAACCCGAACGACACGTGATGCATCTGGCAAAGCTACTCTGAAGCGCTTGCCCATAGACGAATGGCGCATCTGTATCCAAGACAAGTACCCCGCCTATATTTCTTGGCAGACCTTTGAACAGATTCAAGCCATGCTTCAAGATAACTACGCAGAGTACGACCGTAACAAATCTCGAGGCGTACCTAGACCCGGGTCCGCCCTTCTGCATGGAATCGTCTATTGTGGTGAATGCGGCCATAAAATGGTCGTCCAGTATAAGACCGGTACTCGCTACATTTGCAATTACCTCCGTCAGCAGTATCGAGTGCCCGTCTGTCAGACAATCCCCGGTGATCCGGTCGATGCTGCAGTCGTTGATGCCTTCTTCCAAGCCTTTTCACCCATTGAGCTTGATGCCTACGAACGGGTACTCTCTGATCTTCAGGAAGAAACTAGCCAACTCAATCACGCCCAGCAGCAGCAAGTTGAACGGCTGCGCTATCAGGCGGCCTTGGCAGCACGACAATATAATCAGGTAGACCCAGATAACCGCTTGGTAGCCGCAGAGTTGGAACGGCGTTGGGAGTCGAGTTTGCAGGTCCTACGCCAAGCTGAAGATGCATATGCTCAGGCTCAACAGCAAGAGCAGCAGCCGCTTATGCTTGCCACCAGAACTCAAAGAAGCTTTCATGGCAATCGGCCAGAAACTTCCCGAAATCTGGCGACAAGAGGTGTTGTCTCGTCAACAGAAAAAAGCCCTACTCCGCTGCCTCATCGACAAAGTTGTTGTTCAGCGCACCGCATCAGATTCGGTTCAGACACGGATTGTCTCGATATCGGCGTCAAGCACCCAGGTTCGGCCCAGATCACGAAATTCGAGGATAGCGGCGACCGCGTCGTGCAGGCTGCGTCCCGGCCGATAGCCGTAGCTGCACGCATAGAAGCGGCGCTCATAGAGGTCATCCAGGACATTGAGCGCGGCCCGCTGCAGCACCCGGTCGCCCACATTGGCGATGCGCAGCAGCCGTTGGCCGCCGCCCCGTTTGGGAATGGCCACACGCCGCAATCGCCCCGGCCGGTAGCGGTTCTCGCGCACGAGCCGTTGCAGCGTGCGCAGATTCTCCTCCCAGTTGCGCCGGAAGCGACCGATGCTCACCCGATCCGGGCCGGGCGCTCCCCGGTTGTCGGCCACGCGCTCCCAGGCCTCGCAGAGGTTGGGCCAGGCTGTGATTCGGTCGAACAGGCTTGTATCCATTGGGCAGCCTCGTCTACACGGTCGGATTCTCTATGCTCGGATTCTCGACACCCAACTCAAGCACCTCCAACGGTCGTTGCACATTGAGCACATCGTTGTACTGGCCGGGCACCATCTCCATGGCCAACCCCAGATCCCGGCACGCGGACGCCGCACCGACCGTCATGGCCGTGGTGCCGCCGGTCAGGTCAACAATCAGTTCGCTTGGCTCGTACCCGAGATCCAGAGCCTGGGCGTGGGCCCGCCGGATCGCGCCCGAAGCCTCCCAGGCACGCCAGGGATTGCTGATCTCCTCCTGGAAGATCTGCAACGACGGAAACTCGGTCTCCACCTCTCGCGCGGACGATTCAGTCTGGGGCGTCACCACCAGCCAGAGCGATTCCAGACGGTCCACATGGTGGGCGACGGCCTTACGCAAGGTCTCCGGGCGGCTGAAAAGCGCGATCAGGCCGCGATGCTGATCAGGAGGCGATCCTCTATGGATCGGCGGCACGTAGCGCATCCAGGCCCACCAGCGGACAATCATATCGAATAAGAACGCGGACACAATCAGCAACACAGCGATGATTGCTGTCCCTTTCAAGATACCCAGGTCGTTGAAGATCTGATCGGTACCCTTTTCGGCCAACAGCGCGCTCAACACACCGATTCCAAATGTCACGACCGGGTTCTTGCGAATCAAGCGATAGAAGCGGTTGATGGTGTTCATTCGACCGCCTATCTTGTGCGGCGTGCTTGTTCGCGCACGCCCTGAAGGTCTATGATCTCAGCAACTTCATAGCGCCTCGGCAGGGCATCGACAGCCGGCCGTGTGCGTACGATTGGCGGGAAGTAGCCCATACGCCCATGCAACTCGGCCAGCAACAGTCCGGCAATGAAGTTGAGCGAGGGCAACACCACCAGGATCGGCTCGCTCTGCCACTCGGTTGGTGTCAGATCGATCTGAGCGAAGAGCGCAGCCAACTGAGGTGCAAAGGGTTGTTGATCGTCGAATTGGGGCATGGCGGAGAGCAGACGATCCGGCGCTTCGCCGATCAAGCCCGAAAGCTGGTCCAACTGCGCTTCGGTGATGGGGTGGGAAAAATTGAGTAGGATCATGGTGTTTGCTTCTGTCTCTATACTGCATCTGTCATTCCGTTCGTGCAACGGGCGCTGTGCGCCCGTTGCACGAACGGAATGACATTCGAAGTTCGGAATGACAAAGCATCCGCTCTGTTACGCACCGTCCAAACGGTGCGGGAGTTCCAGATCGTCGATCTGCCCGCAAAGCTTTGGCACAGCCCGGGCCAACGTCTTGCTCGGCCTAGCGCTCGCGCGCTTTCCCGCGTGGAGCAGATCATTGCGTAGATCGCCAAGTTCTGCGTAGAGGGATATGGCGACAGCCACGTTATCTATCAGCAGCAGGCGTTGATGAACCGCGGTGGATGCAACAGCATCATTGCCTTGGACACGCTGTTGCTCGATGCCAAAGGCTTCCTCAACCGCGCCACGGATCTCTCGATCCGTCATCTCTGTCATGCCCAAGTGCAGCATTGCCCAACCGACGATCCACTCTCTGGCCAGGGCCACCGCCTGAACAGACTGATGACCGCGTCAAATACCAGCGCACCATCTCACGTTCGACCGCCAGCGCTTTGGCTGGATCGGAGATGATTCGCTCCCGTTCCAGCGCCAGGGGCGCATAGCCGGCGATAATCTGCTGGCTGAGCGGTTGAAAGGGGCGCGCAAAGGTCTGAATTCCGCTAACCGCATCCGTGATCTGCGTACGTAGACGGTCGCTGGCTGCCATCGCCTCGTCCGGCCGAATAAAGCGCATGGCAAGAGCGAGCGACTCAAGCGTTGCCGTCGCTTGACCGATTCCGGATTGACGCCATTGTTGAAACTCCTGAGAGTCAGCCTGGTATGCAGGCTGTGTCGCTCGCAATTGCACGGCCAGATCGCGACCATCGCCGAAACGCACAAACCGATCGGCGGCGATCATCCAATCCAGCAGGCTGACGAAGGGTGTGAGATCGATCACAGGCGCTCGATTGGGCTGCACGCTGACATCGCGTGCCTCGAAATTGCCGTAGAACACGGCTTTCAGCTTGACCTTCTTGACCACGCGCAGGTAGGCCGCGGCCAGGAAAGAGAGGAAGGGCAACGAACGAAATCCATGGGTGATGTCGAAGACCACCTCCTCGCCTTCATCTACAGCGTCGATGACTGTCTGAAAGACCGTCCACAATTCGTCCTCGTCGGCTCCGTCAGGGATGTCGACAGGTTCCAGTGTCGCCACATGATCCTCAGCCAACTCTTCGAAGTTTTCCAGATGCCGGGATCTCGCCAGTTCAGTGACAAAGACTTGCATGTCGAGGTCGGGATAAAATCGCGCCAGTGCCACACCGAAGAAGGGCGCTGTATGGTCGCGACCGTCGGGCAACACATAGGTTGTCTCGAAGGCGTTGCCCGCGCCCAGAAAGGTAATGGCTTTCATGTGTTCTCCTCCAGCGTCACCAGACACCACCCCAATGCTTCGCCCGGCTTCCCATCTGTTCGACGCAACAGATGGCGGCTCTTGGGGAAGGGATCGCCCAGGCGTTACGCTTGCCCGTCGGGTTGAGACGATACCTGCTGACAATTCGTTCGAAGGCAGCCGGTTGTCGGTCTTGAGAAGCTGGTTCAGTCGTCTTCGTATGCCAGCCGCCGCCCCAACCGATCACCAGAATCATCTCGTTGGCCTTCAGTTGTGAGAAGCGTTCCACCACCTGGTTATAGAAGTAATGCACGCACGGCACATCAGCTCGGCTTTGGTAGAAGGTGATCTCATCGGTCAAGATCTGGCGTGCCTGCTCCCGCCCGGCCGCGGCCAGATCTGAAAGCCAGTCTGCATTCTTCTCCCACTGGCCCAGTTCCTTTCGACGACGCTCGTCGAAGGCCGTGTTGCGCTCCTCAAGCAGTTCCGTGGGTACATGGATAGATGCCTCCAGGACCGTACCCTTGGCCAGCGTCTCCACATCGATATCCAGACCGCGGCTGCGACCTCGCTGCGTACGCCCGGCGGTGGGATAGATGTGCGCCGCTTTGCAGGCGTAACTGGCTCGGCGAAACAGGCGCACTGTCAGACACCTGCAGCACGCGCAACAGATCGTGGTTGGGATCGGCGCCGAACAACTGTTGCTCTATTGGCTGTGCCGCCCACGAACGACTGTTGCCCAGTCGCGATAGATCGGGCTTGATCTGCTGGGCAGCGTGGATGGCCAAGGCCGTGCGCAGCGCGCCCTTGAGCGACGAACCGGGCAGGTAGGGCCGGGCATAGACATCCTTGATCTGCTCTTTGATGTTGACGGTCGCCGGATCCCCGCGCAGCCGATAGCGGAAGAGCGGATGCTCACGACCGAAGTCATCAGCCGTGAGCCAGCCCATATCGCGCAGATCCGCCAATGTTGCCTCAGCCAAGACATTCGCGATCTCGATCATATCCTTGCCGTCGTTCTCAGCGCGGCGAAAGACGGCATCCATAAGCTGGTCGCTATCGGCGATGTAGATAAAACCGTCGCCGGGTGCGATCCAGTCCAGGTTCCTTCTTCAGTTCGACGCCCGAACCGATATGCAGATCGCTGAGCAACTCCACACGTGCGAGTCAGGTTGGAAGCAATCATTGGGTCACCTCAGAGTTTTCTTCGACACTATCGGCATTTTCGTGGCAAGGCTCGCCACCGGCTTGCATGGCGCCATCGGCGACACGCACAGGAAAGGCCAGTCCGTAGCGTTGGATCACGGGTCCGCCTTCATCCGCCATCTTCGACGGCGTCAGGTCGACCAGATCGCCCACAGGTTCGCCCGATTTCGGCACAACGCAGAACGCTGCCGTCGCTGATCATGCGTACCGACGAACGACGAACGTTCTGATAGCCGGGCAGACTGAGCCAGCCGCGCCGCAGCACAATCCCGTAGCGCGCCCCGGGACCGATCACGTTGCGTTCAGCGAAGGTCGGGTGATAGGGCGACAAGGTCGTGAAGTAGTCGCCGCTCTCAGCCCCGATGTCCCAGGAGTCCGCTTCCTCCCACTCCAGATCGAATTGGCCATAGCCCTGGCTGCGTTCGCCGCCGATGCCGACCTGGCCAAGTTCCTTCCAGGTACGTCTGCATCTGCTCCCGCAGATCGGGTTCGTCCTCAAGCCATTCGATTATGCAATAGAGGCCGGCCCGGTGGTCGCCATGGTTATTGAAGCGCGTGGCCCCGATGGCGTAGACCGAACTGGCCGTTGTCAGGCGATCCACGGTCACACGTGGCCGGTTGCTGGTGCGCCACAGCACATGAGTCTGTTCGCTGTTGTTCTCCGGGTCACGTGCAACGTGGCCTTGCAGTGAATCATGTTCGCCCGAGGTCAGCCAAATCTTGCCGCCCTGGATCGTGATCGGTCGGTCCTGGTCGTCGAGTGCATCCGATGGCGTTCGCCCGCTGACAACGGCCTTGAAGATCGGCTCGGAGACCCAATCGATGGCCTTGAAGCGTTTGCGTGTGCGCAGATCGTCGGCGGACGGAACATCCAACATTCGGATATCGGGATAGGGCAGCAGATTGACCTGATTCCCCCAGGGCATCAACGAAGTGAGTCGAAAGGGCGGTGACCGTTCCGGTTCTCCCTGGTGCGGAAATTTGCCCAGCCAGGGCTTCGACCGCGTCGCCGCCTTCACGCTGTCCCAGCACGGAACAGAGCGCAGAGAAGAGGCTGTCTGCCGGCAACCCCACTTCGCTCTGTTCCATGCCCACGCCGCGCCCTCCAAAATGGACGGGGCTACGCGGCAACAGTCGTACTCGTGTGTAACGTTTCACGGCTGCCTCCTCAACGGCTCTTTGCCACGAATTGCCCCGCAACCCAAGTATCGACCGTTTGCCTCAGTTCATCGCTGACGCCAATGGCTTTGCCCCCTGCGCGCAGGCTGTCCAGATCACAGATCACCTCGGTGTAACCGCGCCCTTTGCGCATCCAGATATCATTGATCTCGAACGAGACTTTACCGCCGCCACGTGCGCCAAGCCCGCCCAGATAGTCCTCTTCGAGCAGTTGCAGCGATGTCAGTACGGTTGAGAAATTCGTCAGCCTCGATCCGGCGTAGATGTTGTAGATCAACTCGAAGCCCTCGAAGACCGAGCCGGCAGGCACACGCTCGATCTGGCGTGGCGTGGCCGCGCTGGTCACACGGTCGATGGTCGCCTCCCACTTGATCTCGGTATAGGGAAAGTCGGTCTGCGCTTTCTGTCCAACTCTTCGATGCTTTCATCGCCCAGATAGACATCGCGCACGATCAGACTGGTGGGGTGGGGCACAGGCTCATCGCCGGTCACGCCGAAGACGGAACAGACCGGACAGGCCGAAAACTTGTCCCGGTAGTCGCTGCGCCACGTCTCGATGTCCTCATCGTCTTGCAGTTTTCCGGCCTGGCAGGTGTGGACGTAGACTTCCTTGCCAGCGCGTGCGCCCCACCTGAAAGTTCTGGGCGCTGCCGTTGAGGCGTTCGCTCAGTGAGCGCATCTTTCCGCGCAGGCTGGAGCCGGGAATGTAGGGGCGATTGGTCAGCGGGTCACGGATCACGGGTGAATCGACGCCGCCGATCTCAAGCGCGCCGGCCGCGCCACCGATGTGCAGACCGGTCACGGCCCGGATGTTGCCGGTAATGAAAATTCTGCCCATCAGGGTCACGTGACGAGTATCATTTGTCATGAGTTTATCCTCTCTTTCTGCCGCCTTCAGCGGCGTGATAGGCTAGAATGGCTTCGAAGAGATCCGCAAACGCCTGAAAACGTTCCTTGCGTTCATCGAGATCGTCGGCCTCTACCACCAAGTCGATTCCGGTCGTAAGCGTCATTCCCAAAGGTGCCACTTTGCGTCTCGCGATTAGACTGATAGGCAAGACGCGGTTTCAACAGTAGCAACTCGCGCAGGTTTTCCTTTGACGTCAGTCTGGCTCCCAAGTCGCCTGGATCTGGCGAACCGTGCCAAATGCACTTCTGATCTGGCTGGTTGACAGCCGATCCCTGGCGAGTTCACCGCCAAATCGCTCGGCTTCATCGACTAGCAGTTTGGTGTCTGCCCTGACAATAATAGATTCCATATTCTGTCTGTCGATGGTTCTAGCCATTCTCTGACTCCTTTCTTGTCAGCCACTGAGCCCAGCGAGTGGCCAGTCCCAGTTCGTCGATCTTGCCCCGTAGTAGATCTTCCTGCAACGCACTCAATGCCCCATCTACCTCAGGATATCGGCTTCGCAGCCGTGCGATCCTGTACGCCTGCTGCCACATCCACGGACCGAAATAGATCGAGGGCTGTTCGCTCGCACTGGTCTCCCGGGTTTGCCCAAACGCCACGTTTCTCATTCACGTCGCTGCGATAGCGTTGTTCGATGGCACGTAGCGTCGTCAGGAGACTGGCCGGCAGAGCCGTCCACCTCCAGCAACTTCACCAACTGTGTCTGCTGCGCTTCAACATCGGCGAAGGCCGGCCACTGATACGACTGGCCCATGAACGTGATGGCATCTTTCTTGAGCGACTTGACCGTGCGCATCCGTGATCTCCAGATCCTTGGCCGCATCCAATGCATCATGCGCCATGTCGGCGGCGGCATAGAGCGGAGACTTGGCCCCGACGATGGAGATGCCGGCAGAGAGGTGAATGGCCGGATGATCGCCGGTGTAGCGATTGAAGTCGTCGTTGATGGCACGAGCCAGCGGTGCCATCAGTGACCAGGGACCGATGACGAAGAGATCGTCGCCGCCGGCAAAGAGCACGTAGAACAGATTCTGTCCTCCGTTGACACGCCGGCAGATGCGGTCCAGCCAGCCGCCAAAGAAGCGTTCCAGGCTCTCGCTCAGTTCAGCAGTCGCCATCAGCGTGCGCTGTGGCAGTCCGTTGACAATCAGATCGCCCAGGTCGTCCACGTCCATTCGCAGAATACCCAGTCGTTTCATGCCCTGGCCGGCCCTGGCCAGTTCATCGTTGGGCACGATGGTAGGCGGCATCGTATGAGTCAACGGCGTCGTGCGCGCCAGCAATTGAAATCCATCGACCTCCTGCGCCGGGAACCCATCCAGACCGAGCGATAGGGTCCAGTCGCCACGGCCCCGTTCGTCAGCGATCTCATACCAGTACCCGGATATTGCTTTCAGGGCCAGTTGCCACTTCGATGCATCTGCGGGTTCTTGCGATTTCGACCGCAGCAGTCGAGCGCCCTTGCGCCCCAACGATGTCGCCAGTTGATTGAAGCCGGCGCACTCCGGACACTGGCTGCTGGAGCCGATGCTGATGTCATCCGGCGCGTCGTCATCCGTTCCCGCAAATGACGCTTCGCCTGAGCGGCGCTGTCGGCGGCAGACCGCGCAGAATTCGTCGGTCTCTGACGGTTCCGGCGCAAAGAGCGCTTGCCAACCCTCTTTGTCAGCCAGCGCCAGATCGCCGAAGGGCCGTGCCTTGGCTGCGGCGACGGCTGTCTTGATGGTGCGTTCCGCCTCCTGCCAGGCCGAGGCGGTTCCGTCGACGCTGGATTTACTGCCCGCGCGAAGTGCGTCGATCGGCAATGGAACTGCGGCCAAAGCTACAGCGAGATCGCCGTGGAATCCATCAAAGCGATCCTGACCTTGTCCAACACCTGCCAACAGCGCAGCATTGACCTCCGCCGCGATCCGACCTACTTCATCGGGCAGATTCTTATGCCATTTCGTCAGCAGCAGAAAATTTCCGCCGGCGTCGTAGATGACGTTTGCCGATCCCAGTTCCAGTTCGTCCAGCAAGCGTTGGACCAGTGCGCCTGCCCAGCAGTTGGATAAAGGCCGAGCGTCCACGCATGGCTTTGGCTGCGCCCTTGGATGTAACCATGCTGATCGTGCGCTGAATGCCCGGAATATCGCCGCCGACCAACGCCAGATCGGTCGGTATCGTAGTGGTAGAGCCGCTGATCTGCGTGAGGGCGGCGATCAGCTTCCAATGCTGGAAGAGCGAAACCTCAGCCTTGCCGAAGAGATCCGGTAAGGTACTGGCGTACTTTCGCATCAGGAAGTAGAAACGGTCGAAATTCACTTCATCGATACTGCCCGCATCGACACCGCCCACATTGACACCGCCCGCATCGACGAACTGGGAAAAGAGATCCCGACGACATTCGAGTTGCGCATTCCCATCTTCCACCGGAAACAGAACCCAAGAATCCTGACGGTGATTGTCTCCCCCAAAACCTTCTTCATCTACCGAGAGTGCATAGGCCGGCAGATAGGCGGGCGAAGCCGTTAGGCCGTCGCGTTCGATCGCTGTGAAGATCGAACGCAGGCGCCGTGCAGACGCTCGGAGCGTCGCTTCTTCGTAGATCAGATCGTTGAAAGGCTTTACCCAAGGCGGTATGCCGTCCACCTCCATCGTGGTTGCCGAGGCCATCAACCATTGACCGTATTCGATGATTTGCTTCGTTGTCTCTCTGTTCACATTGCGTCTCTCCTTTCTCTGAGCTATCTGTTCAGGTCTTTCGCATCATATATTCAATCAACAAACAGGTCACGGGTGTTAACCCCCAAAATAGCCGGCCAACTCCTGACGTAGGAACTCACGTTTGACACCTTTGTCGGCCTGGAGATCGAACCGGGTTTCCAGTTTGCTGTAAATGCTATTGAGTTGATTGCTGACGGTCTTAGGCGATTTATGAAGACGGTTTGCGATGTCGGAGATGGTGAGCACTTCCGTAGCCACAAGCGCTGCGACACTTCGTTCGGCCGCGGTCAGTTCTTCGTTTACAAAGTGTTCCAGTTGCGCCATCCGACTCCGTTCGACTTCCTGCCTGGCAGCCGAGACAGTCTCCGCCGTGAACGGTTGGGTGAAGCGAGGCGCTGCCGGCCCAAGCTGGGCCAGTGGAATGGGAACCAGCTCTGCCGATCCGGCACGGCCGGCGCTCATCCGCCCGGAACGCCGGAGATCCTCGTCAGAGTAGAGATACCAGAGATGGTCGTGAGGGCCCAACAACATTTGGGCAACGTTCATGCCCATCATGGCCATGGGTTTTCGTCCGCCGGCCAGCAGCAGCTCGATGGTTGCGCCTTGCCCGATCCAGGTTTTGAGCGTGCGGAACAGGATATCCGAGAAATCCCGCATCTCCGATGGAGCGAGTACGTCGCCAATGGGCATGGCGATCAGTTCCAACGGCGGAAAATCTACGTGCGCGGAGAAAAATTGGATGAGCGAAGGCAGAGCGGACGCGATCGGCTCTCGATTTGGCGCGGTATGGAGAACGATGACTCTATCGATCGGCCCGGCGCGACAGAGCAACTCCGTGGTGATGGAGATAACCTGCGGCTCGGCCCCAAGTGTGGCAATCAATACGCGTGTCATGGCATCGGAGGAAGTGGTGTGGCGGCGGGATAGTCGTCAAATACACGACTTTTTCATTTTGTAAGCAATATTCCGATCAGTGTAGCGGTTCAAGCGATTGCTGTCAATCAAGATCGGCGGGATAGGGTAGAGTGCGGAAGAGTGGCCAGACGGTACTTGCACACTGTTTATCGCCTTGGTCGTGCAAGGCCTTCGCCGACTTTGCCTCCGCGACAGAATGAGACGCAAACGAAAAATATGCCCATGTCCCAACATTTTGGGATATCTGTCACCCCTACCACGGGACAAACGACCCTATGCGCGGCGGCTACTTGGCGAGTACACTGTAGGCACGGGCCGGATATTCCCATTGGCCCCGCCCGTCAAAACGCACCGACGCTCGACCAACAGGAGCCGCTTGTGGCTGAGTTCGCCATCCGGACTGAAAATCTCACCTATGATTTCGGCGACGCGCGCGCAGTGGACAATGTGACGCTGGCCGTGCCGCCGGGCATTGTCTTCGGGCTGCTCGGGCCCAACGGAGCCGGCAAGTCGACGTTGATCCATCTGCTGCTCGGCTTGCTGGAGCCGACCGCGGGCAAGGCCGGCGTGCTGGGCCTCGATGTGCGCACCCAGTCCAGCGAGATCCGCCGCCGAACCGGCACGCTGCTGGAGCAGAACGATCTCTACGATCGGCTCACCGCCGAGGAAAACCTCGACTACTTTGGCCGCATCCAGAACATGAGCGCCGAAGACCGCAGCGAACGCATCCACGATCTGCTCGGCCCCATGGGACTCTGGGATCGGCGCAACCAGCCGGTCGGCGCCTGGAGCCGGGGCATGAAGCGCAAACTGGCCATTGCCAAGGCCCTGCTTGCCCGCCCCGACGCTGCTGCTGCTGGATGAACCGACGGCCGGTCTCGACCCGGCGGCGGCCACCGATCTCTACGACGAGTTCTTCGAGATCGCCGCGCTGGAGGGCGTCACCGTCTTTCTCACCACCCACAAGATCGCCGAGGTCGAGAACCTCTGCGCCATGGTCGGCCTGATCCGCCAGGGGCGGCTGCTGGCCGTCGGCCCAACGGCCGAGCTGCGTGCCGTCGGCGCCGTGCCGACCCTGGAGATCACCGGCAGCGGCTTCACAGAGAACATGATTGCGCTCTTGCAGCGACGCCGTGAGGTGACCGGCATTCAGTCCCACAAGGGACGTCTGCTGGTCGAACTGAACGACAGCAACGCCCACACCTGGCCGCTGATCAATCTGTTGGTCGAATCGGGCGCAGACATCGAAGAGGTCCACAAAGGCCGCCTGGGGCTTGAATCGGTCTTCATGCACATGGTCGAGGACGATGGCCCGCCGAGGATAACGGCGCGAGCCGCCAAATCGCGATAACGTCGGCAGCGGAACGTGCGGGTGATGACACATAGATTGACAATGCCATTCCCCGACGCTATCATCGCAAGGCAACACAGATCTGGATAAGGCGGGTAACATTATTGGCCAGGCTGCTATTCGATAGAACGCGGATTACGCGGATCGGGCGGATTTCCGCGGATCCATCCTGACTTGATCCGTGCAGATCAGCCCAATCCGCCTAATCCGCGGTCTATTCCTGATCACCAATCCAGACACTTCCCCTTCACCGAAATCGGATGAACGCGATGCATGGACTACGATGGCGATACGTCTGGCGTGACCTGCGCATGCACAAGACGCGCACGCTGCTGGTCATCCTCTCCATCGCCATCGGCATATTCGCCTTCGCCATCATCGCCGGCACAGCGACCACGCTCAACACCACATTGCCCGCGACCTATCAGGGCGTGCGGCCGGCAAGCGCCACGCTCCACACGTCATCCTTCGACGACACCCAGGTCGATGTCGTGCGCCACATGCCTGAAATCTCGCTGGCCGAGGGTCGCAGCCACGTCGTCGCCCAATATCGCAACGCCGCGGGCGAATGGCACGACATCGAACTCTTCGCACGCGAGGAATACGATCGCGATGTCGCCGCCGGCCAAGAGGGCAATCAGATCAACATCGTCTATCCCAGCCAGGGAGACTGGCCGCCCGAAGACCGAGAGATGCTGATTGAGCGCAATTCCCTGCGACTCACCGACACCGATCTCGGCGGGACGCTGCTGATCGAAACCAGCCAGGGCGACCGGCGTCTGGTGCCCATCACCGGGCTGGCCCATGACATGAACCAACCGCCGGCGCAGATCACGGGTATCCCCTACGGCTATGTGACCCGCGACACCATGGAGTGGCTGGGGCTTTCTCCCGATTTCAACCAGTTGCAACTGGTCGTCGCCGAAAACCGCTATGACAAGGCGCACATCACAGAGGTCGCCCAAGCGGTCGCCGACAAGTTGGAACGCAGCGGCGTCACTGTCTTCCGGGTCGAGGTGCCCAATCCCGGCGAGCACTTCGTCATGGACTTTCTGCCCACCATCGTGCTCATCCTGAGTTTCCTGGGCTTCCTGGCCCTGATCCTGAGCGGCTTCCTGGTCATCAACGTCATCACGGCCATCCTCACCCAGCAGACGCGCCAGATCGGCGTGATGAAGTCCATCGGCGGGCGGTCGACGCAGATCGCGGGCATCTATCTGCGCCTGGTGATGGTGCTGGGCATCCTGGGACTGACATTGGCCGTTCCGCTCGGCGCGCTGGGGGCCTACGCGTTTTCCCGCTTCATCGCCGGCCAGTTGAACTTCGATCTCACCGATTGGACGCTCTCGCCGCCGGTGCTGGCTGTCGAGATTGCGGTCGGTCTGCTGGTGCCCATTGTGGCCGGCATCTTCCCCATCGCCCGCAGCGCGCGCATGACCGTACGCGAGGCGTTGCAGGATCAGGGACTGGGCACGGAGGATGCGGCTGAGGGTCGCGTCGATCGCAGGCTGCGCGCCGTCCAGCAGCGTCTGCCCATCTCACGCCCCATGCGCCTCTCGCTGCGCAACACCTTTCGCCGCAAGGGACGCCTGGTGCGCACGCTCATCCCGCTCATGCTAGGCGGCGCCATCTTCATGACCGTGCTGACGGTGCGCGTCTCGCTCTTCCAGACCCTCGAAGAGACGCTGGCCGCCCAGGGCTACGACGTCCAGATTCTGCTCAGTCAGCCGTACCGAACCGACCGTGTGGCAGAAGAAGCCATGCAGACGCCGGGCGTGGCCGCTGTGGAAGTTTGGACCTCCCGCGAGGGCGCACCGGTCCACGCCGACGGCAGCGAGGGCGACAGCGTGCGCGTCTATGCGCTGCCTGCCGAGACCCAACTCTTCGAAACCGAGATCATCGCCGGCCGCTGGCTGTTGCCCACCGATACCGATGCCATCGTCGTGCCCAACACGCTCTTGCAGGACGAACCTGACGTCAACCTGGGCGGCGAGATCACGCTGACCATTGACGACATTGAGACCACATGGCGGGTGGTGGGCGTCAATCAGGTCTTCACGCCGCCGATTGCGCCGGGGGCCGTCTACGTCAACCAGCCCCATTTTTGGCATGAGATGGGCAGCCACAACCGCGGCGACACCCTGCGCGCCCTCACGAACAGCCACGATCTGGAGACGCACGTCAGCGTGTCGGCGGCGCTGGAGCAGCGCTTCGACGTGGCCGGTTTCGACATCCGCTCCATCCGCAACGCCAGCGAGGATCGGGAGATCTTCACCGAACGCTTCAACCTGATCACGGTGATTCTTATGTTCATGGCCACGCTGCTGGCGACGGTGGGCAGCCTGGGGCTCATGGGCACCATGAGCATCAACGTGCTGGAGCGCACGCGGCGAGATCGGCGTCATGCGCGCCATCGGCGCATCGAGCAAGACGGTGCTCCAGATCTTCGTGGCCGAGGGCGTGGTCATCGGCATTCTCTCGTGGGTCGGCGCAGTCGTGCTCTCGCTGCCCTTGAGCCGTCTGTTGAGCGACAAGGTCGGCATGACCTTCGCCCAGTTGCCGCTCTCCTACGTCTACGATCTGCGCTCCCCGATCTTCTGGCTCCTCATCGTGCTCCTTGTTTCCTCGCTGGCCAGCCTCATCCCCGCGCGCAGCGCCGCCGGCCTCAGCGTGCGCGAGACGTTGTCGTACGAATAGCCCCTCGTTCTCGTTCTCGTTCTCGTTCTCGTTCTCGTTCTCGTTCTCGTTCTCGTTCTCGTTCTCGAACAGAATCGTATCAGCGAACTGGCATAGCCGGGCTTGGCCTTGGCTTGGCTGGTCGGAATGACATTCCGACCTACACTGGGCATCACACACTCCACGTCGGCGGCTACGTGTGAGCATCATGGTTTCATCAGCATACCGTGTGGGACAGGTCTGAGACCTGTCCCTACAATTCCGCGCAATCTCAACGCATCACCCACCCAATACAAAAACGGACAGGTATCTGCCTGTCCGCACTCTCTCCCCGATATTCACCTTGTCACCCACTCACCCCATCCCCCCCCTCACGCCCTACCTGGACGCGAAGGGGGCGCAAGATCCAGCACCCCCCAGTACCAAGACGATCTTGCGCCCCTTCTATATGTTTTCAGGTGATATCTAGTTTGGTGGGGGAACGGTGATTGGAAAACGGTGATTTGGGATTGGGAGTTAGGGGGTTGGGCGTCTTACCGTGCCCATTCACAATTCCCCATTCCCGATTCACCATTCACAGTTCCTTGGTCACCATTCCCCAAGTGTCACGGCATGCGCAACTGTTGCCCCACGTAGAGGAAGTTGGCGTTGGTGATTCCGTTCATCATCGCTACTTCGTACGGATCCGCTCCATACTTGCCGCAGATGCCGTTCAGCGTCTCGCCGGCCGCCACCCGATGCATCATCTCTTGCGTCGGTGGATTCTGCATCGGCGGACTCTGCATCGGCGGGGCCATCATGCCCATCGAGCCTTCCATCGGCATGCCAGACTGTGGCATCTGTCCCTGGGGCATCTGTCCTTGTCGGCATGCCCTGCTGCATCTCCGGGCCCATCATGCTCTGGCCCATGTAGGGCGTCGGCTTCATGCCCATCTCGCAGTTCGGTATGACCAGCTTCTGGCCCACGTAGATGATGTTCGGGTTGCTGATGTTGTTGGCCCGACATCAGCGCCTGCACCGTCGTGCCATACTGTTCGGCGATGCCGCTCAGCATCTCGCCCGGTTTGACGATGTGCTCACACACCTTGGCAATCGGCTGCTCAGGTCGCATCGGCGGCATGGGCGGCATGGGAGGCATCGGTTGCTCAGGATGCATCGGCGGCATTCCCACCGACTCGCACGCCCGCAGACTCAGCTCGTCGTAGTTCAGGTCCATCTCCAGGTTCGTCTCGCCCCACTTGAACCAGCCTTGCAGGAACAGTACCATGCTCGGCTCGTGGGCCGTGAAGCGCACCTTGTAGGTCCCGATGCTCGTCGGCTCGGTCCGGCTCTGAATGCCGCCCAGGTCCATGCCTTGCCAGTTGTTCACGTTCTGCCACTTGGTGTCGCCGCCCCAGTTGTAGCCGACCTCAGCCTCCCAGCGGTTGGGGTCGCCGGCTTCGCCGCCGCTCCCTCGCAACACCCCTCGCACTGTCAATTCGTAGCTCTTGCCCACTTCCAGCTTGCCGATGCGCTGATAGATGCCCGCCACCCGGTCGCCGTCGGCCGGCATGATGCCCTTGGTGTTGATCTCGATCAATTGGCTGTGCTTGCCGTCGGCCACCACCGGCGGCCACATGTCGTCGTAGAATCCGTAGGCCGCAGCCCCGCCATTGGTGTAGCTGCCCCAGCCCCGACCCACGTGGCCGATGCTCGCCGGGTTGAAGCCCTCTTCAAAGCTGCCGTTGTAGAGCAGATTCGGGCCGCCGCAACTCTGGGGCATGGAACTCATTCCCATGTCGCCCATGGGCTTCATCGGGGCCATCATCTCGCCCTGCATGCTCGGCGGCCCCATCGGCTTCTCGCCCATGCCCATCTTCGGCATCGGCATCGGGTCCACCATGCCCACCAGCGAGATCGCATCCAGGTTCACATCGATCTCTTCGTTGGGCACGCCCCACTTCTTCCACACTCGAATGTAGAGGGTCAGCGCCTCTTCCTTGGCCATGATCTGGCCCATGAATCCGCTGAACCCGCCCGGCTCCGTCCGCGGGTAGTAGTCGTCCCAGCCCACGTCCTGCCAGTTCATCACCTGCTGCCAGCTCGCCTGTGGTCCATGGGTGTATCCGACTTCCACACGGTAGCGCCACGGATCGCCGTCAAAGTTCGTCGTCCGGATCATGCCGGCCAGGCTCAACTTGTAGACCTCGCCCGGCTTCACCCGCACCGTCTGGTAGATGCCCGAATAGCGATCCGCATCCGCCACCACCAGCCCCTTGGTGTTGATCTCCAGCAGTTGGCTGTGCTCGCCGTCCGCCACCACCGGTTCCCACATGTCGTCATAGAAGCCATACTCGGCCGCCCCGCCGTTCGTGAAGCAGGTCCAGCCGCTGCCCACCATCCCGCATCCGGGTTGGCTCGTGAATCCACTCTCGAAACTTCCGTTCTTCACTACATTCATCACATCGGATGCGTCGGCCGTCTGTGGCGCCGCTCCCACCATTGCCACGCCGGCAAGGATCGAAACAATCGCCATCACACTCACTGCCGCTCGCATCCAGGGGTGCTGTAGATAAGTTCGGATTTGCTCTCGCATACCAATCCCTCCTCAACTTATCGGTCTCGTACTTTCTTCGTGCGCTACGTTCCGCACTTTGCGCCGCTTGATTCGGTCTGTTCCATACCCCGAACGCTGGGCAGCGTCTACTGCATTCAGACTAGCACGGCGCTAATCGCAGCGCAAGAGTTAGATTATTTTTCATTTTATTTTGATCGATGACTATACGCATGTCACCATTTGAGGATTTCTGAGGATTTTCCAATGCAGCGAAGACAGCCCGGATCGTCCCGACTGCCGATGCGTACCCTCCATTTCACGAGGCTAAACCACGGGGCTACCAGAGGAAACTGGGGATAAACCGAGTCGATTACTATCCGAAAAGGGCAAATTGGGAGGTTGCTTGCGAAACCGAAGGAGATCTGCCTGGATGAGGTTCTTGCCAAGGCAAATGAAACAAAGACATGGAAAGAGAGGATGGATCGAGCGAGGGTGACGTAGCTGATACGGGCTAGGATCGGCCACCTGCACACAAAATGTTGCAGAATTGCTTCGACGCCGGTTGACAGTCACCGGCGGCAAGGCTCAATGTTGACGGGACCACATCGTGCCGGTGACCGTCAAACTCCAGAACCTCACCGGCTTGCCAATGACCAACTGCGCAGAGCCTGTTCAAGCACCTGCACAGCCTGCCAATATTCATCCAGGTGGATGTGTTCGTTGGGCGTGTGGTCCAGGTTGCTGTCGCCCGGGCCATAGGCAAGGATCGGGCATTGCCAGGCGGGGCCGACAACATTCATGTCGCTGGTGCCGGTCTTGACCACGAAGCCGGGGCGTGTGCCGGGATCGATTTCACGGATGGCGCCCAGGAAGCAACGCACCAGATCGTTGCGGTTGTCGCTGCGCCAGGCGCGCTCATAGCCGCGGAAGCCCAACTCAATTGTGCAGGTCGATCCAGCAAACCGCAGCGTCCCATCGAACTCCGGCAAGAGGCTTGTTACGTCCGCCCCCTGTTGGCTGCCGGACCGATCGACAGCCCAGGTCGCCAGCCCTTCGGCCAGGTCCGCGACATCAAAGTCGAGGGGCAGGCGGATGCCCGATTGCGCGACAACCGTGTCATGCAGGTGTTCGTCGGTGTCGCTGTGCAGACCGCGCAGGCTCGGCAGCAGACGATCGAAGATCTTCTCCCGGTCGGCGTTGAATTCGTCGCAATAGTTGGCGATCCAATTCCAGAAATCGACGGCGACCGTAGAGACGCCGGCATCCGGCCCTGCGGTGTGGGCCATGGGCTGGCTGGCGTGCAGGCTCACCAACAGACGGCCCTTGTAGCCAAGCGTGACCCGTCGCCAACTGCTCGGCTCGCCGATGATGCAGGCGTCGGGCAGCGGTTGCGTCGTCGCCGTTGAGACGGTCGCGAATGAAGCGCGCGCCCTTGCTGGTGGCGGCCTCTTCCTCCACCGCGCCCACGACCAGAAAACGCACATCGTGTTCACGCGCCCACGCGCTGCCGACATTGGCAACCGCCGCCACAAAGGTCGCCAACGGTCCCTTGGCATCGACGCTGCCGCGCCCGTAGAGGACGGGCCGGCGCTTTCATCGATGCCGTCGGAGTCCTCGATGCGCACGGGGATGTCGCCGGGCACGGTGTCGATGTGGCCCAGCAGCACAACCGTCCGCGCCGCATTCGCATCGCCCATTTCGCCGACAGCGTTGCCGGCCTCGTCGACGAAGGCGCGGTCGTAGCCCAGCCGCGCCATCTCGCCGACCAGCCAACGGCTGGCCGCTTCTTCGTGTCGCGATAGCGACGGAATCACTCACCAGGCCGCGCAGCAATTCGACGGCGCCTTCTTCGGTCACAACTTTTTCGGACATAGTTTATCCAAACTTGTACCGCGGCATTCATGCCGCAGCGTGCATTTCAGTCGCCCAACGCTTCGGCGATGGCCTTGATCGCAACATCCGCCTCTTCTTCCGACAAGGTCAGCGGCGGCAGCAGACGGAGCACATTGCTCCCGGCCGGCAGCGCCAACACGTGATGTTCTTCCATCAGTCGCTTCAAATAGGGACCGACCTTCTGGCGCAGCTCGATGCCGATCATCAGACCGACGCCGCGGATCTCGCGGACCACCATGTGATCGCTCAGCGCCTCTCGGAGACCGTTCCTGCAGGTAGTCGCCCATGCGGGCGGATCGTTCGATCAGTCCCTCGTTCTGGTAGGTCTCGATGGCGGCAAGCCCGGCCGCGCAGGCCAGCGGATTGCCGCCGAAGGTGGTCCCATGCGCGCCGGGATAGAGCGAATCGAAGACGCGCTCGGTGTAGGCGATGGCCCCCATGGGGAAGCCGGCGCCGAGCCCCTTGGCCAGACAGATGATGTCCGGCTGCAAGATCGAAATGCTCAAAGCCGAACCATCGGCCGGTGCGACCAAAGCCGGTCTGGATCTCGTCGATGATCAGCAGCGCGCCCCGCTGCCGGCAGAGATCGCTGCGCGCCTTCGAGGAACTCGGCCTGGCCCAGATTGACCCCGCCTTCGCCCTGAACCGTCTCCAACAGGACCGCGGCAGTCTCGTCGCCGACGACGGCATCCAGTCGATCCAGCTTGTTGTAGGGCACATGATCCACATCGAGCAACGGCATAAACGGCTTGCGATATTTGGGTTCCCAGGTCAACGACAGCGCGCCGATGGTGCGGCCATGAAAGCCGCGCATGGCGGCCACGATGCGCGGCCGCCCCGTGGTCAAGCGCGCGAACTTGATCGCGCCGTCGATGGTCTCGGCGCCGCTGTTGGCCAAAAAGGCGTGCGCCAGATGATCGGGCAGCACCTCGATCAGCTTGGCGGCAAAGTGCGCACGAGTGTCGTTGTAGAAGAAGTTGGGGCATGAGATCAGACGCTGGGCCTGATCCGCAATCGCCGCGGTCAGCACCGGATGGCTGTGGCCCAGCATGGCCACGCCCTGCGACGAGGTCATGTCCAGATAGCGATTGCCTTCCGTGTCCCACAGCCAAGCACCTTCGCCACGTGTCATGACGGTCTGGCCGCGCCGGGCCGTCGTGCCGCCCAGAATCGACTCCTCGACAGCCGCCAGATCCATGGTCATATTTGTCTCGCTCATACTATTCTCCCTGCTGCCTAAGGATAGAACACGGATGCCGCTGATCAGGCGGATTTTCGCGGATCTATTCGTAGAAGATCCGTGGAAATCCGCTCGATCAGCGTCATCCGCGTTCTATCCGATCTATCTCCGACAGTCTCCTAGCGGATCTGTGTACCGGCACCGTTCAACGCGGCGCTGACCGGCGCTTCGACGCGACCATCGGCAAAGATGACCTGCTGCACGCCCTCGCCGATGGCCTCGACCGCGCCCATGACCTTCTTCTTCATGCGCCCTTCGGCGTACTGCATGAAGTCGTCGGCCTTGGCACGTGGGATCTCGCGGATCAGTGTCGATTCGTCGGGGAACTCGCGCAGCAGGCCGGGCACGTTGGAGAGAATGATCAGCGCCTCGGCGTTGAAAGCGGCCGCCACCATGGCCGCCGCCCGGTCGCCGTCGACGTTGATGGCCTCGCCCGCGTCCGAGGACGCCGGGCGGCGTCAGCACCGGCAGATAGCCGGCATCCAGCAGCAGACGCAGCAGATCGGTGTTGACGGTCTCGACGGTGCCGGTCCAGTCGTCGCGCAGCACCATGCGCCGGCCGTTGACGCGCACGCGCAGCTTGTCCTTGCGCTTGCCCTCGAAAATGCGCCCATCCAGACCGCTGAGACCCACGGCGTTGACATCCGCCCGCTGGAATTTTTCGACCCACATCTTGTTGAGCTGGCCGCAGTAGACCATCTCGAAGATCTCCAGCGTGCGCCGATCCGTGCGTCGGCTCACATAGCCGCTCTCGCTGGTCACAAACTGGGGCGGATGGCCCAACGCCTCAGCGACCTCGTTGGTGGTCTCGGCGCCGCCATGCACCAGCAGCAATTCCTTGCCCGCCGCCCGCAACGCGGCAATATCCTCAACAACGGCATCGATGTTCAGATCCTTGCCGCCCCCTACTTTGATGACGATCATGAGTTACTCGCTTTGTTCGTGGTGTGGTGGCAGGGCAATGGGATGTGGGGATAGGGGAGATTTGGCCGCCTACATGCCATCGAATCGGCATGACCAGAGTTCCCCACAACCCTACTTCCCCACTGCTCCTACACCGGATGCAACCCCGGAAAAGTCAACCCCGTCGTCTCGTCCCAGCCATACATCAGATTCATACATTGAACGGCCGTGCCGGCCGCGCCTTTCATCAGATTGTCGATGGCGCTGATGGCGACGATGCGGCGGCTGGTTTCGTCGAAGTCAAAGCCGACATCGGCGTAGTTGCTGCCGGCCAGGATCTTGGGTTCCGGGTATCGATAGACGCCGACACGCTCTTTCACTATGCGAACAAAGGGTTCGTCTCGATAGGCTTGGCGATACGCCTTCCAGAGATCCCGCTCTGTGACGCCCTCTTTGGCGAAGAGATGGGCCGTGGCCAGCACGCCGCGCACGTTGTCCACAGCGGTGGCGCTCAGGTGAACGTCGACCTCGGCGCCCTGTTTGGCGCAGCGCCTGGACGATCTCGGCCGTGTGGCGATGGCCGGTCGGCGCAAAGCTGCGCATGACGCGCGCCCGCTCCGGGTGATGTGTGGCGTCGCTCGATTTGTTGCCGCCCTCGCTGCTGCCGACCTTGACTTCGCATATTACGCCGCGCTCGACATCAACGAGGTCGGCGGCAAAGAGCGGATAGATGGCCAGATTGGTGGCCGTGGCGTTGCAGCCGACGCCGCTGACATAGCTGCGCCCCTGCGATCTCCTCGCGATGCAGTTCGGGCAGTCCATAGACAAAGCGCTCCAGCCACGTCGGTGTCTGCGTGCTCCTTGCCGTACCAGCGCACATAGTCGTCCGGGTTGCGCAGTCGGAAGTCGGCGCTCAGATCGACGATGCGTGTGGCCAGTTCGCTGAAGTGCTCGATGCGGCCCATGGCCCCGCCATGGGGCAGCCCCAGAAAGAGCAGATCGCAGGGCTCCAGTTCATCGACCGAGACAAACTTGAGCTTGGTGCGCCCGCGCAAATTTGGATGGGTGAAGTGAACGAATGCGCCGGCGTTGCGTTCGCTGGTCACCTGCTGCACCTCGACGTTGGGATGATCGAGCAGCAGGCGCAACAGCTCGCCGCCCACATAGCCCGAAGCCCCCACAATGGAGGCCCGTATCTTCTCAGCCATAATTCCTCATTTTCGTGATAGCGTGTGTTTTTTGGTTTGATAGACCGCGGATTAGGCGGATGGGACGGAAAGGCCCGGATTTATTTCGGATTCCATCCGCAGAAATCCGCCTAATCCGCCACATCCGCGGTCTATCGTTTTTTCTCGGTCCGCGCTCAAAGCTCAGTCGCCGCTTGCCAGCGAGACCGGATGATACTCAGGCGCGCCGTTGTCCCAGCCGTTGGCCCCGGCCCAGCCTTCCTGCGCCACACGCAGTGCAAAGTCGACCATGCGGTCGGGAATGTTCGACGCCGGTCGGCAGGATGCTATTACGAAATTCCATGGTGTAGTTGACTTCGTTGACCAGCAGGCCCCGATCCGGGTCCTCCAGCACGTCGATGGCCACCACGCCGCCGCCGACGGCCTTGGCCGCACGCACGCAGATGTCGTTGAGTTCGGGCGTGACGGGACAGTTGCTCGACACGCCGCCCCGCGCCGTGTTGGTGATCCAATGGGCCGAGTCGCGATAGATGGCGCAGATGGTCTCGTCGCCGACCACAAAGGCGCGGATGTCGCGCATGGGCTTGTCGATATATTCCTGGATGTAGAAGATGGAATGGTGGTAGGTGCCCAGGACTTCCTTGTGTTCCAGCACGGACTCTGCCGCCTCGCGGTCGTTGAGCTTGCTCAACAGACGGCCCCACGAGCCGACGGCCGGCTTGAGCACGACGGGATAGCCCAGTTCCTCAATCGCTTCCAGGGCGCTCTCTGCCGTGTAGGCGATCATCGTCCGTGGCGACGGCACGCCGGCCGCGGTCAATGCGCTGGTGGTCTGCAGCTTGTTGCCGCAGACGTCGGCGACGTGGGCCGAGTTGACCGTCAGCACGCCGCGGTCGTTGAGCATTCGCAGGCTGTAGAGCGCGCGGCCATGGTTGATGCAGCGCTCGACGATGACGTCGTAGTCCGTGAAGATGGCATCGTCTCGCTGGCTCTGGGTGATCTCAAAGACCAGCTTGCGGTCGTCGAGCAGGTCAAAGTCGATGCCGCGTTTCTGGAATGCCTCGAACAGCAGCTTCTCTTCGGCGCGTACCCGACTGTATAGGATTCCGACTCTCATTATTCGCCCCAATCCTCTTCCTCTTCGGGTGCGGCTTCGAGCTTGAACGGCTCCAGCCCCACGACCTCAAGGTCAGCGCCGCAATCGGGACACTGGACGATCTCGTTCTGCATCACGTCGCTCAATTCGATCTCGCCAAAACATTCCGGACATTCGGCAACACCGCTGGCGGTTTGGATAGACATGGTTTGGTTGCTCCTTTGGTAAATATTATTATCAAAATGGTGATTGGAGAATAGGGATTGGTGATTCGGGGATTGTGCTAGGCCGATGCTCTTGCCTCAATCCCCAGATCACCAATCCCTATCTCCCAATCCCTAATCTCTTCTGAATCTCCCCCGCTACTTCCCCCGTCGTCGCCCTGCCGCCCAGATCGCGGGTTCGCGGTCCATCGGCAAGCACGCTCAGGACGGCCTTCTCGATGGCTCCGGCAGCGGATGCCAGGCCCAGCGAGTCCAACAAGAGCGCGGCCGCACGAATCGTGGCCATCGGATTGGCGAGGCCCTGGCCGGCGATGTCCGGCGCGCTGCCGTGCACCGGCTCGGCCAGGACAAAGTCGTCGCCCACGTTGGCGCTGGGCACCAAGCCCAGCCCGCCGACCAAGGCAGCCGCCGCGTCGCTGAGGATGTCGCCGTAGAGATTGGGGGCGACGACGACATCGTAGCGCTCCGGTTCGAGATAGAGGCGATAGGCCATCGAATCGACCAGTTGCTCCTCGGCCTTGACATCGGGGAACTGCTCGGCCACCCTCAGCGCCGCCTCGCGAAATAGCCCGTCGGTGACGCTGAGGACATTGGCTTTGTGCACAATGGTGACGAGCGGCGATCGTTGGCCATCGACCAAATGGCCGCGTGCCGCAGCGCGTTGCTCTGCCTGGGCAAAGGCCATCTGCGCAATGCGCGTCGACGCGCGTGCGTGTGATGACTCGCTCGGCCACGGCGCGTTCGCCGTCGGCGTCCAGCGTCTCCCGCTTGACGTACAGACCCTCGGTGTTCTCGCGCACGATCAGCAGATCGATGCCGGGCCGGCTGGATTCAATCGGCGCAGAGACCACGGGCCGCAGGTTGGCATAGAGATCCAGCGCCCGGCGCATGGCAATGATGGGGCTGCTGTACCCCTCCACCCGTTGGCTCGGCGAACTGACAGCGCCGAAGAGTGCGCCGTCGCAGGTGCGCAGTGCGGCCAACGTTTCGTCCGGCAATGCGGTCCCCTGGCGCTGAAAAGTATCCCAGCCTGCGGCCAATTCCACAAAATCAACCCGGTGTGATTCCAGCGCCAGAGCCGCTTCCATCACAGCGGCAGCGGCGGGCACAACTTCGAGCGCCGATGCCGTCGCCGGGAATCAGGCCGATGCGCAGTGTGTGCGCTTCGTTTTCTTGGTTCATATCAGCACACTCAACAAGGCATAGAGCCCAAAGGCGCCGATGATGACGCCGGCGATTCGGTTGATCCAGCGCATGGCTTCGGGGCCGATGCGGCGTGCGGAAAAGCGAGACGCCGCCGCTCAACAGCAGCCACCAGAGCGCCGACCCGCAGAAGACGCCGGCGACGATCAGTACGGCGGTCCAATAGTCGTTCTGCTCGGACGCCAGCCCGAGGCCCGCAAAGATGGCCACGAACGACAGGATCGTGATCGGGTTGGTCAACGTCAGCACAAATGTCGAAAAATAGGCGGCGGGCAAACCGCCGCTACGCGGCACTGGCGGCCTGATCGGCCGGCGGCGCAAGAAAGGTGCGCACAGCCAGATAGCAGAGAAAGAGACCGCCGACAATGCCCAGCCAAAACTGATGCTCGATCAGAAAGGCCGAAACCAACACCAGGCCGAAGGCGGCGATGCAGCCGTAGACGGCGTCAGCCGTGGCAGCGCCCAGGCCGGAGACCAGGCCGGTGACACGCCCATCGTTCAGCGTGCGCTGGATGCAGAGCAGACCGATGGGGCCGACCGGCGCGGCGATGGCGAAGCCGATACCCAGCCCCCGTCCAAACAATCCGATGTCCATGCGTCTACCATGCTCCTGTTGTGACGCCTTCCCCTGTGCGATATTCGTCGATGCGGCGTGCGCTGGCCGGTGAAACATCGGCGGCAGCGCGTCCATGTCAAAGAGCCGGCAAGCCTCGATCTCCCAACTGTCCGGCCGAACGCCCTGCTCGAACTGCTCACAGACAAACAGGATCACATGATCGCTCTTGTGCTCGATGAAGGTCGAGAAGACGCCGCCGAGACGCAGGTTATCGCCGACATCCGCGCCGACTTCTTCCATCACCTCGCGGCGGGCGGCGTCGATGGGCATCTCGCCCTTCTTGACCGAGCCGCCGGGCAAGTACCAGAAATCCTGATAGGTGTGGCGCACCAGCATGACCTGGTCATCCTGAATCAGCAACACGCGCACGCCCACGATCATCGGCCGGGTGATCCACCAGTAGACCGTGGCCAGCGCGATAGACCAGCCGCATCAACAGCGATCTCATGCCACGGCCAGCTTTGCCTTGACGTACGCCACCAGATCCGCCGGCCTCGACAATGCCCAGCACGCTGGGGCTGAGCGGCGGGAAGCTGAACTCGCCCGCCGCACAGATGACTTGATTGCGATCCAGATCGATGGTGATGGATTCGCCGCCAGCTGATCTGCGAGACGGCGGCCGGGCAGACAATGGCCAGCAGACCGTTGTTGAGCGCGTTGCGGTAGAAGATGCGGCTGAAGCTCTCGGCAATCACCGCGCCCACGCCGTTGTAGACCAGGCAGGTGGCGGCCTGCTCGCGGCTGGAGCCGCAGCCCCAGTTGCGCCCGGCCACGATCACGTCGCCCGGCTGCACGCCGGACACAAAGGTCGGATCCAGATCCTCCAGCGCATGGCGCGGCAATGTCAGCGCGCTCGGTCAGCGTGTAGGTATATTTGCCGGGAAAGATGACGTCGGTGTTGACGTTGTCCCCGTATTTCCAGGTTCGACCGGTAATCTGCATAGTGTCTCCCAATCGACCGCGGATGACGCTGATTGGGCGGATGTTCACGGATTTTTCCTTCCGTTTTTATCCGCGAATATTCGCCTAATCAGCCACATCCGCGGTCTATCCAACGATCTCCCTCGGATCGGCAATGGCGCCCGCGATAGCCGAGGCCGCGACCACGGCAGGATTGGCCAGGTAGATCTCGGACTCAGGCGTGCCCATGCGGCCGCGGAAATTGCGGTTGGCGCTGGAGATGGTCACCTCGCCCGGCGCGGGAATGCCCATGTGATTGCCCATGCAAGGGCCGCAGCCGGGCACGCCGATGACCGCGCCGGCGTCGACCAAGGTCTGGATGTATCCGGCCGCCAACGCCGCCGAAAGCACCTGGCTGGAGGCCGGAATGACCAGAAACCGCGTGCCCCTCGCCACCTGCCGCCCGCGCACCACCTCGGCGGCGGCGGCAAGATCCTCCAGCCGCCCATTGGTGCACGTCCCCAAAAACGCCTGCTGAACCCGCGTCCCCGCCACCTGCGACAACGGCACAACATTGTCCACCGTGTGCGGACAGGCGATGGTCGGCTCCAGATCGGCGGCGGTGTAGTGATACTCTGCGGCGTAGGTTGCGCCTTGGTCAGGGAAGAGCGAAGAACGAAGATCGAAGATCTGGTCGTCGCCAGAGCCGGCCTCATCTGCGCCGAAATCGTCGCCCCGATCTTTGATCCTCTCGATCCTTGCCAAATAGTCCACCGTCCTCGCATCCGGCGCAACATACGCATTCTTCGCCCCAAACTCGGCCATCATGTTGGGCAGGACCATGCGTGAGTCGATGGAGAGGGCTTCGATGCCCGAGCCCGTCGAACTCGACCGAGGCGTAGAGTCCGCCGTCCGCGCCCAGATCGCCGATGATGCGCAGGGCGAAGTCCTTGGCCGTCACGCCCAGGGGCAGGTCGCCGTCCAGCGTGATGCGGATCGACTCGGGGACGCGCAGCCAGAGTTCGCCGGTGGCCCACAGCGTCGCCACCTCGCTGCGGCCGATGCCGGCGCCGAACGCGCCCATCCAGCCGAAGTGAGGCGTGTGCGAGTCCGCGCCCAGGATGAGTTGGCCGGGCAGCACCA
This sequence comes from uncultured Chloroflexia bacterium, assembly GCA_963698255.1. GTDB lineage: Bacteria > Chloroflexota > Anaerolineae > Caldilineales > Caldilineaceae > JAWKOK01. Next base: position 2,984 of record CAVOQD010000031.1, on the reverse strand, counting down.
CGGCCTCCTCGCTCAACACCTGATGGCAGATGCCGCGGCCGACGTCGAAGAAATTGCCGATGCCCTGCTCGGCCACGAAGGCGCGGATCTCGGCATGGTTCTGGGCGTGGCGCGTCGTCGGCGCGGGCACGGCATGGTCCAGCGTGATGGCCAAACGCTCGGGGATCAGCACGCGCTCCTGGCCGAACTGCTGCCAGATGCGCCGGATGGCGGCCGTGTTGTCGTGGCTGAGCACGACGTCGGGCCGCGCGTCGACCACCTGGCCGACTTCGACGATGTCGAGGCCGGCAGCGCGGGCCAGGGCTTTCTGGGCGAATGTTTGTGGAGCGGGCGATTGTTTGGTCATCTATGCAATGTCTCAGAGCGTGAATTCACCATGACTCTTCGTAGGTCCGCTATCACCTTCCAGGAAGCTGGCAGCTTCCTGGAAGGTTGGGGCGCAACTCTTGAACGTTCATTCAGATCAACTGATTGAGCAAGAGATAGGCGACGCGGCCACGGTGGTGCGCTCCTGGATCTCGCCCGAGCGCACGGCTTCCTTGAGCCAGTCGACCGAACGCCAGTGCAAGCGTGATGAACTCGGTCGGCTCCAGCGCGGCGTCGCCGTTGGCGACCACATCGAAGGCGGCGACGACATGGCTCACGGTTGGCCCCAGGCCCGGATTGTCCCAGACTGCGCCCAGATAGCGCACCGTCTTGTCGTTGACCGCCCGCGGCGCATAGCCGGTCTCCTCGGCCAGTTCGCGCAGCCCTGCCGTGGTCAGTTCCTCGCCCTCGTCGGCCAGACCGCCGGGCAACTGCCAGATCACCTGGCCAACGCCGTGGCGATACTCGCGTTCGAGCAGGATGCGGCCATCGCCGTCGAAAGCCGCCACGGCCACGCCGACGCCGGCTGGGCGCAGTCGGGTATATTCGTACTCGACACCATTGGGCAGTCGAACCTCATCGACGGCAATGCCGACCCAGCGATTGTCGAACTCGGTGCGGGTCGATAGCGTCTGCCACGGCTGCGGGTCGGTTGCGGATTGTTGATCGGGCACGGGTCTGGTCCTTGTAGATGTATCGCGACATAACTGTCGCAGTAGGTCTATGCTGCGACAGTTATGTCGCGATACAGGAGTTCAACAACTACGCCGGCATCGCCGTTCAGCATTGCATCGGCGACAACGCTCTCCGACGCGATGGTGTGCACGTCCTGGCTGTGATAGTGGCGCAGCAGCACATCGACATCATCCAGACTGAGGTTCTTCTGGTCGGCCAGCGCCTTGATCTGGGCGGTGATGATCTTGATCTGGTCGTCGGTCAGGTCAAGCTGCAACTGCTCGGCCCGCTGCTTGATGGCGTTCCAGCCGGTCAGGCGGTGGGCGACGTGCACGTAGCGGGTCAGCCCGAAGTCAGCCGGATCCAGGATCTCGTAGGTGCTGGGGTTGTTGAGAATGGCCTTGGCATGGATGCCGGCCTTGTGGGTGAAGGCGGTGTAGCCGGTGATGTAGTTGTTGAAGGGCACGTCGACGCCGACCAGCTCGGCCACGATGTTCTCGACCTCGCGCAGCAGCGGCAGATCGTAGCGATTGCGGATGCCTTCGGGATCGTCGGCATACATGCGGGCGATGAAGCCGCCCAGCGGCGTGATGCCGTTGCGCTCGCCGATGCCCAGCACCGAGGTGTCGATGTGGGTGGCGCCGGCCGACAGCGCGGCGTAGGCGTTGGCGATGGCGCAGCCGGTGTCGTTGTGGCCGTGAAACTCGATGTCGCAGCCGACAACGCCGCGCAGCGTCTTGACCAGCTCGTAGACCTGCATGGGATGGGCGACGCCCACGGTGTCGGCGATGCCGACGCGGTTGACGCCGATCGGTCGACCGGCCGATAGATGGTCAGCAGATCGACCAGGTCGCTGCGGAAGCTGTCCTCGCTGCTGAAGCGCACCTCCATGCCCTGGCTCTTGACATACTCGACGACCTCGATGGCCGACTCGATGATGTAGGGGATGTCCTTGCCGTGGGAGAATTCGCGCAGCAGGCTGCTGGTGCCGAAGAGCACGTCGATGCCGTCGACGCCGGTGTCGATGGCGACCTTGGCGTCGTCCATGTGACAGCGGACGTGGGTCAGGATCTTGGCCTTGAGGCCCAGCCCGGCGATGCGCTCGCAGTCGGCCCGGCTCTGGGGGCTGGCCACCGGCGAGGTCAGTTCGAGGTACTCGACGCCGAATGCGTCCAGCAGGCGGGCGATCTCCACCTTCTGGTCGCTGGTGAAGAAGGCGTTGGCGAACTGCTCGCCCTCGCGCAGCGTCGATTCGATGATGGCAAAATTCTCAAGACTCATGGATCGAGTTCCTCCTGAAGGTCGAAGCTCGGTTCATGTCACACCGGGTCTGCGTCTATGCAGGAGGCCATCCTTGGCAGTCGATATGGGAAGTGTTGTGCACAAAAAAACCGGCTCATCCGTCTGGATGGCCGGTTGCTATCTACTCGGAAGTGCGAGCAAGCACGGATATCCAGACTCAGTCCGGGTTCGCCTTCTTGCTCTTCTTGTTGATGGAAATGCTAGTCAACGAAATCATGATTGTTGCCGTCTGGAAATGCTGTTGGCACTCAGAATCTGCGGCATGATACCAGCGTCATGGGGTGCTGTCAAATCCCTGACGAAGATCGGTTCCGCCACCAAGCCCTTCCCTGTGCCGGTTTGTAAGCCGATTTGCAGTATTCGATGGACGTTTCGAGTACCCTACTCCAAGTAAGGTGGTTTCGGCCCTCGAGAATAAGGAGGCTCCATGCAAGAGCAACTACGCCGATCTACGGGCATGATCCTGACCGCAGCCTCCTGATGTTGGCGCTTGCCGGCTGCGACGCGGCCCTGCTTCGGAACCGCTGGCCAGACCCGCTGCCGAAGCTGCAAGCTTCGCCCGATGCGGGCAACCGCTCTGCTCGTCCTCGGCGCCGACGGCAATATCTACACCGTCAACCCGGACGGCAGCGATCGCTTTG
>CAVOQD010000030.1:0-516368 GCA_963698255.1 uncultured Chloroflexia bacterium | reverse complement strand
TTTTTTCGCCTAATCCGCCGCATCCGCGGTCTATTTCTTGGTCTCTCCGACAGACTGCTAGGCGCCATCCGCGTTTGTGTGTCGTGCTAACGTTTTCGCGCAAAGTCCCGAAAAGATTCAATCAAGGAGAAAAAATTAAGTGTACATCAAAAAACAAACCCTTTTTATCTTGTTGGCGACCATTCTTTTACTGGCGTTGGGCGCCGTATTGCCGGTGCTGGCGGGGAACATCGATTCCCCCGGCGCACCGGGGAGTACAAGCTTCTATACGTTACAAGACATCTATGCCCGGCTGACCAGTGGCACGGCCGGGAGCCAAAGCACCTTTACCGAACCAGCCAGTGGTCCGGGCAGTACCATGGCTGACCTCAACACCATTATGGCCGCCGCCCCGTCCGTGGATGCAACCAATGGCGCGGCGACGGCCGATGTGGCCGCCGGCAAAACCTTTTGGGGACTCCTGCCCGGTGGGGATTGGGGGCCGCAGACAGGGACGGCCGCCAGTGCAGGGGCAAAACCATATGTATGGATACCCCGGACAGGCCAGACGACTTGTTATAACGGAGGTACCCCCGTAACTTGCGCCGGTACAGGTCAAGATGGCGAGTATCAGTTTGGTAGCACCACCATTCCGGTGTTGGCACCGTCAACTGGTTTCTTCGGAGCCTATACTTTGGACTGGAGCGGAACATCACGATTTACGGATAACGGGGATGGCACGGTGACAGATGACCTGACGGGGCTAATTTGGCTGAAAGACGCCGACTGTATACAGAATGAGTACCCGGACTTTGATACTTTTAGTACGGCTGGCGATGGATATGTTTCGTGGCAGGAAACATTGGATTTTGTTGCCGGGATTAACGCAGGCACGTACAGCAACTGTGGAGGCGGCCAGACAGATTGGCGATTGCCTAACATCAATGAACTCCACAGCCTGATCGATCGCAGCCAAGCGAATCCGGCGCTCCCGTCGGGCCATCCTTTCACTGGCATCAAAACGTACTATTGGTCGAGTACGCCCATTATTACAATAGCTGGCCCATATACTTTTGCAAACGCCTGGTATGTCAGACCTTCCGATGGCTACGTGACCGCTACTTCTCAGACCTTTAACAACCCTGGCATGTCCGCATGGCCAGTTCGGGGTGGACAATGAGATTTTTGGCGCATGACGGCTTTGTTTCCTTTGGTGTGGGCGTCAGGTCCACCCCTTGGATGAAGCCGCGCTGCGTATTCATGGCTGCCGACTGGAGGCCGTGGCGCGTGCTGTGGACAAGCGGCGTGCCGGTGGCGCGGCAACGAAAGTTGACATAAATATATATTTCTATCATGAGGAGATCAATCATGTTCAAACAACGCACCCACCCGCCGGCGCGCACGCTGGCCCGCACGGTGCTGGCCATGGGCCTCATCCTGGGGCTGCTGGGGCTGGGCCAGGCCGTCTGGGCCGGCAACATTGACCCCATGAACAAATTTGCCTGGGGCACAAACGTAGGCTGGATCAACTTCGATCCTACCTGCGCCGGCTGCGAGAGCGCCACCGTTTTTGTCGACCACCTGGAGGGCTACGCCTACGGCGAGAACATCGGCTGGATCCGGCTGGGAACCCATACGGGCGGCGCTCCCCACACCTATGCCAACGATGGGTCCACCACCTACGGCGTCAATGTGGACTCTGGGACCGGCACCCTCTCCGGCTACGCCTGGAGCACGAATACGGGCTGGATCAACTTCTCGCCCACCGGGGGCGGCGTCACCATCGACCCGGCGACCGGCGAATTCAGCGGCTATGCCTGGGGCGAGAACATCGGCTGGATCCGTTTCAGCGGTACTGCGCAAGACGACACGCCCTATAAGGTCGCAACCGCAGACGGGCCCCTGGCGGTGACCTTGAGTTACTTCCACGCCCAGGCCGACGGCGAAACGGTCGAGTTCACCTGGCAGACGGCCACCGAGACGGGCACAGCCGGCTTCAACCTGCTGGCCGTGACCGAAGCGGGCCTGGTCCAACTCAACCACGAGCTGATCCCCTCGCCGGTCATCGACTCGGTGACGCCGACGGACTACGCCTTCGAGGCCGCTATTGAGGCCATCAGTGGGGCGACCCGTTTCATTCTGCAAGAAGTGGGCATCGACGGCCGCGTGATCGAGCATGGCCCGTTTGATCTGGGCAGCGAACATGGTTCAGCCGATGGGCCGAATGATGTCGAGATGACGTCGCGGGTCTGGCTGCCCATGGTGGCCGGGGAGTAGGAGGGGACAGGGTGACAAGGTGACAAGGGGAGGGGGTGACAGGGATAGCATCACCTTGTCCCCCTGTCCCTTTGTCCCCCTGTCCCTTTGTCCCCTGTCATGACTGGTCGGGACATACCTTGTGGTATGGCTGATCGCCCATGAAATGCCGCCACTCGGCCTCGTCCAGATTGCGATTGGCCATGCGACAGGCGCGCTCGGCCCAGGGTCGTGAATCCAGACGCCACTGGGAGGCCGTTTCGTCGAAGCTGCCGATGATCAGGCTGCGGCCGTCTGGGCTGATGGCCATGGTCTCGGTCTCTTTGCCGGTGACCAGGGGTGGGCCTAGAAGCTCACGGCTGGCAACATCCCAGCGCAGCACGCTGCCGTTGCCTCCCAGCGTCACCAACACCTGCCCATCGGTCGTCGGGTCAAACTGGGCGCTCCACACCTGGGCTTCGTGGCCAATCAATGGCTCACCCAACTGAGCGCCTTCCGCCACATCCCAAAAACGGATGGTGCCGTCACTGCTGGTCGAGACAAGCGATTGGCCGTCGGGGTTGAAGACCAGCCAGCTTACCCAGTTTTCATGCCCACTCAGCGGCTCTCCCCGTGGCTTCAGCTCGGTCTCGCCTGCGCTTGCGTCCGGCGTTTGCCACAACTTGATCAATCCCTCTGTGCCGCCTGAAGCAAGGATAGCGCCATCAGGACTGAAGGCCAGGCTCAACGCCCAGCCCTCGTGGGCCTGCAGCGGCCCGCCGATCTGTTGGCCGGTGGCGACATCCCACAGTCGCACGACACCGTTGAAGGCGCCCGAGGCCAGAAGGACGCCATCGGGGCTGAATGTCAATGCAATCACCACACTGTCGTCGCCCAAGAGCGGCGGCTGCAAAGGTTTGAGGGTCTGCATATCCCAGAGCTTGATGGCGCCGCCGGCATCGGCGCTGGCAATGATGCGACCGTCCGGGCTGATTGCGATCTGGATAATCGAGCGTTCGTGGGCATTGTCGATGCGGCCCATCTGCTCGCCGCTGCCGGCATCCCAGACGACGATTGCGCCGTCGAAGCCGCCGGTGATCAGAAAACGTCCATCCGGGCTGACGCCGACGCCCCGCACCCGATTCTCGTGGCCACGCAGGGTTCGAAACGCGCCGACATCCCAGGCCAAGATTCTGCCATCGGCATCGGCTGAGAAGAGGGTCTCCCCGTCTTCGCTGTAGTGCAGCGCGCGTACCCAATTGCCGTGCCCGGCCAGCGGCGGACCCGCCAGCGCCCCTGTGGCCGTATCCCAGAGATAGATCAAATTGTCTGTGCCGCCGGAGGCCAGCGTCCTGCCGTCCGGGCTGAAGGCCACGGAGAGAACGCGGCCGTCGTGAGCCAGCAGCGGCTCCAGCAGCGGAGCGCCGCTGCACCGCGTCCCACAGGCGCACAGAGCCGTCGAAACTGGCGGTGGCAAACAGGTTGCCGTCTCGACTGAAGGTCAAGCCATGGATCTCCGCCGTGTGTGCCTGCAATGGTTGTCCGATAGCTTGGCCGGTCTCGATGTCCCAGAACAAGATCGAAAATTGTTCCGGCAACAGGGTCATGGCCAGCTTGTCGCCGGCAGGGCTCAGCGCCCGCGCCAATCCCTCTTCCGATGGTGTGGGGCTGGCCAGGAGGCGGCTCCCGCTACCGTCAGCCGTAAAATCGGTGTTCCAAAGGCGCAGGTTGTTCTCGTTATCTCTGGAAAGCAGACGCTTGCCATCGGCGGTGAAAAGCAGATTCGTCAATGTTGCCGGCATGCGCCTCCTGTTCGGAAAAAAGAGCTTCGCCCCGCTCTACATCCCACAGGGTCAAGCCCGGTCCATGAGCCTCAGCCACCAATTGGCCACCGTTGCTGAAGGCGAACACCGGGGAATCCTCTGCATCGGCGTCGCTTGTATCGGGATCCATTGCGGCGGCAGTCGGCAGCGTGATTGTGATGGGTTGGCCGTCGGCAAGGTCCCAGCGCAAGAGCCGACCCCGTTCGCCAACCGAAAACAGGGAGGCGCCTTCGAAACCCAAGCTCAAGTTGTAGATCGGCTCTGAAGGGCCGTAGAGGATTGTGGCCAGGAGGGGCGGCACGGCGAGATCTGCTTGTAGCGCCGTGCGCTCTGCACTCGATGGTGAGGTAAGCAGCGACTCCAGACTGAGCAAGCAGCCCCGTGTCCAGTTCGTCATCTGCCAGGCTGATGGCCTGGGCGGCCAATTGGCGGGATAGGGCGATCCGGGCCTGCGCTTCGGCGCGTGCGCCCTCGCGTTCAGCATCCGCCTGTGCTTCGGCTGCAATTGCCGCATTGCGCTCGGCTTCCGCCTGCGCTGCGGCTGCGATCTCGGCATTTCCTTGTGCGATGCGACTTTGGTTTGCAGCAACCAGAACGCCCACCAGCGCCACCAGCAGCGCCGCCGTCAGCCCGACGGCCATCCAGGCGCAGACGTTGTCGGGCCCGGTTCGCCACCTGGGCCTGCTGCTGTTCGGATCGGGCGAGTGCTTGGGCCTGTTCAAGTTCAGACCGCTGTCTCGCCTCCAACTCAGCTTGGCGCTGGTCACGTGCGTCGATGCTGGCGTTGACAAAACGACGCTCTGCCTCGCTCAGTTCGACGCCTTCTCTGCCGGTAAACTTCTCCGCTTCCGCCAACAGCGCCCCGCGCAACAACGAACTGTCGTCGTGGGCACTCACTTCCCATTGACGTACAAATGGAGCCAGTCGGTGCTGGAAGATGCGCAAGGCCTGGTTTTGTTCCAGCCATCTGTGCAGCCGTTCCCAGTGCTGGATCAGAGCCTCGTGCGCCAACGCCGCCTGCTCATGACCAAGCGGGGTGCGGTCGGTCACCACCAACCGGGCATCGGCAAGTTGCTGCACCAACAGCCAACCCGCTTCCTCCAATTCCTGCTCTGCCGGCCCAGCGTCGCGTATCGGCGGCGCCGTCTCCTGGCTGTACCAGACGCATCAAGGTCTGGCGGGCCACTTCCTGTTCGTCGATGCTAAGTCGCGGCAAAAATATGATCTGCATAGCGACTGAGGGCGCCGGCCAGACCGCCGATTTCATCATATGCAGCGTGGGTGAGTGTGCCGGCCACCTGCCGGCTCCACAACTGGGTCAGGCAGAATTGCAGCAGCGGCAAGTTGCCCGGATCGCCGCCGACGTCGGTTAGAAGTCGCTCAATCAACCCTCTCTCGAAGCGGACACCCCGATTGAGCGCCGGCTGCTTCAACAGCCCTATGCAGGCCGTCCAGACTCATCGGCCCGACCATCACCCCGCCTTGTTGAATGGCGTCGGCCAGGGGACTATAGGCGAGGGCTTGGCTCATGAAATCAGCACGTAGGGCCAGGAGGATCGTGATCCGGGATTTGGGGCTGGGGACTGGTGGCTGGTTCTCGGCGTCCAAGGCTACATCATTATTCGCATCCAATGGATCATTCTGCTCCGCCGGTGGTTCGACGTCGACGGAGAGAAGAAGATCGAGAAAATCTTGCCGCGTCTGTGCGTCAGGACAGAGGGTGTAGAGTTCCTCGAATTGATCGACGACGATCAGCACGCTGTCGGGCACGGGCCCGGGAGCATGGCCTGAATATGCAGTCAAGGTAGCCGCCAGGGTAGGCAATGAATGTTCACCTGCGCGGAGCGCGGCGGCTAGGCTTTTCTGATCGTGCACCGGTGGCATCAACGGCGACAATGCATCGGCGAACGATTGGAAAGGATCCTGGCCCGGCCAGAAGTCGATGATGATCGAGGACGAGCCTCTGCCGTCGCCAATTTGGTCATTGGGCGCAACAAGGCTTGAATCCAGCGCATGGAGTCTGGGCAGCAGTCCCGCACGCAGAAGGGACGATTTGCCCGAACCAGAGGGGCCTATTATCGCAACAAGCGGCCACTGTTCCAGGGCGGATTCCAGCCGCTGGACCAATCGATCGCGACCGTGGAAATCGGCTGCATGCTGCTCATCGAAGGGGAAAAGGCCGCGATACGGATTGCCGGCCTCTATCCACTCGCGTGTCAGGCGGCCGGCTTCGATCTGGTCGCGCAGGGCCATCGTCTCGACAGAGGGGGCAATGTCCACGTTTTCGGCCAGCAGACGACGGCATGTCTCGAATTGGTTGAGGGCCGCGCTGCGTTGGCCATCCAGGGCCAGCACGCGCATCAATTGGCGATGGATCTCTTCCTGTTCGGGCAGGATTGCCAGGGCGCGTCGCAGGTGGCTGATGGCCTGATCGAATTCCTGACGCCGTTCCCGAAAGGCGGCCACATGGGTCAGTATTGTCAACATCTGAGTGGACAATATCTGCCGTTGCGCCATCTGCCAGGTGGTAAAGCCATCGCTATCAGGCAAGGTGAAACCGGCCAAGAAGTCATCCCGATAGAGCGCTATGGCCTGCTCAAGACGCGCAATGCACGGAGGGCATGCGTCCAGGCGACGATGAGCGTGTACCCTGCACGCGTCAAGCAGCGCTGTGAAAGCGCTCACGTCCAGCCAGAGGTCAGCCGTTGGATCGACGGCTATGGTTTGTCGACTAATCTGCAATAGCGGCGTGGCATCAGGCAATGTCTGGCGGAGTTTGAGCAGGGCCTGGCGTAGGCTGGTACGGCCGGCGCCCTCGCCCGATTCCGGCCAGAGGAGGGTGGCCAGTTCCTCGCGGCTATGTTCGCGTTGGCGCTCCAGCGTCAGATAGGCCAGCAACGCCGTGGCTTTGTCCGGCAGTGAGTTGGTCGGAGGCGAGCCCCGGACGGTAAGCTCCGGATAGCCGAACAGCTTCAGGGACAGGGCAGCAACGGACGCAGACGGTGAATTAGCAGGCACATTTTTCATGGAATCGCTCTATCAAATCGGGGCATCTTCCCGGCTTGCTGACACCGGCATGCCGAAAAATTCACAACTGGTTTGTTCCGAGATTCAAGCTCCTTGGCCTGGTGGGACTCCTTGAACCGCGGCTTACTGCGAGGTGGAAAATCGAGTCTTGAGGGACTTGAATAGCAGCTACATTATCACAGAACTGGTACTCCGGGAAATGTATCCCGATTGACATACATCCATGCGACCTCCGAACAATAACGATTCTTTCACGGTCGGCAAGGCCCAAAGCGGACCAACATCCATTTTTTACGATAATTCGTTTTTGCATGCTTCACTTTTTACGATTTTTTCACGCTTGATTTGGTAGGATGGACACTATAGCTGCGTAGGCGGTTGAATCTGTCCCCCATGACAACAGCGCCGGTAACGAGAAGTTCCCCTTCTTCCCGTTGCCGGCGCTGTTGCCATGGGGGGACATTTTTATGGCTCAACCCCCTGAGTTCCCAAAGAGCCGAAATCAATTGTGTCCAATTCATCCATCGTGGTTTCAGGCGCTGCAGCTGGTTTACTGATCGCTGTTACTTTGCTTGCTGGAGTGAGGCCGCAACGTACCGGGGACCTATAAGATCTCCGGTACGCGTGGTCTATATGTTGAGCACCACCGTGGCGATGGCATTGAGCAGGGTATCAGCTTAGCGAGGGGATCAGGGATCTAACGCTTCCAAGTCCGTATGTGCATTCGCCATTTAGGGCTGTTAGGTGCAGCCAGCCAGTCGGGTCAAAAGGAAAGATCATTCGATCAATACCGGAGTAGAAAACATATCCCTGGTCAAGACCAGCCTGAATTTCGTCAAAGACTTGATCGGGGAAATAGAGTGTTTTCCAGAGCTTTGGCAAGAGATCGAGTTGGCCGACACTCGCAAAATTGGAGATGAGGGTCGTATTGGTGACAATAGCCATTGTATTAATCGTGTCTGGCCAAAGCCTGCGCGATGACGTCCAGTTCCTGTTGTACCTCATCCAAAGTTTCCGGCCCCAAACGAGGTTGGATTCCGCGTTGACGTAATATTGTCTTCATCCGATCAAAACTCACCCCGGCCATTGCGGCCGCTTTGGCCAGGGAGATTTCCTGGGTTTGATACTGATAAACTGCCCAGTCAAGACGTAGCAAAGGCCGCTCCTGCCACAACACCTGCAGGGCTTCTTTCGCAACGGCCTGTTCGTCGGGATAGAGTCCAGCTTGAACCAATTCCTCTGGTGTAATCATGATTCATTTCCCCTCCGGAGCATGTATATTTCTCCGGGATATACTCCCCGTGGCCCCTCAATCGATAGGCGGCCAAACTACGGATCTAGCCAGACTGCGCAGCTTTACCAGAGAATGCGCTGGACAATCCATGGCGTATTTATCTAGCACCTTGACAGTGTCGGCACAGCCTCTGAGCGGCAACGGTATTCTAACCCAGGTATCTGGACAAATCAAGAGATGTACAAATTGGGCGTAGATCAAACCGGAAATTGAGTTGTTCCGCCGACGTGCAGGACGAGCTATTGCGCATCTTGCGCCACAAGAAGTGCGAGAGAGCGACGTCTGACGTATTCCGGGATTCGGCCAGAGGTGACGCCTTTATCGCCCAAATTCGCGGCCGAATCCCGGAATGCTACACCCTACACGTCGAGCACTATCACGGTAGCAACAGTATCGGGCGCTTCGACCGGCCCGCTGATGACGACATTGCCGCCGTCCTGGCGAATCTCCAGCGGCGACTGCTCGGTGTCGGCCAGCAGAGTTGCACCGGTCGCGCTGACGCCTGGCAGCACGATCTCGTCCGCCCTCCGGCCAGTCAAAGACATGCAGATAGACCTTGCCCGGTTTTGCCGTGCTGCGGCACCATGCCTGCCCCTGGATCGGCCCCGGCTTGGTCCCGTAGATGGCCTCGCCGTTGACATCCAGCCAGGCGCCCATGGCCAACAAGCGCTCGACGCTGGGCTGCGGGATCACGCCCTCGGCCGTCGGTCCGACGTTGAGCAGATAGTTGCCGCCCTTGCTGACGATGTCGATCAGCTTGCGGATCAGATCCTCGCTCGACTTCCAGTGGTGATCGTCGCTGCGATAGCCCCAGGTATCGTTGAGGGTGGCCGGGGTCTCCCAGTCCAGATCGACCAGCTCACTTGGGATCATGTTGTCGCCGGCCGAGGCGTAGTCGCCCAGTTCGTTGCCCAGACGGCCACAGACCAGGCAGTCCGGCTGTAGCTCGTTGCAGAGATCGAGCAGATCCTGGCTCTGCTGCGTCGAGATGATCATGGGCGTGTCGAACCAGATGAGGCCGATGGGGCCGTAGTTGGTCAACAGTTCGGTCACCTGGGGCATGACGTAGTCGTGGATGTAGCCGTCGAAATCCTTGGCCTCTTCGTCGAAATCCCAGTCGTTGCCGTAGCCGTCGGGATGATGCCAGTCCTGGGTCTGGGAGTAGTAGAAGCCGAGCTTGATGCCCTGCTTGGCACATTCCGCGGCCAGTTCCTTGAGCGGATCACGGCCGTAGGGCGTGCCGTCGACGATGTTGTAGTCCGTCTCGTCGGACTTGAAGAGGCAGAAGCCGTCGTGGTGCTTGGAGGTGATGACGAGATACTTCTGGCCGGCCTGCTTGGCCAGCGAGACCCACTCCTGCGGCGTCAAACTTGACCGGGTTGAACTCGGCGGCCAGTTGCTCATACTCGGCCACTGGAATCTCGGCCCGCTTCATGATCCACTCGCCGATGCCGGGGATGGTGTCGCCCTGCCAGACGCCGGCCGGAATGGCGTAGAGGCCCCAGTGGATGAACATGCCGAACTTGACCTCTCGCCACCAGTCCAGGCGCGGATCGGTCTGCGGCGCCGGGGCGCTGCCCACGATCCTGCATAATGGCGGAACGTGTGTTGACCTGTTGCAACGCCCGCGTCAAGATGTGGCTGGCGGTGAGTGAAACATCGGTGTCTAGGTCGTCGGCGATTTTCTGCAAGCGTTCGACCAGTCGATCAGGGAGCTGAATGGAAAGTTGTTGCATGATTCTCTCTCGTTTTCGTGCTGATTGGAACAAGGAAGGTGGACAGCAAACATTTTTATTATGCGTCAATTCGTCGGCAACAGCAATTGGTTGTTGGGGACCGTTGAGGTGTTTTTGATCCAGTGGATGTCACAGTTTTTGATCCACGAAGAACTACTGAGTATATGGGATCTTCGCGCCCATTCGTGCGTTTCGTGGATCATCTCTTTTGATCGCCTCCGTCCAGTCCCCGCCCGGTGATCAGATAGATCACAAACGTAGGAACCCAGTGGGTGACCATGTAGTCGCCGTTAAGTGCGGCGGGCAGGCCCCGTTCCCGATGGGTTTTCGCCAGTTCAGTGAAGGCTGCTGCGCGCGGGTCCGCCGCCGGCAGCGCTGCGCTGATCCCGTCCAGCATCCAGGCGCGGCTCATGTTGAGACCGGCGAAGTGGGCCAGTTGGCCGCTGGCAAAATCGATGACCTCGACCGGCGATAGACGTTCGACCACAGGCCCCGCATCGGTTCCCAAGAAACCGTCGAGCCAGCCGACAAAGGCCTCAGTGGACAGGACCCGTCGCATCAGGTCGGCCTCGGCCAGAGACGGCGAAAGAAAGTCGACGCCGGACGGCTCATAGGCCAGCGGCGCACCAACATCGGCCCCGAAGTAGGCGATTGCACGCTCTTCGATTAACGAGGCCAGTTCGGTATTTCCAACCGTGCGTGCCCAATCCAATGCCAAGCCCATTGAGAAGGCCGTCTGGTTGTGAAGGCCGCCTCGGATGGGGAACGGCAATCGTGACAGGTAGGTCTGGAAGCATTCTGCCGCGTGGGCTTCCAACGGGGCCAGGGCCTGCCGCCAACGCCGGGCATTGGCATTGCCTTCGTCCCGTTCGTACTCATGCAACTCGGCGGCCAGTTGCAGCAGCCAGGCCATGCCGTAGGGCATTTCGAAGCTGGGGCGTTCGACCAGGTAGGCCATCTCACCGGCCATATTTCCGTCGGTCAGCGAGCGATCCAGCGCGACGATGGCTTCGTCGACAAACGGGGCGTTTGGATAGCAGCGAATGGCCCGCACCAGTTGCCAGTGGGCGTGGACCGCAGAGTGCCAATCGAAACAGCCGTAGAAGGCCGGATGCAGCGAACGTGGTCCACGTACATCCTCTTCGTCCTGGAGGAAGTGCAGAATGCCGTTGGGGTACTCGCGGTGCAGGATCGAGATCGTGCCCGGAATGATCTGTTCGATAAGGGCCTGGTTTAACATCAGCGTCATGTTTGATTGCTCACTCTCAGGGTTTGGCCTTCGGGAGTATTGAGGCGTACAGATTGTCATTCCGACCGGAGGGAGGAATCTCAGGGTCGGCCACGTCGAGATTCCTCGCTTCGCTTCGGAATGACAGTTGGCGTCCTTCCTTCAGACCTACAGGTTCTAAGTGACCTAGCAGTCTGTCGGAGAGACCAAGAAATAGACCGCGGATGCGGCGGATTAAGCGAAAAAAGCCTGATTTTATCTGATATTATCGGCATTTATCAGCCAAATCCGCCTAATCCGCGGTCTATCGGCGTTCTCTCCGATAGGCCCCTTGGCCTAGAAGAGAACGCCCCGATCATCTGCGTTTATCCGCGTCCATCTGTGGCTCATCGTTTACTCCGTGCCCGGCAGCGTCAACCCGGCCAATTGGGCGTAGACCCGCGCCACCGACGAATCATCGTCTTTCCCCATGCCCGACGCGGCAGCCATCAGGAACATCTGCAATGCAGTCCCGGCCAGCGGAACGGGGAAGTTCTCGGCACGAGCCGTGTCGAGGACGATGCCCATATCCTTGGTGAAGATGTTGATGGCGCTGTGAGGGCTGTAGTCGCCTTCCAGAATGTGAGGAACCCGGTTCTCGAACATCCACGACGAACCGGCGGCGTTGGTGATCACATCGTAGACGGCCTCGGGATCCAGCCCGAGCTTGATGGCCAGAGCCATGCTCTCGCAGGCCGAGACGATGTGGACGCCGGCCAGCAGTTGGTTGATCAGCTTCATGGCCGAGCCGGGGCCGGCCTCATCGCCCAGACGATAGACCTTGGCCGCCATGGCATCGAGCGCTGCTTCGGCCTTGGCAAAGGCGGCTTCGCTGCCCGACGCCATGACCGTGATCTCGCCCAGGCCCGCCTTGATCGACCCGCCGCTGATGGGCGCGTCCAGGTAGAGGCGTCCGGCGGATTCGACGGTGGCGGCCATTTCCTTGGCCGCAGCCGGCGGGACTGTGGCGCAGGAGACGAAGACGCCACCGGCCGCCATGGTCGGCAGGGCGTCGGCCAGCACGGCTTTGGTCTGCGCAGCGTTGACGACCACCGAGATGACGACGTCCGCGTCCGTCGCGGCTGCGGTCACCGAGTCGGCGACCGTGCCGCCGGCGTCGGCAAATGCCTGCCGTGCCGCGTCGGCGATGTCGAAGCCGACCACGTCGTGGTCGGCGCGCAGCATCGATTTGGCCATGCCCATCCCCATAGAGCCCAGCCCGATGACGGCGATGCGGGCGGTCTGATCGTGTGTCATGTGTGGTTGTTCCTTCGTTAGAATGTGGTGAAAATTTGGACGATCACTTTGCGAAACGGTGCGCGTACGCACCGTAGCACGACATTTATGTCGTAGCAGCTTTGGCCGGCCAGGGCATGGCACTGCGACATGAATGTCGCGGTACAAAGGCGATGGCGATCACTCTAACTTCCGGCAACTTCTGCACGATACTTGGCCGCCGAATCAGAATCCAGATAAAGAATAGCCTGCGGCGTCGTGCGCAGAATGGATGCCGGGCAATCCTCACTGACCGGCCCGGTCAGCGTGCTCAACACCGCGTCCGCTTTGCGCGATTCGGGCACGATGCAGAGGATGCTTTCGGCGGCCAGCAGCGCCGGGATGGTCAAGGTGACGGCGTGGGTCGGCACGTCGTCGATGGTCTTGAAGTGGCCTTCGCCCACCTGTTGCCGGCGTGAGACCTGATCCAGCCGCACGACCTTCACCAGCACCGGATCGTTGAACTCGGCGAAGGGCGGGTCGTTGAAGGCGATATGCCCGTTCTCCCCGATGCCCATGGCGCACAGATCGGCCGGATGGGCGCGCAGCAGCTTGGCGTAGTCCGCGCAGTCTGACTCCAGTTCGCCTCGTCGTGGCTGTGACCGGATAGAAGGCGGCCACTTTCAGATGTTTCAGAAAATGTTCCTGCAGGAAGGTTGGGAAGCTGGCCGAGTGACCCGGCGGCAGTCCCACATATTCGTCCATGTGGAAGACCGAGACCTTCGACCAGTCGATGTTTTTCTCCAGCGCCAACGCGCTCAGAAACGAAAGTTGTGAATTGCCGGTGGCAATGATGATGTTGGCCGACCCCTTCTGTGCGATGGCCTTCTGAATCACCGTGGCTGCTTCCGTGGCCGCAGCGCGCCCCATCTCTTCATTGTTCTTGAAGACATTGACAGGCAGCGAGTCGATCTTTGCCTGGTAGATCGGTCGTGTTGACATGGTTGTGCTCCTTTTGCTGGCGTTGAAATGCTGATGGGGCGACCGGGTAAAAAATGGTTAATGGTGAACGGTTAATTGTGAATGGTCAATGGTTGACCGTTAGCAATTGAGCATTATCAATTCACCATTAACCGTTCATCTTCCCCACCGACCGCCAATCATCACGCGTTGTGCATCAAAATCATCATCGAAAATCACGATGTCGGCGTCCTTCCCCAGCTCGATGCTGCCCTTGCGATCGTCGACGCCGATGACGCGGGCCGGGGTCAGCGAGGCCATGCGCACGGCCTCGGCCAGCGGAACGCCGACATGCTCGACGACGATGGGGATCATCTTGTTGAGCAACGTTGTGCTGCCGGCAAAGGCCGTGCGATCAAGCAACATGCCCACGCCGTCATGCACCTCGTAGGTCAGTTCGCCCATGCGAAAGGCTGATCCCTCGGGCAGACCGGCTCCGCTGGTGGCGTCGGAGATGATGCAGAGACGGTCCGGGCCGATGCATCGGTAGGCCAGCTTCATCAGCGTCGGCGGCAGGTGCTTGTTGTCGCAGATCATCTCCACGGTCAGGTTGTCGTAGGTCAGCGAGACCTCCAACAGGCCGGGCTTGCGCCACGGTCCCTGGCGTACGGTGGTCGACTGCCCGCTCCAGATGTGGATGATGTGGCGCAGGCCGGCCGCCCAGATTGGCAGAAACTCGTCTTCGGTGGCCGAACTATGCCCGGCCGCGGCCACGATGCCCAGTTCGTGCAGCCGCAGCGTTAGCTCACGCGCGCCCGGTAATTCGGGCGCAAAGGTGAGGATGCGAATGATGTCATGGTAGGCCAGCAGACGATCGGGCGTGCCGTCGTCCGGGCTGAGAATGTTGGCCGGATCCTGGGCGCCGGCCTGGGCCGGGCTGAAGTAGGGGCCCTCGACATGGACGCCCAGCACGTTGCGCGCCGGCATGGGGTTCGTCCATCCAATCTCGGGCGAATTGCAGACAGGCAACCAGATCGGCGATGGGCGCGGTGGCCGTGGTGGCCAGCAGCGACGTGACGCCGTTGCGCGCGTTCTCACGCGTGATGATTTCGTACGCCTCGGCAGTCGGCTCGTTGAACGTGTGACCGAGCGCGCCGTGGGTGTGGATGTCGATCAGGCCGGGCGTGATCAGCCGACCGCCGACATCGAAACGCTCGATGTCGTCGCCAAGCGTCTCGGCATCGACCACGGCGGCGATAATCGGTCCGTCGATGACAACGGCGAGGCCGCTTGCTACTTCGATTCGGCAATACCACCCGGCCATTGACGAGAGCAAGTCGTTGGTTCGCTCGCTGGCGTATCTTGTGTAGACATGGTTCGATTCACGTAGCGCGACATTTTGGAGATCAACAAATTGACACCGGCACAGAGCTAGCCCAGCAAGTCCCCGGCACTTCCCACTCTGCGCGCTCCTGATCAAGTGCCGGGGACTTTGCAAAGCCAAGCCTAGCGTTATTGCGACCAATCAGGATGACATAAATGTCGTGGTACAAATCAGTCGCTCGCCTTTTGCAACAGCGCGGCCACCACATCATCCAACGGCGGCGTCTCCGGCGCGTCCTTGAACCCGGCGATGCGGGTGTAGACATCGGCAGCCGCCTCATGGAAACCGCCGGGCAACCCAGCGCCCTCCAGCGTGGCTGCAATTTCCTCCATCTCGCCCACGAAGCGCCAGGCCTTGGCCGTCACGCCGCGCACGCGCCGCTCGGTCTGCTCGGCAAAGTCGGAGCCGTTGGACGACCACTGCTGCATTGAGCGCATCGCTCACGCCCAGCTTTTCGGCCGCGGCCACAATGGCGCAGAGCAAGGCCGTCGATCCCTTGGTGTAGGCGGCAAAGCACATCTTGAGCGCCGACGCCTGGCCGATCTCGTCGCCGACGATGTTGGTCTCCAGCGGGCCGGCGGCGAAGAGGGCCGCGGCCGATGGCGCATCCGGACCGGAGAGATGGAGCCAGGTCGAGTTCGGCTTCCAGGCCGGCCCGCCGATGATGCCGCCGTCCACAAAGGTGGCGCCGGCCTCGGCCATGGCGTGGCCGATGCGTTGCGCCCGCTCCGGTGCGATGGCGTTGGCATCGACGTAGAGACCGCTGAAGCCGTGGGCCAACACCTCTCGGGCCAGATCTTCGGCCGCGGCCGGTGGGCAGACGGAAACAAGGGTCGGGCAGGCCCGGCAAAGCTCGGCCAGCGTGCCGACGTCGGTCAGGCCGTGTTCTTCTGCGCGCGTGCGAGTCTCAGCGCTGCGTCCATCCGATGCCCAGAGAACTTCATAGCCGCTGTTCTGCGCCGATGCCGCGATCGAAATGCCCATCTGGCCGGGGTGTAGGATGCCTACTCGTTGTTCAAACATACGAAACCTCCAATTTGTTGCTGTGAGCAACTGCACGGTCGCACGTCGATAGACCGCGGATTGGGCGGATAAGGCGGACAAAACCGGATTGATTCGGATTTTATTTGCAGGAATGGCGCTCTGCGCTCACTTCGTGAGCAGCCTCATCCACCCGATCCGCGGTCTATTTGCGCCAGCGCTCGCTGCCATTCTTCCGGCGTATTGACATTGACAAAGGATAGCAGATCCGGATCGATTTGCCGCAACGCCGGTTCGTCCACGAAGCGCACGGCAACAGCGTCATAGAAATCCACGAAACGCCGCCCGTCTCGGTCCAACACGCTCACAATGGCCGGCAGGCAACGCCGATGGTAGAACGCATGCAGAGGCTGTGGACGCCCGCCGCTCCTCGGCACGATGGCGTCCCAGGGTCGGTCGCCATCAGGCCCTCCGATGCATTCGGTCAAGCCGGCCAGCGACGCGAAGAGTCTGGGATCGACCAGGGGCATGTCGCAGGCCACGGCGATGGCCCAGCCGGAGCAGCGTGCCAGCCCCGTCGCCAGGCCGCCGAGCGCACCCGCTCCGGGATAGTCATCGGGTATCAGGCGCACAGAGGACGGCAGCCCCGCCTTTGCCGCCAACAACGGATCGTTGGTAATGACCAAGGTCTGGCCAGTGACGATCCCTGAGAGGCGTTCGCAAACATAGCGCACCAGCGGTGTATCATCCGGCGGTACGGCCAGCAACGCTTTGTCGGCGCCCATACGCCGGCTACTGCCACCGGCATTGATGATAAGGTCATACTTGAATTGGTCCATGAATGCCTGGCATTGTGAGGAGGTGACAGGGGACAGGGGGATAGGGGGACAAGGGGAACTATTGCCTTGTCACCCTGTCGCCCTTGTCACCCTGTCCCCTTGTCACCCTGTCCCCTTGTCACCCTGTCCCCCTTCACCTCATCGCCTACTTGGATTCTCCAGTCGCACCGCCGACACTTTGTACTCCGGAATCTTGGCCAACGGATCCAGAGCGTAGTCCTGGGTGAGCACATTGGCCGGGGCCTCTTTCCAGTGGAAGGAGAGGAAGACCACGCCCGGCTGCACCCGTTCGCTGATGCGGGCCTGGGTGCGCACCTGTCCCCGGCGGCTGCGGATGACCACCGGACCGCCGTCGCGCAGGTTGGCCGCCTCGGCGTCGGCCGGGTTGACCTCGGCGAAGCCGCGTGGCTCGCGCCAGTCCAGCCCCTCGCTGCGCCGGGTCATGGTGCCGGTGTGGTAGTGATAGAGAATGCGCCCGGTGCTCAGGATCAGCGGGAACTCCTCGTCGGGCATCTCAGCGGGCAGTTGGGCCTGGACGGCATGGAACTTGCCCCGGCCCCGGCTGAACTGCTCGGTATGCAGGATCGGCGTGCCCGGATGGTCCGGCGTCGGGCAGGGCCAGGTCAGGCCATCGCCGCCAAGCCGCTCGATGCTCGATGCCGCCGTAGATGGGCGTGACGCTGGCCGCCTCCGCCATGATCGCCGCGGTCGAGTCGAACTGCCAGCGAACGCGTCTTCCGGATCGCCCAGCTTGGCCGCCAATGCAGTGCGCCAGTGCGCCCGGTGATCTGCCAGTCGGGCAAGGCCTGGCCGGGCGGCTCCACGATGGGGTGGATGAGCTGCACGCGTCGTTCGGTGTTGGTGAAGGTGCCGTCCTTTTCCAGCGAGGCCGCGGCCGGCAGCACCACGTGGGCCAGCAGCGCCGACTCGCTGAGGAAGATGTCCTGCACGACCAGGAAGTCCAGGGCGCGCAGTCCCTCCTCCACGTGGGTGATGTTGGGGTCCGAGAGCATGGGATTTTCGCCCATGATGTACATGGCGCGCACCCGGCCGTCGATCGATGCGTGGGTCATCTCGACCACGGTCAGGCCCGGCACAGTCGGTCAGGTCGTCCAGCCCCCAACCGGCGGCCACGGCCCGGCGCTTCCCGTCGTCGGCTCACCGGCTGATAGCCGGGCAGCACATTGGGCAGCGCGCCCAGATCGCAGGCGCCCTGCACGTTGGACTGGCCGCGCAACGGGTTGACGCCGGTCGCCGGCTTGCCGATCTGTCCGCTGAGCATGGCCAGGTTGGCAAGGCTCAGCACCAGGTCGGTGCCGTTGGTGCGTTGGGTGATGCCCATGGCATAGAGGATGGAGGACGCGCCGCGCGTCGATGCATCGGTGATTGGAGGCGCCGTTTGCCGACATCGTCGTGCCTTCAATCCGCTCGATATGCTCGGCTCGCTGCGCCCAACGCGTAGAGCCGAGCCGCAAGTTCGATCTTCTCGGCCGGCACGCCGGACTGCAACGCCGCCACCTCGGGTGTGTACTCCGGCAGCACGGCGGCGAACTCGTCGTAGCCTTCGGTGCGCGCGTCGATGAATGCCTGGTCCGCCCAGCCCTCGCGTACGATCACGTGGGCCATGGCCAGGAAGATGTAGATGTCCGTGCCCGGCGTGGGCTGTAGCCAGAGGGTGGCGTGCTCGACCATGGGCGTGCGTCGCGGGTCGATGACGATGAGCGACGCGCCCTTGTTGACGGCGCGCACCACTTCGTAGCTGATGACCGGATGGGACTCGGCCGTGTTGGAGCCGGTGATGAGGATGCAGTCGGCGTCGCGGATCTCGTTGATCGAGTTGGTCATGGCGCCGCTGCCGAAGGCCATGCCCAGGCCGGTGACCGTGCTGGCATGGCAGAGCCGGGCGCAGTGATCCACGTTGTTGGTGCCGATGCCGGCGCGCATGAACTTCTGGAAAAGATAGTTCTCTTCGTTGGTGCAGCGGGCCGAGGAGAGACCGGCCACGGCGTCGCCGCCATGCTCCCGGATGATGCCGGCCAGCTTGTCGGCGACGATCTCGATGGCCGTCTCCCACGGGACCGGCACAAAGTAGTCAAGCCCCTTGCGCTCCTTGAGCGGACTCGTCTCCGGCAATGTCCATGGTTCGTCGGTCAGCCCGAGTTCGTAGGCCAGGTCGCGGCGCACCAGCGGCTCGGTGAGGCGATCCGGGCTGTCGATGAAGTCCCAGCCCGACCGCCCCTTGACGCAGAGAAACTCGCCGTTGACCGGCGCGCCGGCATAGCCCTGGGCGTCGATGATCCGATCGTCCTTGAGCAGAAACTCGACGTTGCAGCCCACGCCGCAGTAGCCGCAGACGGTGCGCTTGCGCTCGAATTCCCAATCTCGCCCCTGGCCCATGCCGCGGCTTGGGGAAGAGCGCTGCCGTGGGACAGACCTGGACGCAACTGCTGCAGAAGAGACAGGACGAGTCGACCATGATGCCGTCGAAGGGTGTGGCGATGTGGCTGTCGAAGCCGCGCCCGGCATAGTCGATGGCGTCGGCGCCGACGACCTCGTTGCAGACGCGCACGCATTTGCCGCAGAGGATGCAGTACTGGTGGTCGCGCACGAAGAAGGGGTTGTCGTCCTGGTAGAGCGTGCGTGACACCTCGGTGTCGAAGCTGGTCTCGGAGATGTCGAACTCGTAGGCATATTTCTGCAGATCGCAGGCGCCGTTGGCCGCACAGGTGGCGCAGGTGAGCGGATGTTCGGAGACGAAGAGATCGATGATGTCGCGCCGCATGGCCGTCAGTTGCTCGCTCTGAGTGTGAACGACCATGCCCTCCTCAGCAGGCCAGTCCGCAACTGGCCGCGGGCGTGGCCGCGGCCTTCCACCTCGACCGTGCACAGGCGGCAACCGCCGGACGGTTGCAAGTCCGGGTGGTAGCAGAGGCGTGGAATGTCGATGCCATTGGCCAGCGCCGTCTCCAAGACTGTTGCGCCTGGAGCGAATTCGATTGCTTGTCCGTCGATGGTGATGCTCATGAGCCGTTTCCTTCGTCACGATGTGCTACCGCGATACTCGCGTTCTCGCTCGTTCTCGCTGCACTCGTCTCGATGCTCCCGAGAACGTGCGCGAGACACGCGGCAGTCTTCGGCCATTGCAGCTAGCTTCCGCAAACTGCAACTGCCTGCCGGACAATGCCGGTGATCGACGTGGGCATCATACTCGTCGCCGAAATAGCGCATGGTAGTCAGCACCGGATTGGGCGCGGTCTGCCCAGGCCGCAGAGCGATGTGCTGCCGACGGTGTCGCACAGGCTGGTGAGCCGCGCCATGTCCGCGCGTGTGACGCGGCCCTGGGTGATGGCCGTCAGCATGTTGAGCAGCTTGCGCGTGCCCACCCGGCAGGGAATACACTTGCCGCACGATTCCTCCTGGGTGAAGGTGAGAAAATAGCGGGCGATGTCCACCATGCAGGTGCGTCTCATCGGCCACGATCATGCCGCCCGATCCCATGATGGCGCCGGTCGCCCTGAGGTCCTCGTAGTCGATGCGTGTCTCCAGCAGCGCCGTCGGGGATGCAGCCGCCCGACGGGCCGCCCAATTGCACGGCCTTGAACGCCTTGCCGTCCCGACAGCCGCCGCCGATCTCGAAGATCATCTCGCGCAGCGTCATGCCGATGGGGATCTCGACCAGCCCCGAGTTCTCGATCGCGCCGGCCAGAGCGAATGCCTTGGTGCCGCCCGAGCGTTGCCGTGCCCAGACCGGCGAACCAGTCCGGCCCGTTGAGCAGAATGCTGGGCACGCTGGCGTAGCTCTCCACGTTGTTGATGTTGGTGGGATGGCCCCACAGCCCCGCCTGCGACGGATAGGGCGGGCGCATGGTGGGCATGCCCCGATAGCCCTCGATGGAGCGCATGAGCGCGGTCTCCTCGCCGCAGACGAAGGCGCCGGCCCCTTCCTTGACCACGAAGTCGAAGTCCATGCCGCTGCCCAGGATGTTGCGTGCCGATGACGCCATGATCCCGCGCCTGGCTCGATGGCCTCGTGCAGCGCGGCGACCGCCAGCGGATACTCGGCCCGGATGTAGATGTAGCCTGTGCTGCGCGCCGATGGCCCGGCCGGCGATGAGCATGCCTTCGAGCACGCGGTGCGGATCGCCCTCGATCATGGTGCGGTCCATGAACGCGCCCGGGTCGCCCTCGTCGGCGTTGCAGATGATGTATCGCTGGGTGTCCGGCTGGTTGCGGCTGATGGCCCACTTCTGGCCGGTGGGGAAGCCGGCCCCGCCTCGCCCGCGCAGGCGGGCGTCCGTGATGGCCTGGATGATGGTGTCGGGATCCTGTTTCAGGGCCAGCCGAAAGGCCTGGTAGCCATCGTGGGCCAGGTAATCGTCCAGCGAATGGGGATCGATGACGCCGCAGAGCTGGGTCGTCACCTTGACCTGGCGACCCAGGAAGGGATAGTCGCGCGGTCTGCTTGTCTGCTCACGACAAACGCACCATCCAACTGCCCTTCCGCCCCGAAATAGTGGCTCAATAGCGGTCCAACCTGATCGGCGCGTACGGGGCCGTAGAGGGTCGAAGCGCCCTGGTGGAGCACCTCGACCAGTGGTTCTCGATGACAGGCGCCCAGGCATCCGGTCCGTTGCAGCACGATCGGCAGTTGTCGTTCGCGAATGGCGCTCTGAAGGGTGTCGAAGACGGTCTGCGCGCCCGCGGCCAATCCGCAGGTCGACATGCCGACTCGAATGGTCGTCTTCATGCGCTCTCTCCATTCTGCATCGGCACACTTTGTGCCGGCGTAGATTCGCTTTCGTCGGCGTCGGCCAGCGCAGCCACCAGGTCCCAGGCGTCCTCTACGCTCATACGCCCATGGGTTTCGTCGTTGATGAGCAGCACCGGCGCCAGGCTGCAGGCGCCGACGCAGGCGACCGTTTGCAGCGTGAAGCGGCCATCCGCGGTCGTCTCGTCCACGTCGATGCCGAGCCGTTCGCCCATGGCCTGGAGGATGCCCAGTGACTGGTTGACGTGGCAGGCGGTGCCGCGACAAACGCGCAGTTGGAACTTGCCGGGCGGATCAAAGAGGAATAGGTTGTAGAAGGTAGCCACGCCGAAGACCCGGGCCAGGGGAAAGCCGAGTTCCCGCGCCACGTGACGCAACTGATCCTTGGCGAGAAAGCCGTAGTGGCGTTGGATCTCGGCCAGCACGGTAATCAGCGCATCACGCTCGCCTCGATGGTTATCCAGAATGGCCGAGAGTTCGACCGGCGGCGGTTCGGCCAACGGGTCGCCGCTGTAGACTACTTTTCGCAGTTTGGTTTTGGCTGGAGACTTCATCGTCGCCTTCCTGGTTGTGGTGGTCGTTGTTCGATATGTGAAGGGCGACAAGGTGACAGGGTGAGGGGGTGACAAGGTGATGCGAACAATTGGGACCATGCGCGCAATTCACCCTGTCACCCCCTCACCTTGTCACCCCCTCACCCTGTCCGGCACTGTGTAAACGCGCAGGCTCCCGCGGCGAACATAGCCGATGACCGTGATGTTCCAGGCCCGGGCCAGCACGAGGGCCCGGCTGGTGGGCGAGGTTCGTGAGGCCACGATCTGTGCGCCCATTTTGGCAGCCTTCCCCACCATCTCGGAACTGATGCGCCCTGTCGTGACGATGAGGCTGCCGGCCGGGTCGATCTCCCGGCGCATGGCGTGCCCCCATAGCTTGTCGATGGTATTGTGGCGCCCGACATCCTCAGCGATCATCAATAGCTGTTGGGCGGTGCAGAGGCCTGACGTGTGGACACCGCGTGCGATGGGGTAGAGTCGCTCGGCCGCGCGCATCTCAAAGTAGCGGTCGATGACGGCCTGTCCGCTCAGACAGAGGTCGTTGGGCAGTGGTTTGCGCACCTGCTTCAGATCGTCGTAGGTAACGCCGCCGCAGCAGCCTGTGGTGCGGATTGGGCGGCGTGTTTCGGGAATCTCATGGCGCAGCCGGACGTCGACACCGTTGCCGGTCGGCGTGAGCGTCAGCGAGAGAACATCTTCGGGGCCTGCGATGAACTTTTCAGCGCGGAGAAACCCGAGCGCCAGTTCTTCGACGTCCACCGGCGAACACATGAAAGTCGTCAACTCATGCCCGTTGACGCGCAGTGCGACGCTCGTCTCGTCGATCACCGCGCCGGCGACCGGTCGCAGCTCGTGGCCGTCGCTCACATAATAGGTTGTGGTTAGATAGCCATCTGCCATGACACGGCTCTCGGTTCAATCGACAGGATGGTTGATGTGCGGGATGTGACCATGATAGCATACGGCGGCAACATGTCAACAGCCATAGAAATTGCCGCTCTGACGCCTATTCACCGGTAATTTCACTGCAAAGAAGAATCTGCCACAGATGACTCTGCTGCAAGAACTGATTTCTGCCACAGATTCACACAGATTTTGTACGGATAGGACACAGATAAACACCTGACTTGCACTATTCGCTGGTAAACATTGACCACACGCAGGGATTCCCGTAAAAGCGGAAATCCACTTGTGGGAACGCCTCCGCCAGTATGGCGGTGAAGTGAGCAAGACCGGGATTCTCGCAGATCTCGTGGCTGGTCTCGATCATAGGGATGCCGCACTCCTGGGCGAAGCGAAAGCCGTAGTTGTCCGATTCACCGGCGATGAAGAGATCGCAGCCTTGCTCAACCAGCGCCTGTTGGTAGCCGACGTTCACAAAGAGACCCAGTCCGCCCCAGGGCAGCCCGATGCGGGAGACCATCTGATCCATGCCGTCCTGATCCATATCGTTGACGCCGGCGATGCGCAGTCCGTTCATACCCATCGCCTCTTCCACCTGTCCGGCCCATGAGCGAATCGAACGTTCGGGCATTTCGAAAACCTTGACGAAGCCGTCGACGTAGACAGGATCGCCCAAACCCAGTAGAGCGGCGAAGTCGTCGAAGATACAGATTTCGTCGACCGAACCATGGAGGCGCAGGTGGGTCAGGCCATACTCCGTCAACAGGCGACTGCGCTGCGCGTTCACCTGCCAATCTTCCCAGCCGGGCGGAGGACTGTCAGCATTGACGACATCATACGGGTAAAAGAGGCTCTCGTGGCCGATGAGCAGTTGGTGGCCGGCCCGGCCCGCAGCGCGGATGGCGTCCGGCGTGGCCATCCAGGCCACGGTCGCGCCGGTCACATCACGCTCAGACGGGCCGAAGTGAACACCCTCGTCTCGGTTGATGGGGTGGCCCGTCAATGACTCGACGTGGCTGATGATGTCCTGGATGGTGGTCATGTTTACCTCTCACTTGAGTTCTTTCCTCAGACGTCGGACCACGTTTTTGGTCCTGACCTCTTCGACGGTCACGGTTTCGCAGTCATTGAAGGCGGCGAACGCTTTGAGCTTGCTGGCAAACGCCGCCACGAACTCATCGGAAATATCGAACCAGGGTTCGAAGAGCAGTCCACGAATGATGAGCACCTTGGCTTTGCGGTCGGCCTTGGGATCAAAGCGACCGACCAGCCGATCACCCCACAGAATTGAAAAGACGAAGTATCCGTAAATACGCTTGGGTTCGGGCACATAGCATTCGAGCGTGTAGTGGAACTCGTAGAGTTGTTCCAGGCGCTTGCGCTGGATGATCGCATTGTCGAACGGCGAGAGCAGCGACACTTCTTTCTGTTCCGGCGCCGGATGGTCAATGTGGTCAAGGGCGGTTGCCAGTGCGAAATAGCTAACCTTATCGACGCCTTCGACTTGCAGAGAAACAACCTCCCCGCTTTCCATCATGTCCGTCAACGCTGCGTCTGTTACCCGCCTCTCCGCGGCGCGCAGATGATCCTGTATTTCCCGTGAGGGGGCCAGGCCGTGAGCCGTCAGCGACCGCTTAACCAGAAAGCGGCCCAACTCGTCCTCGTCGGGCATACGTGTGTCGACATGGGCCGGCAGCACTCGTTCGGTCAGGTCGTAGACGCGCTGGAAACCGCGCCGTTCGCTGATCATCAGATCGCCGCGCCAGAAGAGCATTTCCAGCGCGACCTTGGCCGGCTTCCAATCCCACCAGGTGCCTCGCTTGGTGCCCGGCGGCGGCTCGAAGTCCTGGGAACGAAGCGGTCCCTCCTCGCGGATGCGCGCCATCACCGGCTCAAGCATGTGTCCAGCCTTGGCCATGCGTTCCAATGCCCATTTGCCGGTCGGCGGTCGACGATGTCGTTCCTTCGCCAGCAATGTGAAGCGGAAATCGGCCATGGGCAGATAGGAGGCGGCATGTCCCCAATATTCGTAGATGCGCCGATCCTCTGCCAGTAGTTCATGCAACATCTGCGGCGTGTAGTCTGGATGGCGCACCCAGAGCGCATGGTGATGCGCACGTGCCACGACCGAAATCGTGTCGATCTGCACATAGCCCAGCGCCTCGATGGTCTGGGCCACGCCCTCTTTGCCGGTGGGAAGTGTGTCGGCGGCGTCGAAGCGCTGGCCGCTCAACGACAGCCTGCGGGCCTGGTCCTGGGTAATTACTGTCGGATTCGAGGTCGGATTCATGTCTCATCTTGCACGAGCGCCGGCGGTGCGACCATGCCCTTGCGGATGTAGATAAACCAGTAGGCCAGGCCGACCATCAGCGAACCACCGATGATGTTGCCGATGGTCACC
Organism: uncultured Chloroflexia bacterium; assembly: GCA_963698255.1. Taxonomy (GTDB): domain Bacteria; phylum Chloroflexota; class Anaerolineae; order Caldilineales; family Caldilineaceae; genus JAWKOK01. The sequence continues at coordinate 491,002 of CAVOQD010000030.1, read as the reverse complement.
GGCAACAGGTTGACGAGAAAGAAGTTGCTCCAGGTGAGATTGGGGAAGTCGACCGCGGTCTTGCCGATCATGGCCCAGAAATCGGCGCCGGCCCATAGTTTGACGAAGATGCCCATGGGGATGAAGAACATATTGGCGATACTGTGCTCGTAGCCGGCTGCCACGAAGGCAGTAACTGGAAAGAGGATGGACAGGATCTTGTCGGTGGTGGTGCGAGCGCTGTAGCAGAGCCAGACGGCCAGACAGACCAGCCCGTTGCAGAGCATGCCCAGGGCGACGGCCTGTCCGAAGGCGAGACCGGTCTTGGCCTCGGCGATGTTGAGCATGTTGAGCCCGACCGCGCCGCCGCCAAAAGTGTACTGGCGGGCAAAGAAGACGAGCAGGGCTGTGGCGATGGCGCCGACGAAATTGCCCACGTAGACGATGCCCCAGTTGCGCAGCAGCTTCCAGGTCGACACCCGGCCATCGGCCCAGGCCATGACGATGAGATTGTTGCCGGTGAAAAGCTCGGCGCCGGCCACCACCACCAGGATCAGGCCCAGGCAGAAGACCAGTCCGCCGGCCAGCTTGGTCATGCCGTAGGACATGTGGCCGGCGGCCCCGGTTGTGACGGTTGTAGCGAAGATGGCGCCCAGCCCGATAAAGGCTCCGGCTAGCACGGCCAGCGCAAAGGTGTTGCGTGGCCCCATGGTCGCCTTCTTGACGCCGATGGCCTCGGCTTTGCCGGCCATTTCGGGGGGCAAGAAGGCGTCGAGACTTGGCGAGGGTGCGATGACGGTTGGCTGGATCATTGAAGATTGGGATTCTGCGTTCATTGATGATGCCTTTTCTTTTCGCGTTGTTGAATCATCGTCTGAAATCTTTTTGTGACTCTTCATACAAAACCATCATTTGACTGTGCCGTCAAATGTGTCCCGACAACCGACTACCCGCGGCTCAGTGCATCGTCATTCTGAGTGGGTCCACGCAGGGTGACATCGGCGAAAAGCGTCCGCTAGCGAGTCCTGAGAACTCGGGTTGAGTCATCATTCAGGATCGATCAAGTACGCAACAACCTCTTCAATCCGCCGCTCCCACGCCATCCCAACTTCGAAATAGCGTAGGCCCATGCGCGCGCATTCGGCGCGGATCAGTCGGCTCTGGGCGATCAGCCGGTTTACTTCGGCCTTGGTAGCCACGTCGTCCAGTCCGCTGAGCCAATCGTCCGGACCGCCGCCGTGACGACGGATTTCCTGGAACTTGGCTTGGGGATCTGCATCAGCGTAGCCGACGAAACAGGTGCGAATCCGGCCCGGCATTTGCCAGCAGAGTTCAGCCACATCCTGTGGATGCAACTGAACACCTTCGAACAGATAGCTCTCCTCGTTTTCGACCATGGTGCGCACCATGCCCTCCACCACCGGCCAGAGCATGGGAGATCTCAATGGTTAATGGTGAATTCTCAATTGTGAATTGTCAATGGGCCGGCGGAGGAGTCGAGGTGTACAATGCTACCCACGCCCCACGCAGCCTACCTTCCCCCCAAAAACCTCGCCGTCGTCTCCGCATAGATCCTCGCCACCGGTTCCAGCGTCGAGACTTTGACGAACTCGCCGGCTTCGTGGGCGCCCTGGCCGGCAGGGCCCAGGGTGATGGTGGGAATGCCGGCTTCGGCGACGTAGATGTTGGCGTCCTCGATGCCGCGGCGGGCTTGCCAGTCGGGCGGCTGGCCGACGACCTCGCGATAGGTGTCGATGAAGGTGCGCATGAGCGGCGTATCGCGTTCCAGCGCATAGGGTTCGTAGAAGGGAGGCGGCGTCTCGATGGTCACGTCGCAGGCCAGATCCAGCGAGTCGATGAGGGCGCGCATGTCGGCCACGGCGGTCTCGCGTGTCTCGCCGGGCACGGTCAGCCGCGAGATGATGATCTCGCAGGTCTCCGGTACGACGACGGCGTACTCTTTGTAGCCGCCTTCGACCTTGAGCGTCGAGTAGTTGCCGCTGCCGAACTCGGGATGTTGGCCGATCTTGAGCCGGTCCAGCGCGGCCAGGATCTTGCCGGCGTCCTCCACCGCGTTGACGCCCCGTTCGGGGTAGAAGGCGTGGGCCATGCGACCAGTGACCGTCAGCTTGTAGAGCACCTTGCCGGTCAAGCCGATGGGCAGCGCCTCGTCAGGACCGCCGATCTCGCAGCCGAAGTAAGGCTCGCCCAGCAGCATGGCGTCGCTGCTGGCGTACTCGGTCTCCAGCAGCGCCTTGGCCCCGATACCGTAGCCCTCCTCGTCGACGGTGAAGGCCAGCCCGACTCGGCCCAGCGTGCCGTGCAACTCGGTGGCGTCCAGCAGCGCCTTGAACGCGGCCAGCGAACAGACGCAGCCCGCCTTCATGTCCATGGAACCCAGTCCGTAGAGCCGGTCGCCGACGAGCACGGGGTCGAAGGGGTCGGTGGGCCAGTTGGCGGCGATGTCGACCGTGTCCATGTGGCCGGTGAGGGTCATAAACTTGTCGGACGGGCCGAGGTCGATGGAGGCGTAGACGTTGGGGCGGCCTGGAGCGACTTCATGCCACTCCGGCTCGACGCCCAACTCACGGATCTTCTCAGCGAAGTAGACTGCCTGCGGCTCTTCATGGGGCAGGATGGAATTGATGCGGATGGACTGCTTGAGGGTTTCCAGCAGGTAGTCGGTGTCGATGGAGATCATGGTCTGCGGCTCCAAAGGTCTGGGTAGGCGGAAATGGTTCTTGAGGGAACGCGGTCAGAATACGACAAGGGCATCCATCGCATTGGACGATGCCCATCGTTCCCCGACACACGGCTTCAGTATATCGCGGGCACCCATGCAGACCAAACAGATTTGGTTCTTTCGGATCTCAGGGGGCGTTGACCACCTTCCAGGAAGATCGGCCTCGTGATGACCTGGTCTTCGCGAATCTTCCTGGAAGGTTTCGCCGTAGACCCCTTGAAATCCTGAAGAGCCACAGATTTTTCAGCGGGGAAGATTGATATCAATGGTGAGCCCACTGCAAGACAAAAGACTTGCCACAGATAAATGCAGGATGGGACACAGATGTAATTGCCGCTCGTCATCTATTTTCCGCAAAGCTGGAACGACTCGAAGCGCAACGATCCGCCGCCCGCGGGCGTGCCGGGATAGATGGTACGGTCGACGTAGCCGCAGGCAAAAATGCCGATTTCGTACGGACCCTCGAACGGCACGTTGACCGAGCCGACCGTAAACCACTGCTGGTCAGGCACGCGGCACACTGCGCGGATCTGATCGCCGATCCGCTCTAGCCGCAGTGTGATCCGCTCGCCCGGCAGACGACCACGGCCAAAGATGGCGTTCTCGTTGTCAACACAGCCCAGAAAGGTGATCTCGTTTTTGCCATGCGCCCCCCGATCCATGCGTACGAAATTGGAGCGGTCGAACCAGATCACCAGCCCGCCCATAGTAGGTCGTCCGTCGTCGGCTGGTGAACAGGTCGCCTCGGCGGCAAGATCGCCTTCGACTCGCTGCGTGAACCGGGGCGCGCTGTAGTTGACGAACCAGAGATCGCGCCCATCAGCGGCTTCGATGATGAGGCCATCGTGGAGCCGGTGGCAGCAGTCGCCGTACGGATCGTGCCATATCCATGGACCGGTGAGCGATCGATCAAAGACCGTGGCAATGGCTGGTCCCGCCAAGGCGCTGGGAGCGGCAGGTGTCAACCGCCACTGTGTGAAATGAGGGCTGCCGACGTGTATCTGTTGCTGAAGCTGGTTGCAAACCCGGTTGAATCCTTCCTCATCGCCCATGGCTTCTTGGAGTAGCGATAGGCAACCGGGTAGCGCCGGTTTCAATTCCGGTACATTCGAAGCCAACTCGCGATAGGCATCGGCGGACTCAAGCACGGCCAGCATGCGCCGGCCGGCTTCGTCAAACTTGCCCTCGGCCATCAGGCACCGCCCGATTGTCAGGTGAGTGGCCAAGGAATTCATCAGTCCTGTCCGGCGACTGTCTTGCATGCAACGAATCAGTCTTTGGCCGGCAACCGTCGTATCGCCGGCGCACAGGAAGACGGTCCCACGCATTAAGTCGATCCAGGCGCCCAATTGCGATCCCGAGTCATCGATCTGTTCCGCCCAATAGCGGGCCTCATCGATACGACCCAGTAGACAATAGTCCATCAAGAGTGCTTCCAGCGCAAAGCCCTGCATGGTCGCCTCGCCGGTCTTGCCTGTAAGTCTGAGCGCCTCTTGCAGCGGTGCAATTGAAGCGACGAAGTCGCCGGTCATTTTGGCCAGACGACCGCGTATAAAGAGCGCTTTGGCCAACGAGTTCAAATCGTTGTTTTGCCGGGAGCGGTTCTCCAGGGCATTGATGAGTTCAAGCGCTCGTTCGACATTTTTGGCAAACGTAGAGGCATCGATGGCATGGTGAAATGCCGGGGATAGCTCCTCGGAGAAGGGGAGATCGCGGATGAAGCCGGCTAGTCTTTCAGCAATGGCCACAAATGGCTTCTGGCCGAACAAGAAGGCGGTTGCGATGGCGAGATGGCCCGTCAGCATCGCACCGCCAACCGTTTCCACCTCGGTTCCAAGTTGGGCTAGACCCTCACGGGCCATCTCCAACAGTTCAACCGCGTGGTTCTGCCAGAACAACGCTTCACCCAGCCAGTAGTAGTAGCGCGCTAGCGTCCGCATCTCGATCTCACTGGCCTGCCCGACGGCTATGGCCTCTCGTAGCGCGGATTCGGCCAGATCGAACTGACCTTCGGCGTAGTAGGTGCGCCCCAGTTGATAGAAGAGGTGGGCTTGTCGCTGTCCGAATTCTGATGATTGATCCCCCTGGTCGAGCAACTTCAACCGTTCCAAGGCCTGCTCGAAGAGGCGGATGGCGTCCTGGTTCAGATAGGATCTGCCGCGCTTTTTCTGCGGCCCGGGCAAGATAGAGGCTCGCCCTGGTGTGATCCTGGGTGCGAGCGGCGTGGTGGGTCAAGATCTCAATCTTTGCATCAAGCTGGTCGGCGAAGATCGACTCGATGACCTTGACCACCTCCCCGTGGATGCCGAAGCGATCATCCTGGGGCAACATCCGATAGACGGCTTCCTGTGTCAACACATGCTGAAAGGAATACTCAGGTTCGGGACCGGATCGTTCCAGGTAGATGAAACCGCGCCGTTGACAAAGTTGTAGATGATCTGCCAAGACCGCGGGATCATCGACCAGCCGTTCCAGGAGCGGCAGCGAAAAGGTGCGACCCAGCGCGGCCGCGATCTGCAAGTGTCGGCGCTGAGTCAGGGTCGAGCCGGTCGACACGGCTGTGGATCAGGCTGTCGATGTTGTAGGGCACTGTGTCGGCGGCCGATTCGTCATCCTCCTGCCGGCTCGAATGCCAGCCGCTTTCTCCCCGCACGATGATGCCGGCATCGATGAGCGCACGCACGACCTCTTCGGTGAAGAACGGGTTGCCCTGGGTCCGTGCCAGGATCCAGTCTCGGATCGTTGACGAGAGCGCTTCCACCTTGAGCAACGAAGCGATCATCTGCCGGTTCTGTTCCGGTGACAACTCGTGTAGCCGGATCTCGCGGTAGTTGCCTGGACACTTGTTGGCTGCCGCCGAGGTCAACTGCTGGAGACGGTCGGCCGGATCGGGGCGAAGAACGCAGAGCAGTAGAACAGGGTTGTCTGTGACCATCGTCATCAGGTCGACAATCAGATCCGTTGACAGATCGTCGGCCCAGTGAACGTCGTCGATGACGAGAATCAGCGGTCGCTCAGCCGCCAGCACGCGCAGAAAAGTCTGGATCGCGGCCATGGTGCGGGCACGCACCTGGGCTGCATTCACCTTGCTCAGGCGCTCATCCCAATCTGTGCCGTAGTGAATCGACAGCAGGCCGCCAAGCGCCGCGCCCATCTCTGCCGTCTCAGTTGCATCCAACTTGTGGCGACAGGCCATCTGCTTGAGACTGGCTTCGACATGCGTGGCCAACGCTGAGGGATCAACATCGGCATCCCGGCTGAAGAAGCCGCCGATCATCGCTCGGAACGGTGCGTAGCCGGTCGACATGCTCATCTCAAGACAGCGGCCCTCCAGCCAGAGTGGAGACGGGTCATCCTCTGCTGCGCGTTCGAGGGCCTCTCGCAGTTCGCCGATCAGACGCGACTTGCCGACGCCGGCGCTGCCGATCACGAAGACGAGCTTGCCCCGTCCATCCGAAATTTCTCGACAGTCTGCAAGTAGGCCGGCCAGCTCGTACTCGCGACCGATGAGTTCAGATTGCAGCCCCAGGATGCCACGAGATTTGAGTGGCTGGGCCATCGGTCCGCCGGCGATGTAGACGGGTCCGCCAACGCCCTGCGCGCGCTCTGCTGTTGAAAGCGGGGCCATATGATAGGCATCACGGGTGCGCCGCCATGTATGCCGGTCGACCAGGACTTGGCCGAGCGCTGCTTTGCGCTGAAGCATGGCTGTCCGGCTCGCCAGGGATCCGCCTACAACTGGAAGATCATCGCCGGAGACGAATGCCTCGCCGCTCTTGATGCCGATGGCGATGCGAATGTGGCATTCCGCGGCCAAGCGTACCAACTCGAAGGCAACATGGAGCGCCCGCTCTGCATCATCCTCATGGCTTCGAGACAGGCCGAAGAAGAGCAGCCCGCCGTCGCTGCCCAGATGGTCAATTGCCGCGTCGACGCTCTCGCTCAGCGTGTGGACCGCCTGCTTGAACTCCTCCAGGCCCGCCGTTTCAGCGTGTGGGGAGGTTGCGGCAACCTCCTCCTCACCGTACTCGACCGCCAGGCTGAGGGCGGTCAAGGTTCGGATTTCGCTCAAAATGGGCTGGGCGACCGGATATGGAGCGGCGGTCGGTATTGTCTGGGGATCTGTCTGGGGGTCGGCATTGCCCAGTTCTACGACCGGGGTCGTAGAAGACCCCGATTCGGCAGCCGACGCCACAGCGAAGCGATTGGTCCGCACGTCATCGATCAGGTCGATGGTCTCCGGTTCAGGTGTTACGCCTAGCTCATTCTCTAGCAGGCGACAACACTGGTCGTACTGGTGCAGGGCCTGGGTTCGGTTGCCGGCGCCGGCATGCAGTCGGATGAGGGTGCGGTGCGCGCGTTCGTCCAATGGATCGAGCGAGAGCCAATGTTGGGCGAAGGTGATCGCTGGCTCAAACTCAGCGCATTCTAGGTGGAATTCGGCCAACTGCTGCAACAGGCTAACGGCTGAACGTCGCAGATCTTGCGCGGTAATGTACTGCCATGTGTCGAAGTCGGGCGTGTCGCGGAGGGTGAAACCTGCCAGAAAATCGCCGCGATAGAGGTCGGTCGCTGCACTGAGTTTCCCCATCCGTGCAGCATCGGCCTGTTGACCGGACGGGGCGCGTCCAGAAGCCTCAACGGCTTGCCTGAACTGTAGTACGTCGACCCAGAGATCTGGGCCTTGCACCAAGCCGATGGTCTCGCGAGTGAGTGCAAAGCGCTCGCTTCCGACCGCGCGCGTGGCGGTGTGGAGGACGCGTCGCAGGCTGGCCCGCGCACTGCTCTGGTCTTGCCATGGCCAGAAGAGGGTCGCCAGCGTGTCGCGCCGGTGCGGCTGGGCTGTGACGGCCAGGTAGGCGCACAACGCCATCGCCTTGTGTCGCCCGAAGTCGACCGGACGGCCGTCGATCTCAATCTGTGGGGAACCGAAGAGCCGGAACGATAGCTGAGACATGACCATACTTCTCCTGCAAGGGGCTAATTTCAGGACAGAAATAGGTAGAAACGCTCATGACATGCCGCTCGACCTCAATTATACCACTGAAATGTCTGTCGAAATGGCGGAGATCGACAGCTTCGGCGTCTATGAACGCGAACGTGCCGGGGACGGGCCAGAGCATTTCACAATGGAGGAAATGGTCTGGCCCGTCCCCGGCACGTGGTGATGCCGCCCGAAACATCCAATCTTTCCCGCCAATTCTGCAACGTTCTTGCAACGCCTGCCGCCACGCTTCCGCCACGCTGTGCTTGCTAGAATCAGACATGACCGGATCGAGAGAGCCGGTCGACGGATGAAAGGGCGATGGTCGAAGTGGACTGTCGCACAATCGAATCGACGACGACGTGTGAAAAAGGAGGAGAACAATGTCGAGCAAGCGAACTATGCTAAAGCGGATCGTTTTTGTCATGTTGGCGTTGACGATGGTGATGATGCTTTCTTCGGCGTCGCTGCTGGCTTCGAGCGATGAGATGGCGACCCCCAATGCGGCGGCCAACAAGCAGGTGGCCGAAACCTACTTCGGCCAGGTGCTCAGCCAGGGGGATCTGGCGGCAGCCGACACCATTCTGGCGCCGACCTTCGAGCGCCTGGATCGCAGCCAGGACGGTATGGCTCTCGGGCCGAACGGTACAACGTTCCTGGCCGCCTACTACAAGTATGCCGTTCCGGATCTCAGCTACACCATTGACGCAATGGCCGCCGAGGGAGACCAGGTCGCCGTCTGCTGGACGGCCAATGGGCAGGTCGGCAACTACGCACTCGCTGCCCATAGCGGCGAGCCGGTCACCTGGACCGGGATGAGCTTCCTGACCATCGAGGACGGCAAGATCGCCGAGGAACTGACCAATCTGGAGAATATGGCAACCGTGTTGGGTGTGGACGAGGTACGCTTTGCGCCCAGCTACTACAACTAACCGAGAAGATCGTCGTCACATTCGATTCACATCCCTGTTCGATCTGGATTTGAAGAGGAGAGCGGAGCGCCCCCGATGCTTCGCTCTCCTCGCGTCCGCTTTGGGCGCGGACACGGCGCTGGATTCAGCCGTGCCCATCAATTGACTCTTGGATCTGGTTGTCTAGTTCGCACGCCCTTCGTGCGAACGGGTCCACCACAATAGCCTCAGTTATTTCTTGCGGTTCGCACGAAGGGCGTGCGAACTAAACAAGTGCCTGATGTACAGATCATTGGACTATCAGGCTTCTGATCCTCATCCGCAAGCGTGAGCCGTGTCGATAGCCGTGCGGATGTTGGCCCAGTCCGTGTCGGAAGGCAACGTGCAGTCCGCCCCTAGCATGAAACGATCCGGCGCAGCGGCCAGGACCTCGTTGACCCGGTGTTCGATGGAAGCCGGCGTTCCTGTGGCCAGCACGCCGTGGCGATCCATGCCGCCCATGAACGGGCGACCGAAGAGGTCCACGATCGCTTGCCCGCTCAGCCAGTCGTCGCCGACCTGCTGGCTGCAATTGACGATGTCGCCGGGATAGTCGAGGTAGGTGCTCAGATCGTCGTAGGGTGCATGGTAGTCGCAGACGTGCAGGATGCTGAACTCGCAGGCGCCGTCGATCTCCTCCATCAACACCAGGTCGGTGGGTTTGATATACTGCTCGAAGATCGACTTGTCCTCGAAGCGAACCGCCTCGCCGCCCTGGGTCGACATGTAGAATCCGTCCACGCCGCGGGCAATACAGCCCTTGACAAAGGTCATCAGGCTTTCAGTCACGATCTCCAGCCCCGGCTTGACCAGTTCAGCATCTTCCTTCAGATGGTCGGTGATCGTGCCATCGCTGGTTGAATGGCCGGCGCACATGAAGGGCGAGTAGAGCGTCACCAGTACCAGCGCCTCGGCCTTGGCCGCCTTGACCAGTCCGTCGACCACGGCCAGCGGCTCGGCGAAAAATTCTTCATCGTAGAGCGGCATTTTCGACCAATCCGCCGCCTTCTTGATCTCCGGAACGCGCGGAAAAGTGTGCTCATACTGGATCTTGAGGATGTCCATGTCGGTCGCCCGGAAGTAGGCCAGGTGTTTGTCGATGGCCGCCTGTCCTCGATGACATGACGGATCGAAGTGCAGGAAGAAGGCAGCCGGGATGGTGGTCTGCGGCCCGCTGTCGTCCAATAGGCTCAGAACTGCTTCACGTTTGTTCATGATGCTCCTCTGGTGGTTGGTTTTCGTACCTATTCAGGCTGCTATTGATAGACCGCGGATTTGGCGGATTTGGCGGACGAAACCGGATATTTTTCGGATTAAATCTGCGAGAATTCGCCTAATCCGCTGCATCCGCGGTCTATATTGACCGATGGCTTACTTGGATCAATTTGTTGTGGCAAAGGGATCGCTCCACTGCCGTCGCGGCGCCATGTTGACCTCCTTGTAGTGGGTCAGCCCGGCGCGTTCGATGTAGGTCCAGCCGTCCAGGAACTCGTCGCCCATGTCGTCCAGACGTTGCTGCAAGCGGGCTTCCAGCGTGGCCTGAAGATCGGCATGTTCCGGGCGGCCGATCAGGTTGCTCATCTGGTAGGGATCGGCCTGATTGTCGTAGAGCAGCCAGGGGCCGTCGCTGTTGCGCACGTAGGTGTAGTGAGAATCGTCGCAGCCCGCGGTAGGCCTTCATCCCATTGTAGAGCAACTCGGTGAACTCGGCCGACATGTTGAGGAAGGCGGCCTCCTCGCCGGTCGGCGTCTCCTCGCCGCGGATGAAGGGTGACCAATCCCGGCCCTCGACACTGCCCGGAATCGGTAGATCGCAAAGGCCCAACAGCGTGGGCATCACATCCGGCCCGTCGATGGGCAGCGAGATCTCCTGGCCCAGAGTCTCCGCCAGCTTGGGCCAGCGCAGCAGAAATGGCACGCAGACCGACTCGTCCCAGGGGAAGAGCTTGGTGTCGAGACCCTGGCTCTGGCGCATGTCGCCGTGATCGGCGGCGAAAATGAAGATGGTGTTCTCGGCAATACCCGTCTGGTCGATGGCGTCGGACACGATGGCGAAGGCGTCGTCCAGTGCGGCGATGTGGGCGTAGTAGCCGCGCAGCTCTTCCTGGGCCTGCTCGCGCAGCGCTGTCGGCACGTTGGGACGCAGCACGATCTCTCGATTTTCGTAGGCGGCCCGATATTTCTCGGGCGCGGTGTGCAGCGGGAAGTGGGGCGGTCCCCACGAGAGCATCAGCAAGAAGGGTTCGTCGTCGCCGGCGTGATCACGGATGTAGGCCGCGGCGTCTTCGCTCTGGGCGAAGGCGTCATAGCCTTCCCATTCTCGTTCGGTGGGGTCGTCGTTGAAGAAGTAGGTCGACTCGTTGTAGTCGTGGTTGCACTCGAAGCCCTTCCAGTAGTCGAAGCCAAGCTGGTACTCACGGGGGACGTAGGCTTCCCGCCGTCCGAAGTCGCCATCCGGGCTTCCATAGACGTGCCACTTGCCGATATAGGCTGTGCGGTAGCCGCCATCGTTGAATGCGTTGGCAATCGAGTAGCAGTTGGGGTTCAATTCCACGTCGTTGATGAAAACGCCGTGGGTCAGCGGATATTGGCCGGTGAGCAGACTGGCTCGATAGGGACAGCAGACTGAGCAGCCCGATGTCGCCTGTGAAAAATTGAGCGATTCCCGCGCAAACGCATCCAGATTGGGCGTGTGGCAGTTGGGATCGCCGGCATAGCCGGTGGCCTGGGCTCGCCATTCATCGGCGAAGATGAAAACGATGTTGGGACGTTGGTGGGTCATGTTCTCCCTCGAACATTGTTTGGCTGGCGCCTATTGATTTGCGGCTTATGGACGATAGTCTATACAACTATGGCTTCCATTGTATCACCCGCTCTCTTTGAGCAAAACATCAAGCTCGCCGAGCCGGTTTAGCCACTAACAAAATGAGATCGATAAAAAAGTGTCGATAGGCGCACGAATCTGCGTCGATGCTGCCGAAGGCCTGATTTGCGTCGCCGTCCTTAGCACCCAACGAAGGCGCAAATATGTAGATTCTACCCAACGTCAATGGGTAACGGCTGTGCGTCATGAATTAGACAACTGGTAACGCCGTCGGCTTGTTGAACAATGCCCGAGCAGATCAGCAACGATTGACCGCGCAAGATAGCGCGCAGGCGGTCATACACTCTGGGCTTGATGACCAGATCGACCAGCCCACTCTCATCCTCAAGTGAGATAAACATAATCCCCTTCGCCGTAGCCGGTCGTTGGCGGATGACCACCATGCCGCCGACCAGTATACGTTGGCCCGGAGTTGCTTGATGCTTGACCTGCCAAGTGCTCAGGACTCGATGCCGGCGCAGCCAAGAGCGATAGTGCGCCATAACCTGCATTTCGGGTGATAGGCCGAGCAGTTCATACTCCCAGGCCGTCTGCTCAATGGCTGGGAGGGGCGGAAGCTCGGCCGGGATGGTCGACCATTCGAGGGCCAATGTGTCCGGCAGATCGTTGATATCGCCTAGCGCCCATAACAACTCGCGGCGGGAACCGAATGCGTCGAACGCACCGGCACGGATCAGATTGGCGATCACATCCTTGTCGATGCGTGTTCGTCGGCAGAAGTCGTTCAGATTCGAAAACGGTCGTTCAGTTCGGACCGCATCGATCTGTTGCCATGCTTGTTCGCCCAAACCATGCACCGCTGAAAACCCTATGCGCAATGCTGGGCTCCCACGCTGTTTTTTCATTTCGATGGCATACTGCCATTTGCTGCGGCTGATATCAACGGGCAGTAGATCGATCCCATGTCGCCTGGCGTCTCCCGCCACAACTTCGCTGGAATAGAACCCCATGGGCTGGTTGTTTAGCAGCGCCATGTAAAAGTGGGCTGGATAGTAGCGTTTGAGAACAAGCGTCTGGTAGGCAAGAAGGGCAAAACTGGCAGCGTGCGATTTGCAAAATCCATATCCCGAGAACGCGGCCAACTGATCATAGATGGCGTTGGCGGTGTCCGGGTCGATGCCACGTTGTTGCGCACCTGCCAGAAAGCGGGAGCGCATGGCGTCCATGGCCTCTTCCGAACGGCTGCGCGACATGGCGCGGCGCAACATGTCCGCCTCGCTCGGCGAAAACCCGGCCACCTCCACGGCGGCGCGAATCGCCTGTTCCTGATAGAGCAGAACCCCCATCGTCTCTTCGAGCACCGGACGCAGGCTTTCATGTAGGTAGGCGACTGGCTCTACACCGGCGCGGCGGCGCAGAAATGGGTGGACTGCGCCGCCTTGAATCGGACCAGGCCGGATGATGGCGATCTGGATGGCGATCTCTTCGAAGCAGGTCGGCTTCATGCGCGGCAACATCTGTTGCTGTGCCCGACTCTCGACCTGAAATGTGCCAATGGTGTCGGCACGATGAAGCATGGCAAAGATCTCCGGATCATCCAACCCTATCTCATCCAAGTTGGGTGCTTGGCCGTCGAACGCTTCTATTGACTGGATCGCTTCTGTGATGAGACCCATGGTCCGCAACCCAAGGATGTCGATTTTGATGAGACCCACATCTTCAATGCTATCCTTGTCCCACTGGCAGATGATGCGGCCCGGTGCTGTGGCCGGTTCCAAGGGCACGACTTGGTCCAACGGCTGAGCTGTGACCACCATGCCGCCGCTGTGAATGCCTAGATGGCGAGGACACCCGTCGATGCGCCGCATCAGGTCGGCCAGCAGACTGAGCGGATGTTCGCCGATCGAGGATTGTTCATCCTCCGGGATCAGTTGCTCGATCTGCTCTGCTGCGGCGGTGGGTGAATGTGTATCAATGGTCCTGACCAGGCGATCCAGCACCGGTTCGGGGAATGCCAGCACTTTGCCCAGATCGCGGATGGCGCTGCGTGCTCGGTAGGTCACGGTGTTGCAGACCATGGCTGCATGTCGTCGTCCGTAGCGCTCGTAGATGTACTGGATCACTTCTTCGCGGCGGCCTGCATCAAAATCGATATCGACATCGGGCGTGGTATAGCGATCAATGCTCAGAAAGCGTTCGAAAAGCAGATTGTGCGCAATGGGATCGATGTTGGTGATGCCGAGCAGAAACGCGACCACGGAATTGGCTGCCGAACCGCGTCCCTGGCAACGAATGCGCTTGCTTTTGGCAAAACGGACAATGTCCCATACCACCAAGAAATAACCGGCCAGACCTGCTTGTTCGATGACGTCGAGTTCGTGGGCCAACTGCTTGAGCACTTGCGGTCGCAACGCCGGATAGCGAAGCGATAGACCTTCATGGCAGAGCTTGTACAGATAACCGAACTCGGATGAGGGGGCGCTCGGGTCGTCCGGCACGAATTGGGGGAGCCGTTGATTGGAGAAGTCCTGTGATGTTTGGCAGCGGGTCGCAATTTCTACGCTGCGATGCAGCGCGTCCGGATGTCTGTGAAAGCGCCGGGCCATCTCCTGCGGCGACGCAAGTGCATACTGGTGGTTGAGCGGCAGTCGGCCTGCCTGCCGCGCCTGTCTCAATGTCTCCAGATTGTTTATAGCGATGAGGACGTCTCGCAGGCGGCTGTCGTCGGCATGGGCATAGTGTACGTTGTTGGTGGCCACAGTGAGCAGGCCCAATCTGTCTGCAAGTGCAGCAGCGGCCTCGATAAGTTGTTCATCGTCGGGCAAATCGTGATGTTGCAACTCGAAGAAAAGAGAATCCCGGCCAAATAGATCGGTCAACTGCTGTGCGTTGCGTTCAGCCTCTTGGAGACGGCCTTCTTGGAGCGGTGCAAGGATCGGACCTTTGCGGCAGCCGCTCAAAGCAATCAACCCCTGATGATGCCGGGCCAGCGTCTCCCAGCGCAATCGTGGCGCTATCTTGCCCGGCCACGCTTCGGGTACGATTTCGTCTGAGATTATCTCCGGCAGTTGTGCCAGCCGTGATTGAGTGATGAGTTGACAGAGGTTGGCATAGCCGGCTTGGGTTTCGGCCAGCAGCGTAAGATGATGGCCGTTTTCAAGCGTCAATTCTGCACCGATGACCGAATGCAAGTCTGCCGCCTGTGCCGCCATCCGGAAGCGCACCGTCCCGGCCAAGCTGTCGTGATCGGTCAGCGCCAAGGCGGTCAGCCCAAGGTGTTTCGCCTGCTCAACCAATGCTTCGGGCGACGATGCACCGTCCAGCAGCGAATAGTAGCTATGGCAATGAAGCTCGGCGTATGGCGGTATGGACATGATTCAGTCATGGTTCAATCGTAAAGCTTGGACAGGTACCAGATCTGCGTCAACAGGTCTTGATACAACACCCAGAGGCGACCGTCTGTGGAGGTGACGGCAAAGTACTCGTGCCACACGCGTCCGTTTTCATCCCACCAATCCGTGTCAACCTGCCAACGCTGTTGAATATGTTGCAAGCGATATCGCCTATGTTGCCAACGGAACTCTATGGGCCGACCTTGATGATCGACAAAGACACTGATCTCCTCACCCTGAGGCCACAGACGGGTCATGGCGCCGGTTGCAATTGACAACGCCGTGCTGCAACTGGGTGTCCTGCATGGGTCAAACGACTGCGGAAAAAGACCGGTCCGTACTTCCCGACCAGTTCTGACGCCGGTTTTTCCGGCGAGGTCGCTTCTTCGGTCAATTCCGGGAATAGGGCCATCTGCTGAATGGGCAGGTCGGTCGCCTCCAAAATGGTGACGGAGACCGAACTGGCCTCTGACGGCCAGTTGAGCGCCTGCAAACGGGCTGTCAAGCCGGCGCGTATCTTGGCTTGATCAGTGGTCGCTTGCATAAAAAACAACTCGGTGTGGGGCTGTTGGCCGTCGACACACACCAACTCGAGATGCAGGCGTCGCCAGCCCTGCAACCGCGCTTCTGCTTCGACCAACAGTGGACCCACTCCGGCCATGACAGATTCCACAATAGGAGCCAGCAGGCCGCTGGGCGGATCGATATCGATATCGATCACTGTGGGCCTGTCCACCGTGCCGTTGACCACGGGCCGGTCATCTTTGCCCCTGGCCCAGCGTTGGGCCGTCTGGCCGGCCGTACCGAATCGCTGAAGCACTGCGGTCGTAGGCAATCCGGCAAATTGTCCCAATGTACGGATGCCCAACCAGTGCAGAGACTGGAGCGATTGAACAGGAAGCGGCAACATGGTGATGGGCAGACCGGAGAGGAAAGACTTTTCTCCGGCCTTTTCGACCAGTCGTATGTGACCTGGCCGGGCAACCAGGGCTGCGGCCCTTGCCGTGAATTTCCCCGAATCCCAGCCGATGGAAGGTGTCAGGGCTTGACCCAACGTCTGTTGGATGTTGCGGCCCAGTTCCGGGGCCAACAGGCGCACATCATCAGCCGAGAGCGCAACCGAACGAAGATCGACATAGGCCAGCCCCCACCCGAGCGGCTCGATGGGCAATTGCCAACGAGCCAGCGTCGCCAACAGCGCGGCCTGTTCGCTCCGGCCGGCCTGTAGATCGGCTGGGTGCAGCACCACATCCGGGCAACGCATCTGCGCCTGACGCTGCGACATCTGAATGCATACGCCACTGTCGCGTGCTATGTTTGATGTGGCCCAAATCCGCTCATCCGGACCGAGCAGGGCCAGCGGCTTCTCTGCCAAGGCAGGATGCTGACGCAGTGTCAGGCCCATCAAAAAATCTGAGATATGGCAACAAAGAACGCTCATAGCGGGTCACCAGGATGAGTGGGCCGAGACCGTGCCGTTGAATCGAATGTCGATGGTTGCTGATGGCTGGTCTTGACGCCAGCGGCTACGCAGGATGCAGGCTCTAGCTTGGTAGCCAATCAGTTCTCGATCTCGGCGTAACCAACGCTCGCGACGGAGTTCCACATGTAGGCTGGCATTGTGGCGGACAGTTCTTCGGCCGTTTTGGAGACCAACCGGCTGCCAACGTTGCCAGGGTGGCTGCGGTTCATCCACCACCAGGAGCGCGCAATTGGCCTCACGCAGTGTATGGCCCAAGAGCCCAAGATTTCGAGTAAAGCGCTGCGCAATGCTTCGGTCTGCCAGCAGATCGGCCAACGTATCAAGCAGAATCACGCGCAACTCTCTGGTGCGCACTAGATCGATCAACAGGGAATCGACCTCAAGACCGGCCTGATTGCGTACCAATAGCAGATGGTCGAGATCGATGCCGCAACGGGATAAGTAGTCCGGATCATTCTGGTGGTTCATGTCGACGATGGCCACGAGATGTTGAGCCGTTTTCAACGATCTATCCCGCTGGGCGTTAGCCAGTGTCTTGTATGCCAGTGTGAGTTTGCCCGAGGTGCTCTGTCCGCTAATAATGGTAATTCCATCCGATGGCGCGCCGCCGCAACCGGTTATCGAGTCCAGCTCTGCGAAGCCTGTTGAAATATGGGATTTGGGTGCGGGTGGGCGGAGCTTTGTCCCGCGTTGGAGCGCTTGTCGTCCATATCGTTTCTGAATGGCGGCAACTGTACTCTCCAACCGCTGACGCTTGCGACTGGCCATGGTTTGTCTGCTGTTGATCCAATGTGGACAGGTCAACAATGAAGGCTGCGAAGTTTGTCGATTATGTATTCAGTTATGTATTCAGTTCAATGTTCAGGGGTAGAGCGAGTTTGAACTTGAGATTGCGAAGAGTATACAGAACAAATGTTCTAGTGTCAAAAGCAAGTGAGAAGCTGCTATAGAAGAGGACCGGTGTTCAGATTTTCCACAATGCGCTATTCTACTATCATCAACGACCGTCAAAATCACAGATCACACAGATGAATCTGCAGCGAACATACATTCCAGACGCCCAAACCATCCATGTCCATCTGTAACAAAAAAGCGAGCCAACCATGCCAACTCAACCCGACCCACGACCCAACATCATCTTCATCATCACCGACCAGCAGCGCTTCGACACCATCCGTGCCCTGGGCTTTGACTACATGGACACGCCCAACCTGGATCGGCTGGTCGAACGAAGGCGTCACCTTCACCAACTGCCACATCACCGCGCCCTCGTGCGCACCGTCGCGCGCCAGCATCTTCACCGGCTACTATCCCCACACCACCGGCATCCTCAAGAATGCCGACCAGTGGCGCCATTCGTGGGTCGAGGCGCTGGCCGACAGCGGCTACACCTGCATCAACATCGGCAAGATGCACACCTATCCCTACCACACGCCGCTGGGTTTCCACGAGCGCTACGTGGTCGAGAACAAGGACCGTTTTCTGGAGGAGCGCTACTACTTCGACGAGTGGGACAAGGCGCTGCATGCGCGGGGACTGGTCAAGCAGCAGCGCGAACTCTACCGCCAACTGCCCGACTACAACGAGCGGCTGGGCGCGTTCGAGTGGAAGCTGCCCGAGGACATGCATTCCGACATGTTCGTCGGCGACATGGCCACCTGGTGGATCGACACCAAGCCCGTGCCCGACGGCCCGCTCTTCCTGGAGATCGGCTTCCCCGGTCCCCATCCGCCCTACGACCCCACGCCCGAATATGCCGAACGCTATCTGGGTCGCGACCTGCCCCTGGCCGAGGTGACCGACGAGGATACCGGCAGCCAGCCGCCGCCCTTCGCAGCCATGCGCCGACACAACGCCGAGGTCGACCACGACTCGGTCGTCCATCAGCTCAACCCGACGCGCGAGCAGCGCCATCGACAGCGCGCCTACTACCTGGCCAACGTCACCATGATCGACGACAAGGTCGGCGAGATCCTGGCATCGCTGGACAACAAAGGCTATCTGGACAACGCCGTCGTCATCTTCACCTCCGACCACGGCGACGCGCTGGGCGACCACGGCCACAGCCAGAAGTGGACGATGTACGACATCATCACGCGCATGCCGGTCATCGTCTGGTCGCCGGGGCGCTTCGAGGGGCCGCGCACGCTGGACGGTCTCTGCCAGTTGATGGACATCGGCCCCACCATCCTCGACCTGGCCCAAGTGCCCGTGCCCGAGAGCATGGAGGCCGAAACGCTGCTGCCCGCCCTGCAAGGCGAGGCCTGGGCCGAGCGCTCCCTACGTCTTCGCCGAACACCCGCGCGACGCCATCCTCCAGAGACCGACTTCATGACCATGGTGCGCAGCCGCAACTGGAAGCTGGTCCACTTCCTGGACGAACCCTTCGGCCAACTCTTCGACCTGGAGGACGATCCCGAAGAGAACCACAATCTCTGGGACGACCCGGAGTTTGCGGACAAGAAACGCGAACTGCTCGACGCCCTCCTCGAATGGCGCATCCGCAGCGATCTGAAGACCCGGGGCTGGTCGGAGGAGTGGCGGTAGGACGAGGAACAAAGAACGAAGAACGATTGGGCGAGCCGGTCTTTGCGCTTCGATCTTTGTTCTTTCCCGACGTAAGGAGGACTCTCAATGAACCACACCAAAATCGTCATCATCGGCGCGGGGAGCGTTGTCTTCACGCAGGGGTTGGTTGCAGACATGATTCTGGCCGGGGGCGACTGGGACGTGCATTTGGTCGACACGCATGCCGAGAACCTGGCCGTTGCCCAGGGCGTGGTCGAGCGGATGGTCGCCATGAAGCAGGCGCCGGTGACGCTGACTGCGACCCTGGATCGACGCACTTCGCTGCCCGGTGCGGACGTCATCGTCTGCACCTTTGGCGTCGGCGGGCGCCGCGGCTGGGAGCAGGATGTCTTTATCCCGCGCACGTTCGGCATCTTCCAGCCGGTGGGCGATTCGGTCATGCCCGGCGGGATCTCGCGAGCGCTGCGCCATGTGCCGCTGGGCGTGGCTATCGCGCAAGATGTGGCCGACCTCTGCCCCGACGCGCTGCTGATCTCCTACGCCAACCCCATGACCGCCATCGTGCGCGGCATGCGCAAGGCGACCGGTGTCCCGGCCATCGGTCTCTGTCACGGCGTCAACCACGTTCAGGCCTACTTGGCCGAACTGGCCGGGCTGCCCCAGGCGGAGACATCGCTGACCGCCATCGGCGTCAACCACTGCACCTGGATCACCGAGTTCCGTCATCATGGCGCCGATGCCTGGTTCCATGTTGAACGAGCGCTGGCGAAACAGCCGCCTGCACTGCCGGCGCCGGGAGTGCCGTTCTCGGGCGCGGCACGCTTCAGTTGGGAACTGTACGATCTGTACGGCGCGTTTCCGGCTGTGCTCGACCGCCATGTGACCGAGTTCTTCCCCGCGCTCTGTCGCCAGAACGCTTACTATGGCCGCACGCTGGGCGTGGACGCCTTCAGCTTCGAGGGCACCATTGCCGCCGGCGACGCCGGCTTTGCGCACATGGCCTCGGTGGCCGCGGGCGATATGCCGGTCGACGAAGCGGTCTTCGCCCACACGCCGGGCGAGCACGAGCAACTGATCATCATCCTCCAATGTCTGGCCGGCGAGGGCAGCGGCATCTTCTCGGCCAATCTGCCCAACGCCGGCCGTGTGCCCGGCGTGCCCAGGGATGCCATCGTGGAAGGCATGGCGCTCATCGACGAAAATGGTGTGCGCACGCTGGACGTGGGCGAGATTTCGCCGACGCTGCGCCACCAGATCGCCCACCGCTCACTCATCGCCGAGATGACCGTTGACGCGGCGCTTAGCGGCGACCTCAATCTGGTGGTTCAGACGGTCCTGCTGGAGGGTGCGTTGACGATTCCTGACGAGGCCCGGGCGTTGGCTACTGCATTGATCGAGGCGCATGCAGAGCATTTGCCGGCGTTTGCGTCGTAGGGATGGATCACACGGCGAACAATGAAAAGCTGTCAGCGCGGCATTCATGCCGCAGGGCTGTGCCTTCGCTGAGCTTAGCCCTGCGGCATGAATGCCGCGCTACATGCCGTCAATCCACACTCGCCGTCCACAACGTCACCGCATCCTCTCCGTCTGTCGTCCCGATCCGCCGGATGCCCTCATCCTCGGCCACATAGATGGCCGCGATCAACCGGTATTCTCCCGGCGACAGGTTCTCCGGCAAGCTGAGGCCATGCGGGCCGGCCTGGATCAGCGCCGTGTCATGCTGCGCAACCACCTGGCCGTCCGGACCGATCAACTGGACGGTCACCTTCTCGTCGCCGCGCAAGGTTGCTCCATCGATCTGCCAATCCAACTGCACGCCCAACAGACCGCCCGGCGTCAACGCCGTGGGCGAAACAGCGAATCCATCCAGGCCAACCCCGTTCTCAAAGTCGACATCCGACCGGCTTCAGATCGACCGCCGGCTCGACGTAGACTTGCAGCGGCCAGACGCCGACCTGCTCCTCGTACAGCAGCGCGTACTTGCTCGGCCAGCGCGGCCTGGGCCAGGCCGGTTTCGTCCCAGTTGGGCGCGGGCTGCACCGGCAGGATCACCCGCTGAACGCCGGCCTCGGCCAGCGCCGCAACGCTTGAAGCTGCACCGTCGGCATCATGCGGACTCGGCGGCAGCACGACATGCTCGACCGGCCCGTCGTAGTAGTACCAGAGCGTCGGGTCGGGGAAGTTCTGGGCGATGCGCACCGTCTCCGGCGGCAGACCGGCTGACGTCTGCTCGATGGCCGTGGCCAGCTCGCGCCAGCCGCGTGTCTTGCTGTAGGCCGGGTCGTGAAACTGGCGGTTGAGCGCAGAGGCGCCGCCCAGCAGGAGGACCACCAGCAGCGCCACCGACGTATAGCGCATGGGCGGCTGTCTGCGTGTAGCGGATGCCGACGTCTCACTCGGCGATGTCTCACTCGGCGAGGTCTGGAAGATGGCGGCGATGAGCAGGAAAAATGGGGGCGCGGCTGCGGCCAGGTAGCGTTCGTTGAAGATAGGCCGCTGTAGCGCGCTGAGCCAGGTCGCCAGCACGGGGAGCGCCAGATAGAGCCAGAGCAGGACCGATGCCCGCTTCAGTCGAGACCCCGAGGCGGCCAGCCGCCACGTGCCCAGCACCAGCAGCAGCAAGGCCACCCCCGCCAGCACATTGCGCTGCTGCGGCGTGACCGCTTCGCCGACGGCAAAGACGCTCAACGCGCGCGTCGCCATGTCGACAAACCCGGGCGAGTCGCCGTTGCCGCCGTAGCCCGTCAGCGTGGCCGACGCCCGCATCAGCCAGGGCAGGTAGAGCAGGCCGAGCGCGGCCTGGATCAGCAGCCAGGGCAGCAACAACGACCGCCATCGTCGCTCGACCACGGCCAGCCCGATCACAAAGATGTTCTGGGCGATCAACACGAAGGCGGCGAAATAGTGGGTGTGCAACGCCAGCCAACTGACGGCGATGTAGGCCAGCGCCCAGGCCCAGCGCTGGCCGCGCTCTTCGTGGTTGAGCCACTCGACAGCCAGCCAGAAGCTGGCCAGCGTCAGCGCCAGGCTCATGCTGTACATGCGTGCGTCCTGCGCGTGCCAGATGAGATTGGGGCTGACGGCCATCAGCAGCCCCGCCACCACGCAGACGCGCGGCGTCAAGCCAAGGCTGCGACCGAAGCGCGTGATCAGATGCCACGGCCAGCACGCTGAACCAGAGGCTGACAAAACGTTGCGCCGCCTCGCTCGAACCGGCCAGCGCCAGCCAGCCTTTTTGGACAAAATAGCTTGCCACCGGATGGGGTTCCTGCAGTTCGATGGTGGCGCTGACGATCTCGCCGACAGGGCGTTGGCTGAAGAAGTAGCCGAAGGCTTCGTCGCCACGCAGTTCCTGGTGGCCCAGGTGGTAGGCGCGCAGACCGAAGGCGAGCAACAGCAGGGACAGCAGTATCACGCGTGTGGTTTGCCGGGTCATGACGTGACCTCGGTTCGATGATCGCGGTAGAGCGAAGAATCTCGCTTTTGCTTAGATCGTGAACCGCTGAGGACGCTGCTGCCGAACTGTGCATGCGACTCCAGGTAGCTTGGATAGCGGACCACCGCCCCAGGCTAAAGCCATGGGGCTATGAAGCGACGCCCCATAAATGGGGCTTGCCAACGACCAGCCCCATTTATGGGGCGTCGCTTCATAGCCGGGGCGTTTACGCCCCGGCGGTCGTCGGTGACCTCTGGAGCTGTCGGGTACGCGGAGCTTGTCGCGCCGGCCTTCGCCCCCCCTGCCTCCAATCCTGGGCTTACCTGTACCCACATCTTTTTGGTGGGGCGAAAATCGGATATCCAGGAGTATTGGGTGCGGCGACCGCCGGGGCATCAATGCCCCGGCTAGCGAGCTGCGCCCCATGAATGGAGCTACTTGGCCGGTCCAGCCCCATTCATGGGGCGTCTTTGTGGTTAGCCAGGGCATCGATGCCCTGGCGGCGGCCATCTCGACTATTCGCCACCACCTCTTACATCGATCCTTTGACTTGCAGGCAAGGGCAAGAATCCTGGGGGAGGCACTGCTGAGCAATGCCTCGCCAGGCACTGGCGTTTCCCCCAAGGTTGTGGGGCTAGGGAGGCTGCATCGATCGCCATCTCTCTGAGCCATTGTCGTATTTGCGTCGATCTGGCCCGGCGAGCGCCGCGGTCGAAGCAGCCGGCCCATCAGGACAGCCAATCCGATTAGCAGCAACGTAAGCCCGCTGATCATCAAACCCAAACGAACACTGTCGGGCCGGTAGACCAGGTCAAACTCGACCGTCGGCTCAGGCAGGAGAACGCCGATCAACGTGAGATCCGTGCGCACCAGGGGCATGGGCGGCGATGTACGCCAACCCGGCATCCAGTTTTCTGAGACGACCAGCAGCGGCGCGTTGGCGTTCTCGACGTGCACATGCAGACGGTTTGGGGCCAGACGTTCCATGTTGATGGACGGGGTCGAGTCGACGGCAAAGGAATTGAGATTGCCCAGATCGACGATGGAATCGAGGTCGTCATCACTGGCGATCAAGGCGACGCGACGCAGATCGAATTCGTGATCGGCCAGCATGGTCAGCGCTGTGGCGTCGTCTACAATCATCTGCTCGGACGCGATCCAGGCGCGTGGATTGGTTTCGGTGAGACGGTGCAGGTAGGTCGTGTCCTCGACCTGGGGGAATTCGGCCAACAACGTGGCCGGTTCGAATAGCTCGCGCCGCCAAGTGAGTACGTGCTCGACGCCCAGCAGATCCCATGCACGGTCCAGGGGGAACTCGTCAAAGAGCGCGGCGTAGGTTGCCAGACGCAGCGGGCTGCTGCCCCACACGTCTTCCAATTGCTGGCGCATGCCGTAGTCGTCATAGACGCGGAATTCGTTGTAGGTCCGACCCGGCAAGCCCAGATTGGCCTCGCCTCCTTCGGCCACGGCCGCGCCAATCGCCTGCATCTCCGGAGCCAGTATCGTCTTGCGAGCCGGACTGAAAGGTGTCAGGTTGGTGGCGAAATTGGCCCAGAATAGGTTGAAGAGAACCAGCCCCGTCAGAATCAGTGTGTGCCGGCTGCTCCACCCCTCCAGCCAGACCAGCAGCGCGTAGCCGATGCCCAGCAGCAGCGTGATCGTAGCGATGCCCAGGTAGGACCAGTCGCCCACAGCGGTGCGGCCGGTCAGTTGCCAGATCAGCCCGAAGGCGTAGACGCCGACCGTCACCAGCGCGCCGAAGATCAGGGCGGTGCGATGGCGTAACTTGGTTTCTACCAGTGGCAGGGCGGCCGCTCCGTAGCCGGCCAGGACGCTCAGACCCAGGGCCACCAGGTAGGCGACCCGTTCCTGGCCGCGGAAGAGGTTCCACCCCGGCGCCAGCCGGTAGAAGATCGGGTAGAGAAAGGCGTTGCCGCCGTAGGAGAGCAGCAGTGCCACAAGCGTGAGCACGCCGAAAAAGAGGACCACAGCGCGTGCCGACGCCGGCCTGCGCGCGGTGCTCGATTCGGTCATGGCAGAGCGTGCGTTTGCGTCAAAGAGCAGCATGGCTGCGGCTGCGGCCATGCCCAGTCCAACGACGCCGACGTAGAGCGGCGAGTAGGTGGTGAGCACGCCCGGCAGCAGCAGTTGCCAGGTGTCCTGCAGCGGAAAGCCGCCGCTGACGAAGTCGTAGTCGACATTGGCGCGCACGCTCAAGCGCGTGAACTCGATGCTGGGCAATGCCTGGGCCGCGCTCAGCCCGGCGGCGATCAGTAGCAGAGCCAGACTGCCAACCGCTTGCACCAACGCACGCCCACGTCGATCAACCTCATGGCTGCGCAGCCCCGCGATCCAGAGGAAGAGCATCCACGCGACCATCGCATAGCCGGCGAAGAGAAAGGTCTGCGGATGGCCGGCCAGGAAGGCGACGGCAAAGGCGACGCCAGCGCCGATCCACCAGCGCCACGTGCGGGGTTGGGCGTACGCCCGCCAGATCAGCCAGAAGATCAGCGGCAGCCAGATGGCGGTGCGCAGCACGGCCAGTTGCACCGGCGGATAGCCGGTGAGATAGCCGGAGAAGGCGAAGATGGCTCCGGCCAGAAAGGCGGCCCAGCGGTTGCCGGTCAGATCGCGCAGCAGAAGAAAGGTGAAGAACCCGGCCATCGCGATCTGGAGAATCGCTTCCAATTGCAGGAAGTAGAGCCGTACCGCCGGCGATGACAGTGGCAACGTCAGCCCAAGCACCAGGTTGCTGATGGGGTAGAAGACCCCGGACTGGATGTCGGCCAGAAATGGGTGGCCGCCGTAGGTGTACGGATTCCAGACCGGCAGTCGTCCGGCCAGGATTTCGCTCTGTTGGAAGAGACTGAAAGGCAGAAAGTGGTGGGTGAAATCGCCGTCCGGGAAGGTGCGCAGGCCGAGCACAAGGGGCGCGTAGAATAGCAGCGCCAGCGCCAGATAGGCCGCCGCCACCAGGCCGGTGTGATCCAGCCAACGCAGAAAACGGCCGTCGTCACTCACTCCTGGGCCTCCACCATCACCTTCCCCAGTTCGACAAAATCACTGCCGTCGGGGGCGATGAAGCGCGGCGCACCCTCGCCGTTCGGATCGTACAGGCCGGCGATCAGTTGATAGACGCCGTCCTTGGCATTGGCGGGAATCTCCAGACCGGCCCGTTCCAACTGCTCCTTGCCGACTTCCAGCCCGGTGAACTGGGCGTAGCCGTCGGCGGGACCTGTGTCCAACTGGGCCGTCACATAGCCCTCGGGCGAGATGAGCTGGACGAACCAGCGCAGATCGACGTTGATCGCTGTGGCCAATTCGTAGAAGATGTCGACCGGCATGATCTCGCCGGCGACGACCATCTCAGGCGACCGTGTGGCCAGCACCGTCACGGTCATGCCCCGCGCGCCGCGCATGGGCAGATTTAGGGCAATGGGCGGCTGATCTTCGAGTTGTTGGGGAGTTCCATAGCGCACCAGGCGATAGTCTGCGTACCAGTCGTCGTCGGCTTTGTAGGCGGAATCAGCCAGCCAGCGTTCGATGGTGTTCTCCGGATCGCTGACCGGCAGCCCGGCGGTGACGAACCAGATGCGGTCGCTCTCCCGCTTGACCCGGTCCAACACCAGTTGCGCCTCGGGCTGCTCGAAACTGTTCTTGGCATAGCCGAAGATGGGCAGTCCCTCGTTGCAGTAGACCGGCATCCAGTTCATGGGCACCTGGTAGGCGTAGGGCGCAATCGCAATGATGGCGTCGTTTTCGGTGGCCCCGGTGCAGATCTCCTCGAGCACGGCCCTGTAGCCCTGTCCCGGATCGCCGTAGTGGGGATTGTGGGTCACTTCGCCGCTCCAGACCGCGATCAGGACCAGCGGCAGAATCAACACCAGCAGACGCAGCGGCCAGCCCGGCACGCGCTCGTCTCGATCCGGCCGTTCGGCGGCCAGCCACCAGAATACGAAGACTGCGCTCAACGTCAGCAGCACTGCGCCGCCGACCAGCACGATCAGCCATTGCACGTTGCCCGATGCCCACAGCCAGGCCAGATCGGTGTTGATGGTCAAGCTGTCGGCCATGAGCTTGAACTGGCCGAAGACCGGGCTGTGCAAAAAATCCGTGATCGACTGGGCCGGCGGACCAAAGGCCAGCGGATCGGCCCAGTCGGTGGGGAAGATGCCGCGCAGCTCGATCTCGTAGTTGACATAATTGACCGTGATCGCGCCGATCTGGATGATCAGCGAGGTGAAGGCCAGCAGGATGAGGGCGATGCCGCTCGCGCCCAATGAACGCGCCCAGTCCGAGAACGTCGCTGTGAGTTTGCGATGCGGCATAGTTGCCGGCGGTACGGTGACGACCTTCTGCACCCACGGCGCCAGCGGCAGCACCCACAAGGGCGTCAGCGGCACCAGGAAGCGGGGTCCCCAGGCAAAGCCGCCCCACCACATCCACCACATGCTGTAGAGGCCGACCAGCACCAGGCTGAGGGCGCCGATGGTCAACGCTTCCATGCGGTGGCGACGGAAGAAGGGCACGAACGAAAAGAGGGTGGCCAAAAAGAGGGGCGTGTGCCAGAAGACGCCGCGGTAGGGGCTGAAGATCAGGCCCCAGAACCCTTGCCAGATGGGCGTCGTGAAGCCTTCGCCGCTGTCGAAGTGATAGCCGGTGTTGAACGGATCGCCGAAGCGAACCTGGTTGTAGCCGAGCAGGAGGCCGCCGCCGATGAGGATGGGAATGGCGAAGGCGAGCAGACCGAATAATAGCTGCTGTGTGCTGCGTGATTCGTGATTCGTACTGCCTACTGCGTAGTTTGGGTCGTCGGTATCCGTGGGGGATTCGTCGCTTTCTGGAGCCGCGTTGTTGGGGGAGAACCACCAGCCGGCGATGGCGTAGAGGCCGAGGACGCCGATGAGCAGTGTGTGGGCGGTGACGGTGGCGATGGCCGTGGCCGCGCCGATGCCGGCCAGAAACATCCAGCCGGCGCTCTTGGTTCGCAGCCAGGAGAGGATGCCGTAGAAGGCCAGCAGCAGACTGAAGGCGCTCAGCGGTTCGCCGAAGAAGTGGTTGGCGTAGGGCCAGGCGATGGTCGCCAGGCCGAAGAGCAGGGCCAACGCCGCGGCGGTGCGGTCACGGTAACCGAGTCGATTGGCTGTGAGCCAGAGCAGACCGGCGGTGAACGCGGTGACGATACCGTTCCAGAGCAGCGTGCTTTGCAGCAGACCGATGGTGAAATCAAGCAGACCGAAGATCCGCAGCGCCATGTACCAGGGCACAGCCGCGAAGGCCGGGCCCGGCCCCTTTTTGCTATAAACCTGGCCATCCTCGCCGAACGCGCCCAGCACCTCGCCGGGGCTGTTGACCCACTGGGTCCAGGCGATGGTGTTGGTGTCCACCTCGCCGCGCTGAGCCAGCGATTCAGTGACCGCAAAGAGGCTCACTTCGTCGATGATGTGGAACTTGCCCGCGCTGGTCATCACATAGATCGGAGACCAGCAAGGCGATGAGAATGGAAAGGCCGTAGATTCGAAATTTGATCATCAACTCTTACTCTTCACTGCTGGATCGGGACTTGATGTTTCGGGTTCGATGCTGAGATCCGCCAATGTCACTTCGACGCCGGCGGGATTGCCGGCCCCGTCGACGAAACTGAGCGGCTCAAGGCTGTCGGCGTCATAGACGAGCAGACGCACTTCATAGGTTCCCGGCGCGATGTTCTCCTCGGTGGCCAGTTTGTAGACGTTGAGCGGCTGTTCCTCGACGAGCCATTCGCCGGGCATCCGGTGGCGGTCGTTGAGAATGCGTTCGTCGCTCTGGGCCACGCGCCGATCTTGGTCGTCATAGAGACCGACGCGCGCCTTGAGCGGTCGGTCGAATGCCTCGCTGCCGTCCCGTTGCCAGCGGATCACGATAAACGCGGTCTCGCCCGGCGAGATCGGCTTGGCGGGCAGGGCGGTCTCGACGGCACGCACCGCGGGCGGCCAGGTCACGTTGATCGGCGCGTATTCCTGCGCCAGCTCGAATTGATTGGGCGGCGTCAGGTTCCACCAATCCACACTATACCCGCGAAAC
The DNA here is from genome assembly GCA_963698255.1 of uncultured Chloroflexia bacterium. Taxonomy (GTDB): domain Bacteria; phylum Chloroflexota; class Anaerolineae; order Caldilineales; family Caldilineaceae; genus JAWKOK01. The sequence goes on along the minus strand of CAVOQD010000030.1, from coordinate 462,619 downwards.
CACTGTTCGCCGGCACGCTCGCCCTCCTTGTCCAACAAAAAGCTGACCGCCCGCCGCGGATCGGTGTCGCTCTCGTACCACTGAACCCAAAATACACGGTCGGCGTCGCCGGCCCATTCGGTCAACCGTTGGTCGATGGTGTTGATATCGACAAAGAGATAGCGTGCCGGCGCGGCTTCGTCGCCAGCCGAGGCTGGGTCGGAAGCCGGATCGATGGCGTAGCGCTGGTAGTAGAGACCGAAGGGATACTTCTGGTCGACAAAGATCACGTCGTTGGGACCGGTGTTGCTGCGCAGCCACTCGGTCAGCCCTTCGACGTCCTCGCGTGCGGCGTTTGCATTGTAGATGTCGGCGTGGAGGGCCGGCGCAAAGCCGGCCAGCACCAGCAGCAGCCCCACGACCGTCAGCGGCTTCCAGAGTCGCCCGATCCCGGCCAGGGCGATGCCGAAGAGCGCATAGAGCGCAGGCGTGATGAAGCTGCTGTAGCGCACGTTGAAGGCGCCACGGTCGAGGACGGCGACGTAATAGAGGGCCAGGCCGCCGATCAGCCACATCAGCAGGAACGAGCCATGCTCCGTCTGATGGCCGCGCCAGGCCAGGAACAGCCCGCCGACCAGCAGCGCCAACATCGTCCAGAGCCAGGGCATGGCCGCGCCGTAGAGCAGCCCGCTGTCGAAGGCGTAGCCGCCCAGGTAGGCCCGCCAGTTCTGGCTCAAATAGTCGCCAATGCCCGGGACGACCAGGTTGGGATTCGCATAGTCGGGGATCTGGCGCAGCGCAATGGGCGCGACCGGCGATACCAGGATGGTCATGGCGATGCCGCAGACCAGCAGCGTGGCCAGTCTTGGCCGGCGATCCTTGCGCAGCAGCGCCCAGCCGGCCCACCAGAGATACCAGGCGACCAGGATGAAGACGACGTTGTAGTGGGTGAGCAGGGCGAGCGCGGAGAGGAGGACGAAGAGGATGTGGTAGCGGTAGAGAATAAATGGTGAATTGTGAATTGTGAATTGTGAATTGTGAATTGACTTGCTGGCCTCGGTGTCGATCATTTTGAGGAAGGCGATGGCCGCGGCCAGCAGGAGGGCGAAGCTGACGGTGTACATGCGGGTTTCTTGGCTTTCGGCCAGCCAGATGGGTGCGAAGGTCGCCAGCGCAGCGGCGCATAGGCCGGCGATTGTCCCGCCGCTCGCAGATTTGCCCACCATGCGTGTCAGTTGGTAGACAAGTCCGATGCCGGCAAGTCCGGCGGCTACGCTGAGGAAACGTGCGACATAGGCCAGGTGAATGGGGCCATCGCCGGTCTGAAGTGAACTGAGTTGGCCCCAGGTGTGCAGGATCCAGAAGTAGATGGGCGGATGAATGTCGAGTTCGGGTGCAATGGCGACCTGGAGAAAGGGGCGCAGCGCCACATCGATGTTGCGCGCTTCGTCCCACCAGATGTCCTGCAAGGTCAGCTCATGCAAGCGCAAGGCGAATCCTGTCCAGAACAACAGAATCAGGGCAAGTCGAGACCAGTTGCGCAACGTCTTCGTGGTAGGCATAAGGTGTACAGTTTATCTCACGGCTCTTGGGAATGCCAAAAGAGGCCATGAAAAAGCTGCTTGGGCTATTGGCGTGAATCTGTATTATACTGTTGGGTAAGGCAGACGTTTGTGAAGAGTGTTTGCGCCCCCCATTGAACGGTCATGAAACGCTTTGGAAACGCTGGTTGCGTTATCGTGAGATGGAACGATTTGATTCGTCGATTCAACGTAACTCTGGCTGCGTTTCGAGCGTCTACAATAGAAAGCGATGATTTTTCTATTGTCGATCAATCGTTTCGACAATTTCCGTGAAGTTTCCCTAGCGTAAGAGATTGAGGTAGCTACTATGAGCCGCATAACATCGTTTCGAAACCTCATGCTGTCCACCGTGGCAGGTCTGTTGATGGCGGCGATCATCCTGCTGGTCGTCAGCCAGATCCAGGCCGAGCCGGCCGCGGTCGAGACTTCAGGCGCACCGGTTGAACAGGAAACCGTCGTGCAGTCCGGCAGCAGCCCGCTGGACATGCAGTTGCGCGCCATCATTGCCGAGCAGGGCCTGACCGGCGATCCCTCCACCGGTCGTGAGATCCCGACCATCGATGAACCGATCGCCCAGTTGGGCAAACGACTCTTCTTCACCCAGGCCCTGGGCGGCGACATGGATTCGGCGTGCGCCAGTTGTCATCTGCCCACATTGGGCGGCGGCGACGATCTGCCGCTCTCCATCGGTGTCGGCGCCGACGATCCCCATCTGTTGGGGCCAGGGCGCACCCATTACGAAGGGGAGTTCACGGTGCCGCGCAACGCACCGACGACGTTCAATATTGCGCTTTGGGACAAATTTATCTTCCACGATGGCCGCATCGAGAGCCTGGGCAAGACCGACGGACTCAACGGCGCTGACGGGTTGGGAATTCGCACACCGGATGTCCCGTTGGGCCAATTGGATCCCCTGGCGGGCGTCAATTTGACCTGGGCCCAGAGTCGTTTTCCGATGACATCGCCGGAAGAGATGCGAGGCTTTGATTTCGCAGCGCATGAGACCAATCAGGACTGCCGCGATCATCTGGCAGCCCGCCTGGGCAACTACGGCAACGGCGAGGGCGAACTGGCTTTCAACAACTGGCTGGCCGAGTTTGAGTCGGTCTATGGCCCAGCTGAGGATATCAAGGAACTGGTGACGGAACAGCGTATCGCCGAAGCCATCGGTGAGTACGAACGGTCGCAGACCTTCGTGAATACGCCGTGGAAGGCATTCGTGGAGGGTGATGCTTCGGCAATCAGCGAGTCGGCCAAACGTGGCGCACTGCTCTTCTACACGTCCACTGAACAGGGCGGGGCCGACTGCGCCAGTTGCCACAGCGGCGACTTCTTCACTGACGAGGACTTCCATGTGCAGGCCGTGCCCCAGATCGGGCGGGGCAAGGGCGATGGCCTGACCCGCACCGATGACTTCGGTCGCTTCCGCGAGACTCGTCAACTCAAGGATCTCTACGCTTTCCGCACGCCGTCGCTGATCAACGTGACCGTGACCGGCCCCTGGGGCCATGACGGCGCCTACGCATCGTTGGAGGCCATGGTGCGCCACAGTCTGAATCCGGCCAAGGCCATCGCGGCCTATCCGTGGGATGAGATCGACGACTATGTGGCCGACGACTACGCGGAGGTCAACACCCGCAAGGCCCTGGCCCGGCTCGAATACAACCGGCGGCAAGGCCTGGACACCGTCGAGAATGTGGACCTGACCGACGCCGAGGTCGCCGATCTGATGGCCTTCATCGAAGCGCTCACCGATCCGTGTGTGACGGATGAAGCCTGCCTCGCCCCCTGGATGCCGTCCGAGGACGAGCTGGATCCGGACGGCCAGCGGCTGGACGCCTACCTGGCGGTGCAGAGCCGAGTAGGGTTTGTCTTTGAAAATCGATAGAAAACAGGGGCCGGATCTCGTCGAGATCCGGCCCCTGTTTTTTATCGGAAACGATCTGGCACGCGGCGCAGGAACAGGTCTCAGACCTGTCCCTACATGCCTACCCAGATTGATACGTATCGGTCAGCGAACGGGCGACCAACCGCCGCTTGAACATTTCCAGATCCATCTCTTCCTTTGGCGTCACCGTCACCGAAATGGGCACGCCAGGGCGCAGATGGACGAAGTTGTCGGAATAGCCGGCGGCGCATCCGTCGATCTCCAGCCAGGCCCAGAGCGCCGGCTTGGCAGCCGCCAGCGTGACCGAGAATTGGTTCTCGCCGGACGCTTCGACCTGTACATCGATGTCGACTTCGGCCAACTCGAGATGCTTGGGGCGGGCGAAGTTGACGAAGTTGGTCGAGACCGTCTTCGCCGTCTACCTTCAGATCGAGCCAGAGCAACAGATTGCGTATGCCGACCTTGTCGATCCATTGGCTCAAATCGAGCGTCTCTACCACTGTACTCTGGCGAGAGCCGGCGGTGACCTTGGTCGAGCCACGGTCCAAGACGTCGCCGTCGGTGTCGGTCAGCGTCCATGCTGCGACGCCGTCGGTCGCTTCCATCAAGTCGCTGGTGACGTGGATCTCGACCGTGCCTTGTTCGGCGTCCTCCAGACCGGAGATCAGCAGCGGGGCGAAGAAGTCGCGGGCCATGTAGTGCAGGGCCTTCCAGTTGCCGAAGTAGTCGACCGATGACCAGGACGCCACCTGCCAGCAGTCGTTGAGCTGCCAGTAGAGCGTGCCCATGCCGCGCGGCATGCCCCGGCGCCAGTGCTCCACCGCATACTTGATGGCCATGCCCTGCAGGATCTGGCTCAGCCAGAGCGTCATGTCGAAGGAGGTGGGCAGCTTGAACCAGTCCAGCATGTAGTGGATGATGGTGCTGTTGCCGATGCCGCTGCGCTGGTGGTGCTCCATGACGAAGCTGGTGATGTTGCGGTCTTCGGGTACGGTGTAGGTGTAGACCGTCTGCGGCTCGGGGAAGGATTGGAAGCCGAACTCGCTGTTGAAGCGATGGGTGCAGGTGCGATACCACTCGAAGGGCTGTTTGCCGTGCCAGACGCTCCAGAGATGGGCGTCGCCCGAGTCCGGGTTGTTGAAATCCCTGCGGTCGCCGACGGGCGTGTGCGGGCTGCACGGCCAATAGTCGCGCTGCGGATCGAGGCGGCCCACGACTTCGGGCAGCAGTTCGTTGTAGAGCTTGTCATAGTCGTCCCAACTCATGGTGGTACTCGGTCCACTCGTCGCCGACCAACCCTTGCTCAAGCTCGTTGTTGCCGCACCAGAGCGCCAGGCTGGCGTGATGGCGGATGCGCCGCACGTTGTCCTCGGCCTCGGCCTTGACGTTGGCCATGTACTCGTCGTCGAAGGCCGGGTAGGTGGCGCAGGCGAACATGAAGTCCTGCCAGACGCAGATGCCCTGTTCGTCGCACAGCTCGTAGAAGATGTCGTCCTCGTAGATGCCGCCGCCCCAGACGCGCAACATGTTCATGTTGGCCGCCACTGCATCGCCGATCAGGCGGGCGTAGTCGTCCTCTGTCAGTCGGGTGGCGAAGGTGTCGGCCGGAATCCAGTTGGCGCCCTTGGCGAAGAAGGGCAGTCCGTTGGCCGCGAAGTGGAACGACTCGCCCCATTCGTCTTGCTTGCGCTCCAGCACCAGCGTGCGCAGACCGATGCGACGTGTCCACGTGTCGAGCGTGTCGCCGTCTGCGTCCGACAACGTCACCTCGACATCGTAGAGCGGCTGCTCGCCCATGCCGTTGGGCCACCAGAGTTGCGGCTCCTCGATGACCAGGGCGGAGACAACCTCGGACCCGCTGATCTCGACCTGCTGGCTGGCCACTATCTTGTCACCCAGCTTGACAACGACGTCGGCCGTCAGCGGCGTATGGGCTTGCCTTTTCCACCGTGATGTCGACGGCGAGATCGACATGGCCTGCGCTGTCATGGCCCTGGCGAATATGCACATCGGCCAATCGGGCAGTGCTGTAGGCGACCAGTTCGATGTCGCGCCAGATGCCGCTGGTGGTCAACATCGGGCCCCAGTCCCAGCCGAAGTTGCACGGCTCCTTGCGGATCCAGCCGCCGCCGTCCAGCTTGTGATCGCCGACGCCCCAGGCCGGCAGCATCTTCTCCTGGTTGCGTTTCTGAACATAGGGCAGCGGCGCATCGAAAGAGACCTCGATGCTGTTTTCGCCGCCGGTCAGCACGTCCTTGACATCAAATTCCCAGGTGCGAAACATATTGGCCGTCTCGCCCACCACCGTGCCGTTGACCGTGACGGTCGCCAGCGTGTCGAGTCCCTTGCAGCGCAACAGCACGCGATCGTGGGCCAGCAGCGCGGCCGGAACCGCAAACGTGCGGCTGTAGGCCCAGTCGGTCTCGCAGATCCAGAGCGTGTCGAGCTCGTTGTCCCGATAGTACGGATCGTCGATGCGTCCGACGGCGAGCAGATCGGTGTGGACGCAGCCGGGTACGCTGGCCGGTATCGGCGTTGGATCGTCTTGCTGGTATAATGTCCAACTGCCGTTCAAACTGAGTGTTTTCATCTGATTTCCCTCCTGGAAATCGATATGGATTGTTGCTGAACTTGAAAGGAGTGGTTGTGTCATTTAGCCATCCCGATGAACTTCCATCTGTTCTTCCGGATCGCATTAGCGTTGTCGGAAACACCGGTTCGGGAAAGACGACGTTGGCCGCCGAGCTTGCCGACATGCTCGGTTGTCCGCACATCGAACTGGATGCGCTGCACTGGGGCCCCGACTGGACGCCGCAGCCAGTCGACATCTTTCGTGATCGTGTGCGGCAAGCCACGGCCGGTGAGCGCTGGGTCGTCGATGGCAACTACAGCCGCGTGCGTGACATCATTCAGTGAACGCATGCAGATGCTCGTCTGGCTCGATTATCCGCTGGTCGTCAACTTGTGGCGATTGACCCGCCGCGGGCTGCGGCGCACCCTCACCCAGGAAGCGCTCTGGGAGAGCGGTAACCGTGAGTCGTTCCGCGGCCAGTTCTTGAGCATGGATTCGCTCTATGTCTGGGCCATCAAGACCCACCGCATCAAACGTGAACGATACCTCGCTCAGATGAACGATCCCAACTTCGCCCATGTCAGTTTTGTCCGGCTCCGATCACCCTCGGTGACCAATCGCTGGAAACGTCAATTGCTGGATACGCCCACCGGTTGACATGCTGGTTCTTTCGGATCTCAGGGGCATTGACCACCTTCCAGAAAGATCGGCCTCGTAATGACCTGGTCTTCACGAATCTTCCTGGAAGTTTTCGCTGTAGACCCCCTGAAATCCTGAAGATCCGACATGCTTTCGACCCGGTAAGGTTGCGTCTATCAAACTCTGGGTATATTCTACGCCTTGTGCTTGGATTCTGCCACCACTGACCATAGGCGTTTGGTGGGGCGCTAATTATCAAGGCAAGATTTGTAGATGCCCCTGTTAGCAGGATGTCGGAGAGAAAACCGATAGGACGCGGATGACGCTGATCTGACTGATTTCCGCGGATAAATCGAGAGAAATCCGTCTTACTCTGCCAAGATCCGCGTTATCCACGTCCCATTTTCTGTCACTCCGACAGGCTGCTAACCACGGATTCCACAGGGCTGAATTCGTGTAATTCTGTTTTGGTCAACGAGATGCTGGAATGAGAAAACGGGCGTTTTGTAACGATGTCCACCGGCGCTTGGAGGGCTGAACGGGTACAGAATTTTCTTAATGGTGAAACGTTTGGAGATGATGATGGCTGCCTTAGCGCTACCACAACGCAGCGAAATTCCTATCGACCAGACCTGGGATCTCACCTGCATCTTCCAATCTGTCGACGATTGGAATGCCGCTGTCGAAAACTTGAACAACAGACTGCCCGATGTCGTCGCCTACCAAGGTCGCTTGGCAGAGGGACCGGCGAGCCTGGTCGATGCGCTGGACGCCATTGAGGCGACCAAACTAGAGGCCTTCCGCATCGGCATGTATGCCTTTCTCGACTACAGTGTCGACACCAACGATCAGGACGCCGGGGTTCGAACTGGCCAGGCGACCTCGCTCGGCAGCCGGGTGCGAGCCGCACTGGCCTTTGTCGAACCGGAGCTGATGGCTATCGGCTTTGACCGCCTCGCCGACTGGATGGCGTCTGAACCGAGGCTTGCGCCGTATGGCCACTATTTTGACCGTCTGGAGCGGCGACAGGCCCACGTGCGCTCGGCCGAGGTCGAGGAACTGCTGGGCAGCGTGCGCGATCCTTTCACCACTGCCAGCGAGACCCACGGCATTTTGACCAACGCCGATCTCAAATTTGAGCCGGCCCAATCGACTGACGGCACTGAATCGTTCGAGGTGGCCCAGAGCACAATCGGTTCGCTGGTCAACCACGCCGATCGCAATGTGCGTCGTTCGGCCTGGGAAAACTACGCCGACGCCCACCTCGCCTACAAAAACAGCATGGCCAATTGCCTGGTCGCAGGCGTGAAGCAAGATGTCTTTCTTGCCCGCGCCCGCCACTACAGTTCGTCCCTTGAAGCCTCGCTTGCGCCGGAAGGCATTCCCGTTGCCGTCTTCCACAACCTCATCGACACCTATCGCAAAAATTTGCCGACCTGGCATCGCTACTGGCAGGTTCGGCGCAAGGCATTGGGCTACGATCGATTGCGTGAATATGACATCAAAGCCCCGCTCACGGACAGTTCGCCCAAGGTTCCCTACGATCAGGCCGTGGCCTGGATTGCCGAAGGGATGCAGCCGTTGGGCGACGCCTATGTGGAGATCCTGCAGCGGGGTGCGACCGCAGAACGCTGGGTCGATATCTATCCCAACCAGGGCAAGCGTGCCGGCGCTTTTTCGTGGGGCGTGCCTGGCGGGCGTCCGTACATCATGATGGGCTACACCGACAATCTGATGAGCTTGAGCACGCTGGCCCACGAGCTTGGCCACTCGATGCACTCCTATCTCGCCTGGGAGACACAGCCGCTGGTCTATGCCGACTACTCGCTCTTCGTGGCAGAGGTAGCGTCCAATTTCAATCAAGCGCTGGTGCGTGCCCACCTCTTTGAAACCAATTCGGATCGTGATTTTCAGATCAGCCTCATCGAAGAAGCGATGTCGAATTTCCATCGCTATTTCTTCATCATGCCGACGCTGGCGCGTTTTGAGCTGGCGTTGCACGAACGCATCGAGCAGGGCGGATCATTGAGCGCAGACGATATGATCGCGCTGATGGCCGATCTGTTCGCTGAAGGCTACGACGGCGAAGTCGCAATGGATCGGGAGCGGACGGGCATCACCTGGGCCCAGTTTTCCACCCACCTCTATGCCAATTTCTACGTCTACCAATATGCGACCGGCATCTGCCGGCGCCCATGCGTTGGCGGGCAAAGTGCTCGCCGCTGAGGAAGGCGCAGCCGATCGCTACCTCGACTTCCTGCGCGCCGGCGGCTCCAAATATCCGCTCGACGCACTGGCCGACGCCGGTGTTGACTTGACCTCGCCCGAACCGGTCGAAGAGACATTCGAGGTCTTGGCCGGCCTGGTCGATCGTCTGGAAGCGCTGGTGGGGTAGGATATGATTGTTCAACATTACAGATACAAGAAAGCAGGGAACGTTACACGATGCTCGATTTTGACGCCCAGAAATCAGGGCGAATTTCGTTCGACGAATTGGTCGCCGAATTGGACATTGCCGATCTGCGCCGCTTGACCAATGAGATGGTCGACGCTGTGCTCGCCATGATCGACCCGTGCAATGATGCGGATGTGACCTTCCAGCCGGTCGATCCGGAGGCGGACGATCCCTATGCCGAAGCGAGCGATGAGGTCGAGATGGCCTGGACGCTGGGCCATGTCATCGTCCACACCACGGCGTCGTCCGAGGAATCGGCGGCGTTGGCCGCCGAGTTGGCACGTGGCGTCGAGATGCACGGGCGCTCGCGCGCCGAGGTTCCCTGGCAATCGGTGACGACCATCGCCCAATGCCGTCACCGTCTGGAGGAGAGCCGCCGCATGCGCCTGGCGAGCCTGGACATGTGGCCCGACGCGCCCTATCTGGAGAATCGCTACCAGCCGTGGTCGACTGCGCCCACCATCAACGCAATCGGGCGTTTCGTCCTGGGGCTGCGCCACGAGCATGACCATCTAGGACAGATAGTGGATGTGGTGCAGCAGGCGCTAGCCGCACGCTGATAGACCGCAGATCAGGCGCAAGACCATTCAGAAAACGTTCGGTGAGCACGCCCACGTGCGGCTCTGCCAGATCATGTTGAAGAAAATTAGCCAAAATATGCAAGATGATAAGGTGAATTGATGAAATTGTGGATCGTAGGTTTGACCATTGTCTCGATGATGTTTGCGCTGATCGCATGCGGCGGCAAACAGGAAGAAACCGTCCCAACGCCGACCGCTATCCCGGTGATCGAGGTCGATAGCACGGAGAGCGCGGCTGAGAGCGAGGCCGATACCAATTCCTCGGAAGCCATTGCTGAAGAACCCGCTGATGAAGAGTCTGCTGATGCTGAGCCTGAAGCGACAGCAGGCCAAGGCCAGGGCGGCCAAGGGCGAGGCATGATGGGACGCGGCAATGGCGGCGGCATGATGGCCGGTATGGGCCCTCAAATGCGCGAACGCCACATGGCCCCGATCCCTGCCGAGTATGCCGGTCTGACCAGCCCGGTTGTAGCCGATGCCGACTCGCTGGCCCAGGGCAAGGCTCACTTCGACCAATTCTGCGCAAGCTGTCACGGCAATGCCGGGCTGGGCGATGGCCCTGCCGCGGCCGCGCTGGATCCGGCTCCGCCCATGCTGGCGCAGACCGCGCTGATGACCGGCGATGACTACCTCTTCTGGCGCATCAGCGAGGGCGGCGCCATGGAACCGTTCAACTCGGCCATGCCCGCCTGGAAAGAGATTCTGGACGAGCAGGCGCGTTGGGACGTGATCAACTATGCGCGCTCGCTGGGCGGGATGCACGGCAATGCCGATGCAGGATCCATGCGCGAGGAGATGCAGGCGACCATGCAGGCCGAGATGTTGGCCACCGCCCTTGACCTGGGCGTGATCGACCAGGGCGAGGCCGATATCTTCATGGACATCCACGGGCGTCTCGACGCCTATCGCGCTTCGCTCGGTGACGCCGTCACCGGCAACATGGATGACATGCAGGCCGAACTGCTGGCCGGCATGGTCGAGAGCGATGAGCTGACCCAGGAAGAGGCCGACGCATTCGCCGATATCCACGCCCGCCTGGACGAGGCCGGCGTGATGCAGTAGTCGTTGCGGCAGAAAGAATCGCCACCGAGTTGACCAGTCGATGCGGTGGCGATTCGCAAAAGCGTAGGGACAGGTCTCAGACCTGTCCAGGCCCATCCCGACAAAGCAACATTGAACCGTGATCGTTTGACGATCACGGACAGGTCATAGACCTGTCCCTACAGATCTTCCCGCGTAACACCGTCTAGTGCCAGCACCAGATCCGCTCCGTAGGCTGAAGACGGCGTCTGGAACCCGGCCGGCGCATCGCCGACCAACACACGCTGTAGAATTTCAATCGACGCCTGTGCCGTCAATGTGTAGCCCTCCGGCGTCTGCATTCGGCTCTCCACGCGTTGGCCGCTCTTCGATATCCTCGGCCATGCCCCACAGCAGACTCTTGCCGCCATAGCGCTCTTCATCGCTCGGCCCCATGGGGCCGGCGTCAATGCGTTTCTTGGCCAACCACTGCACGAAACCCAGTCCCAGGATCCAGCCGAGATAGCGACCGACGACGGCCGCGCCGACCAGATGAGGCGGTGTCGCCATGTAGACCTCAATGTTGGGGATGCCAGTGCTGTGATAGGCCGTGGAGACATCGCCCCACGGGATGGTCATGGCGAATTGGGGTCCCTCACCGAAGTCGATCTCGCGAGTCTTCCAGGCGGAAGGTACCTGGGTCAGCACCTCGTCTCTGCGAATGCAGCCGCCCCCGCCCTTGGCCATCTGCTCGACCATGGTCTTGGCCGTGCCGCGTGAAATGCCGCTCAGTGCCTGAAAACCCAAGGTCAGGTGGGTTGCACTGGGCAGCCGCTTGTGGAGATGCGCGGCCAGGCAGTCGGTCGGCACGACGTCAAAACCGGCGCCGGGCAACAGCATCACGCCGGCCTTGTAGGCCTCGTCATAGCGTGCGGCCAGCGCCTCGAAGACCTCGATCTCACCGGTGATGTCGAGGTAGTGAATGCCGTTGCGGATACAGGCGTCGGCCATGGGCTTGGATGTGCGCCAGAAGGGGCCGGCGCAATGCAGAATGGCGACGATGTCCTCGACCGCCGAGTCGATAATGCCCGGCTCTTCCAGATCGAACAGGCGATAGGGCAGGTCCAGTTCGTCGGCCAGTTGTTCGATGGCCTCTGCATTTCTTCCCGCCAGGATCGGCTTGAGCCCGCGTTCCACGGCCAGACGGGCCGTCAACGTCCCCGTGTAGCCGTTGGCGCCGTAGATCATGAAGGAAGCGGGTTTGACGCCATCGGAAACGGTGGAAGAACTGTTGTCATTCATGCGATTTGTCTTTCGGAAAGATGGTTCGTGCCAGCTTTGAGTGTCCTGGAAGTATACAAGATGGGGGCGATACGATCAGCAATTAAGATCTCAAGTTGTCGCTTCGATTCGACCTGAAGCGTGCATTCCAGCGGACCCACGTCGATTGTCATTCCGAGTGAAGGGAGGAATCTCAAGTTGGTCGATGTCGAGATCCCTCCCTCCGGTCGGAATGACAATGAGAAGCCGTGAACCGAAGAGCCGCCCCAAGGACGGCTCTTTTGTTCGTCGTATCAAGTTGAGATGTCCTACGCCGGCGTGATTTCGCCGTTGAGATCCCACAGATCTTCCCAATCTTGGTCGACTTTCCAAAGGAAGACCTGGCCCTTGATCAGACGGCAGTTTTTGTCGATACCCGCGATCTCGGCCATCTCCTCGTCGGTCAACGGCGGCGAGACGGTCGAACGCAGGTTGGCCAGATAGTTGCGGCGTGTGGTCGAGAACGGGATCGGCGTCTGGCCCCGCTGCACGGCCCACTTGACGCAGACTGTGGCCGGATGGACGCCCAAACGCTGGGCAATCTTGACGATGACAGGATCCTCGATGTCGACGGTGTCGTCGGCCGTCTTGTCCCGTTCCGGGCGGGCCGGCGAACCGATGGGGCTGTAGCCGATGGGCGCGATGCCGTTGGCGACGACAAAGTCGAACAACGCCGGCTGCTGGAAGTGGGGATGCAGCTCGAACTCGGCGGCGGCCGGCTTGATGCGGGCGTCGCGCAGCAGCAATTCCAGCTTGGGAATCGTCATGTTGGACGTGCCGATGTTGCGCACCAGCCCCTGATCCACCAATTGCTCCAGTTTGCGCCAGACCTTCATGTAGTCCTCGTGGATGTAAGGCTTGGCGTCCTCGGCGCGGGAGGTGACGTCGACGCCGGGTGCATGGGTGTTGGGGAAGGGCCAGTGAATCAGGTAGAGATCCAGGTAGTCCAATTGCAGGTCGTTGAGCGAGCGCATGAAGGCAGGAATGACGTCCTCTTCGGCGTGTTTGTCGTTCCAGAGCTTGGACGTGATCCAGAGATCCTCGCGTGGCGATGCCGCCCGCCATGATCTCCTGCAAGACGACGCCGATCTCCTTCTCGTTGCCGTAGACGGCCGCGCAGTCAAAGTGGCGGTAGCCGAGGGCAGCCGCATCCTTCACCGCGTCGGCGACCTGCTGCGGCGTGATGTGGTCCGAGCCGAATGTGCCCAGGCCAATGGCGGGCATGCTGTCGCCGGTGTTGAGTATGCGCTGGGGGACAAGGCTTGGATCGACGCCGTCTTCCGCGATCGAAAATACTGTTGATTGACTCATTTGAATTTCTCCAACTCGCTTCTTCAAAAACACGTTTTTGTGTGGATTATTGAAAAATCAGGGCGTCGCGCGCCTGTATGGTACCGGTATCATTCGCCTGGGTACAGGGTACCACATTTTGGGCTTTCATCGCAACGTCGGTTGCTGGGTGTTCTTGAGAAGTGACCGATCAACAGCGCAGACTGTCCCCCATTTTGTACCACGACATTCATGTCGTAGCAGATCGGCTAAACTGAAGGTCGTACGGGATCAATCGTAGGTCACGCTGCCAGCGTGAAGAGCCTCACCAACCAGACAGATCCTTTTGATCCCGTAGAAATGTCAGTTTGGGTCGGCAAAGAGGTGCGACATACCTGTCGCGGTACAGTGGTTCGTTGTTTCACGTGGGCTTGATGCGCAGTAGCAGTTCCTCGTTGTTCTCCGTGGCGTCCATGAACTTGAGCATGCCGCGCATGGCCGCGGGGGGCTTGGCCTGGGCCAGCCAACGGCGCAGACCAACCAGGCGCGCCGTTTCGTCGGCCGTGTAGAGCAGATCCTCGTTGCGCGTGCCGCTGGCCAGCAGGTTGACGGCCGGGTAGATTCGCGCCTCGGCCAGTTCACGGTCCAGCACAAGCTCGCTGTTGCCCGTGCTCTTGAACTCCTCGAAGATGAAGTCATCCATACGCGAGCCTGTGTCGATGAGCGCGGTGGCGATCACCGTGACCGAGCCGCCGTTCTCGATGTTGCGCGCCAGCCCGAAGAAGCGGCGTGGAATCTCCAACGCCTTGGCGTCGAGACCGCCGGACATGGTGCGGCGTGCGCCCGCGCCCTGGAGGTTGAAGGCGCGTGCCAGGCGCGTGATGCTGTCGAGGAGGATGACCACATCGCGTCCGCACTCCAGCTCGCAACGAACGTGGGCCATGGTCAGTTCGGCCAGATTGGTGTGGGCGTCCAGGCTCTGGTCGCTGGAACTGGCCAGCACCTCGGCCGGGGTGTTGCGGCGGAAATGGGTCACCTCTTCCGGGCGCTCATCGATGAGCAGCACGATGATGCGCGTCTCCGGCTCGCTCTCGTGGATGGCCGTGGCGATCTGCTCCAGGATGATCGTCTTGCCGGCCTTGGGCGGGGCCACGATCAGCCCACGTGTGCCCTTGCCGATGGGCGCGATCAATTCGTAGATGCGCATGGAGACGTTGCCGCCGTCGCCCAGTCGGAAACGTTCGTTCGGGCTGATGGCCGTCAGCCGCTCGAACGGCGTGCGCTCCTTGAACAGATCCGGCGGCAGATCGCAGATCGAGTCGACCGTTGCCAAGTACCCTGCCCTTTTTGGTCTGCTGCACGTTGCCGCTGACGACCGCCCCTTCAACCAGGCCGTATTCGCGGATCAGTTTGACCGGAACCTGGACATCGTCAGATATTGGCTGGTAGGAGATCTCAGGATCGCGCAGGAAACCGCCGCCCCGTTTGGGGATTTGAAGAACGCCGCTGGTCGACTCGGACATATTGACCGTCTTTCCGTAGGTGGAATGGTTGCTGACTGCATGCAATTGGGAGCGAGGACAGATCGAATTATAGGTGAGAGGCGGTCACTCTGTCCAATCAATTGCGACTTCCCTTTCTCAGCGATCTTCGGGTACTCTAGATACCGGAGTCGATTCAACCAAATCGCTAACTATGCAGCCATGGGAGCAATGAGACATGGATAACACGGAACGGGCAGGATCTGCGCGAATTTTTCCAGGAAAATCCGTGTAGATCCGTTGCATCCGAGTCATCCGTACCCTATTCGGCTGCACCCTGTACAGTTGCCCAAATTTTGTTCCAATCAATCCGGGAAGGAGATCGATCATGTCAGGCACGACAGGCGCAGAATTGCTGGATTCCGGTCAACGGTTCGCGGTTACTATGTGGGAGTATTCGTGGCTGGTACAGCGGGAAGGGCTGAAGACACGCCGGCCAATCTTTGGCCCGGAGAACGAATATGCCGACTGGGACAAGGTGCTCGACGAGTTGGTGCTGCGCGGCTACAACTGCATTCGCATCGACGCCCATCCCCATTTGATCGCGGCGGGGCCGAACGGCGAACACCAGGAAACGTTCACCATGGCGCCCATCGCAGACCATTTCATGTGGGGCAACCATGAGCCGGTGACCATCAACCCGCGCCAGGGGTTGGTCGAGTTTATGGGCAAGTGCAAGGAACGCGGCATCTACATCGGTCTCTCCAGTTGGTACAACGATGACGAGACCCATCGCAAGCTGATGATCGGATCGCCTGCCGACTACGTGCGCATCTGGACCGAGACGCTGGACGTGCTCGACGCGGCAGATCTGCTGGATCTGGTCGTCTGGGTCGATGTCTGCAACGAGTTTCCCCTGCCGGTTTGGGCGCCCAAGGTCTTCGCCGACATCTTCAGCCTGCCGGAGACGGACGGCGACCTGACGGCCGCCATGCTGCCGCTGATGCAGCCGTGGCCGGAGCCTGCCGTGAAACGCTTCGGCGACTATCTGACCGAGACCATTGCCGGGCTGAAGGCCGCCTATCCATGCCTGAAATACACCTTTTCGTTCACAAGCTTTGGGGCGCAGAACATTCTGGAGCGTGTTGATGTCAGCGCGCTCGATCTACTCGAACCGCATATCTGGACCACGGATGATTTGGAATGGGCCCAAGAATCGGGTATGTGGGCCAGCCAACAGGGCGATCCCCAGGAATCGTTGCGTACCTTTGTCACCCAGGTCATGGCGCTCTATCCGGACAGCCGTGATCGCTGTCGCCGTATCCTGGACCATCACACGGATCTGTGGGCGGAGTTTGCCCAGCGCAGCGACATTCCGCTGATCACCACGGAAGCATGGACGACGGTGCTGTACGAGGATATTTCGCCCAACGGCCAGGCCGGCGAATGGGATTGGTTCAAGGATGTCGCCGAGATCGGCGTGAAACTGGCCATCGAGAAGGGGTGGCAAGGCATCTGCACCAGCAATTTCTGCGAACCGCATTTCGAGGGCATGTGGCGGGACGTCGAGTGGCATCAGCGGTTGACAAGGATGATCAAAAGATAGGCCGGGAATCGCAGGGATAGGTCTCAGACCTGTCCCTACAAGGTACCCTATCCAACAATTTCCCACTGTTCTTCGCGCGGCGCGGTCGGCTGGAAGTCGTAGCGGTCGACGCCCAGCGCGTTCAGCGTGGCAAGTTCGATCAGCGAAAAGTCATCCGGATTATCGCGGTTCAGATTGAGCGGCTCCTTGAGCACGACCGGCGGGTTGGTCATGAAGCGCACGTTGGGCGAATGGTTGTTGGACGAGGCATGCAACATGTACGAGTGCATGATGATGAAATCGCCCACCTCGCCGATGACCTCGACAAACTCCTCGCATTGGTCGATCAGCGCGCCGCAACTGCCGCCGTTGACGCCCTCCGGATGGTCGGCCAGGTAGCGGGCCACATGCTTGATCGAGTCCGGCGCAATGAAGGTGCCGCCGCCCTTGTGCTCGACGTCCGACCAGTAGACGATGGTCAGCAGCGCCTGTTCCCGGCTGTCCAGAAAGTGGCGGAAGAAGCTGCCGTCCTTGTGCCAGCCGCCGGCCTCGGGCGACGGCGGCATCCAGGGCTGATCGGCGCCGCGGCGGAAGTTGACGATGAAGGCGTCGGACCACTCGGTCGAGTCGATGGTGGTGAAGTGGCGCGATTCGATCTCCATGACGCGGGTGTCGATGCGATCCTCGCCGCCGGCCACATCGCACAGCGCGCCCCACGCCCTGGGCGAGATCTGCTTGATGGGCGCGACGTTGTTGCGATCCATCCAGACGATCTCCTCGGTCCAGGTCGAGCGGTCGTCGGGGTCATAGCCCAGGCGCGCGTAGGCCTCGTCGGTCCAACGCTTGGCGAACTCGCGGTCGACGCAGCCTTTGACGCGCACATAACCCTTCTCGATGAAGTGTTGCGCCTCTTCGGGGGTGAGCACTTGGAATTGTTGGGTAGCCATTGGTTTTCCTCCTCTGAAAAAGCAGATCGTGCCTATGCAGCCAAATGCGATAGACCGCGGATTGGGCGGATAAAATTTCGAGTCAATCCGATTTTATCCGCCCGATCCGCGGTCTATCAGCCATGGGCTGTACAACCAATTCGTTCGAGGGCAAAGCGTATTCCTGCACGACGCGGGCGATCTCCGCCATCTTGCTGGCTGGGTCGGGCTGGGTCACGGAACGCGCGGCCAGCAGGTTGGCGAACCGCGCCGCTTCCCATGCATCGCCGGTCTGGTGTAGACGGATGAAGAAGGCGGTGGCGAAGGTATCACCGGCGCCGGTGGCGTTGACGGCCTGGACGAGCGGCGGCGAGAAATGGCGTTGTTCGCCCTCGGCATAGACTTCACATCCCTGGCTGCCCTGGGTGACGGCAATGTAGGGGGCCAGCGGCAATGCGCGACGGATCTGCTCGTTGCGGCTGATCAGATCCTCCTCGCTGGCGACAATGGCGGTGGCCAGGATAGCCAACTCCCGGCCATGCTCGGCATAGCGCGGATAGACCTGGCCGTCCTCGTTCCAACCGCGCAGCCAGCCCTGGGGCGTTGCGGCCAGCAGACTGTTGGCAAAGTGGCGGGCCACATCAACATGGATCTCGTCGGCGATGGGCGCCAGATGCACGATCTTGGCATTCAGAAAGGCTGCGGGCACGTCGGCCGCCCTGATCTGTCTGGCGACGGCGTGGATGGTCTGCCGACGATTGCCGGTCGCGTCATAGACGTTCTCAAAGATGGTCGTCTCCTCCGACGGCAGGCAGACTACCTCCACGCCGTCCGGCAATGCGGCCTGCATGTCGTAGTCGGACGCGGCGCTGGTGAGCACCCCTGTGCGATAGCCGAGTACCTGGGCCACGCGGCTGGCAAAGGTGACCGCGCCGCCCGGTTTGGGCCCGTCCGGCGTCAGGTCAGTGCAGACGTGGCCGATGAGGAGATAGTCGATCATAGTGGTCCTTTGGGTCCGATGGGAATAGATTTTCCACAGATAGACGCAGATGAAAACGGGATGGGACACGGATAAAAGCACACTGGACTTTGACCGGGTGCATTGTAGTGTGGGCGGGGTCTGTGTGTCAATCGGCTTGAAGCCTGGGGGAATGGCCGATTTTGTAACACGACATTGATGTCGTTGCAGTCCTCTTTGGCCGGTAGGCAAGGCAACGACATCAATGTTGTGCTACAGTCTGTACTAGACCCTCCTGCCCAAAGCCGCGCCAGCAGCGCTGCCCGGGCTTCCGGCGACAACTCGCTCAGATCAGTTGTATTTTTTTCCGGCTTATTGTACTGTGGGTGAAAGGTTCTTTCACTCGAATCTGCAAGGTGTTGATCATGGCAAAACGGCGCAAGAAAAAGGAACGAAAACCGAAGAAACGCAGCTTGGTCAGCCGGTTCCGCCGACCACCGGCCGATCTGTCGTCGACCTTAGATAAGGCCGACCGGCTCGTTGAAGCCGGCCGCCCCGATCAGGCGCTGGCCCTGTTGACGCCGCTGCTTGAGCAGCATCCACGCCACGCCGAGCTGCACTACTATATCGGCTATGCGCGCGTCAAAAGCGGCGACATGTTTGGTGCGCTGGATGGCTACGAACGGGCGTTGAAGCTGAGCGGCGATCCAAGCTATTGGCTGCCGCTCTCCACGCTCTATCTGGAGTCCGGACTCAGTGCGCACGCTCTGGACGCCTTTCGCAAGGTAGTTCGATACCAGCTCGATGAACCCGCTCCAGGCTGGGCGGAACGGTCCATCGTCTTGCTGGAGGAGGATGTCGCCACGGTCGCCGAGGATCTGAACATGAGTCCGGCTAAGGTGGAGCAGGGCCTTCGTCAGATGGAAGAGGGGCTGCGTGCGTTGCAGGTCGGCGACTATGATGGCGCTGTTGCCGCCGGCCGCCGCGCCATCAAGATATTGGGCGACTGGCCGCCGCCCAATAACAATCTGTCGTTGGCGCACTTCTTCAACGGTCAACCGCAACAGGCCATCGACACGACTTTGGGGGTGCTGTCCGCTTGGCCGGAAAACGTTCAAGCGCTGAGCAATGCCATCCGCTTCCTGACCTGGACCGGGCATGAGGACGAGGCGCGTGAGCATTGGCGACTCTTGTTGGACGCGCCGCCGGAGGGCGTGACTGATATCTTCAAGACGGCGGAAGCTGCGGCCATTCTGGATGAAGATGAGGCCGTGCGCGACCTCTTGTCGCCCTATGCCGATATCGACGCGGCGCCCCTGCCGGTGAAGATGGCGCAGCTATACGCCGTCGCCCTGGCCAACACCGGCTCGCGAGACGAGGCCATGGCCCGGATGAAGGGGTTGGAGAGTGAATTCCAGTGGATACCGAAGACTTTGGCGGCGCTGAAGGCAGGTCAACCGGGGCCGGAAATTGCCGACCGCTACCCGTACTTCCACAGCACTGAACTGGCGCCGCCCTCTGTGCTGTTCGAATTCGGCGAATTGCTGCAAGAGGAAGGAACGATGCCGGATGCTCGTTTCCGAAACCGGATCGACCGCTTCGTGCAACGCTATCCGCAACTTGTCCTCGTCGCCGAGAAGTTGCTTCTGGAGGAAGGGCTGGCCGAGGCCGGCATTGAGGTCCTCGGAGAGATCGGCACGCCGGCCGCCTATGCCGCTCTGCGTCGTTTCTGCATAAGCCAGGCCGGCGACGATCAATTGCGCAGGAGGGCTCTTGGCGAATTGAATAAGAGAGGGCAGATTGCGCCGGGCGAGACCTTGCGTATGTGGCAGTATGGCGTTTGGGAAGAGGTGCAGACGCGTGAATTCGATATTGTCGAAGCGCACGACATCTACTATGCACCCGATGTTGTCGATCTGCTGAATGATGGATTGGCGGCCATGAAGCAGGATCGACACGCCGATGCCGAGCAACTCTTCCTCCGCGCCGTGAAGCGCGATCCGAAGGCCAGAGAAGGCTACAACAATCTGGCTTCAATCTACTCCGGCCAGGGTCGCCATCAACAAGCTGAAGAGATGTTGCTCAAGGCGCTGGAAGCCGATCCCGATTACGTGTTGCCTCGCGTCGGCCTAGCCAACTCTCGCCTGCGCGACGGCGATATCGAAGGGGCTAGAGAGATACTGGCTCCCAACATGGGGTTGTCGAAATTCACCCAACAGGAATTCAACTTATACTATCGCGCTTTGGCTCGAATTGCCCTGGCGGAGGAGAAATACGACGAAGCTCTGAAGATCGCCAAGACGATTCTCGAATTGGATCCCAGCTATGATCCGGCGAAAGAGATGGTCGACCGGCTGGAAGTGATTCGGATGCTCAAGAAAGGTTTCGAGGGCTTTCAAGAACAGCAGGCCAAGCGGGATCAGGCAAAGCGTCAAAAAATCCAGCAGACGTTGGCATCCGCTTCACCGAGTCTAGTCGAGACGCTCTCCGTATTCACCAAAGACGATCTGACGTCCATCGCCTACCTTGTTCTCCCCTTCGGCGGCTGGTCGACGCTGCGCAAGGCGGACCTTCTGGCAGCCATCGTCGAGGGTCTGATCGATGTCGAAAACCTCTCCTCGCTGGTGGCCGATCTGACCGACGAAGAACGCGACGCCCTGCGCTCTGTTCTGGTCAACGATGGCCGTCTGGACTGGCAGACCTTCAGTGATCGCTATGGCAATGACCTGGACGAGCCGACTTTCTCGCGATACAGCGATCCCAAGACCACAATGGGGCGTCTGCGCAGAAGGGGCCTGCTCTCCGAGGCGACAGTCGACGGTCAACTGATGGTCGTCGTTCCGGCTGAACTGCGCCCGCTGTTGGCCCCGTTGGTGCGAATGTAGAGCTGCACGACCTCATCACCTGCTCGATCACCGACGTTGGTGATCTTTACGCGCACGCCTATTTGAGATCGTCAGATTGTTGCCAAAAAAGTCATGCGGCTGCCCAACAGAAGGTGGGAGCCGCATGACTTTTTGCTGATTGAGTTTGTGTAACTGCCCGCGAAGGCTGGTCTGTTCGCTGTCTACTCCTTAACCGCACCGGCTGTCAGACCGGCGATGAACTGGCGCTGCATGAACAGGAAGACGATGATGATCGGCAGTGTGCTCAAAAACGAACCGGCCAAAATCGCCCCAAATGGGGTCGCGTAGGGTCCGTTGAGCAGCGCCATGCCCAGGTTGATGGTGTAGAGTTAGGGTTTCGTTGGTTCACGCGCGCCAGCAGTGGTAGCGAGGCATGGCACGAACTCGGGACCAAATCGGCGGGGTCCAATTACTCGACCGCCGCACACGACTTGCGTACGACCAACTGCGTTTCGACCTTGCGCACACGTTCGGCAATCGGCTCGCCGTCAATCAGATCCAGGAGCATCTCGGCGGCGATGTAGCCCATCGCCTCGATCGATTGATCGACGGTCGTCAGCGATGGCTCTGTCATGGCGGCTGCGGGTATGTTGTCGAACCCGACAACCGACACGTCGTTTGGAACGCTGAGGCCCATGGCCTTGGCCGCATCCAGTGCGCCGATTGCCGAGTCATCGTTGGCGGCCAAGATCGCTGTGACACGGTTTTCCTGCTGGGCAAGCAGCCTGAGCGCGCCGAGATAACCGCCCTCACGCGTGTAGTCGCCGTCCATGACGATGTCGGGATCGAAGGAGATGCCTGCCTTGGCCAGACCGTCCTGGTATCCCTGGAATCTGCGCCACGTGCTGGTCAGGTCGGTGCGGCCGCTGATGAATCCGATCCGCCGGTGCCCCAATTCGATCAGGTATTCCATGGCATCCATGACGCCGATGCGGTTGGTAGACAATACGATGGGGAAGTCCGCCGCCTTGTTATGCGGATCGACCGCGACCAAAGGGTAATCCGTGCGGAACTCGACGGCATGCGGTGCAGCCACAATGATGCCGTCGGTAATGCTGCCGTTGATCAGGGCGACCTGCTCTTGTTCCCAATGGGCCCGTCTGACATCTTCCTGGGGGCGACCGCTGTAGACCAATAGATCGAGGTCACGTTCGGTCACAGCGCTGTAAACGCCTCTGGCGACCTCAACATTAAATGCCTGGTAGAGATCGGGAAGGATCAGACCGATGACGTTGGTGCGGCGGCTGCGCAGGCTGCGCGCGGCCAAGCCTGACGTATAGCCCAACTCTTCGATGACGGCGCGCACCTTGGCATAGGTCGCGGCGGAAACATCCGTCTTATCGTTGAGTACGCGGGAGACAGTGGTGACCGAGACGCCGGCAGCTTGCGCAACGTCCTGAATCGTGACTTGCCCTGTCTTATGGCTCATCGGGGCACATTGCTCGCTCTATTGAATCCTAATGGGAGGTCGTTTGCGATCCAAACCGGAAACGATACCGGCATTATAGCAATGGCAATATGATTCGTCAAGCATCGGTCATTTTTCCATACAAGTTGATGTCAAACCCGGATCGCCATTCGGTACTGGGCGTGCTACACTTTTGGGGTCACAGTTCGTCACAGAAAGCCACACTTCAAAAGGAGAATAGGAATGCAAAATCCGCTGATTGGCTGTGGACAGATCACATGGCGGGGATTGGCGATGAGCCAGGAGGCGATCCTGGCTGAGATCGCGCAGGCGGGCTATGCCGGCGCGCCGGCCGGCCCGTCTGGAGAGATCACTGCACAGGAGACGCTCGAACTGTATGCCGCGCATGGCTTACTGCCGGCCCCAGGCTATCTTGGCGTCGACTTCTGGGATCCTGGCGCCGAGGTCGAGATCCTTGAGAACGCTCATCAGTTCGGCGCGTTTTCGCAGGCGTTGGGACTGACCGAACTATACGTCGCGGCCGGTGGCTTCAATACCTACATCACCCTGCGTGGACTGTCGCGTGCCCAGGTCGCCGGCCACGTCACGCCCGAAGATGCCATGAGTGACGAAGAGTTCAACCAATTCGCCAAGGTGCTAACCCAAGTGGGACGCATCACGCTGACCTATGGCGTGCGTAGTTGCTTCCACAACCATGTCGGCAGCACCATCGAGACGCGTGCCGAGATTGACCGTCTCTTCTCGCTGGTCGACCGCGAGGTTGTCTTTATGGGGCCGGACACGGGTCACTTGGAGTGGGCCGGTGAAAGCGCGCTGCAATTCTGTCGCGACTATGCCGACGTCATCCACACCATCCACATCAAGGACATTGACGGCGCTGTGCTGGCCGAGGGCGTGGCCAAACAATGGGACTACGGCACGTTCACGCAGAAGGGCATCTGGACGGAGCTGGGCCAGGGCAAGATCGATTTCCCGGCCATATTCGCCGTGCTCGATCAGGCCGGTTTTGACGGCTGGATCATTGTAGAAACCGACGACACCCAGTTGGCGACACCGCTGGAGAGCGCGATGGTGAGCCGAGCGTACTTGCAGGGACTGGGGATGTAAAGACTGCTACGTGCTGCGTGAGTGTCAGGTTTGTAGCTGTTTTCTCGATTCGCCTGGATATGATCACTCGTTCCAACGACCAAGCAGCAAGCATCACGTAGCACGCATCACGCATCACGCAGCAAGTAGCAAGCAGCAAACAGCCAATTTCCACCCAAAAGGAGAACACACAATGACCCACTACCGAGTCGGCATTATCGGCTGCGGACGGCCTTGGAAGTCCGACGGCGCGACCGGGTTTGGCATGTCCAACGCCCATGCCGACGGCTACACACGGTCGTCCGATGCGACAATCGTGGCGTTGGCCGACATCAATCTGGAGAACGCGCAGGCGTTTCAGGAAAAATGGGGCGGCGACGCCCTCTACGCCGACTATCACGAGATGCTGGCCCAGGAGAATCTGGACATCGTCAGCATCAGCACGTGGCCCCATCTGCACGCCGAAATGGTGATCGCCTGCGCCGAGAGCGGCGTCAAGGCCATCCACTGCGAGAAGCCCATGGCGACCACCTTCGGCGATGCCAAGCGTATGGTCGAGGTCTGCGAAGACAACAACGTGCAGTTGACCTTCAACCACCAGCGGCGCATGTTGCCGGTCTTCCGCAAGGCCAAGGCTCTGATCGACGCCGGGGCCATCGGCGATCTGACACGCGTCGAAGGCTACTGCCCCGATCTCTACGACTGGGGCACCCACTGGTTCGACATGCTCTGCATGTACAACAACGAGACGCCGGTCGAGTGGGTCATCGGCCAGATGGACGTCCGCAACCACAAGGTCGTCTTCGGCGTGACCCTGGAGGGCCAAGGTCTCAGCCATTTTCAATTTGAGAATGGGGTGGAAGGGCTGCTGTTCACCGGGCTGGGGGCCGGCGGTCGCAACATGAACCGTATCCTGGGAACCGCCGGCATGATCGAAGTCGGCGCCGTTGAAGATGCCCCCTTGCGCATCTGGACAAGCGATAGCGGCGGATGGCAGACGGTCGAAGTCGAAGGCGGTCTCCACGGTATGGACGCCGTGCAGTGGGGCGTGCTGGATCTGATCGATGCGCTCAACAGCGGGCGCGAGCCTGAGCTGTCGGGCCGCCGGGCGCTGCGTGCCACCGAACTGATCTTCGCCACCTATGAGTCCAGCCGCCGCCGTGCGCGCGTCGATCTGCCGCTGGATATCGACGACTCGCCCCTTCATACCATGCTCGCCGATGGCGATCTGGCAATCTGAAAAAAAACGAAAACTACAACCTGCCGGATGATAAAGAAGGGATAGAACGCTGATTGAGCGGATGTGGCGGAAAAAGCCGGATATATTCAGCCTTATCCGCGGGTATTCGCTAGATCCGTGTCATCCGCGTTCTATCTGGGGTTGCTTCGGCAGACCTATAACGAGGACGAATAAATCATGAACAAATGGCAAGACGATTTTGTAAAAGCAAACGGCATCCGGCTCCACTATTGGCGAAGCGGCGGAGACAAGCCGCCGCTGGTGCTAAGCCACGGCATCACCGACAGCGGTCTGTGCTGGAACCGGGCGGCTGCGATACTGCAAGCCGACTATGATGTGATCATGGTCGATGCACGCGGCCATGGCCTGTCCGACAGGCCGGAAGCGGGCTACCTGCCGGGCGATCACGCCGCCGATCTGGCCGGTTTGATCGAGGCGCTGGGCCTAGATCGCCCACGGATCATGGGCCATTCCATGGGCGCGATGACGTCGACGCTGATGGCCTTCGAGCGCCCGGATCTGGTCAGCCGGCATTGTGCTGGAAGACCCGCCCTTTCGCGATCCGGCGTTGAGTGATAACCGCAACCAATGCCCACGAAATGGAGGAATGGCGAGATCGGCTGGCCCTTCAGCAGATGTTGCCGATTGAGGAGATTATCGAGGCCGGCAAAGAGGTCAATCCCGGTTGGTCGGAGGAGGTCTTTGGCCCGTGGGCGGAAGCCAAAAAACAGGCGAGCCTCAACGTCTTCGGCTATCGGCTGGGCGTCGCCGCGGTCTGGCAGAATGCGGCAGCCGGACTGAAGTCGCCGACCCTGCTGATCACCGGCGATCCGGCGCTGGGCGCCATTGTGACGCCCACGATCGCCGAAGCGCTATCGGCGTCCAATCCGCTGGTGCAGGTGGTTCACGTGGCCGGCGCCGGTCACAACATCCGGCGCGAGCGGTTCGAGGAGTACATGCGCGTTGTCCGTGAGTTTCTGGCGGCCTGAGATCGATGGTATCGCGTAGGGACAGGTCTCAGACCTGTCCCTACACAGACCTGTCCCTACAGAACACAGCCTATTCAAACGCCTTCGCTTTGGCCACAACTACCGCGGCTTCTTCATCGTTGAGCGTCACCAGCGGCGGACGGACCGTTCGCCAGCCGACATCGTTGAAGCGGTCGGCGACGATGGCCTTGATGGCCGGGATGGGCGCATAGCCTTCGACGGTGGTGCGCATGAGATTGGCGTCGGCCTGAAGCGCCTCGGCGTCGTCAGACTGCCAGTTGTCATAGAGCTTGCGCAGCTTGCCCGGAATCAGGTTGGACATGGCCGAAATGGTGCCGGCCCCGCCCATACGCAGCGTCTCGAGCAAGAACAGTTCTGACCCGGTCAAAGTACTGAACTCCATGCCCTTGAAGGTTGTCAGGATAGCGCTCAGGTTGTCCCAATCACGCGAGCTGTCCTTGACGCCGACCACCGTGCCGGGATAGGCGCTGACCAATCGCTCAATGACGCTGACGGGGAAGCCGACCTGGGCAATGGGCGGAATGTGATAGAGATAGATGTGCAGACTGGTTATCGCCGACGCCTTCGATCACTTCGGCAATGCTGGCGAAAAGTCCGTCGTCGGAGACGCCCTTGTAGTAGAAGGGCGGCAACATCAACACGCCGCCGACGCCGAGCTTCACGGCATGGGCCGTAAGGCGCACGGAATCGGGCAGCGCGCACGTTCCTGTGCCGGGCATAAGCTTGGCCGCCGGGATGCCGGCGGCTACCAATTGCTCCAGCAGGTCCATGCGCTCGTCGATGCCGACCGAGTTGGCCTCGCTGGTGGTGCCGAACGGACAGAGACCGTGGCAGCCGCTGTCGAGCAGATGGCGGCTGAACGCGATCAAGCGTTCGGCATCGGGGGTCAGATCTTCATGGAAGGGGGTCAGCACCGGTGCGAAAACGCCCCGGAAAGTCGTGGTTTCGCTCATTCTGTCGCTCCGTGGATATGATTGAAAATTGAGTTCAGCAGTGATAAACGATATGATACCATGTGCTCTGGTGCTTAGCACGCCCGCATTTACGTTGACGTGCATCTGAGATCATGGGCTTCGTAGGTCGGGCATCCTTGCCCGACACACTGCTGCTCAGTGAACGTCCAGAAACAAGTTCTCGTCTTGCACCTTCCTGGAAGCTAGCTTCCAGGAAAGTCGGTACGTAGCAAAGGGTTCCCTGCGGCATGGCAATGAACTCGCAATCAACCAACAATTCAAATATGCAGATCTCGGCTCGTGAAGATGCAGCCATTCGACTCGATCCCCACCGACGAGTGCATCAGAGAGTCCGATCCGTATCGGCCTGCAGATCGATTCAATCGATCCGTACTGGGTCGAGGTCAATGAGACGGTCTGGCGCATCTGCCGGCCGTCCTCTTTGCATTCAAATCTCTTCCCGGCCGACGCGGAATTTCGTCGTCGATTGGCCATAGATCGTCCTATCGAATTGATCGAACTTGAGCTAAACGTCGAGTTCGCCCACGCCGACGACACCGCGACCAAGGTCGAAGAGATCATGGCGCTGGAGTTGGACGTGCTGATCGCCGTGCCCTACGGACTGGCCGTCATTCAGGGCGTCCTCGATCGCGGATTGCCGGTGATCGCGCTGATCGACCGCGATATCGAGCATCCGCTCTTTTCCTCGCCGCCCGAGCTTTCCACTTCGGCGGAAATGGCCTGCCAATATCTGGTCGACCGTCTGGCAGGCCAGGGCAACGTGCTGATTGCCGGCGGACGTCTGCATGCCCAACGGGAGAAGTCAAGCAGCCGTGTGTTGGCTGCCCTGGATCTCTTTGACGGAACCCCAGGCATCCGCTGCCGGCATGTTTCGACGCCCTGGGACTATGCCGGTACCGTGACAGCCTTGAAGGCGGCGCTGCGCGACGCGCTGACCGAGCAGGATCAGCCGTTTGACGGCGTCTTCGGGCTGTCGGATACCCTGGCGCTGGCGGCCTACGAGGTCTGCACGGAATTGGGGCTGCTCACGTCCGGGCGCCGCCATCGTCGGCATCAACGGCGATCCGCTGGCCATCACGTCGATCTCGCAGGGCGGCATGTCGGCCACCGTGGCGACGTCGGCCACGGATATCGCCGAAAAGGCGGTCGCCCTGGCGCTCCAGGTTGCGCAGGGTGAACCGTTGCCGCCCCGATTTTACTACAAGCCCCTGCTCATCGATCGAGAGAATGTCGCCGAATTTGCGCTGACCAAGCTGGCAGCCATCGCCGATATGCCCTCGCGGCTGGTGGGCGTGAATCGCAATCAGGAAGCCCAGCGCGTCGTCGAACTGGAGACGAGCCTGGCCATCAACCGGCGTTTGGGCTCGATCATGGATCGGGATGCCTTTTCATACGAAATCGCCGAACTGATTCGAACCAACTACGGCTACGACGACGTGCAGATCTTTCTCTGGTGCGAGGAGAATCGGGCGCTGATTCTAGATCGGCCCGGCGTGGAGAACGGCGATCCCGTGCGCGTGCCGCTGGCCGATTCTGCCGCGCTGGGCCATGCCCTGCTGCGCAATCGCGTCGTCTTTGTGCCGGACACCCACCATAGCCAACGCTTCGCCCCCGATCCCCATTGGCCGCAGACGCGTTCACGTGTGGTTGCGCCCATTCGTCTGGGCGACAAGACCCTGGGCGTGCTCGATCTGCACAGCAGGCGGTTGCGCCGCCATACGCGCATCGAACTGGATGCCCTGCAATCACTGGCCGACCAACTGGGCGTCGCCATGCGCAACACGGAGCTGTATGCCGATGCATTGGCCGCGCGGGCCGAGGCAGAGCAAGCCGACCGTCTGAAGACGCGCCTGCTGGCCAACATCAGCCATGAACTGCGCGCGCCGCTCAACGTCATTCTCGGCTACAGCCAGACCGCGCTGAGTTTGCCCAGCCCCTACGAGCAAGAACTGCCGGCCAATCTGCTGTCTGATCTGCGTCGAATCGACGAGAGCGGGCAGCAGTTGGTCCGTCTGGTAAACGACATGCTGGATCTCTCCATGGCGGAGATCGGCGCCCTCGAAATCCTTCCACAGCGTGTGGACCCGCGAGGCGTGTTGAAGGAAACGTTTGCACGGGCAAAAGAGACCCTGTGTGATAGCCGATCCGATGTCGACTGGCGCCTGGAACTGCCGCATGACGCTGCCGGTCCTCGAGACCGATCCGGCCAGATTTGAACAGATTGTGCTCAACCTGTTGAGCAACGCAGCCAAATTTACCGAATGCGGCCATATTACGCTGGGCGCACTCGGCACAGACAGTGAACTGCACATTTGGATTGCCGATACCGGTGTCGGCATTCCCGCCGAGCTGCATGCACGGATCTTTGAATCATTCGCCGCCGTCCAACAGGACGGCAGTCCTGTGGACAGATCGCGGACGGGGATCGGCCTGGGGTTGAGCGTCACGCATCAACTGGTGACGCTGCAAGGCGGTCGAATCGAGGTCGTGAGTCGACCGGGCCATGGGACAACCTGTCACGTCTATTTTCCCATCGATCCGCTCAACGGCCCAAGTCAACTGCGACGCCTGAACTGTCAGATGACAAGGTTCGTTCACTCCAACCGTTGCTCGACAGGATCCTCATCAACGCATCGGAGACGGTTCGGCGCACAGCGCTCTATCTTCAGGAACATCATGCCGGCGCAATCGAGCGGCAGGAAGTCGCCGAACTCGTCGGCATCAGCCCGGACTATCTCTCGCGCATGTTCCGGCAGGAGACGGGCATGTCGCCCTGGCAATACCTCAACCGTCTGCGCATTGCCCATGCACAGGAATTGTTGCTGTCCACCACAGACAGCGTGACCGAGATCGGCTCCCAGGTCGGCTTCAGCGATGCAGCCTATTTCAGCCGAAAATTCCGCATTGAAACCGGCCTATCTCCCCAAGCATTCCGCAAAAAGTCAATTTAGTTCGGAATAGTCTAAGTTTTTGACGTATTTGTCCTAGACATGAATCGTTCTTGGCAGTACTCTGTAAGTCGTCTTCCCAAAAAATCGTTTTATGCTCGATCAAGAGCAATTCACGGTCCGTTTTGGCACAAACAGCAACATTCGCCCGTTTCGGCTGATATCGCGCATGCCGTTTTGGCCGCGCGGGCTATCTTGGGAACCGTCTATTTTGTGTCCACGCCCTTCCATTCTGATTGTTGAGGATGATGCTGCTGCCCGCGAGCTATATCAACGGGAGCTAGGGCGAGCGTACCCTGTGGTGGCGTGTGGCGACGAGCAGGATGCATATTCATTGTTGCAGGCGAGAGACGATTTCCGTTATTGTATTGGAAATCACCGCCCTTCATGATCAAGATTGGAACTTCGTAACAGCCGCACGCACGTTGCCGGGCTACGGCGACCTGCCTATCATCGTCTGCTCTACCCTCGATGAGCGGCGTCGCGGCGCCGAACTCGGCGTGGCAGCCTACTTGGTCAAGCCGGTTGTGCCCAAGACTTTGCTCGATACCGTCAATTCGGTGTTGGCCGAGTATGGGGACAGTACAATGCTTCGCAATTTCGCATAGAGCGCAATCAGAGAGAAATCTTGATGGATCAGATATCTTCTATGGCCGGTAACTTCGCAAACCAGGCGCCGGCAACCACCCTACACAACGCCGACCCCATTCTTGAATTGAAGAACCTGCACACCTATTTCTTTGTCGAACGAGGCGTCGTCAAGGCGGTGAACGGCGTCAACCTTTCGCTGCAACGACGGTCCACATTGGGCGTGGTCGGCGAGAGCGGTTGCGGCAAGAGCGTGACCGCCATGTCGGTCATGCGCCTGATCAAGGATCCGCCGGGCAAGATTGCCGAGGGCGAGATCTGGCTGCACAAGGAGCCAGGCGGCGCCGGCATCGATATTGCCGCGCTGGATCCAATGGGGCGCGAGATCCGCTCGATCCGCGGCGGCGATATCGCCATGATCTTTCAGGAGCCGATGACCTCGCTCAATCCGCTCCAGACCATCGGCAAGCAGATCACAGAGACGGTGATGCTGCATCAGAAGGTCGGCCAGAACGAGGCCAACGATCGGGCCGAGGAGATGCTGCGCAAGGTGCGCATTGCCGAGCCCCACCAGCGCCTGGGCGAATATCCCCATCAGTTGAGCGGCGGCATGCGCCAGCGCGCCATGATCGCCATGGCCCTCTCCTGCAATCCATCCGTGCTGATCGCCGACGAGCCGACCACTGCGCTGGATGTGACCGTGCAGGCCCAGATTCTGGACCTGATGCTGGCCCTGCAGGACGAGTTCCACTCCTCGATCATGATGATCACCCACAACCTGGGCGTGGTCTCCCAGATCGCCGACCAGGTGGCCGTGATGTATATGGGCAAGGTCGTCGAATATGCCGACAAGCGCCCGCTCTTCAAGGATCCCCAGCACCCGTACACGGTGGGCTTGCTCAAGTCGGTGCCGGTGCTCGGTCGCAAGGCCACCAAACTTGTGCCCATCGAAGGCATGGTGCCCAGCTTGACGGATGACATTCCTGGCTGCGCTTTTGCCTCGCGCTGCCCGCATGTCATGGCCCGCTGTCGAGATGAGACGCCCCAATTGCGTGAGGTGCAGCCGAACCATCTTGCTGCTTGTTGGCTGCACGAGAACTGATTTCGGCCCCCAGCCTGCTCTGTTGGGCAGTTTTATAGATGTTTTTCTACCGTTCGTCTTCAACCGTTCATTTTCTAAAGTGTTACAGAAAGGAACAAACGTTATGAGGAAATATCGTATTCTTTTCTCCATGCTGGCCGTGGTGGCAATGGTATTGCTGCTCGCTGCCTGTGGTGGAGGCGCAGCCCCGGCGGCCGATGACGCTGCTCCGGCTGCGGAAGAGGCCGCTCCCACGGAGGAAGCTGCTGAGGAGCCCGCTGCCGACGCGGAAGCGCCTGCCGAAGAGGCTGCCGCATCCGAGCCGGGCGCCTATGGCGAGATGCCGGCCGATGCCGTTCCGTATGGCGATCCGCCTGAACTGGATCTGGGCGGCACGCTGGTCGATCGCATGCCCATCGACCAGATCGTGACCTACAAGGCGCTGGACTCCTACAGCGAGCCGGCGTGGGTGACGGAACTGGTGGAAGCCGGCGAACTGCCGCCGGTTGAAGAACGCCTGCCGGTCGAGCCGAAGGTCGTGCTTGCCGCCGGCATGTCCGATGGCATCGGCATCTACGGCGACGTCTGGCGTGACTTCTCGGCCTGCCCGACGGCCGGCTGGAACAACGGCGCCGGCGTGACCTCGGGCTGGTTCGGCATCGAGGCCATGTCCTTCAACTACCAGGCGCTGGTCAAGACCGGCCCGCTCTTCCGGGCCGACCAGGATCTGGAACCCTTCCCCAACCTGGCCAAGAGCTGGGAATGGAGCGAAGACGGCACTGGAACTGACCATGAACCTGATCGAAGGCGCCAAGTGGTCCGACGGCGAACCCTTCACGCGCTGACGATGTCATGTTCACCTGGGAAAAGCTGATCAACGATCCCAACGTCGTGCGCATGGGCGGCGTCAAGGGCGACACCTTCGACATCAATGGCGAGCCTTCCACCCTGGAAAAGGTCGACGACTACACCATCAAGTGGACCTTTGCCGAGCCGTTCCCCAAGTACCTCTTCTACAACATGGACGAGGGTGACTTCAACATCTCGCCGGCGCATGTGCTTGAGCCGCTGCATCCCGGACAATTCCGATCTGGACTACGTGGCCTTCGCCAATGCGCTGGATCCGCAGAACCTGCCCGCCGTCACCATGGGACCGTGGGTGCCCGTCGAGTACAAGACCGACGAACTGCTGATCATGCGCCGCAATCCCTACTTCTGGATGGTCGACGAAGCCGGCAATCAGTTGCCCTACATCGACGAGGCCGTCTATCAGAAGGGCCCCAGCGGTGTGGGTCGTACCCTCTGTACCCTCGCCGGCGGCTGTGACCACACCAACCTGGAGAATCCCTCCAGCGAGTATGTGGAAGCGCTGACCCGTGCCCAGGAGCCGGATGCTGAGTTCATCATGAACTGGGGACCGGAAGATCTGGTCTTCAACCTGCAAGCTCAACCAGTCCGAGACGCTTGGGTGTCACCGACGAACGTGACGAGGCCATTCGCCAGCTCTTCCGCGAGGATGACTTCCGCCAGGCGCTCAGCCATGCCACTGGACCGCGAGGGCATCGCCCAGTCGCTCATGCGTGGCCCCTTCCTGCGTGCCTTCCCTGGCGGCATCGTTCCCGGTTCGCCTGAGTTCGACAAGGCTTCCGTCGTCTACTATCCCTACGATGTCGAACGCGCCAAGGAACTGCTGGCCGGTCTGGGCCTGGAAGACACCGACGGCAACGGCATCCTCAACTTCACCGAAGGCCCGCTGGCCGGTGAAGACGTGATCCTCGGCATGGCCACATCGCAGGATCAGGCTGAGACGCAGGCCATCGGCGATCAGGTGGCGGCCATGTTTGCCGAGGTCGGCATCAAGGTCAATGCTCGCCCGATGACCAGCCAGGCAGCAACGGATCATGGACACCAGCGGCGAGTGGGATATGATTCATTGGACGACAGGATGACTGGCTGCTGCCCTTCACCCGCTGCAACTCCCTGGCGCCGATGACCAAGTTGACCCCGAACTGGAACCGAGAAGGCAGCGAAGACGCGTGTGCTGCGCGATTGGGAACAGGAGATGGTCGATCTGGTCACCGCCTACTGCAAGGAACTGGATCCGGTCGTACGCAAGGATCTGATCAACCAGTACAACTATCTCTTTACCATGCACAACTACTCGCTGGGCACCATCATTGGTCGCAAGGGCCTGGCCCTGGCCAAGCGCTTCGAGAACGTGCCCGGCGGCACCCCGCCGCGCATGTACCAGTGGGTCGAGGATGTGTTGATGTCCGAGGTCATCTGGACGCCTGAAGATCGAGCAGAAGGAGCAGGTGCGCCCCAACACTGTTCCGGTCTACTCAGACTGAGTAGGCATGTTCTCACTGCAACTGGCTGGAAGCTGTCAGCTTCCAGCCGATTGCATAAGTAGCATGCATGTGCCGGGGATGTCTGCAGATATCCCCGGCACATGCAGTGACCTGTCGTCCACCTTGATGGTTACCACACAGTCCTGGACTTCCCTTCATGAACCAGTAGGTTCGAATGAGGGCAATAGGTGAACTATGGTCAACTACATTCTGCGTCGCCTGGTCGTTTCGCTGATGGTCATCTTTGCGATTTCGATCACGTCCTTCTTCATCATCCAATTGCCGCCAGGTGATTTTGCCACCACCTACAAGCAGTTCCTGCTGCAGACCGGCAACATCTCTGAAGATCAGGCCGAAGAGATGACGCAGTTGGTGCGCGAACAGTATGGGCTGGACCAGCCGACCTACATGCAGTTCCTAACCTGGATCAAGGGCATTGTCACTGAAGGCAAGTTCGGCTACTCCTTTGCCTACCGCACCGACGCCGGCGCCATCATCATGGATCGGCTGCCCAAGACGATCATGCTGGCGTTGCTGGCTCACTTCACGTCATCGGTTGTGGGCATTGCCGCCGGCATCTATGTGGCGCCGCGCCAATATGGCAAGGCTGACAACATTCTGAGTGTCATCGCATTTATCCTTACATCGGTGCCACGCTTTTTTATGGCGCTGGTCATCATGTATATCCTGGTCTTCACCTTCGACCAACATCATTTGACCTCATTCTTCTCCCCCGAGTATTCTGTAGCGCCCTGGTCCTGGGACAAGTTTGTCGATCTGCTGCGCCACATCTGGCCGGTGATTCTCATCGCCGGACTGGGCGGCGTCGCGCGCAACATGCGCGTCATGCGCGGCAATCTGCTGGACGTCCTGAATGCCCAGTTTGTCACCACTGCGCGTTCAAAGGGCCTGCGTGAGGCAACCGTCATGAATCGCCACGCCGTCCCCAACGCCCTGCACCCCATGATTGCCTATCAGGGCACGGTGCTGCCCTACATGGTACAGGGCGAATTGGAAGCCGCCATCGTCATGGGTCTGCCGACCCTGGGGCCGATCCTCTACGCCTCGCTGGCGACACAGGACATCTATCTGTCAGCCGGCGCACTGCTGATGCTGGCGACGCTGATCGTGCTGGGCAATCTGGTTGCGGATATCATGCTGGCCATCTTTGACCCGCGCATCCGCTACAGCTAGTGGCCTGACGGAGAGGCCATGAAATGGACCGCGGATGCGGCGAATTAGGCGGATAAACGCCTGATTTTTCGGTATTATCGGCGTTTATCCGCCAAATCCGCGGTCTATCGGGATTTTCTGCACCAGACTGCCGGGCCGACGATTCATCTGAACGATCTTCGCACAGATGCTCTGTTGACTGCTAGACCGGCGCAAGTGCGATCACGTATATGCTGGAGGATTTTCTGTAATGACGAATGAAGTCTATGACATGTCGATCGACGGCACTGACAATGTGCGAGTACAGCGCAGCGAGAGCTATTCGCAGCTCGTCTGGCGTCGTTTTCGCAAAAGCCGACCGGCCATCATTGGCGGGCTGTTCGTCATTGTACTGGCAATGCTGGCAATCTTCGCCGATTTTTTTGCGCCCTATCCTCTCCACATGACAAATGCCCGCAATGCCTTTATTCCGCCGACGCGTGTTCACTTTATCGACGCCGACGGCAATTTTCAGCGCTCGTCCATTTGTCTACCCGGACGTGGTCACCGTCGATCCGAAGACATTTCTGCCCACGTGGGAAGAGGATACGGAAAATCCCTACCCGATTCACTTTTTCGTCAAGGGCTGGGAGTACAAGATCCTGGGGCTGATTCCCGCTGAATCGACATCTCTTCGGCGTCGACGAGGGCGCTGCCATCTATCTGCTCGGCACGGACAAACTGGGCGCAGACCTGTGGGGCAAATCCTGTGAGGCCGGTCGCATCTCGCTGACCATGAGCGTCTTCGGCGCAGTGATCAGCGTGCTCATCGGCGCGGTCGTCGGCGTCTATTCGGGCTACAAGGGCGGCTGGTTCGACAATGTCACCCAGCGCTTTGTCGAGTACATCACGGCCTTTCCGCAGTTGGCGCTCTGGCTCTCGCTGGCGGCCATCATTCCGCGGCACTGGGATTCGTTCCGGATCTTCATCGTCATGGCGCTCATCTTTGCGCTGCTCTCGTGGACGACGCTGGCCCGCGAGGTGCGCGGCAAGGTGCTCTCGCTGCGCGAGACCGACTTTGTGTTGGCCGCCAAGGAGATGGGCGCCTCCGACCGCCGCATCGTCTTCCTGCACCTGATGCCCAACATGCTCAGCCATATCATCGTGGTGCTCACGCTCACGATTCCCGGCATCATCCTGGCCGAGGCCTTCCTGAGCTTTCTGGGCATCGGCATTCAGCGCCCGTTGGTCAGTTGGGGTCTGCTGATGCAGGACGCGCAGAACCTGCGCACACTGGGCCAGACGCCCTGGATCATGGCGCCGGCCCTCTTTATCATTTCGGCGGTGCTCGGCTTCAACCTGCTCGGCGACGGGCTGCGCGACGCCGCCGATCCGTATTCGATGTTCTAAATTACAGCGAGATCATGGAATTGGTAGGTCGGGCATCCTTGCCCGACGAGTGTGATTCGGCGAAGCCATGTCGGGCAGGGATGCCCGATCTTCGAGCAATATAACTGTAGGCGATCAAAATGAAACATGCATCAAGGGGCATCTACTTCCTAGCCCTTTTCGTTATCGTAAATATTGGATTGGCCACCTTTGTCCTTGCGCAGGATGCTCCTCGGCAAAGCCACGCCGACGACCGGTCGCGCCAACAGCGGTCGCGTCAAAATCAGCCGCTGAAGCTGTTGGAACGACTGAATCCGTCTCCGGCTTCGTCTATAGCGGCGATGAACCCATCGCCGGTGCTCGGGTGCGGGTTCAGACCACGGACAATTTGACGCTGTCCGGCGTTGACGGTTCGTTCACGCTCTCCGATTTGACCGCAGGCGAAACGATCACGGTGACGGCCTGGGCATCCGGCTTCTACAATGGCTGGGCCCAAGCCGTGGCCGGTGACGAATCAGTGGTCATCACCTTGACGAGCTATCATCAGACCGACAACCATCTATACGACTGGTTTGAGCACGAGGGCGAAGAAGGGCTCTGCCGCCTGCGGTTCCTGCCATCCGTCGTACAAGGAATGGCAGGCCGACGGCCACTCCAACGCAGCGACCAACTATCGCTTTTTGACCATGTATGCCGGCACCGATGTGCACGGCAACAAGAGCCCGGCGCCGGAAAAGACCAGCCTGGGCATTCCGCTGCCCGTTGATCCC
Source organism: uncultured Chloroflexia bacterium (assembly GCA_963698255.1). Classification (GTDB taxonomy): domain Bacteria; phylum Chloroflexota; class Anaerolineae; order Caldilineales; family Caldilineaceae; genus JAWKOK01. The sequence goes on along the minus strand of CAVOQD010000030.1, from coordinate 425,439 downwards.
GATGATCCTGACGACGCCTATCACGGCCCGGGTTTCAAGCTTGACTTTCCCAACAATCCCGGCAAATGCGCCTCCTGTCACACGCCCATGGCGGCCAAGATACCCAATGCGCAGACCTGTGGCTGGTCGGGCTGTCACAAGGACACGACGGCCGATTTCGCCGGCCTGACCCTCGACCCCGGCGTGAGTCCGTTGGATCTGCTACGGCAGCGCGGCCGAGGGAATTTCCTGCGATTTCTGCCACAAGATCGGCCAGGTCTATATCGATCAGAAGACGGGGCTGCCCTATTCGGATCGGCCCGGCATTCTCTCCTACAAGTTCCATCGCCCGCCGGAGGGCAAGGAGATCTTCTTTGGCTCGCTGGACGATGTTTCGCAACCCAAGGACACCTATCTGCCGCTGATCGAAGAGAGTGAATACTGCGCAGGCTGTCACTACGGCATCATGGGCGATGTGGTCGTCGGCGACATGCAGACCACCGGCGGCGTCCTCGTCTACAGTTCGTTCCCTGAGTGGCTGGAGAGTCCCTACAGCGACGAAGAGACGGGCCAGACCTGTCAGGATTGCCACATGCGGCCGGACGGCGACAAGAACTTCTTCGTCTGGCCATCTGAGGGCGGCGTGATTCGAGACCCGAGCCAGATCCACAACCACACGATGATGCCTGAGGGCATCTTGCAGGAATCGGTGACGTTGACGGCGACGGGAATCATCACAGATGGTCAGTTGCTGGTCGACGTCGAAGTCTTCAACGACAAGACCGGCCACCATATGCCGACCGATTCGCCCCTGCGCCATGCGATTCTTGTGGTCGAGGCCAAGGATTCCGACGGGAAATTGTTGCGGCTGACGGAAGGACCGCAATTGCCGGAATGGACGGGCGACTACGCAGACCAGCCGGGCCGAGCCTATCGCCAAGGTTCTGCGTGACAAATGGACCGGCGAAATGCCCACCGGCGCCATCTGGCGTCCCGTGGATATCGCCGAAGATACGCGGATTCCGGCCATGGAGAGCGACGTGAGCAGCTACGTATTTCGTGCGCCGGCCAGACGGTATCGCCGATGTCAATGTCCAGTTGGTCTATCGACGAGCGTATCCAGCAACTGATGGACTGGAAGGACTGGGACGATCCCGACATCTTGATGGAAGAAACAATGTTTCAAGTTGAGGACCGATAGTGACATGGCATGACTGAAGCGAATGAAGAGATTATTCTTGAGGTCAAGGACCTCAAACAATATTTTCCCATCCACGCCGGTTTTTTTCAGAAGGTGGTGGGCAATGTCAAGGCGGTGGACGGGGTAACCTTTGCGTTGCGCAAGGGCGAGGTTCTGGGGTTGGTGGGCGAGAGCGGTTGCGGCAAGACGACGACCGGACGCTCGATTCTGCGCCTCTACGATCCCACCGACGGCGAAGTCCTGTATCGCAAGGCGGACGGCTCAATTGTCGACGTGGCCCAGGTCAACAAGCAGGAGATGAAACTGCTGCGCCGTGAAATGCGCATGATTTTCCAGGATCCGTTCAGTTCGCTCAACCCGCGTATGACCGTGCGCGATATCATCGGCGAGCCGTTGATTATCCACAATGTGGCCAAGGGCCGGGACGCTGGATGATCGTGTTCGCCATCTCATGGCCGAGGTCGGTCTGAATCCGGACTATCATGCAGCGCTATCCCCACGAATTTTCGGGCGGACAGCGCCAGCGCATCGGACTGGCACGGACATTGAGCCTTGATCCGCGACTGATCGTGGCCGACGAACCGGTCTCCGCGCTGGATGTGTCGATTCAGGCACAGGTGCTCAACCTGCTTGGCGAGCTGCGCGAGGAACTTGACCTCACCTTCATCTTCATCGCACATGATCTTTCCGTGGTGGAACACATCTGCGACCGCATCGCTGTCATGTATGTGGGCCGCTTGGTCGAGCTTGCCGAGTCCGAGGAGTTGCTGCGCAATCCCAAGCATCCGTATACAGAGGCGCTTGTCTCGGCCGTGCCGCCCGCGGATCCGGACATCAAGATGGAGCGTATTCTGCTGGAAGGCGATGTCCCCAGCCCGGTCAATCCGCCGTCCGGGTGCGCTTTCCATCCGCGTTGCAGCTACGTCAAAGACATCTGCCGCGAAGAGAGACCGGATCTCATCGAGACCGAACCGGGCCATTATTCCGCCTGTCATTTTGCTGCAGAGCTAAGTCTGCGAGGTGTCCAGTTTGAAAGTGCCGGGGGTGTAGCATGAGTCTGTCCAGCAAAATCTCAGCGTTCATCGCCTACTTGCTGCTTATTTTTGGCTGGCTCTTCGTCATGATCTTCCGACGGGACGACGCCTTTGCTGTCTTCCATGCCAAACAGTCATTGCGTCTGACCATCTTTCTCGTGGCGATTCCGGCGGTATGGGCGCTCGGGGCCTACTTTGTCGCCCTCATTCCGTTCGTCGGGCCGATTCTCGCCTCTGCAACGTTCACATTGGTGATAACTGCGATTCTTGTGTTGTTCATCGCCTGGATTATCGGCATGTCAAATGCCTTGCGGGCCAAATGGGTGGCGGTACCCATGTTCGGTGGGTGATTCAAAGTCCCTGAAGTCCCCGGCACTTTCAAAGTGCCGAGACTTCAGCTACACTACATGAAGGATTCCTAATGCCCAAGATCACATTTATTGGCGCCGGAAGCCTGGTCTTTACGCGCCAGCTCTGTAGCGACATCCTGTTGGCGCCGGCGCTTCAGGAGAGCACCATCTGCCTGATGGACATCGATCCCGTGCGCCTAAAACAGGCGCGTAGCATCGTGCAGGCCATGGTCGATCAGCGTGGACTGAAAGCCCGCGTCGAGGCGACGACCAGCCGGTCGGATGCCGTCTCGGGAGCCGATTATGTGGTGACCACCTTTCAGCAGGGCGGTCTGGACGCCTACAAGCTGGACATCGAGATCCCCCAGCGCTACGGCGTTGAGCAGTGCGTCGGCGACACGCTGGGGCCGGGCGGCGTCTTCCGTGCCCTGCGCACCATTCCCGTGCTGCTCGAACTCTGCGACGAGATGGACCACCTTGCGCCGGATGCGCTGCTGCTCAACTACGTCAACCCAATGGCGGCCAACTGTTGGGCCGTGGAATCGTACAGCGGCCGTCCGCATGTGGGTCTCTGCCACAGCGTTCAGGGCACCAGCGAGATGCTGGCCAAGTGGATCGACGTGCCCTACGACGAGGTCAACTACGTCTGCGCCGGCATCAACCACCAGGCCTTCTTCCTCGAATTTCGGCGCAACCGGGAGGATATCTATCCGTTGATCTGGGAAGCGATAGAGCACCCTGAGATCTATGGCCAAGAGCCGGTGCGCATCGATATGATGAAGTTCTTCGGCTTCTTCGTCACCGAGTCCAGCGGCCACGCCAGCGAATATTTGCCCTATTTCCGCAAGTCGGCGCAGATGGTCAACGAGGCGCTCGTGCCCAAGTTCACCGACGAGGTCAACTTCTGGTACGATATGGGTCGCACCGGCGGCTATCTGCGTTTCTGTCTGGACCGGCTGGAGAAATTCCAGAGCGAATACGAGGAGATCGTGGCCTCTGAACCGTTCAGCGAGCGCAGCCACGAATACGGCTCGTGGATCATGGAGGCCATGGAGACCAACGTGCCGGTGCGTATCAACGGCAATGTGCCCAACTATGGATCTGATCGGCAATCTGCCGGAGGGCTGCTGCGTTGAAGTGCCCTGTATGGTCGATGCCAACGGCGTGCAGCCGACCTGGATCGGCCACTTGCCGCCCCAGTTGGCCGCGCTCAACCGCACCAATATCAACGTCCAGAGCCTGATTGTGGAGGCCGCGCTCAGCGGCAACAGCGATGCCGTCTACCATGCCGTCGCCCTCGATCCGCTGACGTCTGCGGTCTGCACGTTGGAGCAGATTCAGGAGATGGTGACGCAGATGCTGGAAGCGCAGGGCCGATGGCTGCCCCAGTTCTAGGAACAATGTGATAAAACCAAGATCCACGAAGAGCACGAAGGTGCACGAAGAATGTTCGTGCTCTTCGTGTTCTTTGTGGAATCAACCAAATCCAGTAGTTCACGATTTGTCATTCTGAGCGGGTCTATCTGGAGCCTTTACTCTGGCACAGCACCAGCGAAGAATCTCGTTTTTCCCCAAATCGTGAACTGCTGAAATCGTTCTACGAAAGGGAAGGGCCTATGTTTTTTGAGCTGCGACAGTATGAGATTCGACCCGGCTGCCAGGCAGACTGGGTCAAGTTGATGGAGGAGGAGATCATCCCGTTCCAGGTCTCCAAGGGAATGGTCGTCATCGGGAGTTTTGTCGGCGAGGAAGACGCCGGCATCTACTACTGGATTCGTCGCTTCGAGAGCGAAGAGCAGCGCATCGAACTCTACGCCGCGGTCTACGAGTCAGACCAATGGAAGAACGACATCGGGCCGAGGGTCGGCGAACTGATGAACCGTGAGGCGATCAAGGTGACGCGGCTCGTTGCCACGCCCAAGTCCGTCATCCAGTAACGAACAATCAAGAAAGGAAACTGAAATGCCCAAAATCACCTTTATCGGAGCCGGCAGTTTTGGCTTCACACGCAAGCTTGTCAAAGATGTGCTGACCTTCCCGCTGCTGGAAGGCTCGACCATCACGCTGATGGACATCGACCCTGTGCGCCTGGACTACATCACGCGGGCCGTGCAGCGCATCGTCGACGAGGGCGGCTATCCCGCCACCGTCGAGGCGACCATGGATCGCGAGGAAGCGCTGACCGGCGCCGACTACGTCATGGTCACCATCCTGGCCGGCTCGACCGACGTCTGGCAACATGACATCTTGATCCCCAAGAAGTATGGCGTCGACACCAACGTGGGCGACACGCGTGGCCCGTCCGGCATCTTCCGTGCCCTGCGCACCATCCCGGTGATGGTCGACATCGCCAAGGACATGGAACGCCTCTGCCCCAATGCCACCATGCTCAACTACACCAATCCCATGGCCATGCTCTGCCGCGCCATGGAGATCGAGACCGACATCCGCCTGACCGGCCTCTGCCACAGCGTCCAGGGCACCAGCGAGATGCTGGCCGGCTGGATCGGCGCGCCCATGTCCGAGATCACCTACACCTGCGCCGGCATCAACCACATGGCCTGGTATCTGGACTTCCTGTGGAACGGCGAGGACGCCTATCCGCTGATCCGCAAGGCCATCCTGGAGAACGAGGAGATCTACAACGAGGAGCAGGTGCGCAACGAGATGTTCCTGGCCTTCGACCGCTACGTCACCGAGTCCAGCGGCCACAACTCGGAGTACAATCCCTGGTTCCGCAAACGGCAGGATCTGATCGAGAAGTACTGCACCACCGGTACCGGCTGGAATCCGGGCGAGTATGCCTACATTCTCAAGGAATATCAGAAGCGCAACGACAACTGGCAGGACGCCATCATCGAGTGGATCGACGATCCGGAACCCAAGGATCTGACCCGCGGCCATGAGTATGCGGCCTACATCGTCAACGCCATGGAAGGCGGCGAGCCGTTCAAGTTCAACGGCAACGTGGCCAACACCGGTCTGGTCACCAATCTGCCCCAGGGCGCGTGTGTCGAGGTGCCGGTCTGGGCCAGCCGCAACGGCTTCGAGGCCGTGGGCGTCGGCGCGCTGCCGCCCCAGGTCGCCGTCCTCACCAGCCAGAGTTCCCAGATCGAAGAGATGGCCGTCTGGGGCTGCCTCACCGGCGACAGACGGCTCATCTATCAAGCCATCGCCAACGACCCGCTGACCGCCGCCGTCCTCTCCCTGGCCGAAATCCAGGCCATGGTGGATGAGATGTTTGCGCAGAATGACGGGTATTTGCCGACGTTTGAGTAGACGTGGAGAGAGGCAAGGGGCATCATACGATTAGCAATTGAGCGTTAACCGTTCACCATTAACCATTTGCTTGATTCAATGGTTAATGGTGAATTGATAATTGCTGAACTATTAATGTTGGCGCCCACTCGCAACTCGCATCATTCTTCGAAAGGCAACCACGATGTCCAACCTTCCCAACATCCTCTTCATCACAGCCGATCAGTTGCGCGCGGATGCGTTGGGCTGTTACGGCAATGAGGTGATCGATACGCGCAACATCGATGCGCTGGCGGCCCGGGGCGTACGCTTCACGCGTATGTTTGCGGCCTATCCGGTCTGCGCGCCCAACCGGGGCAGCATGGCCACCGGGCGCTATCCGACCATCCATGGGCTGCGCGCCAACGGCATGCGCCTGCCCCAGAGCGAGCTGACGCTGATGGAAGTGCTGCGGCAGAACGGCTACCGCACCTATGGCGCGGGCAAGATGCACTTTGGCCCCCAGTGGCAGTTCCCGGCCGACGGATCGCCGATCAAGGATCCGGACCCGTCGACGGCCTTCAACCCACAGCCTGAGCCGGACGAATTTCCCTGGTACGGTTTTGACGCGGCCATGCTGACCGAGGATCACCGCACCGGTCCCTACGCCGACTACCTGGCCGAACACGGATTTTCAACGTCTGGGATGAGTTGCACAGCGCTTCCTATCCGCAGTCCTCGACCGAGCCGTCGCCCTTCCCCGAAGAGCATCACCAGACGACCTGGATCACCGACCGTGCGCTGGATTTCGTGCGCGGGGACGGGGATGAAGCGCGGGAGAACCAGCCCTTCTTTCTCTGGGTCTCCTACGTGCATCCCCACCATCCCTTCAACCCGCCGGCGCCCTACGACACCCTCTATTCGGCCGACGACATGCCGTCGCCGCTGTGGGATGCCGACGAGGTCGAAGGCTGGCCGGAGGCCTATCGTCGCAAGTTCTTTGCGACCGGGGATGGCCACGAGGCCGTCGGTCTGTGCAACATGAGCGACGAGGAATTCCGCCACATCAAGGCCGTCTACTACGGCATGATCACCCAGATCGACCGCAACATCGGACGGATCCTTGACGAACTGGAAGCGCGGGGCGAACTGGAGAACACCATCATCGTCTTCAATGCCGACCACGGCGAGATGCTGGGCGATCACCGATTGCTCTTCAAGGGCACGACCTACGACTGTATCACCAACGTGCCGCTGATCGTCTGCCGGCCCGGCGAGACCCATCCCGGCGCGGTGCGTGATCTCTTCGCCAACACCACTGACATCATGCCCACGCTGCTTGACATGGCCGGCGTGGCCGAGCCGCAGCCCTCGCCCATCCAGGGCCATTCGCTGGTCCCGGCGCTGACGGACGAGGATTTCAGCATTCGTGACGATGTCTTCATCGAGAATCCAGGCGAACGTCGCACTATCCGCACCGGCGACGTCGCTGCTCACCTGGCACGGTCGCAACACCCGCGGCGAACTCTATGACCTGACCACCGATCCCAACTGCTTCGTCAACCTGTGGGAAGAACCCGCAGCCGCCGCACTCAAGTCCGATCTGCTCGACCAATTGATGAGCACGTATGGCACAAAACGTAGATCCACTGCCGCCACTTGAGGGGCCGTGGTAACAATTCACCGCGGATTCCGCGGATTAGGCGGATAAACGCGGATTTCTTCTGGGAAAGAAAAATCCGCGTTTATCCGCCTAATCCGTAAAATCCGCGGTCTATTATTTCTTTCCGGAGTAGACCATGACCAAAATTAGCATGCTCGGCGCGGGCAGCACTGTCTTCGCCAAGAATCTGATGGGCGACATCCTCAGCTATCCTGAGCTGGCAGGACGCCACCATCAGCCTGCACGACATCGATGAGCAGCGGCTGGCCACCTCGGAGGTCGTCGCCCGCAACATCGCCGACACGCTGGGCGTCGACCCGACCATCGAGGCGACCACCGACCGGCGCGCAGTCGCTGGACGGCGCCGACTACGCCATCTCCATGATCCAGGTGGCCGGCTACAAGCCGGGCACCGTGATCGACTTCGAGATTCCCAAGAAGTACGGCCTGCGCCAGACCATCGCCGACACGCTGGGCATCGGCGGCATCATGCGCGGCCTGCGCACCATCCCGGTGCTGCTCGACATGCTGCCACGACATGGAAGAGCTCTGCCCGGACGTGACCTTCCTGCAATACGTCAACCCGATGGCCATGAACTGCTGGGCCATCGACCGCGCCACCAGCATCAAGACCGTCGGCCTCTGCCACAGCGTGCAGGGCACGGCCGTGCAGCTGGCCGCGGACATCGGCGTGCCCATCGAGGAGATCAACTACGTCTGCGCCGGCATCAACCACATGGCCTTCTACCTGACCTTCGAGCGCGACGGCGAGGATCTCTATCCGGAGATTCGCCAGGTGATCGAGGAGGGCCGCGTGCCGGACTGGAACCGGGTGCGCTATGAGATGCTCAAGCGGCTGGGCTACTTCGTCACCGAATCCAGCGAGCACTTCGCCGAGTATGTGCCCTGGTTCATCAAGCGCGACCGGCCCGATCTGATCGAGGAGTTCAACGTTCCGCTGGACGAGTACATCCGCCGCTGTGAGCTGCAGATCGCCGGGTGGGACTTCATGCGCCGCAAGCTGGAGGACCCCGAACTGGACCTCCTGGATGAGTTTGTGGCCGCCATGAAGGATGCCGGCATTGCCGAGGAGCATGTGCCGCTGATCGTCGACAACTTCAACAATGTCAACAAGGTGGAACGCAGCCACGAGTACGGCTCGCGGCATCATCCACAGCATGGAGACCGGCGAGCCGCGCGTGGTCTACGGCAACGTGCCCAACAACGGCCTCATCGACAATCTGCCCGCAGGGCTGCTGCGTGGAAGTGCCCTGTCTGGTCGACAAGAATGGCATCCAGCCGACCAAGATCGGCGCGCTGCCGCCGCATCTGGCCGCGCTCATGCAGACCAACATCAACGTGCAGTCGCTGACCGTCGAGGCCGCGCTGACCGGCAAGCGCGAGCACATCTACCACGCCGCCATGCTCGATCCGCACACCGCGGCCGAGCTGGATCTGGACCAGATCTGGAATCTGGTCGATGATCTGATCGAGGCCCACGGGGATTGGCTGCCGGCGTACGAATAGGATCGGCGATTTGTAGCGGCATTTATGCCGCAAGCCTTGAGCAAGCTTTGCGGCGTAAATGCCGCTACTGGCTTTGACCGACCAGAGACCTGATCCAGGTCTCAACGGTCGTGCGTGCCGGCTTCACCATCGGACGCCAGCGCATACTTGACCACGGCTGATTGGCGGCGTTCACCAGCTCCGGTCAGCGAAGTCGCAGAGTGATCTGCGACTGCAGCCAGATAGCTGTCGTAGGCGGCGCGCGTTCAGACGTACGGTCCATTCGAAGGCGCGTGGACAAGACGGTATCCACTCCACCATCTGAACGTCAGCTGATCGGTCAACCGAACCGCCGTGTCAGCCTGCGTGGCGCCAGCGCGATACTTGACCCACGGCTGATTGCCGCGGTCATTCACCAGCCGCCGGTCAGCCGTCCAAAGCTCGCAACCCAGCGTCTCCGCTGCAGCCAGATAGAAGCTGTCGTAGGCGGCCGCGCGCTCAGGCGTACGGTCCATTCGAAGGCTCGTTGACGTTGTTGCTGATCGGGATCAATTCGTTCCAGATCGGCGCTGTGCTTCTTCCCAAATAACTTGTCCATGTCGATTGGCTCTCCGCCACGGCGTTCAAGGATCTCGGCTACAAGTTTATCGCGCCTTCTCGCAGCCATTGATCAAATGCGGCCTCTCGCTCTTCCGCCTTCTCCTGCTCAAGTCGTTCATAATCGGCGATGCTGACGAGCGCGGCCTTGGGCTTGCCCCTGGACGTCAGCACGATGCGTTCGCCGCCGAACGCCACCCGATTCGCCAGTTCGGAGATATCGCGTTTGACCTGTCCAATACTTACCTGTGTGACAGCCATGGGTTTTCCTCCTGAAAAGTTGCACTGTCCTGATAATGCAACAGTTTACGCCATTTTTGACGCGTAATCAACCATCTCTCGTCCGCCGAGTGCATTTATGACGGGCAGTCTGCGGCACATTCTCGCCACTCCTGCCATGATTTCCAGTTGACAACTGAGCCGCTCCAGGCGCTACGATGGCGCCTCAAACGACTGCTTGGCATGTCGAAATCGACGACATGTCTGTGGGTCCCACCCGGACCACGATCTGGAGGAAACGCCGTGACGTTATTGACACCCCAACAGCTTCAGCATTTTCAGGACGAAGGCTATCTACTGGTCGAAAACCTCTTCGACCCGGTAGAGGATCTGGACCCCATCATCGAAGAGTATAAGGGGGTCTTGGAAAACCTGGCCCAAGATCTCTACGCTTCAGGAAGATATCGTCCACCTACGATGACCTTCCCTTCGGCCGGCGAGTCTCCCAGATCTACAGCGAGAGCGGCGAAGTTCACGCTCAATACTTCGACTTCTCGCTTCCCCAGGGAAACGTGCGCCATGATACGCCGCTCTGGGTTGGCCCTGCCGTCTTCAACGCCATCACCAATCCACGACTTCTGGACGCCGTCGAAACGATTGTGGGACCCGAGATCTACTCAAACCCGGTGCAGCATGTGCGCATCAAGCCGCCCGAGCACCTGGTACCCAAAGATCCGGAGAGCGGCGAGGCGAAACTCGGCGCCACCAACTGGCATCAGGACAACGGCGTGATCCTGCCCGAGGCGGACGAGTCCAACATCCTCACCGTCTGGTTTTCTCTGCTGGACGCGCCCATCGAGAGCGGCTGTCTGCAGGTAATCCCGCGCAGCCATCTTCAGGGCATCCGTGACCACTGTCCGGCGGGGCATGGCGGGTTGGCGATCCCGCGCCAGTTGTTGGAGATGGAGCAGGCGATTCCCGTCCCCACCAAACGAGGCGACGCCCTCTTCCTGCACAAGCGCACCTGCCACGCGTCGCTGAGCAACGTCAGCGACAACATCCGCTGGAGCTTTGACCTGCGCTACAACCCCATTGGCCAGGCGACCGGGCGCGGCATCTTCCCCGGCTTTGTGGCGCGCAGCCGCTCGGCACCGGCATCCGAGCTGCATGACGCCGATGCCTGGGCTCAACTTTGGTATGACACACGTCAGCATATGGCGGAGACCCAATTCAACAAAGAGTTCAACCGCTGGCGTGCAGACGCACCGGCCTGTGCCTGACGTAAGGATTTTTGGTGGACCTCTTGTCCAGTCAGGCGGAATGCCAATCCGCCCTACATGGACATCATCCGTAGGTCGGATTGGCAATCCGACCGCCTGGCTATGCTTAGCCAGGCGGAATGCCATTCCGCCCTATCTGGTTGCAGCGTCCTTCAACCCCGATGCGGGGTCATCGTTCGCCATACGCCCTGATGATGGTCGACATGACGAAGAGCACGTCGTAGTGGCGATAAGTTTCATCCTTCATGCAAGGCCCAACTACTGCGGCGCCATGAACGCCTGGATGCCGGTCTGGGCACGCCCCAGGATCAGCGCATGGATGTCATGCGTGCCCTCGTAGGTGTTGACCGCTTCCAGATTCATCACGTGGCGGATGACGTGGAACTCGTCGGAGATGCCGTTGCCGCCGTGCATATCGCGTGCCATGCGCGCGATCTCCAGCGCCTTGCCGCACGAATTGCGTTTGACCAGCGAGACCATCTCCGGCGCGGCCTTGCCCTCGTCCATCAGGCGGCCGACGCGCAGCACGCTCTGCAGGCCGATGGTGATCTCGGTCATCATGTTGGCCAGCTTGAGTTGGATCAACTGGTTGGCGGCCAGCGGACGTCCAAACTGGATGCGGTCCAGCGTGTACTGGCGGGATGCGTGCCAGCAGAACTCGGCCGCGCCCAGCGCGCCCCAGGCAATGCCGAAGCGGGCCTTGTTCAGACAGCCGAACGGCCCCTTCAGACCCTTCACGTTGGGCAGCAGGTTCTCGTCGGGCACGAAGACCTCGTTCATGACGATCTCGCCGGTGCTGGAGGCGCGCAGGCTGAACTTGCCCTCGGTCTTGGGCGCGCTCAGGCCGGTCATGCCCTTCTCCAGGATGAAGCCGAGGATGTCGCCGTCCTGGATGCCGAGTTCATTCTCGCCCAGTCCGTAGCCCTTGGCCCAGACCACGAAGACATCGGCGACGGGCGAGTTGGTGATCCACATCTTGTTGCCGTGGACGGTCCAGCCGCCGTCGACCTTGGTGGCCCGGGCTTCCATGCTGCCGGGATCGCTGCCGTGATTGGGCTCGGTCAGGCCGAAGCAGCCGATCAACTCGCCGGTGGCCAATCTTGGGCAGATATTTCTGCCGCTGCTCTTCCGTGCCGTAGGTGTAGATGGGGTACATGACCAGCGAACTCTGCACGCTCATGGTGCTGCGGTAGCCGCTGTCGACCCGCTCCACCTCACGGGCAATCAGCCCGTAGGAGACGGAGTTGAGCCCGGCAGCGCCGTACTCTTCCGGGATCGTGGGGCCGAGCATGCCCATAGCGCCCATCTCGTCGAAGATGGAGCGGTCGAAGATCTCGTGCCGGTTGGCCTCCAGCACGCGTGGCATCAGTTTTTCCTGACAGTAGTCGCGCGCGGCATCGCGCACCATGCGTTCTTCGGATGACAACTGATCATCGAAAAGAAACGGATCATCCCAACGGAACGTCGGTTTCGCCATGATCTTCCTGTCCTTCCTTCCTGTTTTGCCCTGGTTTTCGCTGGGCGATTGCATTGTTCTTGGATAGATTCATTGTATAGCCGGACTCCATCCATTGACAACTGCGTCACGGGGCTTGCGGAAGGGATAACTATATAGGCAGCGACCGAATAGACCGCGGATTAGGCGGATTTGGCGGATAAAGTCCGGATATTTTTCGGAGAAATCCGCAGGCTGTCAGGTCTGCCTGTCCGACGGCGAATTTCCCACTTTTGATCTCATGCCCGATATCCACCATAATGCAGGGTACATTGTACGAATGAAGAGCGCACAATCTATTTCTGACCCATCGAATTGAGACCCTGCCATGACATTGCTTGCCGGCCATGCCAGACCGTGATAACGCCCGACCTTCGTCGTCCCGTCTATCTGGCCGGGTTCGGACAGAACCGCCGCGCCGAATCGGTGCATGACGATCTGTACGCCCACGCATTGGCGTTGGAAATGGGCGACACGCGTGTCGTCCTGGTGGCGCTGGATCTGCTGGGCCTGGGGCGCGGCTTCTGCGCTGAGGCCGAACGCCGCCTGCGTGAGGCTGAATGCGGATGTCGATCTGGTGATCGCCTGCACCCATACCCATCACGGTCCCGACACCATTGGTCTTTGGGGTCCGGACCCGAGTCAGCCAGGCGTTGATGCCGAGTACATGGCGGCATTGATGGATACGATTGTACGTGTGGCGAGTGAAGCGTTGGCATCTGTGCGGCCGGCAACGCTGCGTGTCAACTCGACGAAGGTGGCGGGCGTTGCCAAGAACGCTCGCGATCCGGAGATCGTCGACATCGAGCTGAGTTGCCTTCAGTTTGTGGATGCAGCGTCAGCCAATGGTGGGGCCGCCAATGGTGGATCAGCTACTGTGCTGGCCACCTGGCTGACCTTCCCGTGCCATCCCGAGGTGCTCTGGGACGACAACCCGCACATCACTGCCGACTATGTGGCCGCCATGCCGCGAAACGGTGGCGTCGTCCACCGGCGCACCCTGTCTGGCCACGGTCGGCGCACTGGGCGGCATGATGACGCCGGACATGCCCGGCCACACGTTCGATGATGCTCAGGCCATGGGGATCACGCTGGGCGAGGCCGCATTGGCGGCGCTGGCCGATGCAAAAGCCAAGCCGTGTCGCCGTCTCTCCTACCGGCGCCGAAGCGAACCGGTCTCCATGGACAACCCGCTCTTTCAGATGGCCGCGCAGGCCGGGCTGGTCTCCGAATTGATGGACAGCGCGGGGCAAGTAGCCGTTTCAGCCGGTCTGCTGACGCTGGGCGACTGCCTGCTCTATGCCGTGCCCGGCGAGCTTTTTCCCAAGCTTGGATTGGTCTACAAACAGATGATGCGCGATTCGGGTGCTGCCCATGCCGTCATCATCGGCCTGGCCAACGATGAACTCGGCTACATCCTCCCGGCAGAGGATTTCAGCGAGCCCGCGGATTGGCAGGAGCCGGGTGAAGCCTATGAGGAAAGCATGTCGGTTGGCGTGGGGATTGGTCCCAAGTTGACCGAGATATTGGAGGAATCTGCTTGCAGGCGAAGCGGGCTAGGTCGCCGGCGTCATTTGTAGCACGACATTGATGTCGTCGCGTATTGGATAGGCCGAATCACACTGCTACGACAAAATATCGTGCTATAATATCGTGCTACAGTTCTCATGCCCGTCTCAAGCAGTCTGTCGGAGAGAAGGATGATAGACCGCGGATTAGGCGAATTTGGCTGATAAACGCCGATAAAATCAGGCTGTTTCCGCCTAATCCGCCGCATCCGCGGTCTATTTCTTGTCTCTCCGACAGTCTGCTAGCCTAAGACACTCAAATTTACATAAATTACGGAGAACAAAAATGCAAAAAGTACGAACAGCACTGATCGGCTGCGGCAAGGTGGGGCATACCCACGCCGGGGCATTCGCCGAACTGCCCGAGTCCGACTTCGTCGCCGTCTGTGACAGCGATCTGGGCCGTGCCGAGACATTCGCCGCCCAGTACGGCGTCAAGGCCTACACAGACATCACAAAGATGGTGACCGACGAGCAGGTCGACGCGGTCTCGGTCTGCACGCCCCATCCGCTGCATGCGCCGCTGGGCATCCAGGCCGCCAGAGCCGGGGCCAACGTGCTGCTGGAAAAGCCCATGGCCTCCAATCTGAAAGACTGCGACGCCATGCTGGCCGTGGCCGACGAGACCGGCATCAAGCTGGGCATCATCAGCCAGCGTCGCCTCTACGAGCCGGTTCAGCGCATCCGAGACGCCATCGATGCCGGCAAAATCGGCACGCCGGCGTTGGGCACGCTGCTCATGCTTGGCTGGCGCGACAAGGCGTACTACGACTCGGACCCGTGGCGCGGCAGTTGGGCGGGCGAGGGCGGCGGCGTGCTGGTCAACCAGGCGCCCCATCAGTTGGATATCCTCCAGTGGCTCATGGGTCCCATCGACGAGGTCTTCGCCTATTGGGAGAATCTGAACCACCCCTATATCGAAGTTGAGGACACGGCCTTGGCCCTGATTCGATTCAAGAACGGCGGCGTCGGCAACATCGTCGCCAGCAACTCGCAGAAGCCGGGCATCTACACCAAGGTCCACATCCACGGATCCAACGGCGCGTCGGTCGGCGTGCAGACCGACGGCGGCTCTCCATTCATTGCGGGCATGACGTCAGTCCTTGAACCGCCGGTCAACGATGTCTGGTCTGTGCCCGGCGAGGAAGGGCTGCTGGAAGGCTGGAACGCTGAGGATGCAGCCACCTTTGAGGCGGTCGATCCGGCCACGTTCTATCACAAGCTCCAGATCCAGGACTTCCTGCAGGCGATCCTGGAGGATCGTGCGCCCATGGTCGACGGCGTGGAAGGGCGCAAGGCCGTCGAGCTGATCGAGGCCATCTACCGGTCGCAGCGCGACCATGCGCCGGTCAAGTTTCCGTTGGCAGGCGGAAGGTTAACGATCGACAACGTGTAGATGACACGGATCTGGCGGATTGCCGCGGATGACGCGGACGAACCCGGATTGATCCGGATTTTTCCGCGAATATCAGCCGTCCGTCAATCCGCGTTCTATCTGCAATCAGCCCGTACATTACGAATCGACAAAGGAAAATCCATGAAACGTCTGCAAGGCAAGAACGTGTTGATCACCGGGGCCAGCAGCGGCTTTGGCCGGGGCATTGCGCTGGTCTGCGCGCGGGAGGGCGCCAATGTGGCGCTGGTGGCGCGCTCGGGGCAGAAGCTGCGCGAGGTGGCTGCCGCGGCCCGCGAGTTGGGCGTGGAGGCCGTCAACTGCCTCTGTGACGTCGGCGACGAAGGCCAGATCCTGGCGGCCATCGCCCAGGCCAAGACCCATCTCGGACACATCGACGTGCTGGTCAACAACGCCGGCACCAACGTGCCGTCGCGCAGCATCCACGACACGTCGGCCGAGGAATGGCGAATGCTGCTGGAGGTCAACCTGACCAGCGCCTTTCTCTTCACCAAGGCGCTGCTGCCCGACATGATGGCGCGTGAAACCGGCACCATCATCAACGTGGCCTCGCGTGCAGCGACCCATCCGTCACTGCTCTCCGGCGTCGGCTACGCCACCTCCAAGATCGGCATGCAGTCGCTGACCGACGATCACCAACGAGGAGGGCAATCCGGCCAACGTGCGTGCCTGCGTCATCAACCCCGGCGAGGGCAACACGGCCATCCTCGATCTGCGTGCCGAGCCGCCGAGTGCAGAATCGCGCCTCACCATGTTGCAGCCGGACGATCTGGGCGAGGCCGTTGTCTTCGTGGCCACGTTGCCGCAGAGCGCCAATGTCTGGCGCATGGATATGATGCCGACGAAGAAGCGGGACGGGCGTCCCTAGACTGAATTGAAAACAAATGGTTGGAGGTGAGCCATGTCGGAAAAGATATTGATGAAGCGCAGATGGTATCACGTGTCGATGTTGTTCCTAATTCTGTCCGTAGTAATGGTCGCTGGCTGCGCCCCTGGCCGTCGTGCAGACCGCGCATCTGCCGTTTCGCGCTCCAATATCGTCGAAACCACCGATGCGAACGTTGGCGACCTGACCATAATCAACATCACGACAAATCACCCTTCAGGCCCGGTGGCCCGCAATGAGAAATTTGAGATCACGTTCGACATCCCCGAAACGGTCGCCAAAAATTTTCAATTGCCTTATTTGGGTCCATCAGATGCAAACGAGTTTCTCGAAGAGTATGTTGGTGTGGGGATTTCCGCAGATGCGTTATTCACCGATCCGGAAGGCAACACGTTCAGACAACCGGCGTTTTACTATCAGCGTTTTGTCGATGAAGTCCGCGACGATCAGCCCTGGTTGTACCCAACCGACGAATACTCCTGGAAAGTCCGGTTTGCACCGAATGAGGTTGGCGCCTGGAAATATCGACTAGCCGTGCAGGACGCAAGTGGCGCATATGAATCGGCAGAGGAAACTTTCGACGTTGTCGATTCCAATAGCAAAGGCTTCGTCAGAGTGAGTTCGAGAGATCCGCGATATTTCGAATATGAAGACGGAACGCCATTTTTTGGTCTGGGTTATAACCTGGCGATGGATACGCTCTTTGACGACGATCTACTTGCCCAAATGAGCGCAAACAATATCAACTTTGTCCGGGCCTGGCTATCGCCATTCAACATCTTTGGCTCAGCGTGGACTTCATGGGAGATGATGCCGGGCCATTATGGCGGCTACTTGCCACGGGTACCCATGTTGCCTTATGAGCCAAGCCCAGGCGCGCCGATGATGATACGCTGGTTCTTGTCGCAGGATGGTGACTGGTACGAACCCTGTGCGCATGTTGGCCATACGCAGCCAAGTCCTGCCATCAAGCCGGAGACCGACTATTTGATTCGGGCGAAATATGTTACCCAGGAGATAGTTGGCCCGCGTGACCCCAATTCTTCGAACTTTGGATTTGTGATCAAGGTCGGAGGATGGGCGGATGAGTGTTCACGAGCGTCTAGACCAGACGATCCGGATTGGTCGGTCGTTGAACCGATCACCGACTACGGAACCGTATCAGAAAGTTGGAGCTATGTGACCGGGGCATGGAATTCGGGCGCCAATAATTTTCTGCCTCGTTTCTACATGGCTCTTGAAAATGTTTCACGCGGCAGTGTGTTTGTTGAGTCTGTTGAAGTAATTGAGATGGTCGGCGGAATGGTTGATGACCCGATCCTCGCCGGACCGAACATGATCGATAAATATTCGCCTGAGGAGCATCTGTACATGGCGCAACGGCCTTCGTACAAGATGGACAAGATTGTCGACCAACTGAACGACTACGATATTTACATCCGGCCGGTGATTCTGGAAAAAGGTGACTACCTCTTCGGCAAGCTCGACCCCTTTGGCAACGCGCTCTATGAAGACGATGTCACACATTTCTACGGTTCGAGAGAAGTCGATGCGGTCCGATGGCTTCAGCAGGCGTGGTGGCGTTATCTGCAAGCTCGCTGGGGCTATTCGTCCAGTATTCACTCCTGGGAGCTGCTAAATGAGGGGGATCCTTGGTTGCCCGCACACTACCAACTGGCTGATGAATTTGGGAAATTTATGAAATGCCGGGTATTTGGCGTTCCTGTGGATAGTTCAGACAGGGCACGCTGTGACTATCATCATCCGAACGGCCACATGGTGTCGACCTCCACCTGGAACTCCTTTCCACGAGACGAGTTCTGGGCGAATCCGGACTATCCAAACGTTGATTTTGCCGACGGTCACCAATACATCACGGAGAGTGATTCCAATTTTGGCGACGCAGCCGAAGCAACCTATGACGTCAGCATGACGTACGGCGCCAAGCAGGTCGGCGGTGCCGGCAAGCCCGTGATTCGCGGGGAGACCGGCTTTGTCGAAGCCGACACCGCGCCGCCCAGCCAGCAACTTAAGGCGGATGAAGAAGGGATATGGTTGCACAATCTGATCTGGGGCGGCATCAACCCCGGCGGGCTGATTGAATCCTATTGGTATGTGGACGAACATATCTACAACAAGAACGAGGATGGATCGGTCAACTTCGACCACCGTCCGCACTTTAGGGCCTACTACGATTTCATCCGGGACGTCCCACTGAATAACGGACACTTCCAGGATGCCAATGCGGTCACCTCTGGTGAGAACTTACGCGTTTGGGGACAGAAGGATTTGGTCAACAACACAGCGCATCTTTGGATTCAGAACAGCACCCACACTTGGCGGAATGTTGTGACCGATAGGGATGTCATGGCGGCTGCTTCGGGGCAAGTATCTATCGATGGATTTGGACCCGGGATGTATGCTGTGGAACGTTGGGACACCTATGATGGTACGATCACGGGGGTTGAACGCACGGCGGCAATGGATGTCAATGGCGATGACAACTTCGAAGTCATGTTCGATGTGAACCTTGGCGTCGGCGATAATAGCGAACTCATCAAGCCAGACATCGCTGTTCGGATCTACCCAGTGGCGACCATTTCTGAGGGTGAATCTGTTACATTGACGCTGCCCATGATTTCTTCCCAACACTAGATGAATCGTCACTCCGCCTTCACTGGAACGGAACCGCCAATTTCACAAATGATTCTACTGAATGAACCACAACGGGTACGAATTTCACGAATTGCACCGCAGAGAAAAGTCGTGTCATTCGTGGTTACTCTGACCGGTTACCATGAATCGATGAAAAATCTGATATTGGTCAGCCGTGCGTGAGATGTACCTTGTTTTCGCCGAAACCTCGCAGCGTTGTATCATACTGAACTATGGGTTTCCGAGTCTCCACCGTCAAGCCACTCCATCGCCGCCTTTTCTGGATCGCCATCATCGTGCTATTGCTGGCGGCCGTCGGACGGATCGTTGCCGTCGCCCACGGCGCCGGCGCAGCGTTACGCTGCAGCCCGTCATCATCAGCGAGTTCGCCGCCACCAACGACGGCAGCCTGCTGGTCGACGAGGACGGCGATCCGTCCGATTGGATCGAACTGTTCAATCGTTCAGACGCGCCGGTCAACCTGTCTGCACTGGACGCTGACCGACGATCCGGATCGCCCCGAAAAGTGGACCTTCGATGACATCGTCATCGAGCCGGGTCGAGCGGCTGATCGTCTTCGCCTCGGGCAAGAATCGACGATGAGATCGAGATAGATGACGAAAGCGGCGAACCGGGCTATCTGCACACCAACTTCAAGCTGAGCGCCGATCCCGGTTTTCTGGCCCTCTATGCGCCGACCACCCGTCGCTATCTGGATGCCACGGCCATCGACTATCCACAGCAACAGCCGGGCATCAGCTACGGCCTGCCGGACGGTTCAGATGGCAACGGCCGAAACGTTCGGCTATCTAACACCCCTTCTCCCGGCGAGCCGAATCCCGACGATTCCGCCTGGCAGGGCATGACCTCGCCGGTGACCTTCAGCGAACCGTCTGGCCTGCTTCGAGAAGCCCATTGACGCTCCAGCTGACGAGCGGACACGCCCGGCAGTGAGATCCGCTACACGCTGGACGGCAGCGAGCCCACGGCAGAGCACGGTCAGATCTACGAGAGATCCGATAGACCATCGACGGCACGACCATTGTGCGCGCTGTGAGTGTCAAGCCCGGCTACCGCACAGCCGCAGTCACGACCCGCTCCTACTCTTTATCGACGATGTGATCGCCCAGTCTGCGCAACCGGTCGGATTTCCCGAGGAACGTGGGGCGTCCACAAGGTCGACATCGGCGGCTACACGGTCGGCGCGCCGGTTACTGCCGACTACGAGATGGACCCGACCATCGCCAACGATCCGGTCTACGGGCCGCAGTTGGGCGAGGCGCTGGCTGCGCTTGCCGGTCGCTGTCGCTGGTCACCGATGTCGCCAATCTGGACATCTACGCCGATCCGCAGGCCCGTGGGCGCGAGGCTGAACGGCCGGTCTCCGTCGAACTGTTCGATGCCGGTGGCGACGAACCGGGCTTCCAGGTCGATGCCGGGATGCGCATCCAGGGCGGGGCCGGGCGCTGGGAGTTCATGCCCAAACATTCGTTGCGGCTCTTCTTTCGCAGCGAGTACGGCGCGCCCGAGCTCGAATACCCGATCTTCTCCGACTCGCCGGCGACCTCGTTCGACACGCTGGTGCTGCGTGCCGGCGTGGATCGCAGCTTCGCCGGCCATCCGTCCATGCCCGGCGCTGAGGTCGATCATCGGGAGGCGACCTACGCGCGCGACGAGTGGACGCGTGCCACCCAGATCGCCATGTCCGATGCCGGTTCCCATGGCCGCTTTGTGCATCTCTTTCTCAACGGACTCTACTGGGGCATCTACAATCTGGTCGAGCGGCCCGATGCAAACTTTATGGCGACCTATTTCGGCGGCGACGATGCTGAGTACGGATCGGTCAACCACGCCGGGTCGGTGAGCGGCCCCATCGACCGCTTTTCGGCGCTGGTGCGTCTGGCCCAAGAGGGGGGCTTGAGCGACCCGGAGAAGTACGCCACCATGCTGGAGTTTATCGACCCGGTCCAGTTCAGCGACTACATGATCCTCAACTGGTATGTCGGCAACCATGATTGGCCGGAGAACAACTGGTATGCCGGCGTACACTACCCGGCCGGACGCAATCGCTTCTTCGTCTGGGATGCGGAGACGACGTTTGACGACGGCGCAGAGATCGTGCTGGGCGGCGATGGATTTGACGGCGCGCCCTTTCCCAACGTGATCCGGCTGGTCTTCGAGGCGTTGATGGAGAACCCCGATTTCCGCATGATCTTTGCGGATCGGCTCCACCGACACACGTCCGAAGGCGGTGCGCTCAGCGATGCCGTTGCCCAGCAGCGCTGGCTCGACATCACCGATCCGCTGGAGACCGCCATCATCGCCGAGTCGGCGCGCTGGGGCGATGTGCGCACCGATTCGCCCATCACCCAGGCCGACTGGCTGGCCGCCCGTGACCACGTTTCTGAGCAGATGGTCGGCAACGGTGAGAAGCTGGTCAAGCTGGCGCGTGAAGCCGGATTCTATCCGCCGGTGGATCCGCCGAGCTTTGGCCAGGGCGATGCGGTGTTTGAGGATGAGTTGGTGCTGGCGATGGAGTGGGGCAGTGGGGCAGTGGGGGATGCGGTGAGATCTACTACACGGTTGACGGTATGGATCCGCGTCTGGCTGGAAGCGGCGAGATCTCGCCGACGGCCAAGCGCTATACCGAGCCGCTGCTGCTGACCGATGCGACGCTCGTCAAGGCGCGCGTGCTGGACGGGGCCGAGTGGAGCGCGCTGACTGAGCGCCAATATCCGCCACGCTGACCAGTCCGGCGATGTGCGGATCACGGAAGTGATGTACAATCCGGTAGGCGGTGAGCGCTACGAGTACATCGAACTGGCCAATCTGGGCGAGATCGATGCCGATCTGTCCGGCGCCTATTTCGAGGGGATCGACTTTCGCTTTCCCCGCGACACATGGCTGGAACCGGGACAGGTGACGGTGCTGGTCTCCGATTTCAAGCGCTTCCGAGAGCGCTATCCCGATCCGGAGATCGGCGGCGTCTTTGAGGGCAAACTGTCGGATCGGGGCGAGTCGATCACGCTGTTTGATCTGAACGGCGCCGTCCTGGACTCGGTGACCTACAGCGACGAGGACGGCTGGCCGCTCAGCGCGGACGGGACCGGCGATTCGCTGGAACTGATGGACCCGGACGGCGATCCGAGCCAGCCATTCCGCTGGCGTGCGAGTGAGGCCGAGAATGGGACGCCGGGGATCTATCCTTGAGGTGATGGCAAGGTGAGGGGGTGACAGGGTGAAGAGGTGCAGGGACGCAACGAAGGATTCGAACGACTGTCACCGTGTCACCCTAACGAATCTGGCGGTGATGTCCAGGACCTTGTTGGACTCTAGATCACGGACCTTCTGAGGCAAAGCCACTCAGGCTGACAGAGCATCTCTTGCCGATGAAAGTGGATGTAAATGAGTGCATTTACACGAATTCTTTTATCGCCATCAACGAGAAAGTTGAGAATGCAGAACACAATGCGTGTCAAGACCAACCTGCGTCACGAACTGAAGTATCTGATCGACCTTGCAGCAGATGAATCGCGTGCGTGCGGCCATTGAGGCGACCATGCTTCCCGATGCCCATGGCGATCAGCAGGGCGCCTATCAGATCAGCAGCCTCTACTACGACACGCCTGACTACAAGGCCTACTGGGACAAGATCGAGGGGCACAAGATTCGACGCAAGGTGCGCGTGCGCGTTTACGGCGGTCAGGTGATTGACCCTGAGACGCCGGCGTTTGTCGAGATCAAGGCGCGTCAGGACAAGCTCATGGCCAAGCGCCGGGCGAGGCTGCCCTATGCGCAGGCGATTGACTTCGACGGGTTTGAGGGCAGGCCGTCGAATGCGAGGGCCGGCAACGGCGAGCCGGCGATGATGACGGGAGATTCGGCCGTGCTGCGCGAGGTCTTCTATCTCTACCGGACGCTGCAACTGCGCCCGGCCGCGGTCGTCACCTATGACCGGCTGGCCTATGAGGGCGGCGAACACTTCCCGGATCTGCGTGTCACCTTTGACACCAATCTGCGCGGACGTGTGCATGATCTGTCGCTGCTCTCGCTGGGACAGGCTGCCGACGAGTACTTTCTGCCGCCGGACCGTTGCGTGCTGGAGGTCAAGGTCAATCGTACGGTTCCCTATTGGCTGACACGCATTCTCAGTGACCATCGCTGCACGTTGCGGCGGGTCAGCAAATATTGTATGGCGTTGGAGACCGGCGCCGTCATCCGCAACCGCCAACACATCCTTGAAGCTCGACCTCGAGACGCAGATGAACAGATGTCGCAATGGACCTACTCTAGCCCGTGCCATCCCGGAATCTGATGCCAACCTAACGGAACGAACGCATGGATTTTAACAGCTTTCTCGACAGCTTGCAGGTCAACACCGAAGTCTTCACGGTGCAGGATGTGACGCTCACCATCGTGATGAGCTTTGCGCTCACGCTGATCATCGCCTGGACCTATCGCTACACCTACCGGGGCACCTCATACTCACAGGCCTATGTGCAGACGCTGGTGCTGATGGCCATGGTGGTGGCGGTGATCATGCTGATCATCGGCTCCAACATTGCGCGTGCCTTCACGCTGGTCGGCGCGCTGTCGATCATCCGTTTCCGCAACGCGGTCAAGGAGACGCGCGACGTCGGCTTCATCTTCTTTGCCATGGCCATCGGCATGGCCTGCGGCACCCGCTTCTATCTGATCGGCGTGGTCGCCACGCTGCTCATCTGCTTGTTCATCATCGTGATGGTGCGCTTCGACCTGTTCGGCCACGAGATTGCACGCCAACTGCTCAAGGTGCGGCTGCCTGCGGATATGCCCTACAACAGCCTCTTTGCGCCGGTCTTCGAGAAATATCTGCGCGGCTATGATCTGATCGCCATGGAGACAGTCCAGGCCGGGACGCTGACCGAGCTTGTCTACAGCGTCGAGCTGAAACAGCCCGATCAGGCCCAGGACTTTCTCAACGAGATGAGTCAACTCAATGACAACAACAAGGTGGTGCTGGTCACCGGGGCGCAGGAAGTCGATCTGTAGATAGTTGCGTGGTCAAAGAACTTAGCCACAGATGAACACAGATAGGCTCAGATGAGACACAGATAGGGACTAGATGTATGGTGTGGATTTTTTGCATCCATGCAGAATCTCGAAAATTATCTGTGCCCCATCTGTTTAAATCTGTGTTCATCTGTGGCAAAAATCTGATCTCTATCACCGAATACATCACCCGAAATCTAAACAACCAAGGAGAAAGATCCACCCATGGAAATGCGTAAATTCGGCAACACCGATATGGTCATCAGCCGGCTTGGCGTCGGCATGTCCGAGATCGGCTTTGAATTGACTCTGGCAGAGGAAAAGCAGGCCAGCGGCGTACTCAACAGCGCGCTGGATGCCGGCGTCAATTTTCTCGACACGTCGGCCTGCTATGATGTCAGCGAGGAACAGTTGGGCCGTGCCGTCTCTCATCGACGCAGCGACTACTATCTGGCCACCAAGGCCGGCCATGTGGCCGGCGGCTATGAGGGCGAGGCGTGGACGGCCAAGACCATCACCGACAGCATCGACCGCAGCCTGCGACGCATGAAGACCGACTACGTCGACCTGGTGCAACTGCATTCGTGCGGCGTCGACATCCTGGAGAAGGGCGAGGCGATCCGGGCGGTGCAGGACGCCCAGCAGGCCGGCAAGACGCGTTACATCGGCTACAGCGGCGACAATGAGGCCGCAGCCTGGGCCGTTGAGAGCGGCCTTTTCGCCTCGCTGCAGACCAGCTTCAACCTGGTCGAACAGAAGGCGCGCTACGGTCTGTTGCAGGCGGCCAAGGCCCAGGGCATGGGCGTGATCATCAAGCGGCCGATTGCCAATGGCGCGTGGGGCGCGCCCAAAGAGTCCCAGCGGATATGCCGACCAATATTGGGAGCGGGCGCAGATGCTTGAACAGATGGGCGCAATTGCCGGCGCGCCGGACAACCGTATCCTGCTGGCCCTCGGCTTCACGCTGGCCCACGACGAGGTCGACACCGCCATCGTCGGAACCCAAAACCCGGCCCACATGCAGGCCAACCTGCGCTGGGTGGAGGAAGACCTGCCGATTGCGACCGAGGCGGTGGCTCGAACTGTGGCGGCGATACGACGAGGTTGGGCGCGATTGGATTCAACTGTCCTGAGGTGATGTTTGGTACTGGTTGATGACTTGCGAGATTGAGGGATTGGAGATTGAGGAGATTGGGAGATTGTCAGCCAGCCTGTACTCGCCTAATCTCAGGCCGAAGGCCGGAATCTCACAATCTCAAGAATACGATTTCATCGCGCTTGATCTTTCGTCCAGTGAACGACAAGGACCCGCATGTACAGAGAACGGTACGATGTCATTGTGATCGGCACCGGCCCCGGCGGCGAGGGCGCGGCCATGAAGTGCACCAAGGAGGGCAAGGACGTCGCTGTCATCGACGACTTTGACCTGCCCGGCGGCAACTGCACCCATCGCGGCACCATCCCCAGCAAGGCGTTGCGCCATGCAGTGCAGCAGTTGACCCAGGCCAATCAGATTCGCCAGCACGACTACCAGCATCTGCTGCGTGTCGCCGAGCCGGTGGTGCAACGCCAGACCAAACTGCGCAGCGGCTTCTACACGCGCAACCAGGTCGATATGATCCACGGGCGCGCCTCGTTCGTCGATCCGCACTGTGTCGAAGTTCAGGACCGTGTCACGGGCTTGTCCGGCGCTACCACGCCGACCAGTTCGTCATCGCCACCGGCGCCCGGCCCTACCACCCGTCCGACATCGACTTCGACCACCCGCGCATTCTCGACAGCGACCAGGTGTTGGATCTGGACATCAACCCAAAGGTGATCACCATCTACGGAGCCGGTGTGGTGGGCTGTGAGTATGCCTGTATCTTTCGCGGTCTGAAGATCAAGGTCAATCTGGTCAACACGCGCAGCCAGTTGCTCTCATTCCTGGACGATGAGATCGTCGATGCGCTCAGCTACCATCTGCGTGAACAGGGTGTGCTCATTCGACATAACGAGGAGTATGATCGGGTTGAAGCCGATGACGACGGCGTCACCCTCTATCTCAAGTCCAACAAGGTCATCCGCAGCGATCTGCTGCTCTGGGCCAACGGACGAACCGGCAATTCGAATGACATGGGGCTTGAGACGGTGGGGATCGAACCGGACAGCCGTGGCAACATCGCCGTCAATGAGTTCTACCAATCGATCGTGCCCCACATCTATGCGGTAGGCGATGTGATCGGCTTTCCAAGCCTGGCCAGCGCCGCCTATGACCAGGGGCGTTTCGCCGGCACGCACTTGACACTGGGTGAGGTCGATTCCAGACTGATGGCGCAGATCCCGACCGGCATCTACACCATTCCCGAGATCAGTTCCATCGGACTGACCGAGCGCGAACTGACCGAGCAACGCGTTCCCTATGAGGTCGGACATTCCTTCTTCCGCCACCTGGCCCGCGCCCAGATCACCGGCCGGACGACGGGCATGCTCAAGCTGCTCTTCCATCGGGAGACGCTGCAACTGCTGGGCATCCACTGTTTTGGGGCCGAAGCGTCGGAGATCATCCACATCGGCCAGGCCATCATGTCCCAGCCGGGCGAGGCCAACTCGCTGCTCTATTTCGTCAACACGACCTTCAACTACCCCACCATGGCCGAGGCCTACCGGGTTGCCGCGCTCAATGGTTTGAACCGGGTGTAGCGGACTTACCTTCCGGGAAGCTGCCAGCTTCCCGGAAGGTAAGTTCTGCCTTAGCGGAATGCGACGAACGGAATGAAGATCTTGGACCTGTTCTCCACATCCGGCTCTTCTTCGTCGATTCCGGTGGGAACGTTGGTGTAGTGGCTCGGATCGCTGTCCTCTACAACCCTGCCGGTCGGGGCAGTACCCGTTGCCGTGCCCAGGTTGGCATATTGGCCGGCTGTGGCAATTCCGTTGCCTGTACAGGTCATGGACTCATCCACCAACAGGATCGCCTTGGGACAGGTCACAACCACACCCTGATCATCCGCTACAGTAACATCGGTCAGATCGACGTTGCCTTGGTTGGTCACCACGTAGGTCCAGGTGACCGGATCGCCGACATTGATGTTGGGGCCGGGCGCTTCGTCGGCGTCCACACCGTTGGTCGCTTTCTCTAGGCCAATGGCCGGTTCAGCGCCGAAGTAATGACTGGGATCCTGATCCTGAACGTCGGGATCACCGGTCGGTTCACCGTTCAAGACCGGCGTTCCTGTAACCGTCGCCTCGTTGGCATATTGGCCTTCGACCGCAATGCCTGACTGTGAGCAGGTGGTGCTGTCGACAGCGCCGACGGCCAACGGGCCAATGGCGCAGGTGTAGTCATCGGTGGAATCGGCGGGCGTACCGTTGTCGTCGGTCATGGTGACGTCATCCAGGTCAAGGTCGCCCGTGTTCTCGATGCGATAGGTCCACGACACCGGGTCGCCGACCTCGATCGTTGGGCCGGTGGGCGTGTCGGCATCTTCGCCGTTGGTCGCCTTTTCAATGTCAATGCCTGCACCTGGGTTCTGGAAATATTCTTTGACGGCCGGACCGCTGCTATCGCCCACGCCGTTGGTAACGGCATAGGCGGGCTGTCCCTGGAAGTCGATGAGCGCTTCAGCCGTGGCGGTGAACGTGCCGACGACGGAGCTGTTGATCGTGACCGTGCAGGTGGCTGTTTTGGCCGTCAGAACTGGGGTGTCACAGGTGTCAACCATCGATTCAGGTGTCGGCTCAACCGTCGGCGTGATGACCAGCGACTCAGTGTTTTCGATGCCGAAGCTGGCATCAACCGTTACAGTGAAGGTGTGGGCCGTGCCGACAGGATTGAGTCCGTCGGGGGTGATGGAGATATCGAAGAGCGGCACGCGTACAGCCAAGTCGATCCAGTTGCCGCTGATGCCCTGTTGAATGCCCGGCACATCGGCAAAGCGCGGATCAACGGCGTCGCAGCCGGGTCCCAGGACGGCGCACTGCGGCGATTCAATCTGGATACAGGCCCAGGTGTCACCCGGTTCGGCGATGATCTCGCGTGCCGGATCCTGCACGACCGTGTCATAGTTGTCGAACTCGACGCCATTCAACCCCTTGAGCGGCATCTTGATGAAGTTAGCGATGCCCAGATCGCCGACAATGTTGATCGGTTGGGGGCCGCTGCCGGTGGCGAACCAGATGGCGTTGGCACGAAAGGCGTTTTCCACGCCGCCGACGAACATCTGAATATCGATCTCGACATCTTCAGGCGGCGACGGAAAGTCAATACAGGTCACGGCTGAGTCCGGACCCGTCGGTGCAGGCCAGTCTATGAAAGAGTACATCATCGCCGTAGAAGAGCCCGATGGCCTGGAACGGGCACTGCTCGGCATCCTCGGAGATGACCATCACGCCGACGCCATGTGGTTCTGCAAAGTTCAGCCCGGATGCCGTAAAGGTGTTGGACCCTTGTTCAACCACAGGAAAACCGCCGGCGATCGCATCATAGGCCTGTGAGAACCAACTGAAGCCGGCCGGTGAGTGGGCATCCAGCGCTGCTGTGGCCGTCACCGATTGCGTGATGCCGGCATTGCCGCTGAGCAAGATATTTGTGTCGACTGTGTCATTGGTTGGACCCCGTCCCGACCAGAAGAAGTAAGCGGCAACCGGCGTGCCCACGACGTCGACAGTGAAGGATTGTGTGGGGTCACTGTGGAGACTCACGCCGCCAAAGTTGCCGCAGTAGTTGCCGATGAAGACCAGTGGTTCATCGCCGGGGTCATTGGATCCCGCCGCATTGGGAATCTCGGAGAGCGGGAAGTCAAAATAGGGGTCCTGCGCGTAGGCTGCGCCGGGTATTGCCAATAGCAGGCATACAAAGCTCAGGACAAATGCGATACGCAGAGTGTAGCTGTTGTGCATAACAAACTCCTTTTGGGCAAACAGGTTTTGGAAACAGGATTGTACCTGGAGAATCCCGGCAGAAAGCCGTATACAGTTCCGGCCAGAGGTGGCTCGGTTAGATATCTGTCGTGATAGTCACGCCAAGTTCAGTAGTTCGCGATTTGTCATTCTGAGCGAGTATTTTCGAGCACGCCACTCTCTGGCAAATGGCCAGCGAAGAATCTCGCTTTTTACCAAATCGTGAACTACTGAAGTTGCAATAGTGATAGTGGATTTTACCACGAAACTAACTGCAGTGGTTCTCGACAGAGATCCACCGTAGCTTCATCGCTACGAATCGTAGGCGGAACGTACACTGCGACTGTTTTCACACAATCTACAGTACCTGAAGACGGCTGTCAACCAGGGTTGGCGGATTTGACCTCAGTCGGCGATATCGAGGATCAATTCTGCGGTCTATCCTTGCCTCGCCAAGGTACCGCTGATCCATAGAATACAAACATGGAGCTAACGATGAATGATTACGAACGTGGATATCAGCAGTTCAAGCAGATGGTCGGCGACGATCAGATCGACGCGCTGATCGACCGCTTTAAGGCAGTCTGTCCAGACTTCGAGACCGAAGTGGTTTCGGTGGTCGGTGGACGCGTGTGGGCACGCGAGGGGATCGATCTGAAGACCCGTTCGCTGTGCAGCATCGGCATCCTGGCAGCGCTGGGTCGGGTCAATGCGCTCAAACTCAACTTCCAGATGGCGCTCAACAACGGAGCGTCGGTCGAGGAGATTTTTGAGGCGCTTTTTCAAGTGGCGGCCTACGCCGGCTACCCGGCGGCCTGGGACGCACTTGTGATGTTGGAAGAAGTACTGGCAGAGCGAAATTTGCAGTAGACCGGATGTTCTATTTGTGGTACAATGTTGATCCAACAGCGCAGATAATTCAGGAGGAGGCGTACTGTTGGGCCGATGAAACAAGCGCTTTGCCTTTCACAAGGAGGAAGAAATGCAAGTTGTAAGCAAGTATCCGAATGGGCTTTTTTGCTGGGTCGATCTATCGACCACCGATCGCGGAGGCCGCCAAGGCATTTTACAGCGGGCTGTTTGGGTGGGATGCAACGGATCAGTTCGCCGGCGATGAAAACATCTACACCATGATGACGATTGAAGGCAAGAGTGTCGCCGGGATGGGTACAATGCCGCCGGATATGCAGGCGCAGGGCATTCCGCCCATCTGGACATCCTACGTCAAGCATGATGATGTCGATGCGGTCGTCGCCAAGGCTGAGGCAGCCGGCGGCACGGTGGTGATGCCGGCCATGGATGTGATGGAAGAAGGGCGTATGGCCATGATCCAGGATCCGGGCGGCGCCGTCGTCGGCGTCTGGCAGCCCAAGAACCACATCGGCGCGCAGTTGGTCAACATGCCCGGCGCACTGGTCTGGAACGAGTTGCAGACCCACGATCTGGAGGGCAGCAAGACGTTCTACAATGCCGTCTTTGGCTGGGAGAACACGATGGATGAGAGCGGCTATATCATGTTCTCCAATGATGGCCGTATCCAGGCGGGCATGATGGCCATCGATCCGTCCTGGGGCGAAGTGCCGCCCAACTGGAGTGTCTACTTCATGGTTGAGGATGTAGAAGCGTCGGTGGCCAAAGCCAAGGAACTGGGCGGCAATGTGTTGGTTCCGCCGACCGCCGCCGGAGAAATGGGGCGCTTTTCGGTCCTGCAAGATCCACAGGGCGGTGCATTCACCGTCATGCAGTTCAGCGGCCCAGTCGATCCGCCGCCGGGGTATGAGAAGTAGCAGTGCATAACGTACAAACAAAAAGAGGGGTTGCCTCATGAGGCGACCCCTCCTTTTGTTCATGGGTCTTTGAATCAACCCTTGAGCGATCCGGCCAGCAGACCGCGCATGAAGAGGCGGCCCAATGCCAGATAGACCAGCACGGTCGGGATGGCCGCAATAAACGCCGCCGACATCTGAACGTTCCACTCGACGCTCCAACTGCCGGCAATGTTCTGAATGGCGACGTTGACAGGGGCCAATCTCGGATTGCTCAGCACCACCAGGCCGATCAGATAGTCGTTCCAGATGCTGGTGAACTGCCAGAGCAGCACCACCGCAAAGGCCGGCATCGAGATGGGCAGCAGTATCCAGCGGTAGAGACCGAAGAAACCGCAGCCGTCGATCTTGCCGGCGTCCAACAGTTCATTGGGAATGCCGGCATAGTAGCCGCGAAAGAGCAGCGCTGTGATGGGAATGCCGAAGATGCAGTGCACCAGGATCAGACCCGGCATCGTCCCGTAGAGACCGAAGATTTGCAGTGTCCGCACCAGCGGAATCAAGATACCTTGATAGGGCAGGAACATGCCGACGAGGAACAGAATGAAGATCGTGTCTGAGCCGGGGAAAGCGCCATTTGGCGAAGATGTAGCCATTGATCGAGCCGATGAAAGCGGATATCAATGCAGCGGGAATCGTAATCATCACGCTGTTCTTGAAGTTGGGGGCGATCAGGCGCCAGGCCTCGACGAATCCCTGTAGGGTTGGGCTGGTCGGCAATTCCCACATACGTGTCACGTTGACATCGACGTACGGTTTCAGCCCTGTGATCAGCATGAGGTAGAACGGCAACAGATAGAAGGCCGAGAACGCGATCAGGACGAGATAGATGGCGCCGCGACTCCAGAGGCGTTGCAGACTCATCGCTCCACCTCCAAACGCATGCTGCGCAGATAGGGCACAACCAGGAAGAGCGACAGGAAGATCATAAAGAAGCCAAGCGCCGCGCCCAACGAGAAGCGGTTCTGTCCGAAGGTGGCCTGGTACATGTGGAAGCCCAACGTATCGGTGGAGAAGGCGGGACCGCCCAACATAGTGACCAGATCGAAGACACGAATCGAGTTCATGCCCGTCAACACCAGGACTGTGAACGTAACCGGCATCAGCAGCGGGATGATCACATGGCGATAGGTGGCCCAGGTTCCGGCCCCGTCGATGGCCGCCGCCTCGCGCAGTGACTCGG
This sequence comes from uncultured Chloroflexia bacterium, assembly GCA_963698255.1. Taxonomy (GTDB): domain Bacteria; phylum Chloroflexota; class Anaerolineae; order Caldilineales; family Caldilineaceae; genus JAWKOK01. Next base: position 393,434 of record CAVOQD010000030.1, on the reverse strand, counting down.
GGATGCCGCGCAGACCGGCCAGGTAGAGCGCCATGACATAGCCTGTGAACTGCCAACTGGCCGCGATCGTGATCGCGATCATTCCCCATCTGGGGTGAGCATTCCAGGTGGGTTGAAAACTCTCAAGACCGAAGTTGGCAAAGAGCAGATTGAGGCCGGTCGAAGGCTGCATCAGCCAACGCCAGGCCACGCCGGTGACGATGGCCGAAACCGCAAAGGGAAAGATGACAATGGTACGGAAGAGCGCTTCCCCTTTGATCTTCTGGTCGAGCAGCACGGCGATCAGGAAGCCGAAGACGATACATTGGCCCATGAAGCCGATTGCATAGAGCACCAGATTACGCAGATCCCAGTGAAAGCGATCCATCTGGAAGAGTTGTTTCCAGTTCTTGAGACCGACAAAGGTATAATCCACCACAGTCGAATTCCACTTGACTGTAGAGATGTAGCCGGTCCACAGGATGAAGCCGTAGATGAAGATGGCCACGGCGATCATCGACGGCAACAATACGATGAAGGCAATCAACGTATCGCCATGTAGCCAGCGGGGCCATATGCGTTTTTTGGGAGAGGGGGAGAGCGGCGACGCCGCTCCCCCCTGATGTACAGATTGGGTCAAAATACTATTCCCCAAACTCGGCTACGGCAGCCGCATCCACCAGCAGTTGCTGGGCCTTGGCTACGTCACGATTGGCTGCCAGATCGGCCAGAGCGATGTCGTAGTCGATCAAGAAGGACTGCTTGGCGGCAGCGCCGTGCTGAATGCTCGGCACGCCTTCGTCCGCCCCGAAGGCATCCATTGCCTCGTTCAAGTACTCATCGTACTTGCTCGCGGTCGCCGTCGATACGGGCAGGAATGGAACCCTTGATCGGATTGAAGGCATCCTGGCCTTCCTTGGAACCAAGGATACGCAGGAAGTTGACCGCATTCTCGCGGTTCGGCGCGTCCTTGGGCAGACCGAACGAATCGGACAGCACCATGAAGAGACCTTCGGTGCCGGGAGCAGGCGCCCAGTGGTAGTCCTCAAAGCCCTTGGACATGAGCACGCCATGGGTCCAGTCGCCCATGATCATCATGGCCGGGCCATCGTCGGAGACGAAGCGGTCGTTGATATCGCCCCAACTGGTGCTCTGGAAATCCTGGTTGGCATAGTCGTAGAGCTTGTTCATGATCTCCAGCGAGGCCGTAACGTCTGGATCATCCCAGCCGGTCGTGCCGTCGAAGAGACCGCGATACTTCTCAGCACCCATGACGGAGACGAGAATGTTCTCCAGAATATGGCCGGAGAAACCGCCGCCGCTGCCCTGCTCGGCAATGGCGATGGCCGGGATGCCGGCCTCCTTGCAGTTGGTCGGCCACAGCGAAGAATTCGTCCCACGTTGCCGGCGGTTCTTCGACACCGACCTCAGCCAATCGGCTGGGTCGATACCACATCACGTTGGAACGATGGATGTTGACCGGCACAGAATAGGGCTTGCCCTCATAGGATGCGATGGCGACCACGTCGGCCGGGAACGACATCGTAGAGACCCTCTTCCTCATACAGCCAGTCCAGCGGCTCCATGCGATCGGCGATCACATGGCTGTCGATCAGCTCGCGGCCCAGGTGCACCTGGAAGGAGTCCGGCGGCTCGCCGCCCATCATACGCGTTTCGAGCAGCGCCTTCATGTTGCCGCCCTGCCCCTGACCACTGGCCAGCGCCGCGTTCTCGATGGTGACGCCGGGATACTGCTCGCTGTAGATGTCGTAGATGGCGTTCAACGCCTCTACCTCACCGCCGGAGGTCCACCAGGAGAAGATCTCCAGTGAACCTTCACCGCCCTCGGGAGCGGCTTCAGCGGCTTCGCCACTTGCCTCTGCTGCGGCTGCTTCCGCTGCCGGCGCGGCTGCCGGACAAGCCGTCAAGACCATGGCCAATGCCAACAGTAGAGAGACCAATAGCAAAAGCCGGCCTCGTTTGGCAAGACTACTTAGGATCATCGTCAATCCTCCTTGAATTGTATGCGATTGCTCGCGATTGATTGGTGGTACTTACTGGTAAACTGAAACCGGTGAACGACAGAATGAGCGAACGTCACCGGCTAGAACACAAGAGCGGCAAGGGGCCCGTTTTGATGATAGGGTGTGGACAGGCAGCCAGTCGATCAAGCGACCAAAATGGGGGTGACAGGCTTCCGATGCGCCAGCGTTGGAAGCCTGTCGTTTCTTTGGTGTCTGCGGTTGTCCGGGTTTGACCTTGTATTCGTGAATTCTAGTACACCTTGGGTTGTAGCGCAAACGCCTTGAATCCGACAGTTCGTGGATAACTGCATGACGCCCAGGCTCGGGCAGGGTGTTGTAATCAGCATGACAGAGCATCTACCGGATCAGTGGCAGCCTCTCATCGACACAAAAAAAGGGGTGACCGGCAATCACCCGGTCACCCCCTCACCTTGTCACCTACTCACGCCCTACCCATACGTCGGCCCATACGTCGCACAGGCCCGGAAGTCCGCGCCCATGGGCTCATTGGCGCCGAACTCGGCCCAGGCGCTGGGGCGGAAGATGCGTCTCTTCGGCCACGTTGTGCATGTAGACCGGGATGCGCAGCATGGCGCACAGGGTCATCAGGTTGGTGCCGATGTGGCCGTAGCTGATGGCGCCATGGTTGGCGCCCCAGTTGTTCATGACGGTGTAGACGTCGCGGAAGGGGCCCTCGCCGGTCGGTGCGCGGCACGAACCAGGTCGTCGGCCAGGTCGGGTTGGTGCGCTCGTCGAGGATGTCGTGGACCTCGTCGGGCAGTTCCACGGTCCAGCCTTCGGCGATCTGCATGGCCGGTCCCAGGCCCTTGACCAGGTTGATGCGGCACATGGTCACCGGCATGCCGCCGCGGGTCTTGAAGCGCGTCGACCAGCCGCCGCCGCGGAAGTATTCGAGCATGCCCGCGTGCCAGGTGGTGGCGTCGAGACAGGCCTTGGCCTCCTCGGGCGTGATCTCCCAGAAGGGCTTCATGGCCGGCTGTGCCGTCCTTCTCCATCTGGCCGGTGCCGTCCAGCGTGGCCGGGCCGGAGTTGATCAGATGCAGGATGCCGCCGGCGGCCACGCCTTCCAGATCGTAGCCGGTCACGCGCTTGACCGCGACGGGCTCCAGTAGGTGCGCACGTCCGCGAAGATCTGCGGCGTGTTGGTCAGCAGATTGCCCAGCAACATGGACGACGCCGTTGAGCGCGTCGTTCTCGGTGGCCACGATGTAGGGCGGGCGAATGCCGTTCCAGTCGAACGACGAGTTGAGGATCGCTTCCAGGAAGTCGCCGTTGGGCAGATGGTCGGTCCACTGGCGCTGGCCCTGGAAACCCGAGGCGATGGCGTTGTGGCCCTGGGCCTCTTCGCCGTAGCCGATCTCGGCCAGCTTGGGGTTGCCGATCATCAGGTCGCGGGCGATCAGCGCCATCTTGACCGAGGTTTCCCAGACCTCGTCCTTGTCCTCGCGGCTCTGCTGGTCCGCGGCGGGTTGTAGTCCTTGCCCTCGGGGCAGTTCTCCTTGGTCCAGGCCAGCGCCTTCTCGAACTCGTCGGCGTCGTAGATGCCCTCTTCCATGCGGCGCACGAACTCGACCATGTCGATGACCTCGACGCGCATGCCGAAGTAATCCTCGAAGAGATCCTGGTCGACGATGGAGCCGCCGATGCCCATGGACGTGCCGCCCATGGAGAGATAGGACTTGCCGCGCATGGTGGCGACGGCCAGGCCGGCCTTGGCAAACTGGAGCAGCTTGACCTGGACATCCTCGGGGATCGACTCGTCGCCCACGTCCTGGACGTCGCGTCCGTAGATGTTGAAGACGGGCAGGCCCTTCTGGTTGTGGGCGGCGGAGACCGCGGCCAGGTAGACGGCGCCCGGTCGTTCGGTGCCGTTGAAGCCCCAGATGGCCTTGGGCAGATGCGGGTCCATGTCCATGGTCTCGGAGCCGTAGCACCAGCAGGGCGTCACGGTCAGCGAGACGCCGACGCCTTCGCGGCGGAACTTCTCGGCGCAGGCCGCTGCCTCGGCCACGCCGCCGATGTTGCGGTCGGCGATGACGCATTCGACCGGCAGGCCGTTGTAGTGGCGCAGGTTTTCGCTGAGGAATTTGGCCACATTCTTGGCCATGTCCATGGTCAGTTCTTCCAGCGATTCACGCACGCCGCCCAGGCGGCCGTCGATGGTCGGTCGGATGCCGATCTTGGGCATGTCGCCGATCAGTTGGTTGGTTGGCGGGTTTGTTTTCATGAGTTGGTCTCCTTGGGTCATGTGTTGGGCTGTAGGGAAGTAGGGTTGTGGGGAAGTAGGGCGGTGGGGAAACGATTGAACAGTGTTGCGGAAGATCTCCCCCCACAACCCCACTTCCCCACAGCCCTATTTCCTTTTATCCTAAAATTTCCTCAATCGTAGCTTCAATCTCTGTCATTCTCTCTTCCGACAGCGCGCCGATAACCATGTCGCAGCGCCACTGGTCGCCGGCTTCGACGGTCTTGATGTTGCCTTTGGCCTTCTCTGCTGTGTAGCCTTCCGGTTCGGCGGTGGAGGGCAGGATCAGTCCCAGCGCGTCCTGGTCGGGCGTGCGGCAGATCCAGCGTACGCCGTGGTCGAGCTGCTCCGGGCGGTAGCGGATGTAGTCGGCCGCGCCGTCGGGATGGACCTGCATGGAGTGGGCCCAGCCGTCGCCGTCGGTCTCGTAGTTGATGTAGAAGACGACCTCGGGATCGAAGCTGAGTTCAGGCGAGAGCACGTTGTGCTTGGCCGGATCCTCGGCCAGCTCATCCAGGAATTCGAGATAGCCCGGTCCCGGCGTGACGTGGCTGGGGATGCTGGCGCGCAGGCTCACGGTCTCGGGCGTGCAGGGCGCGCTGTAGACCAGGCGGCTGTTGTCGACCGGGCGGAAGTTGACGTGGGCCATGTACATCAGTTCCATGGGCGTCCGCTTGAGGTTGGTGACGGTCATGGAGACGCCGAAGAGCGAGGCGTCCTCGTGCAAGGTCGTGCGCGGTTCGGCCACGTAGTTGGTGCTGAAGGCGACCGTGTGCTGATAGCGGCCGGACAGCGTGATGTAGCGACCCAGATCGTCTTCGCCGGTCAGCAGATAGGCTTCGCTGTAGGGCGCGTTGGGCAGTTCGCCGTGGAGCGGATGGTTGTCCGCCGCCGTGGGCACGCCCATGGCGGTGGCCCCGCAGTGGAGCAGGAATCCGCCGTAGGTGCCCAGATAGTCGCGGGTGGCACGCGGCTCGTCGAACATGGACCGCATGGTCAGATTGCGACCCAGGAACGAGGCCGACCAGATCTGCTGTCCCTGGAAGGGCAGCAAGATCAGTTCGCCTTGGTCGTTGGCGATGCGCAGTCGCGCAGACGCCGGTGGAGTAGCGGAAGGTCGACGCAGACAGCGAGCCGTACTCGACCAGCGTCTGTTCATTTTCGGCAAACATGCCGGGTTTCAGTGTGATCTTTGTTGCCATTTGGGCTTTGCCTCTCTTGTTGAACTCAGTGACGCTCAGATTTGCAGTAACGTATTTCTTTGCCATAGATTCACACAGATGGAAAGAAGATGGGGCACGGATGAATACGAAGAACTTTGAATGGCTTACAAATGACAAAGCACCTCTCTGTTCGGCGGGCCACAACCTCAATAGAAGTTGTTCTTCCGTCCGGAGTCAAACAGAGAGGTGCGTCATTGCCTACGGTTTCATTTCTGGCCTGGTTTGCTCACGGTGGTACGACTTGCCTGCAAATTATGGCTCTTTAGGATTTCATTGGGCTGCGATGAAATCTTCCAGGACGATTCGTGAAGACCAGACCATTGCGGGGCCGATCTTCCTGGAAGGTGGTCAATGCCCCTGAGATCCGAAAGAACCGAATTCCCTTTAGATCGTGCGGTTGCAAACCTCACCACAATTGTTGACTACGCCTGCTGACGACGGCGCAGCATGTCGGCAAAGACGGCCAGGATCAAGATGCCGCCGGTCACGACGATCTGCCATTCCTGCGGCACAGAGAGAATGCGCAGGCCGTTGGTCAAGGTGCTGATGATGAACGCGCCGATGACCGTGCCGAGGATGGTGCCCTCGCCGCCGCTCAGCGACGTGCCGCCGATGACGACCGCGGCGATGGCGTCCAGCTCGTAGCCCGCACCCAGCGCCGGCTGGGCCGAGTTCAGGCGCGAGGCCATGATCACGCCGCCCAGTCCGGCAAAGGCGCCGGCCAGCGTGTAGACGGCCATCTTCCAGGCGTCGACGTTCACGCCGGAGAGACGGGTCGCTTCTTCGTTGCTTCCCAAGGCGTAGGTGTAGCGGCCCAAAATCGTTCGGTTGAGAATGAAGCTGGCCAGGATGGCGGCGAAGAAGAAGATCAGCACAGCGTTGGGGATATCGAAGCCGGGAATGATCCTGCCCAGCACGGAACCCATGGCGAAGTTGCTGAACTCAGGCGTATCCGTGAAATAGATGGGCTTCAGCCCGGAGATGACCAGCGCCAAGCCCTTGGCAATGTAGAGCATACCCAGGGTGGCGACAAAGGGCGGGATCTTCATCTTGGCAATCATCGTGCCGTTGATCAGACCGGCTGTCGCCCCCGCAAGGATACCGCCCAGCACGCCGAAGGGAATCGGCAAGCCCAGGTTGGTGATGAAGACGCCGGTCATGACTGCGGAGAGCGTCATCACCGTGCCCACGGACAGATCGATGCCGGCTGTGATGATGACGAAGGTGACGCCCAGGGCCAACACGCCGTTGACCGCGGTGGCCAGCAGAATGCCGGTGATGTTGCTGAACGAGAGAAAATTCGATGATGCCAGAGAGAAGACGACGAACATCGCAATCAGTGCGCCGAATGCGGCAAATTTGCGTGCTGCATCTCCGCCGAAAAGCGAACGTTTTTCTGTAGCTGTAGTTTCCATAATTAGGCAGACCCATTTTCAGAATTGGCGGTAGATGCTCCGTTTTCGCTTACGACACTGCTGCGCATGGTGGCGTATGTCATGATTGCCTCCTGTGTTGCCTCTTCCGAGGAGAGCACACCGGTGATGCGCCCCTCGCACATGACCACGATGCGGTGGCTCATGCGCAAAATCTCGGGCAACTCAGAGGAGATCATGATGATTGACTTCCCCTGCTGCGCCAGATCGTTGAGCAGGCGATAGATTTCACTCTTGGCTCCGACATCGATGCCGCGTGTCGGCTCGTCAAAGATCAGGATGTCGGTGTCGGCGGTGAGCCATTTCCCGATGACGACTTTCTGCTGGTTGCCGCCGGAAAGATTCTTGACCTGTTGCACCAGACTGGGCGTCTTGATCGATAGGGCATCGACATAATGTTGAGCGGTCTTGTTGATTTTGGCATTGTTCACCAACGTCTTGGCATTCAGGAAATTGCCCAACGAAGCCAGCACGATGTTGGTCTCTACATCCATGCCCTGAGCCAAGCCGTACTGTTTGCGATCTTCAGAGAGGTAGCCGATACCGTTGCGCACGGCGTCGCCCGGGCTTCTGATCGCCGTGAGTTGACCGTTGATGTAAAACTCGCCGGAATCGATGGGATCTGCGCCAAAAATAGCTCGTGCCACTTCGGTACGGCCGGCGCCCATGAGGCCGGCAAAGCCGAGGATTTCACCCTTTTTTAGGTCGAAATTGACATTCTTGAGCGCTTGGCCTTTGTTCAGATTCTTGACTTCAAGCACGACTTCCTGGCTCGGGTTTTCAGGTAGCTCAGGGGCGGCCTCGAAGATGGTACGGCCGACCATCATGCTGATGATCTGGTCAATCTCGACGGAGTCTGTCGCCACGGTGTCAATATAGCGACCATCACGCATGACCGTGATCTGGTCGGTGATCTGTTTCAGTTCTTCCAAACGATGGGAGATGTAGACGATGCCTACACCGTTTTCACGCAATTTGCGGATAATTTCGAATAAGTCGTCGATTTCGGCGTCGGTCAGCGCCGCGGTCGGCTCGTCCATGATCAACACCTGGGAGTTGAAGGAGAGCGCCTTGGCGATCTCGACCATCTGCTGCTTGGCCACGCTCAGTTCCGACACCTTGGTGCGCGGGTCGAGCTTGAGATGCATCGATTCGAACAGCTCTTCGGTCTGGCGATTGAGCTGCTTCTCGTCCAGCGTGAACCCGATACGGCCACGCGGCTCACGGCCGATATAGATGTTCTGCGCCAGCGTGAGATGAGACATCAGGTTCAGTTCCTGATGGATCATGCAGATACCTAGATCTTGCGCTGCACGCGGACTACCGATGTCGACAGGAGCGCCCTGATACAACACCTCCCCGGCATCCTTGTGATAGATGCCGGCCAGGATCTTCATCAACGTCGACTTCCCCGCGCCGTTTTCGCCGACCAGCGCGTGTACCTCGCCGGAGCGTAGCTCAAACTGGGCGTCGTCAAGCGCTCGCACGCCTGGGAAGCTTTTGTCGATGTGCTCCATCTTGACCAGAACTTCATCCATGCCAAATTCCCTTAAACGTTCCACACCGGCCAATCTAGACGAAAGTTTTTACGAGGTCACTTTTTTCGTAGATCCGACTTGCAGTCAGTCGGACGAGATCCGATAGCGGAACTGTCACACTTCGAGTCGAACAGTTCTCGTTTGTGGACTTGTCACACTGCAAGTGTGACCTACATAACGGCGAAAGCTGAGGGGTACGGAAACCCGTACCCCTCAGCTTTCGCCTGAAAGGAGGAAGCAGAAACTATTCGTACAGAAGCGGCAAAATCTCGTCGGAATCGATGTTCGAGGCGTCGTACCAGTGGAAACCGGTATCGATCATCTCGGGAACCTCTTCACCGTTCAGGGCCATGACGGCTGCTTCAACGGCCTTGTAGCCGATGCCGATGGGATCCTGGGTGATGGCGCCGGCCTGGACGCCGCTGCGGATGGCTTCCATCTGCTGGAGACCGGAGTCGTAGCCGATGATGACCAGTTCGCCTTCGCGACCCAGTTCCTTGGCGGCGTTCAGCACACCGATGATGGAACCCTCATTGGCGCCGAAGTAGCCGGTCAGATCCGGGTTGGCCTGCATGACGGCCTTGGCCAAGTCGGTGGATTTCAGGTGGTCGCCGGCGCCGTAGTCGACGTTGACGATCTCGATGTCGGGATACTCGGCTTCCATCTGGTTCAGGAAACCATCACGGCGGTCGATGCCGGTGCGGCTGGTCTGGTCATGGACGATGACGGCAACCTTGCCGGAACCGCCGATCAGCTCGGCCATCTTGTCAGCAGCCAGAGCAGCAGCGGCCACGTTGTCAGTGGCGGCGGTCGCAACCGGTATGTCGCTGTCCACGCCGGAGTCAAAACCGACGACCGGAATGCCGGCGTCCTGGGCCTTCTGCAGCAGCGGGATCAGTGCTTGGCTGTCCAGAGCGGCAAGGGCGATGGCGGCCGGGTTCTTGTCCAACGCGGTCTGCATCATGTCGACTTGCTTGTCGACCATGGCCTCAGTCTCGGGGCCTTCGAAGGTGATCTCGACGCCAAGGTCAGCGGCTGCCTGCTCGGCGCCCTTCTGAACGGCCTGCCAGAATTGATGCTGGAAGCCCTTGGAGATGACGGGAATGTAGATGGCTTCTGCTGCTGCGTCTTCTGAGGCGGCTTCTTCAGCCGGTTCTGCGGTCGCTTCTTCGGCGGCAGCGTCATCGGCGGCCGGCGCCTCAGCAGCAGGCGCTGCCGGGGCGGCACAACCGCTCACGAGCACTGCGATGAGCAGCGCACCGAGAATGATGGCCAACAAATTTCGACTCTTCATACAAATTCTCCTTTTGGTTGAGAGTGATACAGGAACGCAATTGTTGTGAACTGCCGGATGCATCCGTCGGGTGACGATGTGAGTGGTGGACGGACAGCACCAGTTAGAAAAACTCGAAACCATGTTTGTTCTTGGCCGTTTGAACGCTGTGGGCAAAGATAGATCAGCGTGTTGTGGGCCTGAAGTAACGCCTGTGAAGTTCATTTTGACGATTGTGTGTTACCGATACCATGGAGTTCCCAATAAGGATATCATTACTGCGCGCAATCGTCAAGAATTTGCGCTTCGCACAAATTTTCACAATGGTTGAGCCAGTCGTTTCAGCCAGTCGATTCAGCCGGTTGATATCTGCACCGATGCGAGGATCGCTTCGATTTCCTGTTGCGTCCCCGATGCCACACCGTCGACTGCGGCCGATGCCGTCCCGGTCGCCACGCCCCAGCGGGCGACATCAACCGGGCCAAATCCCTGATCCAGCGCCCAGACCAGCCCGGCGGCCAGCGCATCGCCCGCACCCACCGCGTTGCGTTCCTGGATAGCCGGCGGTGTGGCGAAAACGATTCCCTCTTTGTGGGCCAGCACCAGACCGTCGGACCCCAGTGAAACCACCGCCATTTCAATGCCCTGCTTGAGCAATGCCCGTGCCGCCTCCGCCGCGTCGGCCGGAGTCTCGACTTGGACGCCCAGCATCTCCGCAACTTCAGACCCATTCGGCTTGGCCAAAAAGGGCCGGGCCGCGCAGCCGTGGCGCAAGGCTTCGCCGACGGCGTCGAGCACGGCACGCGCGCCGATCTCACGAAGCAGAGTGCAGAGTTGAGCGTAGAAATCGTCGGGACAGCCCGGCGGCAGGCTGCCGGCCATCACGCAGATGTCGCCGGGCTGCACGCGCCGGCTGATGCGCCGGAAGAAAGCCTGCTGCTCGACTGCCGAAAGGGTCGGGCCGGCCTCGTTGACCTTGATATGGCGGCCGGCCCGTTTTTCTGCGGCGGCAACTGTGGTGCTGCCCGCTTCGGTGATGACGATGTTGGTGCGCGTTTCGCCGGCAATGCGCACAAAGTCGGTCTCGATGCCAAGGTCATGCAGGCCCTGCTCCAGCATGTCGCCGGTGGCGCCGCCCACGAAGCCCATGGCCAGGCTTTCTGCGCCCAGCACCTGCAGTGTGCGCGAGACATTGAAGCCCTTGCCGCCCCAGTCCAGCCGAACATCCGATGCGCGTAGCACGGCATTGAACTCGATGTCGGGCACGGTCAATGTACGATCCAGCACCGGGTTGGGTGTGACTGTGATGATCATTCGAGATGTTCCTTGCCTATGTCGTTGTACACGTTATTGAGTTCGCACGCGTTTAGGCCAATGCGGAAAAATATTTATCCACGAAGGGTCACGAATTTACACAAAGGTCAGCTTTCTTCGTGTTTCTTTGTGCTTCGTGGATCATTATTTTTTTGGATTCACCTTAGCTCACACGCCGTTCAGTTCGCACACCCATATGCGAACGGGTTTGTAAGACCTGTTGGCGCAATGAGGTGTTTATCTGGGACAAACTCATCACTTTCCAGCAGGGTCACCGCTCAGCCCAGATAGGGTCGAACCACTTCACGCTCCAGGCTGAGACCGAGCCACTCATCGTCGCCCGGCCCATCGTAGATCAGCGTGTAGGGGCCGGCGAAAGCGGCATCTCTGGCCAGATCCAGGCAGTGCGTGTAGTCATCTCGGTCGAACTCGCTCTGCGTTTGGAAGGAACATTTGGCGTGGCACGATTCGGCCAACGGCAGAATGGCCGCCAATTCAGCGTACTTGGTCGGGCCTGACCAGTTGCCGAAGTCGGCGCAGAGGCCGACACGTCCATCCAACGGCGTCAGCAGGGCGCAAACCGTGTCCGCTGCGGAGAGCAGCGTGTGCCAGTTTTCCGTCATCAGACGCAGGCTGCTCGATCCGTCCTGTTCGACATAATCGGCCAGCCGTTGGAAACCGGCGCGGCTGCGGGCGATGCTCTCGCTGCTTGGCGATGCCTTGCCCGCGCTGACCCGTGCGTTGTTCGCTCCCAATGCCGCGGCCACATCCAGCCAGACCTCGGTCCAGGCCAGATCGCGTTGGGCAGTGGCCGGGTCGCTGATGTCCCCGCCGTCGATGAGCAGCGAGAAGAGTTCGACGCCGGCATCGCTCAGCGCGACACGCAGCGCCGCCAGATAGTCGGCATCCCGCGTGGGCAGGTGGAAGTGGCAGATCTCCAACGTGTGGATGCCGAAGTCGGCCAGGCGCGCAGGCAGATCCAACAGCGGCAGCGCTCCCTCGTCGGTTCGAAACATGACGGGTTCGTCGCCCGGACCGTAGATCGGCGGACGACCAAGCGTGCGGTGCAGGCTCCAGGTAGAGACGGAGAGGCGCGGCTTGCGGGCGTTGGGCATGGTGGTTGTCTCCTTGATGACGACTACGGAATGATCGGTAGTTCACAGTTTGGTGAAAAGCGAGATTCTTCGCTGGCCTTTTGCCAGAGTGTCGTACTTGAAAATACCTGCTCAGAATGACAGATCGTGAACTACTGATTCTCGCTTCTGAACGCGTCTAATCCACCGGGTCACTCGACCAGCGCTCACCGGCCTTCAGGACCCGATAGTGCTGGCCCAGGGACTCGCAGGTTTCGACAAACAGATCGGGCGACGCCGTGTTGAACTCAAACATCTCGAAGTGGCAGGGAAGTACAAGCTTGGCGCCGATCTCGTGGGCCAGGGTGGCCGCCTGCGCGCCGTCGAGGTTGCCGGCCACGCGGCGCTCCGGCTTGCTGCCGTTGATGGGCAGGATGGCGATGTCGATCGGCCACTGCTTCAATCGTTCAACCATGCCGGGGTAGCGAATCGTATCGCCGCTGTGGTAGATCGTCCAGGGTCCGCACTCGGCAATCAAACCCAGAAAATGATAGCGCCCCGCCTCGTCTCTGGCCAGCGCTTCATGGGCGGCGGGAACGCCGGTCAGTCGGAAACCGGATGCCTCGACCGATGAGTTTACGTCTATGGACGTGAGCCGGCTACGCTCGACATTCAGCCGTTGGGCCGCGAAGTCCAGATTGGCCGCGGGCACGACAACTGTCAGATCCGGATTGACCGCCATCAGCGGCGTCAGTGTTTCGGCATCCAGGTGGTCGGTGTGGTTGTGGCTCGATGTCACCACGTCGATGAAGTTCAGCCGTTCCGGTGCGATCACGCGTTCGGTCATACGCACATGGGGCTTGTCTGTGGACGCATACTTGGTCGTCAGCGAGTCGGATAGGTAGGGGTCGAAGAGCAGGAAACGACCTTGCCACTGCACCAGAAATCCGCTCTGTCCGAGCCACCAGAGGTGAAGGCGATTGGCCTGGGTGCGGCTTGCTGCGATATCGTCTAGAAAGCGTCTGTCTTGTTGCGCGGGTGTAATCATAGAGCGATCATAGCTGATCGGGCAGAGTTTGCAAAACGACTGCTCGATATGTTGGTGTAGTTGACGAATCCGTCATACCAGGTATAGTTCTGCACTCACCGGTTCATTTTGACTTTGACGTCCAATGGACAGAGGAAAATTTTTAAGGAGTTCACCATTTACACTCAAACTGACAATGTATCCGTACGTGAATTCGAACTCGGCCTCTATTCGTTTGCCGAGCTGACGCCCGATCCGCGGACCGGTATCAAGATCAGCCCGGCTGAGCGACTGCGCAATCTCGTTGAGTCGGTGGAACTGGCCGAGCAGGTTGGACTGGACGTCTTTGGTCTGGGCGAGCACCATCGTCCCGATTTCGTCTCGTCGTCGCCGGCCGTGATCCTGGCGGCCATCGCCGCTCGCACCGAGACGATCCGGCTGAGCAGCGCGGTCACGGTGCTCAGCTCCGACGATCCGGTGCGCGTTTTCCAGGACTTCGCCTCGCTCGATCTGCTCTCTGACGGGCGGGCTGAGATCATGGCCGGCCGCGGTTCGTTCATCGAATCGTACCCACTCTTCGGCTACGACCTCAACGATTACAACGAGTTGTTCGTCGAGAAACTGGAGCTTCTGCTGCAACTGCGAGCGGCGGAGCACGTCACGTGGAGCGGCAGGCATCGGCCTCCGCTGGCCGGGCAGGGCGTCTACCCGCGCCCGGTCCAGGATCCGTTGCCGGTCTGGGTGGCCGTGGGCGGCACGCCTGAGTCGGTGCGACGCACGGCCACGCTGGGCCTGCCCATGGCGTTGGCCATCATCGGCGGCATGCCCGAGCAGTTTGGCGGCATGGTGCAGCTCTATCGGCAGACATGGGAGCAAGCCGGCCACGATCCGGCCGATCTGCGCCTGAGCATCAACTCCCACGGCTACCTGGCCGATGGCGCGCAGCAGGCCGTGGACGAGTCATTCCCGTCGTTTGAACTGGTCATGAACAAGATCGGGCGGGAGCGGGGCTGGCCGCCCATGAGCAAGGGCGCCTTCGAGGCATCCTGCTCGCTGCGCGGGGCCAACTTCGTCGGCAGCCCGGACGAGGTGATCGAGAAGATCCTCTATCAGCACGAGATCTTCGGCCACGATCGTCTGCTGCTTCAGCTCAGCGTGGGCACCATGCCGCACGACAAGGTGATGCATGCGATTGAACTGCTGGGGACGAGGGTCGCGCCGGTGGTGAAGGCGGAGATTGCGCGGCGGACAGGTGGGAGTTTCAGATGACCGCCGGCGTACGGTCAATAAACTCTATCGGCTTGAGAGAATGACTGATACGGACTCACAGTGAATAGCGACGGGGGATGGATGCAGTCAGGAATCTGCCGATCACAAATTATCGTGAAAGAACTGGATCGTTCGCTGCATGGCGTCACTGAAGTAGGGCGATTCGATGTTGTGCCCGCCGCCTTCGTATGTGTGGAGCTGGTAATACTTGTTCGCCTCCTGCAACACGGCCGCCAGATCCTGGGAATAGCCGATGTTGACCACGTTGTCGTTCAACGCATGGTGAATCTGCAGCGGGGCCTCCAGGAACTCGATATTTTGGGTCAGCGAAACAGCCTGCCAGAAGGGCTCAGTCGTGTCCGGCGCCCCATAGGTTTCACGCAGGATGGTTCCTCGCCGCACGGTCGTGCTCTGTTGGTCGCGGCGGAATGACGGGTCCTGAATGGCATAGCGTACCATGTCGTCATAGGAATAGACCGCGCCGGCCCAAATCACGCCTGCCTGGACGTCCGGCTCGACGAGCATGGCGCGCAACACTACATTCCCCGCCATGCTGTGACCCCACAGATTGATTACTCCTTCGTGTCCTTTTCGTGCCCTTCGTGGATTAACCTTTTTCCTTGAAATGGTTCTATTCTGTGTCCATCTGGGGAAAATCTTCTTGCTTGCGCACCGCATTGAGGACGACAACGAACAAGGTGATCAAGGTCAGCGGAATTACGAAATAAAGCATCGTCGCGCTGAACGCCGGCAGCGCGTCATGTTGCGTCGCGGCCAGAATCAGGTAGAGCGTGTAGGCTATGTAATAGCCGAAGAGCACGCCTCCCTCAGTCCGGCTGATCTTGCCGCCGGTGAAAAAGATGGGCAGACAGGCGAAGGCCACTGCGATCATGATCGGCAGATCGAAGCGGATCACCGCGGGCGAGACATCGATGCCTCCGGGTGCGATGATGCTGGTGATGGAAAGTACGGCCATGAGATTGAAGAGATTGCTGCCCACGGCATTGCCGACCGCAATATCGCGCTCACCGCGCAGGCTGGCGATGATCGATGTGACAAGTTCCGGCATGGATGTGCCCGCGGCGATGATGGTCAGCGCGATCACCAACTCGCTCACGCGCAGGTATTCTGCGATAGAGACTGCGCTGTCGACCAGCCAGCGGGAGCCGAGCACCAATGCGGCAAGGCCGACCAGCACGAAGGTGATATTCTTGACCCAGCCAACTGATGTCGCCTCGGAAGCCGGGTCGCTGAGGCCGAATTCCTGGCTGTATTCCGCTCGGATGGCCGCCTGTTCGCGCCTGGATTCATAGAACAGGAATCCGAGATAGGCGAGCAACCCCGCAAACAGGATCAAACCGTCGACGCGCCCGAGCGTCTGGTCCAAACTGAGGACCAGCACCAACACTGAAACCCCGATCATGACCGGCACGTCAAAACGGACCAATTTTTGCGATACGATCAGGGGTGCAATCAGCGCCGACAGGCCGAGAACGAAGAGGACATTGAAGATGTTGCTGCCGATGACGTTGCCCAAGGCGATGTTGGCTTGGCCGGAGAGCGCTGCCTTAATGCTGATGGCCAACTCGGGCGAACTGGTGCCGAAGGCGACAACGGTTAGGCCGATGACCAGCGGTGATATGCCCAACGCGCCGGCCAGGCGCGAGGCGCCGCGCACCAATACCTCTGCGCCGGCGATCAGGAGGGCGAGCCCGGCAAAAAAGAGCAGAATTGTCATAGTTCTACAGAGACCTCGACAGGTGTACGGCCCGCCCTGTTGCATCCACGGTCAGGCCGGCGCATGTTGGCCGGGATTGTCGCGTGCGGCCCGGTATCTAAAGCGGTCAGTATAGCCAACTACGTTGATGAATCCAAACCTCGCGCATGTACTTCATTGAAACATCAACGATGGTCAATATCGCGCTGAGCAAGCTGGCCCATGCACTCGCCTGGCTGCCATCATCAAAACGGGTAGGGCGATCAACGTGACCAGCCATGCTTTCGAGAACTTCATCATTATCATTCCCTTGCTTACCCAACTGATTGGTTCTTGCGCACCGCATTAAGGACGACAACGAACAAGGTGATCAGGGTCAGCGGAACTACGAAGTAGAGCATCGCCGCGTTGAATGCCGGCAGCGCGTCATGTTGCGTCGCGGCCAGAATCAAGTAGAGTGTGTAGGCCACATAATAGGCGAAGAGCACGCCTCCCTCGGCCCGGCTGATCTTGCCGCCGGTGAAAAAGATCGGCAGACAGACGAAGGCCACCGCGATCATGATCGGCAGATCGAAGCGGATCACTGCGGGCGAAACGTCAATGCCTGTGGGCGAAACGATGATCGATAGGCCAAGCACGGCCATGAGGTTGAAGATGTTGCTGCCCACCACATTGCCGACCGCGATGTCGCGCTCGCCGCGCAGGCTGGCGATGATCGATGTGACAAGCTCCGGCATGGATGTGCCCGCGGCGATGATGGTCAGCGCAATCACCAGTTCGCTGACACGCAGATATTCTGCGATAGAGACTGCGCTGTCGACCAGCCAGCGGAGCCGAGCACCAATGCGGCAAGGCCGATCAACACGAAGGTGATATTCTTGACCCAGCCAACAGGTGTCGCTTCGGCGGCCGGATCGCTGATGCCGAATTCCTGGTCATATTCCGCCCGGATTGCCGCCTGTTCTCGCCTGGAATCGTAGAGCAGGAATCCAAGATAGGCGATCAGGCCCGCGAACAGGATCAATCCGTCGACGCGGCCGAGCGTCTGGTCCAGACTGAGGACCAATACCAACACTGAAACCCCAATCATGACCGGCACGTCAAAGCGGACCAGTTTTTGCGACACAATCAGGGGCGCAATCAGCGCCGAGAGGCCGAGAATGAACAGAACATTGAAGATGTTGCTGCCGATGACATTGCCCAGGGCGATGTTGGCCTGGCCGGAGAGCGCCGCCTTGACGCTGATCGCCAACTCGGGCGAACTGGTGCCGAAGGCGACAACGGTTAGGCCGATGACCAGCGGTGATATGCCCAGCGCACCGGCCAAGCGCGAGGCGCCGCGCACCAATACCTCTGCGCCGGCGATCAGGAGGGCGAGCCCGGCAAAAAAGAGCAGGATTGTCATAGTTCCACAGAGACCTCGACAGGTGTACGGCCCGCCCTGTTGCATCCACGGTCAGGCCGGCGCATGTTGGCCGGGATTGTCGCGTGCGGCCCGGTATCCAAAGCGATCAGTATAGCCAACTCTGATGCCAAATCCAAAAGCTGAAAATGACAGGCCACCCTGGAAATCGCCGCTTTTCGTGACCGACGGCGATATCTCCGGCACATTCACCTCAAGATTATTGCTCAAGAGATCGGATCGCAGATTTTCATCAACGGTTGGGCCATGGTCTCCCCTGGAGAAACAAACTGATCGATTGCGCGCTCTTTGATTCCCAAAGATTCCGTCATATACTGCATGATCGGCGATATTCGCTAAATTCCGGCAAAACTGCGGTGAATTAGAAGGCATCTGAATGGGAAGGTCAAGCGAATCTGGAGGATGTAGTGCAGCGAACTGAAATGGTCCGAGAATATCTCGCAGCCTTGAATTTGCAGGCTCATGAAGTAGATTTCGGATTCTTGAACGATCTTATCGAGCGTCACGTTGCCACGTTTGCATTCGGCAGTGTCGGCTGTCGTCTTGGCGACGATTTGCCGTTGGATTTCGAATCATTGTTTGACCGGCTCGTGGTCCGCCGACGTGGCGGCTATTGCTTTGAACAAAATGGTCTACTCTTCGAAGTGTTGGATGAACTCGGATTCTCTCCGCAGATCTATCTTGCACGCGTGATTCACAATCAAGACAGCCACCCTGGCTTAACGCACCGCATTTCGATGGTGGAGCACGAAGGAAAGCGCTATGTCGTCGATGTCGGCTTTGGATTCAACGGGCCAAGGGTCCCGGTTCTCTTCTCCGAGACCGCAACCGAGGACGGTGGTCGGGTCTTCCGTATCAAGGAGCGGTATCCGGGCGAGTACCACATGCAGGTGTGGAAGGATGGAGAATTCTACTCGCTCTACCGATTCGAACTCTCTCGCTACGGTCCTGCCGATTGCGAAGTGGGGCATTTCTACTCGCATCGACACCCGGATGCAACATTTGTGAATCACTTGGTGGTCTCGCGAGTCCTGGACGGCGAGACTCGCTCGCTGCGCAACCTGGACTATTGGGTGATGACAGAGACAGGCGAACAGACCACAAGAATCGTGCGGCCTGAGCAACTGGAACAGATCCTGGTCGATGAGCTTGGGATTCATGTGACCGAGGCGGAGAGCCGTCGACTGTATGAGGGGCTGATGTATGAGGGGCTGAACCCGTTCCAATAGCGATAGAATCGTCACGTGGCAAGAGGCAAAACCGATGCCGGACATCAAACTTATCGAACTTGGTCCAACGCGCTCGACCCGATGCGCTCGGCCCGATGCCGCTGGACGTTGCTGGAAGCGGGCCTTGAATACGAGTCGATCGGCACTGAAATTTCGATTTTCTGCGCTCCCCCCCCTGTAAATTCTGTGCATCCGCTGTGCCTCCATGGTGAAAGAAGTAGTTCTGAAGCAGAGTCACAGTGCCTGACAGCCAAATTGACCCTTGACACAATCTCTGTATCCCTCTATATTTGCATTTGTCACTTATACGTATAAATGAATAGCCCATGGCGGACGATCCTACCGATGTGAGGGAGGTGATTTCGGAATCAGGAGATGACGACTGGCCGACAAACATTGGCGCCATTCAGTTCGACAGAGAGCATATTCGGATCAACCCACACGGTGAGGAGCGAGAGATGTTACGAGTAATCAGTCGTTGGACAATGTTCGCTCTTCTGCTGGTGTTGCTGGCAGCCTGTAGTAGCCCAAACGAGGCGGCTGCGCCCAGTGATACGGCAGAAGTAAATTTATGGATCTTCGAGGGAGAAGAAGGATTCCTGCCCCTCCTGGAAGAAGCGTTTGAGGAGCAGAACCCCGATATCGACCTAAAGATCACCGAAATTCCGGAAGGCGACTATGTCACCAAAATCGACACCGCACTGGCTGCCGGCGATCCCCCGGAAATCGGATTTATCTACGAGCGTCGTTGGGTGAAGGGTGATGAAGTTCTCAGCATCCAGCCTGCGCTCGATGCCGAAGGCATTGATCTGGCCAAGTTCAACCAGGGCCCTTTGGGCGCCAATTGCCTGGTGCTAGAGGATATCTACTGCATCGGGACCTACTCCGGCGGTATGGTGCTGTTCTACAACAAAGATATGTTCGATGCAGCCGGGCTGCCCTATCCATCCACAACTGAGGCAATGAGCGTCGAGGAATATGCAACGTTAGCGGGCCAGTTGTCCAATGACGCTGAAAATATCGAAGACAAGGTGTGGGGCGGCACCGCCGACATCATGCTCTACTGGTCCGATCCCGCCTATCTCTTCAGCGAAGACGGCCGGACTGCACTGGTCAATGACGAGGCCACAGTCAAAGCCCACCAGATATTGGCCGACATGATAGCAGCGGGTCACGCGCCGTCGCCGTCTGACATGGATCTGTTTGGCGGTTCGGATATGGCTGCACAGGGGAAACAGGCCATGTGGCTCATCGACAATGTGATTGGGGTCGAAGCCTTGGAGGCCGTTGGCGACATCAACTGGGGCGTGGCTCCTGTGCCGGTGGAGACTGCCGGGGATGATCCTTGGGTGTCATCCTGGACAGATGCCTTCGGCGTTTTCGCAAAAAGTGATAATCCCGAGGCCGCCATGAAATTCATCACCTTCCTGGCCAAGGACGGCAATCGCTTGCGTGCCGAAGTTGGCGGCATCCCGCTGGACATGACCCTCGCAGAAGAGATGAATTGGGCCGGTGACAGTCAGGGGCGTCAGGAACTGCTGGAAGTGATGACCTTTGGCCGGCAGGGTATCTTTGTGCCCAACTTCTGGGATGTCATCGATCCGCTGTGGGGTACATGGGAGACGCTTGTCGACGAAGGCGGATCGGCCCAGGAAGGCTTTGATGAAGCCGCAGAATTCGTCCAGGAGAATCTGGACCAGGCCTGGGAAACGTGGGAAAGCATTGAGTAGGTTTTGCCATCGAAACAGATAGAACGCGGATGACACGGATTCGGCTGATCTCCGCGGATTTCTTCATGGAAATCCGCGGGAATCCGCCGCATACGCCCGATCCGCGTTCTATCTGTTTCGATGGCTGGACAGTTCCAGATATTTAGCGGAGAGCGCAGGCCCCAACCATGCCCGGACACAAGTTAAGCAAGTTGGCACGGCAAGAGGAGCGTGCTGCCTATCTGTTTCTATCACCCTGGATTTTTGGATTCTTCATATTTCTTCTGGGACCGATCCTGGCTTCGGTCTATCTGAGCATGAATGACTGGTCGTTCGTCTCCACCCCGAAGTGGGTCGGACTGGACAATTACCGGGACATGGCATCCGACCGCGATTTTCTTCATTCCATGTCGGTGACACTCCGCTACCTTGTGCTGTCCGTGCCGGTCTATTTGATCGCCGGTTTTGGGCTGGCGTTGCTGCTGAATCAGAAGGTGCACGGTATGAATACGTTTCGTACCGTGCTCTATCTTCCTTCGCTTCTGGCGGGCGTCGCAGTCGCTGTTCTGTGGAGCATGATCCTGCACCCGGACCTGGGCATACTCAACCAGATACTGCGTGGCATCGGCATCGCTGATCCGCCGCGCTGGTTGTCGAGCCCCACCTGGGCCATACCGGCGGTCGTGCTGATGGGGCTTTGGGGCATCGGGGGCGGGGCCATCATCTACCTGGCCGGTCTACAGAATATCCCGCCACACCTGTACGAGGCTGCGAAAATTGACGGCGCCAATGGCTGGCGCAGATTCCGTCACATCACGTTGCCGATGATGACGCCCACGATCTTTTTTGTGTTGATCACCGGCTTGATCGGCGCATTTCAAGTGTTTGACGTCGCATTCATCCTCGGCGGCTCTCGTGGCGGCCGCGGCAACACCCTCAATTTCTATTTGCTCAACCTGTACAATGAAGGCTTCCGCAACGGTCGATTTGGCTATGCATCGGCCTTGGCCTGGGTGCTCGTTGTCCTCGCGGCTGTCGTTATCACCATCACATTCCGTACGTCAGAAAAGTGGGTCTACTACGAAACAGATGGCGAAGGAGGGTAAAATGGCCGCAAACAGTGAATCGGTGTCAGGCGCCGGGAGGACCAAGCGCTCGCTGAATCGTCATGTAATCAGGCGTATCGGCCGCGTATTCCTGATCTACATCTTTCTCTTTCTACTGTGTGCAATCATCGTCCTCCCTGTGGGCTGGATGATCACGGTGGCTTTGAAGCCGGATCGTATACCAGTGTTCACCATTCCCCCTGAATGGTACCCAACCGAACACTGGGAATGGAAAAACTTCGTTCGCGTGTTGACGAATCCGAGCCGGCCCTTTCTGCGCTACGCCATGAACACAATGATCATCGTCACCGGCACCATAGTCGGCACTTTGCTGTCCTGCTCGCTGGTTGCGTACCCCTTTGCTCGTCTGCATTTTCGAGGAAAAGAGTTCCTGTTCACGTTGCTGATCATCACCATGCTGATACCCTGGCAGGTATTGATGATCCCGCAGTTCCTCATGTTCCATAAAATGGGGTGGTATGGAACCTACTTGCCGCTTATCGTACCGTCCTTTTTCGGCAACGCATTCTTCATTTTTCTGATACGGCAATATATGAATACATTGCCCAAAGAGCTGGACGCCGCCGCACGTGTGGATGGCTGCAACTGGTTTCAGACCTATTGGTATATCATATTGCCGCTGACCAAACCGGTTCTGACCGTCGTCGCGATTTTCGTATTTCTGGGCGGGTGGAACGATTTGCTGGGGCCGCTGATCTATCTGGACGACGGCAGCAAGTTCACCATCGCCATCGGTCTCGCCAATCTGGCCACACGGGCCAACCCGTCCCTCAATCTGGTCATGGCCGCCAATCTACTCATCATGATCCCACCGATATTGATCTACTTCTTCGCGCAGGACAAACTTATCGGCGGCATCGCGTCCGTGGGCTTGAAGGGATAGCTTGAGCAGACATACACAACCATCGGACACGGATGACGCTGATGCATCGGATCTGCACGGATATTTCTGAAGACATCCGTGCAGATCCTGCCCAATCCGTGGCATCCGTGTCCCATTGATCCGACGGCGGTATAGGTACAAGGCAACAACGCTATGCGACGAACCATACTCCGATCTATCGTACTATCACAGGTAGATAGATGGATACGCTCCCACTCCCACCTCCACCTCCACCTTCACCTCCGCCCGAGTCCGGGATAGCAGTGCTGAAGACAGGACGTTGCAGGCTAAACGTGCCGACGACGGTGACAGGAGCCGTGGTGTAGCCCCACAGGGTCTCGCGGTATTCACCGCTCACCTTGCTGCCGTCGCTGGACGTTGTCATCCCCGTCAAACGAAATTGCCTCTGGATTGTTCGTCCGCCCAACACAATCGACACCTTCTCAGATTGCAGCGCAAGATTGGCGCCCTCAATCACACCGTTGACATATGGACCAATCTCAACGGTGTTGGCTCCCGTCCCCACGGTATGCGCGACGTCAAAGACCAATGTCTTGTCCAAGCTGACATGGCCGCTGAGTGTCTGGCCGGCTTGGGTCAGCTCCAGCGACAGATCGATGACGCCCAGATCTGGTGGCGCGGGCGCGTCTGCGGGCGGCATAGCCAAGGTGTCACTGAAGACGCCGCCCACTGTGACATTGAGATCCACAACGCCGCTGTAGGCGCCTTCAAGTTGAACTGCACTATTTTCGGCTGGCGAAGTCTGCGCAGTTTGCGCAGACTTCAACCTTACCGCTGGTGAAGCCGCCAACGCTGGTACATTGATTGCGCCCGATGCCGCCATCACGACGCCGACGATCAACAACCCCATGACAGCAGCAATAATTTTGGTTTTCATAACGTTCTCCCTATTCCCATTTGCGACTGTGGATCTGCGAAGCGATTTTGTCGCCGAAGCCATTCCGGTCTTCGCAAACCCACAGTCGCAAAAACTCTAGAAGTCCACTCGCACACACTGCGATGGCTGGGGCTGGCTGTTGACACTGCGCGAAGCGTAGGTCGTGCTGATCTTCAGCTCGATGTCGTTTAACTGCTGCAGGTCCATGTCCGGCAGGACGCCATTGGGTGAACCGGCATTGATGACAACCTCCCAGCCGTTGGACGCCAGCGGACGCCCCAGGAAGGCGGGCGTGCTGAAGCCCGGTGCGCTGTTGCCCTTGGCCCCATTGATGTCGCCGTTGAAGACCCCGGTGACCAGATCGGTCGGTTGACCGGATGGGTACTCCTGTCCTAACAGCGCGGCCGGTGGTATCAGCCGATAGTCAAAGGCGCAGCCGGCAAACGAGGTCAACCCCACTTGCCCACTCTGGCTGACTCGGACCTGACGATAGCCCAGGTCGCCCGTCTGTGAAGAGAGAAGGTTGACGCCGAAGCCGTTGCTGCTCGGCTTGGGTTGGCCGATACCGGCCACCTTGTGCAGCCAGTAGTAGCCGTAGTCTTGCGTCACGACCTGTCCGATCAAGCCGTCAGTCGCTGTGGGGGTCGCAAAATCAAAGACCAAACTTGGCTTCCCATCGCTGCCCAGGGTGGTGTTCTGCGCTACCCATTGGCGGAAGCGTTTGGTGCGTTCCGCTTGCAGATCGGCGTCAGCAACTCCTTGCCCCTTGAGGTATTGATCGGTCAAACCGAGTACATGCTGAGCGACAGAGATTTTCAGGTCAAGCTGATTCGTGTCGGCATCACGCACTGCGCCGGGCAGATTGGAGACCGCTCCATCCAGATTTTGCAGGAAAATCAAGATGTCGTTGGCCGTGCGCGCCTTGTAGATATCGGAGATGCGGAAGTTGTTGGCGCTGAGCCGGGAGGTGTACTCATACTCGGCGCGGCGGGCGGCCAGATAGGCCTGGCGAGCGGCGGTCTCCAGTTGTGTCGCCAGCTCCAACCGCCGCGAATCGCGCACCATGCGATAGCTTGGATCGTTGGCAGGCAAGGCCGTGGTGTAAGCATGTTGTCGCTTGGACTCAAAGACATCGTGGCGGGTCTGCCCGACGATACCGTTGAACTGGGTCAGCATGGAGCGATATTGTTGGGCGGCTATATCGATTTCACCTTGCGCTTCGGCCATGTCGTAGAAGTAATTGCGTATAACCGCGGCGGAATTGGCGTCTTCGATCTCCATATCGCTGGCCGCCTGCATTAAGATCTGCACCGGCCGCAGCGCCGCCTCGACAATCACGCCAGGGTGAATCGTGAGAATTCCATCCGAGCCAACATCGAGACCTTGTCCGGCTACGATGATTGCCTCAAACGCCGAATTACCCTCTGCGCTGGTGAGAATTGAGCTCTTGACTCTCGTGTTGCGCATCACTTCTGTATCGGCACGCTTGAGGAGGTTGTCCCGCTTTTCGATAGCGGCTTCCACGCCCAACCAGGCTGTGCGCAGATCCTGGTGCGCCGTGCGCATATCGCTCACCAGAATCAACCAGTTGCTGCCGTCGGCTCGTGGCGGTTGTCCGTCGGTCGTCCGGTCCATACAGGCGTCAAAGCTGTTGTCGGTGGGGTCGCACTCCAGGGTGTGCACGATCATGTCATCGATGCAGGCATACCAGGCCGCATCCGGGTCCGGCTCATTGAGGAATCCCTGGAGATCACAGCCGGCCTCGATCTGGATATCGTTGTCCACCTTGGTGTTGATGGCCAGCACCGCTTTGACCAGATCCTGCTGGTTGAGGTCAAAGACACGTTCAGCGTTTTCGGTCTGCTGCTGGATCTGCAGGGCCAGGTCGGCGGCGTCTTTGGCCTGCTCCCACAGCCCCTTGTCGCTGCTGCCAAAGGCGGTACGGTAGGACCGCGACGGGGTGAAGCGTACATCCATGCCGAAGATGTTGCGCCCTTCGCGCATCTCGCGCGCGCTTTCACGCGTGTCCAACAGGTTGAGCGCCATCTCTGCCACCAGCGCCCCGTCAGGACGCGTGCCGGCGGCTGAACAGCCGCTACTCGACGCGCCGACGGCGGCCGTGCCCGCCAAACCGATCATCTTGAGATAGCCGGCTGTGGCTGCCGTTCGATAGGTCTCCTGAGCGGCCTCCTGCGCGCGTGGGATGTCACTGTCGCTCTTGATGTCCAGATAGCTCAGCCGCGCGGCCTTGTGGTGCTGCGCCACTTCCTGCCCCTGGGCAGCGCGTGAGAGCAGCGCCCATTCGGACTGGGTGTAGAAGTCAGAGACCAGACAACCACTGCCCAGACGGTACGTCGAGCGCCTCGCGCAGTCCTTGTTCGGTCAGGTCATACTGATTTGCGGCGGCATCCAGTTTGGCAACCTCTTGGCGCACGAAGGCCTCGCCCCCGAGCAGTGCGCCGGCGCTGAAGTGCAGCCCCAGCGCATCGACCATAAACTGCTGGGCGAAGATCATGCGCAGATAGGCCGCCTCGCGCACGGATTGACGCAGCCGCGCGGGAAAGTCGCACCAGTCGATCACGGGATCAAGCACCTGACCGCTCTTGACCGGGTCGGGCGGATTGGGATTTTCCGGCTGGGCGCAGAGTTCTTCCTTGTAGTTTGGACCCGGCGCCGAATCTGTCCCATTGTCCGCCCGCATACGCGCTTCAGGAGCATAGACCGCCAGGAAGGCATAGAGATTGCGCGCCTGGCGCAGATCCGCGTCGGCCATGTCGATTCGTTCCTGCAAGGTCATGCTGCCGATAGCAGGAGCCGGATCATCGTAGGCCGCTGAAAAGCCGCTGTTGACATCAAACTGACGGACGAGCTTGTTGAAGTTGTTGTTTGGGCGGTAGGGAGAAATGTCTGCACGAAAATTCATGTTGCGTTCGAGTAGGTCCCGCGCTTGCGCTTCCAGTGCTTTGTAGTCGGCATAGAAGAGTTCGCCCGCCATGGGCAACTGGCTATTGTCCACCGCAGGAAAGCTGTTGCCGGTGGGGCTACCTACGGCGCTTAGGTTGCCGCTAAGACCAAAGTTATTCGAACAGAAGTCGCTAAAGTTGCCGCCGCCGCAAGCCGCCTGTGCAATGCCAACCGTCAGGAGCAGCGTCAGCGACAGAGCGAGCAAAGCGCCAAGGGTTTGGCCCACGACGCGACCTCGTGATCGGCCTGAAAATTGACTACGAAAAAATCGCCTCATCGAATGATCCTCCTTTCTATTGTGGCAATTTAGGCCGTTCCAAGAAAATGAATCCCTAATTGACGGCCTGAAAGCCGCTGTGGACGTGTCGTCACGCGGGGGAGACAATCGCTTGCAGCGGCCTTAGTCTTCAATGATCAGAACACAGGTCATGTTGGTTGAATCATAGGCGCCGCTGAAGGCGCCAAACCAATTGAGCAGTCCAAAACCAAACTCGCCGTCGCTGCCCACGGCGTTGTTATGTTCGCCATCAGTAAAAAAGCAGGAACCAAAGACACTCATGAGATGACCGACGCTGCCATCCTTATCAAATCCCAGAGTCGGGGCGTTTCCCGTTGTATCATAGATTGCCCAATGCCGTTTTCCACCCGCCGCGGGAGCAAGGCTCATCCGGAAGGGTCCAGCACCTGCCAGCAACCCCCCTTCATTGGCTGCGGCCCAATTGCGCATATACAAGCTGACGCTACAGCCATCTTCATCTTGGCAAAACTGGGTTAAGATCGCATCATCGACCACAACCGTGTCGGGCGATGCGCCCTGATCCGGCGCTTCTACAACATAGCGGTTGATGCTGACTGGATAAGTGGATCGGACAGTGGCGCCGCCTTGCGAATTGCCGACGTCGTGAATTGCGCCGGCGCTCCAGTCGCCGTCCACCGTCAGATCGCCGCCTACTGCCAGGGCGCCGACCGTGCTCACTTTCGGATTCGCCCCGCCGTTCAGGGTCAGCCCGCCCGCGCTATTGGTGATCTTGCCGCCGTTGGGCGCAAAGCCGATCTCGCTGGCTCCGGCCGCGCCGAGCGTGACCAGGTTGGGCACGCCGCCGCCCGCGGCTAGATTGTTGGCGGTCACCGCGGTCTGTGCGCTGCTGGATTGCATGGCATAGGGCACGGGGTGCAGCCGCTGGCGCGGTAACATTTCGGGGTCTTGATTTACGCTAAGGCCGAGATAGAGGGGATAGGTATCAAAGACCGTGGAGGCGATTGGATTTGCGTCGCCCACGATGACGCTGAAAAGCCCGTTGCGCACATTCACATTGGCGTAGCTTTCGCTGTGAAGTGCGTTGCCACCGATGACCGCCGAATGGATCTTGAGGGTCAGGTTGACGGCGCCGTTGATCAGGTCGCCATTGGCGTCGCGCAGCGTGCCCTGGTAGCTGAAGGTGGTGGGAATCGTCACGGCTGCTTGAGGCGCGGCGGCCGGGGCAGCCAGTTCACTGGCCAAAACGGAGGCAATGGGCCGCCCTTGCATCCAGAGCAGCACCAAGGCGTTGACAGTGAGCAGCACAGCCACTATCAGGAAGGACTCAATACGTCGGTTTCTCACGGGATGTTTCATAAGGTTTCTCCAGGTTTGGTTGGTCCAATACGGTTTACGCTACTCTTCCAGATCAGGAGGAGTGTGGGCCTCCTGTGGCCGCGGGCATGGCTCGGTTTGCGCCCACAGGAAGGGTGCGATCTCTTCCAGGTCGGCAAAATGCACAACCTGTTGACTCTGTACGCACTGGGCCGAGGCGTGCCACAGTGCGTGTTCGCCGTCCTGCCAGATACGCAACAAATAGGAGTGGTACTTTGGTGTGGATTCGTGCATAATGTGCCTGCAATTGAGTGATGGTTGTTATGTCCTCTCCCATCATACTTCGTACCATTTCCAAATCATTACCAAACGGTTTCCAGCAGGTCAGCGAATGAGCACGAACACGGTTCCCTTCCATTTTTTTGGCCCCGGGTTGATCGTGGATGGGTCCGGGCATTCGGTGGCGCTTCGCTCGCGCAAACAGCTTGCGCTGCTTGCCTATCTCGTCACGGAACACACCACTGCCCACAGCCGCGAGACGCTGTTGGCGATCTTCTGGCCGGATGAAACGACGCCCGCAGCGCTCAACAATCTGCGCGTAACCCTCTCGCGACTGCGCCAGTTGGCCAAGAAATTGGAGCCTGCAGAGACGACACAGCCTGCCCTTTTGATTGCCGACCGTCGCACAGTCCAGATCGATCCGGCGTGGGTCGATCTGGCCGACACGAATCGTTTTTATCGGCTTATCGAGAGCAGCCGTCAGCATGACCACGCCGGCCGGAGCCAGTGTGAGCAGTGCCAGAAGCTGCTTTGTCAAGCGGTGCAGCTCAATCAAGGTGAATTTTTGGACGGCTTCGGGCTGAGCGGCTGTGTCACGTTTGAAGAATGGCTCTTCATGCAGCGTGAGCGGCTGCGGCTGCTTTTGTTGGATGCCTACGCTGACCTGGCCGTCTATGCTGAGAACCATGGCGACCTGACCGGGGCGCTCGACGCCGCGCAGCGGCAGATTGAACTCGATCCGCTGCGCGAATCGGCCTACCGTCGGCAAATGCGTGTGCTAGTGGTACAGGACCAACGCAACGCAGCGCTGACGCTCTTTGAACGCTGTCGCACAGTCCTGAGTGACGAGCTGGGGCTGGACCCCGAACCGGCAACGTTGGCCCTGCACACACAGATTCTCAGTTCTGACATGCCTGCCGGCGCAGAAATTGCGAGTCCACAACCAATATCGTTGGAGCCACGCAGCCCAACCAACGTGGAGCCGACCTCAGCGCACCACAATCTTCCACAGCAGTTGACGCCGTTTATCGGACGTGAGGAAGAGATCGAGGCGCTTCAGCAGCGCCTCTCGAATCCAGCCTATCGCCTGCTGAGCATAGTGGGGCCTGGCGGCATCGGCAAGTCGCGGCTGGCCCAGCGGGTGGCAGCCCAACAGTTGAACAACTTCCGCGACGGGGTCTTCTTTGTCCCATTGGGCCAAACACCGACGGTTGAAGCGATGCCGCTTGCTGTTGCGGAGACGCTCGGGCTTTCGTTTGGCCCTGGCCAGAGGAGCCCCTTCGAGCAGTTGGTCGAGATGATCGGCAGCAAACAACTCTTGCTGGTGCTGGACAATTTTGAACATCTGATGGATGGCGTGGATCATCTGGTCACACTGCTACGGCAGGCGCCGGAAGTGGTGCTGCTGGTTACGTCACGCGAGCGGCTCAACCTGCTGGCTGAAGACCTCTTCGAGTTGCACGGCTTGGCCGTTCCCACCGACGGCACGGACGTCGGAGCCGCTCAGTTTTCCGCGGTCCGTCTTTTCGTGGATCGGGCGCACCGGCTGGACAAGCGCTTCAAGCTAACCAACGAGCAGCTTCCCCACGTGGTTCACATCTGTCAACTGGTCGAAGGTTTCCCCTTGGGTATCGAATTGGCCGCGACCTGGATCCGCGATCTGAGCTGTGAGGAGATTGTGCTTGAACTGGTCGACGGGTTGGATCGGTTGCTCACGACCTCGCGCGATATTGACCCGCAACATCGCAGTCTACGCGCCGTCTTCAACGCATCCTGGCGGCTGCTCTCCACGCTGGAGCGACGCACGCTGGCCAAGCTGGCCGTCTTCAGCGGCGGCTTTACGCTGGATGCAGCCAAAGCCGTTGCCGATGCAACACCGGCCCTGTTGAGCGCGCTGCGCAACAAATCCCTGCTGCGGCATGAGGGATCGCGACGCTACGATATGCACGCGCTCGTTCGCCAGTTTTCGGCGGAGGCGCTTGAGAGCGATGCACCGGCCGCGGTCCAGGCCATGCGCGCCCACCGCCGATTCTACCTGACCTTGTTGGCCGACCAGGCAGTAGCCCTCGACACCCGCGAGGCAGGGACGGCGGGTGCGCTCATCCAGCCTGAGTGGGAGAACATTTCAATTGCGTGGCAGCAGGCAACAGAACATCTGGAACTAGACCTTCTGCAAAACGCGCAGGATGGCCTCTTTCGTTTTTGCGATCTGCGGGGTCTTTACGCGGAGTTACAGAATATGTTCGAAGGCACGGTGGCGCGTCTTGAAACGCAGCCCAGCTCTTTGGACGACGAGAGTGAACTACAGCGGCTAAAGCTGCACTGTCGGCTGTTGACTGCGTTGGTCTATGTTGCCGAATGTCGCAGTCAATTCGACCGTACCCAGGAGCTGTCGCAAAAAGCGTTGGCCATGGCGACCGAACTCGGCAGCACGGCAGACATCATCAGCATCAACCTCAACCAGGCCAAAGCGCTCGAACTGGTTGCGGATTACACCCAGGGCATAGCCTTGGCCGAGGCGATGCTGGAGATGGCGCAGGCCGAGGGGCTGGAGTCGCAGGCGGGTATCTGCATGGAGCTGATCGGCTACAACGCCTATCGACTGGGCGACTATGCTCGCTCCCACGAAATGTACGGTCGTCTGCTGGCCTATCACGAGCGCACCGGTCGTCTGGAACTGCCCGCTCGTCTGGCCGTCAGCATTTTGGGCAGCATGTCCATCGACCAAGGACGCTACGAAACGGGCCTAACCTACTGTCAACGGTTCCTGGCCAGCAGTCAGGCCATTGGCGACCGTGTCAACACAGCCCAGGCCTACAGTTACCTGGCCAACGCCTGGAATCATCTTGGCGATTATGAGCAAGCGATAAGACTTGCGCAACAGAGCATGACACTGCTCGATATTCTCGGCGACGACTGGATCAAGAAGTCAACCCTTCTATACAAAGCCTTCGCCCATCGCCAGGCGGGCGAGTTGGCAGAGGCATTGTCCTGCGCGACCGAGGCGGTTGCCCTTGCCGGGACGCTAGACTCGCCGGTATCCCTGGCATATGCAATCGCCCAATTGGCCGCAGCCCAGATGGCGTTAGCTGCCGGTGAACACGAATGGGAAGAAGCAGCGAAAAACTTTCAGAAAGCAGCAACCCACCTACGTGCCGGCGATGAATTGATCCTGGCCTATCAGGCGGAAATCGGCTTGGCAGACGTAGCCTATCGCTGCGGCGACATCGACACGGCACGCGATCAGATCGCACCGATCTTACCGCTCCTCCCGGAAGAGACCGCCGAGGGCTGGGACGAACCGCTTCGAGCCTATGTCGTCTGTATCCAGATCTTGCAGGCGGCGGATGATCCGGCAGCGAAAAAGCTGATCGTAGAGGGGCTTCACTTACTCGATTGCCTCGCACAGGAGATCACCGACTATTCGCTGCGCCAACGCTTTTTGAACGCCGTCCCTGCCCATCGCACACTACAGATGCTGAGTGATCGACATGATTGATAGTCCAGGCCCACTGGAGAACGTACACCTTGTGGTCAACCAGATTTGCAGGAGACATCAGATTGAGATCAAGAAGGTCACATCAATCACCGGCAGCTTCGACAAGCGAATCTATTTCATCAATGACCAACTTCTTCTGCGGGTCTCCGCAACAAGCATGGATGGCGAGCAGGCGAAGTTCAGACGGATTGCGAGCCTGGACCTCGTGCCGAGAATCCTGCATGTCGGCGTGCTCGAGCGCGAGGCAGGTCCGCTACACTACACCCTGCTGACTCTCCTACCCGGCGCTGATTTCGTCAATGTCTATGCCGAGACCAGCGTCGCCCAACAGATTGAACTGGGCAAAGAAATTGCGCTGTTTCTGGACAGATTACACGCCTTGACCGGCACGGCCTATGACATCGGCCTCTACGTGCCGACCATCCCGAAATTTGCCGGTTCCTGGCGAGCGGGCCATGAGCGCTACTGGGCGCTGCTCAGAGCAGAGTCGGAGAATTTGCGCCTGAAGCCGGAGAGTCTTCGCATCTTCGAGCGCGTGTTCCGCTTTCTGGAACAGTCCGCTGATGCCTTGGACTTTCAGGCCGGCCCCAAGCTGCTGCACAACGACTTTCATCCCAAAAACATCGTGCTCGATGGCGGACGGTTTTCCGGCGTGATCGACTGGGAGTGTTCCCAGTACGGCGAGGGTGACTTTGATCTCTGCCATCTGATCCACTGGTGTCTCTACCCGCCGCGTCCCGATATCGATTTCCGGCCGTTTCTGGGCGCGCTGTTCGATGCGTCACCGCAATGCGCGCAGACGCCGGGCCTGGCCAAGCGCTTGACCCTCTATCAGATCGAACATGAAATCCAGCAGATCATCTGGCAAGGCAGCGTGGCTGAAGCGGAACGGGCGCCGCGGCTTTTGCGGTGGATGGATGGCGGTGTCGATGAGTTGTTGAGGCAAGTGAGTTCAAGTGCAGTTGACAATAATACCGGGTTGACTGGCATAACGCTCATGCGTTAATATTTGTGTATGATCAAGAGCTTTGCTGATCGAGAGACAAAGAAGATATTCGATCGTGAGTTCTCTCGAAAACTGCCGCAAACTATCCAGCGACGTGCTCTCGTTAAGCTCGAAATGCTTGACGCTGCTGACGAACTTGACGATCTCACCATACCCCCGTCAAATCGAGTGGAACTGTTGAGCGGCAGTCGTGCCGGTCAGCATAGCATACGGATCAATAGTCAGTGGCGAATCTGCTTTATCTGGCGGCGACGGCGACGCGTTCGAAGTTGAAGTGGTCGACTATCATTGAGAATTCATTTGTAGGCCGGGCTGTGAACTTCCAACAGCAGCAGAATCGTCAGACCGAGCGAGGACACGACGGACAGATTTTGGGGACACAATGAACATGACAAAAAACAAGCTGCCGCCAATCCATCCTGGAGAAATACTGCTGGAAGAGTTTCTTGAACCCATGGGCATTTCTCAGTACCGCATCGCCAAGGATATCGGGGTGCCGCCGCGTCGAATCAACGAAATCGTCCATGGCAAGCGTGGCGTTTCGCCTGACACGGCGCTTCGACTGTCACGATACTTCGGGATGTCAGAACGGTTCTGGATGAACCTTCAGTCTCGATATGATCTTGAGGTTGAGAAGGATAGGCTTTCCGATCGACTGGATGACGAGGTCAAGGTTTTCGCAGTACCGACTGCGGGTGCATGAGTATATCGAAATGAAGACAGAATACGATTTCAGCAAAGGTGACGCGCGGCAAGTTGTTTCGTAAAGATGCAACATTGCACATTCCGATCTGTATTGATGCTATTGTCCAAGTCATCGATGATCATCGCCATGAGCTGGTCAATCGATTCTGTGTGCAGTCACTGGCTCTGTTTGGCTCCGTGGTTCGCGGGGAAGCCAATCCTGACAGCGATATTGACATGCTGGTCGAATTCAATCGCCCGACCGGTTACTTCGGTCTGGTCGCGCTGCAAGAGTATCTGACGGCGTTACTGCAACAACCGGTCGACTTGGGCACCATTCGCAGCCTCAAGCCGCGCATCCGAGCGCTCGTCGAAGGTGAGATGCGCTATGTCCTCTAGAGATTGGCGGGAACGCTGTCCAAGATATCACCCACGCCATCGAAATGCTCCCAAAACCCAGAGATTAACCGAACAGAACTTTAGTGAATAAAATCCACGCCCTCTACCAGCGAATCGATAAGACGGTCAAGATCAAGTCAGGTATGGCGTACGCTCGACCTACCATTGACGAAGTTGATTGGAAATACCGATGAGTCCAAATTCTGCCTTAGATTCGAATTACCGAGTTTATCGAATTCAACAGAACATTCCATGAGTTGTCGGAAAACGACGCAGAAGACGGCTTTGCGACCTACAGCCGGATATATGGCAGCAATCGTCTTTGTTGGCCTGACCTGCTAAAAGAGTACCGCGTGGTAATTCTGTCCGAAGCTGGCACAGGCAAAACCGCCGAGATTCGCAATATTGCGCGCACACTTCGGGTGCAGGGCAGACCTGCATTTTTCCTCCGCCTAGAACATATCCCCCAAGATTTCGAAGATGCTTTTGAGATAGGAGCCTACGAAAATTTTGAGGAGTGGCTGGCATCTGCAGAGGAGGGATGGCTTCTCCTGGATTCAGTGGATGAAGCTCGTCTTCGACATCCCCTTGACTTCGAACTGGCAATACGAAAATTAGGCAGAAGAATCCAATCAGCTAAAGATCGAACGCATATCGTCATAACAGGCCGGACTACCGCATGGCGACCCAAAACGGATCTAGCCCACTGTAAAAGACATCTGTCCTATGGGAGTTCTGCCCAAACTAAACGTGATCCGCAGGCTGAAGACGATATCCATGAAGGTGTTGTGCATACTCAAACTGTGACGGCTGGGCAAGCTCAATCAGATTTCAGAATCGTTGCTTTCGATGATCTTACACGCGAACAGATTGCGGTATTTGTCGAAGCCCGAGGCATCAAGAATAGTAAATCATTCCTCGATGCTGTGGAACGTGCGGATGCTTGGGCATTTACATCACGTCCTCAGGATTTAGAAGAGCTTACTGGATTCTGGATCGATAAAGGTCGAATTGGAACTCGCCTTGAACTCATTCGAAACAGCATTGATCGGAGGCTGGCTGAGCGTGATCAAGATCGCGCCGATGGCCGCCCGCTTTCGGCGGAACGGGTTCGTCAGGGTACTAGACTCTTGGCCGCAAGCACGACACTTACCAAGGATTCCACAATCAGGATTCCCGATGGTTCGGACAATACCAAAGGAATCGCTGTTCAATCTGTGCTCACTGAGTGGGATGACCAGGAGATTTCAACTTTGCTATCCCGCCCCATCTTCGACGAAGCTATCTATGGCACGGTGCGTTTTCATCATCGTTCGGTACGAGAATATCTAACCGCTGAGTGGTTTGCTGAGTTACTTAAGCGTGAAACATCACGACGAACCATCGAAACGCTATTCTTTCGCAATCAATACGGTTTGGACATTGTTGTACCTAGCTTACGTCCGATTCTGCCATGGCTTGCGATTCTAGACGATAAGATCGGGGAGCGTGTTCGCAAAATCGCACCTGAGATTATCTTTGAAGGGGGTGATCCAAGCCAGTTACCATTGTCGGTTCGTCGCAATATACTGCGTGAAATCTGCAGGCAAATGGCTGACGGATCTACTGGTCATTCTGTACAGCAGTATGGTGCAGTCCAGCGATTTGCCAGCCCTGATCTAACCGATGATGTTCGGGCATTGCTCGAACAATATGCGAATCACGAAGAATTGACGGCTTTCCTGCTCCGCATGGTATGGCTCGGACAGCTAGTGGGCGCGCAGCCTGAAACCATGAACATTGCACTCTCACCAAATGCTGAACGGTACGTTCGTATATCAGCATTCCGGGCCATGAAATCGATCGGATCCAAAGAAGATATTGACCTTATCCGTCAAAGCTTTCTGACAGAGGCTCCCATACTGAACGGCGAGTGGCTTGCTGAACTTATTGAAGATGAGCAGCCAACAGAACAGACTGTGGATTGGTTCCTGGCATGTCTGAAAAAAATTGAACCGATAGACGAATATGCCGTAAATCATCTAGAAATCAACACTGCACAATTCGTGGGCGCAACTGATCTTGAGTTGCTCCCTAGGCTAGTTGCTGGCTTAAATGGATTACTCAACCTTTCACCGATGATAGAGCGCCGGTATTGTGAAGTATCTGAGAGGTTTCAGTGGTTAATGGCACCAGCATGTGAAGCGGTCAAGCGGCTGATCATGGCGCGACATCCTGCGACGCTAAAACCAGATGCACTTGCCATTTTGCATAAATACGCGTCAGTGCGCGGCTACGGGAACCGCACCCTGGATGAAAACGAGGTTAAGTTCTCAGAAATCATTCCCGCGTGGAAGGATCTGAACCGAACACTGTTCTGGTTCGAAATACAAAGATCAAGGGAGATCCTTGCTAACAAGAGCGGAAGAACGACTGACTGACTACAGGCAAGCCTCAGTTTTCGGTTCGCTTTGGCACTTCAATGAAGATGATTTTGAATACGTGGCAGGAGAGATTTCTCGCCAAACGTTTCTGGACAACAGATTGGTTGCGTTGTCAGTGGCCTTGACTCTCTACGAAGCCGCAAACCACCCCCGTGCTTGGCGCGTTAAATTGGAAAAACTAACCTCAGACAATGATGAGTTGTCTATGCGCCTCGATATCTCTTTGCGACCGCCGGCTCAAGGTGAGGATTCACGCAAGTGGGAGCAGCAAGAAACCGAGTGGGAAAGGGTCAGAGAAGCACAAAAAAAGGGTCAAGACCAATACCACGAAGGCTGGCGAAGATATCTCAATGACAATCTAGAGAAAGACCGAGCGGCGCACTACGAAGAGCCATGGACAGTCCCAGATTCCGTGTTCTATCTGTTCGAACAAATTCGGGACAAAAACAACCAGTCAGGACGATGGGCCGAATACAACTGGCAAACGATAATACCAGAGTACGGAGAGGATGTCGCACGCTTCTACAGAGATATCACCGTCTCCTGTTGGCGACACCATGAGCCTGAGTTGCGATCCGAAGGTGCCCCCTTTAACACCACAAGCTATGCAGTCATTATCGGCCTTATTGGTCTTGAGATTGAGGCACACGAGACAAAAGATTGGCCGAAGAATCTGAACCTAGTGGAAGTCGAACGAGCGTGTCGGTATGCGTCCTTTGAATTAAATGGCTTCCCCACCTGGTTTCCGACGCTTTTCGAGACATACCCCAGGACTGTGGCTGACTTTCTAATGCAAGAAATCGAGTTCGAATTGTCGATAGGAAAGCCGGAAACAGCCCAACACTACATATTGTCTGACCTGAGCTGGTCTGGTCAGTGGGCTTGGGACGAACTTGCTCCCAGTATTTGCGATCTACTGAAAAGGGAACCGAAGAATCTGTCTAACTTGGAGGGGCTGCTGAAAATTCTTCAGGGATCAAGTTTGCCAGATAATCTAATTGAAAAGCTGGCATCTCGTAAATGTCGCACCCTCAAGAAGCATGGACCATCTGGCTCGCTGGTATGCTGTGTGGACCGGCGTTGCGCCTGACGACGCAATCTCGTCATTAGAAGCCCGTGCAAGGGAGATAGATTCCTCGGAAGAGCAAACTTCATTCGCAATGACTTATCTTACTCATCTTTTGGGAGGTCGTGGTAGTGATGAGGCTGCTGTACGGCAAGGATTCAAGACCCCAGAGCATCTGAAGTCGCTCTACCTGCTGATGCACGAGTACATCCGGCCTGAAGATGATATTAACCGTGCCGGAAAGGGTGCCTATTCGCCAGGATTGCGTGATTACGCGCAAGAAGCTCGGGATAGCCTGTTCAGTCTGCTGAATCAGATTCCAGGCAAGAAGTCGTTCCTGGCTACTGCTTGACATCGCCAAATCTCATCCTAACGAAGCTTCTCGATCATGGCTGATACGTCAAGTAAACAATAAGGCTGAACAGGAGGGCGATATTGAGCCTTGGTCGCCTTCTCAGGTGAAGGACTTTCACGAGATGCTGGAGCGTACACCTGGCAATCATAGGGAATTGGCTGAACTTGCGATCCTACGTCTTCTCGATCTCAAAGACGACTTGGAACATGGTGACAGTAGCATCGCCAGCATTCTTAAAACTGTTACGCAAGAGACCGAAATACGTAAATACATTGGACGGGAACTCCGCGAGAAAGCTCTGGAGCGATATTCCATTCCACAGGAAGAGGAGTTGGCCGATGCAAAAAGGCCTGACCTCAGATTCCATGGTGTGGGTTTCGATGCACCGGTGCCTGTCGAACTGAAGCTCGCCGATAAATGGACTGGCCCGGCACTGTTCGAGCGTCTCGAAAACCAGCTTTGTGCTGACTATCTGCGAGACAACCGCTCAAGTCGAGGCAGTCTTCCTCCTCGTGTATCGGAAGGATCGAAAAGCACATTGGGATTTACCCGGCAGCAATGATCGCGTGGATTTCAAAGCGCTGATTGCTGCTCTTCAGAATCATTGGGAACGGATTTCTCCGAAGTTTCCAAACGTAGATGACATCAAGGTCATTGGAATAGACCTGACCGAGCGAGCAAGATGAGATTGTGGTTGCACCTCACAAAATCCTTGATGCTGCGATTGGGAACTACGTAGCATGATCTACACACCCGAAGAACAAGTCAACCGCACCAAATGGGACGAAGTCGCGCCCATCCATCTCCGTTCCTACGGCCTGGAACGCCTGCGCCGTCGCCAGTCCATGCTGGGCGAGATCGAGCGCCGCGAACTCGGCGACCTCACCGGCAAGTCAGATCCTCCACCTCCAATGCCACATCGGCCATGACACGCTCTCGCTGGCGTTGGCGGGGGCCGACGTCACCGGCGTCGACTTCTCCGAGCAGTCCATCGCCATTGCCCGGCAGTTGGCGGACGAGCTTCAGCTAAATGTCCGCTTTCTCGTCGGCAATGTGCTGCATCTGGACGAGGTGCACGATGAAGCGCTGGACGAGCGCTTTGACCTGGTCTACACCAGCAACGGCGTGCTCTGCTGGATACGCGACATCGAGCTGTGGGCGAAAAACATCGGCGACCATCTGCGCGAGGACGGCATCTTCTACATCTACGAATACCACCCCTTTGCCTACGTCTTTGACGAGGAAAATGGGACCGGACTGACGCCCAAGTACGACTACTTCCTCAGGCAGCCGCTCTACTTCGACGATGAATACGCCGACTACGCCGATCCCACCCATCTTTCCCAGAACCCGACCTACGAGTGGATGTGGTCGGTCGGCGACATCCAGAACGCCCTGATCGCGCAGGGGCTGGAGATCGAGTTCTTCCACGAGCATCGCGCCGCCACCTTCCAGATGTTCCCCTTTCTGGAGGATGCCGGCGACGGCTACTGGACACTGCCGGCGCATCTGCCGGCGATCCCGTTGATGTTTTCGCTGAAGGCCAGGAAGAAGCGAAGGCAGGAGATTGGCGATGGCTGCGACGAAACCTTTCAGGAAGATTCGTGAGGACCAGAGCATTGCGGGGCCAATCTTCCTGGAAGGTGGTTAACACCCTCTGGGATCCCGAAGAACCAAAAAGCCCCACGAGGGGACACAAATGTGAACGGGAGAAAAGTGCATGCATAAAGGCTATGTCTTTGAGGATGAGCCATTCCAATACCAGGATGCCTATAGCGGATGCCGGGTAACACGTCTGACCGACTATCTGGGCCATTCCAACCATCTCTATTTCACGGATCCCTGTTGGTTCAATGATGGCCGTTCATTCGTCTTTACCTCGGATCGTGGCAACCACAGCAACCTGTTCCGCTACGATCTGGATACCTATCGGGTCACGCAACTGACCGACCTTGCCGGCCGAAGCATCGAAAACGAGCGAGTCTTTGATCACCGTCCGGCCGGCGCCTATAGCGCCGTCAATCACAAACACTACTATTGGTGGCAGAACACGCTGGTATGAGCTGGATGTCGATACCTGTCAAGAACGAGTCGTCTATCAAGCGCCGCCTGACAAAGTGCTGGGCATTCATGGGATCACCTCTGCCGATGGGCGCTACGTCTGCAACATGATGCGCGACAGAATCGACCCGACGGAGCCGGCCCTCGAATTCCCCTACTCCTACTTCCCGGCGCTCTTTGAGGGCAAACCGCTGACACAGATCATCCGCGTCGAAGTGGCGACCGGAAAGATGGAAGTCATCCATGAAGACCGTCGATTCATGACCCATGTCAATCTGTCGCCCACCCAGCCCGAGATTTTGACCTTCTGTCACGAAGGCCCCTGGCATCTTGTCGAGCAGCGGATATGGGGGCTGAACATAAAGACAGGCGATGTCTGGAAGATCCGTCCCCAGGATGACGGTGAATTTGCCATCGGGCACGAGTATTGGTTTGAGGACGGCGAGCATATCGGCTATCACGGCAGGCCGCGGGACGGGCAGGGCGAGCATGTGTTCGGGTATCGCAAATGGGACAACAGCGACGCAGTCGAAACCCGTTTCCCGTTCCACTCTTGGCACTTTGCCAGCAACGATCATCGACTGATTGTGGGTGACGGTACAGGCGTCTCTCAGGCGGCTCAGCAGCCCTTTATCCAGTTGTTCAAATGGAACGGCGAAGATTATATCGGCCCCAAAATCCTTGCCGTGCATCGGAGCACGTTCAACGGACAGCCCGCCCATTGTCATCCACGCTTTACACCGGACGACAAACATATCCTTTACACGTCAGATGTGACAGGTTATTCGAATATGTATCTGGTCCAGCTACGCGCATTTGACGAGCTGCCTGATCTAAACTCCGATGTCATATTGCGATAGATCTCTCGAATCACTGGTTGAAAGTAGACGATACAGGACCGCTCTTCGATAACAACTTCCTCTCTCTGGCTGACTATCTTCCATGCTATAATTGTTTCGCGATGGATTGTCCGAAACTTTGGAGGTGCAATAGTGAATTTGAGGGATATTTTGGCAGACGTTCATGCCCTTGAGGAAGACATGCTCGGGTTTGAGCGCAAATATGGAATTCGTTCGGAAACGCTCTATGCCGCCTATGTCAATGGCGAAGAGCCGGAAGAGGATGACTGGATGCTTGATTTCGGTGAATGGGCCAGCGTCTATCGTACCTGGCTCGCACGTCAGGCAGAGTACCGCAACGAGGTCCAGCGTCTTCAAAGACAAGAGAACAGTCTGTCTGGATTGGTTCAGGTTGCCGTATGAGTCATCCACTGCGCACAGCAGAGGACTACGAGCTCTTTCTCTACACCTTGACCGACCGGTTCCCGTCAATTCAGCGCCCTACCATCACCTTCGTGCGTCGAGGACAGACACTGGCGCGCGTGGCAGGTGAACTATTCTTCACACACGGCCTCCGTATGGTAGTGCGCGAAAGAGTTGTTTCCCACCGGTTGCCTATGGTCATTGACTGGTACGGCTACGAAGTATGGCGGAACAACGAGAAGCTGTACTGGTACGACCCGCAACCGCATCCGGATGAACCAGGTTTGCAGAGCACGCATCCACATCACAAGCACGTCCCACCAGACATCAAACATAACCGGATACCTGCGTCAGGGATGAGTTTCATTGAACCAAACTTGCCGAGACTGATCGCAGAAGTTGAAGATTTGGTTCGACGGATCGAAGCAGAGGCGGACGGCGAGATTTAGAGGCAGCGCCGACCAACGAGACTTGAACCGGAATCACGACGCAGATTGAGCTAGTACAGGTTGCGGTGGGAAAATTTGCCGACGTTACGAAAGAATACAGGGGAACGATATGGCCTCCAAGGAGAGTTTCGTCACCTACGAAGCCTTCGGCGCCGTCGGCGACGGCGTGACCGATGATCTGCCGGCAATCTGTCAAGCACATAACTTTGCCAACGCTCAGAATTTGCCCGTTCGCTCCAAGCCTGACGCGACCTACCATCTCGGTTTTCGGGCATTGACCGCCATCATCGCCACCGACACCGACTGGAACACCTCCCGTTTCACCATCGACGACAGCGTCGTTGACACGGCCGTCGAGGATCACAAGCGTGCGATCTTCGAAGTGCGCTCGTTGCTGGAGCCGGAGAACGTCCAGATCGACCGCCTCACCCGCGACCAACGCCAGGTGGACGCGCGGCCCGCAAGCGACTGTCACGTCCTGGTGGAGAACGAGCAGAGGATGCGCTACATCCGCCGCGGCCTCAACCAGTAACAATGGCGATCCTCAACACGACTGCTTCATTCTGCGCCGAGACGGTTCAATCGAAGGCGACATCGACTGGGACTACGACACGATCACCCGCATCGAGGCGCGCCCCATCGACGAGAAGCCGCTGGTCCTGAGCGGCGGCGTTTTTACCACGATTGCCAATCGCATGGTCCAGGAGATCGGCTACAACTACTGGGCCAGAGGCATCGATATCACCCGCTCCAACACCGAAGTGGATGGGCTGACCCACTATGTCGTGGGCGAGACGGCCGTCGGCCATCCGTACCGGGGCTTCCTCAACGCCTACCAGTGCGCCAACATCACCTTCCGCAACTGCTTCGCCACCCCGCACAAGATCTACTCGACCATCGGCGCCGCGGGCAAGCCGGTCAACATGGGGTCCTACGATCTGCACGCCAACAACGTGGTCAATCTGCACCTGGCCAACTGTCGCATGAACCTGATCTGCGACCGCACGCGCTGGGGTCTGATCGCCACCAATTTCTGCAAGAACATCGTGCTTGAGGACTGCACCTTCTCGCGCATGGACACCCACATGGGCGTTTCCGGCGAATACACCATTCGCGGCTGCACCCTGGGCCACATGGGCCTGAACGCCATCGGCCGCGGTTTACTGACCGTTGAAGATTCCACGCTCTACGGTCGGACGTTTGTCAGCTTCCGTCAGGATTACGGCAGCACCTGGGAAGGCGATCTCGTCATTCGCAACTGCCGCTGGACTCCGGCCTGCGGCGACACAACTTGGCCCCACTTGATCGGCGTCACCAATGACGGCATGCACGATTTCGGCTATCCTTGTTCCATGCCGGAGACGGTGACCATCGATGGTCTGGCAGTCGAGGATAGCAATGTGCCCGAAGGCTACGACGGCCTGTACCTCTTCACCGATCCCGATGCCGGAGCCCCCGGCGTCGAGCCTGTCGCGTTGGGGGCAGAACGGCCCTTTCCCTATGCGCGATGTCGGGAGGTGCGAATTCGGGATCTGACCACGGTCAGCGGGAAAGGATGGCAAGTTTTGTCGAATGCTGAGTTGGAGGGGAGTATAGTCATTGGTGAAGAGGCGTGCTGACGCGAGTTGTTGCCGTGAGCACCTCACCCAGCCGTGGCGCTCACGGCGCCATGGCTGGGGCGGCATGAATGCCGCTGTACAGCGATTCGCCCGCCTACGGAGACGCGACCAGACCCTCCCAAAAATCGAGCGCCTGTCGTTCCATCTCCTGCGTGACCTGGGGAGCGTCAACCAGCATGACGGCATCGCCGTCGCGCCAGAGCGTGCCGACCGGGGCAACGGTGCGCACGGCCAGTTGTTCGTAGAGTGCGAACTTGGCGTGACGTTCGCTCTCTGAGATAAACTGATTGAAGATCGCCAGATATTCGGGGTCGTGGGTTTGCAGATAGCGGATGGCCTCTTTTTCACCGCGCCAGGGCATCTTGCGCAGCGTGAAATAGCTCCAGAAGAGATCGCTGGGTCCATAGATCGCCATGCGAATGTCGGCCGTCAGAAGGTAGAGTCGGATCGTCGGACTGGAGATAGCGCCGGATCACCTGTAGGTTGAAGTTGACGCGACTCCACGGGCCGAACAGATCGCCGTCACCGAGCGGCTGTAGCCAGTCGCTGCTCTGCACCTTGGCCCGAGCGCGATTGAGCCGTCCATCCCGGTCATGGAGCAGTTCGCCTTCGACCAGGTAGCGGACAAGCAGACCGGCCCACTCCCGGTCGTTCAGCGGCTCTGCTGCGTTCAGAACCTGCTCGACATGATCGCCGTTGAAAAAGATCAGATCGGTGAAACGGCCGTCGATCTGGGTCGTGCCGACGTGCAACGGCAACGGCGTCTGGGAGAAGAGAACAGCCAGATCGTAGTCGCTGACGGGCGTCATCGCATTGTGAGCAGCTGACCCGACGAGCAGTATCGCCTCGACCGCTTCTTGCCCTGCCAGGCGAGCGATGACATCATCCAGCGAAAGCGTAGCGGTTGTCGAACGACGAGTTTCAGGCATATCGGCTTCTCCGTTCCAGGAGGATCAACCCCATGTTTACAATCCGGCTTTCACTTCAACCGATGAAGAATACACCCGCATTGTCAGTAGTTTTCAATTTGTTGAAAAGCGAGATTCTTCGCTGGACGATTGCCAGAGTGGCGTCTTCAAAAACACTCGCTCAGAATGACAAATCGTGAACTACTGATGACTCCACTGCAAGAACTAGCTTTGCCACAGGTTTCACAGATTACACGGATTGCCCCAGTGAAAAATCCGTGTAATTCGTGTAATCCGTGGTTGTTTTTCCTTTTTGCAGAGGAGTCACTGATTGTCGAAATTTACAACGCGCTCTGGTCGGATGAACCAGATCAATGTTCAGTTTGGATTTGAGCCCTTGCCGGGCTGGCTTAAATTTCACAAGAAGATCTAAACTTCTAACTCGTTCTGTGGTAGATTTGGCGAAAAAGGATGGTACCATGAATGGACGTGGTAAGATGCAGAGTATTGTCCTGAGAAGCGAGAGCAATGATCAAGGCAGTCGCCTGCTGGAAGCTTTCTACTCGCCCAAGGGCGACCTGGTCATCCAGGGAAGAGATTGGGGTCCGGAGGTGGCTCGCCTACTGGGCAACACGGAATATGAGTGGGCATGGACCATCAGG
Organism: uncultured Chloroflexia bacterium; assembly: GCA_963698255.1. Lineage (GTDB taxonomy): Bacteria > Chloroflexota > Anaerolineae > Caldilineales > Caldilineaceae > JAWKOK01. Next base: position 348,820 of record CAVOQD010000030.1, on the reverse strand, counting down.
GCCGCCGAGATTCCCAATCTGCTGGCCGCGCTGAATCTGAAAGACGATCCGCTGCTTGGACTCAAAATGCGCTTCAGCGACGAAAATGCCGCTGACCTGGGCAGGTTTCTGGACGAGCACGCGATCGAGGTTGAGCGCTGGAGCCGCATTGGTGATTGATTTTTCGCCGCACAACTGGAGTCAACCAACCCCATGACCACACCGCAACGCCATTTGAAGACCCTCTTCAACTTGGACGCCCGAGGGCGCATCCTGGGTACCCTCGAACCTGCGCCAAGCCCTGGCCCGATCTTCTCGTTGATCCGCGGGCCAGCCGGCTGTGCCTGGGCCGTGCGTGCCGATCTGCCACGGGACCTTGCCGACGAACTGGACCGGCTCGCCCATACGGAGCCGTCCATCCTCGATCTGCGGGCAGCGCCGGTGCATGCGGATCGCTACCTGTCGCTCATCGGTCGCCACATCGCCTCCGACCGCAGTGTTGAGGTCGATCCCCGACTCTTTGCCGGGCCGGCGTTCGCCTTTCCGGATGCGATAGCCGAAGCAACCGATGGCCAATTTCCCGACGCCGACCTCGTCTTCATCGAGGATGAGCGGCGGCTCGTCCACCACTTCAGCGGCTGGATTCCGGGCGAGATCGCGGCCGGGCGTGCGCCAATGCTGGCCATCGTCAAGGATGGACATCCGGTCAGCATCTGCTTTTCCGCGCGGTCGTCGGGTGTGGCGGCCGAGGCCGGTCTGGAGACGACCTCGGCCTATCGAGGTCGTGGCTACGGCCCGCGGGTGACCGCGGCCTGGGCGGAGGCGATCCGGGCGTCCGGGCGGATTCCGCTCTACAGCACGTCGTGGGACAATGCTGCATCGCTGGCCGTGGCCCGCAAGCTGGGGCTGGCGGCCTATGCGAGCAGTTGGAGCGTATCGGATTGATGCAGAAGTTCACTTTTCGGCCCAAGTGAACTGTGTCTAGGCGCTCCGCATTTCCGGCGGATCCCTTTGTGCCACAATAGGGTTGGGCGTACTCATTGTTTTTTCGGTCACCACGCGCAATACCCGCCGTCGATGATCATATCATTGCCGGTCATGTAGTCCGACGCAGCCGCGGCCAGATAGACCACTGCGCCCTGCAGATCGGTCACCTCGGCCATGACGCCGGCGGGCGTGCGTGCCATCCAGTCGGGCAGCATAGTCTTGCCCTCGGGTGTCTGGAGCAGGTCGTCGACAAGCTGGGTGTGCGTGTAGCCGGGGCTGATGCTGTTGACGCGCACGCCGCGCGTCGCCCACTCAGTCCCCAAGCTGCGCGTCAGGTGGATGACACCGGCCTTGGTGGTGTTGTAGGCGGCCTGGTTCTGGGGCGCGTTGACGATGTGGCCGGACATGGAGGCGGTGTTGATAATCTTGCCATAGCCGGCGGGCAACATGACCCGCGCCTCGGCCTGGGCGCAGAGGAAAACGCCGGTCAGATTGATATCCACCATGCGCTGCCAGTCGGCAAGGCTCATCTCCTCGGCCGCGATCCACTGGCCGATCCCGGCATTGTTGACGCCGATGGTGAGTGTTCCCCAGGCGTCGACAATGGTCTTGACCATGCGCTCGACCTGGTCGGGATCTCTCACGTCGGCGCTGATGGCCATGGATTCGATGCCCTTGGCCGCCAACTCTGCGACCACTTCTTCGGCGCGTTCAGTCGCCACATCGACAATGGCCACGGCTGCGCCGGCCTCGCCCAATGCATGGGCAAAGGCCCGGCCAATGCCCTGCCCGCCGCCGGTCACCAGTGCCGTGCGGCCATCCAGACGAAAACGATCGAGAATGGGTGCTGCTGATAGAACGACGTCGTTCATATTCGATTTTCTCCTATGAGTTGTCAGGCAACCGCGGCGAGGCGTCGATTGACGACCTGCCAAAAGGTCGTCACTGCATCGCGCTCGGTTGTCGAAAAAGTCTTCAAAGAAGCCAACTCGATTCAACGGCGGAGGATAACCGTAACGCTCGCCCTCTTCCCCGACTTCCACGATCCAATCCGCAGGTTCACGCTCGTCAACGATCTCAAAGAGTTCCGCCGGATAGAGGAACGGGCGTCCCAAATCGTTGAGGATGCGTAGGTCGTCGGCCTCAATGCCAATCACAACATAGTTGCTGCCGACAGTGAGGTCTCGATATTCCGTTTCGAAGTCTCGTAGTCTAATTATCATGTGCCGCTCACTCGTTTGCGCTTCACCTCAACACGGCCAACGTCCGGGTGCTCGCACTGTTGGGAACCGGAAATCCTGGAGCGCTCCTTTCAAACCATAGGGTCTTTCTTTTCGAAGTAGGTTTTATATGACTTCAAGAAAGCATTTCCTATGTTGGAACTACCGAACTTCCGGTAGAAAAAGCCCAGCAATCCAGAAGCCTCGACCCCGCTGATAATGGTGTGATGCGTAACCCCAATATCACTCGTCGTGAATTCGTCCAGGAAGTGTGACTGGGCAGTGACCTTTGAACCAGCTTGATACTCTTCATCGAGTTCGACAACCACGCGCTCGGCTTCAATGTGCTTGGAGATATTCGTGCGTTTCATGAGACCCTCATTGGTTCTGATGACCACGAAATCATCCCCTTCTTCCACCAACTCAACGCTCGTCATACCTGGCAAAAGACTGATGACTCCGACATAGTGTTGGCCAAGATCCTCGATATCCTGCTTCACTACTTGAATAGTGCATTCGATTTCGTCAGTACCTTCAAACCAAACAGTCATGATGCATCCTCCATCGGTCAATTTCGTGACAGCAACATTCATGTTGCTGTCACGAATACGCTATCGCCTTGTCTGAAGGTCGTGTCTCCGGCACAGGGAGTAGATGAACTCCGGGATGAGCCTTATCCACGTTCTATTCGTCGAACACGATGACCACTTTGCCGCTCTGGCCTTCATCGGCCACCTGATAGGCCTCGGCGGCCTGGTCCAGTGTGAAACGATGGGTCACGGTGATCTCGGGCTTGAGATCCCATTCGACCAGCTTCTCGACCAGATCCTCCATGTGGCCCAGGCTGGTGACCCAGGAGCCGTAGATGGTGATCTGGTTGTGGATGATGGTCTGGCTGACGTCGAAGTCGACGTTGTTGCCTTCGCCGACCATGGCCGCTCGGCCCCAGCGGCGTGTGCCCTGGAGCGCCAACAGACGGCCCTGCGGAGCGCCGGAGCAGTCGACCGACACCTCACAGCCGAGGCCATCGGTCAGGTCCTTGATCGCGGCCACCGCATTGCTGTCGGAAATCACGCCGTAGTCGATGGCGCCGATCTCCAGCGCAAAGTCAAGGCGTTCCTGCGAGATGTCCGCGCCGATGACCATGGACGCGCCCATGGCCTTGGCCAGCAGACCCGCGGCCATGCCCACCGGGCCGATGCCGGTGATCAGCACACGATCTTGGCCGGAGACCTTCACGCGTTGCAGCGCCTCGTAGGCTGTGCCGAAGCCGCAGGCGACCAGCGCGCCGTCGACATAGCTCAGCTCGTCGGGCAGCGCCACGCAGACGCTCTCCTCGGCGACGCAGTAGTCGGCGTGGCCGCCGTCGCGCTGCCAGCCGTGGGCGGCGCGCTCGGGCGAGGTGCAGGAGATCATGTAGCCTTCGCGACAGTCATGGCAGACGCCGCAGCCGCTGATGTGGTAGAGGATGACGCGGTCGCCCTCCTTGAAGCGCTTGACGCCGGGACCGACCTTGACGATCTGGCCGCACGGCTCGTGGCCGCCGATCACGCCCTGATAGGCTTCGGGGCCGTGGCCCAGATGCTCGCGATAGATGGCGCGGATGTCGCTGCCGCAGATGGACGACGCCTTCATTTTTAGCAATACCTGGCCATGTCCCGGCTCGGGCACGTCAAATTCCTTGAACTCAACCTGCCGGTTGCCGGGCAAGCAAAACGCCTGTCATCTTCATTTTGAGGACTCCTAAATGCTTTTATATGGACCGCAGATATTGCGGTTTTGACTGCACAGTTGACAACTGTCAATCAAGCCTTCACAGTAAACAGCAATTCCAAATTTGGTCGAAAATCGTGACGCCTGCCCTATTTCAGGGCGTTCAGGCGGCCAAGGTGGGGTACAAATTGCGCCATAAGTAACAAAGTGGGACGCCTGCCCTGGAAAATTGCCAAATTTGGAATTGCTGTCACAGTAAATCTGTGCAGGAAAGGAAGGCGGATACCTTGACAATACAGACGTCCTACACAAATGCCAGAGCGAATCTGGCGGAACTTCATAATAGTGTAGCAGAAGACCGAGATGTCGTGATAATTCAGCGCCGCGGTGCTGCCGACGTTGCGCTCATTGCCGCTGACGAGTTAGATGGCCTTCTTAAAACGGCAGATCTGCTGCGCTCACCGGAGAGCGCCAAACGCTTGCTCAGGGCGTTGGTGCCTGCACTCGAAGATACCGTTGGGGCCCAATAAGATTTGGAGCATAACGCAGACACAGCCATGCGGATGTCATGGCTGTGTCTGATCTACATCGTGGATGTTCTGGTAAAGACTAAACAGCCAGGGGTACGTAAAGATCCAGAGATGGTTCTTGTCCACTCCCATTCTGTTTTGAGCCAAGACGGACAAAGACAACCGGTTTATCCGCACTCCGGTATTGGTCATGCAGCGCCAAATTGTACGCTTGCATCTCCGGATCATCAGTGGGCAGAATGACTATCTCGAAACTCTCTGGTAGTGAGTCAAGTATTTGCGGATTGTCCAGTATGTAACGTGTCACCTGACCAGTCAATGCAATATTTCGTTCGACAGTGTTTTTCGCCACATTCACGATCATGCCTCGCCATCCTTCGTACCGTTCCCGGTATCGAACCCAATTCTCTGTGATGTCTGCAACTGCAATTGTTAGTGCTTCGTTGAAGTCTTGAATATCAAGTCCAACCTTGCGATCATCGCCGTGTGGATGAATTATATCACAGTGGGCGAAGCCATGTGCCGTGTCGCAGCGAACTACAGGCATCCAATCTTCGTGCCAGCATTCGAGTTGTACAGTGAACCTCAGAATCTGACCGGCGTCTGTATCGAAGCGGATACGAATTCTATTCTCGGGGTTGAGTAGATTGACGTATTCGACGGTACGCATCTATTTTTCCAACTCAATCTGAGCCTTCACCGATGTCGCCGGCATGTTTACCGCAAAGTCAAACGCCTCAACGCTGTCGGCAAAGGCGAACGTGTCGGTGATCAGCGGCTTGACGTCGAGCTGACCGCTGCCCATGAGCGCCAGTGCGCGGGGATAGACATGGGCATAGCGGAAGACGTGTTCGACACGCGCTTCCTTGGACGCGGCATAGACCACGTCGTAGGCGATCGGCTCGACCGGCATGCCCACGAAGACGACCGTGCCGCCGGGACAGAGCGGCTCGAAGACCGCCGCCGCTGCGCGTGGATTGCCGCTGCATTCAAAGACGATATCGGCGCCCCAGCCGCCGGTCAGATCGTTCACCACCTCAACCAGATCCTGTTCAGCTACATTCACCGGTGTAATCGGCCCCAGCGTCGCGGCCAGATCCAGCTTGGGCTGTTGCACGTCGGTGATGATCACCTGGCTGCAACCGCCGGCCAGCGCGGCCAGCGCAGTCAGCACGCCGATGGGCCCCGCGCCGGTGACCACGGCCACGTCGCCCGGCTTGATGCGCGCCTTGATGGCGGCGTGCATACCCACGGCCAGCGGCTCGACCATGGCGCCCTCGGCGAAGCTCACATTGTCGGGCAGCTTGAAGGTGAATGCTGCCGGATGCACCACGCTCGGCCGCAACACGCCATGGATGGGCGGCGTGGCCCAGAAGCGTACGGCCGGGTCCAGGTTGTAGATGCCGAGTTGGGTCGCCTTGCTGTTGGGGTCGGGAATGCCCGGCTCCATGCAGACCCGGTCGCCGACGGCCAGATTCGTGACTGCCTCGCCGACCTCGGTGATGGTCCCGGAGGCCTCGTGGCCGAGCACCATCGGCTCGCGCACCACAAAGGGGCCGATGGCCCCGTGGGTGTAGTAGTGGACATCGCTGCCGCAGATGCCGACCGTGTGAATGGCGATGCGCACATCGTGGGGACCCATTGGCTCGTCCAACGCGATGTCGCGCAGGCTGAGTTCGTCTTTTTTCTCAAGTACAAGTGCTTGCATGGTCTTTCTCCAAATTAGTGAAAAGTAAGGCAGTAGGGTTGTGGGGAGCGAAAGCCGTTGCTCGTCTTCCCCCACAACCCTACTGCCCCACTGCCCAACAACCTTACCCTTTTCTCACAATCCACACGCCCAGCCCCACCGAGATGACCGTCGATATCCAGAGCGGCAGATAGGCCTCGACAAAACGCATCCAGAGCAGGCTGATGGCGACAAAAAGTACCACGCTGATGAAAACGCGGTCAAAAGTGTTGGTTTCGATGGGCAGGAATCCCTTGCGCCCGTCATGCTCGACAGGCGCTTGAATGGCTTCGGTCTGTAGCGGCATCTTGTTGCTTCCTCGTTTCTACTCTTTCACGGCGCCAAAGGTCAGGCCCATCACGATGTAGCGCTGCACGAAGATCAGAAAGATCAGCGCCGGCAGCAGCGAGATGGTGGCCACGGCCGCCATCTCTCCCCAGTTGGTGCCGGTCACCGTCACGAACTCGGCCAGCCCAGTGGTGATTGTGCGCGCTTTCACGCTGGTCAGCGATGCGGCGAAGAGATACTCATTCCAGGCGAAGACCCAACTCAGAATGAAGGTCACGGCAATGCCGGGGGCGGCCAACGGCACGATCACCTTGGTCAATATCGTCCACCAGTTGGCCCCGTCGACGGTCGCCGCTTCATCCAGCGAGATGGGGATGCCGTCCATGATGCCTTTCATCAGCCAGATGGCGAAGGGCAGATTAAATACGCAATAGAGCAGGATAAGGCCGATGCGCGTGTCAAACAAGGTCCAATTGCCGATGCGGAAGACACGGGTGAAGAGGAGGAAGAGCGGCAGCGCAAAGGCTGCGGCCGGGGCCATACGATTGGTGATGGTCCAGAAGAAGATATTGTCTGAGCCGGCCAATTTCCAGCGCGACAGCGCGTAGGTGGCCAGCACGGCAAGGACTGAAACCAGCAGCGCATTGCTGGTGGCGACAATCAGTGAATTGGTCAGATAGCGCTGAAAGGTCGGGTTGGTCAGCGGCTTGATGTAGTTCTGGGCATAGAATGATGTCTGGATCAGCGTGGGCGCCGCAAAAAGCTCGACACGACTGCGGGCTGAAACCACGAACATCCAGTAGATAGGCAAAATCGTAAAGATGGATAATGTTATCCAGAGCGCGTAGGTTCCGATCCAGGCCCAATGTCTTGCGAAGAGTGGAAGTTTTCATGGGTTCGAATCTACTCCTGCTGCTTTCCGACCTGCGACATGGTGATGAAGAGGAGCCAACAGAGCACGATGGTGAAGTAGAGGACCAGCATCGACATGGCGGAGCCATAGCCGTAATCGGTGCTGGGGAAGACGACGCGCCAGATGTAGATGCCGATATAGCGCGTGGCATCGCCGGGTCCGCCGCCGGTGAGCAGGAAGACCTCATCCACAATGCGGAAGGCGTCCATCAGGCGGATGAAGAGCGTCGTGATGATGACCGGCATCATCATGGGGATGGTCAGGAAGCGCAGCGTCTGCCAGCGGTTGGCGCCGTCGACCAGCGCCTGCTCCAGCGGTTCTTTGGGAATGGCCGTCAGGCCGGCCACCATGGTCAGCGTGACGAAGGCCGTCCAGTGCCAGACGTCCATCAATACGGTCGTGGCGAAGGCATGAGTGGCGTAGCGACCAATGTTGTAGTCAATACCGAACCATCTCTCCAGGTAATAGGGCACCAGTCCGAAACCGGGAATGGTCAGCAGACGCCAGGTAGCGCCGACTGCGATGGGGGCGACCATGAGCGGCAGGGCATGGATCGTGCGGAAAACCGTCTTGCCGGCAAAGTCGTTGACCAGCGTATTGGCCAGCAGAAAGCCCAACACCATCTCAATGCTGACCGAGATGAATGTGAACGCGAGGGTACGACCCATCGCGCCCAGGAAGTTCGGATCGAAGACGAGTCGTCGGTAGTTGTTGACGCCTGCCCATTCCATTTTGCCCGAAGCGGAAAAGACATTCCAGTCAAAAAAACCGACGTAGAGTACGTAGAAGAAGGGCAGAAGCCCCATGATCCCCAGGATAATAAGGGTGGGGACCAGAAGTCCCCACCCCATGCGGTTTGAACGCATTGAATTACTCGCCGAAGCCCAGTTGCATCATGGTCTCTTCTGCGGCGACGCAGGCGGCGTCAAGCGCGTCTTCGGGCGTCATTTCGCCGGCGATGGTCTGCCAGATGAAGGGCTCCACAGCGCCACGCAGCGCGGGATGGAACGGAATCGGCGGCGCGCCGGCGAAGAGCGGGCCGTCTTCCTTCATCTTCGTGAAGTAGCTGTCGGTCTTGGCATCCACTTCCTGAACCAGCGGATCGTCGTAGGTGGAATCCATGACGATGCGTGAACCGGCCACGGCCCACTCGGGCTGCACCGATTCCTGGCCGATGAACTGGAGCCAGAGCAGAGTGGCTTCCTTGTTCTGCGACGAGTGCGGGACGCCAAAGGCGCCGCCGTCGTAGTAGCCGATGTAGCCTTCGCCGGCTGCGGCTGCATCCATCACGCCCTCGGCCGTCGGAGGCAGTGCCACGCCGACCTTGCCGACAACGCGGAGCGGTCGGGATCGGTGGCGATCCAGGCGGCGTTCTCACCGTAGACCCAGCCCTGGGCGGCACGGCCGGCGGCAAAGCTGCCCGCGACCTCGTCCCACGTGCTGCTGGTAGCTTCGGGCGGCGCATAGTCAAGCAGGCCGGTCCAGAAAGCTGAGCGCTTCCTTGGCTGCGTCACTGTTCATCTCGCCGCCGTTTTCCACACAGGCTTTCCAGGTGTCGAGGTTCACGCCCCAGTTGTAGACGCCAAAGGTCGGCGCAATCGACTCGAAGAACTCGTAGAAGGAAGACGAGTGGCCGGAGTGAGCCTGGACGGTCGTGCCCCAGAGTTCCATGTCATTCTCTTCGCCATACTTGGTGAAGAAGGCGGCATTGTCTGCGTACTGCTGGAAGGTCTCGGCCGGGGCCAACGGATAGCCGTATTCGGCCTCAAAGGCGGCCTGGATGTCGGGATCGTTGAACAGATCCGCACGATAGAGCTGGATCTTGATGAAGGCTTCCATCGGCACGCCGAAGACATCGCCGTTCTCGTCCTTGAAGTAGTCGAGGAAGGACGTGAACTTGGCCAGATCGAAGTCTGCGGAGGCCAGCTCGGGATTGTCGGCCAGCATCTGGGAGAGGTTGACCAGGAAGTCACGGGCCAGGTAGGTGTAGATGATGTCCTGCTCGATGTACACAAAGTCATAGATGCCGGTGTTGGCTTCCATGTCCTTGATGGCCTTGTTGTACATCTCGTCCCAGGACGTCACCTCGAACTCGACATTGATGCCGGTTGCTTCGGTGAATTGCGGCCCCAGCACCTCTTGCACGTAGCGCGACGGAGGCGTGCTCTCTGAGATGCCGTGGATCGTTGCTCCCGCATACGGAGCGGCGGCCTCAGCCCACCAATCCATCTCGCCTTCGGCGGCCGGCGCTGCCTCTTCTGCGGCCGGCGTCGCGGCCGGCATGGCGGCCGGACAGGCAGCCAAGACCATGGCCACTAGCATCAACAATACAGTCAAGCCAAACATTCGTTTACGGAACATTGTTGTTTCCCCTTTGAACAACGTATTGGTGAGAAGGTCCGAACAAGATTCGACAAACATAAGATTGACTGGGCGTACCCATCTACATCCTTTCCATTCACACCGCCTTTCTGCATTATGCCTCGATCACGTCAACGCCTTGATCTCTCACGTACTGAACCATGTCGACCGGCGCACCGGACCCCGAAACAATTGTTGACAGTTCATCGAGACCGGCAAACGAGGCAAATGCCACGCGCCCCCATTTCTCAGCATCTGCAAGCAGGATGGATTCCCGCGCAGTCGCAACCATCCGTTTCTTGGCTTCGATTATCCAAGCGTTGACATCGCTGGCTCCCGCCTCGGGCGAAATACCCTTGCAGCCGAGAAATGCCTGGTCGACATTGATGTTTTCCAAAATCTGGTTGATCCAATGGCCGACAACGGCCCAGGAACTAGGTCGCACAACACCGCCTAGGATTACCACTGAAAGGTTGGGCGAATCTTCAAACTCCATGGCGATGGGCAGGCAATTGGTAACCACCGTAAGCCCTCGGCGCGCTTGGAGATGCTTGGCCATCTGCAAGGCGGTCGTGCTGGCGTCCAGAATGATCGTGCTGCCGTCCTGAACCAGCGCTGCGGCGGCTTTGCCGATGCGCTCTTTTTCATCGAACATGATGGACCGTCGTTCATCAAACGACAGATCCGCCCGACTGGCATCGGTTGCCAGGGCGATGGCCCCGCCGTGGGTCCGTTTGACCACGCCGTCCTGCTCCAGCCGGTCCAGATCCGTGCGAATCGTCACGGGCGAGACGCCAAATTGAAGCGTTAGCTCATCCACCGAAACGCGCCCATTCTCGGACACCTTCATTTGGATCTGCCGTCGTCGTTCTTCCGGGAATATCTTGCGATTATTGTCGTTTTTCATTGTTTTGCGAGTTCAAACTGTTGTTTGCTTGCTATATCATACGGCGAAAGTCGTCATTCGTCAAGCGATATCTACTCGTTCCATTCGATACGCGCATCGACATTTCCGCTTTCCAGCATGTCGAGTTGGACTGCTGCGACACCGGAAACGTCGATGAGGTGTGGGTTGTTGGTCGATGGAGTATCTGCCCTAAATAGTCTTGCCAATCAGTCGAACGCGAACCAGTCTGTCTGCATCATCCCGGCCGCTATCTCCTCAGGGTCAGCCTGCTGGCCGACCAGGTCCGCCAGCACGTCCCAGCCGAAGAATGGTGCCTCTGCGATGCCCACCGCCCGCGCATCCGCAAAGGCGGCTGACATCGGCTCTCCCAGAGCCGGCGGAAGCGTCGCCCAATAGTTGATCTCGGCGGCTACCGACGGGCGGGCGGGAATGCCGCGCACCGGTCCAACCGGTCGCCGGCGGCTCAGGTAGTTCAGCCATGTCCAGACGGCGACCGGATGCTCGCCGGCTTGACTGATCACGCCGCTGTGGATTTGCAACGGTACAGGACCAACCTTTGCGCCGTTGCCTGACGTTGCTTGCAGCGACAGAATGCCCACACTGCCAAGCTGATTGGTATGTTCGTAAAATGCCGGCAGATCGACCCACATCGGCGTTTCGCGAGGAATGGAGAGCCAATTGAGCGCGCGGAAGGCACGCTCGCGTTCATCCATGGATGTGAGGTCGGGCATCGTGCCGTCCTGAACCACATGGGCATCGTACCAGATCAGGGCCGCGGCCAGATCCTCCTCGCGCAGTGGGGCAGTGCATGGCTGAATTTCCACGGCGGCGCAACGTTGGGCAAAGGCGTAGGCATAGAGACTATGGTTGCCCGGATCCAGAAACGCCCAGTCGCCTAACCCTGTGCCGTCCGCCTGTGAGGATAGGGCCTGCAACGGATTCGTTTGGCCGCGCAGCGTGTGTAGCCAGATCTGAGCGAGATAGCTCTCCGGCGAGAGAGTTGCGACTGCGAACGTTGGCCTATCGTAGTAGATCAGTCGCATCTCTGCCGACAGCGGCAGCGCCCAGAGGCGGCCGCGCCAGCGTGAAGCCGCCAGCATCGGCGCATAGAAGTCATTCAGTGTCGTTTTGGGATCGGACTCGGCCAGGGCCGTCAGGTCGTGAATATGGTCGGATGCGATCAGGGCGGGCGTGGGCTGCAAATAGGCCCCGTCGACCAGGCGGAGCATCTGATCGGCCTCCGCCGGCAATTGCGAAAACGGCACCACGTCGACCTCGATGCCTGAGTGCTGCATCGCAAAGTCAACGGCCATCGATAGGAGACGTGGGACGATGGCATCCGGCGCCGCAAACCGAATCGTTGCCGGTTGCAGATAGGCGCCGAGTTCATTGGACAAACGCGTCCAGAAGAGCGGTGACGGGTTGCCTGCCCCATCCAGACCGATCAGTCGCGGCGAGGGCATGCGGATTTCGCCGGGCGCGGCCGTTGCGTCGTTGTCGGCGCTCAATATCAATTTGAACGGCTGCCGGTTCTCGACACAACCATCGCGGCATAGGCTCTCGCGCTTGGCCGTGACGAAGTCGCCGACCGTCTCGCCCCATGCTTGATCCACGCGGTGCAACTGCAATGTGCCCCATGGATACGCTTGCGTGACCGAACGTCCCCAGAAATCGGGGTCGGATCCGACGTGCAGCAGCCGGCCATCGCCCCGCTCAAAGAAGACCTGTCGTTGAATCGGCGTCCCATCGAGTCTGAAGCGCAGGACGGCCCAGATCTGGTTGCCATGCTCTTCAGCATCGATCACTTCGACATTGTCTGCACGGGCCAGATCGCGCGCCAGCCCGATTTGGCTGGACCGCCAGGCCGGATTCTCGGCCTGCATGGAGAAGAAGGTGGCGTCGTCGCCGGCGATAACGGCCCGCTGTTCAGCTTCAACATAGAGTTGGACTGCGTTCAGGAGTTTCTCGTCGACGGGACGGTTTGAGCGATAGAGCATGGCGAGGGCCACGAGCGCGAGCACGAAAAGGGCAGCTAGAATCCACGGCCATCGTCCACGCACAGGCCGGTTATCTTGAGGCGGCGATGCCTCCGGTTTTTGATCGGGGCTGCTCCACTCAATCTTCATGCTTTTGTTTCGGTTTCGGGCGGGATTGTTGACGTTACTGCAATAGCTGATTTCTGCCACGGATTGGCACAGATTTTGCCGCCACCCTGCTCTTCTGTTTTTAGGACGGCGTCATCTACCCGAACGCGTCCTTGTTGCGTTGGTAGACGGCCTGGAACTCGGGGAAAATCTCCTGGTAGCGGGCGTGGCGTTGCAGGCTGGGCTCGACCGGGTCGCCGTAGGACGCCCATCTGCGCGCAGTTGTCACCAGATCGAAGGCCCCTATCCCCGCGCCGGCCAGCAGCACCGATCCCTTGGCCGACTGATCGGCGGCATGGAAGGGCTGGACCGGCAGGCCGAAGACGTCGGCCACCATCTGTTGCCAGAGTTCGCTGCGCGCCCCGCCGCCGGCCAGGATGATGCGCTCCGGACGCGCGCCCAACTCGGCCAGGACCTGGTAGCCGTCAAAGCAGGCGAAGGTCACGCCTTCCATGACGGCGCGCACAAATTCGTCTCGGCCATGTTGCCAGGTCAGGCCATAGAACATGCCGCGTGCGTTCGGGTTCATGTGAGGTGTGCGTTCACCGACCAGATAGGGCAGGAAGATCAGCCCGTTGGCGCCGACCGGCGCTTTGGCCGCCCAGTTGGTCATGCGTGTGTAGGCGTCATCGCCGCCCATGCCCAGGATACGGTCGCGCAGCCAACGCAGCGCCATTCCCGCAGAGAGCATGGCGCCCATCTGATACCACCCGGCCTGGCCGGGTTCGGAGGGCAGCGCACTGCAAAAGGTGTGGATGCGGCCCAGGCGGTCGACGGCCACGTCGGAAATCGGCAGGACGAGCTGGCCGCCGGTGCTGATGGTCAGCAGCAGCGAGCCGGCATCGACCGCGCCTGTGCCCAGCGCGCTGCACGCAGTGTCGGCCGCGCCGGTCACCACCGGGATTCCGGGCAGGAGCTTCAATGTCTTGGCCGCGGCCGTAGCCAGCGTGCCGGCGTTCGAGTGCGAGGGTCGAACCGGCGGCAGCAATTCGGGTGCGATGTTCAGCCCGTCAAGCAGGTCTCCAGACCATTGACGGCTCTTCACATCGAGCAGCAGTGCGCCCGATCCGTCGCTGGCATCGGTGGCGTAGTTGCCGGTCAAGCGAAAACGGATGTAATCCTTGGGCAGCAATAGGTGGCGTACCTTTGCCCAAAGGTCAGGCTGTTCTTGCTGCACCCAGCGCACGCTGGCCGCCATAAATCCGGTGGCCACCGGGCTGCCAGTGATGTCGATCAGCCGATCGGCGCCGATGCGCTCTGTGATCTCCTGCACCTGTCGGCCGCTGCGCTGATCGGGCCAGATGATGGCCGGGGCCAATGCCTGATCGCGGTCGTCCATCATCACCGTTCCATGCATCTGCCCGGAAAGGCCGATGGCCAGTATGTTGACTGACTGGTCGGTCTTGCCGATGACGCTATGGATGGCCGCCACGGTCGCCTGCCACCAGGCGTCGGCGTCCTGTTCGGCAAATCCCGGCGCCGGGTGGTTGATGGGATATTCCCGACTCGATGCAGCCAATATCCGGCCGCTCAGCGAGGTCAGAATGACCTTGACGGAGGAAGTGCCGAGATCGATGCCAAGCAGTGCGAAATCACTCATAGGGTTTGATTCTATCTAGTGGTGTAGCTGTTCAGCGCATAGCCGACGGACTGCGGATTGGGCAAATTTGGCGGATAGGCCAGATGGTGTTCGAATCAGATCCGCGGAAATCAACCTGATCCGCCCCACCTACGGTCTATCCTGGGGGCTACGAATACTTGAGTTCGAAGTTGCTGTGGTTCAGCGGACGTAGCGCCTCGTAGATTCGACTGTAAACTTGCGTGTATATGGTCTCATAGAGGTCTACTTGCGTCAAGCAGGGATTCACCGGTGTCAACGAATAGCTCAACGTATGCTGTGCGCTGGCCATATCCGGATAGACGCCGGCACCGAGACCGCCGAGCATGGCCGCGCCCAGCGCCGTCGCTTCGGCCACTTCGACAATGTCGATGCGTTGATTGAGCACGGTGGCGATGATCTCGACCAGCAGTCGGTTGCGCGTGCCGCCGCCGATGGCTCTGATGGCGTGAAGCCGGTGGATGTCAGCATCGCTGAGGAAGGGTTCGACCGTGCTGCGCACCTCGAAAGCCAGTCCTTCGAGGATGGCGCGAAACAGGTCGCCGCGTTCCACATCGGTACTCAGGCCGATGAAAGCGCCGCGTGACTTAGCGTCGTTGTAGGGTGAATGGGGCAGGCGCATGTGGGGCAAAAAACGCACGCCCGAGGCGCCGGGCGGCGAGACCTCCGCTTCAGCGATCAGTGTGGCGTAGTCCGCTTCCGCGGCAAAGTTGTCGCGGAACCAGTCGATACAGGCGCCGGCCGTTCGATAGGAAGGCATGCCATAGTAGCCGGGCGCGACGTGTGCGCCCATTTCGAAGCCTTTGCGTCCGGCCGCCGGATCGGTCATGGCTTGCACGGTCGGCACGAGAATGCCGGCTGCCGTGCCCAGCGAGAGCAGCATGTTGCCCGGTTCGGTCACGCCGATGGCCATGGCGCCGCAGAGGTGATCGTGACCGCCGACCGAGACCACGGTGTGGGCGGGCAGGCCGAGATCGGCAGCCATCTCCGGTAAGACCGTGCCTAGCGGCGTGCCGCTGGATCGAAGCGGTGCGAACATATCCGGCTTCAGACCGACTTCTTCGATCAGCGTTCGGCTCCATTGGCGGGCTTCGATGTCCATGGCCAACATGCGCGAGGCCAACGAATAGTCGGTCGCCATCACGCCGCAGAGACGATAGGCGAAGTAGTCGGCGGTGTTGAGCCAGGTCTCTGTGCGAGCGTAGATGTCCGGCTCGTTCTGCTTGAGCCAGAGGATCTTGCACAGCGAATAGATGAAGCCCGGCGGCAGTCCGGTGATCTCGTAGAGGCGGTCCTGGCCGATGATCGTCTTGATCTGATCGGCCTGGGCTTCGGAGCGCCGGTCGTACCAGGCGACGGCGTCGTAGATGCAGGTGCCGTGGGCGTCGATGGGGAAGCCGGTCTCGCCGATGCTGGCCACGGCAATGCTGACGATACGTAGCGGATCGTCGACCATCTGTGTAACCTGACGCAGCGCCGCACATGCGTTGCGCCAGATCTCACCGGGATCGTAGTAGGCCCAACCTGGCTGGGGATAGCGGGTGGGCGTCTTGGCGTCGGCGCCGGCCACGAGGCGCCCATGGACATCAAAGACTGCGGCCTTGATGTTGGTCGTGCCGATATCGAGGCCGACCAGCAGTGGAATAGAGTTCAAAATCAGTCCAATCAGCCGTTGATCACGGCCATGGCATCGGCCACGGACGCCCCGTCATGGATGATCTTGCTCAGTGCGCTGACGATGGCATGGGGATCGGGGTTCTGCCAGATGTTGCGGCCGAAGACCACGCCGGCGCCGCCTGCTTGCATGGAGCCATGCACCACGCTCATCGTCGCCTCAATGCTGTCCATCTTGGCGCCGCCGGCGATCAGCACCGGAGCGGGACAATTGTCGATGACCTTGCGGTAGCTTTCCGGCGAACCGGTGTAGTAGGTCTTCATGATGTCGCCGCCATGCTCAAAGCCAAGACGACAGGCGGAGGCCATAGCGTCGGCGTCCAGCGGATCGGGGATGCGCGCGCTTATGGCCGGCAGCGCTTCGACCATGACCGGCAGGTTACAGCGCAAACATTCGCCGGCCACCTTGGCCACGATTCTGTAGGTCTCCAACTCGACGGGAATGCCGACGAAGGCCATCAGGCAGACGCCGTCAGCGCCCAGCATCAGGGCGTCTTCGACCGAATGCAGCAGTGACCATTCAGTGTAGGCCAGCCAATCTTCCCGATAGAGGCTGGGACCACCGTCCAACCGCATGAGGGTCGGAATGCGGCCAATCAGGCGATCCTGATATTTTTTGATGACGCCGAACGTCGTCATGATGGCATCGGCGCCGGCATCAACGGCGGTATCGATGACTGCGCCCGGATCTTCAAGGCCAGGGGTCACGCCGCCTGTGCGGGCATGGTCCATTGCGACGACCAGCGCTTTTCCATCCGGGGCAAGAACACGTGTGTTTGCTATCATAATTCCTTCTGTTGGTTGTGGTTGAACGGTCTGATTGATTCCGTCTAGCGTACTGTCGGCGTGAAAGGGAATGGGACGCGGATTGCACGGATCTGGGCGGATAAGGACGGACTTCTCTTGATTTATTCATCCGTGAGAATCAGTCAGATCAGCGTCATTCGCGTCCCATTGGTTATCTCTGAAAAGCTGCTACACAGCATGACGAATCTGTATTTCAAAGACGACTTCAGTTGTAGACGCACCGTAGTCGGACATGCGATGAAACAGTAACTCCACTGCCTTTTGGCCCATCGCATAGGTCGGCTGGGCGGCGACCAGGATGGGGGGCTGGATCATGAACATCCACTCCATTTCGTCAAAGGCGACGAGGCTGATGTCTTTGGACATTGAGAGCTTTCGTTCCTGAATGGCCTTCAACGCGCCGACGGTCAGCAGATTGTTGCCCATGAAGAGGGCTGTCGGCGGATCATCCAGGGCGAGCAACTGGCCGGTGAGCCGGCGACCGCTCTCGATGTTGGGCGCGCCCTGGTGCACCAATCCAGGATCGAGCGACAGACCGCCATCCTGCAAGGCATCGACGTAGCCACGATAGCGCTCGCTGCCGGTCGAGGCCAGCGCGATGCCCAAGATGGCGCCAATGCGGCGGTGTCCGGCCTTGATCAGGGAAGTGACCAACTCGTAGGCCGAATGGGTATTGTTTGCGACTACGGTATCGACGTCAATGCCGTCAATGCGCCGATCAATGGCGACCACGGGCACCTGGGTTTCGAACAGACGACGATAGGCGCTTGTGACCGACGCCGGCGGCGGCGAGCCTGACGAGATCGTCGGCGAGATGATCACGCCGGAGACCTGTTCCGCCAACATCAGATCGATGTAGAAAGCTTCCTTTTCCGGATTCTCATCAGCATTACAGAGAAAGACAGCGAAATGGTCGGCCGATGCAGCATCTTCGATGCCGCGCACGATAGACGTAAAAAAGGGATTTTGGATATCAGAAACGATTAGACCGATGACTTTGGCTCGTTGAGAACGTAGGCTGCGAGCCACACGGCTTGGGCGATAGTCCAACGCATCAACGGAATCGAGCACACGTTGCTTCACGTCTGGACTGACGTGCGGTTTGCCTGCAAGAACACGCGAGACGGTCGCTGTCGACACACCGGCATGGCGGGCGACATCGACGATATTGGTTGGCATATGGGATCCTGAAACGTTGTAATCGTTTACAGGTTTGATTGTAATCGTTTACAGAGGGGATGTCAATGGGAAAATGGGATCGGCTACAAATTTTAAGATTGTCAGATCTCCATCGGATCTCCATAAAATATGCGAAGATTCTTCAAACCCCCACGATATGCTGGTCACAGAGTTTGAAGCGCAATGTAGTCGATAAGGCTCGAAAATCTATCATCAGTAGTTCACGATCTGGTAAAAGGCGAGATTCCTTCGATTGCACTCAGGACATGCCTTCGCTGGCCATTTGCTAGAGAGTGACGTGCTCGAAAATACTCGCTCAGAAAAAATCGTGAACTACTGATCATCGAGAAATGGAGAATCGAATCATGAACACCAAACGAACTGTTTTGACCACCGTTTTGACCGGCGCTCTGGCGCTTGCCTTGATAGTCGTCGCCCTGCTCGGGGCCTCTCCCGCCTACGCTCAGACAGACTCCGACGGGCTGACGCCGGACGAGGTTGATGGATTGATGTTTATGCTCGAAGAGGAGAAGCTGGCCCGCGATGTCTATCGTACGTTGGAAGAACAGTGGGGGCTGACCGTCTTCCGCAACATCAGCCGGGCGGAACAGACACATCTGGACGCAGTGGCGACGGTGCTGAAACGCTACGGCTTTGACGCTTCTGCGGCGGATGGTGAACAGGGAACCTTCGACAACAAGGATCTACAAGGCGCTCTACGATCAGTTGGTTGCCACGGGCAGCCGGTCGACGGCCGATGCCCTAAAGGCCGGCATCGCCATCGAGGAGATCGACATTCTTGACCTTCAGGAGCGGCTGGGCACGACCGAGAACGCCGACATCCAGCGCGTCTATTCGAGCCTGCTGCGCGGCTCGAGCAACCACCTGCGCGCTTTTGTTTCCAATCTGGAACGTTTGACCGGAGAGACGGTTGTTCCCGAGCACCTGACCCAGGAAGCGTTCGACGAGATCATGACCGGCAGCAATGGACGCAACGGCATCGGCCGAGGAAGCTCAGGCCGGGGCAACTACGTCGGCCAGGGTCGTCATGGAGCAGGCACCGGGCCGATCATCGGCGGATCAGGTCGATAACGAACGGCGCAAAGTCTGACGAATCGACCCGGATATCCGAGATCTGCTTTTCGGATATCCGGGTCGATTCGCGTCTGTCAGCCAACCTTGCGGCCCTTCCAGGTCGCCTGGCCCTGCACTCGCTGGATCAGTGAGTGGCCCGCCAGCACCAATGCCGATGCCACTACGGCAGGATAGAGAGACATGAGCACAAAGGGCGCGCGCAGCCGCACGACATAGATGGTCCAAATGAAGACTGCGAGCAATATGCTGGACAGTGCAATTACCGGCGATACTGCACTGTTGCCCGCCAGCCACCAGAGCAACATACCGAACGGTGAAAGAAAGGCGATGCCCAACCAGATCCAGACGAAGATGTAGAGCCACCATGTATTGCCGAAGCCGGAGAAAAGGTTCTTGCCGAATCCGCCCCACACTTCTGTCCAGGAACGATACATCCGGCAGTGAACACGTGAGACACCGTCCAGAATCCGTGAGCGACCGCCGGAGCGAGTCACCTGCCGGGCAAATGCCAGGTCTTCGGCAATTTCTGATCGCACCGCGGCATGTCCGCCCAGATGGTCGTAGGCGCTGCGACGAAAGAGCATCATCTGGCCAATTGCAGTGGAGAGCTGCGCCCAGTTGACTCGCTGGGCCAGCGCCAGCGGAAAGTGGGTGAACAAGCTCCAAGGAATGATCGGCACCGAGAGTTTTTCGGCCAGTGTTTGCATGATTTCGTCGGGGATGATGGAGAGCAGATCGACCTGTTCCGCTTCCAGCGCCGAGACAGCGTCGCGCAACATGTGCGGGTGGTGCCAGGTGTCGCTGTCGACAAAGAGCAGCAGTTCGCCGGCGGATGTCTGCGACAACTGTTGGCAGGCCCAAGGTTTGCCCAGCCAATCGGACGGCAAGGGTTGGCCGGACAGAATAGTAAGTCGCGGGTGCTGAGCCGACAATGCTTCCAGAATGGATGCCGTGTCGTCAGTCGACTGATCGTCCAGCACCCAGATCGTGTAGTCGGGATAGTCCTGGGCAAGCAGAGACTCGACGCATCGACGGATGGTCGCCTCTTCGTTGCGGGCCGGAATCAGCACAGCAACCGAGGGCCAACGTGGGGGGGCGGGGTAGCTGTCGATCCGGCGCAATGCAAAGGCGTTGAGGAGTGTGTTGGCGAGAACGACAATCAGGTAGACCAGCACACCGATTTGCTGGCCTTCCCATGTGAAGTAAAAACTGAGGCTGTCATTCATGAGAAACTGCTGCGACGCGTAGCGGCATCTGGAAATGGCTGCGATATTTCCAGACCAGCAATGTGGTCGATCCCAGCCAGATGGTCAGGAAGTAGGGCGACTGCGGGCGTACCAGCATGACTCCCAGCAGTGCTATCTGGCTGAAGAGAACCGTCCAACCGTCGCGCACGCGCAGCCGTGTGAACAGGATCATGCAGCCGCCGAGAACGAGCGGAGCGATGGCCGGCAGCAGGCCGGTCCAGATGCCGAAGGTCGTCGCCAACCCTTTTCCGCCGCGACCGCGCAACAAGGGTGAAAAATCGTGGCCGAGGATGGGCGCCAGGGCTACGGCCACCACAACAGCGCCGTTCCATCCCCAGCTTTGCACTGCGATGCCGACCGGAATCGCGCCCTTCAGGAAATCGAGCAGCAGCACGAGCATGCCCAATTGCCAGCCGCCCGCCTTCCAGGCATTGGTCGTGCCCGGATTGCCGTCGCCCACCGAGCGGATGTCTGAACGCGTGAACATCCGTCCGAGCCAGACGGAAAACGGGATCGAGCCAACGAAAAATGAGACAAGTATCCATCCGGCAACCGCAGCAGGCTCAGCCATTTGCGCTTTCCACGGCGTTCGTCCGCTTGAACCACGGCACCCGACCCTTCGATTCCTGAGCCAGCATCAGCGTGATGCCAAAGCCGACCAGCACATTGGTGACCAGGAAGAAGAGAAACTCTTCCAGCGGCAGTCCGCCGGGCAGATGGATCCCCGTGGTCTGCTGCGGGCTGATGGTCCAGATGCCGATCTGGATGGCCAGCGTGTCGGCCAGGGCCAGGAAGAGCGTCGGGACGGCGATGGTGGTGAAGACTAGGTTGCGATAGCGCCAGAGAATGTCGGCTCCGAAGGCGACCTGCAAGATGATCGGCGGCAGCGCCCAGGCTAGAATCAGCGAAATGTAGGTGGCCGGCTCTGTGCCGAGAATTAGAAAGAGCACGAAGGGAAGCCAGAGGATCGTCAGCAAAATCGTCGTGATTGCGCGCAACTTGCCTGAAGACGTCCACCGAGCTGCGGGCGGCAGCCGCCGCGCCAGCCAGATCAGCCACATCCCTGTTAGCCAGGTTTGCAGCACGAAGAAGGTGTACTCCTCGATGGGCACCCATCCCAGCGTGATGCCCGTGACCCGCTCCGGATCATACCACCAGACGCTGGTGGCCACGAGATAGTTGTCCCACGGCGTCGTGTAGATCACGGCGATGAAAATATGCGCCAAAATGGCGACCCACGCGGGCAGATTGCGCAGATAGGCCGGCGTGGCAATGCCGCGCCGATGGTCGCGCCAAAGCAACAAGCCCATGATGATCATTGGGATCACCAGGAAGCGAACCAGAAATCCGGAGTAGGTCATGGGATCGTCTCAACCCGCATTTTGACATCGGGCCGCGGTTCGAGGGTCGCGCCCATGTTTGGCTTGATTTTGGTTTGAAGCAAGGTCAGGTTTTGGCACTGGAGCAGACGAGCCAGCGCGATACGCGACTCCAACTGGGCGAACGCCCCGCCGATACAGTTGCGCGGGCCGCCGCCGAAGGGCAGGTAGGTGAAGGGAGCCACACGGGTCTGGTAGCCGGCGTCGAATCGCTGGGGTCGGAACTGGGCAGGATCGTCCCAGAAATCGGGGTGGCGCTGGACCAGGTAGATGCTGTACATCAGTCGCGTGCCCGCCGGCACCGTGTAGCCCATCAGATCGACATCACGAGCCGTGAAGCGGTTGCCGACGTGGATGGGCGGATAGAGGCGCAGGCTCTCTTTAATGACCTGATCCAGCACGGACAGCGAGCGGATATTTTCCGGCGTCGGCGGCTGCGAACCGAGGGTCTCCCGGATCTCGGACTGCACGCGGTCCATCCAATCGGGGTGCGCGCCCAGCAGGTAGAGCGTCCAGGCCAGCAGGGCCGTGCTGGTGTCATGGCCGGCGATGAGCATGGTCATCATTTGGTCGCGCACCAGGTCGTCGTCGTCCAGCGCCTGCACCAGATGGGTCAGCATGTCGTCGGGCGGGTTGCTCATTGCCCGGCGTTCGTGGATCATATCGTAGAGATGCATGTCGAGGATGAGCAGCTCTTTGGGCGGCGGGCCGGCGCCGTCGGAGCGCATGATCCAGAGACCCGGCGAGATATAGCCGAGGGCTGCAAGTATCGGCTCCCAGATGCGCTCAAGCTCCTTGGGCGTCAGCCCATGGCCGAAATAGACGCTTTCAAAGGCAAGCAACGCCAGTTTGCGCATCTCTACCAGCATGTCGTAGCTCTGACCCGACTGCCAGTTCGCCTGCACGCGGTCCGTGTCCTGCCAGACGAGATCGGCTTTGGGTGCGAAATGTTTGCGCTGTGCACTGGGTTCCATGATGGCGCGCAGATGCGCGTGCTCCTCGCCATCGGTCACCAACACGCCACGGCGCAGCAGCCGCGCCACCGGATCGCCTTCGGGCCGCCAGAGGAAGGCGTCGCGCTGATCGACCAGCACCTGGCGAATGGCGTCCGGGTGTGAGATGAAGACGGGGCGGAAGCCGGGCAGCGTGAGTTGGAAGATGTCGCCCAGTTCACGCTGCACCATTTCGAGCAGCGGAAGGATGCCGGAGAAGCCGCTGCGCAGCGCTTTGAGCGCGGCCAGACCCTGTCGGGGGCCAAGTTCGCTGACGGATGGAACGGATTGGTTCATGGCTTTGGTCTGTCCTGTTGTGGCGGGTGGCGATGTGTGATCGGCTGGCCTGACAGTGGGTATGGCTTGTTGTGTAGATTTAGTATACGCTCTGTGGAAAATCTGACAAAAATGGGGCGATAGGCGGCTGAAGCCGGAATGCAATCGGAGAAAGGAGGAGGCTGCGGATGACTGAAATGGGCGGGTCTGTGCGCTCGGTTTGGTGAAGGAACATCTGCAATACCGATCCGCCCATCGGCCAGTTCGTGACTCCCGACACGCTTGTACCCGGTGTCAAATGCAATATACGAGCGTCAAGAAATCCGCTCGTAGTGACGGCTTCAGCCGTCCGAACCGCAAAAGCAGCCACGACAAGCGAAAACGCCCGACCGTTACTCCAAGTTTGTGTGCCTGCGCCGTAGATCCTCGCTGCCTTGGCCCAGCGCTGTCTGCAAGCGAGGCACGATGGAATCCAGCAGAATCCACATGGCCTGCTCGAAGACCGATCCCATGGCCTGCTGCGATGTGCTGCCCTCCTGCTCGGCCATGGTCTGCGCTGGCAAGGCGAGCCGAACGCCGGCACGCTGGGGCAGCGGCGCTGCGGGCTGCGAGGTGATCATGGCCACCGTGGCGCCGGCGTCGAGGGCCACCGAGGTCAAGGCATCGACCGTCGACAGATAGCCCGGCCCGCAACTGACCAGGAACAGATCGCCTTTGCCGACCGGCGGCGTGGTCATGTCGCCGACCACGGCCGTGGGGATGCCCAGGTGCATGAGGCGCATGGCAAAGCCGCGCATCACCAACCCCTCGCGGCCCAGGCCGTAGACCACCGTCGTGCCTGCCGACAGAATTGCCTCGCAGAGCGCGTCTACCTCGTCCTGATCGACGCCGGAGAGCACGCGGTCGATCTCGCTCAAAATGGATCGGGCTGTTTCGATCATGATCAAATTCCTTGCTCTGATAGCGGGCAAACCCAATAGACCGCGGATGAGGCGGATTTGGCTGATTCTCGCGGATAAAATCCGGAAAATATCCGGTTCGATCCGCCCCATCCGCCGTCTATCCTCCTACGGCAACAACGTCACCTTGATCGACTCGCTGCCGTCGGCCACCAGATCGATCCCTTCCTGGAAGCGATCCAGGGGTAGCCAGTGGGTCTGGATGCGATCCATGGGCAGCAGTCCTTTGGCCAGCATGTCGATGGCGATGGGGTAGCAGTAGGGGCTGAGATGCGAGCCGTGGATGTTCAGCTCCTTGAGGTCGCCGATGATGGTCCAGTCCACGGTCACGGGCTTGCGCAGCAGGCTGAACTCGACAAAGGTGCCCAGGCGGGCGATCATGTCCAGGCCCTGGACCACGGCGGCCGGGCTGCCGGTGGCCTCGATGTAGACATCACAGCCATAGCCGTCGGTCAGTTTGTTGACTTCGTCGATCACATCGACCTTGGCGGGGTTGAAGACCAGGTCGGCCCCGCACTGCTTGGCGATCTCCAGCCGGTCGTCGTTGAGGTCGAGCACGATGAGCAGTTTCGGGTTTTGCAGCCGGGCCGTGGCCACCATGCCCAGCCCCAGCGGGCCGGCCCCGGCCAGCACCACCACATCGTCCAGCTTGATCTCGGCGCGCTGCACGGCATGGACCGAGCAGGCCAGCGGCTCGATGAAGGCGGCGTGTTCGGGGCGCAACCGTGTCCGGGACCTTGTAGTTGAGCGCGTCCGCGGGCAGCAGCACATACTCGGCCCAGGCCCCCTGCGCTCGTTGGCGGAAGCCGTAGACATCGCCGTTGGGGCACATCCAGTATTGGCCGCGCTTGCAGTAGCGACACTTCCAGCAGGGCACGATCTGCTCGGAGACGGCCAGGTCGCCCAGCGCCAGGCCATACTTCTCGCCGGCGCCTTCGCCCAACGCCACCACTTCGCCGGCAAACTCATGGCCGGCAATCACCGGCGGCTGGGCATAGCCGGGCGTCTCGCCGTCGCCCCAGAAGAGCGGCGCGCCGTGATAGCACTTGAGATCGCTGGCGCAGATGCCGACCGCGTTGACACGCAGCAGCACCTCGCCGGGTCCCGGTGTGGGTACGGGCACTTCTTCCAATCGATAGTCTTCCGGCCCATGGCAGACGACGGCTGCCATTGTCTTGGGTAGGGTGAGTTTGCTCTCATGCGGCATGGTAGTCATCTCCATTGGTTGTTTTCCGCGATAATGCAATCGTTTCAGACGAAAGCGACTCTAGGATTGCATCCAATTTGCAATCGAATGAGAGCGCTCATCGCCACGGTATTCTGCGCTCTTCCTTAAAACCTATTTACGCTTCTTGCCCGAGTTCACCTGACTCGGACGCGCCTTCTGCTGGAAGCGCGGGTTCAGCGCCAGTCCAATCAGTCTCTCGTCCGAGATGGACAGGATTTCCACCGCTCAGACTGACCTCGAGAAGGTACGGCTCTCACGTTGTCCAACTCCGTGTCCGAGTTGATGCGTGGTTCACTCTAGGCGGCTTGTGGATCCCGCTCCACTGTCGGAATCAGAACGGCTAATGCGACGGAGGAAGGAAGCTATTGTTTAGATCCCTGAAGGTGTGCCTGTGTTCGCTCTCGAGGGTTTCCTTAGGTGGCACAAGGAAGGGTAACGACGTGATCTTTTCCTCTGCGCGCGCCATGACGATGCCACCCTCACCTCTGAAGATCGTGAACCTGAAGCGGGCCCTGACTATCCCGCCCAATGCTACGCCTTTCGCGTCGAAGACCCTCTCGGCATCGCCGCCCGTGGCGATATTTGGAGACGAAGACTCCAGAACACGACAGCGAATCTTCATGGACCGACCGATCTTCACGACGTACTCGTCGCCCACCTGGAGGGGTTCTACGGCCGGTGGGACGATCGTGGTGATGACGTCGCTACCCCTCATCTTGCTTTCCGATCGCCACTCGCCCCACTTCGACTGAGCCGCTATCCTCTCCCAGCCAGCCTGGACGCTCGGGCAATCGGGCAGGGGTTCGGTGACTGTGACAGTCCAATTCACCTCGGTCGGCGCTGCGACCGCAGCATCTGATGCAGAAGTTCTTCGTTCCATTACACTCTCCCAGACGGATTTTCACAGCGGACACCGCTACTCTCTCGCATGTGCCAACGACGCCGCAGAGCGCGCTCAACGGCCAAATTTGCCCGCCGGAATGGGCGCGTGCGATGTTGATTCCGCGGACAATCGTGACCGCCTATTCCGGTCGGGTGCAATGACTCGCTGGCAGGACCTATCCCATCAGATACAAATAATATTCTTGTGCCTTTTTGCGTTTTTCAGTGTCTTCAATGAAACGAAGCAATGTGAAAAACCCGTACAGCGTCTTGATACGATGTGTCAAATTTGCTGAAAGCTGCGATTCGGGCTGGTCGTTCCAGTATTCGGGCGTTCGTGGATCATATTTTGCTGGCTTGAGTATGCCTAGTTCCTTTGACAAGTCGGGCAAGGAACGCCACAGGCGAACGTGATAGTGATGGGCTGGTAAGCCCTTTTGTGCAAGCTCATTGAAGCCATAGGTCGACAATTCAGTGATTGCTGAGGCGTGATTCGTCACATGGACCATTCCGCCGAATCCTCGGCGGTGGACAGAGCTGCTCTGAATCAGATCGTCCACGACAACATTTGCCATCACCTGACATGAGTCGTACTGGGGAAACATGCTCTCCTCCGTAAGCGTGACTTTGTCGCCGGTGATCCATCCTTTCTCTTTGCCCCAATAGCCCCTTCCTGGAATCGCGCCTTTGAAGCCGTCAATCAGCTTTCGAATCCCATCGATGATTCCAGGTGTCGCGTACTCCGGGTGGTCAGTGAGCGCACGGATGGCGATGGATGCAAAGATAACATTATGACCCGACTGACGCATCTTGTCGATATTGCCCGAAAGTGCTTCGGCGATGGTTGCAATCTGTTCCTTTTCAGCCTTCTCTTTTGGAAACGGGTGAAACAATTCGGAAATCGTAGTCCGTGCTTTTTCCTGATCGTACCAAATGGACTCCTCGCCACTGATGATGCGATCCAGTTGATCTTCAACGCCGGCGTAGACCCTTGGATCCAGAGCCGGATGCGCTTCGCCAAAGAAGTAGCCGGCAACCACCGCCGCGCCAAGATGCCCTGCCATACCATTTACATTACCGGCACGAGCAAGTGCGCAGAGACCTTTGTACAAATAGTCAGAGTCAATCATGTCTGTTTCTTCGCAAGCTGCAGATCGACACGAACCCGATCTATGGTGGCTATAACACACGGTTCAGCGGCAGCGTGCCAGCGCTGTCCGCTGAACTGTCTGCTAGCGGTTCATTGAACTCGTTGCATCGGCGGCGCTGCCCATCGTCCATCCAGAGCGGCGTCTTCTGGCCAATAGAGGCGCATCGGTGACCAGAATGGTCCGTTGGGTGTCGGCATCCAATTCGATTCCTTGTCCGCGCCCGGTGACTCGTGCTGAATGTAGAGAGTCAACCCACCGTCGGCGTCGAGTTTGAGTGTAGACAGCATCGTCGAATTGATGAGATAACGATGTAACGAGTTTTCCACCAGGAGGCTGTCCGGCAAATCGTACATTGTTATCGACCAGAAGGCATGAACGGGAGGAAGTTGACCCGGCGCAAAATGCAGGGTATAGCGGTTTTTCGATGCATCCAGCTTCTGTCCGTCCGCATCCACCCTGTACGCGGGATACATCGCCTCCTGCTGAGAGTTGCCATAAATACCCAGTACCGCTGCGGCAAACCGATAAAGGTAGTTGTTCTTTAGGTATGCGCGCGCACCGAAGAGATCGCCACTTACCACCTTGCCGGTATTGACGGACGTCTTCACGAAATCGTCCAACTCCGTCCAAGCGTCAGCCATGCCGTCAGCAAAAGCTTTCTTCATCTCCGGAGACAATTTCTTAAGGTCGATTTTCTTTCCTGCGCCGATTCCAATGGCGTCGAATCGTGCCATGAGTTCAGTTTCAGACGGGTGAGTTGGACAGAATTGGAGCACGAAGTTGAGGATGTTGAAGAACTCAAGTGACGTCTTTTGATCGGCAGGACTCAGCGGTTTGACAAACTCGACCTTCGAGGCAGCCGGAGGGGCAGGCTGATCGAGGAATCCTGAGAGCGGTCGTGCGCGGTAACCAGCCTGGATCTTCTTCACATTGGCAAGATCGGCTGAATCGTAGAGCTGGGTGCGATAGATCGCAAAGACAAATTCGGTCTCCGAGCGAAAGACCTTCGTGATTCCTTCCGGCGTTTCTCCTTCCCAGCGTGGACCAGCCACAAGAAAAGTGCCGCCATCGTTCCCCGTGGCGCGGCTGCCGATGTAATCGAAGTTGGCCGTGTAGGCGTCAATCAACTGGATCGAGAAGTAGCGATCTTTTTCGACCACCGGTACCGTGAGAACCATCGGTTCGGACCGCAGATCCATGCCCAGCATGGAGTAAGGGGTGTCGGAATTCGGCGTTTGAACGGCCTTGTCCTCTGGCGTGTAGACCCGCGGAATGTTTCTGAGGGTGTTGAAAGGCGCCTTGTATTCCGGGTCTTCGGCATCCATGAAGTAAGCGTACATAACACGGTAGTTATCCACCATCGGGTTACCGTATATGTAGGCTTCCTTGGCAATCGCGCGTACCTCCGCGGCGTCTTTCCCAAAACTGGTCATCAAGTTTCCCTTCTGTTGGTTTTCACTTATCGGCTAACGGGACAGGATTATGCGGCGTGAGCAAGTCCATCGTGTCACCGAGCCTGGTTGCCGACACCGTGAAATCTGTGTTGAACTGGGCCGGTGGGGCCGGATTCTCTATGGAAATTCAGTCTCAGTGTCGTGGTCCTCCGGAGCACCCCTATTGTAGCCAATGTTGGACACGGCAGCAAGGGTGTCAAGAGCGATGCTACTTCGACAGCCATCCATCGCTGTGGTATTGTGAACGAACAAGGTGGCCTGCACCAGCCTCAAGTTCGTGACCGTTCGCCTGCACATGCACCTTGAGCGTCTCACCGCGGGCGAAGCGATGGAAGGTATCTTCGAACGAGTCCATGGGCACGCTGTCGCTGACCAGTGGTTCGACGTCGATGACGTCGTTGGCCAGTCAGGCGATGGTGGGCTGGAAGGTGGGGCGGGTGGCAAAGCTGTCGATGACGGTCCAGTCCTTGTGGAAGAGATCGCCGGCGCAGATGCCCACGCCATAAACCCGCAGCAATGCTTCGCCCGCGCCCGGCGTCGGCAGGCGTACTTCCTCCAGTCGATTGCTTGTTATGTGACAGGTGGGAATTGCTTGAGTACAACCGCTGGGCGGTAGAAATGGAACCTCATAGTCTTGACCTGGGTGGCTGCCTTCGGCCAACAACGGTCGAAGAGATGTGAAGTAGATTGAACTAACTCATATGCTCCATAAGCAGCCAAGGCTCACCATGATAGTCAGACAGTGAAGCTTCTGCTTTGGGTCGAAACGAGAAACTGGAACCGATAGGCCGCATCCTCTCACTCGTCAAAGGTGATGGGCCCGTAAGCGACGGTCGGGTCTAGTTGCAGAACCATCTTGCCGCCGGAAAAGATACGGACGTTGCCATCGGTGGCTGAAACAACGATAGCCGTGGCAGCGCTACGCTCGGTCACGGCGGCGGCGGCGACATGGCGGGCCCCCAGACCGGCAGGCAGCTCTATTTGGGTCTGTGCCGAAGTCAAAAAAACGCCCGCTGTCTGGATGAAGCCATCACCCCGCACCACGAAGGCGCCGTCAAGCTTGGACAATTCAACCAACGCGGTGTGAATGTCGGGATTGGTCAGCCTGCGCAGTCCGTCCTCGTGGCCGTGAAAAGGATTGGGAATAAGTTGCTTGGACCCTTCAAGCACTTTGCCCGAGTCTCCCAGGATGAAGCTGGCGCCAATTCGTTTTCCCCGGCGGGCCGCCCGACCAATCTTACAAGCAACCGTGACCGCAGACTCAAGCGCCTTGGGCCGAATGCCGTCCGTCAGTTTGATCAGATCGGCCAAGCCTAGATTTTCGACACTCGATTCCACGTCAGTTAGAACCACCAGGTTCCCCTCGCCTGGATAAAGGGAACCGCCTATCGCGCAAATGACCAGGTCGCCGCTGGAAACCTTGGCCGACCGGAAGGCCACGGAAAGAATGTAGCGGATTTGGCTGTACTTATTGGCTGCCCGAAGCGGCAGCCGGATGACCTCCAGACCTGTTTGGGTGAGGGCATCATAGGCCTGTTCGTCGGTCGTGGCCGCGATGACCCGTAATTGTTCTGACAGGTGGTGAAGGTGCGGCGGCATTACGCCGCTTTCGGTGGCCCACAGGACAACATCAGCTTGAATTGCCTGGGCCGTTTGGGCAATCATTTGGGCCAGGTTCGCATCGGACCGATCTTCTTGACCACGCTTGTCAGTGTTGTCCATAATTGCCTTCCTGCTTATCCTACATCAACGTATATTTTCGCCTTCGTGTCCCTGCTGTAGTAATGGCGTCCCTCGATTCCGCATTCGCCTCGCGCATCGTACCCCAACTCTGCCATTCCTGAGTTGATTGCATCAATCTCAACAATGCTTCTCACGACGTTGAGGAGATCGATTGCACATGCACCTTGAGCGTCTCGCCGCGGGCGAAGCGCTGGAATGCCTCTTCGAACGAGTCCATGGGCACGGTGTCGCTGACCAGCGGTTCCACATCGACGACGCCATTGGCCAGCCAGGCAATGGCCGGCTGGAAGGTGTGGCAGGCGGCGAAGCTGCCGATGATGCTCCAGTCTTTGTGAAAAAGATCGTAGGGACTGATGCTGATCTTGGCATCGCTGGGCGTGACGCCGAACTGAAGGTATTGGCCGCGTGGCTTGAGGTAGGCGAAGGCCCCTTCGATGACCGCGGGCACGCCGGTGGCGTCGATGACAATGTCGAAGCCGTGGGGCGCGTAGCTTTGCAGCGCTTCATCGGCATCCGGGCCGACAGCCACGATGGTTGCGCCCATCTGCGCGGCCAGGGCCAGCCGTTGCGCCTGTTTCTCCACCGCGACGACGCGTGCCGCCCCGCTGCGTTGCAGTGCCTGCACCAGCAACAGGCCCATAGGCCCTGCGCCGAAGATGAGCACCTGTGCACCGGGATTCACCCGGATGCGCGTCAGCGCATAGACCACGCAGGCCAGCGGCTCGATGAAGGCTCCCTGCGTGTCGGTGAGATGCTCGGGAATCTTGTAGCAGCCGCGGGCCGGGGCCACGTTGAACTCGGCAAAGCCGCCCGGCCGCGTGATGCCGACGCCTGCCCAGTTGAGACAATGGTTGGCCTCTTCGTTGAGACAGAAGGAGCAGTGGCCGCAGTCCAGGTTGGGATCGACGGCCACGCGGTCGCCGACTGCAAAGTCGGTCACTGCGCTGCCGGCCTCGACCACGCGTCCGCTGAACTCGTGGCCGGGGATCAGCGGAAACTTTGACATGTACTCATTGCGATAGATGTGCAGGTCCGTGCCGCAGATGCCGCACGATGCCACCTCGATGACCAACTCGTCCGACCCGCATTCGGGATCGGGCACGGTCTCAATGGAGATGGTTTCCGGTTGGGGAAAGACGACTGCTTTCATGGATCACCTCGTTGTGGAAGAAAGTTTATCGGACGGTGGACTCCAGCACAAAACCCCTCATGCTTTTTCTCGTTTCTGTGACAGGAAGGTCATGCCGGCGCTGTCACGCTTCAATTCGTCGCCCTTGAGGTTGGCGTAGACGGCCAATACGTCAAAGCCGGCATCTTCGAGCATCTGCTTGACCTGCGGTGGCGTGTATGTCTGAATCCGCCAGCGGGCTTCGTGAAGCTCGCCCTGATCATACCACCGATATGCCCGTTTGTGGATGCCGCTCAAAAGGTCCAGGCTGCCGGTCTCCATCACGAAGAAGCGATCGCCTTCCAGACAATTGACGGTCTCTCCCTGCTGAACCAAACCATCCCGATTGGCGACGATATCGAGCAGAAATCGCCCGCCCGCCTTGAGGACACGGGTCGCCTCATTGAGAACAGCCTGGTTGTCGGCTGGATCATCGAAGCAGCCAAACTCACTCAAGGTGACGGTGACGCAATCGAACGCTTCCGACCACTCAGCGGGCAAGGATCGTATGTCGCCTCGGATCCAATCGACCTGAGCCTTTGTCTGGGCTGCCGCCAGTTTGGCGCGTGCCAGCAGCGCCTCACTCAGGTCGAGGACGCGTGCGCCGGGTTGCGCATCGAGCATGGAGAGGATGGGGGCGAGTTCCGGAAGATCGTAGTCCGGGTCAAACGCGGGCGGCCAGAACCAACGGTATTATTCGTCGACGTACATGGATTGCCAGGATGGGGTGGAAGGGTTCATGAGGCGTTTCCGTCGCCGCGTGCCTCACCCTGCCGTGGCGCCCTTAGCGCCACGGCAGGGTGAGGCTGCGTCAACTACCGCGCACCGCACGCCTGCAAGCTGGCCTGCATGTGCCCGCGTGTCTCCGCGGCGATGATGCAGCACTGCTCCAGCGAATACTCCTTGGCCCCGATGACCTCCAGGTCCAGCGGGCCGTCGTAGCCGTTCTCGTGCAGCACGCGGACGTAGCCGACCAGATCGACGTCGCCGCGGCCGTTGGCCTGGTCTTCCGGCTTGCCCGGCCCCTGCTGGCGGCCCTTGCAGTCGCGGATGTGCACGTGCTTGACGCGTGAGATCACGGCGGCGATGGCCTCGACCGGGTTCTCGTCGGCGCGGTGGATGTGGGACGGGTCCATGTCGATGCCGAAGTTGGGCGACGTGATCGCCTCCATGGCCACGCAGCGTGGTCGGCGTGTTGTAGATGCTGGCCCCCACATGGGCCTTGACGCAGAGCGTGACGCCATATTTTTCGGCCATCTGCACCAGGCTGCCCAGTTCGTCGATGGTCTCGACCAGACTGGCCTCGTCGCCGGATGTGCCGCCCGGCCCGCAGTTGATGATGGGGATGCCGCAGGCGACCGCGGCCTGCATGGCCGCTTCCATCACGGCCGGATCGCGCCGGGGCTGTTCGATGGCCAGCAGTTCCAGATCGTAGGCCTTGGACAGCCGCTTGACCTCCGGCACGATGGCCTGCCAGTTGTCCAGCACCAGATGTTCGCTCATGCCCGGAATCGCCGACAGTTCCACGCCGTCATAGCCGGACATGGCCAAATACTTGAACGCGGTCTCCAGATCGAAGCCGCCGAATAGCACTGTGTTTGCGCCTAGTTTCATTGTTTTGCTCCTTTGATTGACGCGGATTCCGGATTGGCGGATTCCCGCGGATTCCTTTTGGATGTCCGCGGAATCCGCATATCCGGAAAATCCGCGGTAATCGATATCGTCACTCACCCATAGCTACCGTTGCGTGCCGTTTCGTAGATGGCCAGCACGTTCTCCAGATGCGAGTTGTCCTGCAACATGTGCGTGGGCGAGAGGGCATAGCCGCCGCCGGGCATCAAAATCTCCAGCGTCTGCCGCACATCGGCGATGGTCTCCTCAACCGTGCCGTGGGCGACGACGCCCGCAGTCGAGATTGCGCCATGAAAGGCCAGCCGATCGCCGTAGGTATCCTTGAGATAGCGCGGCGACATATCCTTTGCCTCGGGCTGCAACGTGTCGACCACGTCGATGCCCATCTCGATGAAATCTTCGTAGGCCCAACTGCTGGAACCGCACGAGTGCAGCACCACCGGCAGATCGTACGCCTTGGCCAGGTCGACGAAGGGCTGGTGCCGCGGACGAATGTGCTTGCGATAGAGCTTCTTGGAGATGAGCGGCGCGTGCTGCGTGCCCAGATCCTCGCCCATCCACACGAAATCGATGCCGCCCTTGGCCGCTTCCAGAATCCGCTCCGTGACGGCCAACTGCACGGCGCACTTGCGATCCATATAGCAGAGCACCGCCGGGTCGTCGGTGATGAGATCGATGAGCACCTGCTCCATGCTGCGCAGAAAGCCGGTGCTGTTGATGCAATCGGCCAGACCGGGATTGCCCACGTAGACGGCGTACTCGCCGTACGCCCGACATTGCGCCTCTACCTGCGAATAGTCGAAGTCATCCGGCGAAGGCATGGGCCAGGCCGCGATCTCGTCCAGCGTCGCATCCTTGAGCGGGAAATCGACGAAGTCCCAGTAGCCGCCGGTCGGATGCTCGATCCACATGCGGTGGACGCCCCAGAAGTCGACCTCGCGGCCGGGCACATCATCGTGCAGCTTGGGACCGACATAGGGCACGCTCACCTCGCGAAAGTCGATGCCCAACGCCTGACGCAGCCCCTCGTCATCGTCTGGCTCGAAGACCGAAATGGCGTTTCAGCCGAGCGTCGATGCCCGCATTGGCGAAGTAGTCAACAGGCACACGATCCGGCTCCGCACGCGCAAACGTCGTCAATACTCGTTCTTTGGAACGCATGGCTCTCTCCGATGAGGCTCCAGGATAGAACGTGGATCAGGAGATCAGGGGTCACGCGACTTCAGCCTGCAGGATGCTTCCACGAGGAGACGGAACAGGGTGAACGATCCGTGCACGTGATCAATCCGCTCCTGAGATCACGGTCGTACATCCGCGTTCCATCATTTCACGTACACAACTGTCTCGTTGTCCAATGACTCAATCGCCGCGGCCAGCACCTTCTGCGCGGCCAGACCCTCGGCGCCGGAGCCGTCGATCTCGGCCGGGCGCCACGCCCGCTTCGACCTGCTCCAGGAAGCGGTGGATGCGGTTCGTGAAGGTGTCCTCGAAATCGCGCATGCCGCCGAAGATGGGGTTGGTGTAGACACGCTTTTCCGGATCGCCGGCCGGATAGAGCGTGGCCTCGCGGTACATGTCGTCGATGACGAAGCGCCCGTTGGTGCCGGCCACTTCGCAGCGCTCCATGGGGTGGCCGCGTTCGATGTCGTAGCTGCCGGTCAGCGTGCCGACCATGCCGTTCTTGAAGCGCATGTTGAACGTGGCCGTCGACCAGATCTTGCGGCCCGGCGCGGTGGTGGCGAAGCACTGCACCGCCTCGACATCGCCGCAGAAGTGGCGCATGACGTCGACCGTGTGCGGGTGCAGCGCCTTGAGCTGGAAGTAGGGCGAGCTCTCGCGCGGGTTCATGATCCACATGCTCATGTTGACGAAGAGCAGATGGCCCAGCCGACCCTCGTTCTGCCAGCGTTTGGCCATCTCGCGCCGCCGGCGTGAAGCGGTGGTTGAGGTTGATGCCGTAGCAGACGCCCATCTCCGCGGCCTTGGCCACCATCTCCTCGGCCTCGCTGATGGTGTTGGAGATGGGCTTTTCGCCCAGCACATGGCAGCCCGCGCTCAAGCGCCTGCATGGTCGGCAGGTAGTGCTCGCTGCCGTATTCGTAGCCGCCGGTGGCCACGTGGCAGATGTCGGGATCGAGCGCGGCCAGCATCTCGTCCACGCTGTAGAAGGCGGGCACGCCGTACAGTTCAGCCGCGGCGTCGGCCCGTTCGGGCAGCCAGTCGCAGACGCCGACCAGGTCGGCCAGTTCATCCGCCTGCAACAGCCGGGCATGGCGGTTGCCGATGGGGCCAAGACCAATCACACAAACTCTTTGCATTGTGGTTCACTCCATTTCTGTGAGAAAGATCAGCCACAGATGAACACGGATGACTCTGTTGCAAAAACTAGCTTTGCCACGGATTTCACAGATTACACGGATTTTCCCAGTGGATTAATCCGTGTAATTCGTGAAATCCGTGGTTGTTTTTCCTTTTTGCAGCAGAGTCACGGATCGAACACAGATGAGCTTGATGAAACCATTTTTATCCGTGGCCATCTGTGGCTCAATTTTTACGCTTTCAACCCACCCGCCGTCATGCCGCGCACATAGTGCCGCATGCCGAAAGAAAAGAGAATGATCAGCGGAATGGTGGCCAGAATGTAGGCCGCCATGCGCGGCCCGATGTCGGTCACGCCGATCTCCGATGTGAACTGGGTCAGTGCCACGGCCACGACCTGCTGCTTTGGACTCGACATAACGACCAGCGGCCACATGAACTGGTTGTAGGTCGTGACCAGCCGCACCATGGCCACCGTGACGATGATGGGAATCGAGAGCGGCACGGCGATGTACCAGAACCCCTGTAGCTCATTGGCCCCGTCGATGCGCGCGGCGTCGAAGAACTCCTCCGGCAGGGTGGCGAAAAATGAGCGGAAGAGCAACAGGGCAAAGACCTGGCCGCCCGACGTCCAGGGCAGGATCAGCGCCCAGTAGGTGTTCTGCAAGCCCGAGTTCCAGGATCAGCACATAGGCCGGGATCAGCGTCAGGATCGGCGGGATCATGAGCAGGGCCAGGATGGCCGTGTAGAGGAACTCCTTGCCGGGAAAGCGGTGGCGGGCAAAGACGTAGCCGGAGAGGCTGGCGAAGACGATGGTGCCGATGGTCGACGTGCCCGAGGTGATGATGGAGTTGATGATGGGCCGCCAGATCACCTGCCAGCCGAGCACAAAGTTTCCCCAGCGTATCGGCCGCGGCAGCGACCAGAACCGGCCATAGATCTGGCCGTTGTCCTTGAGCGAGAGAATGAGCAGATAGACGATGGGCACGAAGGTCAGGAAGAGCAACAGTGCCGAGCAGGAGATAGATGAACATCTGCCCGCTGACCACGCGCAGGCGGCCATTGCGCCGGGATCTGCTTGGCCGCCTGCCGGTGTTGTGATGGTGAAAAATCGGTCCGATTCCCAGTTTCATGGCCGGCTACGCCTCATACTCGGTCGATGAGCGCATGAAGCGCATGTTGACGATGGTCCCGGCCAGGATGATGACGAAGAGCACCATGCCGATGGCCGATGCCACGCCGAAGCGATCCATGCGCATGGCCATGTAGTAGAGTTCCAGCGCCGGCGTGTACGTCGATGCGCCCGGTCCGCCGCCTGTGGTCAGGAAGACCATCTCGAAGGTCTGCACCGCGTTGATGAAGTTGAGGATCAACAGCAGCTTGACCTGGCCCATGAGCAGCGGCAGATCGATGCTCCAGAAGCGCCGCCAGGTCGACGCGCCGTCCACCCGGCTCGAATCGATGATTTCGTCGGAAATGGCGATGAGGCCGCCATAGAAGATCAGCAGCGCAAAGGCGTTGACCCAGGGAAAGTCGATGAAGATGATGGCGGCCAGCGCCACCTTGGGATCGCCGTACCAGACCCGCGCCAGGTTGCCCAGGCCGATGGCCTCCAGCGTCTTGTTGAGCAGGCCGATCTGCGGGTCGTAGATGTTGTTCCAGAGCAGGATAATCACGACCAGCGGCATCACGATGGGCACGACGAAGAGCGTGCGCGCCCAATATTGGCTGAACTGGCTGCGCAGGTTGAAGATCAGCTCGGCCACCAGCAGCGGCACGGTCATGGTCTTGACGATGCTGACCAGGGTCAGGATGATGACGTTGCGGAAGCCGGCGAGAAAGAAGCGGTCTTCCAGCAGGAACTGGAAGTTGGCGAAGCCGACCCACTCGCTCTTGATGCCCGGACTCCAGTCGGTGAAGGCGTGGTAGAGTCCCGAAAAGGCCGGATAGTAGTTGAAGGTGAGCAGCAGCAACAGCGTCGGCAATATCAGCGCATAGGAGAGCCGTGCCCGCCACATGTTTTGTGCGGTCTGGCGCGGTCGCCGGCTGCCCCGCTGCCATGTGCGCTTGCCGATGGCGGTCGAGCGCACGGTCCAGACCATGGTGGCGGCCACGACCGCCGACGCCAACAGTAGACCGACGGTCAACCAGAGACGCTGCGGATTGGGCCTTGGCCGATCCGGCGACAGCGGCCTCGCGGTCGTAGAGACCGCTGCGCGCACCCAACATGCCGACTGCCAGGCGGGCGCCGTCGTCGGTGATGGCTACGTCGAGCACATCGTCGCCCAGGGCGAACGTTTGGATCTGCTGGCCGTCGCCGTCCAGCAGATAGGCCATCTCCTGTGCGCCGACGGCGGCCGATCTGACCGTCAGCGGCCAGGGCGACGCTGATGTCATTGCTGTCAGTATCGGTATCGAACTGCCAGAGAATGTCGCCGTTGCTGCCGTTGAGCAGGCTGGCCATGCCGTCGCTGGTTCCCACCAGGATGCGTCCGCCCGAAGGCGTCACATCCAGCGAGCGCACGTCGTAGTCCAGTTGTTCGCGCAGCAACGTGTTGCCGTCGCGGCTGTAGATGGTCACAAGACCGTCATCAGAACCGACGATGACGCGTGCTTTGTCGCCTTTGCCATAGATGGCGACGGCCTGGACGCCGATGCCCAGCGGCTCTTCCCACAGCAGCTCGCCGGCGTCGTCCAACGCATAGACGCTGAGGTCGTTTGATGTGGCGGCCACCAACGAGCCGTCATCGGCCACGGCCGCGTTGTTCATGGGGCGCTGGGCCTTGAACTGCCAGAGCCGATTGCCGTCGCCGTCGAGCAGGTAGACCTGCCGATCTTCGGAAGCCACGGCCAGCCAGCGCCCATCGGGCGACAGATCCAGGCCGAGCACGCTGTTGTCGGCAGTGAACGTCCAGAGCAGCGCGCCGTCCGCATCGAGCATGGAGACCACGTTGTCGCGGGCGCCGATCGCCATGCGCTCGCCATCGGCGCTGACGTCGACCGTGTTGACACGGTCGCCCGCCGCGTAGTCCCACAGCAGGCCGCGGTCGGACTGGGCGTGGGCTGGGGTTGTGACAAGACAGGCGCACATCAGCGCGAGCGTGAAGCCCACGATCCATTCGATCTGTCGTCTACTGCGAAGTTTCATCTGATTTGGCGGAACCTACATCAATGGGTGTTCAACGCGTAATCCGTAGGGGCATGAGTACGGGCGGCAATGGCGGTCCGATCTTTCCCGAATCGCCCATCCGCCCGTTCACGTGCCCGTTGCGCTCGACGTTGATTGGTCGGCAACGGGCACGTGATGGGGCGGGCGCACTCATCAGTGTAGTTGAATCTGTCTTCCCGCCCCAGCACATGCCCCTACGAATCTCAACTCGCTACAAAATTCATATCAATACGGCCCTGCGGCCACCCAGCCGGGCGGGCGTTTCTCGGGCGCGTCCAGGTCGGCGTCTTCGACATTCAGGTATTCGAGCAGACCGTCCCAGTTCTCCTCAAGCAGGGTCTGGTAGTCGGCGGCGAACTCCTCGGCCGTGCGCTGGCCCTCGAAGAACTCCTGCACCATGATCGACCACTCGCGCTTGGTCGGCTCGTACTTGAAGAAGCCGCGGGCCACGGCATCGCCGGGCGCGCCGGGCTTCTCATAGTTGCCCACAAAGACGCTGTTTTCGAAGACCTCGGCCCACTGACCGGGCAATTCGACATCCTTGATCAGCGGCGGGCCGGCGATGCCGCCCTGGAGGTTTTCGGGATCCAGCTTGTTCTCCAGATAGACGGCCATGCCTTCCGGGCTGGTCCAGAACATGACGAAGTCCGCTTCCAGATCGTTCTGTGCGCGGTCCTTTTTGGGCAAGGCCAGCGAGCCGGAGGTCAGTTCATTGGCGCGGGCCGTGCCCTGCACGCAGTCGCCCTCGATGGTGGGGAAGGCGAAACGGCCATACTCAAACTCGGTGGCCGCGGCAGAGTCCTCGTCCGCCACCTCGCCGTCGCCGTATTCACCCTCGGCCAGCGACGCGACGTCGCGCGGGAAGCTGGTGTAGTGGCCGCCGGTGACCATGCGCATGGCAGCCTGCTGGGTCAGGAAGAGCGGATAGGCGTCGGTCATGCCGGTCCAGCCTTCGGGCACGAAGCCATGCTCGGTCTTGAAGACGCGGCCGATCTGCTCCATCATCTCGGCGGTGCATTCGTTGTCGAAGTTCGAGTTCGCCGTCGCGCAGCGCAGTCAGATGGCGGGCGATGTTGATCGAGACCTGGTCCGGATCGTCGTTGCGCACATCGGTCGGATCGTATTCCCAGACATCGTCGATGCCCTCGCGGAAGCACCAGTCGCCTTCCTGGCAGCGGATGATCTGAAGATCGTCACGGTGATACTGGTCCATGGCCGAGCGCATGAGCCAGGGCATGCGGCCGCCGCCCCAGATCTGCTCGGTCGTGCCTTCCATGGCGATGGGGATGTAGCCGGCGTCGCGGATCTTCTCCGACCACTCGACCAATTGGTCCCAGGTCGGCTGTGCCGGCACATCGGTGATGCCGGCTTCCTCGAAGATCGCCTTGTTGTAGACCCAGAAAGTCTGCACCGATTCGTAGGGCATGAGGTACATCTCGCCGGTGTTGGGATCGCGCACCAGGTTCAGCGCCCAGTCCTCGAAGCTCTCCTCCCATTTTTCGCCGGTGTAGGGGTTGACCTTGTTCAGATAGGGCGCCCAGTTGACCAGCCGTCCCTCTTGAGCCAGGTCGCGCAGATGCACCGACTCGATGATGGAGACGCGTGGCGTCTCGGCGGCAAACTGGGTGCGCACCCATTGCAGGTAGGCATCCGGCCCATCGCCGCCGGCAGCCGGCCTTCAACTCGACCAGCACATTGACGTCCGGATTGAGTTCCATGTAGGCGTCGGCCAATGCCTGATAGGTCTGGATGTCGTTGGATGAAACGCTGATGACGATTTCGCCGGCCAGTCCGGCGTCCTCTTCCTCAGCGGCTTCGATCTCGACGACCTCCTCCTCTGCCGGTTCGGTGTCCGCCTCTGCCTTCTGCGGCCTGCCTCTGCGCGCTGCGTCCTCAGCAGGCGCTTCCTCGACCACTGCGGCAGCGGCAGGCGCTTCCGCCTCGCTCGCCGGTTCTGCGCCGCCGCCGCATGCGCCCAAAAGCAGCAACCCGACAGCCAGGATTGCCACAAGTAACAAACTGCGTGTTCTCATCAACATGCTTCACTTCTCCTCTTGTGACTGATCTTTCAGGGCAACTCCGGGAAATACTCCCCATCCAATAACGCCCCTACTGTGGGGCTGAGGGGATCGGTGACGACGTGAGGTTTGCCTGTGTACGTTGTCGTCGCGTCCATGTAGATGATGACATGGGCAACTCGTGGGTCATCGGTCAGGTTGGAACCGGCCATGTGTGCGCAGCGGCTGTGATGAAATGTGCAGTCGCCTGCGCGCAGAGGCAACGTGACCCGCGGCTGCCAGCGAAGCTCTGGCGCCATATTGAGCAGGTCCTCCGGATCGCGCAGATTCTGCGGCTCCAGGTCAGTCCGATGGTGAGAGCCTGGGATGAATGTCATACAGCCGCGTTCAACGGGCACGTCGCAGAGAGCGATCCATGCGGAGAGTGAATTGGCTGAATTGGCGTGGGGCCAGTAGGGCTGATCTTGATGGAACTCGGTCGGCGCTGCGTTGTGCGGCTGTTTGACCAGCAGGTGGTCGTGCCAGAGGCGGAGGGGCACGCCGGCTAGACGCTCGGCAACGCCGGCCACATTGGCATGCAAGGTCAGTGGCCTGATCTGGTCGTCCTTGCGCCAGACATTGACAATCTGGGTGAAGACGCGTCCGCCCATGGGATCCTTCTCGCGCTGCCATGACATCCAGCGCAGCGTCATAGTATGCAGCCGCTTCCTCTTTTGTGAGGATGCCGGGCACGCGCACAAAGCCCTGCGTACGGTAACTGTGAACCAGGTCCTCACTCAGCGTGCTTGGGGTTGTCAATGTCTGCTCCGTCTGTTTGGTCATTGCGGGAAATCTCCTTGCGCTATTGCGCCCATCGGCGTCATCTTCACAGGTCTACTGTATTTCAATTTGCTGCATTCCAGACTGTCAAGAACCATACCCATACTCGGCCAGCGCTGTCGAAAAGAAGTCGAAGTCAAAATCCATCTGCGAATCGTACGCCAGCGACCGACGGTCTCGGGGCGGACGGGGATGCGCGCCAACTCGACGCCGAGGTACGTCTTCCAGCCGGTCAACGGTCGCATCCCGGTCGTGGACGAAGTCCTCGAAGCGTACCTCGATCCAATGTTTGGGCTTCGGCGTCGCCTTGACGATGTCGTACTGATACTTCCAGGAAATGGCTCGACGCATCTGTTCATCATCGGTTGCAGGATAGTCGATGCCGAAGTCGCGCAGATCGTCGGTCTTGTGGGTGTTCAGAATCGGCGTCGCGCGGGTCGCGGATCCAGAAGATAAACTTGGTCTCAGGATAGAGACGCGTGATCCATGGGTAGACCAGCGTGGTCTCGGGGATCTTCCAGCCGACCAGCGCCTCCGGTCGACGTTTGTGTTCTTCGAGCACGCTTGCCAGATAGCGATGGAGTAGCGTCGTGAACTCATCAGGTATCGCCATCGTA
Organism: uncultured Chloroflexia bacterium; assembly: GCA_963698255.1. Lineage (GTDB taxonomy): Bacteria > Chloroflexota > Anaerolineae > Caldilineales > Caldilineaceae > JAWKOK01. Next base: position 306,625 of record CAVOQD010000030.1, on the reverse strand, counting down.
TGCAATTGGCTGAAGTCCCACTCCAGCCCGCCCTTCCATCCGACGTGACGGGCAATCACCCGGCAGGCGTCGTACATGTCGCCCGGCGGGATGAGGTCGCCGGAGCGGTTCAGGCATGCGCCCATGTAGACGCCGCTGGCGTAAAGTGTGTGAGAGATGGCGCGTGTGCCCGAGTGGCCGCGCCCGATGACGGTGACAAGCGGCATTAACCCTTCACTCCTGTCATGACGACGCCCTGGATGAAGAGTCGTTGGGCGATGAAAAAGATGATCAACAGCGGGGCCATGGCGATCAAGGCCGCGGCCATCATCAACGAGAAGTCCTGGAACTGTTCACTGCTGAACGAGGCGATGCCCAGCGCCACCGGGAACTTGTCCTGGGTCTGCAAGTAGATCAGCGGCATCAGCAGCTCGTTCCAGTGATAGAAGAACGAGAAGATGGCGACTGTGATCAGCGCCGGTCGTGACAGGGGCAGGTAGATCTGCCAGAAAATGCGAAAGGTTGATGCGCCGTCGATGCGCGCGGCTTCGTCGATCTCCTTGGGAATGGCCAGGAAGAATTGCCGCAACAGAAACGTATAAAATGGTTGGGCGAAAAAGTGCGGGACCAACAAGGGCAAGTAACTGTTCAGCCAGTTCAATTCTTTGAACATGATGAACATGGGGATCATGGTCACCCAGGCCGGCACCATCAAGGTGCTGAGCATGACGACGAAGAGAAAGGTTCGTCCTGGAAAGCGGAAGCGGGCGAAGCCGTAGGCCGCCAGCGAACTGCCCAACAGATTGCCGACAATGCCGAACAAGCTCAGAAAGGCGCTGTTGAAAAGATAGCGCGCAAAGGGCAGTTTCTGAAAGACGAGCAGATAGTTTTCCCAGATAAACTCACGCGGGATCCAGACGATGGGATAGCTGTAGACCTGATCCTTGGGCTTGATGCTGGTGCTGAACATCCAGAAGAGCGGGATCATGAGGACGACAGCGCCGGCAAACAATATCAGATAGACGGCGATCGTCCTGATCAGATCCTGTCGCCGTTTGCTGGGCGAAAACAAGCGATGTTGGGTTCTGGAAACGCCGGTCTGCGCGCTCATGCGTCCACCTCCGCGCCGCCCGAGTAGTAGACCCACTTGTTGGACGTAAAGAGGATAACCGATGTCAATGCCAGGATCAGCAGGAACAGGGCAAACGCCATAGCTGAGGCATAGCCCAGCCGCAGCGAGCGGAAGGTGGTGTAGTAGATATTGAGCGAGAAAAAGTAGGTTGCGTAGTTGGGCCCGCCCCTGGTCATGACAAAGGCGGTGGTGAAGATCTGGAAGGTGGCGATCATCCCGGTGACCAGGTTGAAGAAGATGACCGGCGTCATCAACGGAATCGTGATCTTCCAGAGCTTCTGCAATGAATTGGCCCCGTCGATGGTGGCCGCTTCATAGAGATCGCTGGGGATCGATTGCAGGCCCGACAGATAGATGATCATGCCGCCGCCCACGCCCCAAAGCCCCATGATGATGAAGGCGACCATGACCCAGCGCGTATCGTTGAGCCAGGCAATCGGCGAGATGTTGATCCAACTCAGGATCTCGTTGAGCACGCCGAACTCTTTGTGGAAGACGAACTGCCACATGATGGCCACGGCCACGCCGGTCAGAATGGCAGGCAGATAGTAGATCGTGCGGAAGACGGTGATGCCGCGCACGTTCTGGTTCATGAGCAGGGCGATGCTGAAGCCCAAAATCAGCCCCAGCGGCAGGAAGCCGATCACGTAGGTCAGCGTCACTTGCGCCGATTTCCAGAAGAGATCGTCTTGCGTCAGCATGAAGATGAAGTTTTCAAGCCCGATCCATTCCGGCCTGCCGTACCCCCGGTACGAGGTAAAGGCAAGGTAGAAGGACGCGAGGATGGGGATGGCTGTGAAGAGCAGAAAACCGGCAAGCCACGGCATGATGTAGAGATAGCCGGCAAGCGCTTCTTTTCTGGCCAACCCGGATTTTGGTATGGACATGATCTAGCTCCGATTCGTATCCTCTTATGCCAGGGTGAGGGGGTGACTAACGGTTAATGGTGAATTGTTAACGCTAAATTGTTAATGGCGTAGGCATTCACTACGTCACCTTTCACCACGTTACCTTGGCCCTCTGTCATCCCCTCACCTTGTCAAGCACATACAACGCCTAGCGCATGGCGGCAATGGCGTCGTTGCACTTCTCTTGCATTTCGGCCAAGGCCTCTGCCGGCCCAAGCACGCCTTCACCGCCGACGATGGCCGGCTGGATCAGGTTGTTCCACGCAATGTCGTAGTCACTCCAGAACGCGGGATAGACGATCTCGTAGGCATCGCCCATCATCTCGGCGAAAATACCCACATTGGCCGGCGGCAAATCGCCCTGAGAGGCAACCTCGACCCAGCGTTCTGTGGATGATTGGCGGCCGGGAATGCTGCGCGTGTTGTCCGAGATCAGCGTGTTGGTCGACTCGGTGCTGGTCAGGAACTTGATGAATTCCCAGGCTTCGTCCGGATGCTCGCTGGTCGATGCAATCGCCCAGGCGCCGCCGGCCGGTGTGATGCCTCGGCGACCGGTGGTGCCGGCCGGCATGGCTGCTACGTCGAACTCGAAGGCATCGCCGACGCGATCACGGATCGACTGCGTGGCCCATGAGCCCTGGAACGCCATAGCGACCAGGCCATTGGAGAAGGGATCGAGGCCTTCGGGCGTGGCGCCCAGTTCAGGGTAGATGCCCTTGGAGCGCATCTCCTGGAAGAACTCAAGCGTGGCCAAATTTTCGGGCGAGTCGATGACACAGGCGCTCTGGTCTTCATTGAAGATCTCGCCGCCGTTGGCCTGAAGAATGCCCAACCAGACCCAACTCCACGGATAGAGAACCAGTCCCCATTGCGAGACGGTGTCGCCGTCCTTCACGACAAACTGCTCGGCAGTCGCAGCCAGATCTTCCCAGGTCCAGTCGTCGCTGGGATAGGGAATGCCTGCTGCATCGAACATGTCTTTGTTGTAGTAGATGCCGATGTCGGAGAAGTCGTAGGGCAGGGCATAGAGGTCGCCCTCGTAGGACATCTGCGCGACCTGGGCCGGCCAGAAGTCCTCGACGTCCAGTTCATCCTGCTCGACCAACGGCTGCAAATTCATGGTCCAGCCCTTGGACGCGTAGTCGTTGGTCAGGAATGTGCGTGCGTACCAGACGTCGGGCAGATTGCCGCCGACGCCCTGGGTCTTGATGGTGTCTTCGAATTGCTGGCCGGCAATGTTGAGGAAGTCGACCCTGACGCCGGGATTGGCGGCTTCAAATTCGTCGACGACCTGCTGGAAGAAGGGCATCTCCACATCGCCATGATTGGTGACGAAGCGAATAGTGACCGCCTCGCCGTCAGCCGCTGCGGCTTCGCCGTCGGGCGCTGCTGCGGGCGCTGCCGGCGCTGCACAGCCGGCAAGCACGACAAGCAAAAGAGCAAATACACTCAACACGCCGAAAAGACGTGTCCATTTGGATCGAGACATCTGTTCCTCCAAAATTGTTGGTTGATTCGGTTTGACGGACGGAACGAGCAATGGTTTTTTCTGCTGTTCACCTCCTTTCAGGCTGCCTTCGACAGTAATCGCAACGGCAACGGGATATTTCCGGCAAGGTTCAGTCTGGATCTGCGATGATCTGCAAATTGCCGGCAAACTGAACCGTGTCCAAACTCCAATCATCAGTACGGGAATCAAGCCAATCCATTCACCCACCCGGTCGACTCTCGAACAACGAAACGAACGGGCGTCATCACCTTCTCCGCTGGTCTGGCAGGATCCTGCAATCGTTTCAGCAACAGATCGACGGCTGATCGACCAACGAGTCCGGCGTCATATCCTACAGTGGTCAACGGCGGTACGAAGTGTTGCGCCAACGGAATATCGTCAAAGCCGACAATCGATAGATCATCCGGAATCCACAACCCTTTGCCGGCAGCGGCGCGCATGGCCCCGAGGGCAAGCAGATCGTTGAGCGCTATCAACGCAGTTGGTCGAGGCGCTCTGTTCAAGAGTCGCAACGCGGCCTGATGTCCTTCCTCAGCGGTCGTGCCGCACCAGTCGATCAACGTCTCATCCACCTGTAGTCCCGCTCCGATCAGACCGTCGCGATACGCCTGGAGCCGCATGCCGTCCATGCTCGGGCTTTGTGCGCCAAGTCCATAGATCAGGCCGATTCGCCGGTGGCCCAATTCGATCAGATGCGAGACCACCCGCGCCATTCCATCTTCGTTGTTTACGACAACTGCGTCTATCTCGCGGTCAGTGGGCTGTAGCAGGACCATCGGCAACTGTCGTTCCGTAACCAGATCCAACAGACTTTCCGACTGTTCGATGAAGGCCAAAGTGACAATGATACCGTCCACTCGACGGCTCGACAGCGCTTTGAGACTGTAGGCTTCCTGCTCATCGCTGAGCGACGTCGTCGAGAGCATGATGTCGTAGCCTCGCTCCCGTGCCGCCTGCTCGATGCCGATAATGCGCTGCCAGTAGAACGGGTTGGTGTTGTCCGGAATCAGTAGCCCGATGCGTTTGGTCTCGCCGGAGCGCAACGCCTGGGCACGTACATCCGGTTCGTAGTTGAGTTCGGCAACCGCGTCCAGGACACGCCGACGCGTCTCTTCGGAAATCGACACCTTGCCGCCGGCTTGGCTGCTCAAGACATAATAGACGGTGGCCCTGGATACCCCCGAGCGACGAGCGACATCACTTTGAGTAGCCCGTTTCATTGTGTCTCCGGTCCACCTCCATCGGCAGGCCACATATTGGCGCCGATGGTACGGGATTTCACGGTCAACGATTCCTTGAACACCATCATGGCTTGTTGAATTGGGGGATCTCGGCAACGCTTACATTAGGGAAAAACGGTTGAAGTACATCTTGACTGGCACGTGCCAACAGTATAGCAAGCAACGACCACGATGTCAACGGTCTCCAGTATGGTCAGACAGGCATGCTAGGAGCGTGTCGGAGAGAACTCCGATAGACCGCGGATGCGGCGGATTAGGCGGAAACAGCCTGATTTTTCTGATTTTATCGGCATTTATCAGCCAAATCAGCCAAATCCGCGGTCTATTTCTCGGCCTCTCCGGCAGCCTGCTGGCACCGTGTTTACGGTTTGCAAATCTGTACCGGATTCCGTAGAGGTAGCCGCGTAGCCTGAGCTTGCGGTGCACTGAGCCTGGCGAAGTGTCGTAGACGGGTAGACCCGACTTCCATACTTCGACAAGCTCAGCACAGGCCAGGCTCAGCCTACGCACACGCTTATGCCGCCATTGCTTCGGAACGGTTCCGCGCAGGAACTATATTTTTTGCGCCTTCGCTGGATGCTCAGGACGGCGGCGCAAAGGACGGCGGCGCAAATAAGGCCTTCGGCAGCTTCGACAAAGATTCGTGCGCCTATCGACACTTTCTTGTCGATATCGTTTTGTAAGCGCATACGCTAATCCCGCGACTTCTCCTGCAACTTGGCGGCCTGTGTCGGGTCGCCGATATGCAGTGTGTCGTAGGCTTGCTGCGAAGTCTTGAATGCGCCGATGCCCTCTGTTCCGTGCCAGTCGCCTTGGTTGAAAATCGGATTGGGCAGGCCCGTTTCGGCCTCTCGTTTCTCGATCCAGGCGTTCATGCGTGCGGTCAGCAGCGCAACAATGTCCGGATTCGCTTCGGCGACGTTCTCGTTCTCCTCGGGATCGGTGACCAGGTTGTAGAGTTCGATCTCCGGCTTGAAGTGGAAGTCCGGCTCCAGCGCGATGATCAGCTTCCATTCGGGCGTGCGCCAGCCATGCTTGCGCATCCAGGTGCACTCGGTGATGTAGAATTCGCTCTCGTGCGAGGCCTCCTCGCCGCGTACCATGGGCATCAGGCTCTTGCCGTCCAGTTCGAGTCCCTCCGGCTCCAATGCGGCCAGTTCCAGGATCGTCGGGACAAGATCCTTGTGCTGGTTGAAGCCGCTGACTCGCTTGCCGGCGGGAATGCCGCCGGGATAGCGGATGATCAGCGGCACGACCAGGGTCGGATCGTACATGCCGTGATGGTCGAACCAGCATTCATGGTCGTAGAGCGTCTCGCCATGGTCGCCGTTGAGGACCACGATGGTGTCGTCGGCGATGCCTTTGGCTTCGAGCGCTTCGAAAATGCTCTGGATGGCGGCGTCCATGTAGGCGATGGCGCCGTCATATTGGGCGATGACGTAGTCCTTGTCGCTGATGCCCGGCGGCATCCAGGTGGCGAAGAAGTCGCGGAAGGGCTTGAAGGCCATGACCGGGTCCATGGACTTGTTCTTCGGATCGCATTCATTGCCGTGGTAGAACATGCGCTCGTAGGGAGCCGGCGGCAGGTAGGGTGCGTGCGGATCCATGTGGCGCAGGAAGAGGAAGAAGGGATCGCGTTTGCGTGCCAGCCGATCCAGCTCCGGAATGGCAACCTCGTTGAGGTTCTCGCGCCTTGGGGCTGCGTCCTTCGTTCCAACTGCCCCAGCTCTGGTAGTCCAGATAGGTGTCGAAGCCGCGCGAGCTGGGGTTGCCGGTGAAACCGACACAGGTCGTGTTGTAGCCCTGCTCCTTCAGGATCTCGGCCAGCGTCGGCACCTCGGGGCGCAGCGGCCCCTTGTGGCGCAATGCCACAACCTGGGTGCCGATGGTATCGCGCCCGGTGAGCATGGAGGCATAGGCGCTGGTGGTGGGGATGTGGGCGCTGAAGGTCTCTTCGAAGAGGGTGGCCTCCTGGGCAAAGCGGTCGATGTGCGGCGTGGTCAGCCGGTCATAGCCGTAGCAGCTCATGTGGTCGCGCCGCAGCGAGTCGATGCCCAGCAGGATGATGTTTGGTTTCTTTCGTTGTCGTCTGGTTGCCATGCTTGGTGCTCCTGTTTTGTTGGCGTTCGGTTCAGAGAGATCGAAAGTTTCTGGTTATCGAGAATCGGCGGTTCAGCAGTTTGCAATTTGTCACCCTGAGTACCCGACAAAACGGGACTTGGCAACAACCGAAAGGGGCAAAATGCACCCGAGTGTCAGTCTGTCATTCTGAGTGTGTTCGCGCTCAGATCCCGCCCATGAAGACAGACCAACGAAGAATCTGTACGGCAAGGTCGAGACCCTTCGTTGGCCTCTTGAGCGCATCAATGTGTCGCCGTATACCCACTCAGGGTGACAGAGTATCTGCAGTTGCTGTCGGTCTTGTTTCTGGCGAGCGAATCACAACTCACCGCGCAACAGCTTGGCCTTGCTCTCCATGTAATACAGAAAGTTGGGCCAACTGATGTCCGGCGAGGCCGTATGATCGATGGTCGGGATGAATCCGCCCTCTTCGATCAGCGGCGCCATTTCACGCAAGTGCTCGTCGATGGCCTCCGGGCCTTTGGCCAGTTCCCGTTTGTCGACCGCCCCCCACAGGCGCAGCGACCTCCCGAACTCCTTGCGCAGGCGGATGGGGTCCTGGTCGGCGGCGCGCTCCAACGGCCAGAGCGAATCGACGCCGGCGTCGAGCATCATCGGGATCAGCGCTTCCGGATTGCCGTCGGTGTCCACGCAGACATATCTGACGCCGTTGGACTTGTAGAACTCGATGACTCGTTTCAGATGGGGGAGGATGAAAGTCCGGTAGGTCTTGGGGCCCAACAGCGGGCCGGTCTTCATGGCCAGGTCCTCGCTGAGACACATGTACTCGATGGACGTCTGCGCCAATATGGGCCGTGCCGATTCGATGAGGAAGTCGCCGATGAACTCCATCATGTCATGCACCAACGCCGGCTGATCGTACCAGGCGTAGGAGAGACCTTCGGTGCCCATCAATTCGCGCGCCGTCCAGTAGAAGCCGGTCGTCGATGTGTTGGGTCCGAAGATCAACGGATGCTGTCGCTTGCGCCAGCTCTCGACGCGGAAGACTTCCCAGTAAGGTTCATAGCGGCGGTGGTCGCTTGGGTTCAACCGCCGCTTGATGTCTTTCCAGTCGTCCATATTTTCGACTGGATGGGCAAGGTACTGGTCCATGGATGAGCGCGCGCCGCCGATCGATCCCTCCTTGAGCGCCCGTCGCACGCGGCCTTGCGAGTCTCGGAAGGTGACGGTCTCCTCATCCTCGGCCAGCGTCTCCTCCGGGAAGGGCGGCAACATGTCGCCGTTGAAGCGGATGAACTCGCGCGGGTCCAGGCCGATGGCCGGTTCGCCGGGGAACCAGTCGAAGTGGATGTCGCCCTCGGTCAAGCCCTCGCCATACCAGCGCTCGGCCGTCTGCGGCCAGACGCCGGCCTCCCAGTTGGGAACCTGGTCGACCGGCTGGTATTCCATCACGTTGAGAAATCGTTCCAAATGATTCACATCTACCCGTTCTCGTTCTCGTTCTCGTTCTCGATATGGCAACATCGATAACGCGGATAGGCGATCAGGCGGATATCCGATTTGATCCGGTATCCGCCAATCGCCATCCGCGTTCCTATCGCCAACGATTCCTCAAGAACCATCACAGCGGAAACTCGATCCGCCGTCCTTCCTTGGCTGACTGGTACGCGCCCAGTACCATCTCGACGGAAACACGCCCGTCTTCGGCGGTGATGCTCGGTTCTGTGCCGTCGCGCAGCATGTCGATGAACGAGCGCGGCACCGAGGCGATACGTTCGCCGTGGCTGGACGGGATCGGGATGCCCAGATCCGTCCACTCCGGCTCGTCGTTGGTGTAGACCTTGAGCGCGATGGGGTGGGGCGGCAGCGGCACATTGGTCGACGGCACGTCGTCGTGGTTCTGGATGATCACGCCCTGGTCGCCGTAGATCTCGGTGGTGTTCTCGCCCGCCAGCGTGACCGACGAGTTGACCAGCACGACCATGGCGCCATTCGCATAGCGATAGATGGCCACGCCGGTGTCGTCGGGCGCCACGTCGGTGACCGTGTTGCCGATCTCGGCCATGACGCTGATCGGCCGGCCCATCATCCAGTGGATCAGGTCGGTGGCGTGGGAGGCGTCGTCCATGAACATGCCCATGTTCTTGACCGGATCGATGTGCCACTTGGTCGGCCCGTTCACGAAGCCCTCGTTGAAGAGCACCGGAATGCAGTGGCGGCGGCGGAAGAGGCTGATGCTTGCCCAGCGCGCCCGAATCCAACACCTCCTTCATCTTGATGTTGGAGGGATCGTGGCGCATCTGATAGGCCATCATGAAGCGCACGCCGGCCTTGTCGACGGCGTCGATGATGCGGTCACAATCCTCCAGCGTCAGCGCCATGGGCTTCTGGCAGAGAATGTCCTTGCCCGCAGCGGCCGCAGCCAGCACCATCTCGGCGTGGCGATTGGTCTCGCAGGTGATGATGACGCCCTGGATGTCAGGGTGGTTGATCACATCGTCCAGGTTCGGCGAGTAGGTCATGCCGTAGTTGGCCGCTGCCTCCCTGCCCCGTTCCTCGTTGTCATCCCAGCAGGCGATCAGCTCCACGTCGTCGTAGGTGAGCATACGCTGGCAATACGGATTGGCATGGCCGTGGGCAAAGCTGATCACGCCGATGCCGATTTTGGTTGTCATTTGTTATCTCCCAGAGGCTTCGGTTTTTCATTTCACCGCGGATTGCGCGGATAAAACGGATTGCCGCGGATTTTCTCATGCAAAGGAATCAGTGGCAATCCGTGGTATCCGGAAAATCCGCGGTGAATCCATTATCCAGCTACCGGCACTTCCTCGGCGCGCCCGGTCTCGTGTGACCGAATGGCGGCCTCGATGATCTCCTGGACCGCCAGACCTTCGTGTGCGGACGCGTCGATCTCGTCGCGCGGCACGCCGGCGCTGACCTGCTCCAGCCAGCGGTTGATGCGATTCTCGAAGGTGGCGCTGAAGCCGCTCAGCCCGTTCATGATGCTGTTGCGCACCACGGTCAATTCCTGACTGCGACGAGGATAGAGCGTAAGCTCTTCAAACAGATTGTCGAGCACGATGCGTCCTTCGGTGCCCAGCAGTTCCAGCCGTTCCAAATTGTGGGCCGGATTGGTGTCGTAGCTGCCGGTCAGATGGCCGACGATGCCGTTCTCGAACATCAGGTTGATCTGGGCGTTGGAGTAGGTGATGCGGCCCGGCGCCTTGTTGAGAAAGGCGTGGACGCCGGTCACGTCGCCGCAGAAATAGCGCATGATGTCGAGCGAGTGGGGGTGCAGGGCGCGCAGGTGGAACCACGGCGAGGTCTCGCGTGGGATTGCCGATCCACATGGTCATGTTGATGAGCAGCAGCTCGCCGATCTTGCCCTCGTCGACCCATTCCTTGGCCTTGGCGGCCGGCGGCACAAAGCGATGGTTGAGGTTGATGCCGTAGTAGAGGCCCTTTTCATCGGCTGTGGCCACCATCTCGCGCGCGTGGACGATGTCATTGGAGATGGGCTTCTCGCCCAGCACATGCAGGCCGGCGTTCAGGCATTGCATGGTCGGCGTGTAGTGGTCGCCGCCGTTCTCCATGCCGGCCGTGGTGATGCTGACCGCGTCCAGTTCCTCGTTGGCCAGCATGTCCTCCACGCTGTAGTAGGCGGGCACGCCGTACTTGGCCGCGGCCTTGTCGGCCCGTCTCTTCGATGATGTCGCAGACCGCGACCAACTCGCAAAGTGGACTCGCATTGTAGATCGGCGCATGGTGCGTGCTGCCGATGCTGCCCATCCCGATGACAGCGACTTTTAGCATGATCTGACTCCTCTATGAGTTTGGGTAGTCTATTATGAATGTCAGTTGTGTGAACCAATGCAACATGCGGACGAAATGCCGTTTTTATTCGGCGTGAACACTACGTTCGCTATGCCGTCATCTCAAGCACGCTTCGACCATCGCGGTTGACCCAGATGCCGCAAGGCTCCGATCCCGTCGTCGCGCCCAAGTTCGCCTCACTGCCGTCAAAATTGAGGACGGGATGGTAAAATTCGCCAACCTTCTCGGCCTCAGCAACAATATAGTGGCCAATGAGCGAACGTCGGAACCGATCCTGACTACGGTTGGGCAGGCTGCCGTGAATAACCTGTCCATTAAAAAACAGGACGTCGCCGGGGTCCATCACGGCTGCCACCGGTGTCATGCCCTCAGAAAGAGGTACTTGTCTGTTGGTAAAGCTGAGTTCAGTGTCCGCCTCAACCGGACACAGGAGCGGTAGGTCTTGTGTGCCAGGCACCAACTGCAGGCAGCCGTTCTCCTCATCACAACGGTCGATGGCCATCCAGGCCGCCATACAGGTGCCAGGCTGTACACGCAAAGGCGCTTGGTCCTGATGCAATGCCTGGCCACGCGCGCCCGGCGGCTTGAAATAGAACATGGTCTGAACGGCATAGGGATCTTTCCCAAGCAGCGTTACCATACAGCGCCGAATTCGCTCGTCCAGCAGAAAGTTTAGGCTGATGCCGTCCCAGCGATGCATGTGAACCATACGCGGATAACGCTTCAGCGGATCTTTCTCATCCGCCGCATCCCGTTCAGGTTTGTAGCCGCCAATGCCTTGAGCATTGAGCGCCATGAAATGCGTTCTTAATGCATCCACCTCATCGCGGGAGAAGAGTGAACGAGCAATCGTAAAGCCATTTTCTGTGTAGTCTGCCTGGTTGATCATTGAAATCGTCCTCTCGAACTGCTGCAATTACGCCATGTTATAGTACGCCACGAGCGTGGAATGCTACGCCGCAGACCGAACGCTCTTCAAAATTTGAAGACGCATTGAAAAGATGACTTTTGTAGGTCCGACTTGCAGTCGGACGAGTTTGGTGACCTCTGAATCCGTCTGGTATGTGTCCAAAAAAACTCATGATTCCGCTGTGCTTGCAGTTTAGATACGACATTCAAACACTGGACAATGCGCAGCCATATCGATCGAGTTGCATGGTCCAATGTGTCAATAATGTCTCAATTCGCTTGATTGCCGGCCGCGATGAGCACGTCAACGCCCTGTTGGCGCAACGCCTCCACCATCTCTTTCGGCGCTGATTCGTCCGTGATCAACCGATCAATTTGCGGGGTGGAGGCGAACGATGCCAACCCGAGCCGCCCAAACTTGCTGCCATCCAAGATGGCAATGACCGTCTGTGTTCGCTGAACAATAGTGCGTTTGAGTTCAACCTCGCTGAGATGCACATCCGTCAATCCGTCAACGGGCGTGACACCCCAGGCGCCCAGAAAAGCCTTGGAGAAGTTGAAATCCTGCAATACCCTCACCGAAATGGGACCGGTGAGTGAGCCGGTTCGTTCTCTGGCAAACCCCCCGGCCAAGACCACATTGACATGGGGCACGCCCATTAACTCAAGCGCAATCCAAATACCGGTGGTAACGACGGTCAGGTCATGCACGCGTCCACTCGCTTTGATGCTACGCGCCACAGAGACTGCCGTGGAACTTGCATCCAGCAAGATGGACTCAATCGGTGAGATTAGGCTGGCCGCAAGTTGGCCGATCAGTGCCTTCTGAGCGGCATTGTGCTCCTGGCGAACGGCGTAAGAAAGCTCCTGGCGCGTGCGTCCGTGCGCGATGTGCGCACCGCCATGGGTGCGCACGACATCACCATGTTCTGCCAGATAGTTTAGATCCGACCGCACAGTGACTGCTGAAACCTGCAACAGGTCACTGAATTCGGAGACCGTGGCCGATTCCTTCTCAATCAATACATCTAGGATCTGCTGCTGACGTGGGCTGAATCGCATAGATTTCGGCATTCTGATGTGGCTCTGGAATATTCCTTGTCATCATAATCTCGTTTCGCTTGCCTGTCAATAGCCTGCTTTTTGCGGCCAAATTCTTTCACATCGCTTTCGAATCGAGCACTCTTTATCAACATCCGAAACCGAGACATGCGACTGCCGCAGCAAAAATCGCCCTTGACGCCACCATATTTCTGCGCTACACTGCGCACAGTATGGGAATGTAAATTACACTCTATGGCTCATACACCATTTCCGGTAGTTCACGATTTGTCATTGAAAGGAGCGGGTCGATCTGGGGTTTTCACTCTGGCACAAGACCAGCGAAGGCATGTCCTGAGTGCAATCGAAGGAATCTCGTTTTTCTCCAAATCGTGAACTTCTGAATTCAGTTTTGCATGATTAACTCGATGGCTCATCTATCATCGATTTTGATTCCAACCGGCATTGATGCTATCATACAAAATATTCGAAACTCTTTCGAGACTATTCCACAAGATTTGAAATTCGAATTGCTCCAGATCGACCTAACTACAGAGTACAACTGCATAGGTACGACCAAGAATACTCGATTCCAGGTCCGCTCAGCCAGATTTCAGGCTAGATATTCGTAACAAAAAAACAACTGAATCTTTACGTAGCCGTATCTTACGGATCCTGTCCTGTTTGCTGCATTCTCCAGTGAATTCTGTAGTTCGCGATCTTAGAAAAACGAGATTCCTTCGATTGCACTCAGGACATGCCTTCGCTGTTGCTGTGCCGGAGTGAAGGCTCCAGATCGACCCGCTCAGAATGACAGATCGCGAACTATTGGAAATACTCGGCAGTATCATGTGACAAGATAACAAAGCCAGATCGCCGTATGTGTTTGATGTTATGTACGACGATGCGGCGCCCTCCGCCGCATCAATACCTGTGTTTCGTCAGCCGTTCACCGTTCGATCAACAAACCGTTCGTTCAAGTCAAGAAAGGGAGAAAATCTATGCGTAAGTTTGCACTGTTGAGCTTGCTCTTGGTTGCTGTGCTCTTGGTCGCTGCGTGCGGCGGAGCGCCCCAGGACGAAGCGCCCGCCGAAGCAGCCGTCGCTGAAGAAGCCCCTGCTGAAGAAGCGGCCACTGAGGATGCCTCAGAGGATGCCGGTGACGGGGCGTTGGAGTCGCCCATGTTGGCCGAGAGGGTGGCAGCCGGTGAGTTGCCGCCCCTGGAGGAACGCCTGCCTGCCGAACCGTTCGTCGTCGGACCTGGCGTGCTCTTGTCCGAGGAGAGCCTGCCGGATTGGGAGCCGGGTGAATATGGCGGCGTACTGCGCTCAGCCCACTTCCGACCGGACTGGAACCCCGACATCTTTGTCATGATCAATGAGCCGCTGCTTTCATCCCCAGATTTGGGCGTTGATCCTGACATCTTCGTCATGATCAATGAGCCGCTGCTTTCATCCCCAGATTTGGGCGTTGATGCCATCCGCGGCAACGTGCTCAAGGACTACGAGGTCAATGAGGACAACACCGAATTCACCTTCTACATGAGAGAAGGTATGAAATGGTCAGATGGTGAGCCGGTGACCACCGAAGACGTGCGATTTGTCTACGAGGACATCTACCTCAATGAGAAGCTGACCCCCGCCTTCCCGCGACGTTTCCGAACCGGCTACTCTGCGGTCGGCGAGCCCATGGAGTTGGAAGTCATCGATGACTACACCTTCAAAATTACCTATCCGGAACCGTATGGCGGTTTCCTGCGCAATCTGGTGATTGAGGGCTGGAACGGCTACACCGAGTTGATCCGGCCGGCCCACTACCTGAAGCAATTCCATGTCGACTACACCGATATCGAAGAACTCAAGCCGATGATGGAGGAGATGGGCCTGACCGACGAATGGTGGCAACTCTTCACGGCCAAGGACTGCCTGAGTTGGGATGTAAACGAGCCCATGTGTCTCAATACACCGCGCTTGGGTCCGTGGCTACTCGTGGAGAACGACACGCCGGGTCTGCTCAAATTTGAGCGCAACCCCTATTATCACAAGGTAGACATCGAGGGCAAGCAGCTACCCTACATCGACGAACTGATCTCAGTGCTGACCGAGGATGTAGAGATGTTGAACCTCAACATCTTCACCGGCGATGTTGACTTCATGCGCGAAAGCACGGGTCTGGTCAAGGTGCCGCTCTACAAGGAAAATGAGGAGAAGGGCGGATTCAGAACTGTACTGCTGGATATGCATGTGGACTCCAGCAACCTTTTCATCAACCAGACTTACGATGATCCGGTTTGGCGAGAAGTCGTACAGGATCTGCGCTTCCGGCAAGCGGTCAGCCTGGCCGTCGACCGCGAGGAGATGATCGAAAGCCTCTACTACGGCTTTGCCAGTCTGCCCGAGGTTAGCGTCAGGGAAGACCTCATCGCCCGAGATCTGGATCGTGCCAACGCCTTACTGGACGAGATGGGTCTGGATCAGAGGGACGGTGACGGTTGGCGTCTTGGACCGGACGGCGAACGATTTGATTTCCTCATCGAAACCGGCGCGCACGCACCCGATCTGGCGCCGGCTGCTGAACTGGCAGGTGAGCATCTCAAGGAGGTCGGCCTCTTCACCACCGTAAAGCAGATCGATTCGACGCTTTATGGCCAACGACAAACTGCCAACGAGCTGCAGGCGTCCACCCACTGGAGCCACGACCAGAACAGTGACGATGACCACACCAGCCGCACCTTCAACCGTGGTATGGCAGCCTGGTGGAACTACATGGCCTCCGACGGCACTGACGGCGCTGACGGCGAAGAACCGCCGGAATGGGTTCTGGAAGCCTTCGAGCTTGACAAGGAACGTTGGGGTGTCGTACCGGGGACTGACGAGTACAAGGCACTGCGTGAGCAGGGCTTTGAGTGGCATCGAGAAAACCTGCCCATGATCACCTTCGTGGAAGGCGTCAAGTATCCGCTGATTATCTCGGCCCGCATGGGCAATGTGGCCAGCAATGGCTACGCCATCGCCCAGAACTTCGCGGGCGAACAGTTCTTCTACAAGGAATAACGAAGTTAACTGTTTGCGGCCGGGGGCAGATCGAAAGTCTGCCCCCGGCTATGTTCGAGAAATCGTTGCACAGGGCCATAGGTCACGCTGCCAGCCTGGCTCGGTAGCGTTTCCAAATTGTCACGCCGGCAGCGTGACCTACGACATGGAGGATTTGGGGCAGTGCTACTCTTTATTATCCGCCGGCTGATCATGTTGATCCCGATCCTGTTCCTGATCTCGCTGGTTTCATTTACAATCATCGAACTACCGCCGGGCGACTGGGTCACCTATCAGATCGAGAGCTTGCGCGCTTCCGGCGTCGATCTGAACGACGAGGAGGCCGAACGCCTGATCGCTATGTATGGTTTCGACGATCCGGCCTATATGCGCTACTTCCGCTGGATGGGGGGTATCCTCTTTGATTTCAATTTCGGCTGGTCCTTCCAGTGGAACCGAACCGTCAACGAACTGATTGGCGAACGGTTACCATTGACACTAACCATCGCGGTCCTTTCGTTGATCGTCTCATGGGCGATCGCCATTCCCATTGGGATCTATTCGGCCACCCATCAATACTCGTTTCTGGACTATATCTTTACCGGCTTTGGATTTATTGGCTTAGCTACGCCAGGCTTTCTATTGGCCATGGTCATGGCCTGGGTCTCAATACGCTACTTCGACTTTTCCCCCATGGGCCTCTATGCAGGCCAATACGTGGGCGAACCCATGAGCATTGACAAATTTCTCAGTATGCTGAGTCACCTGCTCCTGCCACTCTTTATCATCGGGTTGGCCGGCACCGGCGTAACGATTCGCGTGATGCGCAACAATCTGCTGGATGAGTTGCAGAAGCAATATGTGGTCACGGCACGCGCCAAAGGCGTCTCCGAGACAAGATTGCTGTACAAGTATCCGGTGCGCATGGCCCTGAACCCGGTTATGAGCACTATCGGCTGGCTCTTGCCGGCCATCTTTGCCGGCGAGGTACTCGTCTCGCTTATTCTGGGACTGCAGACAGTTGGACCACTGCTCTTGCGGGCCGTGCTGGCACAGGACATGTATCTGGCCGGCAGCATTATTCTGATACTGAGTGCGCTGACCGTCATTGGCACCTTGATTTCCGATATTGCTTTGGCGGTGATGGACCCGCGTATCCGCTACGATGGGGGTGGCAGATGAGCGCGCGAGATTCGGTCAAAGAACCGCAATTCCTGGAAGAAGCCGATATTATCAGCGGGGAAACAGTGCCGCTGGATGATGCCGTCCTTGGTGGCGGCAAAGAGGTTGATGAGAGCTTCTACTATGCCACCCAGTGGCAACTAATTCGGGTACGCTTCCGCAGGCACCGTCTGGCGTTTGTCTCACTTATCCTACTCTCCCTGCTCTATTTCGTTACGATTTTCGCCAATTTTTTCGCACCCTACGACAAGAGCACGCGCTTTGAGGATTATCAGCAGGCGCCGCCCGTGCAGATCCATTGGATCGGAGAGAATGGATTCCAGCGCCCCTTCTATTACGGCTACGAGAAGAAGTTGAACCCGGAGACCTTCCGCTACGAGTTCACCGAGGATACATCCCAGCAATACACGATTCTCCTATTTGTCCAGGGCGAACCCCACAAATTCCTGGGCCTATTCGAGGTCAGGATGCATTTTTTCGGATCGGAAGAAGGATCCCCGCCGCTCATGATCTTCGGCGCCGACCGACTTGGCCGCGATCTGTTTTCGCGCACCATTATAGGTGGCCGCATATCGTTGTCCATCGGCTTGGTGGGCGTATTCCTCAGCTTCATATTGGGCATCACCTTGGGCGGAATCTCCGGCTACATGGGCGGCATCGTCGATGAAATTATCCAGCGCTCCATCGATTTTCTCATCTCCATCCCGAACCTACCCCTGTGGATGGCGTTGTCGGCGGCTCTGCCACGAGATTGGCCCACCCTGCGAACCTATTTTGCCATCACCATCATCCTGTCCATCATCAGTTGGACAGGACTCGCGCGTGTTGTCCGCGGCAAACTGCTGGCGTTGCGTGAGGAGGACTATGCGTTGGCGGCCAAGTCGGCAGGGGCCAACGACCGTCGCATCATCTTCAGACATCTGCTGCCCGGATTCAGCAGCCATCTGATCGTTGCGGCCACGTTGGCAGTCCCCTCAATGATTTTGGCCGAGACTGCACTCAGCTTCATTGGGCTGGGCATTCAACCGCCGGCAGTCAGTTGGGGCACGCTGCTTCAGGACGGCCAGGATATCGTCGCCATCGCTCATCAGCCCTGGCAATTGATTCCGGCTGTCTTTGTCATCGTGACGGTTCTGCTATTCAACTTCATTGGCGACGGCCTGCGCGACGCAGCCGATCCCTATTCGAATCCAGGCTAAGTATATGACTGAAATGAATAAAAAAGACGATGTCATCGTAGAGGTCCGCGATCTTCGCACCCATTTCTTCCTGCACGAAGGCATCGTCCGAGCCTTGGAAGGCGTCAGCTTCGATGTTTATCAAGGTCGAACATTGGGCATCATCGGCGAAAGCGGATCTGGAAAATCGGTCACAGCCCAGTCGATAATGGGCATTGTGCCTTCGCCGCCGGCCAAGCAGCTCAGCGGTGAAGTATTGCTCCATATGGTCAATGAGCGTGGCAACTACGAGGTTCTCGATTTGGCCGCCTTGCCGCGCACTGGCCGACGGATGCGTGCCATCCGTGGCAAGGAAATAGCCATGATCTTTCAGGAGCCCATGACCTCCTTTAGTCCGTTGCACACCATCGGCAACCAGATCATGGAAGGCATCTTGCTTCATATCCCCGACGTTACCAAGACAGAAGCGCGCAAGCGCGCCATCGAGATGCTGCGGCGGGTCGGTATTCCGCGTGCCGAGCTTCAGATCGACGCCTATCCACACCAGTTCAGCGGCGGCATGCGCCAACGCGCAATGATCGCCATGGCCCTCTCCTGCAACCCGCGCCTGCTCATCGCCGACGAGCCGACGACCGCGCTGGATGTCACCATCGAGGCACAGATCCTCGAACTATTGGAAGACTTGCAGGCCGAATTCGGCATGTCGATCATGTATATTAGCCACGACCTGGCCGTTGTCGGCGGCATCGCCGACGAAGTGATGGTGATGTATCTTGGACTGGTGATGGAGTACGCACCGGTCGAGAGGATCTTCGACGATCCGTTACATCCTTACACACGTGCGCTATGGCGTTCCATTCCAAAGATCGATGGTCCGATAGAGAACCTGGTACCCATCAGCGGCGCCATGCCCAGCCCCTTCGCCCAACAGTCCGGCTGTCCCTTTTATTCGCGCTGCACCGAGGCCATGACCGGCACCTGTGATGTGGCGCGGCCTGCGCTCACAGAGGTCCACCCGGACCATTCGGTACGCTGCTTTCTTTACAGCGACGCAATCGAAGCAGAACCGGATACGCTTACTGTAGGGACCGTCGTCCGCAGCCGATAATTGTCCATGACTTTCGTGAATCCAGACAGATTTCCTTGTGCCTTATCCGCCGTAGGTAGAGCAGTCGGATGTCTGTCTTGGGTTTCATGTTGAACCGTACGAGGAGACGTCAGCATGGCCGACCAACAAGACATATTGCTCGACATCAAGGATCTGAAAAAACATTTCCCCATTCACCGGGGCTTCCTTCGAAAGGTCGTCGGCCATGTCAAGGCTGTTGATGGCGTCAATCTGGCAGTGAAGGCCGGTGAGACCGTCGGCGTCGTCGGCGAGAGCGGCTGCGGCAAAACGACGCTTGGTCGAACCATTCTACGCCTCTACGAGCCGACCGGCGGGCAAGTATTGCTCGATACGGGAAAAGGAGTCCTGTCCCTCACCGAACTGGATAACCGGAATATCCGCGAACTTCGTCGCCACGCGCAGATGATCTTCCAGGATCCCAACTCTTCGCTCAACCCGCGCATGAACATCTTGGAGACGGTGGGCGAACCCCTGCTGGTCAATAAGATGGCAAGTGGCAAAGAGTTGGAAGAGCGAGTGCGCGAGATGATCCTGCAGGTCGGATTGCGGGTCGAACACCTGCGCCGTTTCCCGCACAGTTTCAGTGGCGGACAGCGACAGCGCATCGGCATTGCACGTGCACTGGTGGTCCATCCCAGGTTGGTGATCGCAGACGAGCCGGTCTCTGCGCTAGATGTGTCGATCCAGGCGCAGATCCTCAACCTTCTGGAAGAACTACAGGAGAAGCTCGACCTGACCTACCTCTTCGTCTCCCACGATATGAGCGTGGTTCGCTACATCTGTGACCGGATCGCAGTGATGTATGCCGGCAAGCTGGTGGAACTGGGCGATAAGTACGAACTTCTCAATCATCCCAGGCATCCCTACACCGAGTTGCTGTTGGCCGCAGTACCGCGCACAGCCAAAGGCGCCCGCGGTCAACGAACTGTGGCCACCGGCGAACCGCCCGACCTCTCAAACCTGCCATCCGGCTGTGTATTTCATCCGCGCTGCAAATTTGCTGAAGATGTGTGCAGTCAGGAAGAACCCGCCTTGAAAGAGGTTGCGCCTGACTACTTTGTCAGTTGCCATCTGGCCGAAAAACTTGACCTTACAGGGATTCAGACGGGTGTTAGCCAGACAGCGTAGTATTTCAGGAGTGACACATGGAATCGACCAAAACAAAGATGTCCGCCGCGCGGATCGGCGTTTTTGGCATTGGATTGGCTGCCTATTGGCCTCAGTTTGAGGGGCTGAGAGAGCGCCTAGTCGGCTATCAGGGTGAGGTGGAGCGGCAGATTCAAGAAATGGGCGCCGAGGTGATCTCGGCCGGCCTGGTGGACACCGCAGCCGCGGCGCAAACGGCCGGCGATCTTTTTGCCCGACACAATGTCGATCTGATTGTCTGCTATGTCGGCACCTATTCGACTTCGTCCCAGGTGCTGCCGGCGGTACAACGACACCGTGCACCCGTGTTGGTGCTCAACTTGCAGCCGATTGCCGCGCTCGACTACGAGAGCACTGATACCGCCGAGTGGCTGGCCAACTGCTGTGCCTGCTGCGTTCCCGAAATCTCCAATGCCTTTGCGCGCAGCAACATCCAGTTTAACGTGGTGTCAGGGTTGCTCTTCCCGGTTGAGGGCCACGCTCAGCGTGCATACGAACGAGGTTGGAGCGAGATCGAGGAGTGGGTGGTCGCTGCCGACATCAAGCGTGAATTGAGCTATGTCCGTATCGGCTTTTTGGGCCATACCTATCCCGGTATGCTCGATATGTACTCTGACTTCACCATGCACCACGCCCAACTTGGAGCGCACATTGAGGTGCTCGAGATGGATGACCTGCTCCAGCGTGTGCGAGGTGTTGAGTCGGCGGAAATCGATGCCAAGATTTTGGAGATAAACGAAATCTTCGACATGGCCGAGCCGGGCAAGGACGCCATTTCACGTCCCGTTACCGAGGATGCGTTGCATTGGTCGGCACAGGTCTCAGTCGGCCTGGACCGCCTGGTGGAGGACTTCGATCTTAGCGGATTGACCTACTACTACCGCGGTCTGGACGGCAACGAAAATGAGGAATTGGGCTCGACCTTGATCGTCGGCAATTCGTTACTCACTGCACGTGGCATTCCCGCGGCGGGCGAGGGCGACCTCAAGACCTGCGTGGCCATGTTCATCATGGACCGGCTAGGAGCGGGCGGCTCCTTCACCGAGTTCTACGCAATGGACTTCAACGAGGATTTCATCCTCATGGGCCACGATGGGCCAGGCCACGTGGCCATCAGCGCCGGGCGGCCGCTGCTGCGCGGATTGGGCCTCTTCCACGGCAAGCGGGGCTACGGCCTGTCGGTCGAGTTCAATGTGCGCAACGGACCGGTGACCATCCTGGGATTGACGCAGACGGCCGAAGGACGGCTCAAGCTGATTGCTGCGCAGGGCGAATGCATTCCTGGGACGCGCATGGCGATCTGGCAACACCAACTCGCGCTTGGACTTTGGTCGTGATCCGGCGAGTTTCATGGATAGCTGGTGCGCTCACGGTCCAACCCACCACGTCGCACTGGGTATCGGCCACCGGATTGAGCCGCTCCGCAAGCTGGCGCGACTGCTGGACATTGAGTTGGCCGTGGTCTAAATCGTACCCCACATCCACAACACATCTGTGAAAATCAGGTTCTTATCTGTGGCCATCTGTGACCAAATTCTGTTCTTGCAGTGAACTCATCGATAGACCCTGATGAACGGCAGGTTCGTCTGCAACTGATGAGGAGCGAAAATGAAGCGAATTGGATTTGTGCTGAAGGTCAAACAAGATCGGATCGAGGAATACAAAGAACACCACAATGCGGTCTGGCCCGAGATGCTGGATGCACTGCGTGAGACGGGCTGGCACAACTACTCACTCTTCCTGCGAGAGGATGGCCTGCTCTTCGGCTATTTCGAGACGCCGCATGATCTGGCTACGGCAACCGCCCAAATGGCCGAGACCGACGTGAACGAACGCTGGCAGAGCCTCATGGCGCCATTCTTCGAGTCACCCGACGGCGCTCATGCCGACGAGATGATGGTGGAGTTGGAAGAGGTCTTTCATCTGGATTAGTACCACTCGGATTAGCACCACTCGAGACCGGCGGAAGAAAGGCTCTGTCGTCAACGCCCAGCGCTGGGCGTTGACGACAGAGCCTTTCATTCACAGCGTATGTACATGCACCTATCAGCAGCGCGGGAGAAAAATGTGGCGGATCATCCGCTACGTCGTTCTGTTACGTCGAGCCAACTGCCATTCCTGAGTCCGCCGCGGGCATTTCGCCCGCCACATGTCTCGCCACGCCCTCCGCGCCGAACTGTCTTCTCATCAAAGAGGAAACATTTCACCATGCGCCCGCCGGCCTCATAGTCGTCGGGCGGCTGGCGACGGCAGATCTCCTGCACATGGGGGCAGCGTCCGGCGAACTTGCAGCCGGTGAGCATATACTCGTCCGAGTCCATGACCGCCAGCGAGGGCGATTCCTCCCAGACCCGATCCGGGTCCGTGCGCGGGATCGAGTCCTTGAGATTGCGGGTGTAGGGGTGCAGCGGCTTGCCAAGCACCTGCTCGACCGGTCCCAACTCGACGATCCAGCCGCGCAACATGACGGCGATGCGGTCGGCCGAGTAGTAGGCCGTGGCCAGATCGTGGGTGATGTAGACGATGCTGACGCCCTGCGAATCCTTCAGATTGCGGAACATGTTCACAATCGACATGCGCAGCGAAGCGTCGAGCATGGAGACCGGCTCGTCGGCGATGATCAGTCCTGGTTTGGTGATCAGTGCACGGGCCACGGCCACGCGTTGGGCCTGGCCGCCGGAGAGTTCGTTGGGATAGCGTCCCTTGATCTCGGCCAACGACAGCCCGACCTCCTGCAACACTTCGTCGACATACTGCGTCGGCGCCGGCCTTGTTCGCCATGTTGTAGTTTCTGACCGTCTCAAAGAGGTAGCTGTCGATGCGTTTCAGCGGGCTGAAGGCGGCAAACGGATCTTGGAAGACCGGTTGCACTTCCCTGAAGAACCAGTTGCGCTTTTCCTTGCGCGATAGCTTGCCGACATCGCGGCCCTTGTACTGGAGAAGGCCGGATGTGGCCGCGTCCATGCCCAGAAGCATACGCGCCAGCGTTGTCTTGCCGCTGCCGCTCTCGCCGGCGATGGAGAGGATCTCGGGCTTGGCTTGGTCCAGCGTGAAAGTCGCCTCGTCCACGGCATGAAAGTGGGTGGTGGCAAAGCCGCGGCGAATGTTGAAGACTTTGGTCACATCTTCGAGTCGCAACAGCACTGTGTCGGATGACCCGGAATTAGATGGTTGTTGCACGGTTCACCTCTTCAATGCTGACAGCGTCCATGCCCTCGGTGACCAGATGGCAGGCAACGCGGTGACCAGGAGCGATCGAGATGATCTCCGGATCGACCGTGCGACATTTATCCACCACAAGCGGGCAGCGTGGGTGAAAGCGACAGCCGTCGGGCGGGTTGTCTAAGGCCGGTGGCCGTCCGGGGATGCTCAATCGTTCGGAACGTTCGTCTAGATCGGGGAGCGATTTGATCAGAAACTGGGTGTAGGGATGGCGCGGATTCTTGAGAATGGTGCGGGTATCCGCCTCCTCCACCAACTTGCCGGCGTAGAGCACGGCGATGCGGTCGGCCAGATTGGCGTGGACGCCCAGATCGTGGGTGATCAACACGACGGTGCTGCCCTCGGCCTGCTGGATGTCCTTGAGCAGTTGGATTACGCCGCGCTGCACGACCACATCCAGCGCCGTCGTCGGCTCGTCTGCGAAGATCAGCTTGGGCCAGAGAATGGTGGCCAGCGCAATCGTCACGCGCTGGCGCATGCCGCCGGAGAGCTGATGCGGATAGGCCCCCATGACGGTCTCGGGCAAGC
Organism: uncultured Chloroflexia bacterium; assembly: GCA_963698255.1. Taxonomy (GTDB): domain Bacteria; phylum Chloroflexota; class Anaerolineae; order Caldilineales; family Caldilineaceae; genus JAWKOK01. The sequence goes on along the minus strand of CAVOQD010000030.1, from coordinate 282,572 downwards.
CCAGTTCCTGCAAATATTTCAGCGTCATCTTGGCCGACTCGCGTTTGTTGATCTGCTGATGGGCCGAGATGAAATCGTGGAATGTATCGCGGATCTTGCGTACCGGGTTCAATACGGCCATCGACCCTTGAGGGATGTACGAAACTTCCTTCCAACGTAGATCGCGCAGCGTGTTGCCGTCCATGGAGAGGGCGGCGATCTCCACGCCGTCAAAGTGGTATTCGACCGAGCCGCCAACCACCTTCAATGGCGGCTGGTGTGCGCCAAGCAAGACCTTGAGCAGGGTCGACTTGCCGCAACCCGACTCGCCGGCGATTCCGTAGATTTCGCCTTCCTTGATGCGGATGGAGATCCCGTCCACGGCCTTGACCGTGCGTTCCACACCGTAGGCGCTGGTTTTATAGTAAGCTCTTAGGTTTTCGACTTCGAGAATATTCGCCATCTGTTTATCCCTTGACCTGCATCCGCGCCAGACGTGTGCGCGGATCTAGATATTCAGTCAGGTTGATCGCCACCAGATAGAAGCCGATCACGATCACGACCGACGCCGCCACCGGTGCAATCACCACCCAGACGCGATTGGTCAGCAACGCCTGATAGTAGTTGCCCCAGTAGATCTGTGTCCCGATGGTCTGGCTGTTCAGATCGCCCAGACCGAGCACGGCCAATGTCACCTCGAAGCCGATGGCAAAGAGGAAACCGCTGACCACATCGGCCAGCAGAAAGGGAATCAGGAAGGGCAGATGCTCGCGCGAGATGATCTTGAAGGTGCTCATGCCGGCGAAGACGCCTGTGTAGGTGAACTCGCGCTCGCGCAGGCTGAGGATCTGGGCCCGGTAGCGCTTGGACGGGAACGCCCAGTCCAGCAGACCCAGCAGGACGCCCAGCCCGACCAGCGTCATCTGGCCGCGCATGATCGAGGCGATGAGGATCACCAACGGCAGGCGTGGTATGACGATGAAGCTATCGACAAGAAACGAGATGATTCGATCGGGTGTGCCGCCTGTATAGCCCGAGAACATCCCCAGAAAGACGCCGATGCTGCGGCTGATGGTGACGGCGATGCCGGCAACGATCAGCGTATTGCGCACGGCGAAGGTCAGCATCCAGAAGACGTCTTGACCGGTTGAAGTCGTGCCCATGATGAACTCGGTGGAGGGCGGCTTCGTTGCGGGCGACCGCGCGCCGGTCGTCCGGTTCATAGGGCGAGAAAAATGAGAGCGCCACCAGTATGGCGACGACCACCACGATAAAGGCGCCGACGCGAAAAGATGGACTGTAGCGTAATAGATCTCGAATGATAACCATGAAAGATTCCTCTGTCCCGACTTATCATATGTCCTACTACCGGCTGGACATTTTCGGTGACCCTAGATCATACCTGCTGTGTTGAGCTTTTTCATCCGCGAAAATCAGCCATATCCGCGTCATCCGCGTTCAGGGTGTTCCGCCTACTTCAGGCGAATGCGTGGATCCAGGAACGGGTAGGTCAGATCCACGATCAGCGAAGCCGTGGCGATACCGACGATGGAGAGCAACGTGATCCCCATGATCAGGTTGTAGTCTGCCGAAATGATTCCGCTGTAGAGTGTGCTGCCCAATCCGGGATAGCCGAAGACAACTTCGGTGATTAGTGCTCCGCTGAAGACAAGGCCTAAAGACAGACCCAAGTCGGTTACTTGCGGCAACATGGTGTTGCGGATGAGATAGGACCAAACGATCCGGTGTTTGGGTAAGGCCGCCAACTGGGCATATTGCATATAGTCGCTCGACATCTCAGTCGAGGCCATGGCTTTGGCCATGATGAAGCGAAAGGCTGTGCCGCCGATGATGATGGAGAGCGCCGGCAGGAAACTATGCCGGAAGAGGCTGCCGATATAGTTGATGTTGAAGCCCGGCGTCCCTCTGGCACCGCCCACCAGTGGGAAGATGGGCAGGTAGTAGGTAAAGGCCATCAGCAGTACGAAGGCAACAATGTAGTAAGGAATTGGATAGACGATGATCAGCAGATTCTCCGACACCTTCGATGACCAATGGTTTGGGGAATAGGCGGCCAAGGAGCCGAGAATTAGACCCAAAAACCAGGAAATGAGCAACGTTGTTCCCAGCAATCCGATGGTCCAGCCAACGCTAGTGCGAATCATGGCATTGACCGTCATGGGAAACGAGGAAAAGGACGGACCTAGATCACCGCGGATCACACGCTTCCAGAAGCTGATGTATTGATCCAGCATCGATCCCTCCAAGCCGTATAGGTCTTCCAACGACTCGCGTAGTTCCAACGTAGCCTGCGGGCTAAGCGTCTGAAAGGCAGTGAGTCGACCCATGGCCTGGTCAATCGGATTGACCGGTGATAACCGTGGGATCAGAAATGTGATGGTCACACCCATGAAGATGACCATCATCCATTGGAGGATTCTGGGTAGGAAGTATTCCTTGAATAATGTCACCGTGGTCTCCTCTGTCTGCTCACATCTCTTATGAAACGCTGGATAGAACGCGGATTGCGCCGGATTAGGCGGATCAACGCGGATGTCTTTGTGTAAATCCGCGTTGATCCGCCCTTTCCGCTCGATCCACGTTCTATCGTTCAATCACTATTCAGTCGGTTCCAAACTCTGGAAGGCAAACTTGCCGCCCTGGAACCAGTAGAGAGGCATGTAGTCCGGGGCCTCTGCAGTGGGGAAACCGGTCCAGTACTCTTCATCCCAGGTCACGAATTTCTTGAAGGCGATAGGCGGTGATGAAGTACATCTCCTCGATCCAATGCTTCAGGAATTCGGTGTTGACATCAAAGTTCTCCTGGCTGCCCGGATCAAGCGCTACCATGGCATCGATGTACTCACCAACCTGCGGATCATTGATACGCGGATGGTTGTTGCCGCCCAGGCTACGGTAGTCTTCACCGTTGGGCACGTAGAGGTCAGGATGCCAGCCGCGTACTTCGGGCCATGAGTCACCGGAGGCCAAGGCAAAGCTGTACCAGGGCGTGCTAACCTCATACTGTCCCGTGACGTGGTTCTGGTCCCACACACTGCGCTCAAGGCCCAGTAGGTTGACGTCGATACCGAAGTCGTTCCACATGTCGGCTGCCGCATTGGCCATGCGGAAGGCGTCATTCTCATCCGGCGGCGACTGGAGGTCAATTACCCACGGCTCGCCATCAGGCGTGAGCCAGTTGCCATTGCCATCACGGCTGAAGCCGTTCTTAACCAGCAGTCGTTCGGCCGTCTCAGGATCGAAATTCCACCAGCCGGTGCCGAAGACTTCTCTGGGCGTGCCGGGGACTTCATAGCCTTGCTCGGCGGCCCAGGCAGCGATCTTGTCGGGCACAGTCGGATCATAGGGCTTGTACATCTCACCCGGTTCAATTTCGATCTCCAGGTTCTGGAACCACTCTTCCATGGGATCGTGATAGATTGCCGCCAGCGAAGCAGTCGGCGGTACCGGCATATTCGTGACCTTGGCGACGCCGCCGATATACTCGGTCTGCAAGTCGACGATATCCAGAGCCAATGCCAACGCCCAACGGACGTCCTTATTGGCATAGATGGGATCTGTTTCCTGATTGAAGACGAACTGACGGGTACTGACTTCGTTGGGATAGGCCCAGGGGAATTCAGTGTACCAGGAACGAGCTGTGTCGGTGGTGTCCAGAACTGTCTCGAAAGCCTCGAAGTCAACGTCGAAGAAGACGTCCAGTTCGTGTCGCGACATGGCGATGGCCTTCTTGGCGCTGTCGCCGTAGAAGATGGTCAGCACATTCTCGGGGCCTGGCTTTCCTGTGATGATGCCGGCCGGCGTTCGTTCCCAGTCGTCACGACGCGTCGAGCAGTTCCCAGAAACCATTGGGGTCGGTTTCGGTTACGGTGTAGGCGCCGAGCACAACAGGATCCGGGAACGTGAAGGTCACCGGATCTTCGACAGTCTCGAAGATATGCTTGGGCATCATGTAGACGCCGTTCCAGCGGGTTTCGAACATGCCATGGAAGCGAGGATTGGGTTGATTCAGGTTGAACTGAACACTGAAGTCGCCAGTCTTCTCGACGGAATCCAGGAACTGGTCGAACTGCGATGACCAGCCGCTGGCGCCCATATCGGGGTTATCCTTCAATAGGTTGACGGTGTATACCAGATCGTCGGCAGTGAACTGCACGCCGTCGCTCCAGTAGATGTTGTCGCGCAGATCGACGTTCATCGTCGTGAAATCTTCATTGTAGATCGGATCCGAGATGGCGGCGTCGTAGAGCCGTTCACCCGTCTCTTGGTCACGATACCAGAGTGTCTCCATCATCAACGCATGCCGGTGGGGTTCATGCGGTCCATTGACCCAGAAATTGAAGTTGTCGATGACGCTGTAGCGGAAGATCTGGTCGGCGACAAAGACGCTTTCGCGCGGCATGTCGACCGGCAACTGTGAGTCGCCGCCGCCGGCCGGCGCTGCAGCCTCTCCCCCAGCGGCCTCACCGCCGCCGCCGGCTGGCGCACAGGCGGCCAGCACCAGCATGAGGGCAAACACGAGCAAGAGTGTTAACTTGGAACGATGTTTCATCTGTTCTCCTCCTAGAAAAAATTGACGAACGACGAACGGATTAAACGTACCGAACTGACTGTAACAAACACGAACTGCAACAAACGCGAACTACGCAACTATTGGATCAAACCGTGATATCACGCGGGGTGCGATCCGTCACGGGGCTTGCCTCGAACTGTCCGCCCCCGCTATTTCCGGCCTCGATGCGCCCATTTCCACTGTGTCCGGAACTAGACGTGACAAGAACTTCGACCCCTTGCTGGCGAAGGCTGTCGACCATCTCCGGCGGGGCGGAATCATCAGTGATCAGGGTGTCGATCTTGCTGGTGGGGGCGAAAGACGCCAATCCCAGACGGCCAAACTTGCTGCCGTCGATGATGGCGATGATCGTTTGGGCCCGTTCCACGATGCAACGCTTGATTTCGACCTCTGTCAAGTGGACGTCGGTCAGCCCGCCCTCCGGCGTGATACCCCAAGCGCCTAGAAATGCCTTGGAAACATTGAGATCGCGCAGCGCCTTCTGAGCGATCAATCCGGTTAGCGCCCCGGTCTGTCCGCGCGCCAGGCCGCCGGTGAGCAGAACATGGATGTTGGACAGACCCATCAACTCCAGGGCAGTCCAGATGCCCGTTGTCACAACGGTCAGCTCGCGGAACTGTGCACTGGCCTTGATCCCTTGGGCTGTGGCCACTGCCGTCGAACTGGCGTCCAGCAGAATCGATTCGACCGGGGCGATGAGCGAGGCGGCCTTCTGTCCGATGGCGCTCTTCTGCGCGGCGTTGATGTCTTGGCGGGTGACGAAAGAGAGTTCTTGGCGGGTTCGACCGTCTGCAAGACGCGCGCCGCCGTGGGTGCGGACAATGCGCCCATCGTCCGCCAGGCCGGCAAGATCGGCGCGGATGGTTACAGTCGAGACATCGAGCAGATCGCTGAGGTCGGCAACCGTTGCCGACTCTCTGGCCATCAATACGTCAAGTATCTGTTGTTGTCTTTCGCTGACTCGCATTGGAAACCCGCAGGTCATATTGAAGAAAACGGCGATAGTGCTTCAGGTGACAGTATGTCAGATAGCAGAGTACCAGGTGATCGCGAACAATCTGTTCCCGGCGCAAAGGCGAACAATCAAAGTGGATATGCTGATTACAGCCTGTTTTTTGAAGAAATTTTATCGGTCTACTACATTTTTGACTGCAATAGAGATTGAATGGGAGCTACGCTTACTATCATACCTCTGTCTTCGTTTGCTTGTCAAGTGCTTATTTTTTGTTGCGAAATTCTTTTGTTGTGCTTGCGGAGTTCCGAATCGTCGTTAAAATTGAAAGCGACTTCAATGACTTCGCTGCAAAAACCATGAATGACACGAATTTCACGAATTGCCTCAGAGGAACAATTCGTGAAATTCGTGGCTCCCGCAGTGAACTCTTCAATTGGATGGAAAACGATGACGATTGACAGGATGACAACACGCATCTTACAATCAACCTGCCTCAACCAGATGGATCCCAAGAGATCTCGAACTGCCTGAAACATCGTTAATTGACATCTGCACAGCGGTTGATAGATTTTGTAGCACGACATTTATGTCGTAGCCACTGTACTAGATAGGCCACACGGCTACGACATAAATGTCGTGCTACCGTTGAACTCGATGATGTGCAAAGACTGAGTTTTTTTTCGAACGGCTCAATTTCAGGAGATTGGATAACCGATGAACATGATAGGCGCGTATGGACCGTGGATGGCGGACCTAGCCGATGATCCGCCCAAGCTTTCTTTTCGCAACGATGAATGGCGCGATGTTGAAACATGGCGACCCACTGCTCGCCGGCGGGTGCTTGATTGTCTGGCCGTGCCGGACAATGGCGGCGTACCTGAGGTCACTGTGGACGACCAGTACGCGTATGACGGATCTGCACGTCGAGGAACTGTCGTGGCAGTTGCCCTACGGTCCGCGGACCGAGGCGATCCTGCTCAAGCCGGCAGGCAGCAGCGGTCCGTTGCCCGGCATTTTGGCCCTGCACGATCACGCGGGCAACAAGTACTTCGGCAAACGCAAGATCGCACGCACGTCCGATGCCTGGCATCCCTCGCTCTTCGAAACCCACGATCCGTACTACGGCGGCGCTAACTGGGCCAACGAGATCGCCAAGCGCGGCTACGCCGTCCTCGTCCCCGATGCGTTTGCCTTCGGGAGTCGGCGCGTGCGGCCCAAAGATCTGCCCGCAGTGCTGCGCCAAGGATATGATGACGCCGATCTCAATACTGATCTCGATGATGAACCAGGCAACAGCGAAGCCATCAGCGCCTACAATCGCTGGGCGTCGGAGCATGAGTCGGTGATGGCCAAGTCGCTCTTCTCTGCGGGCACGACCTGGCCGGGCGTCTTCCTGGGCGAGGACCAGCGAGCGCTTGATGTGCTCTGCGCGCGGGCGGATGTCGATGCGACGCGCGTGGGCTGTGGCGGGCTGTCCGGCGGCGGCTTGCGCACCGTCTATCTGGGCGGCCTCGATGCGCGCATTCGCTGCGCCGTCTGCGTGGGGATGATGACGACCTGGCGCGACTATCTGCTCAACACCTGTTGGACACACACGTGGATGGTCTACAGTCCGGGGCTGCCCCGCGATCTGGACTATCCTGAGATTCTCGGGCTGCGGGCGCCGCTGCCGACCATGGTGTTGAGCAACAATGAGGATCCGCTCTTCACGCTGCCGGAGATGCAACGCGCCGATGAGATGCTTCGCCGGATCTACGACAAGGCGGGGGCGGCAGATCGCTACCAGGGGTCGTTCTACCCTGGCGGGCACAAATTTGACCTGGCCATGCAGGGCGAGGCGTTTGCCTGGTTCGACGAGTGGTTGCAGGTATAACTGTGCAACCGGAAAGTATACCGTACTATTTTCGGAGTCAAGCCGGCCTCGACCCACACCAAATGTAAACACCCAACCCAAGAACCGGAGTAGAGCCGTGACCGACAAAGAATCTGCACCAGCCGAACAACCTGACTACACATCGCTTGTCCCTCAGTTTTCGTTTGCAAACACTTTGGCCGAACAAGAGGCCGAACTGGCAGACAACCCGCTCCTGCGCCGCTTTGCAGAATCACGCGGCGCCATGGCCGGCGATCCCCATCGTCCGCTCTACCACTTTGTCAGCCCGGAAAGCCTACTCAACGATCCCAACGGTCTCTGCTTTTGGCAGGGACGCTGGCATCTCTTCTACCAGGGCTACCCGCCGGAAGACCCGCGCCAGCATTGGGGCCACGCCGTCAGCGACGATCTGATCCACTGGCGCGACCTGCCCTACGCCATCTACCCCAATCCGGAGGAGTGCTGCTTCTCCGGCGCGGCGCTGGTGGAAGACGACCGCGTGATCGCCATGTACCACGGCACCAAGGTGGGCAACATGGTGGCGGTCTCCGACGATCCGCTGCTGCTGAACTGGGAAAAGCTGACCGGCCAGGCCGTCATTCCCATCGCCAGTGAAGACGGCTCGCCGCTGCCCTACCGAGTCTTCGATCCTTGCATCTGGAACAAGGACGGCCTCTACTACGCGCTCTCCGGCGGCACGTTGCCCCATGGGCCCTCGGGCAAGCGCACCGCTGCCGATTTCCTCTTCCGCTCGGCGGATCTGGTTCACTGGGAATACCTGCATCCCTTTGTCGAAGGCGACCACTTCACCTTGACCGGCGACGACGGCGCCTGTCCCTATTTCTGGCCCATCGGGGACCGGCACATCCTGCTCTTCTTCAGCCACATGAGCGGCGGGCAGGCGTTGCTGGGCGACTACGACACCGATCGCGACAAGTTCGTGGTCACCAACCATTTTGACTTCAACTTTGGCGCTGCATGGCCTGCCGGCGTCCACGCTCCCTCGGCCACGCCGGATGGTGACAGTGTGATCGTCATCTTCAACATGAATGCGGCCAAGCCTCCCGACGGGTGGGACCAGATCATGACATTGCCTCGCCGTCTCTCCTTGCTTGGATCTGCCGGCTTGGATCGCGACGCACTGCGCATCGAGCCGGCCGGCGATATCGAGTCGTTGCGTGGCGAGCATCAGCATGTTGAAGCCGCCGACACTGCCTGCCAATCAGGAGATCGTGTTGGACGGAATCGCCGGCAATGCCATGGAGATCGTCGCCGAGATCGACACCGGCGACGCGCCCATGGTCGAGCTGAATGTGCTGCGTGCGCCCGGCAAGGAGGAGTTCACGCGTATCGCCTTCTACCGGGAGCGAGGTTATCGCAACTGGGAGCGCTACACCGGCTGGGATCGGGAGCCGTTGCGACGCGCCACCGATAGCCTCGTCACCATCGATACTTCCTATTCGTCCACATTGCCCGACGTGCGATCCCGTGCGCCCGAGACCGGCCCGGTCTACCTGGCGCCTGACGAGCCGCTCCAACTGCGCATCTTCATCGATCGCAGCGTGGTCGAGGTCTTTGTCAACGGCAAGCAGTGCCTGGCTGTGCGCGTCTATCCTGGGCGTGAAGACAGCATCGGCGTCTCGCTGCGTGCCCAGGGGCAAGATGCCCGGCTCGTCTCACTGGACGCCTGGCAGATGAAGAGCATCTATGGGTGACATGGCCAGTGTTCCGAAACAACACCGACTTAGACTCAAGACCATTCAAATAGCGTCCAGTGAGCACGCCCACGTGCGGCTCTACCCGAGAGCGACCGGCACGTGGGCGTGCCTACTGAACGGTCATCCCGGCTTATTTGAATGGTCTTGGACTTAGACTGGCCTGAGACCCTGGTGGCCCCACCCTGCTCCGCGTCCGACGGGGAGGCGGAGCAGGGTGAGGCGTGGCCGGTAGCCAATCGCACCCGTGTCGGCTCAATCACACACTTGGCCAACGATGCTGGCTGCCGCATCGATCAGCGGCTGACCTTGCTCTGCGGTCAACTTGCCGCTATGCATAAACGCCTCGACTTCGTTGATGAATGCCCCCAGCTTGTTGCACGCAGGTGTTGTCTTGCCCTTGTCGATGTCCTTGACGGCGTTCTCCAGCTTGGCGATCAGCGAATTGCCCTGACCCCGGTTTAGCACACCGGCATCGACCAACGCCTGTACGTCACCGGCGAGGTAGCCGATTCGCTCCGTGGGGGGCGCCAGTTCGACGAACACAGCGGCTGTGCGTGCTGGAACAGACAACATTCCGTTATTTGGATCGAATGCCGTATTTTGGACCACCGGATCGACGGAGTCTTTTTGCACCGGGTGCAGACGAAGATCGCGGCCGCTCAGCGCGCCTACGGCTATGCTTTGCGCCTCATCGTTGGCGTTGATGGCCACGACAATCGATTCGTGGTCACGGTCCAGATCGGGATCGACGTCATCAGAGAGGCTCATGACGATCAGGCCCGGCGTCTGGTCCGGCCCCGTGTTGTGGAACTGGACACGGGCCTGGATCGCCTCAGCCGTCTCCAACCGGAACAGCTCAGAAGTGTAGCGCATTTCCAGCAGTTCCTGGAAGAGGTCCGCCATCTGCGTGATGTCGCCGGTGCCCGGTTTCAGCGCCGGGCTGGCCAGCAGCGGCCCCATGATATCCCAGTTGTCCTGGTTCTTGCCGGCCACCGGCAGCCCCACGCCGAAGTTGTTCTCCTGGTAGGTGAAATCCAGCCGGTTGAACCAATCGCCCGAGTTGAAGCTGTCGCGGTCAAGTGACTTTGAGCGCAGCAAGTCGCTGCCCGCGTGCATGAAGGGTACGCCCTGCCCCAGCAACACGGTGGCCAGGCCCACGTTCTGGATGCGTACGCGATCTGCCATGTTCACCGACAGTGGGATCTTGTAGGTGTTGTTGTCGTACAGCGTTTGGTTGTCGTGCTTGGAGACATAGGTGATGTCCTCCTGCGGATCCTGGGTGTAGCCGGCCGGCTGACCGTTGTAGTCCACCTGCGCGCCGCTGATCAGATCGCCGTTGCGATCGATGAACTCGTAGCTCGCCAGGTTGCCGGCCATGCCCACGCGAATCTGGTCTGTCTGTTGAAGCAGGGCGTCCAGTTCCTCCTGTGCACCACTGTTCAGCGCGTTCGGATCGTAGTAGAGGCCGTTGGCAAAGCCTTGGCGCCGGACCAAATCATTTCCGCCGTCGAACGGGCCGCCGCCGCGCACCGCATCGCGTAGGCGATCGCTGAATGTGCCGATGCCTTGGCCGCCGAGGTTGAGTTGGGCGGCGTTGACGCCACGCGCGTTATCAGCCACTTCGCCGAAGTTCCACCCCTCGCCATAGATGTAGATCGATGCGCCGTCCACGTTATCCGCTTCCGGCGTAAGCGCATCCAATGCCGAGCGAACGTTTTGCATGTTCGACAGCATGTGATGGCCCATTAGATCGAAGCGGAAGGCGTCGATCTTGTACGCGGTCGCCCAGGTGACCAGCGAGTCGACCATCAGTTTTTCCATCATGGCGTGTTCGCTGGCTGTGTTCTGGCAGCAGGTACTTGTCTCCACCGCACCGGTGGCGTCCAGCCGGTGGTAGTAGCCGGGCACAATGCGGTCCAGCACCGATTTCGCCTCTTGCCCGGCGGCGTTGGTGTGGTTGTAGACCACATCCATCACCACGCGTAGTCCCATCTTGTTCAGGGCTTGGACCATCGCCCGGAACTCGAGGATACGCGCCGACCCGTCCGGCGCTGTGCTGTAGCTACCTTCCGGCGTTGTGTAGTGGAAGGGGTCGTAGCCCCAGTTGAAGCCGTCCAGATCCTCGGTTGCGGTGACGCGGATCTGCTGTTGATCCGAGTCCGGCGGGAAGGTGGCCAACTTGGCCGGGTCGGGCGCCTGCCACGCAGACCGATCCTCTTCGATGGTGGCGATGTCGAAGACGGGCAGCAGGTGCAGGTGGGTGAGGCCGGCTTCTTGCAGCGCCTTCAGGTGCGCCACGCCGTTGGTGTCGGGCAACGTAAAGGCAGTGTACGTGCCTTTCAGTTCATCGGGTACCGTCGAATCGTTGGCGCTGAAATCGCGCACGTGGATTTCGTAGATGCTGATGTCCTCCGGCGCGTCGAGCGCCGGTTTGCTCAGATCTGCCCAACCGGCCGGCATCAACGCGGGGTCGGTCAGGTCGACCAACTGGCTGCGCGTGCTGTTTTGGGCCAGGCTGTGCGAGTAGGGATCGGTGACCAGATTGTGCTCGACTCCGCCTGTGCTGTGGACGTAGACTTCGACCTCGAAGAGGTAGAACTTGTCCTTCCACGAGCCATCGACTGTTGTCGACCACGTTCCTTGTTCGCCCGGCGTCATGTCGAGAACCAGAGCCGCCGGAGCCGAGGTGGATGTGTCGAAGAGATGGAGCTTGACCGACTTGGCCGTGGGCGCCCAGAGGCGGACGGTCGGCGTGCCGTTCTCCCAGATCACGCCTAGCTCGCCCGTCGTAGGTGTAGAGATCATCCAACACGCCCGGGATCTGCAGCCCGGTTGCATCGACCGACAGGCCATCGCTAGTCAGCGCCGACATAGCGATCTGTCCTTTGAGCATCTCGGGCGCCAGCGGTCGATCACCTTCGGCGATGGTCAGCGCCGGCAAATTCGCCAGGTGCGGGAACTTGGCCTTGACCGCATCGGTCAGGCTGCCCGGCGTCAGCGCGATGCTGGCGCCGCCTGTGATGCCGGTGTCGGTGGCGGCGAGGCCGCCCTGCGGCGCGTAGTGAAGTTGGTAGCTCAGAGACGGATCCCCGGCAGCGGCCCAGGCGATGGTGCTTTCGTCGACCCAGTAGGCGCGCTGCTGGCCGATGTCGCCAGGGGTGGCTCCCGCTTCACCCACGATGGGCAAAATGTAGGGATTCTCAGGGTCCGCGCCCTGCAGTTGCCAGACCTCGTAGCCCCATTGGTCGAGCACAAGGAACTGGTCGGGACCGGGATCCTTTTCATCGCCGCGGTGCAGGATGTAGGCCAGCTCGCCGGCTTCGGGTGACAAGGCGACTCGATAGACGGGGCCGAAGAGGTCGAAACCCTGCGGTCGTACCGGTTCCTGCCAGCTTGGGTTCGGGGTCAAGGCGCCGTTCCAGACGTGCATGCCCCAGAAGTCATTGAAGTCGGAACTGGTCGGGTCGCCGTAGTCGCCATCCGGGCGATGATAATGGAGGGTCGCCACGTTGTCGGCTGCGCCGCGCTGTGGGTAGATTGTCTCATCGCCCGACTTGATCCAGACGCCGGCGGTCTCCGCCGGAACCATGTTCTGGTCGGGACCGGGATCCTTGTCATCGCCGCGGTGGATGATGAAGTTCACCGGCTGCGAAGCGTCGGCGATCTGCACCTGCCAGAAAGCGCCAAAGTCGTCGAAACCGCTTGGCTTCTTGGGCGCTGTCCAATCGGTGGCTTCTGAGGGATCGATGGCATCGCCCCAGAGATGAACGCCCCAGAAGTCGTTGAAGTTTTCGCTGGTCGGATCGCCGAAGTCGCCGTCAGGCCGCTGGTAGTGGATGGTGACGAAGCCCTGGGCTTCGGCCTGGGTCGTGTAGACGGCTGCGTCGTCCTGCTTAAGCCAGATTTCCGCCGTGGCGCCCGGGTTGAAGAAGCGATCGGCGTCTGTGCCGTCCTTGGCGTCACCACGGTGGACGATAAAGCCGACTTCGCCGGCGTTGTCCGCCAGACGCACCCAGGCGAAACGGCCGTAGTCGTCCTCGCCCAGGAACGGTTTGGGCGCAGTCCACTCAATGGTCTCGGCGATGTCGCCCCACAGGTGAAGCCCCCAGAAGTCGTTGAAATCGCCGGATGTGTGATCGCCGTAGTCGCCGTCGGTGCGTTGGTAGTGGACAATGGCATAGGCAACATCGCCACCGCCCGGCGGCGGTTCATCGGCGAGAATCGGCCGGATGCCGCTCACTTCGGCATAGTTCAGATTGCCGCTCTGATCGCTGACCACGGCAACGAAGTCGAGGGTGTCGCCCTCGACGAACCCGCCCGGCACATTGTCCAGCGCGAAGAAGAGCCTGTAGGGTGCATTGTCGTCCACACCGATCACTTCGTAGTCGGCGGTCCCGCTCTTGCGCACGGCAAAGGAAACCTCGGCAAAACCCGCATCTGGCAGATCGACGCCGACTTCGATGCGATCCTGGACCTCGTTGCCGTCCAGAACCGCTGTTTCGATGACGATCTCCTGATCGTTGCTCAGACTGTTGAAGGCGATGCCGGGCGCGCTCTGGCTGGCCGGCAGTGGGCTGTCCGCCCGATAGATGACGAAGTCGAGACCGGGCACGTTGATCGTTACCTGGCCGCTTGCGTCGCTGGCAATCGCCGGTCCGCCGGTGGGATAGACCACACTGAAGGTCGTGCTGGGGCTGTCGGTGTCGAAACTAGCGCCCTGGGCGCCATCGGCGTTGTTGAAGGCAAGAATGTACTCGATCTGCTCGTCGCGATCGATGCGGCTGAAGGCGTAGATGCCGGCCGAATCCTGGCTGAAGCGATGTTGTTGCGCGCCCGTGCGCAAGGCCTGATGGGCCTGATAGAGCGCAGCATACTCGCTGAAGCTGGCATAGAGCGGATGAGTCGGGTCAAAGTTGGCGTCTGCGGTCGTGGCGTCGGTCCCCATCAGATCGTCGTCGTTATAGCTGGGGACCAATGACGGGAACATGTCTTGGCGAGCATCTTTGTCATCGCCGTCACCCACGAAGCCCTGTTCATCGCCGTAGTAGATCACGGGCACGCCGCGTGCGAAGTACATGAGCGCATGGGCCAGCCTGGTGCGGGCCACCTTGGCGTCGTCCGGCAGCACGCCGTTGTCCTCGTCCAGGAAATGGCCGAAACGACCGCGATCATGGTTGCCGATGAATGTGGGCAGCGCGTAGACGTTGGAGTCGGCGTCGGTGAAGTAGTCGTCGTTAGCAAAGAGGCTTCGCAGGCTGTCCGATGGTCCGCCGCCTGAGACGTAGCTGCGTATCTGCTCCTGGAACTTGAAGTCGAGCACGGCCGGAAATTCGGCGCGACTGGTGTAGTGGCTGAGCAGCACTTCGTCGCCGCTGAAGACCTCGCCAAAGATGAAGAAATCTTCTTTGCCTTGGGCACGGGCATGGTCGAGGATCTCCGGCATGAAGCGCTGCCAGAATTCCAGGTTCACATGCTTGACCGTGTCGACTCGGAAGCCGTCGATGTCGTAGTTGGTGATCCAGAATTTATAGATGTCGATCATCCCGTTGACGACGTCCGGGTGCTCGGTGAAGAGATCGTCCAGGCCGAAGAAATCGCCGTAGAGCGAGTTTTCGCCGCTGAAGCTCGAATTGCCCCGGTTGTGATAGTAGATGGGATTGTTGAGCCATGCCGGCACCTTCAGGTTCTCATCACCTGCGTTGTCGAAGGCGGGCGTATAGGGGAAGCTGGTCTCCGCGTCCAGGCTCGGGAAGGTGTCGCCGCCTGCATAGTCGTGGTCATCGAACTCGGCGCCGTCGGCGTCCTTGTACGGGAAGTCGGCTTTATTGCGGTAGCTGAAGGTTTCTTCTTCGTAGGTTAGGATGTCGGCGGTGTGGTTGGTGATGATATCGAAGAAGACCTTGATGCCGCGGGCGTGGGCCTCTTCGATGAGCGTCTCCAGTTCGGCATTGGTCCCGAAGTGGGGGTCGAACTGGGTCATATCGACGTACCAGTAGCCGTGGTAGCCGGCTGATACATCTGCGCCTGAACCCTGAACCGGGTTGTTCTTGAAGACCGGCGTCATCCAGATCGACGTGATGCCCATGTCCTCCAGGTAGTCAAGCTTGGCAGTCAGGCCGGCCAGATCGCCGCCGTGGAAGAAGCCCTTGTCGACCGGATCGAAGCCGTGATCGAGCCGGTCGCCGGGGATACCGCCGGTATTATTGGCGGTGCTGCCATCCTCAAAGCGATCAGGCAAAACAAAGTAGAAGACTTCATCCTGGATCGGGTTGCGCGCGGGCGCAGTGACCAGCGCCGCGATCTCGGGTGGTACCTGGCCGCCGCCGAACGGTATGACGTCTATGGTCAGCACGTTTGTGGCCGACTCGAAGGCAAAGCTCACTGTGTCGCCGTTGTTGGCCACCGAGAAGGGAATGTTTGCACCGTTCTGCACGCCGTCAGCGCCGTAGTTTTCATCCCAGTTCTCGTTGATAGCGGCCTTGGCCTCATAGCTGCCGGGGGGGATGGCAGAGGTGTTGAAGGTGTAGATATTGTCGCCATCCGTATCCTGCAACCAGGAGCGTAGACAATCGGGCTGCCAGTCGCCGGGGCATCCGAGTGCGTTTTGGAAGCTGCCGGGCGAGGTCACGATGCGGCTGTTGGCATTGTCGGTGACCCAGTGGCTGCTGTGGTCGTAGTAGAACTTGACGGCGCTTCCCACATCCAGGCCAAGTGGGATGTTGGCGCCGTTCGGCGTAGCGCCCGCGCCATAGTTTTCGTCCCAGCCACTGTCAAGAGCCGACTTATATTCCCAGTTGCCGGCGGGGACGTCGAAAACGGCTTGCCACACACCATCGTCATTGTCATATGCCAGTTGGGTGACGATGCAGTCCGGCTGCCAATCGCCCGGACAGCCCAATTCGTCCTGTAAGCTTCCGGCAATGGTGACGCTGGTCGGGCTGTCGGTATGATCGGCACGTGCAGACTGTGTTGCACAGCCGACGACTAGAAGAATGAGTGGCAACAACAGGAAACGTAGTCGTTTTGTGGAATTCATAATCGATTTACCTCCAAGCAATCAGCAATTGCACCAAGATAGAGTCGCTGGGTCGAGCGGAATTCAGAAAACCGGCGTTGCTCCGATGTCGCTGCAGAACGGAATGGTCGTCAATTCAGCAACATGTTTACACTCCTGCCGGGGCGCATAGGGAGTCGCGCTGCTCGATACCGGTGACCAAATGTTGTCGGCCTGGTCTGGGATCTGGGGGAACAATGTCCTTGGAGCGGCCTTGGCGTGCAAACAGTCGGTCATGAATGGCCAGGGTGACGTCACTACCCAGTATACCACCAATTTCAGACGCCCACTGCCCAGATTTCAGCAGTTCACGATTTGGAGAAAAACGAGATTCCTTCGATTGCACTCAGGACATGCCTTCTCTGGTGCTGTGCCAGAGTGAAGGCTCCATATCGACCCGCTTCGAATGAACAAGCTCGTTTTCGCGACGCTAGATACTCTGTCACTCCTTCGGCTGCACTCAGGACAGGCCTGAGCGGGCTTGCCATAAAATGACGCCGTCCTGAGTCACCAGCGAAGGGTCTCGATATCGCATGCCGAGATTCCTCGCCGGCGTATTGCCGATCCGGAAGTGCTCGGGCTGACCCGCTCGGAATGACAAATGGCCGTTCATTTCAGTTAGAGCGCCGGGAATCCGGCGAGGCACACTCAGCATGACAAATCGTGAACGACTGGATTCAAAATGTGGCCGCATCTCACGATGGGGGCAGAAACGCCAAGTAGTGCTTTCTCGTGCCGAGGAGCGTGTCTGGATGGACTTATGAAGTGGTTGTGAATACAAAGGGAACGATAGTACAATTCTACTGTTCAACAATCCGACCCATGACTGCAAACATCATCAATCTGTGCTTATAGGGGAGTACTCCGAATGTTAGCCCAGACCATCCGCTACACCAGCGACGGCAGTATCGAACTGATCGACGTCGACGTCCTAGATCCCGGCTACGGCGAAATTCAGCTCTCCGGCGGCGTTTGCGGGATCTGCTCATGGGATATCGCCACCTGCAAGTTGGGTGACATAATGCATCCGGTCGCCCCTCCCGGCCATGAGGGCATGGGCATTGTCAGCAAGATCGGGCCGGGCGTGACCGGCTTTGCCATCGGCGATCGTGTCGCCGCCGGCGGCTTTGCTACCGTACGCAACGTGCCTGCCGAGCGGGCGTACAGGATTCCCGAATCTGACCGTGCCGATGAATACTGGATCGTCGAGCCGGTCTCCTGCGTGGTGACCGGGCTGGATCACTGCCGGCTGCGCCCCGGCGACAAGGTGGCGCTGATCGGGGCCGGCTTCATGGGGTTGATGCTGTTGCAGGGGCTGCTCCATTCGTATGCGGAGCAGGTTGTCGTGCTCGACATCGCCCAGGAGCGGCTGGACCTTGCGACCCGATTGGGGGCCAAGGAAGTCTATAATCTCTCTGATGTGGATGTCCCCGAACTGGCGGCATCGCTCAAATCGCGCCGCATTGACGTCGTGGTCGACACGTCCGGCAGCCAGCCGGGGCTGGATCTGGCCACGGACATTGTCCGCTCCGGCGGCCTGATCAATCTGTTCGGCTGGATCAAGGGACAGCGAGCCTCCTTCGACCCGACCAAGTGGCATCTGGGCGGCTTCACGCTGGTCAATTCGGCGCCGGGTTCGAAGATCCGCGACCCCTTCCCGCCGGCCATCGAGATGATGCACAGCGGAACCATTGACCTGCAGCCGCTGGTGACCCATGTGGTTCCGTTGGCCGACTATCCGGCCCTGATGAAGCGGATTCTGGCCGGCGACAGCAGCTACGTCAAGGGCGTGGTGACGCTTGGCTGAAGTGCTCTTCGGGACATCGAGCCAGGCCAAGATCGACCATGTTCGCGCTCTGATGGCCGACCTGCCTGCCAGGATATTCAGCCCGTCTGAGCTGGGCATCGATCTGGACGTCGTTGAAGACGGTCTATCGCCGCAGGCCAATGCACGCACAAAGGCCAGAGCCTATTGCCGGGCCTCATCCATGCCCGCATTCGCCATCGACGCCGGGCTGGAGATCGACAAGTTCCCGCCGGAGAAGCAGCCGGGCGTCTTTGTCCGGCGAGTCCATGAGCATCGCGGCTATGTGCCGGATCAGGAACTGATCGATCACTACATCGAGGCGCTGATGGCGGTCGACGGCGAGAGCGGTGGTCGTTGGCAAGTGGCGATTGCCTTGGCCACGCCCGACGGTCTGATCGAAGATCGGCTCTATGCCATTGAGGCGGTCTTCACCGCCACGCCCAGCCCAGTGAGAATTGCCGGCGCCCCCCTCAGTTCGCTGATGATGGATGCTTTGAGCCGGATCTACTATTCTGAGATGGCGTACGCCGAGCGACCGGATTCGCTTCTGTTGAAGCGATCGTTGCAGGATCTGTTCAAGAATCTGTGACGCAGGTTAAAGGAGCGACGAAAACATGACTTCTGTAGGTCACACTTGCTGTGTGACAGCTCTGCCAATCAGACCTGCACGACTCGAGGTGTGATTGCTTGAGCATTGGAACTTGTCCGACTACAAGTCGGACCTACAGAAAACACGATCTCGCATATCCAGTAGTTCACGATTTGGCAAAAAAGCGAGATTCTTCGCTGGTCACTTGCCAGAGTGAAGTGTTCGGAAATACCCGCTCAGAATGACAAATCGTGAAGTACTGAAATCCTTGGCAAATTGTCCAGTTCGATCATCACTGACCCATGTGGCTAATCACGATCCTGTTGACATGCAGCGAAATGGGGGCATACTCACATGACACCTTATGAAGATATCCTTGCTCGATTTTCCGGCGAGGCTACCGACCGTCCGCTCTACATGCCCGACCTGACGCTCTGGTATGATTATCATCGTGGACGGGGAACACTACCTGACGGCTGGCAGCACATCACCTTGCCCCAGATCGCCCGTGAACTGGGCGTGCCGATCTGGGCGGTGGCCCAGCCGGTGCGCGAACACGCGCCGACTGTGGAGATCACGACCACCGAACAGGACGCCGAGCGCGTCATTCGCGCCGAGTCCAAGTCCGGGGTGATCACGGCCCGTTGGATGGTGGGGCCGGACGGCGCCATGTGGCAGACCGAATATCCGGTCAAGAACGCTTCGGATCTGGATGTTGTGCTCGAACTGGCCGAGGCGCGCCGCTACAGCTTCGATCCGACATTGGCTGAACTGACGACCGATGTCGGCGACGACGGCGTTGTCGCTTTGGAGATTCCGCGGCGTCCGCTCTCGGACCTGCTGCACGAGTATCTGGGCTGGGCCGAGGGGCTGATGCTCTTTCTAGAAGAACGGAAAAAGATCGAGGCGATCATCGACGTCTTGGAGGAGAAGCTCCAGGCCTTCGTCGATTCGCTGGCCATCGACGATAGCCCGATTGTCTATTCGCCCGACAACCTGGACGGCCAGTTCATCTCGCCGCGTATGTTTCAGGATCATCTGGCGGGCAGCTATCAGCGCACGGCTGACACGCTGCACCGGCAGGGCAAACTCCTGGTCGTACACATCGGCGGGCCTATCCGTCGCCTGCTCTCACCGCTGGCCGACGCCGGCGTGGACGGTCTGGAGGGCATTGCCGATTCGCCGCAGAGCGACGCCGGTCTGGCTGAAGCTCGCAATCTTGTGGGGGCGAATTGTCTTCTCTGGGGCGGGATCTCGCAGGACTACCTGATCGGCACTCGCGACCGCGAGGATCTGGAGCATGCGGTCGCCGAAGCCGTCCGAGCGTCAGCCGGCGACCCGCGCACCATCATCGGCATCGCCGACCGTGTGCCGGTGGACGCTGACCTGGATAGGCTCTTGGCCCTGCCGGATCTGGTTGTGCGGTCCGTTGGTGACGTGGGATCGGCTTGAAGACGATGAAGAACGACCTGCTGATTCGAAACGTATGTCCCAACGACGGTGACGCCACCGATGTGCTGATCATTGCCGGGACGATTGAACAGATTGCTCCAAGAATCGAGACCCCGAACGGGACCGCCGAGATCATCAACCGCGACAGCCAACTACTGCTGCCCGGCCTGGTCGACGCGCACGCGCATCTGGACAAAAACCTACTCGGCCTGCCCTGGCATCCCAACCAGACGCCGGGCACGCGTATCCGGGACTTCGTCGACAATGAACGGGCCGTGCGGCGCAAGTTGAATCTATCAGCGCAGGTGCAGTCGGCCCGGCAGGTGGAGGCCGCCGTCGCTGCCGGGACCACCCACATCCGCAGCCATGTCGACATCGACACCGAGGCCGGGCTGGCCCACTTCGAGGGCGTGATGGCGACGCGTGAAGCCTATCGGGATGCCGTCAGCATGCAGTTGGTCGCCTTTCCCCAGAGTGGCATGTTGGTCCGCCCAGGCACGGTTGACCTGCTGGAAGAGGCGGTTCGGATGGGCGCTGAGTGCATCGGCGGCCTTGACCCGTCGACAGTGGACCGCGATCCGGTGCGCCATCTGGACACGATCTTCGACATCGCAGATCGCCATGGCGTGGAGGTCGACATCCATCTCCACGAGCCGGGTATGTTGGGGGCGTTTGCCGTCGAACTGATCGCCGAGCGCACCAAGGCGCTGGGTCTGTCGGGGCGTGTCACCATCAGCCACGTCTTCTGTCTGGGCATGATCGACAATGACTACCTCGACCGCCTCATCGACCTGCTGCTGGAGAATCGAATCGCCATCATGTCGCTGGCCTCGGGCAAGTCGTCCTTTCCGCCGCTCAAGCGGTTGCACGAGGCGGGCGTGCTGCTCTGCACCGGCACCGACGGCGTGCGTGACACGTGGGGGCCCTACAACGGCGTCGATATGCTGGAGCGGGTCAAGCTGATGGGCTATCGCAGCGGTTTCCGAAAGGATGCGGAGATCGAGATGCTGCTCGACGTGGCGACGACCGGCGGCGCGACGGTGATGGGCGAAGAAGCCTACGGTCTCGCGCCTGGATGCAACGCCGACCTCGTCATCCTGCCCGCCGAGACGCGGGCCCACGCGGTGGTGGAGCGTCCCCAGCGAGCGATTGTGATCAAGCGCGGCCGCATTGTGGCTGCCGATGGACGGTACCTGGGAGCCTCATGAGCCAAATCGAGACACTCACCGACGGCGCCGTCTATCGCTTCACACGGACCGACAAGCTTCGCTACTATCGGGCGGCCCGCCTGGCCGACGGCACCGAATTGCTCTACCCGATTCAGGTCAGCGGCACGCGCATCGCCGACGAGGCCGCCCATGGGCGCCGCTACGTGCTTCTCTACTTCATGACCAAGTGGGGCAAGCTGGCTGCGGCCGGCTATTGGCTCGGTCCGCGGCAGGCCTTCGAGAAAGCCTACGTGACCGACGCCACCTACGCTGATCTGGAACTGGTCGCCCACGATCTGGAAGAATTGTCGGAGCGGGATGAAGAGCTGGACGACATCCTCAACCGTTCAGCAATCGAGCTGGACATGGAAGTCTGGGGAGAATTGGTCAACCAATAGGGTAGAGTCTGTATGATCATCATGAACCTTGACCGTGTGTCGGTCACGTATGTCTCACAGCCGATCTTCGAAGATCTCTCCTGGGAGATCCACAGCGATCGCTGTGTCGGCCTTGTCGGCCCCAATGGCTGCGGCAAGAGTACGCTCATGCGTCTGATTGCCGGTCAGTTGACCAGCGACACCGGCTACTTTGTGCGTCAGCCCCAGCATCAGCGTGGGCTATCTGCGCCAGGAGCCGCATCTGACGCCAGGGCGCACGGTCTGGGAAGAGGCGTTGACTGCCTCGAGCGAACTGCTTGCCGTTGAGGCGAAGTTGAGCGAAGTAGAGGCGTCGCTGGCCGACCCCGATGTCTACGGCGATCGAGGAACGGCTGACCGACGTGCTGAATCAACAGAGCTCGTCTGCTGGACCGCTTCACCGAGTTGGGCGGTCCGTCCGTATGAGGGGCGGGTCCGCTCCCAGCTACAGGCCCTCGGCTTTTCCGATGAGGATCTTCGACCTGCCGGTCGATGTGTTGAGCGGCGGCCAGAAGAAGCTGCTGGGCCTGACCAAGCTGCTGGTGGTCAAGCCGGACGTGCTGCTGCTTGATGAGCCGGACAACCATCTGGACCTGGTGGGCAAATCTATGCTGGAGCGCACCATCGGCAGCTACAACGGTGCGGTCATCATCGTCTCCCATGACCGCTATCTGCTCGATCTGGTCGTGGACGAGATTGTCGAGCTTGAGGATGGCCGGCTGACCCACTACCTCGGCGACTACTCGGAGTATGCCTTCGAAAAACAGATGGCTCTGCTGCGTCAACAGCAGATGTTCCAGGCCCAGCAGAAGGAGATCACACGGCTGGAGCAGTCGGCCAAGCGTCTGCTGACCTGGGGGCATGTCTACGACAACGTCAAGTTCATCCGCCGCGGGCAGAACATCCTCAAGCGGCTGGATCGCATGGACAAGATCGACAAGCCGGTGCTGGACCGGCGGCGCATGGATTTGCAGTTGAGCGGCTGGCGCGGCAGCAACAAGGTGCTGGAAATCACGGATCTGGACAAGAGTTTTCCGACCGGCGACGGCGACGAGAATATCGTCCTGGCCGGCCTCGATCTGCTCATCTGGCGGGGCGAACGGGTCGGCCTGGTGGGTCCCAATGGGTCGGGCAAGTCGGTGCTCTTTCGGCTGCTGCTGGGGCAAGATGAGCCCAGCGGCGGCGAGATCCGCATCGGCCCCAGCGTCGAGATCGGCTACTACGCGCAGGAGCATGAGATCCTCGACTATGATCGCACGCTGATCGAGACGATTCGCCATGCCGTTCCGTTTTCGGAGAGCAATGCGGTCAGCTTTCTGGGCAAGTTCCTCTTCAACTATGAGCAGGCCAACGGTCCGGTCTCCGATCTCTCCGGCGGCGAACGCAGCCGCATGCAGATGGCGCTGCTCATGCTCACCAATGCCAATTTTCTGCTGCTCGACGAGCCGACCAACAACCTGGACATTGCCTCGGCCGAAGTGCTGGAAGATGCGCTGGCCGACTTTGAAGGCACGATTCTGGTCATTTCCCATGACCGCTATTTTCTCGATCGCGTTGTGGATCGCATCGTTGAGATCGAGGACGGCGCGCTGGTAGAGTACAGCGGCAACTACAGTGATTACCAGGCGATCAAGACGGGGCAGGTCGGGAGAGATTAGGCGAATCCGAAATTGAAGATGACGAGATTGGACGACGCTATCGAGCCGAAGATCCGGAAGGCCACCCCTGGATGTCTATGCAGCGCCAAAAACAGGAGTCTATATGAGCAACAAAATCACTAATGGGCAGATCTCCATCGAGCAATTCACTAACATCATCCGTTATGCGCTCACTGAGACCTTTGAATCCGTCCATGGCATCTATCTGGACAAGAGCACGTCTCTCTTTGAGACCCTCGCCACCATCAGCGCGGAAGAAGCATCGATTCCTGTGGGTGAAAAATGCGCTACGCTGGCTGCACAGGTCGAGCATATTCGCTTCTATCTGGACGTGCTCGAGCAGTACATGCTTGGCTCGCCGCCGGAAAATGTCGATTGGAACGAAATTTGGCAGACGGTAAGCAGCGTCACCGAGGAAGAGTGGGCCGACAGCCAGAGACGGCTGCGCGCGACGTATACACGCGTTTCGACGTCGATCTTTGCGATCGAAGCGTGGGGTGAAGAGCAGATTGGCGGCCCCATCGGCATCATTGCACACTCGGCCTATCACCTCGGCGAAATCCGCCAGGCGCTCTGTGTACTGAAATCAGCGTAAAGCGAGGAAATTTCGCTTTCAGGCTACTTGAGGCAAGGCCTGTTTCTTTGCCCACTACGGCATCCGCTAGGCTTCGCCGTAGGCTCAGTCGATCTCGACACATCCCTACCACGAAATCCCTACTGCGAAATATTGAGAAGATAGTAACTGCTCAGCCTCGCATGTAGTTTCTATTATCCAAGGAGAACGCTTATGGCACGTACTGGCAAGGCAGTCATCGTCCACGGTCAAGAGTTTTCAGTTCAGGAGTTTTCGGTTCCCGACCCCGCGCCCGGCACCATCTTACTACGCCAGGAACTGGGCGGCATCTGCGGCACCGATCTGCACAACTGGCAGCAGGGCATCGCCGAGCCGACCTTCATGGGCCATGAGGCCGTTGGCGTCATCGATTCGCTGGGCAGCGGCGTGACCGTCGACTACCTGGGCAATCCGATCAAAGGAGGGCGACCGCGTCGTCTTCCATCCCCGCAACAGTGGCGTGGCCTACGGCTTTCGCACCATCCCCGATGAAGATCCGCCCTTTAGCGGCGGCTTTTCCGAATACATCTACCTGGCCGACGCCGAGAACTGCTTCGTCAAGTTCGACGCGCCGGCACAGGTCGGCGTGCTGGCCGAGCCTTTCGCCGTGGGCGTGCATTCGGTCATGCGCGGCAACGTGCAGATCGGTGACACAGTCATCGTGCAGGGATCGGGCGCGATCGGGCTGATGACGCTGGTGGTGGCCAAGCTCAGCGGCGCTGCCCGGCTCATCGTCGTCGGCGGCCCGGCCGATCGGCTGGCGCTGGCCCGCCGTCTCGGCGCCGACGTGACCATCGACATCGAAGACGTGCCGTCGGTTGAGGAACGCTCTGCACTGGTGTTGGCCGCCACGCCACGGGGCGAAGGCGCGGATGTGGTCTTCGAGTGCGCCGGCTTCCTGCCCGCCATCCCCGAGGGGCTGGGCTACGTCAAACAGGACGGGACATTTGTCGAGGTCGGCCACTTTGTGAATATCGGCTCGGTCAACATCAACCCCAACACCCAGTTGCTGCGGCGCAACCTGCGCCTGGAAGCCATCTGGGGCAGCCGCTATCACCACTTTGTGCGCGGGCTGGCGATTCTGGAGAAGAACGAACTGCCCTACGCCGACATGGTCAGCCACGTGTTGCCCATGGAGCGCATCGGCGAGGGCTTCGACGCGCTCAACGGCAGCTACCGGCTGGGCGACGAGACGGTGGTGAAGATCGCGATTGGGTCGGGTGCGTAGCGACCGTTGTCAAGCAGTTTGGGAGTGGCGATCAATTGTTTGTATTTATGGAGCCAGCCTCGCCGAAGGGTCACGACCTTCAGCGCGACGGACGTTATGCAATTCATTGTTCGGTGAGAGACTCTAGCGGCGAGTTCGTCGTTACGACTCACGCGCATTTGGGTGATGATCCTGAGATACGGACGTTGGCTGTGAGTCTGGCTTCCTATCCGGCATTTGTTGAATACAAAAAGGAATCCCATAATCATGAAAGATTTTGATCCCGCTTCAAGTTTTGGAGAAGATGTAGCCGCACGCGATGCTGACCACCTTCGTGGCGACGAAGAAGCGGCCGCATCGTTTCTTTCAGACCTTGCTCAAGGGCGCCCTGCACTTGAGTTCGCAATTGGTACAGGCCGTATCGCCATTCCATTAGCAGAAAAGGGTATTCAAGTTGATGGCATCGAACTCTCCCCACACATGGTTGAAAGGCTTCGCGCCAAGACTGGGAACAATTCAATCAATGTAACGATAGGCGACATGAGCACAATGTCAACCAACCAGCGCTACGGTTTGGTATATCTCGTCTACAACACAATTTTCAATTTGCTTACGGCTGACGACCAAGTACGTTGCTTTCAAAATGCGGCCCATCACCTCTGTCCTGATGGATACTTCGTGGTTGAAACTGCATTACCCCACGCATGGATTTCTCCTGATAAACCGGATTATGTTCACGCTGAACATGTAGACATTGACACTGTAACCCTAGATGTTGCTCGCTATGACCCAACAACACAATTGCTTGAAGAGAACCACGTTTATCTGAACACCCACGGTATCACAATGTCTCCAATAGTAGCTCGTTTGATCACGCCTGGCGAGATGGATTTAATGGCTCGCATTGCTGGAATGCGGCTTATCCAAAGATACGCCAATTGGGAGAAAACTGCCTTTGATATACATAGCAGGGCGCATGTATCAGTTTATGGCTTTCAAAAAAACGCGTAACAAAGTGCACTGGACGCTGAGGATTCTGTGGCATTCCCAAGCAGTTTCCCGCGCCTCAGCCGTTTCCGCACGGACGGGGTTCCCCGTCTACCCCAGCGCCAGTCCGCACACCGATAGTCGGCTCTCAATCCCATGATGACGACAGAATGAGATGATTATTTTTGAAAGAAGAAACATATGAAACAACAGACACAATCAACGTTGGAAGTGATCTATGAAAACTGGCGGGCATATCATGAAAAACTGCGCGACTGCATTGCACCACTGACGAGTGAGCAACTCTTGCTGCAACCTGCCGGACACATGTGGCGGCTGAGCCAAATCGCGCAACACATCATTTCTGTCCGGGCAGGGTGGTTCAGCGGGACCCTACAGGAAAACGACGAAGCGATGAACGACTACATGGCGTGGGGCCAACGTGATTCACCGGCCCGCAGCGCGGAGGAACTGGCACGCGGCCTCGACGAGACGTGGGCATTCATCGAAGCGCGCTTGCAGCGCTGGACGCCTGAGGACTGCGCCAAGACTTTCCCCGATGAATGGGACGGTCAGGTATACCAGGTATCGCGCAGTTGGGTGATCTACCATGTGATGGAACACGATCTGCACCATGGCGGCGAAATCTCGTTGATCCTCGGCATGAACGGTCTGCGATCGCTTGATCTTTGATCGAGGATGACGCAAGGAACATGTCCGTCAGGTCACCTCAGCCAAAGCCGAAGAAACGCGCCAGCGACGCATTGCCAAAATTGTTGCGGGCCTACAGGAGTGCGATATAAGGAAGGTTCAATGCCCAAGCACCAAGTGACTCGAATTGCCGCGTGTGCCTGCGGAAAGGTCAAGATTCAGGCTATTGGCGAACCCATCATGCACAACATCTGTTATTGTGAAGATTGCCAAACAGGCGGTCGGCAGATCGAAGCGCTGCCGGGGGCCGCGGCTGTACTGGATCCCGGCGGCGGAACCGACTTTCTGGATTACCGTAAGGATCGTGTGGATTATGGCGATGCTGAGCCGCTATTGCGCGCCTACAAGATCAAGGAAAACTCCCCGACCATTCGTGTCGTCGCCACCTGTTGTAATACCGCCATGTTTCTGAATTTCCAGAAGGGGCATTGGCTCTCGATGTACCGACACCGCTTTCAAGGTGACGTACCGCCGCTGCAAATGCGTGTTTGCACGAAGTCCAAACGAGACGACGTCGAACTGCCCAACGACGTCCCGAACTATGCCGACCATTCTCTTGGCTTTTACTTAACGATGATTGGGGCTTGGATTCCAATGTTACTTCGTGGCAGATGGACGCATGAGTCCAGAATAGAGTTAGCTACCAAGTCAAAAATGTAGCACCGCTGAATGGCGATCGATCTGGTCGCATCCAAGTGTGACGGCGACGGACGATGGCTGCTTGAGGTCCGCTATCCCGGCGTGATGCCGGTCGAGATAGATGAAGGCGTGGGCCGGCCAAGTTGCGCTCAAATCTTCGTGGGACAAGATAGCCGATGCGCTTGCTCGCTGGACGCCGGCCGACCTGGAGCAAGTCATTCATCCGCCGGCGATCCTGAGCGAAGAAGAGCAGCAAGCATTTGGCGATGCACCGCGCGGATGGATTATCTGGCATGTGCTTGAGCACGAGATTCATCATGGCGGCGAGATCTCGCTGGTGCTAGGCCAACACGGATCGCCTGGCATCTACGGCGACTTTTAGTCACATGAACATCTATCTTGGACTGGGACAGAAGAAAGTTTTTGCCGCTGCCGTCGATTGGCCGGGGTGGTGCCGCCATGGTCGCGATGAAGCGTCGGCTATGCAGGCTCTGCTTGACGCCGGCCCGCGCTATGCACGGTTGTTGCATGGGTCCAATCTGGCCTTCAGCGCGCCGCAAAGCACCGTGGTTTTTCACATCATTGAGCGCGTCGAAGGCACTGTCACTACGGATTTTGGGGCGCCCGACAGAATCATTGCCAGTGATAGCGAACCGTTTGGCCCCAGTGAGTTAGAACGTGCGACCACCCTGCTGAACGTCTACTGGCGGGCGTTTGATGCTGCGGTGGAAGGGGCCATTGGCAAAGAACTCCGCAAGGGTCCACGAGGCGGCGGTCGTGATCTGGACGGCATTGTCGAGCATGTCATGGGGGCGGATGCCGGATACCTCAGGACATTGGGCTGGAAATTTGCCAAAGTGAAGGGCGAAGACCGTGCGCAGGCGCTGGCTCGATTGCGCGAGGAGATTCTGCACGGCCTTGCTGCGGCTGCTGATGGCCAGTTGCCGGAAACAGGGCCACGCGGCGGCAAGAGATGGCCGCCGCGCTTTTTCGTCCGGCGGTCAGCCTGGCATCTCATCGATCACATCTGGGAAATCGAGGATCGGATCGTATCGCCCACTTGAATGGAAACAGAAGGCAGAACTGGCTGACCATCCGCTTGCACAAGGGAGGCAATGAAATGGACACAGCAATACATGACGAGCTTATCAAAACCCTCGAAAAGCGGTTCGCGAAAAACATGCATCGTCACACAGGCATCGACTGGCCTTCAGTGCAAGCCAAATTGGATGCCAGCCCTGAGAAACTCCAAGTACTCTATGAAATGGAGCGCACCGGCGGTGAACCGGATGTCATTGGTCGTGATGAAGAGACCGGTGAGTTGGTTTTCTGCGATTGTTCACCGGAAAGCCCGGCGGGCCGCCGTAGCATCTGCTATGATCGCAAGGCGCTTGATGCACGAAAAAAGAACAAGCCAGGCGGCAACGCCATCGAAATGGCGTCGTCCATCGGTATTGAGATGCTTACGGAACAACAATACCGAGAATTGCAGGAGATTGGAGAGTTCGACCGAAAAACTTCGAGTTGGGTGAAAACGCCGGCCAAGATAAGGGATCTCGGTGGTGCGCTCTTCTGTGATCGTCGCTATGACCATGTTTTCGTCTATCACAATGGCGCTGATTCATACTACGCTGCCAGAGGTTTCCGCGGTCGTCTCAAGGTTTAGCTCTTGAAATGACAACTATACAGTCGCGGGCTGATAGACCGCGGATGCGGCGGATGGGGCGGACGAAACCGGAGATATTCTGAACGATCCCTGCGCGACGGTTCGAAACAGATCACGGCGTCAGCGCTTCCAGTCCAGATCCACGTATTCGGTTCCATCCTGTTGACTCAAGCGCAAACCAGTGGCGGCCAGGTAGAGACCAATGCGTAGCCGCAGTTCACTGGGGTCCACGTCTGCGGGAAGAGTCAATTCATGTCTGTCAGGTATGGTCACGCCGGGCGGCCAAAGACCGGCGGGATAGCGACCCTCGCCGGGTTGGCCGTCATGTTGGGCAAGCAGCGCTCCGGATGCATCGATGACATGCACAAAGGACGAATAATCCGGTAGCCTTTCGTCATCCACCTCGGGCTCGTGCCGCCAGAAGAGCGTCACGCTGAGTCTCTCTCCGTCCTCTTCAATACGCTGTCCGATTAGGCTGATCCCATCTGCAAATCGCACATCCAGCATCTCGTCCGCAACCGGCATCGGTTCAACACGTACCTCGCCCAGCGTGAGCCAGTCGCCTTCATCCACGCGCAATCGAAGGGGATGGTCACCGGGTTCTAGACTGGCGGGAAGTGTCAGGCGATGGGTGGTTCGCCAGAGACCATCGGCCGGCAGCCGCAACGGTTCCGTGACCAGCAACTCTTTTTCCAGCGCAAATTGGACAGTTCCGAAAACGTCTTTGCCGGCCACCGACCACGCCAGAGTCAAATCGTGGGGCAGGCCGGGCAAGCCAATCTGCGCGGCTTGAGCCACGCCCAACAACGCAAGGCCGTCGGTCACCGGCAAGGCGATGTCCCATGCAAAATCAGGTGCATAGATCCCGGCATCGGGCGACGGCGCGCCCACTATGATCTCGCCCAGAAGAAGTGTTTCACGCAGCGCGCCGTCCGGCAAACGCCTTGCCAGGCGATGCCCGTCACCATCGGCGTAGAAAATCGCCTGCAAGCTGTAGACGCCGGGTGGCGTGCCCGCTGCCGCCGTGATCGGATGGACCGTACTCTCTGTCTCCGTCCCGGTCTGCCTGGTCAAGAAGCTGTCGTTCTGACCCACCGGCTTGCCCAGCGCGTCCAGCAGCCGAAGCGAGATCCGTAGCGGTGTGGACGGCTGTCCGGCCAGATTCCAGTCCAGCGCGATAATGCCATCTCCGCCGCCGGCGAGGTTGACGTCGGACGATGTTCCACCGGACGGGTACGAACGCCAACCGTCCAGTGTCAACGCGACTTCGCCATCGGAGAAGGTAGCGTCCAGCGGCTCGGTCGTGGACGGTCTGCCGAGAACCGACGGATCGCCGTTGATCTCATAATGTTCGACCACGTAATCATCGCGTTCTTCCTGCCCGCTCAGACGTCCGATCTGGCCAACGAAGAGACCGGTCAGGTTGCGAGGATCGGCGTCGGCGTCCTGGCCCCATGTGTAGCGCACGATACGAGTTTCTTCCATGCCGGGGCGGAACAAGAAGTCGGCAAGCTGTTGGGCTGCGTCCGGTGCATCCGGGAGGTAGAGCAAGGTGTCATCTGGTCTCTCTACCAGATAATCGAGGGTGTAGTTGCCGTTCAGTCCACGCCAGAGCGGCGCCAAGGGCACGACAGCGCGCACGCCGTCCGGCATAGCGTTGATCTCTGCTGCGATCTTGACATCGGCACTGCGGAATGCGTGGGTCAATTCCGGCAGGCTGGACCATCGCCCAAAGTAGGTTTGGGCCGTGACCAGCGCTTCCGCAAGGATCAGACACGCCAATACCAAACCTAACGTGGTTTTCCAAACCCTGCTCGAAACGCTGGTTCGCGGCCTTAGCCAGGTCAGGAGTTCGACGACGGCCAGGGCCGGAAAGAGAAAGACAACCGGCAGCGCGCCAAATGTGCGTAGAAAGTGGCGCGGTTCTTCACCGGCCAGCGCGGCCGGCAAGAGCATCATGCCCAGCCAGACCAGCGTCACCATCCGCCCTAGGCGCCGGACACGAATGAGCGCCATGAGTACGCCCAGCCAGAAGAGCAACGCAAGCCACGGTGTGAGGATCGAGCGGTGGGGCAGATTGTGGCGGGCCTGCGCATCGCCTGGTCCGCCGAACATACCAATCGAGGCCAGGAATCTGCGCGGGAAATCGAACAACTGTTGTACAGCTCCGCTGGTTTCACCTTGACTGAAACCAATGACCGCAGTGCGACCCACGAAGTCCTGCGGGTGAGCAACGAAGTGGAGGGTCAGCGGCAGCATCACAAGCAGACAGACGCCGGCTGCGACCAGCAACTCGTGCCGCCGTTGCACCAATCCGCGGCGTGACTCGGGCATCAACGCCAGCAAGAGCAGGATAACCAGCGCCAGCGGATAGACGACGCGTGCGGCGATGTAGGTGTAGAAGCAGAGGCCGAGCAGGGCGCCGCCGGCGGCGCCCAATCCGAGGCCGCCGCGCCGATATGCGTGCCAGATCAGACCAAAGGCCAGCGCCATCACCAACGGCAGCAGGTTGACTCGGAAGGCAAGGCGGTTGATGCTCACGGCCCAGTAGCTGCCGGCCAGCAGCCCGGCAGAGAGCAGGGCAAGCCCATCCGCGCGTGGTCCAAATTCATCGATGGTGAGTTCGCGTGTCAGAAAGAAGGCGGCCGGAATTGTGGCGACGCCGGCCAGCGCGGCCGGTAGGCGTACGGCCCATGCGCCAACCGGTAGCCAGGGCGCAAAGAGTGCGGACCAGTAGATGAAGAGCGGCTCCTTGCCGTTGGAGCGGTCGAAGAAGAGCAGGCTTCGCCCGGACAACAGATCCTGTACGTCAAGTCCTTGGCCCGCTTCATCAAAGAAGAGGCCGGGCGGTATCTCGCCCAGGCGATAGAGGCGCAGCAGCGCGCCGAGCGCGGTTACTGCCGCCAATGCCAGTGCTAAGAGCCAGAAACGGCGAGAACGAGCCAAACGCAGGTGCCCCCATCAAGGTAATCGATCGAGTTTCTCCAGGTTCATGAGACATCCTGAAGATGTCTGTCCTCCGCTTGATCTGGAGCCTTCACTCTGGCACAACACCGGCGAAGGCATGTCCTGAGTGTAATCGAAGGAATCTCGTTTTTCTCCAAATCGTGAACTACTGAGTACTGGTATTCGCTCATAGGATTGTCCGATCTGAAAAGATGTGTCTGCCATCCATTCCTGTCAGATAATCGTATCTCGTACGCGGCTCTGTGATATACTGCATGAAGCACCTGAACTGCTGGTAACTCAGAAGGTATTCGCCAATGATAGCTGAAGCATGGACTTTACATCATCTGGTCCGGCTACGTCAACGACAGCCCGAGCTGGTTGATCGAGCGTTGCAGCGCATGATCGAAGACAACCAAGACCTTGCTTGGTCATTGGCCGTCAGCGCGTACTTGGACGAGGAAATCAACCTGGGCAAAGCCGCTGAGATCTTGGGCATGCATGAGCTTGAGTTGCGCGACAAGTTCATTGAACTAGGCTTACCGCTACGCCTAGGCCCGGCAACCATCGCAGAGGCCGAGGCTGAGCTTCAGGCGCTAAATTCATGGCACTCATTGCAAGATAATCCCCCGAATCATGATCCTGCTGCTTGACAACACCGTGCTATCGAATTTCGCACTGGTTGGCCGTACTGACCTGCTGCCTATCGCCTTACCCACTGATGTCTCGACCACACCTCAGGTAATGGACGAATTCCGCGCAGGTGTTGAGCGAGGCAAATTGCCACCTACAAACCTTGATTGGATCAAAACAGTCAGGCTGAGTGGTCGGGAGTAGGTGCTCTTCGAGCAACATCTCATCCGTGTGAATTCCGGCGAAGCGGCTTGCCTAGCCGTAGCCGAATGTCGCAATGGACGGATTCTCACCGATGACCGAGATGCACGTAAACTTGCTGCTCAATTGAAAATACCGGTGAGCGGTACGCTGGGAATTCTGCTGCGCTTGGTACAAACGCAGGCAATTTCGGCGGATGAAGCGAACGCTTGCCTGGATCAGATGATCGGCAAGGGATATCGGTCGCCGGTTGGTCGGCTGGATGAACTGTGAATATCGGTGTGGTCGCTTTCTCGAACATCTCAAGTCCCACTCGTCCTACTCGGATGCGCTATCAAAGAGATGACGCAGCATCTCGCTATAGTCGTACTTCATTGGCAATTCGAGATCACGGTTCAGTTTTCTGCGCCAGGTTGAGACCGTCTCCTCAGTCAGCGGGTTGTACCCTTCCTTTGCCACTTCAACCCAGTAGACGCCGACACCGCGCTTCTGCCATAGGGGCAGATCGTTGAAGTTGATCCCATGTTCGAAGAGGAGTTCGTTTTTGCCAGCCGCCGACATGCTATCCAGATGCGCGGTGGCCGCCTGTGCGTCCATGCCCAACCGCCGCAGCATCCAGTAGCAGTGACTGTTGAGCGCGTTGCGATGGGCATCCAACTGTCGCCACTGGAAATAGTCGATTACCAGTTCCTGCGTTGGCAGTTGGCTGATGCGACAGTCGAAGCCGGCGT
This sequence comes from uncultured Chloroflexia bacterium, assembly GCA_963698255.1. GTDB lineage: Bacteria > Chloroflexota > Anaerolineae > Caldilineales > Caldilineaceae > JAWKOK01. The sequence goes on along the minus strand of CAVOQD010000030.1, from coordinate 248,935 downwards.
GATGGCCGATGGCGAGTGCAAAGCAGGCGCTGGCCTCGCCGGCCAAAATCGAATTGAGTTTGCGTAGTTTGCGGCCAAATGTGTCGTCGTCGCGGTGGAAGAGCAGGCTGATCTCGTCGCTCTGGGTGTAGCCGTAGACGAAGCGAAAACCGCAGTCCATCAGGTGCTCTGTCGTGGTGACCATCGCGTCCTGGAAGTTCTCGTCGAATGGCGCTTGGAACGGGCGCAGTTCTCGTGTCAGCCGGGTGAAGCTGCGTCCGTCCAGGCGTGCGACCATGTGTAGTCCAGGCAGGACGTTAAGATCGTGCGCGGTCTCGAACCGGCGTAAGGATTGGTCAAGTTGGTCGAACGATCGTGGTTGCATCGATTTCGAAGATACCACATCTTCTGCGAGTAGACCAAAGGACAGCGATCTATCCAAACTGCAATTGACCCCTTGTTATTCGCGGCACGACAGGATAACAGTGATATGCTAGAATGTGACCAATACCCTGACAACACGAATGATTGATGAGAAACTATCATGGTCAACTGGCATCAATTCGTCGCCACCGAATTCGAATACGACCTTGAGCGTGACAAACTGGCAGAACACGGACTGACGTTTGAAGAAGCAGTGGAGTGTTTCTTTCAGGATTATCAGATTCGTCGAAACAAGTCCTTCAGAGATCGATATCAGTTGATCGGTAGAACGTTAGGCGGCCGGCGTGTCAAAATCATCTTTCAGTTGAAAGCCGGCAATGTGGTCCGAATTATCACCGGATGGGATCTATGAAAACTCAAACATCTAAAATGAGCGAGGATGAAATTGATCAGCTCGTTACTGAACAGGCAGATGACGACCGTGCGTGGGAGAAGCCGGAAACCGTGACACGCAATGGCACGGCCATCGAGCTTTCAAGCGACCTGGCTGCGCGTGCAGCATTCTTGGCTCGCCTGCATCGCAGACCAAGTATGAAGGATTGGCTGTCAGACATTATCCGCGAGCGGATCGAACTGGAAGAAGCAGCCTATTCCGCCGCCAAGAAAGAACTGGCACACCCAGGACGCGGATCGGGCGAATAGACATGGATTCATCACGTGACAAATCCGTGTCTATCCGTCCGATCCGCATTATCTGCGTACATCCGTTCTCCACCACCTCACACCCCACGTCAAATGCACGTAAATTCGCCTTCCGCGCTTTCAATGGAGCGCGTTAGCCTATCGCATAGCGCCAGACCCTGGGCCGGGATGTCCAGGTAGTGGGACAGCGCCCCCAGCAGGATCACGTTGGCTACACGTGCGGATTGCCCGGATCAAGAACGATGTCACTCGCCCTCGGGCGGGACCGCCTGCTTTACCGCTGTGCCGATGGGCGGGAAACCATGCTGATCTCGATGATAGGGCGCGTCGAAGTACTGCGTGCTCTTGAACCACTCGTGGCGCCCATCGGTGGCTTGATCGACGACAGCGTCCTGGAGCGCTTTCATCTCCGCTTCGGACATGGGCGTGAAGTTGCGTGCGATCGCCACATCCTGTTGCAGGTTTTCCAGCGACTCCATGCCACAGACCAGCGTGCTGATCGGCAGCGACAATGCGTAGCGACGGCACTGCTCGGCCGTCAGCCCGGCCGCGGTGATCAGTTGTCCGGATCCGCCAAGACTCTTCATGCCGATGACGCCGATATCGCGGCGGCTCAACTCGGGCAGGGTCTCGTGCTGGAAGCTGCGATAGTGCGCGTCCATCACATTGACCGGCAACTGGCACGTGTCCCAATCGAAATGCTGCGCGAGCATATCGTTGAGGATGTGCGGACTTTTGTGGCCGGTGAAACCGATGAAGCGGATCTTGCCGGCCTGGCGCGCGGCCAGCGCCGCTTCCAGAGCGCCGTCGGCCCGACAAACCCACTCTGGATCGTTGTCGTAGTTGATCTCGTGAAACTGCCAGACGTCGATCACGTCGGTCTGCAAGCGGCGCAGGCTCTCGTGCAGTTGCTCCTCGGCCGTCTTCCGATCTCGTGCACAGACTTTGGTCATGAGCGTGACTCGCTCGCGGCGATCGTGCAGCGCCAGGCCCATGCGCCGCTCAGATTCGCCGCCGTGATACTCCCAGGCCGTGTCCATAAAGGTCACGCCGGCGTCGATGGCTGCATGCACCAGCTTCACCGACGCGGCCTCGTCCAGATGGGGCCGAACAAAGTGGCCGCCGCCCAATCCGATGATCGAGACCTTCAGGTCGGTCTTGCCCAGCCTGCGAACCGGCAGACCGCCGGCATTCCGTTCCAATTCTTGTGCCATGATTGTGCCCCGTTTAATCTAGCGATTTGGGTGTTGTCAGAATAGGCTGACCGCACCCTTTTGATTTCCTTGAAGCCGCCTAGCAGTCTGTCGTCGTTCTCTCCGACAAGCTGACGGGCAGTTGATGTGCGACTCAAAGGCCCGCTTGCTGCAACTTTTCCATGAAGACAGGACGTCGACTGTAGCGCACTCGCAGGTCAGCAGCACGCGCTTCGAATGACGGCTCCTTGCCTTGGTGTTTGGCCAGATCGGACAGTTGCACCAACAGTGCCGCTGCCTGCCCATACGATTTCTGGTTGCCCTTCTCGACCAACCGCTCTACTTGCTGCCAAGTCTCCTCTTGGCGAGTCGCCAGCGCCTCCAACGCACGCAGACGCTCGGCCTCGGCGGCGGCCTGTCGGCGTGTTCGTTCCGCCTGCGCCAGGTCATCGCGGATGGCATGGATGGAGCCGACAGTCCTTGGTGAGGATTGCGTCCCGGCTGGAACCGGTCTATCGATCAACGGTTCCAGCTTTCGCTTCAATTCGAGCGCCAGATTCGGTTCTCCGGCCAGCAAGCGTACCAAGAAACGCTCGCATTCGCGGCGCGACAAGCCGGCAAGCGCGGCCTGGTATTCGGTAGCGCTGGGCCTCTGCGGCATGCTTGGGCTGGCATGGGCCGCGGCCTTGACCAGTTTCGAGTCGATCTCGAAGAAGTGGATGAAAGTATCGAGCGCGGGCGTCAACTCGAAGAGGCCCGGCGGCACCGGCGGCTCGACTGCCTCCTCATCCAGGTCATAGTCCAGTTCCGTGGCGCGCAGCCAGGCCAGGTAGAGCACGCGATAGTCGCCCTGGAGGATGTCGTCACGCAGTCGGGCCAGGGTGGAAAGCTTGCCCTCGCCATCGATCCACTCGTCTGGCGGATTCTCCTCGGACAAGGCGAATCTGAGGATGTACACGTCGTCGTAATCATCGAGTTCGACGCGGTCCCAGACAAGATAAGGTTGGAGCAACGTCGGGTCGAGCAGCGATTTCGGGAAACGGAACATTAGTTGCTGGTCGCCCCAGTTGGCCAAGTAGAGAAAGGCGTCGAAGTAGTCGGCCAGCACCTTGGCCGGTTTGTACTTGAAGCTGCTCCAACTGTAATCGACCTGGGCGGAGGTCGAGGTCACGTGAATGTGGCTGGAGAGTCCGTTGACCTCGGCCTGCTCGGCCGCGGTCAGCGAGCGGTCGATGCACTGCCATTCGTAGTATTGATATTCGCTCATCATGTGGTCCAGTTTGGTGAAGTGAGTCCGTCGATCAGTCTTGTTTGACAATCATACGACGTGCGACGACAAACACGAAATGTGCTAAAATGGACACACAGACTCTGAGATCGGTCAGGTCAACGCGATCGTTATCATATGGAGTGTCGGTGTGGAAACAACAGTCGACAAGGCCGAGAGTCTCACACACTATCTGAAAGTCCAACATCGCAAATCTGACGCGTTGATCGATCCTGTTCTGGACAAACTGCTTGACCAGGAGTGACAAACGGTGCTAAATCGTCGCAACGAGCTGCGCAACGAGCTTGATCAGTTTGAAGCCCAATTCGGGATCGAATCGTCAGACTTTTATGGAAAGTTTGAACGTAGAGAAATGGGCGACGATATGGATTGCTTCGACTGGTCTGCGACATGGCGTATGTACCAATCGACGCTCGATTCGCTGGAAACGCTTGAACCGAGATCGGTCTGATCATGAATGAGGCGATTCTTGCGCGCTTCGAGTTATACCGGCGTCAGTTCTCGACCCAGCCGGATCAGTCCGGCAGCCCTGACTCACACGGTCCAGTAGTTCCGCTCATCTCGCTTCATCACATAGCGCTGGCGAGGCAAGGGCAGCGGATCCTGGGTGCGCAGCATCCAGGTCAGCAACTCTGCCGTCAGTTCCTGCTGTTTCTCCCGCAATTCGGGCTGACCGTGGAGATCGTTGATCTCAGACGGATCATCGACCAGATTGAACAACCGGCCATGGCCCTCCATATCGAAGGTTAGCTTCCACTCGCCCTTGCGCACCATGCGCATCTGTCCCGACTGGGTCCAACTGTTCAGACAATCGTATGCACCCCATGTTTTGCCGTCCGGACTGACGGTCCGACCGTCCTCCGCCGGATCGAGCGGTTCGTCAGCCGTGTAGTAGAGACCGCCGAAGCCGTGCTCGGCATAGGCGCTGGCAAATTCGGCCTGCGCATAGGCTTTGCCCGTCAGCAGCGGCCAGAGACTACGGCCCTGCACGCCGTCGGGGATGGGCGCGCCGATGGCCTCACAAAGCGTGGGCAGCAGATCGGCGATGGAGACGTGGGCAGGGTGCGGTTCGGCATTGGCCTGGATGCCCGGCCCGGCAAAGCTGAGCGGGATGCGAGTCAGCGATTCGGGCAGTTCGGGACCTTTGCGCATCAGACCGTACTCGCCCACGAAGTCGCCGTGGTCGGACAGGAAGATGATGATGGTATTGTCCCGCAGCCCTTCGGCCTCCAGGAAGCCGACAAATCGCTTGACCTGATCGTCGATCAGGCGCAACATGCCCAGGTAGTTGGACCGGGCACGGGGCAGTGTCTCAGCGAAGTCCGGAAACGCAGCCACGAAAGAATCCCGACACCACTGATATTTGAACCCCTTGGCCTCCAGTGAGGACTCGTCGGTCAAATTGGGCGGCAGGTCTTCCGGCGGAAACAAGGAGTAGTAGGGTTCAGGAACCTGGAACGGATTGTGCGGTTCCGGAAAGCTGAGCCAAAGGAAGAACGAGTTTTTCTCCGTGTCCAGCGAACCGATCCATGTCTGCGCTTTGTTGACGATGCGGTAGGGGAACTGTACTTCCAGGGGTAACGGCGTCGCCTCTATGCTGAGGTGGAAATGGGTCTCCTCCATGAAGGTCTCGAATGCCTGGTAGTCGGGTGTTGTCTCCCCATCCTGTGCCGAAAGATGCCCAGCCAGATACGCGTAGTCCATATTTCCAGGCAAAACATGGGAGTGATTCTTGCCGCATAGAGCAGTGACGTAGCCATTTTCGCCGAACACTTGGTACAGATCCTTGGCGAAGACCGCATCGGTTAAATTGTGGTTGGTTCGTGCGCGTGTGGCGCTAGGGTAGCGCCCAGTCAACATGCTGACACGCGCTGGCGCACAGGCCGGGATGGTCGTGTAAGCGCGATCGAACCAGGTTCCCTGGCGCGCCAGTTCATCCAGGAAGGGCGTTGTGTCCAGCGGGAAGCCCTCGCGCACAGAGATCGGCGCGCTGTTGGTCGGTCATGATGATGACGACGTTCGGTCTATCTGTCATTGGGTTTTCCCTCATCTTTGTCAGTTCAAAACGCAAAATCAATTGTCCACGAAGAAACACAAATAGACACAAAGGACAGGTATCTTCGTGGCTCACGATTTCTTTGGATTCGCCTGAATCATATTCTCTCTGGACTTGTCCTACGTGATCACTGACCAGTCAAAGATCGTTGCCGGCAGCGTCCTGATCCTTGTTTAGCGATGCCTGATAGGCTTGCTGCGCACTCTGTGGATTCGCGAAAGTGTACAGATCATTCACGTCAACTGGCGGCTACACGTCTACAACCCCTTCATCCAGCGCGATCGTTGTCGCCTGGCCTGGAAGTAGACGTACTCTGCATCCGGATTGGGTGGCGAGACATTGCCTGTGGACGGATAGTTGGCAATGGCTTCCTCGACGATGTCGACGCCCAGTCCGGGCCGATCCGAAACGACGATGTGGCCGTTGACGATCTCGGGCTGGGGATCGATGACCTCGTAGCGCTGGGGAACGTCGACCTCCAGGTGTTCGAGGATGAGGAAGTTGGGCAGCGTGCAGAGCAGTTGCACAGCCGCCATCTCGGCCACCGGACCCAGCGAGCCGGAGTGGGGCGCAAAGGTGATGAAGTGGGCCTCGGCCATGGCCGCCATCTTCTTCATCTGCATCAGGCCGCTGGAGCGCCCGGTGTCCGGCTGGATGACGTCGACGATCTCGCGCTCGATCAGCTCGCGCACGCCGTAGATGTTGGTCAGACGCTCGCCCGCGGCAATGGGCAGATTGACGTTGGCCGCCACCTCGGCCAGTGCATTGGGGTTCTCCGGCGCCACCGGATCCTCGTAGAAGAGCAGATCGTATTCCTCCAACGCCTGGCCGGTGCGGATGGCGTCGGCCGTGGTCAGCCACGGCGGCCCGTGGATGTCGACCATCAGGTCGATGTCCGGCCCGACCGCCTTGCGGATGGCCGCGGTGCGCTGCACGATGTCGTCCATGCCCGTGATCTTGAGCGCCGTGTAGCCGAGTTCGACCATGGCCAGAGCCACCTCCGGCGTCTTGGCGTGGGGATAGAGCCAGACGTTGTCCCGGATCTTGCCGCCCAGCAGATTCCAGACCGGCGTGTTGAGCGCCTTGCCCTTGATGTCCCACAGCGCCATTTCGATGGCAGTCAGCGCGCCGCCGCCCACCACGCCGGTCATGCCGTGGCCCATCATGGCCAGGTAGAGCTTCTGCCACAGCTTCTCGATGTGCATCGGGTCTTCGCCGATGAGCAGCGGCGTCAGATCCTGGACGGCCGTCTCCACAACCCGCGGCCAGCCGCTGCCTTCGCCCACGCCATAGATTCCTTCATCGGTGAAGATCTTGATGAAGAGCCAGTTGCGCGAACGCCAGCTTGCATTGGCGGTGCCGGCGTCCATCAGGTATGTCTTGATCTCGGTGATTTTCATCATTTCTTCTCTCTTGAGCTTTGACTTTGATTGCCGTAAACTTTCCTCGTTCTCGTTCTCGTTCTCGTTGCTCGTTCTCGTTCTCGTTCTCGTTCTCGTTCTCGTTCTCGAAATTATAGGAAACTCCTGCAATCTTCCAGGCACGTCTTCAACCTCAAATCGGTCTGAAACGTTCGGTTTCGAAGGACCAATGCCAACTGTCATTCCTTCCTCCGGTCGGAATGAAATGGGTATGTAGGCGCATGGCACATGCTTCGCAAACAAAATGAGTTGAGACAGACTGAAAGCGATTGTAGCGGTCCCGCCTCACCCTGCTCCGCCTACTCGTCGGAGGCTACGCGTCCGTCTCCACGAAGTGGAGACGGACTGCCTTTGCGCCATGGCGCAAAGGCAGGGTGAGGCTGAACACGGCTCAACATATTTGGATGTGCTCAAAACAAGTTGAGCACTCGGGTAGCCGCAGCCTGAGCTTGGCCTGCGATAAATCGAGAACGAGAACGGGTACGAGAATGAGCGTCGCTTTGCAAATGACTTACGCTGTCCGATACTTATAGTGCCACGATTTTCCGAGACGGCAAACTGGCGAAATCCAATCATCATTGCTGGAGGTGCTTCCGTGAACGAAACCATGACCGGCCGTGAGCGAGTGCGACGAGCGCTGACCTTTCAACAACCGGACCGTGCGCCGAGGGATCTGTGGATGTTGGGCACGATCCCCATCAACCACAAGGCGGAACTGGACGCTCTGGTCGAAAAATATCCCATGGACTTTGCACGCGCGCCACTGCATTGGCGCGACAAACTGGCCGATGAGTGGTCGGCTGAGGCCGGCGCCAACTATGCCACCTCGCCGGGCGGACCGCGGCAGCCCAGCCCGGACTTTGTCGGACGCTACGTCGATGAGTGGGGCTGCGAGTGGGAAGTATTGGAACCGGGCGTGGTGGGCGAGGTAATCCACCCGCGGCTGGCCGATTGGTCCGAGCTGGCCTCGTTTTCGCCGCCCTATGCGCTGCTGGAGAATATGGACATCTCGCAGACATCGGCGTTCTATGCGCAGACGGACAAGTTTGTGCTCTGTTCGTCCATGGTCGAGCCGTTCCAGCGCCTGATCTTTCTGCGCGGCTTCCAGAACCTGATGATGGACTTCGGCTATGACCGCCCCGAACTGCACGGCCTGCTGGCTCAACTCCACGACTTCAACCTGCGCAACCTGCATAGCCTGGTCGATGTGGCGGCCGACGGCATCATGTTCAAGGATGACTGGGGCTCGCAGACCAGCTTGCTCATCTCGCCGCGGCAGTGGCGGACCATGTTCAAACCGCTCTACGCCGAATACTGCCGAGATCATCCGAGACGCGGGCAAATTTGTCTTCTTCCACTCCGACGGCTACATCGCCGACATCCTGCCGGATCTCATTGAGATCGGCATCGACGCCATCAACTCGCAGCTCTTCTGCATGGACATCGAGGAACTGGCGCGGCAGCACAAAGGGCGGATCACATTCTGGGGCGAGATCGATCGGCAGGGCGCGCTGGTCTTTGGCGGCCCGGACGATGTGCGTAAGGATGTTCAGCGTGTGCGACGTGCGCTCGACGACGGCCAGGGCGGCCTCATCGCCCAATGCGAATGGGCCAACGACACGCCGAGCGAGAATATCGAGGCTGTCTACGCCGCGTGGATCGAATAGATACGCGGATTAGACGGATGGGGCGGATCTGCGCGGATTTCTCCTAGAACAATCCGTGGGAATCTGCCCCATCCGCCTCATCCGCGTATCTATTCAATAGACTACCTTGTTCAACGGGTACTCGATGATCCCCGTGGCGCCGGCGGCGCGAAGGTCGGGGATCAGGTCGCGTACGACCTTCTCGTCGATAACGACTTCCAGGGCCACCCACTCCGGGTCCATCTGGTAGGCGATGGTGGGCGTGTGCAGGGCAGGAAGTTGTGCAGTGACGTCGTCCAGTCTCTCTTTGGGCACGTTCATCTTCAGCCCGACCTTGGCTCCGGCCTCCAATGCGCCGCGCAGCAACAGCGCCAGCCGCTCGATCTTCTGACGCTTCCACGGATCGGCCCAGGCATCCTTGCTGGCGATCAGCTTGGCCGTCGACTCGGCAACCGTGTCGACAATGCGCAGCCGGTTGGCGCGCAATGAGGAACCGGTCTCCGTCCCCTCAACGATGGCGTCGACCATCATGGGGGCCTTGGCCTCTGTCGCCCCCCATGAATACTCGACCTCGGCGTTGACGCCATGCCGTTCCAGGTAGCGCCGTGTGGCCTGGACCAACTCGGTGGCAATGCGCTTGCCCTCCAGATCCTGCACGCTTTGGATTTCCGAGTCGTCAGGCACGGCCAACACCCAGCGATAGGCGCTGGTGGTCGCCTTGCTGTAGACCAGATCCTCTACTTCGACCACATCGGCCTCGTTCTCCAGGATCCAGTCCTTGCCGGTCAGCCCGGCGTCCATGATGCCTCGCTCGACATAACGCGCCATCTCCTGGGCGCGGAACATGAGACACTCGATCTCCGGGTCGTCGATGTAGGGCGTGTAGGAGCGGCCGCGCACCAGCACGCGATAGCCGGCCTTGGCAAAGAGTGCCACGGTCGAGTCGTGCAGGCTGCCCTTGGGAATGCCCAGAATCAGTTTGTCCGTCATGCCAATCCCTCCACAAATTCGAGTTGAGTGCTTTCAGATTCTTCGCCGACCAGACGGCGATAGTAGCAGGTGGTGCGTGCGGTGCCGGTGGCGTCCTTGGTGTGGCAGGCGCCGTCGCCGCGTGGGCGGACCAGGTAGAGCAGCGAGTTCTGCTCGCAGTTGACGCGCACTTCGACGAGATCGAGCGTGTCGCCCGATGTCGCGCCTTTGATCCAGAGTTCGTTGCGCGATGTGCTCCAGAAGGTGGCGACGCCGTGTTGCAGAGAATGTTGCAGCGCCAGGTGATTGGCATAGGCGAGGATCAGCAGTTCCTTGCTGTCGGCGTCCTGGACGGCGACAGGCACGACTTCGGCGCCGGAACGGCCGATCTGTTGCAGTTTGGTGAAGTCGATGGCGAGCTGTGCGCCCTCCTCCAACTCCGCGTGAGAAAGTGATGTCTGTGTGCTCAAAATATGATTGCTCCAATGGTGAAATGATTGATGGGATCCAATGGCAATATAGCAGAAAACCTGAGGAACGACCATCCGATTGACTTCTCACCTTCACCACACCTGCCCCACAACTTCACATTTTCTTCACAGCCCGGCCACATACTGTAGACAGCAGCCAATCGAGGCTGGACCACAGAAAACGGCTTTACGCCGCAACAGAGTGAGATGATCTGGAGGATCGAATGTCTGAACATCGAATCGTGCGTTTTGGACTGGCGGCGCTGGTGATCGTGCTGCTGCTGGGAGCCGGCGCTGCATCGCTGCAACAGTCGGCCTGGTCGGAGGGATACATGATGGGGTTGATTGCGGGCAACGACGGAGGCGACGCGCTGTCCCAGTACGTGCTCTACAACAGTGGGCGATCGCCGTCGCTGCCGGGTGCAATCGGCGGCTTCTTCAAGATCGGCCTGCTGATCTTCGGCTTGCTCTTTGTCGCCAAGTTCTTCTTCGGCATGGCCCACATGCGCCGCTGGCAGATGGCTGGCGGACCTGAAGGTTCCGAGGGCGGCGAATGGCAGCCCGGATTCCGACATCATGGCCCGCCCTGGTGCTGCCAGTCGAGCGAGTCAGCGCCTAGCCAGGCGGCTCAAGCGCCGGCAGAGTCCAGCCCCGGCGCCGGCAATGCCCCAACCGAGGCTGTGGGCGCTGACGACAGTGCGATGTAGTCAAGGAACAATGAGTTGAGTCCGCGTCGCCGGATGTCTGACTTCTCGAAGAAGTCAGACATCCAGGCTTGTCCGATTGCACCTTCGCCCATGTCTCGGCTGCATGGAGAGACGCGGATGGCGACCGAACAGGCTTGAGCCTGTTTCCCGTAGCTGGCGGCGGTTTCAACCGCTGCCAGCCAGGCCGGGCCAGGCGCTGCGGCATGAATGCCGCGGTACAGTATCTCTGCTATAATCAAACTATGAATGAACTGATTCTTGTCGTCGACGACGAACCCAAAATCACAAAAATCGCACGTGACTATCTTGAGCGCAACGGTTTCCGCGTGGCGGTCGCCGGCGACGGCGTCACCGCACTGGCAGCGGCGCGCACGGATCGCCCGGACCTGGTCGTGCTCGATCTCAACTTGCCCGGCATGGACGGACTGGATGTCTGCCGCACACTGCGCCGGGAATCCAACGTGCCCATCATCATGTTGACCGCGCGAGTCGAGGAGATGGATCGGCTCATCGGTCTGGAGTTGGGCGCGGACGACTACATCACCAAGCCGTTCTCGCCGCGCGAGTTGGTCGCACGCGTGCGAGCAGTGCTGCGCCGTGTGCAAGGTGCTGTGCAGCCCAGCGGTCTCCTGCAATTCGGCGATCTTCAGATCGACGAGACCGGGCGCAGCGTGCTGGTGCGCGGCGAGTCGATCCAACTCACGCGCATCGAGTTCAACTTGCTGAGCCTGATGGCCCGCCATCCTGGCCAAGCATTCTCGCGCGCCCAACTGCTCGACCGGCTGCACGGCGTCAGCCATGACGGCTACGACCGCAGCGTCGATGCCCACGTCAAGAACCTACGACGCAAGCTGGAGGACGATCCGGCCAACCCGATCTATGTGCAAACGGTCTACGGAATCGGCTACAAGTTTTTGGAGAGAGCGTAGCTATGCCCTGCCCCCAACCACCGTGGTCCGCAAACAAGCCCTGGCGCAAAGAGTGGCCCAAAGAGTGGCACGGTCCTGGCCCGCGCCATTTCGCCGGGCACGCACCGGGCTGGCACCGCAAACGTCGCTTTCTGATCGGGCGCTTTTTCGTCGGCTTTCTCTTCTTCGTGATGCTGATCTTCGGCGGCATGTTGCTCCTGGCCGCCGTCGTCACGCGGATTTTCGGCGGAACCAGCCAGGATCTCGTCATGATCTGGATCGGCGGCTGCGGCCTGGCCCTGCTCCTGCCCATCCTCGCCATCGCCGGCGGCGTGCGCGCCTATCGCCGCTATGCCTCGCCGCTGGCCGATGTCATGGCCGCGGCCGACGCCGTGGCCGACGGCGATCTGAGCGTGCGCGTCTCTGAGGACGTATCCGGCGAATTCGGGCAGCTTGTGCGCTCATTCAACCGCATGACCGAGGAGTTGGATCGCAGCGACCGGCAACGCCGCAACATGACGGCCGACGTCGCCCACGAACTGCGCACGCCGCTGCACATCATCCAGGGCAATCTGGAAGGCATCCTCGACCGCGTCTATGAGCCGAGCGACGAGCAGATCAGCGCCACCCTGGACGAGACGCGTGCCTTGGCCCGGCTGGTCGAGGACTTGCAGACGATCTCGTTGGCCGAGGCCGGCCAACTGCCGCTGGTCCGCGAGCCGGTCGACATGGGCGAACTGTTGACTGACATCAAGACCAGCTTCAGCCCAACGGCAGAGACGGACGGCGTCCAGCTTGTGTTGGACCTGGGATCTGTTGAAGGAACTGGGGAGCGAGCAGATCTGACAGTTGAGGGCGATGCCGGGCGGCTCTATCAGGTGCTGACCAATCTTGTGGCCAATGCCCTGCGCCACACGCCGGCGGGTGGACATGTCCGGTTGAGCGCTCATGCTGACGGCAGAGGTCGTTCGGACAATCGTGGCGGACACCGGTTCAGGCATCCCCGCCGAAGACCTGCCTCACATCTTCGACCGCTTCTGGCGCGGCGACCGCGCTCGCACCCGCAGCGATGGATCGGGCGGCGGACTGGGACTGGCCATCGTTCGCCAGTTGGTCGAGGCCCACGGAGGGCAGATCGACGTTGAGAGTGTGGAGGGGGAGGGCAGCGTCTTCACGATTTCGCTGCCCAAATATCGGTCAACCGGGACGAAGCCAATGAATCGGACCGTCAAAACGTAGGGACAGGTCTTAGAACTGTCCCTACGTTGTCGTGCCACACAAATGTCGAACTGGCGCCTACGCCTTCTTGGCCGCCTTAGCTGCGCGCTGGCGCACCTCATGGCGAAGCTCGCCCTTGCGCAGCCGCAGCGACGCCGGCGTGATCTCCAGCAAATCGTCGGGGCCGAGATACTCGATGGCCTCGTCCAGCGACATGATGCGCGCCGGCGAAAGCCCTTCGGCGATGCCTTTGGGCACGGCGCGGTGGCCGGTCAAATGCTTGGCGCGGCAGACATTGAGCACCAGATCGTCGGTGCGAATGTTCTCGCCCACAATCTGCCCGCTGTAGACTTCATCGGTCGGCTTGACGAAAAACGTGCCGCGCTGTTGCAGATGCTCCAAGGCATAGGCGCTGACCGCGCCCGACTCAAGCGCCACCAACGAACCCAGGGCCCGGCTGTCGATGGGACCCGACATAAGCTCATAGTCGTCAAAGAGCGTGTTGAAGATGCCGGTGCCACGGGTGTTGGTGAGGAACGGCTGGCGAAAGCCCAACATGCCGCGTGTCGGCACGAGGAACTCGGCGTAGATGGTGCCGTCATCGCCGTAATCGACGTGCTGAAGCAGGCCACGACGTTTGCCCATCATTTCGCTCACGGCACCCAGATAGTCATTGTGAACCTCGATGAAGACGCGCTCCACCGGCTCCATCAACCCCATGTCCGTCTCGCGCATGATCACTTCAGGCTTGCTGACGGAAAACTCATAGCCCTCGCGGCGCATGGTCTCGATAAGGATGGCCAAATGCAGTTCGCCGCGGCCGGAGACGATAAATTCGCTGGCTACGTCGGTCTCTTCAACGCGCAGCGCCACGTTGCTCTCCAGTTCGCGCATCAGCCGATCGCGGATCTGGCGGCTGGTCACATACTTGCCCTCGCGCCCGGCGAAGGGGCTGTCGTTGATGCGGAAGGTCATGCGCACCGTCGGATCTTCGACGGTGATAGGCGGCAGCGGGCGCGGATCCTCGGGGTCGGCCAGCGTGTCGCCGATGCCCACGTCGACAATGCCCGAGACCGCCACAATGGTGCCGGCGTGCACTTCATCCTGCTCCTGGCGCTTCAGGTCGCGGAAGACAAAGACCTGGCCCACGGTGGCCCCGCGCATCTCGCCTTCGGCCGTGATGTGGGCGACGGTCTGTCCCTTGCGGATCGAACCGCTGGTCAGCCGGCCCACCGCGATCTTGCCGACGTAGCTGCTGTATTCCAGCGTCGTCACCAGCAACTGGGTCGGTCCATCGACCACGATCTCGGGCGGCGGCAGGTGGTCGATGATGGCATCGAAGAGCGGCGATAGATCGTCAGCCATGGTATCGGGGGTCAGGCCGGCGCGCCCTTCGAGCGCCCTGGTGTAGATGACCGGAAAGTCGGCCTGTTCTTCAGTGGCGCCCAGATCGATGAAGAGGTCGAAGGTGGCGTTGACCACATATTCGGGCCGGGCGGCGTCGCGGTCGATCTTGTTGACCACGACGATGGCCTTGTGTCCGCGCTCAAGGGCCTGGCGCAACACAAACCGGGTCTGCGGCATGGGGCCTTCAGCCGCGTCGACCAGCAGGACCACGCCGTCCACCATGTTCATGATGCGCTCGACCTCGCCGCCGAAGTCGGCATGGCCCGGCGTGTCCACAATGTTGATGGTGGTGTCGCCGTAGACGACGCCGGTATTCTTGGCCAGAATGGTGATGCCGCGCTCGCGCTCGAGGTCGTTGGAATCGAGGACGCGTTCCACCACCTGCTGGTTGGTATGAAACACATTGGTCTGCTGCAACATGCCATCGACCAATGTGGTCTTGCCGTGATCGACATGGGCAATGATGGCAACATTGCGGATATCATTTCGCAGTGTTGTCTCGACACTGTCGTTTGGGCGTATTCCTAGTTCAATCATCGCTCTGTCAACCACCTTTATCACATCGAACAAACAACTGCGCCCGCACTGGCGCCGCGGACGCAGAATCAGCTTTTTTCTTCAATCGTAGAACACACGACTCAGTAGTATACCACCTTCCATGGCGTGAGAGAGAATTCAAAACCGCGTTGGTAACGTACAACTCTAAATTTTGTCATTCCGAGGAGCAGAGCGACCGCCTGTTTTGAGCCTGGCCAAGGGAGGAATCTCAGCCATGCGACGACGAGATTTCTCCCTTCGCTCGAAATGACAAAATTCTCCTCAACCATACACTGGCTCTGCTACCCGCCGTTGATGGCCAGACCGCCGTCGACGCGGATCACCTCGCCGGTGATGAAGGCGGCATCGTCGCCGGCCAGGAAGACGACCAGCGCGGCCACCTCCTCCGGCTCGCCGATGCGGCCGGCGGCGTGGCGACTGGCCCATTCGGCCATCAGCGCGTCGCCGTCCTCTGCTTCGTCGGCGATGCGTTGGTTCATGGACGTGTTGATGGTGCCGGGTGCAATGGCGTTGATGCGGATGTTGTAGCGCGAGTAGTCGACGGCCGTCTGCCGCACCAGCGCATTGATGGCGCCCTTTGGCCGCGGCATAGGCCGACCAGGCCGAGAAGCCGATCAGTCCCTGGACCGAACTCAGGTTGATGATGGAGCCGCCGCCCGCTTCCAGCATGTGGGGAATGGCGAAGTGCATCCCTCGCCAGACGCTGGTCAAGTTGGTGTTGAGCGTCCGATTCCAATCCTCTTCGGAGATCTCGGCGACCTTGCCCGGAATGGCCACCGCCGCGTTGTTGACCAGAATATCCAGCCGTCCGAAGCGGGCCACGGTTGCCGCGATCAGCGCTTCGACATCGGCCGTGACGCCGTACGTCCGCACGCTGAAACGCGACATCATAGCCGCTCTCGGCCAGCGCCTGGACCTTGGCCTTGCCCCCAGCCTCATCGATATCGCTGAACATGACCGACGCGCCGGCCCTGGCCAGCGCCGTGGCCGATGCCTCGCCGATGCCTGTGGCCGCGCCGGTTACGATGGCGACCTTGTTGTCGAGTGTTCCCATGGTTCCCTCCTCATGGTGTTACTCAGAGATGCTGCGTGCCCGAGATTGGCCGCAGATGGATATGCCCAAAAACTTTCGCACTCACCATGCCATTCTACGAGACCTAGCCGCGGAATTCAAGATTGACTTTGGGGCGGGCCACGGTTATTCTCTTGAGCATTGACCAGAACCGCGAATCGTACGCTCACCAGACAGGACAGACCATGAACGGTAGAGAACGTTTTCTGACCGCCCTGCGCGGCGGCGTCCCGGATCGAGTGCCGCTCTTCGAGACCCACTTTGGGCTGCGCTACATCCGTGAGTTGCTGGGACCGGACGTCTCACCCTACCACAACGTCGATGACGAGGTGGCCATGTCCCGCGCCACCGGCCTCGACATGGTCTGGACCGCGCCGCTGGGCTTCACCTCCTTTGCCAACATCCAGCTCCACGGCGAGCGCTACCAGGACGAATGGGGCACCTGGTACGGCTCCGACGAAAGCTCGTGGCCCGGCTCGTGGATGGAGAACACGGTGGTCAACAGCCGGCGGGAGTGGGAGGCGCTGGTCGATCCCGGATCCGGTTCGGCCAGGGCGCATGGACCAGGCCGCTCGTGCCGTCGAACTGGCGGCCGGCGAGCTGGCCGTGGTCGGCGGGGTGCGCGGGCCCTTTTCCGGCGCGTGGATGGCCGCGGGCATGGTCAACATGAGCAACTGGGTCTACACCGACCCCGATCTGCTCGATGACATCCTCAGGACCTTTGCCGAGTGGAACACCCAGATCGGCCTGCAGTTGATCGAGACCGGCGTCGACGCCATCATGATCCACGACGACTGGGGCATGAACATGGGCATCATGATCAAGCCGGAGCAGTGGCGTCAGCTTGTCCTGCCCCACATCACCAAACAGGTGGCGACGTTGGCCGATGCCGGCGTGCCCGTCATCCTGCACAGCGACGGCAACCTCAACGTCATCATGGACGACATCGTGGGCATGGCGATCTCGGCCTTCAATCCGGTGCAGCGCAACGCCAACATGGATCTGGCCGGCATCAAGGCGAAATACGGCGAGCGCATCTGCCTCATCGGCAACATCTCGGCCTCCATCACGCTGCCCCATCGCTCGGCCGACCATGTGGAACGCCAGGCGCTCGAATGCCTTCGCGATGCGGGACCGGGCGGCGGCTACATCATGGCCCCCGATCACTCCTACCACAACGCCATTCCCAGCGAAAACATCCGTCGCGTCTTCGATACCTGCAAGCAGTACGGCAGCTATCCGCTGGACATGCAGGCCATCGAAGCGCGCATCGCCGAGCTGACCGCCAAGCTCGGGCCCGAGGTCGAGGCGGAGAGTGAGACAGGGACAGGCCCCGCTTCCGACCCCATCAAGAACCGCCCGACGACATCCGGCGCCGACCAGGTCTTCGACGCCATCTACGAGTTCACCATCGACGGCGAAAAGGGGCCGGTGATCGAACAGACCGAACATGCCTTAACCCTCGGCATTGCGCCCGAACTGATCCTCTACAACGCGCTGATCCCCGCCCTGGAAGAGGTCGGACGGCTCTTCGAACTGGGCGAATATTTCGTGCCTGAAATGCTCATGGCCGCGCAGGCCATGCAGGGATCCATGGAGATCCTGGCCCCGCTGATCGCCGAGACCGGGGCCAAGCCGGTCGGCACCTTCGTCATGGGCACGGTCAAGGGCGACATCCACGACATCGGCAAGAATCTCTGCAATGTGATGCTGGAGGGCGGCGGCTTTGAGGTCATCGATCTCGGGGTCAACGTGCCGGTCGAGCGCTTTGTCGAAGCCGTGCGCGAGCACAAGCCCGACTTCCTGGGCATGAGCGCCTTTCTGACCACGACCATGCCCATGTTCAAGCCGACCATTGAAGCGCTCGAAGCAGCGGGGCTGCGCGACGATCTTCACATCTTCGTGGGCGGCGCGCCGGTGACCGAGGAGTTCGCGCGCAAGGTCGGGGCCGACGGATTCGCATCGAATGGGAGTTTGCTGAATCGAATGTGCAAGGAGATTCTAGCGGCCAGGAAGTAGCTGCCATTCTCGTTGCGGCCTTGGTGATACGGGGACAGGTCTTCAGATATAGCGGACAGTATTCATCAATTCGGCTGCGATCATCGATTTTAACAGCGCCGTTGTTCTGCGTACCAATAGCCCTTTTTCCAAATGCGGGGCGACCACAATGCCATAATGCGTCTGCTGCCGTTGATAGTAATCCAGAGCCAATGCCATAAAATCAGCGATATTGTGGATCAAAAATGCCCGGCCTTCTTGCACGGCAAAAGCCAGTTGCTCCTCATCAGATAGTCCCGTTCGACCCAATTCATGTACGGAAACCGTATAAATCCACTGGTGTCACCTTCTTGATCCGGGCCTGCGCGACGATGCGACGATAGAGGGACTCAGGTAAGGTGATAGTCATGTTTTGCTCCCGTCCTATCGATGCTGCTTCTGGGCCCGCACCCGGTCGAAGTAAAATTCGTTCTCGTTCTCGTTCTCGTTCTCGTTCTCGTAGTTGGTTTCGAGAACGAGAACGAAGAACGAGGGCGGGCGTCAATAGACCCCGTACTCGCGCATGGTCTCCCACATGGCCATGATGTTTTCGGGCGGCACATTGCCCTGAATGTTGTGCACCGTGTTGAAGATAAAACCGCCACCGGGCATCAGCGCATCCAGGTTGCGCCGAACATTGTCGCGCACTTCTTCGACGCTGTGTTTGTCATCAAATGCGCGCTGCGTGTCGACGCCGCCGCCCCAGAAGGTGATGTCCTTGCCGAACTCGGCCTTTAGCTCGAACGGGTCCATGTTGGCGGCGCTGATCTGGACCGGGTTGATGGCGTCGACGCCGATGTCGATCAGATCGCCGATGACGGGGCGAATGGCCCCGCAGGAGTGGAAGAAGATCTTGGCATCGCTGCGCGCCTTGATGAAGTCGAACATCTCTTTGTGCAACGGCTTGAGGTACTTGCGATAGGATCTCGGCGAGATGAGCATGTTTTCCTGGCCGGCCATGTCGTCGGCCATCTGGATGACGTCGATGTTCTCGCCGCCCACGGTGTTGAAGATGTTGTCCAGATAGACCATCTGCATCTCTTTGTAGGCATGCAGCATCTTCTGCGAGAGCGAGACGTTGCCCACGAAGTCAGCGTAGCCGTCGATGAAGCCGCGTGTCCAGAGCAGCAACTCGAAGATGCCGGCCGCCATGTTGCCCACCAACACGGCCCGTCCCTCGTCCTGCACCTTTTTCACGGCATCGGTCAGCCCCACAAAGCGCGCCGGATCGTTGGCATCGGGCAATCGATAGTTGTCGAAGTCGGCCTCCGTGATCGGCCCGCTCAGCGGATGATCGAACATGTCGTAGTAGAGACCGTGATCCTTGGGGCTGCGCCAACCGATCTGCCACTCGTCGTAGAAGTAGGAGTACTCACCGTCCTCGGTCTCTTTGACCTCCACCTGAAAGGTGGCCGATGATCGCGGCGCGACATTGCGCACATCGACGCCCAGCACGTCCATGACATCGTCATCCACGTTGGCAAGCTGTTGCAGCACGTCGATGATGACCGGCGCTTTCTTCGGCAGCCCGAGATGGTCTCGCAACGCGGTGTAGGCGTTGACGTGAATCCCCGTGACAACGGTACCACCCATGTCGTAGGGAACCCGATCCGGCTCCTTGTGGTTGAGCGCAGCCAGCACGCGATCTCGTGAATTCATGGTCTTTCTCCTCATCTCTCGATCTTGTTTGTGTGATTAATCTTCCATTTCTATTATGCCTCAAAGCGTTTGATTTGCCAGTTTCCGCTCAATACGCTTCGACGTCGGTGTGATGGCCAATCCGCCCAATGCAGTGCAGCGCAGCTCGCAGGGCATGCTCTTGCCCACCCGATCCATGGTCTCGATGACCTCGTCCAGCGGAATGACGTGGTCGAAGCCGGCCAGGGCCATGTTGGCGCAGGACAGCGCGTTGCTTGCCGCCAGCACATTGCGCCCCAGACAGGGCACCTCAACCCGATTGGCCACCGGATCGCAGATCATGCCCAGCGTGCTCTGGAGCGCCATGGAGGCCGCGCCGATGGCCTGCGCGGTCGAGCCGCCCATCAGCGTGACCAGCGCGGCCGCGGCCATGCCCGATGCCGGATCCGCACTCGGCCTGGCAACCGCCGACCTCGGCCGCAAAGGTGGCGTGGGCGGCGATGAAGACGCCGATCAGGCCGGCGGCCAGCAGGGCGCGTGTCGCCTCTTCGATCGACAGGCCCATCACGTCCGTCGCGCCGAGGACCGCGCCGGGCAGCGCACCGCAGGCCCCCGCGGTCGGCGCGGCCACGATGACGCCCATGGAACTCTTGGTCTCCATCATGGCCGTCGTGTAGAGGATCATGCGGTTGAGCGCGCCGCCGTCGATCAGCGAGCCGCTGATCATCTTCGCCTGGAAGTTGCCGGCCTGCCGCCCAAGGATGCGATCGGCGTAGTCAGTCCCGATCGATGCCCTGCTCTATCCCCGCACGCATGATATCGGCGATGCCGGCCATCTGTCCCAGAACCTGCTCGCGGGACATGCCCCGCGTGCGCATTCGTAGTCGACGGCCAGTTCCCAGAGATCCAGATCCTTGCCCTCGTTGTAGGCGAGCATCTGCTCACAGGTGATGAAGGGCACTTCCAGCCCTGCTCGCGACAGGACCGGAAGCACCGGAGCCAGACGCCTTGATCGACCGAGATCTCGGCCATGGCAGTCGACAGCTGTCAAGGGTCCGTTGGCCCAACGGCTGTCTGAGACCTGATCTCGACAAACTCGTGTATCTGGGCCGCTACGGAGGGAGCGCGCTATCCACGTCTGCCCGTCGGCTCAGATCCTCAGCGAGTCGGGCGCCTTCCGATTCGTCGGCGTCGAGAAAGAGCAGCGTCTCGTGATAGTCACCGGCCATGGAGACCTTGGCGCCGTCAATTTCGAGCACCTCAATGGCCCCGCCGCCGGTGGAGATGGCGATCATGGTATGTTGTTCGATCTCGTTGCCGAGGGTCAGACGGTAAGTGTTGGGATGGACGGCCCCGTAGGCGACGATCTCGACCTTGATGTTGATGCCCGCTTCACGGATGGCGACCGGCGATGTCACCAGCCGGGCGTCATCTGCGTCCCAGCCGAGCAGGCCGCCACAGAGGCCCATGTGCGAACCCTGGCTCTCGTGGGTGGTGGCCAATGAGCCGTTGGGATCGTATTGAGCCAGCACCTCGGTCAATTCGCCGCCCATCAGATCCCTGGCCAGCCGGCCGATGCGCAGCGCGGCCGCGCAGTGTGAACTCGATGGCCCGCGCATGACGGGTCCGATCACATCGTTGAAGATGCTGGGGTAGATCTGGTTGCGAGCGTGGGGATTGGTCGACAGGCGGATTTCACTGGGAAAGGTAGGGTTCACGGGATTTCCTCTGAACAAGACAAATGGACGGGCGAACAGGAAAACGACCGGGGAGGTAATTGTACCACGACATTTATGTCGTAGCAGGTCAATTCATCAGGTGGAGCGACCCTACGACATAAATGTCGTGGTACAAGATATTACGCGATCAGAGTGTACGGACCGTGACCAGCCTATCGGAACCGCCGGCCCGCACAACCGGATTGCGCAATGGCTTGCCGAAACCCGGCGCTTCGATCTCAAACAGATCGCCGTCCTGCACCGCGACGCCTGCCGAGAAGCTAAGCGTGGCTGTGCCGAAGTAGTGGCAATGGACATCGCCCGGCTGGCGGAACATCTCGTATTTGAAGTGGTGATGTTCCAGATCGGCGATGTTGTAGGACATGTTCTCCTCGCCGGTCAGAAAGGGTTGCGACCAGAGTTCAACGCCGTCGCGCACGATGCGCACCGTGCCGCTGAATGTCGGCCGGCGCCTCGCCGACCAGCAGTTCGGGGCCGTAGGAGCAACTGCGTAGCTTGGAGTGGGCCAGATAGAGATAGTTCTGCCGCTCCATCACATGGTCGGAGAACTCGTTGCCCAACGCATAGCCGACGCGCAGAACAGTTCCGTCGTCGGCGATCACATAGAGGCCGACCAATTCGGCCTCATCACCGCCGTCCAGCCCGTAGGTCGGCAATTCAAGCGGCTGCTCGGGCGCGGCCACGCAGAAGGACGTGCCTTTGTAGAACCACTCGGGCTGCACGCTGATCTGGCCGGCCGGCGGCTTGCCGCCCTCCAGCCCCCAGTTGAACATGCGCATCGAGTCGGTCAGCGGGACATCGGGTTTCGCTTCCTTTTCCTTGGCCTCATCCACATGCATGGCGTCGCGGGCTTTGGCGCTGCCCAGATGGGTCAGGCCGGTGCCTGTGACGAAACAGTGTGCCGGGTCCGGGTGATCGAGCGGGGCCAGCAATCGACCTGCGGCGATGACGGCGCTGTAGTCCACGGCTTCGTCGCTGGTTCGTTCGTCTACGATTGCGGCCAGGGTCACACTCGAACGGTTTGCCTCTAGCGCTAGCTCGCGTACGCTATCGGCGCCATCAAGTACGTACAACATGTCGCCATCTTGGCTGACGCGGCCGACGTGCCGGTTGCCGCTGTCATCAACAAATTGAACCAATCTCAAGGTGAAGCTCCTTCATCTAGGGTCCAGTCTTCGACAACCAAGTCATCGATCCTGGCAAAATGTCGAACGTTACCAGATACCAGAGTCCAGTTATGCTCGAGGGCGATACCGGCTATGAGAATATCGATGTCATCGATAGGCTTTCCCTGTTTCCGAGTGGAAGCATAGATATCAGCAGATATGGCGGCTGACTTCTGAGTCAGAGGACAGATGTGATTGATCGAAGAAAAAGCCAGGAAGTCGCCCAGCCTGCGGTGAGCATCTCGGTGTTTCAGCCCACTGAGTATTTCGTAATAGCTGACGACGCTAAAGTTGATATGATCGTGAACACGGAGGTAGGCATTGAAATGGGCGACAACGGAGGACTGCCCGCGCAAAAAGTGTGACAGAATGTCTGTATCAATCAACGCCGGCTTCACGGTCGCGTCTCCGAGAGAATGCGTTATGACGGCGATTCGAGACGTCGTCTAGGAATTCGTCGAACTCGTCGGCAGGCATATCCTTCCAGACTCCTGCATATTGCATGACACTAGAGCCATTGGTCGGTCCACCTTCAATACTCTCACGGTACCCTTTCAGAATGGCAAAAGCCTCCGCAAGTTTATCCTCAGGAATGCGACGAACCTCTTCATAAATTTTTGCTCGCTCACTGGTAATCGTCATCTTACGCCCTCCTGTCTCGAACCGGTCAAGATTCGAATCTCCATGGACAGTTTCAGCTATATTCTATTATATCCACTGAACACAATCAAGACATCTAGCAGGCTGTCGGAGTAAACGCCGATTGACCGCGGATTAGGCGGATATGGCTGATAAATGCCGAAAAAATCAGAAAAATCAGGCTGTTTCCGCCTAATCCGCCGTATCCGCTATCAATTTTTGGTCACTCCGACAGCCTGCTAGGAGAGTAGGTACTTCTTGACACGAGGCAACGTAGAACACTGCCACTCTCCCGCCAAGATTCAGATGGGTGTGTTGGTGCTCTGCACCAACACACCCATCAAACTACACGACCTTGGTCATATTCCCTTTATCCGCAGCGGCGGCGTTGCGGCGTGCCTCTTCCTTGTCCGCGGCCATCTCTTCGACGGTCTTGGTGTGCAGACGGGCGGCGCCCTCGGTCACGATGGCCTCGACGCGGGTGCCGTTGGCGACGGCCTCGTCCAGGCGAGCCTGGGCCGCCGGGATCGAGTCGGCGTACTGGGGCAGCCATTGGGCCTGGGCCGTCAGCATCTCGTCGGTCATCTGCCAGATCTCCTCGGGTGTGCAGACGGCGGCGGTCAGCGGATCGTGGAGCATGGCCTGCTTGAGCAGCGTCACATCGCCGTGGACGGCGGCCTCCATGGCCATCTGCTGGACACGCACGCTGGCCGAGCAGGTGGCGGCGCAGGCCATGGGCAGATCGCCGACGACCGGCATGTTGATGCCGTTGTGGTCCACATAGCCCGGAATCTCGATGATACAGCCGTCGGGCAGATTGGTGATCTGGCCCTGGTTGACCACATTGAAGTGGCCGCGATAGATGCGTCCCGTCTCCAGCCCTTCGATGATGAAGGAGCCGTGCTCCTCGCTGCGCCGCTCCTGGGCGATCACCGGCGGTTCTTCCTTGAGCCAGTTGGGGAAGTCGGTCTCGAACCAGTTGCGACCCTCGGTGCAGACGCGCAGATAGCCGCCGGTCTCGCCGTGGATCCAACTGCGCAGATCGATCCACTGGGGGATGTCCTCGACACGTTTGCGATACCAGGGCACGTATTCGCTGACATGGCCATTGGACTCGGTCGTATAATAGCCGAAGCGGCGCAGCATGTCGATGCGCACTTTTTCGGTCTCGCGATATTCGGGATGGGCCTCGAAGAGTTCCAGCATCATCGGAACCATGTCCATGCCGCGCCACTGGATCTTGGTGTACCAGGTCTGGTGGTTGATGCCGGCGCAGACGATGTCGACGTCGCTGCGGTGCAGCGTCTCGTCCTCACCCAGCAGGCCCTCTTTCTTGGCCCAAAGCTCGATGCAGCGGGTGATCTGCCAGTGGCCGCCCTGCACGCCGTGGCAGAGGCCGATGGTCGGCACGCCGCCGTATTTGTTGCAGGCCCAGATGTTCATGGCCATGGGGTTGGAGTAGTTGAGGAAGAGTGCGTCCGGCTTGGCCACCTCGCGGATGTCCTTGCAGATGTTGAGCAGCACGGGAATCGTGCGCTGGGCATACATGATGCCGCCGGCGCAGATGGTGTCGCCCACGCACTGGTCGACGCCATATTTGAGCGGGATGTCGATGTCCAGCGCAAACGCTTCCAGCCCGCCCTGGCGGATCAGGCAGAGCACGTAGTCGGCGTCGGTGATGGCCTCGCGCTGGCTGGTGGTCGGCACGATTTTGGCCGGCAGCCCGTTGGCTTCGATGTCGCGCTGGCACAGTTGGGTCACCATGTCCAGGTTGTCCTGGGACAGGTCCATGAAATAGAAGACCGTGTCCTGCAGTTCGGGCACAGCGAGGACGTCGTGCATCAGCTTGCGCGTGAAGCCGATTGATCCTGCGCCGATCACGCCAATTTTGATCGCCATGAATGTTCACCTTTCGTGTTGAATCTGCTATTGGTTTTTCACAACCATTCGGTCACCGATCTTTGATAGGACGCGGATCTTACGGATCGAGCGGATTTCCACGGATTTCTTCTCGAGAAGAAATCCGTCGATGATCCGCCCAATCCGTAAGATCCGCGTCCTATCAGAAGATCGATGACCGAACGGTTGTCCTAGTCTGTACTGGAACATCAATACAGTAGCACAACAATGCGGGAATTTCTTCTTGTTTCCATCGGATAATTCCTATATACTAATCTGCAGGAGAACAACAGATTCTCAGAAATCGAATAGGCGCTTACCAAACGATATCGACAAGAAAGTGTCGATAGACGCACTAATCTTCATCGATGCTGCCGAAGGCCTTATTTGTGCCGCCGTCCTGAGCACCCAGCGACGGCGCAAATATGTAGAAACTTGAGTTTCGTGCACCTGGAAACGACGCCATATGGGCGGAGAACTGAAATTGCACCGTCTTCCCTCAGGAAATAATGGCAATTTCAGTCCGTTACCTACATGAGCAAGGGCGAAAAGCAATGACAGCGAGGAGGGAACGAATCGAGATCACGGACCTCGACGAAGCCCGCCCGGCTGAATTGCGCAGCTTCCGTTTCTTCCCCTATCCGACACAGCGGATGGAGACGCCCCATACCCACAACGACATCGAGCTCAATTTTGTGGCAGACGGACAGATCACCTACCTCTTTGGCGCCCAACATGTCACCTTCTCCGCCGGCGATTTCTCCGTCTTCTGGGCAGCCATCCCGCATCAGATCATACACCTGGAGGAATCGACCGGCCACTATGCCGTTCATCTGCCCCTTTCCAATTTTTTGCAGTGGGGATTGCCGCACCCGTTCACTCAGCAGATATTGAAGGGGAGCGCGGTCGCCACATCCAGCTGCTGTCGATGCCGACTTCAACCAGACGCTCTTTGAACGCTGGCATCGCCACGCCCAATTGCACTTGCCGGAGTATCAGCGAATCACCCTGCTGGAGATCGAGGCGTCGCTGCGTCTGCTGGCGCTGTCGGCGCGTGCGTTGCCGGCCCAAGCAGGGCAGGCAACGCGCCATGCAGGCGGTGAGGAGATCGAGCGCATGGTCTCCTACATCACTGCCAACTTCCAGGAGCCGTTGACGGTGGCCGATGATCGCCTCCACCGTCAATCTGCATCCCAATTATGCGATGCAACTGTTCCGAACCTATACTGGACGCACCATCGTCAGCTATCTCAACCAGTATCGCATCGCCCATGCCCAACAACTGCTGCTCACCACCGACAAAAGCGTCATCGACATCGCCTATGAATCCGGCTTCAATTCGCTGAGCCGCTTCTACGCCGTCTTTCGCAAGACCTGCCGGTTGTCGCCGGCGCGCTATCGGCAGACGGTGGGACGGGGGCTAATCGTAGGCTCGAATCGGGTATGCCGTCCAGCCGTGCTCAGCAGTACGAGAATTAGCAGCATATCCGATCCACCAAACGGAGATCAACCACCATGAAAGCCGAACATCTACTATCGATCAACAACACGCTGGGCGAAGGGCCGGTCTGGCATCCGGAGGAGCAGAAACTCTACTGGGTCGACATCCAGAACGATTGTTTCTATCGCTATGCCCTGGGCGACGAAGCGCCCGAACGTTTCGACGTCGGCCAGCCGGTCGGCACGGTGGTCTTCCGCGAGTCCGGCGGGCTGGTGCTGGCGCTGCGCGATGGCTTTGCCTTCTGGGATGAAGCCACCCAAGAACTCGACTTCATCGCCGACCCGGAGGCGGACAAGCCCGACGCCCGCTTCAACGACGGCAAGGTCGATCCGCAGGGCCGCTTCTGGGCCGGCACCATGGCCGAGGGCAGCAAGCTCTACCGCCTCGACACCGACCTCAGCGTCCACGTCATGGAGACCGACATCGCTTGCTCCAACGGCATCGACTGGAGCCCGGACCGCACCATCATGTACTACACCGACACGCCACAGGGCGTCATCTGGGCCTATGACTACGACGACGCCACCGGCGCCATCTCGAATCGGCGCACGGTCGTCGAGAAGCGAGAGGGCGAAGGCCATCCCGACGGTCTGTGCGTGGACAGCGAAGGCTACATCTGGGGCGCGCGTTGGGACGGCTGGCGCGTCAACCGCTACGCGCCCGACGGCACGCTCGACCTGTGTCATCGAGATCCCGGTGGCCAAGGTGACCAGTTGTTGCTTCGGCGGGCCGGATCTGGATGAACTGTTCATCACCTGCGCCAGTGTCGATTTCAGCGACGCGGACTGGAAGAAGCAGCCCCAAGCCGGCGACATCTTCCGCGTCAAGACCGGGATCAAGGGGCAGGTAGCGAACAAATTCAAGGGCTGAAAGAAATTCACCGCGGATTTTCCGGATTAGGCGGATTTACACGGATCTCTTTCTTGAGAAAAATCCGCGGTGAATCGCTCTCCCAATACGGAGGTGACACATGGCACGCGTCGTTGTAGTAGGCAGTTTGAATATCGATCTGGTGACCCACACGGAGAGAATACCGGCGCCGGGCGAGACAGTGCTGGGCGGGGACCTGGCCACGGTGCCGGGCGGCAAAGGAGCCAACCAGGCCGTGGCCGCGGCCCGGCTCGGCGCGCAGACGGCCATGGTCGGCCAGCTCGGCGATGACGGCTTTGCGGCTCAACTGCGCCAGAGCTTGGCCGCCGACAACATCGATGCCCGGCACGTCACCACCGTCGATGCGGCGACCGGCGTGGCGCTGATCGTGGTGGACGCCCGCGGACAGAACAGCATCGTTGTGGCGTCCGGGGCCAACATGCGTGTGACGCCCGCAGATGTCGACGCCGCGGCAGAGACGATTGCCAACGCCGACGTGCTGCTGCTTCAACTGGAGATTCCGCTGGAAAGCGTCAAGCGTGCGGCAGAGATCGCCCATGCAAACGGCGTCACCGTCATCCTCAACCCGGCCCCGGCCCAGCCGCTGCCCGCCGACCTGTTGGCGCTGGTCGACATCCTGGTGCCCAACGAGTCCGAGACCGCCACGTTGACCGGCCTGCCCGTCGAGAGCGAGGCGGAGCTGGCGACAGCGGCCAATGCGCTGCGCGCGTTCGGCATCGACACGGTGCTCCTTACCTTGGGCGAACGTGGCGTGCTGCTGGCCGACAGTCGATGGCATCGAACAGTTTCCGGCGTTCAGGGTAGACAACGTGGTCGACACCACCGCTGCAGGTGACGCATTTCTCGGCGGATTTGCAACAGCCATGGCCGAAGGCAGAAGCGTGGCCGAAGCCGTTCCCTGGGGCTGTGCAGCAGGCGCTCTGGCCGTCACCAAGGCCGGGGCGCAACCATCGCTGCCGAGTCGAGACGATGTGCAAAAATTGTTGGCTCGATCGCAACCGTAGATCCACACGCTGATGGAACGCGGATCGGGCCGATTCCCACGGATATAACCCGAACGAAATCCGCTTTCTTCCGCCTAATCAGCCTACTCCGCGGTCTATCAGCACGGCGGTCCGAACAGGCACGCTCAATCAAAGACGACAGAAAAGGACGAGTCTCATGAAAAAGACCACGCTGCTCAACCAGCCGATATCGGCTGTCATCGCAGCCATGGGCCACACCGATGAGTTGGTCATCGCGGATGCCGGCCTACCCATTCCGTCCACGACCGAACGCATCGATCTGGCGGTCACACGTGACGTCCCCGGCTTTTTGGAAACGCTGCGTGTTGTGTTGTCAGAGTTGGAGGTCGAGTCGGCCGTGATCGCGGAAGAGATGGCCGCAACCAATCCCGAGGTCTATGCGCAGTTGATGGACTTGCTCGGCGCCATGCCGATTGCGGTCATGGCCCACGAGGACTTTAAGAAGCGCACTGCCGGGGCCAAAGCCGTTGTGCGCACGGGAGAGTGTTCGCCGTACGCCAATGTGATCCTGGTAAGCGGGGTGGTGTTCTAGGATCCATTGACCTTTCTGCAGTGGTAACGGCTGAACCCGGCTACGCTGAGAAGTGCCCACCCTCGTTTCGTGCTCACTTTTAGCCGGTTGATACCGCAGCTTGCCTATGCTATAATTAAATTACATCTCCGCATATTCCCGTGATTCATTACATACTACTTCGTCCGGCTGGAGATGACACAGATTCTCTGGGATCTTCGTGGTGAAGCCGGATTGGCTCATTTGGTGACAGCAGATCTATCTGGCCAGAAGTCATGACCAGACAAATCTGGGCCTTATGGTTGCCTAATGTGCGGCATTTGAGTGTGCCGGCCTGCCCTCGCCAACTCACTCACGCCAGCCAACACAAGGAGGTGTCGGCCTTGTAATGATTTAAATCCGTGCCATCTCTACTCCTGTACTCCTTTTTGTCAGACCTCGTCGGGGAGTCGCGTGACTGTTTTTCCTCAATCCCTGCAACGGACTGACTTCTAACAAGCGTTCTACTGTCAACCCATTCAAATATCCTGGAAAGGAAAAAGCTGATGAAGCATCGAAACATGCTACTTGCTGTTGTGATGCTGTTGGCATTCAGCATGCTGATGACGGCATGCAGCGGCGCGCCCGCGCCGGAAGCAGCCGAGGAACCGGCCGCTGCCGAAGCCCCGGCAGAGGACTCGGCAGCGATGGAAGGCGACGGCGCCAAAGAAGCGCCCATGTTGCAGGAGATGGTTGCAGCCGGCGATCTGCCGCCGCTGGAGGAACGAATTCCGGCCGAACCGCTGATCATCGAGCCCTATGGCGAGATCGGCAAGTACGGCGGCACATGGCATCGCTTTGACACCGATCGCAACGGCAACCATCTGGGCATCGCCATGCAGGGCCATTCACCCGTGCAGTGGCTACGTGACGGTCTTGACAAGCGAGGCGGTCTGGCCAAGGGCTGGGAGTCCAACGACGACAAGACCGAATGGACGCTCTTCTTCCGCGAAGGGACCAAATGGTCGGACGGCGAGCCCTTCACCGTAGACGATATTCTCTTCTGGTGGGAAGATATGGCGTTGAATCCGGATTACCCGGAAAGCCCGCCCGACTGGATGATCTCCGGTGACGCCACCGCTGTGCTTGAGAAGATCGACGACTACACCCTGAAGTTCACCTTTGCAGCGCCGTCGCCCCTCTTCCCCGACCGATTGGCCATGTGGCCCAACAGCGGCACGCCGGATGACAGTGAGTTCTTCGTGATCCCCAAGCACTACATGGAGCAGTTCCACCCCAAGTACAATACCGAAGTGGCAGACTACACCGAGTTTGACGAAAAACGTCAGTGGGAGAACAATCCCGAACGCCCGGTGTTGAATCCCTGGATGCCGGTACAGTATGAACCCGGCGTGCGCATGGTACTCGAACGCAATCCCTACTACTATGCCGTCGACAGCGCGGGCAATCAGTTGCCCTACATCGATCGCATCGACATGACTTTTGTCGAGGACCTGGAAGTTGCCAAGCTTAAGGTCATCGGCGGCGAGCAGGAGATCTGTGGTCGCCCCTGCAAGTACCAGCCATTGAGCGAACTCTCCGTCTTCCGTGACGCTGAAGCAACCGTCGGCCTCAAGACCTATCTCTGGGACGGCGGCTCCGGTACAGGCTCTATGGTCTATCCCAACTGGACCCACTACGATCCTGAGAAGCGCGCACTCTATCGCATGAAGGAGTTCCGACGCGCCCTCTCTCACGCCATCGACCGTGACAAGATCCAGAAGGCCGTCTACTTCGGCACCGGTTACCCGACAACGGGGACCATGAGTCCCAAGGCCATTGAGTACAATGCCACTCAGGAGGGACAGGATCTCTTCGCACAATGGCGCGACCTGGCGGTAGAATACGATCCGGAAGCCGCCATGGCCATGCTTGATGAAGCCGGTGTGGTCGACCAGGACGGCGACGGCTGGCGCGACATGCCGGAGACAGGCAACGAGTTGATCATCCGCCTGGACATGAGCGCTACGGCATCGGCAGAACATGTGCTGGTGGCCGAGATTATCACCGAGAACTGGGCGGATGTTGGTATCAAAGCCCAGGTCAACCCGGTGGACAGCGCCCAACTCAACGTAATGCAGGACAGCAACGAGATCGACTGGCGTGCCGGCTGGGAAGTCGGTGACGGTCCCAACCACCTGGTCTATCCACAGTGGGTCGTGCCCATCGGCAATGATCGCTGGGCGCCGCTCTACGGCTCCTGGTATGCGACGCTGGGCACGGAGAAGGAAGGGACTGAACTCGACCTGGATCCGGCCGATCGCAACCCGCCGCGCGAGGAACCGGGAGAAGGCGATCCGATCCTGCGTCTCTGGGACCTCTATGACCAGGCTAAGGTTGAGGCCGACGACGCGGCTCGCGAACAACTGGTCTTCGAGATCATGAAAGTCCACATCGAAGAAGGTCCGTTCTTCTACGGGACTGTCGCCAACATTCCTACCATCGTCGCTTTCGCAGACAACGTAGGCAATGTGCCGACCAAGGAACAGCTTGGCACCGGCGGCTTTACGAATCCATGGATCATGAACTACTTCGCCGCCGTATTCCCGGAGCAGTTCTACTTCACGGACGCTCAGTAGACTTCTGGACTTAGGCCAATCCAGAGAGATGCGTTACAAGATCATCTCGGCCTGGAATGGCATGAGGCTTTGCCAACTGCCGTATAGTTACTATCTTGGGAAAGCTTTGGAACAGAGGTAAGACCGTTTCCAAGACCCCGACGCAGGCTATGTATACTGACTTTGACCAGCGTACGTAGCCTGTGTCGGAAAGATTGTATGGGTTTCGGGCTGTTCCGGAAAAGCAGATATCGCGGCACAAGTCCCCGGCATGGCCCAGTTGAGGCCTGGTTAGAAGATCCGGTTTGTGGGCCATGTCGGGGACTTTGGGAGGCTCAATGCTCTGGATCGGCCATATTCCGAGTTCATGGACTATTGGGCGCACATATCGAGTCGACGCCCGCAGGTCTCCTGCCGATCATTCCTGCTGACAAGAGGTTGCTGAATGCTAGCATACATCCTACAACGTGCCATCTACATGGTTTTCACACTCTTCATGGTTTCGGTCGTCGGCTTCTGGATCATCAACCTGCCGCCCGGCACCTATCTGGACGTCTACATGATGGAACGCCAGATGATGGGCACGGACACCGCCGAGTCTGAGATTCGCGCCCTGGAACAGCGCTTCGGACTCGATCAGCCGGTTTATGTCCAGTATGTCAAATGGATCACCGGCTTCGTCAAGGGCGACTTCGGTCGATCCTTCGAGTACAATCGTGAGGTCAAGGAACTGATCTGGGAGCGGATCGGGTGGACGGTTGTCATCGCCACCTCGACACTGCTTTTTACCTGGGCGGTCGCCATTCCCATTGGCATCTATTCGGCGACCAATCAATATAAGTGGCAGGATAACGCGGCCACGGTATTGGGTTTGGCCGGCCTCTCGATCCCCAACTTTTTGCTCGCCCTCATCCTAATGGTGATTGCCCAAAGATACTTCGGCCAGTCGGTGGGCGGACTCTTCTCACCGGAATATGTCGACGCGCCTTGGAGCCTCGCCAAATTCGGCGATCTACTGAAGCACTTATGGGTCCCTGTCTTCGTTGTGGGCACCGCCGGCACGGCCATGCTCATGCGCATGATGCGCGGCAATCTCCTGGACACACTCAACATGCAATATGTGCAGGCAGCTAGAGCACGCGGTCTGCACGAGAACACGGTGGTCATGAAACATGCCGTACGCAACGCCATTCACCCCCTGATCATGCTGCTGGGTATGAGCCTGCCTGCTATCATCTCCGGCGAACTGGTCGTCTCCATCGTGCTAAGCCTACCGACCACGGGGCCGCTCTACTTCAATGCCCTGCGCCAGCAGGACATGTATTTGGCAGCCACCTTCCTCATGTTCTTGGCGGCCATGCTCGTCGTAGGTAACTTTCTGGCAGACCTCCTACTGGCCTGGGTCGATCCACGCATCCGCTACGACTAATCAGGAATCGATCCACCATTCCCGCCAAACTGACCTAGCCAACAAAGGGAATCAGCGATGACACAAGATTTTATCCAGTCGGCCGCACTGGAGGACATGCCCCCGCCGGACGGCACAATTGCCCCAGATTCGGATTTGGCTGCCGAAGGTGTGGCAACATTGTCCGTCGGCAGGCTGATGATGCGTCGCTTTCTGCGCAATCGACTCGCCATTTCCGGGGCGATAACGTTGATCATTCTTTACGTCATGGTGATCCTGGCTGATTTCCTGTCACCCTACAGTTTTCTCAGAGTCGAGGAAGACTACATTCTCATGGCCCCGCAGAGAATGCGCTTCTTCGAGGTTGACGGCAATTTCCACCTCCGTCCCTTTGTCTATGGGACAACCACAACGCTCGATACGGAAAACCTCGTCTACATGCACGAGTTGGATACCGAACGCATTTATCCTGTCTACTTTCTTGTGCGGGGCAGAACCTATCCGTTTCTGTTTGGTCTTTTCGAGTTCAACCTACACCTGTATGGAATCGACGAAGATCTCTACGAGGGTGAGCGTGGAACCATATTCATCCTCGGCACCGACCGCATCGGGCGAGATCTTTTCGCCCGTATCCTACACGGAGGGCGAGTCTCCCTGACCGTAGGCCTGTTGGGCGTTTCATTGACCATCATTTTCGGCTCAGCGCTAGGGACCATTTCCGGCTACTACGGCGGCATCACTGATACGCTCATGCAGCGCATGATCGAACTGCTGATGTCTTTTCCCACCATCGCTCTTTGGGCGGCTCTGGCAGCGGCATTGCCGCCGGACTGGTCGAGCATTAAGCGCTTCTTTGCCATCACCGTCATTCTTTCTCTGATCGGCTGGACGGGACTGGCACGCCAGGTACGCGCCAAGGTGCTGTCCTATCGGGAAATGGACTACACGTCGGCAGCGCGTGCAGCCGGGGCTTCCAGCCCGCGCATCATCTTTGTGCACATGCTGCCCAATGCATTCAGCCACATCATCGTTGTGGCGACGCTGGCCATTCCCGGCATGATTCTGGCCGAGACAGCGCTCAGCTTCCTGGGCCTGGGCATCATGCCGCCCATGGTAAGCTGGGGGACGCTGTTGCAGGACGCACAGACGGTGAGCGTCGTCGTGCGCAACCCATGGCTCTTGATACCAGGCCTTTTCGTCATCGTGGCTGTGCTCTGTTTCAATTTTGTCGGCGACGGCTTCCGCGATGCCGCCGACCCGTATGCGCTCTAAACGTTATGATCTGTGTGATTCTATGACTTCAACGCATAAGAAAAAGATCTGCCACAGATGAACACAGATGGTTGCAGATGGGGCACGGATGCAAGCAGAAATCTGTTTGCAAACGAAAAGACCATCGATATTTGTCTGTGTCCTATCCTTTTTCATCTGTGTCCATCTGTGACAAATAGCTTTTCACAGCCGTCCAGGAAAACAAATCGATGTCAACCGATCCAGATGTAATTCTTCGTGTCGAGAACATACAGACCCACTTCTACACCGACAGTGGCGTGGTCAAGGCGCTCGACGGCATTGACCTCACGGTCAAGCGAGGCAAGGTGCTGGGCATTGTAGGCGAG
This sequence comes from uncultured Chloroflexia bacterium, assembly GCA_963698255.1. Classification (GTDB taxonomy): domain Bacteria; phylum Chloroflexota; class Anaerolineae; order Caldilineales; family Caldilineaceae; genus JAWKOK01. The sequence goes on along the minus strand of CAVOQD010000030.1, from coordinate 214,287 downwards.
AGCGGCTGTGGCAAGAGCGTAACGGCCCAGTGTATTCTCAACATGGTGCCCAAGCCGGGCAAGATCGTGGGCGGCAAGATTACCTACTACCCTCAAGCGGACGGCAACGGCAGCGGCATTACGCAGGAGGTCGAGATCACGCAACTGAGTCCGCGTGGCCGTCGCATGCGCAGCATTCGTGGCAACGAGATCGCCATGATCTTTCAGGAACCGATGACATCGCTGGATCCGCTCTATACGGTCGGTGACCAGTTGCTTGAGGCCATTACCCTGCACCAGAATGTCAACAGGCGGCAGGCACGGGAGCGTGGCATCGAGGCGCTGGCCAAGGTGCAACTGCCGGAACCCGAACGCATCATCGATAGCTACCCGCACCAGCTCAGCGGCGGCATGCGACAGCGCGTCATGATCGCCATCGCCCTGAGCTGTAATCCCAGCCTGTTGATCGCCGATGAGCCGACCACGGCCCTTGACGTGACGACGCAGGCGCAGATTCTGGAATTGATGGCCCAGTTGCAGCAGGACATGGGCATGAGCATAATCTTCATTACCCATGATCTCGGCGTGGTGGCCGAGATGTGCGACGACGTGGCGGTCATGTATCTGGGCAAGGTCGTCGAGCGGACGGACGTCGATTCTGCATTCTACGATCCCAAACATCCGTATACACGAGCCCTGCTACGCTCGATCCCGAAATTGGATGACGATTTTGGGCAACGTCTCGACGTGATCAAGGGAGCCGTGCCCGATCCGTCGGTCGTGCCGCCGGGCTGCCCCTTCCACCCACGTTGCCCGGAAGTCATCCCCAATGTATGCAATCGGATCATGCCCACAATGACCCATATCGAAGGTGTGGATGCCGAACGGTCCGTACGCTGTTTGCTCTACGAAGAGTACGATGTAGATCACGATCTAGCGCAAGTTCATGGCACTCAGGCGACAACGAGGTAAACGATGGCCGATCTGGTACAGGTTGAAGCTCCAGCGAGCCAAGACGCGAAGAACAGTTCCGGTGAGTTGCTGCTCGAAGTGCAGGATTTGAAGATGCACTTCCCAATCAAGCGCGGCTTCTTCAAAAAGACGGTAGGCTATGTGAAGGCCGTCGATGGCGTGACATTCTCCATCGAACGTGGCCAGACCTTTGGGCTGGTCGGCGAGAGCGGCTGCGGCAAGAGCACCACCGGCCGCTGCATCATGCGCCTGCTCGACGCCACTGACGGCAAGATCGTCTACCATGACAAAGATGTGGGGGCCATTCAGGTGCTTGACCTGGGGCGTGAGGAAATGCGCACCTTTCGACGTGATATGCAGATCATGTTTCAGGATCCATATTCCTCGTTGAACCCGCGCCTGACGTTAAGACAGATAGTCGGCGAGCCATTGGTCATCAACAAGATCGCCTCCGGCAAGGAACTGGAAGATCGGGTGGCCCAGTTGCTACGCTCGGTGGGCCTCAGCCCGGAATATATGAACCGCTATCCCCACGCCTTCAGTGGCGGCCAGCGCCAGCGCATCGGCCTTGCCAGGGCGCTGGCGCTCAATCCAGAGTTTTTGGTATTGGATGAGCCTGTCTCCGCACTGGATGTCTCCGTCCAGGCCCAGGTACTCAATTTGATCGAGGACCTGCAAGAAGAGTTCAATCTGACCTACCTCTTCATTGCCCATAACATGAGCGTCATCAAGCATGCATGCGACCATATCGCTGTGATGTACGTGGGCAAGCTTGCAGAGTTGGCCGAGACACGCGAACTCTTCGGCCATCCGCTTCATCCCTACACCGAGGCCCTGCTCTCTGCCATTCCCAAACCGGATCCACGCAACGTGCCCAGTCGAATCATCCTGGAAGGCGATGTGCCCAGCCCGGCGAACCCGCCCAACGGCTGCTACTTCCATCCTCGCTGCAGCTACACAAAGGACCGCTGCCGGACGGAGAGCCCGGAACTGCGTGAGATTCGGCCAGGCCACTTCGTGAGCTGCCATCTCGCCGAGGAACTCGATTTGCGCAGCGCGCTCTGAACGGCCATGGAAACTTTTCGCAAGACGCTACGCGGACACATCACTCCTGCCGACAAAGATCGCAGCGACTACGCTACAATCCCGTTTGACCTGCCGTTTGTCGCCTCCCGATTGATCATCTCCTACAACTATTCTGCGCGCATGTCGTCGGATCGGACCGAGGGCGGCAACGTCATTGACATCGGCCTCTTCGATCCTAACGGGTCCGAATTTCCCGGCGGACTGGGCTTTCGCGGCTGGAGCGGCTCGGCACGCAGCGAGTTCTTCGTAGGCACTGACGATGCGACGCCCGGCTATCTGCTCGGTCCATTGCCGGCCGGTCGCTATCAGGTGCTCCTTGGTCTCTATCGCATCTGGCCCCAGGGCGCGGACTACGAGATTCAGATTGAGGCGACACCGGCAGAGTCCGTCATTGAGCCGACACCGATCAAAGAGGTGTCGCCAGGCGTATCGTCAGCCGGCCCTACCGACAGAGACGGGCCTATCTGGCTACGCGGTGACCTGCAGAGCCACACATACCACAGTGACGCCAAGGGTTCGCCCGCGTTACTGGTGAACAAGGCTCGCGAACTGGGCCTCGACTTCCTGGCCATCACCGACCACAACACGGTCAGCCACCACGCCTTTCTTCCCCAGCTTGCCGGTGAAGATCTGCTGCTGATCCCGGGCCAGGAGGTCACGACCTACTTCGGCCACATGAACGTCTGGGGCACTTCGCGCTGGTGTGATTTCCGCTCCCGTTCGCCAGCCGACATCGCCGAGATCATCAGTCTGGCCCATGATCATGGCGCTGTCTGTTCCATCAACCACCCCAAGATCGGCGGTCCAGCCTGGGACTATGGCTTTGATCTGGATGTCCAGGCCATGGAAGTTTGGCAGGGACCGTGGCCCTATCGCAATGACGAGAGTCTGGCGCTCTGGGATCGTTTGCTCTGCCAAGGCAGACGTTTGCCCTGCGTCGGCGGCAGCGACTACCACTGTCCCGTGGGCGAAGAGACCAATCTTCTGCGTCTCGGGCAGCCGACGACTTGGGTTCATGCACAGGAACGCAGTGTGGACGGCATCCTGGCAGCCATCTGCGGGGGACGTGCGTACATCAGCGCTTATCCCCACGGCTCGCGCCTCGATATTGAAGCCGCTTCCCATATCGAACGCGCTCAGATGGGCGGCACGCTTGCACTCTCGCCCGGCGAGGACGTGGCGCTGAGCGTCAACGTTGTCGACGGCTCGGGCTACAGACTGCGCGTGATCGCCGACGGGCTAATGGTGGAGGAACACACGGTATCGACAACTCCGACAGAATTTCGGCTCGTGGTATCGGCTTCAATCTACATTCGTTGTGAACTCGTGGCCGACATTTCGCCGGAGCAACTACCCCAGGGCGTGCCCAAAAACGTCAATCTGCGTGACTGGCGTTGGGCGCTCACCAACCCGATCTATCTGAAACAGTCAGGCCATCACGCCAGCCAGTAACCAACTGTGTGTGGTAAGTGGGGTCGCCAATGTCGTCTTGACACATCAGCCACCTGCGGTGTTGTCGTCGGCCTACTCATGTAATTTAGGTGAATCCAGGATCTGGTTCAGTCGGACGGAAAATGGTACCATGGTACTCATGGTTCGTTCGAAAAAACTCGCCCTCTAATCTTCAACACACAGGAGACGAAGCAATGGCGCCGTTTCTATTGCCGTTCATCGTGCTTGCAACATTTGTGCGCGAACTTGTCAGGCTCTTTCGTGACGAACGTTATCGGGCGATTCTTTTGTGGATCACTGTACTGCTGCTCGTAGGGACAATCTTCTACACGAGGGTTGAAGGGTGGAGCGCTCTTGATTCGTTCTATTTCACAGTGGTTACGCTCGCCACCGTCGGCTACGGTGACTTCGCGCCGACAACACCGGAAAGCAAGATCTTTACCGTCGTCTATCTCTTTCTCGGCATGAGTCTCTTCATTACCTTCATCAGTCTGCTCGCTAAACAGCGGCAATCCATCTACCAACAACGTCACCCGGGCGTTCAAGAAGCCGAAGATGACCAAGATGTTGCTTAGCAAGTGCCTACAAGTAACGGTGCGATTTCGTACGTAGTGTCCGCTTCAGCGGTCCAGACGGCTAAAGCCGTCACTATGAACTTTTTCTTGGACAGCAATGTCGCGGGTGCGCTGGCGCAAAATCGACAGAGGCAGCTTCGAAGTGGATCCACTTCGAAGCTGCCTCTGTCGATTGCTAACCACTAGACCAGGCAAACACAACCGGTCAACACATGTCAAATGTCGAGGATCTGCGCCTTCTTGGCCTGGAACTCTTCTTCGGTGATCACAAACCCTGATCCTTCATCGACGCCAATTTCTGGATCTGGATCAGTTGTTGGTCAAAGCTGTCATCGACCGGCGCTGCTGGGGCCGCAGGCGCCTGGGCCGCGGCGGCTTGCTGTTGCGCCAAAGCGTCCTGTTGCCCGGCGGCATAGGCCTGCTGCGCCTGCTGATCCGCCGCTGCCTGTTGCTGCGCCGCCTGATTGCTGCCGCCGCCCATGGCGGCTTTGGTCACCCCGACGGCCGCAGTTGCCGTACCGGCGACCATCGCAGTTCTGGCCATATATTTTGAACATGCCCGTTACAGTTCCGCTTCCATCAGCAGATCGACCAATTCCTCGCTCTGATCCTCCACGGAATCCATGTCGCCGGCTGCGGCCGCCTGCCGGATCTCGGCAACCGTCTGGCGGATATCTGCGATCAGCTCATCATCCAGTTCATCCGCTTGCTCTGCAAGCACCTGCTCGGCCCGTGCCAGCAGCGCCGCGATCTCCGGGTCCAGTTCGGCTTCGACCGCGCTGGCGACCAGCGATGAGAGCTTCTCCTGGCTCTGAGCGATCTCTTCCGGCGTCATACGCTGGCGCTCGGCCTTGAGACGCTCGCTCACCTGCTTGCCGGTGGCCCGGTCGGTCACGGTCACGTTCAGGATGCCGTTGAGATCCAGCGCAAAGTTGATCTCCACCTCCGCCAGGCCGCCCAGTTGATTGGGTTTGAGATCCTCAACCCGAAAATCGCCCAATAGTACGTTTTGCGATGCAATCGGATCCTCGCCCTGATAGACGAAGACATGAATCGTATCCTGGCCGGGGTACATCGTCGTAAAGACCTCGCTCTTGCGGATCGGCACCGTCGAGTTGCGGTGAATCAGGCGTGCGTATCGATCCGACACCACGCGCCCATCGCGGCCAAACTCGGCTGTCTCGATGCCGAGGGAGAGCGGCGTCACGTCGACCAGGATGGCGTCGATCTCCTGGCCGGTGACGATGCCGGCCTGCACCGCAGCGCCCAGCGCCACCGCATCGTCGGGATCCAACTCCATGTGCGGATCCTGTTGCATCCGCTGGCGTACAAGATCCACAACCGCCGGAATGCGCGTCGACCCGCCGACCAGCAGCACGCGATCGATCTGCGCCGCCTCCAGTTTGGCATCAGCCAGCGCCTGATCCATGCAGATCCGGATGCGATCCAGAAAGGGGACCAGCAATTCGTCGAACTCGCTGCGTTCCACCTCGCGCGTGATGTGCAGCGGCAGACCCTGGTTGTCGGACGCGATAAATTCCAGGTTCACGTTGGCGTAGGGCCTCGATGAGAGCTCGATCTTGGCCTCTTCGCTGACGCGCATCAGCCGCGCCCAGGCCTGGTGATCGCTGAAGAGGGCGATGTCATGTTCTTCCTCAAATTCGTCGGCGATCATGCCGGCCAAGGCGGCGTCGAAGTCGTCGCCGCCCAGTCGATTGTCGCCGCCGGTGGCGATCACATCGACCACGCCGTAGTTGAGTTCGATCACGGAGACGTCGAAGGTGCCGCCGCCCAGATCGAAGACCAGCATGCGCAGGTGCTCGTCCGTGATGCCGACGCCGTAGCCATAGGCCAGCGCAGCGGCCGTCGGTTCGTTGATGATGCGCTCGACCTCCAATCCGGCAATCTGGCCGGCCTCCATGGTCGCCTGACGCTGGACTTCGTTGAAATAGGCCGGCACCGTGATGACCGCACGCGTGACCGGCTGGCCGGTCGCCTCCGTGGCCGCGGCGACGATTTCACGCAGAATGAAGGCCGAGATCTCCTGGGGCGAATACTGAACACCGGCCATGCTGACGCGCTCAGCGGATCCCATGTGCCGTTTGATCGAGCGTACTGTGCGTTCCGGCGCGGCCACCCATTGGTTGCGGGCCGTTTCGCCGACAAGCACTTCGCCCTGCGGATCGATGCCGACCACGGACGGAAGAAGATCGGCTCCCTGAACGGGGATCAGGCGCGGGACGCCGTCTTCGAGAATGGCCAGCACTGAATTGGTGGTGCCCAGATCGATGCCGATGATCGGCTCGTTGTTTGTGCTCATCGTAGTGGTTCCTGTTGAATGCTGAAGGGCGTGGGTGACAAGGTGACAGGGTGAGGGGGTGAATTCTCATCCCGTCGTCACCTTGTCACCCTCTCACCCTGTCATCTTGTCACTCATTCACGCCGCTACGCGCCGCGATTCCGGCGCGCGGGCGACGATGACTTCTGCATAGCGAATGATGCGTTTTCCTTGGCGGTAGCCTTTGCGGGTTACTTGAGCAACGGTATTGGGAGCCATTTCAGAACTTACTACCGTATCAATGGCAACATGGTGGTGAGGATCAAAGGGCTTGCCCAGGGGATCGATGGGTTGGATGCCGTCAGCGGCCAATAACCCATCGAACCGCTCGCGGACGAGTTCCAGCCCGGCCAGCCAGGCGCTGGCCTCTTGGAGCATCTCGCGGATGGGCTCGGCATCGCTGGCAGCGACGGCGGCCGGCTCCGGCGCCGTTTGCGGCGGTGGATTTTCCCAGGCAAGGCGCATTCGCTGCCAACGGGAAGTAGGCGGCTGCGGAGGCGTATCAATGACCTGTGGTGCAGCCGTCTTGGCCAATAATTCGGTCTGGCGCTCGGTCCATGCGCGGCCGTTTTCCAGCGCAAGTTCCAGCCCGTCAATGGCAGGCAGCAGGTCGGCGGCCAGTTCTTGTCTGCCCAGGGTGCGAGCCTCATCAAGGCGCAATGCCTCTTGCGCCAGATGATCGTCCTCACGCGCCTGGCGACGCTCTGCCATCTCTTGCAGGACGGACTGGGCGCCGGCCAGTTGTTGAAGCTGTGATTCAGTCAGCGTGTTGGTCTTGAATTGGGTGCGGACAAGCTTGGCCAAGCGATCTTCCAGCGCAGCCAACTGCTCCTGGCGCACCACCGTGGCCATCAGGGACTGCATATCGGCGCCGCTGGCCAACTGGCCTGTGCGCGCGTCGAGGCGATCGGTCGCCTCCTGTTGCGATTGGAGCGTGGCGCTCAGTTCGGCCAATTGGGCGTTCAGTCCCGCTTCCCGTTGCGGATCGACGACGCTGTTGACCAAAACCGAAAGTTGGTCCTGGCCTGTCTCTGCCAGATCGAGCAGCGTCGACACAGTGCGTTCCAACGTTTCGACGTGGGCCGTCAGGCGCAGCAGGCGGTGCTCCATCTGGGCCGAACTGTACTGTTCTTCGACGCGGGCGTGCAGAACGGGCTGGATGCTCTGCGTCATGTCAGACTCTCGAATGGACGCACATCGTTTTCCATCGGCCGCACCGAGAGGGCGGCGGCCAGGGCGATCAGATCCTCGACGTGAACGTCCAGATCACGCGCGGGCAGACGCCTGCGCGGCCGAGCCGGCGGCGTCTTGCAACAGGAAGAGGTCGGTGAGCGCGCGTTGTTGCGGGTCGCGCACCAGTTCATAGGCGCGACGGATCTTCTGGAATTGTTCGGGTTCCTGCTCAGGCGGGAACTTGCGCACCTGTTGGAAGTAGGCGCGTTTGATATCGGCTTCCTCAGCATTGCGGCTGATTTCCAGCGTTCGGTACGGATCAACGCCGGGTGTCAATTCAAACTGACCCTCTTTTTTGTCGGGCATGGCAGATCAAAAATCTCCTTGTTCGAAGATATCCAGCAACGAGGCCAGTTCATCTTCGTCGAGACTTTCCAACATAGACAGTAATCCGGGCGGCGGTCCGCTGATGATCATCTCAATCATTTCGATATGTTTGACAATCTCGGTTTCGCCGGCGGCCTGCGCGCGTCGTTTGCTGCGGCCAAACAGCCGTTCCGCCTTTTTCAAGTCGTCGCGGCGGGCCTGCAGGGCCTCAGCATATTCGCTCAGACCGCGATCCGGGGCAATGGCGTCGATGCGGTCGATATATTGTTGCATCCAATCCTCATCAACGTCTTCATTGTCGTCAATGGCGCCAATGATTTTCAGCAAAATGAGGGCAGGCGTGTCCTGGTCCGGGCGACTCTGCGCAAGATCGAGCGCCTCCTGCCAGAAGCGATCGATCCATGCTCGATCCAGATCGCAATGCAGGGCATGCTCACCCTGATCGACCCAATAGTCGGCGCGTAGATTGGGCGTTTGGCGGACAATCTCCATCAATTCGGCGGCCTGTTCGCCGCCATCCGCGTGCAGCAATTCGTGCATGATATCGCCCAGAAACTTGAGGTTGTCGCTCGGATTGCGCGCGGCAACGCGCCCGGCCTGGACCAGCCGTTCACGGGCCTTGTCGTTCTCGCCCTCTGCGGCAAGGATACGACCAAGGGTAAAGAGAACCTGCGGATGATCGGGCAGTTCGACAAGCGCCTTTTCCAGCGCTTTCACCGTGGATTCCGATTGGAAACCCAGGAGGCGACCAAAACGCGACGACCTTCCGTGTGTGGCGTCTTCAATCAGCGCCTGTGCCAGGCCGTCGCGTGCTTCTTGGCTCGTCGCGTCAGCCGCGACCGCCCTGCGCCAGATCGGCGTTGCCTGGCCATACCAGCGCTCGTCGTAATACTCGGCCAGTTCGATCAACGCCGGCATATAGTCGGGCTCGATCTCCAGAATCCGGTATAACTCATTTTCGGCGGCGTCGTCGCTCTCAACTTCAAGATAGATTTTCACCAACTGCATACGCCAGTCCAGATTGTTCGGCGCATACTCGATGGCCTTGGTGAGACAGGCGATGGCCTCGTCAGCGTCATACTCGTTCTCATAGCAACTGGCGGCGCGTCGCCAAATGATGGCGACCTGTGCCTCATTCAGATAGTCCGGGTGATCCGCCTTGCGCGGCCTTCGCCGCAATAGTTCGCGCCATGCTTCGCCGGCAGCCAGCCAGTTTTCAGTCATTTCTTCGGCCAAGGCCAGGTTCTGGGCCAGGTAACGGCTGGGCGTCAGCTCGTTGGCTTTTCGCCAATATTGGGCAGCCATGGGCCAGTTGCCTGCTTCGGCCATATAGGTTCCCATATGAAAATAGCCGTAGCCGAGCAGTTCTTGCAGGGCCGAGTCATCTTTGGCCAGCGGCTCGTCCTGCAGCAGATCGATCGACATCCGGCCACTCGTCCTGTTCGGCCGCTTCTTCCGCGCGCTGGCGCAGCAGATAGGTCCGGTTGCCCCGGAACCACGGCGTATTCAATCCGTCGGCCTGCGCCGAAAGCCATGCGGCCACGGTTGAAGGATGATCGTTGCGGCGCGATGCGGCGACGCCGGCATAGTAGTCGAGCAGCGGCGACGCAAGCGATGCTGGCTCTCGTTGGCCGATCATCGCCCAGGCCGGCGGATCGCGTACGATTTCGGGTCGGTCGCCATGGTCAGCAGCGAGCGCCACAGGCTCGGTTCATCGCCTGGAAGTGAGGCCAATCCGTCGTCGTCCAGGTCATCCACGGAGAAATCGCCGCGCGCCAGAGCCGTCAAGATGGTTAGCGCTGGCGCCAGGCTTTCGGGCGCTGATTCCGGCGTGGATGTCGGCTTCGCCTGCGCCTGGGCAAAGGCAAGCAGCATGGCCGCATCGGGATCATCCGGCGCGATCTCCAGCGCACGCGAAAATGCCTGTCGTGCGGCCTCAGGCTGTTGCAGTACGAGCAGCACGACGCCACGGTGGAGGGGGAAGCGGGGATCGTCCGGGGTCAGCGCCTCGCCTTCTTCGAGATGCAGCAGGCGCTCTTGCAGCGGCAGTCTTTGGCCGGCCAATCGGAAATGTAGCTCAGCGGCCAGAGCGCCGGAACGCTCAATCGTATCGGCGTCATTCGCCGCGCGCAGCGCATCTTGGGCCAACTCAAGCGCATTGGCGAGCTGCCCCTGCGCCGCAGCTTCATGGGCCTCGGCAAGGCGCGCGGCAGGGCGATTCATCTTCTGCCGGGCGTGGATGATCTTCTGTTTTTGCTTCTGTTTCTTCTTTTTTCGTGCCATAATCTTCCACCGTTCTGTCGGTCACGTGTCTGAGATGTAGGCATGCACAATCGGCGCTACCCGTCACCGTAGTATAGCCAATCACGGGGCGGGAATCAAACAGACGCCGGTTCCGCGGTACATATCACGCTGGGGGCGGGATCGCACGTGCCGGGACGGTCCAGCCCAATTCGGTGATGCCGACATCTTCTGGACCGTCCCCGGCACGTTGTCGCGCCAAATCTGAAATACACCCCCGGTTCCGGTCAACTTATGCCCTACCCCATCATTGCCTTCACCAATCGATCCGGCGACATGGGCAGTTCGCGTCATCCGCACGCCGGTGGCGTGGTAGATGGCGTTGGCGATTGCGCCGGCGGGCGGGATGATGGGCGATTCGCCGACGCCGCGCACGCCGAAAGGGTGGCCAGGATAGGGCTTCTCCACCAACAAAGTGTCGATCATGGGCAGATCGGGCGCGGTGGGCATGCGGTAGTCGAGCAGGCTGGCGTTGGCCAAGCCGACCGTGCTCGTCGTACCAATAGCCCTCGTTGAGCGCCCAGCCGATGCCCTGCACGGCGCCGCCCTGGATCTGTCCTTCCACATAGGCCGGGTGGATGGCCGTGCCCACATCCTGCAGCGCGGTGTAGCGCAGGATGGTCACCTTGCCCGTCTCCGGATCGACCTCCACGTCGACGATGTGGACGGCGGCCGCGCCGCCGTAGGTCACTGCATTGACGGACGCGCTGGCCGTCACCGGCCGGCCGCCATCGCCCATGATCTTGGCGATCTCAGAGAAGGTCAGTCGCTCGCCGTTGGCCGAGTAAGTCTCCCCGTCGACCACAACCTGGTCGCGTCCACTTCCCAGAAATCGGCGGCGACCTCCGCCATCTGTCGCTGGATCTTCTTGCCCAGTTCGTAGGCGGCCAGACCCGTTGCAAAGGTGGTGCGACTGCCGCCGGAGGTGTCGTTGAAGCCGACGGTGTCTGTGCCGGCCACGTTCACCGCCACCGCTGTCCAGCGGGATGGCCAGCGTCTCGGCCAGCTGCATGGCCACCGCAGTCCGCGACGTGCTCAGGTCCACCGAGCCGACCACCAGGTTGACGGTGCCGTCACCGTTGACGCCGGCCGAGACGCTGGAGCGTGCGCCCCAGTTGCCCCAGAATGTGGAGGCCACGCCGCGCCCGCGATTGGGGCCTTCCAGCGGCGACTGATAGTGGGGATGGGCCTTGGCGGCCTTCAATGTCTCCAGATAGCCCATGTGTAGATGGCGCATGCCATCGGGCCGGCGATCGCCTTCCACGGCGCCGTTGAGCAGGCGAAAGTCCAGCGGATCCATGCCGATGGCTTCGGCCAGTTCGTCGATGACCGTCTCGGCGGCGTAGACGGCATTGGTGGCGCCGGGGCCGCGGTAGGATGCCGTCTTGGGCTTGTTGACGACGACGTCATAGCCGTCGATCTGGACGTTCTCCAGCCGATAGGGGGCCAGCACCACGCCGCAGCCGCTGCTGACCCAGCCGCCTGGGAAACCGCCGGCGTCGTAGGCCAAGAATGCCTGTGCTGCGGTGATGATGCCCTGGCGATCCACGCCCATCCTGATCTTGATGGTAGAGCCTGCGCCCGGTCCCGTGGCGGCAAGCACATCGGCCCGGGTCATGACCATCTTCACCGGACGGCCGCCGGCCTTGCGCGAGAGCAGCGCGGCCAGCGGCTCCAGATAGATGTCGTTCTTGCCGCCAAATCCGCCGCCGATCTCCGTGGGCGTGACGCTGATGCGGTTTTGCGGCAGGTGCAGGATGGCGGCCACCTGTTCGCGGGCCGAGTGGCTGCCCTGGGTGCTGCACCAGATCTGCACACGGCCGTCGTCGCCCCAGACGGCGGTGGCGGTGTTGGGTTCGATGTAGCCCTGGTGGACGGTCTGCGTGTGGAACGTCCGCTCCACAACAACGTGGGCCTGGGCGAAACCGGCTTCCACGTCGCCCCGTTTCGTACGGTAGTGGCCGGCGATGTTTGTGGGGGCGTCGCCCGCTCGTCCCAACGCATCGGTGCGCAGCGTCTCATGCAGAATCGGCGCGTCCTCGCGCATGGCCTCCTCGGCCTCAAGCACGTGGGGCAGGACCTCGTAGTCGACCCGGATCAGCTTGGCCGCTTCTTCGGCGATGTGGCGGTTGGTGGCCGCGACTGCGGCAACGGCGTGGCCGTAATAGAGCGCCTTGCCATGGGCCACGATCTGTTGGCTGGCATAGTCCGCCTCTTCGAAAGGGGCGCCGGTTTGAGCGGCGAGGTCATGGGCCGTCATTACGGCTTTCACGCCGGGCAAGGCTTCGGCGACACGCGTGTCGATGGCCACGATGCGCGCATGGGCGTGGGGGCTACGCAGCACGACGCCGTAGAGCATGCCCGGCAGATGGATGTCCGCGCCGAATTGCGCGCGTCCTGTCACCTTGTCGACGCCGTCCGGGCGGATGGGGCTTGTGCCCACAGTCGTGTAGGCGGCGGGTACGCTCTCTTCTTGCCGGGAAACGGCCTGGGCCGAGGTCTCCATGGTCTTCTCCATTCGGTTGACGTTCTACTGTTCGGAATTGGTGTGACGGTTCCCGCCGCCAACCATACGATGGGCGAAGGCGCCCGGTCGGGCACTGATCGGATTTTCCTGTTACGACGCACAGTCAATTTTATCACAGCCACAGATCCTCACGGATAGGCTGTATTCCAATGCGCCATTGGGTGAATCGGCATCAGGCTCACAGACATTGTATCGTATCGAGAACAGAATGACACTCTGCCCTTCTATTCCCTTACGCGACGCCTGACGCGACGTCCTCGCGACGATAGATGCCTATATTGTGTTCACCCCTGCCATGCCAAGGCCGACTGGCCCCCGATTATCACAGTGAAAGGTACAAAATGCAACGATTTTCCATCCCACAATCGCTAACACGTCCCATGTCACAGTCACAACCGCGCTCTGTTCTGCCGCAAAGGATCATAGCCCTACTGCTGATCGCTGCCGTCTGTCTGGCCGGTCTGCCGCAGATGGTCATGGCCCAGACCAACGACGGACCCAGCTTCTGGCTCAAATTTGATGAGGCCGGCGGGGCCACAACCTTTGCCGACGCCGGCGGCGGCAACCGAAATGCCACCTGCGTCGGCGGGGCATGTCCCACTGCGGGCGTCCCCGGTCGGTTGGGCCAGGCCGCCCAATTTGACGGCACGGATGATCGGATCGGCGCGGCCGTCAATGCTCCTGCCGGCGCTTACACGCTTGCGGCATGGGTGAACGGCGCAGACTGGAACGATTGGCGCACGATCTTTGAGTTCGGCGATGACGCGCCTTGGTTCGGCGTCGCCACCGACGGTTCGTTGAACCTTTATCCGATCATATCGGGCGGTGCAGTGCCGGTCGGGCAGTGGGCCCATGTGGCCTACGTCTGGACTGGGACCGAGAATCGCCTCTATGTCAACGGCGCGGCCGTTGCCACCAATCAGACTGCCCCGCCGGCAAACGGCCAGGGCGTCGTGATGGGCTTGGAAACGAACGGCTTCAGCCCCTGGGTCGGTCTGCTGGACGAGGCCCGAGTCTACGAACGTGCGCTGACAGCGGGACAGATTCAGGAATTGGCCCGCCCGGAAGAAGGACCCGTCGCCCCTCCGCCGCCGGTCAATCCTGTGCCGCAGCCGCCGACCCCGCCCATCGTCGATCCGAACCCGCAGCCGGACAATGTCAAGCTCATCGATATGACCATCTCGCTCTACAAACCGGTCACGGATGCGGCCGAGCGCGCCCGCTATGAGGCCCTCTTCAGCCTCTTCGCAGACTCGCTCTACGAGGTTTCCAACGGATTGCACAAGGTGCGCAATGTCACTTTCTATGACAGCGGCCGCTTTTCCGACCGGGCCGACATTCGCTGGATCCAGTTCGAAGCTCAGCCGCGAGCGAGCACCAACGCCTATGGCAAAGGGCGCGGAACGGTCTTCATGGGCGACGCTATCTTCGACCAACAGACGGCCATCACCGACGAAACCAAGTGGCCCGTCTTTGTCGCGACCTTTGCCCACGAGTGGGGTCACTACTTCTATGGCATGCTCGACGAGTATGCGGGAAGTCAAACCGGCGGCGGAATCGGCTCCCCGCAGCAGGGTGACACGCCGCCGACTCCTTGCTCTGTCATGTGCGCCGCCGGAGCGACGTTCACCTTCGATACCTACAATTTCTCGACGCCCAAATCCACGGCCCAGGCGGGACGGACCAATACGGCCCACTACCGCAGCTATGGCGCCAGTGGCTGGGAGACCATCATCCGCACGCCTGCCAACGATCCGCAGGCGCTGCGTGGCAGCCGTCTGTATTGGCCCGAGTTGGCCCAAGCCGCACCGGCGGCCGGCCAGGACCCGACAGTGGAATTGCCGGCCAATCGTGATCAGGCTCGCAACGCGCTCAAATTCAATTGGGTCGATGCCAATGCCGCCACCAACAAACATCGCGTCTTTCTGGTCGACGTGACGGCCGACATGGGGACCAACAACAAACTCGAGAGCGCCAAGGCTTCGCTCAAGAACTACATCGACCGCACCAGCGTGGGTGACCAGATCGGGATCATCAGCTTTGCAGACACCCATGCTGTCGTCCAGCCCATTACCCGCATTGAGGGCGATGCGACCAAGGCGGCCATCAAGGCGCAGATCGATACGCTCCAGCCCAAGGCGGGCATCAATGATCGGCGCATCGCCACCGCCGACCAATTGGCCAGGGAGGCGCTGCAGCAGGTGGCTACCAATGCCTTCATCATCGATCGGGGAGTCTATGTGATCATTGATGGCACATACACCGATCAGACTGACCCCCACATCTTCCAGAAGATGTACAATGACCATAGCGGCGCCGGCATCCCCGCATCGGTCTTCAACTTCTCGGCCAATGGCAAGCCCAATGACCTATGGTCAAACTCCATGGATCTGCTGCGCTGGTCTTCGACGTCCACGGGTGGGGCCTATCAGACGGTTGGCGCCGGCGGCATCGCCATTCCCGCCAGGGTTACGGCCGCCGAAGCGGATCCGGTCGAAGGTTCCACGCTCTACAAGGCATTGGACACGGCAGATCAGGCCTTCTCGGCCTCGGTGGATGTCGACCTTGGAACGGACTACGGACTGAGCATCGAGGTAGACGAGACGTTGTCTGTGCCGGTCTACGTGGATGCAACACTGGACGGACTGGAGATCGCGGTCTTCTACGACGATGAAATTGACGCCGCAGACACCTATCTGTACGATCCCGATGGCTTCGCTGTCGATGCACCGGTCTGCGAGTACGACGGTGTTGAGTCGCTCTGCTACTTCGGCGTAGAGGATCCGCTGGACGGCGAGTGGACGCTGGAGATCAGCGCGGTCACCACGCCGATCACGGCTGAATACTGGGCTACCGGGTACAATGTTGAAGGCGGTACCTACGTCGCTGACCTGAGATCGTTGGCTGGCGATGTGGTGACGACCCCCGAACAGGTGGTCCTGCAAGCGTCTCTGCGTCGAGAGGACGCCATTGCCGGGGCTACGGCTTCGGCCTGGGTCGAGAATCCCTATGGAGACTACACGGACTTTCAACTGCGCGACGACGGCGTGGCCCCCGATCAATTGGCCGACGATGGCCTCTATACGGCGCTGATGCCCTATGATCTGCCGGGCGCGTACTATGCCACTGTGGTGTTCGACAATATCGACGGCGAAGCGGTCTTCACCCAAAAGGGCATGGCCGATGTGACCGATCCGAATACGCGACCCGTGCCCGACGATTTTGACCGCTTCGCACATGTGGAGATCTGGGTCGACGGCGATGGGTCCGATGATCATGGCGATGACAACGAGAACGCAACGGAGATCCTGGCCGACAACGGCGACGTCGCCGGACGCATCGATACTCCCGGCGACACGGACACCTTCCGTGCTTACTCGCCCGTCTCGATTGTCGGTGATCCAAAGGGCGATGGACTTTCGATCGCCGCTGCCGCCAAGGGCGCGACCGAGGGCTTCATCGTGCGCTTGACCAACTTCTCCGGCGACATGAATGCCGTCGTCGAGGTGATCACCGACGCCGGGAGCGATGAGTATGCCACCGGTGTTCTCGGATACGGTGATTTCTGGACGAAACCGATCGTTCTGAGCGCTGGAGAATCCGCCTACGTCAAGGTGCGCCATGCCAATGGCGATGCTGTGGGAGGAAGCTACAGTCTCAGTCTCGGTACGCCGTTGCCAGACGAGGAAATGCCGGCAGGCGACGCAGAGCGCCTCTTCCTGCCGATGACCATGCGCTAGCCAGGATGGCTTCTGCTTCGCAGGATAGTCGCAGATAGTACACTGTGCTGCAAAAACTAATTTTGCCACGGATTTCACAGATTACACGGATTTTCCCCAGTGGATTCATCCGTGTAATTCGTGAAATCCGTGGTTGGTTTTCCTTTTTGCAGTAGAGTCATAGATCAAGAGAAATCCGTTCTGATCCGCCCAGAGCCGTGCACTGGGCGTTCCATTCTCTTTCACCCCGCTGAAGACGCTCAGGAGCACAAAGGCCCGATTCAGATAGGCATCCATGGATCGACGCGTTGGACATTCCTAGCGGCTATGGCTATGATTGTCTTATTGGATGGCAGATCGCTCTATCTTTGTACCTACAACTATGGCTTGAACGACGAAAACTATGTCTACGACCTCGATCGACTGTGTGGATTCTCCGGAGCCGTCCAACCCCTCGACCGCCATCCAGACCGCGAACTTCAGCCATCTCACCTGGGATGTCGCCTGGTTTGGCATCGCCTTTGGCAGCACCCTCTCGTTCTTGCCGGTCTATGCCGCGCGGCTTGGGGCCAGCGGATGGCAGATTGCGCTGCTGAGCGCCGCGCCGGCGCTGATCAGCATCCTGTTCACATTGCCTGCGGGTCGTTGGTTGGAACGCCGATCTCAACAGAATGCGCTGGGGAAACTCGGTGACGCAGGTGGCAGTCTGGCAGCGCATTGGGCTGCTTTTCCTGGTTCCGCTGCCGCTGATCATTCCGGACGAATATCAAATCTGGACCATCCTCCTGTTGACCATCCTCATGGCCATTCCGGGGACAGCCATGACCGTCGGATTTAACGCTCTGCTGGCCGCCACCGTCTCGCCGGAAGAGCGCGGGCGATTGGTGGGCCGGCGCAATGCAATTCTGGCCGGCTCCATCATGGTCACATTCATTTTGTGCGGCTGGATCCTGGACCAGTTGACGTTTGAGGTGGGCTATGTCGTGGTCTTTGCCATCGGCGCGGTGGGCGCCGGTCTGAGCACCTACCATGTGTCGCGCATTCAGGTCCCGCCCCTTCCCGCAGTTTCAGGGTCGCCCGCTGCAGGAACATGCGCAGACCGGCCCCGGCGTCGGCGTCAGCGGCGCGATCCCGCAGCGGCTGACCGTCGGCCTGCGCCTGATGATCGGGTATCGACCAACGGTCGCCAACGTGTTCGGCGACGTCTCCCGATCATTCTGGTGGGTGACCGGCGCGTTCTTCCTCTTTCACTTCACGCAACTGCTGCCCACGGCACTCTTTCCCATTTTCTGGGTCGATGAAGCGGGGCTGAGCGATGGACAGATCGGTTGGCTGAACGCGTCCATGTATTTGGCCATGTTGGTGGCGTCGCCGCTGCTGGCCCCGCTGACACGGCGGTTCGGCAACTATCGACTGATGGTCGTCGGGGCTGTGCTGTTGTTTGCCTATCCGTTCTTCACGGCCATCAGCCAGAGCTTTGCCTTGTTGGTTGTGGCCAGCCTGACCGGCGGCGCTACCTGGGCCATCCTCAGCGGCGCGCAGATCAACCGGCTGCTGGAACTGATTCCCGTCGACCGGCGTCCCTCGCACCTGGCGCTCTACAACCTGGCCTTCAGCTTCGCCATGCTCACCGGCACAATGCTAGGCCCGCCCCTGGCCGGAGAGATCGGCCTGCGTGAGGCCCTGATGGTGACCGCCGCCCTGCGCGTCGGCAGCGGATTGGCGCTGGCCCGCTGGGGTTGATGAAGTCGACTATCGGGTCGATCAGATGCCCCAGGGTCCCTGGTATCCTTCCGAGACCACCTGCGTCTGCGCGGCATCATCCTGTTGCTGGTCGGCCAACGCCTGTTCGAGCCGTTCGAGCCGGGCGTTGAGTTCCACCACCGACTCCATGGTGATGTCGTGCAGTTTGTTGTGTTGGAGATCCTCGTGTTCGGAATCCCGCACCTTCTTGCCGTCCTGTGAGCTGATGCGCCCCGGCACGCCGACGACCACCGAGTTGGGCGGCACATCCTTGACGACGACCGAATTGGCGCCGATGCGCGAATAGTCGCCGATCACGATGGGCCCCAGCACCTTGGCGCCCGCGCCGACGACCACGTGGTTGCCCAGGGTCGGGTGCCGTTTCTCCTTGCGCCAGCTCACGCCGCCCAGGGTCACGCCGTGGTAGAGCGTGACGCAATCGCCGATCTCGGCTGTCTCGCCGATGACCACGCCCATGCCGTGATCGATGAAGAACTCGTTGCCGATGGTGGCCCCCGGATGGATCTCGATGCCGGTCAGCCAGCGGGCCAGATGCGAGATCCAGCGCCCCAGCAGATAGAGCCGATGGGTCCAACACCAGTGAGCTCACTCGATAGAACCAGATGGCATGCAACCCTGGATAGCAGAGCAGGATCTCCGCCACGCTGCGGGCCGCAGGATCGCGGGCGAAGACCGAGTGGATATCCTGGCGTACGGTACGAAACATGGACTATCCTCCAGATTGGCGCTGCGGTTGTCATAGACGAATCCAAAGAAGTGATGATCCACGAAGAGCACGAAGAAACACGAAGGAAGCTGACCTTCGTGTTTCTTCGTGGCCCTTCGTGGATCAATATTTTCCCTGCATTCGCCTTGCGATGATGACTCATTCAGCCAGATGGGCATAGAGCGGCGTGCTGAGGTAGCGCTCTCCATTCGAGGGAATGATGACGACGATCAGCTTGCCGGCGTTTTCGGGCCGGGCCGCAACCTGCGAGCGCGGCATGCAGGGCGGCGCCCGACGAGATGCCGACCAATAGCCCTTCTTCCGCAGCCGCACGGCGCGCCATCACAAATGCCTCTTCGTTCTGAACCTGAATCACCTCGTCGAAGACGCCGATGTCGAGGACGCCGGGCACGAAGCCGGCGCCGATGCCCTGGATCTTGTGCGGTCCCGGCGCGCCGCCGGACAGGATCGCCGAGTCTGCCGGCTCGACCGCGATCATCTGCAGCGAAGGTTTGCGCGCCTTCAGCACCTCGCCGACGCCCGTGATGGTGCCGCCGGTGCCGATCCCGGAGACGACCATGTCGACCTGGCCGGCGGTGTCGCGCCAGATCTCCTCGGCCGTGGTGCGGCGATGGATCTCCGGATTGGCCGGATTTTCGAACTGCTGGGGAATGAAGTAGCGGTCATCGGCCGCGGCCATCTCCTCGGCAACCCGAATGGCTCCCTTCATGCCGTCGGCGCCGGGCGTGAGGATCAGCTCGGCCCCGTAGGCCCTGAGCAACAGGCGGCGTTCGAGGCTCATGGTGTCCGGCATGACCAGGGCGCAGCGATAGCCCTTGGCCGCGGCCACCAGCGCCAGGCCGATGCCGGTGTTGCCGCTGGTCGGCTCCAGGATCACGGTGTCGGCGTTGATGAGGCCGGCCGCCTCAGCGGCCTCGATCATGTTCAAGCCGATGCGATCCTTGACGCTGCCGCCGGGGTTGAAGAACTCCAGCTTGGCCACCACGTCGGCGTGGCAGCCTTCGGTCAGGCGGTTGATGCGCACCAGCGGGGTGTTGCCGATGAGTTGTACGATATTGTCTGCGATTCGCATAGTCGATGATTCGGTCATATCTGGTCTCCTTTGTCTGTCTATTGTTGAAGCCCGTGGGGAGCGGAGCAGAAAGGACAGTACACTCAGAAGCCGGATTGAGGCAACCCGATAGAGATCAGGCCACAGACGGCATGGCAAGCAGCCTGTCGGAGTGACAGAAAATGGGCCGCGGATCACGCGGATTCGGGCGGATTTCTCTCGATTTATCCGCGGAAATCAGTCAGATCAGCGTCATCCGCGTCCTATCGACTGTCACTTCGACAGCCTGCCAGAGCCTGGCGCAGGGCCGTGGTGGCGTACCGGACGAATTCATTGCGCCGGCTGGCCGAGGAGCGACCGCAGACGACCTGCGCCAGCCAGTCAGTGGGCCACTCTGCGTCCACGTGGACACTGCCGGCAATCCGGAACTGTTCGCAGGCGGGCAAGGCGTCGATGATCTGTTGGGCGTTTCCATGTGCGTTGCAGGCCGACGGCTCGGCTGTCAGCACGACGGCACGGCACTTGACGTGGCGCGCCGCCTTTGCGCCCAACCCACCCCGATCGACCGGGTCCAACCCCACCCAGATCGACACGCGCGGATTGTCGGCTGCCGCCAGCAGGCTGGCCAATCCGCCGGCCGAAAAGCCCATCAAACCGACCCGTGACGGATCGATCCGTTCTTTCCAAGTGTCGTGAGCACAGAGTTGTGCACAGAGATCAGAAAGGAAATGGCCGTTGTGCGCCTGATCTGACCACGAGGGCAGATTCGGCACCGCGGCGACGAACCCCTCGCCGGCAAGATGGCGCCCCCAGCCGGCCATGTTGCGCCGTCTTCGCGAGAAGCCATGGGCCACAACCACCAGCGGGGCCGGCTTGTCGGTGTCGGGCCGGTAGATGTCTACACTGGCGGCGCCTGGGGAGCTGTGCACCCGTACGGTATGGACTGTGTCGAAATCGTCTTCTTCTTTGTTCAGATCGGCAGGTTGTTCGTGCGGCATGATATCAGTTCTAAACTGAAGACACTATGAAACCATGGCTTTTGTAGGTCCGACTTGCAGTCGGACGAGTTTGGTGACCTCTGAATCCGTCTTGCATGCGTACATTGTCACGCTGCAAGGGTGACCTACCAAACTCATGATACATTGTGCCTTCAGTTTAGATCCAGCCCGGCGTCTGAATGGTGTCGGCGATGGGCAGGGCCCGGGCCAGCTCGGCGGGGCTGAGCGGCGGCAAATCTGACGAGGCCGCGTTCTCCTCGATCTGCCGACGGTTCTTGGCCCCGGCGATGACGCAGGAGACGCCGGGGTGGTCGAGGACAAAACGCAGCGAAGCCTGCACCATGCTCCGCTCGGGCGTGGCCAGAAAGTCGAGCTGGGGCAGCTTGGCGAGCCCGTCGACGGTCTCCGGCTGGTTGAAGCGGGCGTAGCGCAGATCGTTGGTCGGCCAGGGTGGCCGCGTTGTCGCCGGAATACTTGCCGCTGAGCATGCCCTTGGCCAGCGGCACCCGGATCAGCGTGCCGATCTCCTCAGCCTTTGCCCAATGCAGCAACTCGTCGGCGCTGCGTTCCAGCAGGTTGTAGCCGATCTGCAACACATGGATGGGGCCGAAGACCATCAGTTGACGGATGGCGTCCCAATTGTTGGTGGAGATGCCGTACCAGCGGATCTTGCCGTCGGCCTTGAGCCGGGCCAGGGTCTCCATCACCACCGGCATGGCCCAGGCATAGGGCACGGCATGCAGTTGGTAGACGTCGATGGCCTCGGTCTGCAAGCGGCGCAGGCTGGCCTCGCAGGCCTCGGTCAGACGCCGTCGCACCGCGTTCTCATCGTGCGCCTCGGCGTCGATGCCCCGATTGGGCTGCACCTTGGTGGCGATCACCCAGTCGTCGCGCCGGCCAATCAGCGCCTTGCCGATGAGGCTCTCGCTGTGGCCGTCGCCGTAGATCTCGGCCGTGTCGATGAGGTTGATGCCCAGATCCTGGCTGCGGTGGATCAGATCGATGGACTCGCTGTCATCGACGCCGGTCCAGCCGAAGTCGGAACCGTCGGGTCGACGCCACATGCCCGAGATGGGGTAGGCCCCCAGACCGATCTCGGAGATCGAGAGGCCGGTTTGGCCGAGTGTGCGGTAGTTCATGGACTGATCCTTTCTGCCTATTTCACAGTTGGGTTATTCGGCTTTCGGAGATCGAGAGGCCGGAGACGTGAAAGGCTTGTCCCTAATAGTACTCTCGAATGTATCCATACGCCTTGTCGAACAGCTCCGTATCCTGATGCAGCTTGATACTTGAACAGCGTCTTGCGCAGCGCCTTGCGCACCTCGCGCTCGCCGGCGCTGGTGTTCTGCCAGCCGGGAAAGCGCACGTAGCGCACGATCTCGTCGATGTCGTTGACGACGCGCTCGACGACGATGGGCGTGTCCTCGTTGCGCACTTCCTCGAAGAGCTCGGTGAGGGCCGCCTTGCCTCGGTCCTCATCCTCTTCGGGCGGCGTCTCCTTCTCGGCCTGCAGCAGATCGGTGGCCAGGTCGAGCAGCTGCTTTGAGGAACTCGAGGCTGTGCAGTTGCCCCTGCTCGTGCCGCTCCTTGAGCGCTTCCAGCCGCTCGGACAGGGCGCGGAAGCGAGGGTTGTCCATGTGCCTGCGCAGCCGGGCGGCCACCTTGATCTCGATCTCCTTGGCCTTGCTGTCGGGATCGGGCGTGTTCAGCACCGCCTCCAGCAGTTCGGCGTCCAGCACGATCTCGTCCAGGTCGTCGCGGACGGCCTCGACGTGGACGTTCTCGTGGATCAGCTCGATGGTCTTGGCGCCCAGCGCGTGCCAGATGAGCTGGCCCTGGCCGGTGGTGGGCTGCACCGAGACGTAGACCTGGGAGAGCCAGCGATAGTCCGTCTCGTACGCGCTGCAGCATGGGATCGGGCGAGAGCGCTTCCCAGAGCTTGGACAGCGTGCTGTAGTCGGCGGCAAAGGCGTCGCGCACGTCGTTGTTGGGCAGGCACTCCTGGGCGGCGATCAGGCCTTCGTAGCCGCTGACGGTGCGGTCGACGCCCAGAAGTAGGCCAGGCATTTCTGCATGGCGTCGGGCAGCTGGGCCTTGAGGTTCGCGATGCCGGAGACCACCTGGCGGAAGCCCTCTTCGTCAAATTCCAGCGACTTGGCCACGTCGTCGAAGACGCCCAGGTAGTCGACGATCAGGCCGTGGGTCTTGCGTGTCGCCGTAGGTGCGGTTGGTGCGGGTGATGGCCTGCAGCAGCGTGTGGTCGCGCAGCGGCTTGTCCAGGTACATGGCCTGCAGGATGGGCGCATCGAAGCCGGTGAGCAGCTTGGCGGTGACGATCAGCAGTTGCAGCGGGTCGTTGGGATCGCGGTAGCGGTCGAGCAGCTTCTCCTCGGCATCCCGGTCGCGCTTGAGGGGGCGATAGCGCGCGTCCTCCCGCTCTTTGCCGGAGACGGAGATGACGATCTCGCTGGCTTCCGGCGGCAGGTGCTGGTCGAGGGCGGCCTTGTAGAGCAGGCAGCTCTCCTGGTCGAAGGTGACGACCATGCCCTTGAAGCCGTTGGGTGCGACCTTCGTCCTGGAAGTGGTGGGCGATGTCGGCGCAGATGGCCTCGATGCGTTCCGGCACCTTGACCAGCACGGCCATCTTGGAGGCGGCGCGGGCCAGGGTCTCCCGGTCCAGGTCGGAGAGGCCGCCGGTCAGTTCGGCGTAGGCCTCGTCGATGGCCTCCTTGTCGATGTGCAGATCGATCAGGCGCGGCTCGAAGTGCAGGGGCAGGGTGGCCCCGTCGCGGATCGACTCCTCGAAGCCGTAGCGGCTCATGTAGCCGCTGGCTGTCCTCCTCGGCGCCGAAGGCGTAGAAGGTGTTGCGGTCGCGGCGGTTGATGGGCGTGCCGGTGAGGCCGAAGAGGAAGGCGTTGGGCAGGGCGGCGCGCATCTTCATGCCCAGGTCGCCTTCCTGGGTGCGGTGGGCCTCGTCGACCAGGACGATGATGTTCTCGCGGTCGTTGAGCACGCCCTCGGCCTCGCCAAACTTGAAGATGGTGGTGATGATGATCTTGCGGGTGTCCTGGCGCAGCAGTCGTTCCAGTTCCTCGCGTGCTCTCGGCCTTGACCAGGTTGGGGATGTCGGAGGCGTGGAAGGTGGCGCTGATCTGGGCGTCGAGGTCGATGCGGTCGACGACGATGAGCACGGTCGGGTTGCGCAGGGCCGGCTGCAGGCGCATCTTCTGGGCGGCGAAGACCATGAGCAGCGACTTGCCCGAGCCCTGGAAATGCCAGATCAGGCCCTTGCGCGGCGTAGCCGGCCAGCACGCGCTGCACGATCTGGTTGGCGGCCTCGTACTGCTGGTAGCGGCAGACGATCTTGAGGCGGCGGTTCTTCTTGTCGGTGGCGAAGAGGGTGAAGTTGGCCAGGATGTCGAGAATGATGTGGGGACGCAGCAGCGACTCGATCTGCTTGCCCACATCGGCCAGCGAGGCAGGCATCGGCCTCCTCGTTGAGCCGCCACGGCCCCCACTTGTCGACCGGCGCGCCGATGGCGCCGTAGCGCATCTCCTTGCCCTCGGTGGCCACGCTGAAGACGTTGCAGGCGAAGAGTTCGGGCACGAAGCGCTCGTAGTCGTTGTGGACCTGCAGCGCGCCGTCCACCCAACTGACGGCGTCGCGCACCGGCGTCTTGGCCTCGACCAGCACCAGGGGAAAGCCGTTGACCAGCAGCACCACATCGGCGCGGCGCTCGGCGGCCCCGGCGCGGAAGGTGTACTGGGTGGTGAGCGATGTACTGGTTCTTGTCGAGGTTCTCGAAGTCGATGAGCCGGACGGTGACGTGCTCGTGGTTGGGGCCAAAGGGCATGGACTGCTCGTTGCGCAGCCAGCCGGTGAACTCTTCGTTGGCGCGGATGAGGCCGTCGCTGCGCACGGCCAGCACGATGGCGCGCAGCTTGTGGATCACCTCGTCGGCGCGGTCGGGCTGGGCGGCGATGGTCGGGTTGAGGCGGATGAGGGCGTCGCGGACATACTGCTCGACGAAGACATCTTGGGGCTGGCGGGGCAGGGCGATGGCGGGGACGAAGTGCCAGCCCGTGCCCCGGCTGGCCCGGCCCGGCGGTGATGTAGGGCTCGGCCGGCTTCGATCACGCCTGGCTTCGGTGCAGGCTGCTTGCCGCAAAGCAGGTCACGGACGAAGTTTTCGACTGTGTTTTCTTCGTTGAAACACCGTCTAGACCTCGCACAGATTGATCTCAAGACAGTCGCTGCAGAATGCATTTTGCTTCTTGCGATGCGGTCGAGTCAAGCTCGCGCTGCATGCTCCTACAGATCATTCAGCATGTCTATCATGGCGTCTGAACATGATATCGGTGGAGCGATCACTTCAGACATTTCTGAAACTAGCTTGCATTCATCTTGAAATTTGCCTGATTGCCAGGTGCCTTTCGAACAGCTCAGGTACGCTTGCCCATGTGGCTTCAATATCCGCCATACAAGAAGCGATGAATCTATCGACGTATCGGTCTGGACGAACTGTCAGAATAAAACTGGTCATGATGTACGCAGTTGCTATCCAATTCAAGATTGCCACTCCGTGCCGACGTGCAGTTTGCTGCCGGAGCGCCACCTTCGAGTCATGAGACATCATCGTTCTGCAAGATAAGTGCTGGTATTCGTTTGGCTCAGGATGATAGACAATCTTGAACAAATCGATTGTGCCTTCCAGAGTAATGTTGTGCCAGTCAAAATTGGCCAGCCAACTTGATGGATCCGTGTCGTTTGAAACAGCTGCAGCAATTCCATAGGCAGCATCACCGAGTCTGCGACACTCTTCAGCACCGGCCAGTCCCTCGGAATTGAGCCGAATGCGGTCTTTGTCAATTCAGGGTTGACTAGAATCCCGATCACCTTTCAACAGTGATCAGAAAGCGCATTCTTCGAGCATCTCCGGCTATTTCATAGCGCCGATTCAATATTCCATATGCACTGCTGCGTAGCCTCCAACACCTCCGCAATCCGCCGTTGCTCCGCCAGCGGCGGCAGGGCGAATTCGTAGTTGGCGAGCTGCGTCCAGTTGGTGCGCGGCGACAGCGAACCGGCGGAGGTGCCCACGGCATGCTCGAAGAAACTCTCCGTCTGGCAGAGGAAGGGCAGCAGTTCGGGCAGCAGCACGTCCGGGTCTTTGGATTCGAGCACGTAGATGTCGCCGGAGCAGACGCCGGCGAAGTCGGCCACGGCCACCTTGCGCTGATAGGCGCGACGCTTCACAAAGAGCACCTGACCCGGTTCGAAGTAGTTGGTGAAGGTTGTGCCGTCGGCGACCAGTCCCCAACTGCGGATGCGCAGGTCTTCCGGCTCGATGTGTTCGATGCCGACGTAGCGTTCGATGCCCTCGGCGGCCGGATCGGCGACGCGGGTTTTGTTGAGTTTGACGACATTGCCAAACCTAACGCATAGTCCATCCTGGTCCCAGATCAGTCATCTGCTTCTATCGTTCCTCGCAATACTGCTCTCGATATCCATTCTCATGCTTGATCCAATAATCGGCCGGCACGCCCAATACTCTTTCCAACATCACAGCGGTTTCAGGTGTGATTCCGGCTTGGCCACTGATTATCAGGCCTATCGTCTTCAGCGGCAGGCCGATCTCATCCGCGAACTCGGCACGGGTCTTGTTCTGTTCCATCAACAGATCGGCGATGGTTTCGCCCGGTGATGTCACCGTCTGCGCTTGATAGGGCACGCCTGTCATCGCCAAAATTTCTCTCCAATGGCCGTTTTGGGTTTCATTGACCGATCTCTCCCCTTGATGATAAGATGCCGACAACGTTCCGTCCAGTTCTGTTTTGCTATCGTTCTGAGTCCTGCGCTATGGAGTCACAAATGTCAGAATTCGACTACGAAAGCTGGTGGGCACTCCACCTGCGTGTCGCCAAAGGCGAGTCCCTGTCTGCCCAGGAAACGACAGCGTATGAATCAGGCTTGATCCACCTGGAAGGCCAAGCGGTGGGCGCTGACGAGACGCTGACCTATCTTCGCAGCCTACGGGCCGCCATCAACCGTGCGGCAGCGCTTCATAAAGACCTTGCCGCCCGCAGCGCCGCTCTGGACAGCAAGATTGTCGCTCTGGAATCAGCCTATCAGCAGCAGACCGGCCAAGTATTGGACCTAGGATCGCATGCCCCCGCCTGAGTTGGACCTGATTCGCCAGCGTTACGCCTATGCCTGCGGATACTGCGGCGTCGACGAAGTGTCTGCCGGCGGTGTGCTGACCATCGATCACTATCGTCCGCTCTCTGCGGGCGGGAGCGACAGCCTCGACAATCTCGTCTACGCCTGCGTGCGCTGCAATCAGTACAAGCACTCCTTTTGGCCGACGGCAGAGGAAGAGAGACTTGGTTTCCGCATCCTCCATCCGCTACATGACAGCCTTGCAGCCCATTTTCGGGTGAACGTCCCTTCCGGCCACCTGGAACCCAGATCTGATACCGGCAAATTTCACATTACACTGCTGCGGCTCAACCGTCCGCAACTTGTCCAGCATCGGCTCAAGGAGCAACTGCGCAAGGTGCTCGAAGGCAAACTGACAATGCTGGAGCAGCAAGTGCATGAAATGGAAGAGACAATTTCTGCCCAAGAGCGCTATATCTCTGCACTCGAAGCGCGTCTCCGCTAAAGCTGGGTCTCAATTACGCCTCGATAAATCCGTCCAACATCTCGACCAACGCATCCATCTCCTGCCAGAAAACCCGCCCCTCCTGCTCCCACTCGGCCCAAAGCTCCGGCAGGCTGCGCTGCTCGGCCGGCTCGCCGCCGTTGCCGTTGAGCGAGCGCTTGACGTAGAGCGGGATGGAGAGGCTGTACTCCTGCGCGGCGATGGTGCTCCAGCGTCGGCAATGCGGGCAAAGCCGGGCTCTTCCTGCCACGTCTGATAGGCGGTCTAGGATGTGCTGCTGGTGTTCCGGGCGCAGGAAACTGACGCTGCGCTCGCGGGTCACCTCGTTGACGGCGTCGATGAAGAGCACCTGGCCCTGCCGCTCCGGCGGCTTGCGGCTGCGGCAGATGACCACGCACGCCTCCATCGGCGAGTTGTAGAAGAGGTTCGGCCCCAGGCCCAGCACGCACTCCACCAGGTCGGCCTCGACCAGCTTGCGCCGCATCTCGGCCTCCTCCTTGCGGAAGAGCACGCCGTGGGGGAAGAGGATGGCGCAGCGGCCGGTCTGTCGGGTCCATGCTGCGCAGGATGTGCTGGAAGAAGGCGTAGTCGGCGCGGCCCTGGGGCGGCGTGCCCAGGAAGTTGCGCCCCCAGGGGTCGCTCTGCCAGGCGTCCCGGTTCCACTGCTTGATGGAGTAGGGCGGATTGGCCAGCACCACGTCGAAGGTGGCCAGGCGGTCGCGGTCGGTGAAGGCGGGGCGCTCCAGCGTGTCGCCGCGGGCGATGGCGAAGTCCTCCACGCCGTGCAGCACCAGGTTCATGCGGGCGATGGAGGCGGTCATGTGGTTGCGCTCCTGGCCGTAGAGGCGCAGGGTGCGGTGCTCGCCGCCGCTGCGCTTGACCTCGTCCAGGGCGGAGATCAACATGCCGCCGGTGCCGCAGGTGGGGTCGTAGATGCGCTCGCCGGGCTGGGGTGCGAGCATCTGCACCATCAGATGCACCACGGTGCGGTTGGTGTAGAACTCCTGGGCCGTGTGGCCGCTGTCGTCGGCGAACTTCTTGATCAGGAACTCGTAGCCGTTGCCCAGCTCGTCCTCGGGCACGTTGGCCAGCGAGAGCGTCTGGCTGGAGAAGTGCTCCAGCAGGTTCTTGAGCGTGGCGTCGGGCAGGCGCTCCTTGTTGGTCCAGGGCGCGTCGCCGAAGATGCCGTCCAGCCGGTCGGGGTTGGCGGCCTCGATGGCGCGCATGGCGTTCTGGATGGCGCGGCCCACGTCGCGTGGGCGTCTCGCGCACGTCGTTCCAGTGCGCGCCTGCGGGGATGACGAAGCGGTCGTTGGCCGTGGCGCGGGCGTAGGCTTCGTCGCCGGTGTCGGCGAGCGCCTCGGCGTACTCCTCGTCCCACACATCGGAGAGGCGCTTGTAGAAGAGCAGCGGGAAGATGTACTGCTTGTAGTCGCCGGCGTCGACCAGGCCGCGCAGGATGGTGGCCGCGCCCCAGAGGTAGGATTCGAGTTCCTGTTGGGTCAGGCGCTCAGCTCATCGCAGCCAGCCTCCTTCGTCCATGACGCGGCGCAGGTTGTCTTCGGCCTCGCGGCACCTGTGCCAGCGCCGCCTTGAAATCGGCAATGGCCTCATCGCAGCGGCGGGATATCCTCGCCGATGGGCGGCAGCACATAGCGCGAGATGTTGAGCGTCCAATCCTCCTCCTTGATCTCGTCCACGGATGACCACCCGGGCCCGGTCTTCGACATCGGCGAAGTCCTGCACCCAGCCCAGGATCGTCGGCGGCGTGTTCGGGGTCGAGGAAGTTCTGGCACGGCCCTTGCGGAAGAGGGCTGAGGCATCGACGATCAGCACCTTGCCCGGCTCGGTCTGGCGCTTTGCGCTGGCGCAGGATCAGGATGCAGGCGGCCAGGCCGGTGCCGTAGAAGAGGTTGGGCGCCAGGCCGATGACGGCCTCGATCAGATCCATCTCCAGCAACTTGCGCCGGATCTTGCCCTCGACGCCGCCGCGGAAGAGCGCGCCCTGGGGCAGCACCACGGCCATGCGGCCGGTGCACCGGGGCCATCGACGTGACCATGTGCTGCACCCAGGCGAAGTCGCCGCTGTTGTCGCGTGGGCAGGCCGGCAAAGGCGCGGCCCCAGGGGTCGTTCTCCCAGATCTCGCGCCCCCACTGCTTCAGCGAGAAGGGCGGATTGGCGATGACACAGTCGAAGGTGGCCAGGCCGCCGGTGCTGGGGTCGGTGAAGACGGGGTTGCGCAGGGTGTCGCCGCGCTCGATCTGGAAATCCTCGATGCCGTGCAGCAGCAGGTTCATGCGCGCGACCGAGGCGGTGGTCAGGTTCTTCTCCTGGCCGTAGAGCTTGCCGAAGAAGGTGCGCGGGTCGCCGCCCTTGTCGCGCACGTGCTCGACCGCGGCCAGCAGCATGCCGCCGGTGCCGCAGGCCGGGTCGTAGATGGTCTCGCCTTCCTGCGGGTCGAGGATGTCGACCATCAGGCGCACCACGCTGCGCGGGGTGTAGAACTCGCCGGCCTTCTTGTTGGTGGCGTCGGCGAACTTCTTGATCAGGTACTCGTAGGCGTCGCCGATGATGTCGCTGGTGACACGGCTGGTTGCCCAGGTGCAGCGCCGAGAAGTGCTCGATGAGGTCCTTGAGCAGGGCGTCGGGCAGGCGATCCTTGTTGGTCCACTGGGCGTCGCCAAAGACGCCGTAGAGGTGCTTCTGGTTGGCGGTTTCGATGCCGCGCAGGGCGTTGTTGCAGGGCGGTGCCGACGTTGGCCGGCGTCTCGCGCACGGCGTTCCAGTGGCAGCCTTCCGGGACCTGGAAGCGATGCTCGTCGGCGAAGTCCTCGCCGTAGGTCTCGACCGTCTTCGGCGTACTCTTCGTCCCAGACATCGCAGATGCGCTTGAAGAAGAGCAGGGGCAGGATGTAGCTCTTCCAGTCGGTGCGGTCCACGGGGCTGCCGCGCAGGATGTTGGCGGCTTCCCAGAGATGGGATTCGAGTTTTGGAAGTGTGATTGTCTCTTCAAATAGAGGGGGCTGCATAGGGTGCAAGCGATCGATTCTGGCTGGTCTTGCTGAGGGTGGAAAAATCGGAGGGGATATGCTATCTTGTTGGCATAGGCCCTCTGCTGTCGGCCACACACTCAGCAGATGGGTTTGCCGGTCGGGCGTTGGCAGCGCCCGACCGGTTTTTTTATTGTGTTTATTGTAAGGCCACGTACAGTTATGGTCAAACGGGTTCGCCGTGCCCCATCGTGCGCAGTTGTATCTATGGTCGGCATAGAGTCGCACAGGCTCACCCTGCATATCGTGACTGCGATGGGCATCCTTCGGGGGTGGGATGGATTGGGGTCATATGTCCTGGTTTTTGGGTGACATATGTCACGTAGGGGCAGACAGGATTGGCCCCGATGGCGTCGGTCTCACCACGCTCGGCCTTGACCGCTGCGGCACTGTTGATGATCTGGGGTTTGGGGATCTGGGGGTCGCCGGTCGCCAGGTCGATAGCATCGATGCAGTAAGAGTCAGATGCCCCGAACGATGCAGCCCAGACCGTGCCCCTGCCAGGACTCGCTCTTCTATCCGCCTACCCAACGCATAGATACTTGTGCGCGAGAGCGCAAACGCCTTTGACGCCCATGTGATCACGCCATGAGGACGCATCTCTCCCGGAATCAACGGCAGCGTTCCCACAAAGAGCGCTTCCCAATCCGACAGATGGGGCAGCTTGGGCGCTAAACTCGTCGCAGGTCCCGATGGCAGCGACTGGTAGATGACCTCTATCGGCTCCGGCCACAATGCCGTCGTTGAGACATTTTCTGTGTATACTGTCATGGGAAAGCAGCCTCCTTGTTTGTCTTCGACGTTTGGCTATACAACCGAATCCTACACGAAGTGCTGCTTTCCTTCCTCTTTCAATTGTTAACGTGCTCTTGGTTCATTTTGAACCATGCTCGATATTTCGATCTCAGGGTCCGCGAGTAATCCGCACTCCGGTCCAGGCGCCAAATGCGAATTCACACGCTGAGCGCTGGATTCGATCGCCACGCTCAGCGTGTCTCGACAAGATCATCATCGTCAATCAAGCGCATCTTCGCTCAGTGCTGACCGAATATGTCGAGTCCGACAACAACTGTCGATCGCATCAAGGAATCGGCAGCAATCCCCGATCATCAGATTGCCGGAAAAGCGTGAAGGCTTGATACAGAAACGACCGGTGCTGGGCGGCATCATCAACGACTACTATCACATGGCTGCATCGGTCATTCCATCGAGTAGATGAGGTTTTTTGACCATACGGAACCTATCAATCACGATTGACACATAGAACGACATCGGGCAAACTCTCCCTTAGTAACCGTCCATTTTTTACTTCCCGATTTATGGATGCATCTGGTTCAACGGGTTATCCGACCATCCAACCGAAGAGTCATCTCCCTGCGGACAGTGGGTACACAGTGCGGTCGGATGCACCATCGACGACCTGTGTGCCTACACGATGGAACGCAACATAGATGAGTGGACTGAGTCGGCACCTGCCGCAAGATCGTGTGCAAGCCGTGTTGGAGGGCGCCAGTTTGCCCAGCCTAACCAGCGGAACGGTTCTGTTTGCGGATATCTCTGGTTTCACCCACTTGACTGAAGCACTCTACGAGATGCTTGGTCCGCGACGCGGTGCGGAGGTATTGACCGACCACCTCAATATCGTATTTGACGCCTTGATCAACCATGTCGAACGATTCGGCGGCAGCGTTATCGGCTTTGCCGGCGATGCGATTATTTGTTGGTTCGATATGGCCGGCGGCTCGACAGCACCGCGTGCCGTGGCCTGTGCGTTTGCATTGCAAGAGGCGATGCTGGCCTTCAGCGCCATTTCCTTGCCCGATGGCGCCACCGCAGAGATGGCGCTGAAAGTTGCCCTGGCTAGTGGGGCCGTTCGGCGCTTTGTCGTCGGTGATCCCGATGTGCGCTACATCGATACGTTGGCCGGCACAACGGTGGCGCGCTGTGCCGTAGCCGAACAACTCGCAGTCAAGGGTGATGTGATTGCGGACAGTGTGACCACACTGGCCTGTAGCGATCTGTTGCATATTCGTCGGTGGCGCAGCGCGCCAAACGGCCAAGACCGGTATGCGCTCGTGGAAGCTGCGAGTGACTTGTACAAATCGCTCGCGCTATCGTCCCCACCTTCAGTTCCTGACTGCACAGATGACCAGATTCGTGACTGGTTATCAAAACCGCTTCTGGATCGGACACAATCTTTTCCGACCGAATTCCGTCCCTGTGTGGCTGTACTCATCGGCTTTGCGGGCATCGACTACGAGTCCGACGATGCCGAGAACAAGCTGGATGCGTTTATCCGCCTGATACAGCATTTCACACGTCGTTATGACGGGATGCTACTGCAACTCATAATCGGTGACAAGGGGAGCTACGCCTATGTCAATCTCGGTGCGATCAGTGCGCACGAAGATGACGCTCGCCGCGCCATCAGGCTGGCACTGGCGCTGCGAGGTCCATCAGAGTCACTCGGCTATTTGGAGCCATTACAGATCGGCATTGCCGCAGGTACCCTGCGCGTCGGCGCCTATGGAGCCAAGACCCGACGCACCTTTGACGCCTTGGGCGATGATGTCAACCTTGCAGCCCGATTAATGCAGTCAGCCAAGCCGGGAGAAATTCTCGTCAGCGGTCGCGTCCACAAAGCAACAAGAACCGCCTTCAATTTCGAGCGACGATCGCTACAACAGACGAACGCATTCAAGAGGCGAAGCGAGCCATTGCCGATCTTCTCGGTCAAGGGAGAACATCAGCAGCAGCCCATTCGATTGCAGGAACCGTCATATCCACTGCCCATTGTTGGGCGACAAGATGAGTTACGGATCGCCCGTGATAGACTCGACGCTGCCTTGAACGGCAGCGCACAGGTGATCGGCATTGTTGCGGGCGCAGGGCTGGGAAAGTCTAGGCTGGCGGCCGAGATCATCCAGGTTGCAAACAGGTGCGGCTTTGCATGCTTTGGCGGTGCCTGCCAGTCAGATACCGTGTACACACCGTATCAAGCATGGAAGACCATATGGCAGGCATTTTTCGAAGTCGATCCTGCCGCTCCGTCGGTAGAATATTTCCGGTTATTGCAAGGCAAGATCCAACAGTGCGCCCCGAATCGGCTCCAGGCTCTGCCCTTGCTTGGAATTCTGCTCAATCTTGACATCCCTGATAATGACTTTACGCGGCATCTAGCGCCAGAGTTCCGCCAGAGCGCCTTGCATTCATTGCTCGAAGCTTGCCTCCGGGCCGCTGCAGAGGAAGAACCGATATTGATTGTGGT
This sequence comes from uncultured Chloroflexia bacterium, assembly GCA_963698255.1. Lineage (GTDB taxonomy): Bacteria > Chloroflexota > Anaerolineae > Caldilineales > Caldilineaceae > JAWKOK01. The sequence continues at coordinate 180,253 of CAVOQD010000030.1, read as the reverse complement.
TGAAGACTTGCACTGGATCGACGCGCTTTCGCATGAACTGCTGGAAACCCTGGCCAAAGCCCTTGTCGACAGCCCGGTCTGTTTCGTACTCGCATACAGGCCGCCACAGTTGGCACGTCTTGCCGCTCCCCGGCTGGAGGCGCTTCATTATTTCACAAGGATTGAACTGCATGAACTGAGCCCAAAGGAAGCCGAACAGGCGGTCCGCGCCAAGATAGAGATGCTCTATCCTGTGCACAGCGACGAGGCGCCGACAAACTTGATCGAGAAGCTAATTGAACGGTCGCAGGGCAATCCCTTCTACCTGGAAGAATTGATCAACTACTTGCATGATCAAACACTGGATCCACGAGATCCGCACACAATTGACAATGTCGAACTGCCGGACAGCTTGCATGCACTCATTCTCAGCCGCATCGACCAACTGGGCGAACCCGAGAAGACGACACTGCGCGCCGCTAGCATCATAGGACGTTTGTTCCGAGTTGGCTGGCTAAGCGGCTACTACGCTGAGCTGGGCGACCCTTGGACCGTGCAATCGCACCTCGATCAACTGCACAAGTTCGAACTCACGCTGCCGGATATGCCGGAGCCGGATCCGACCTATATTTTCAAGCATATTGTCACACATGAAGTTACGTACGGAAGCCTACCCTATGCCACTCGCGCTCAGTTACATGAACGACTGGCACGATTCTTGGAGTCGCAAGTCGCGGCAGGCGCGATCGCCGAATCTTCTGTGTTGGACGCGCTGGTATACCACTATACCCACTCTGAAAACCAGGACAAACAGCGTACATACTTGCAGCGCGCAGCGGACGCAGCGCTTATTGTCAGCGCGTTCGATGCCGCGCGTGACTATCTGATTCAACTGCTTGGACGCTTTCCGCAGGATGACCCGAGACGCCCTGCGCTTGAGCGTCAATTGGGAGACGTTCACTCACGTCTTGGCGACTACGTTGCCGCACAATCCACGCTGGAACAGGCGCTGACATCCGCAACAACCCCTGCAGACCGCGCGGCCACGCACACGCTCTTGGCACAGATATCCTTTCAGAAGGGGGAATATAGCGCCGCCCTAGCGATCCTTACCGACGCGGTGCCGATGGCGCGATCCAGCGGAGACAAACAGATTGTGTGCCGGGCCTTGTCCACGTTGGGCAGGGTGAAATGGCGCCTGGGCGACATGGATGGCGTGGTCCAAGCGTTTGAGGAAAGCCTGGCTTTGGCACAGGCAACCGGCGATCTCACACTTGAACTGGCTGCGCTCAATGGGTTGGGGGTAGCCTACTTGCACTCAGACGAGGAGAGAGCAGAATTTCTTCTCACTGAGGTGCTCACGCGCGGGCGCTGGCGGCAACCGAGAACGGGCAATGATTGCCCTTGCCAACCTGGGCGTGCTGGAGGATGAGCGGGCCAATGGCGCGGCAGCGAGAGACTATCAACGACAGGCGCTGGCGATTTCCCGTGACCTTGGCGCACAATATCATATCGCCCATAGCCTCAGTAATTTGGCTAGAAGCGAAATGGTGCTTGGCGATATCCAAGATGCGAAGGCGCACCTCCAGGAAGCATTGGTGCTTGCACGTCGGATTGACACACCCTATGTAGCACTGCAGGCGCTATGCACTGTGGTCGAGATCGCCTATGCTGAAGGCCAGCAAGGGTGGGCGTTGGCGCTCCTTGGCCTCATGCGTTGCCAGACCGCATGGAGCAATGAAGACACACGCTGGCTGGATGCCTTGCTGGCCCAATGGGCACTCGATCCCGCCGAGGCTGAAGCCGGTATGGCAAGCGGCCAAGCACTCGACTGGGAGACAACCCTTCAGGATCTGCTCGATGGGCGAGTCGGAGATCTGGGGCCGTAGCGTCAACCGACAATGTACATGATCCTTTGGCCTGATCGTCATGCAGATTGCCTGTGGACGCGATCGCAATGGCGTGTGATGCTTGTGATAGAATCCGTACTCGGCCCGAGGAGAGGCGACTGCTGTAACCTTTGCACCGACGGCGACGTCTATCGAGGTGTCCTATGTCTTCATCCAACCCACAGGCCGGCCAAGCAACACCGTTCAACCAGGTAGGGCCCTATCGGGTTGAATCGCCGCTGGGCGGCGGCGCTGTTGCCATGGTCTATCGCGCTCGCCGAGTCGATGGCACATCACAAAAGGCCTCAGACCAGCCAGGCTCAGACAATCCCGAGACCGTTGCGCTCAAGGTGCTACGCCCGGAAGCGACCCGCGATCCCCACGCTCTGGCCTGCTTCCAGTTCGAAGCCCGCGTCGTTTCCCGGCTCAATCACCCAGGGATCATGCGTGTCTACAATACAGGTATGGATGGCGGCCGCATGTATACGGCCATGGAACTCATTGACGGCCCCAGTTTCGACCATTTTCTCTTGGCACAGAAGCGCCTGCCCGAACCTCAAGCGGTTGGGCTTGCGCGGCAACTCACCAAAGCCCTCGACTATCTCCACAACCAGGGCTACGTGCACCGCGACATCAAGCCGGTCAATTTGATGTTGACACGAAATGGGATCATCAAGGTTGCGGATTTCGGCACCGCCATCCGCATCGACGATGGCGCGCCCTACGAAATGGGTCTCTACGGTACGCCCTCTTTTCTGGCTCCGGAGCAGATCGTGGAGGGCGGGCGCATCGATGGACGGGCTGATCTCTATGCCGTGGGCATGATCCTCTATCTCATGGTCACTGGCCGCAAACCCTTTTACGGTTCACGCAATGAAGTGCTGCAAGCCAATATGGAAACGGAGCCGCCGCCGCCGTCGCACTTCGCGCACGTTTCGCCAGCGTTGGAGTCCATCATAGTAAAGGCGCTGGCCAAAGATCCGGGTGAACGCTTTCAGTCCGGGGAAGCGTTCGCCGGCGCGCTCAAGGACGCGGTTCTGATACCGGAACCCGCCAAACCATCGCTGGGCGCACGCCTCTTTGGATGGCTGCGGCCCGGCGGGTGATCGAGCCTTCATCCACGCAAGCGTTGGGCCATCACACCCAACATGTGCAGCGCAAACATGGGTGTCTCATGGACCTGAAAGAGAAACTGCCGCTCATCCACAACGGCCAATTCGCAATCGGTCAAGGCCACGGCGGCAGCCATGCGCGGTGAGTCGTCGATCAGGGCCATCTCGCCGAAGATCTCGCCGTAGCCAATGGTGTTGATGCGGCGGCCGTCGGCGACGATTTCCACCTGACCCGCCATCACAACGTACATGTAGCGGCCGGGATCGCCCTCTTCAAAGATAGTAACGCCGGCCGCGTAGCGCTCGCGTCGTTCGATGTTGCTGAATAGGTCCGCAGGATTCATAGGTGTCCTTTTACGGTACAGCCTCCGGGTATTCACACCGGGATCATCGGTCGTGGGATGAATCCTGCGTGTGAACACCCGGAGGAACCTGTATTGTTACGTTGTGCTCAATCAATACGCAACGCAGCCACGGTGATATCGTCTGACTGTGGGACGTCGCCCATGTGCCGCTTGACAATATGGACGACGTGGTCGCAGAGGGCTTCCGCAGATGAGGCTTTGAGCGCAAGGACGGACGCTTCGAGTTGCTCGCTGCCAAATTGCTCTCCCCCATCGTTCATGGCCTCGGTTACGCCATCCGTGAAGGCGAGTACAAGACTTCCTGGCTCCAACGTTACCGTCTGTAAGTCAAGCAGCGGATGGTTGATGAGACCCAACGCCACTGAACGCTCCCTACTGCACAACGTTTGCTTGCCCGACGGATTCCAAATCAAGGGCGTGTCGTGACCGGCGCGCACGTAGGTGAGTTGGCGTTGGATCGGGTCCAATTCCAGGTAGAGGACCGTCACGAACATGCTGTCCATGTCCCGCTCGTACAGATGGCTGTTGACGACGCGCAGCACTTTTTCCGGGCAGGCGCCGGACACAGCAGTGGCGCGCAACAAGCTTGAAACCAGTGCCATGTAGAGCGCAGCCGGCACGCCTTTACCGGCCACATCGCCCACGATCAAGATCAAACGGCCATCTTCGAGTTCGATGAAATCGTACAGATCCCCGCCCACCATGCGTGCAGGAATCATGGTTGCACTCATATCAACGCCGGCAACACGCGGGATCTGGCGGGGCAGCATCTGCATCTGGATCGATCTGGCGTTGCGCAGTTCACTGGCAAGCACCTCTTGCTCGATCAGCCGTTGTTGCGCGGCCTTGAGATCGGCGTAGGCCTTGTCCAATTCCCGGTTCTTGCGACGCAGGTCCTTGATCGTGTCGTTGTCGGATCGGCGCAGACGGCGGGTGAGCGTCTGCATCAGGTTGAGCGTTGCCGCCGGATACTTGCCGATCAGTTGCTCGAAGCCGGACCGGTCCAGCACCAAGACATCTGCGCCGCCTCGCACACGCAAACTGGCGGATCGAGTCTCATCCGGATCGATGAGGTTCATCTCGCCGATGACGGCGCCGCGCGTGCAGACATGCAGGAGACGCTCGCTCGTGGTGCCAAGGGCCTTGATGACGTCAATCTCACCGTCGATCAGAATGAAAAGTTCCTCGCCCACATCGCCTTCGCGGACAAAAACAGCCCCGTCCGTCAGCGTTTTGCGTTGCAGATTGGAGAGAATGGCTTCGGCTTCAGCGTGCGGCAGGGAGGCGAGAAATGGAATTGAGGCGGCAATGTCCTGGGCATTCACTGTCGTTCGACGTCCTGAAAGGTCATTGTAAAGATGTTCTTCTCTGCATTTCGATCATAGTGACAATGGTCACATGTGTTGCGTACGAGGTGAATCCCCAAGCCGCCAATATCCGCCTCTTCCAGCGACGTAGGCGCCGGCTCCGTCGTCGCCTCCAGCGGATTGAATGGGGCGCAGCCGTCTACAACGGTAGCCACCAGGTGCTGACAGTCATGTTGCACGGATACGAGAATGCCATGCCCTTCATCGGCAACATCACCGTGATCCAAGTCACCGTGATCCAAGACGTTGGTGACGATCTCTGTCAGTGATAACTCCAGGCGATAGGCGTCGCGGCTGGTCAAGCCCAATGCTTCGGCGACATCGCCAATCCACTGGCCCAGGCGTGCAAGCTCACTGTAATCATGCCGTAGTTCGACCAAATGCACAACCAGAGTCGAGGCAGTCTGGCTGCTCGTATTCCTGTTCATGGTGTGTCTCGATGATAGGTGTCAGGGCGACGGGCTATGTATCGACGGCCGCGATCAACTCGGCAGCCGCGACATCCCAGATCCTCGTAGACGGGAATCAATACATTGATGCCGGCCGTCTGCAGTGCTTCGAGCACCGTGGGCTGCGGTGCATAAAGGCCCATTTTTCCCCGCGACGCCCGATGGCTTTGGCGTTCTTGACCAGCATTCTCATGCCGATGGAAGCGATAAAGTCGACATCGGAGAGGTCGACCACGACCGGTGCTTTGCGGGTCGAAACATTGAAAGTGAACTGATCTTCGATCTGGGTCGTGCCCATCATGTCGAGCCGCCCGATCAGGCGGGCCCTCAAGATTCCATCGTCGCTCTCTGTCACTTGCAGGTCCATTGGACGTTCTCCCAAGGTTTGTCGGCCGTCCTGAAAATGCCGTGAAGCGGGCAGGGCGGCCGTTGTTCGATTTTGCGGTTCTCCCGTATCTCACGGGATGACGCCAACTGCGATCGCTGTAGACGCGGGCCCTGGGAACACTGGTCTCCAGATTGGCGTGCCGAGACTTGCCGGGCTAGGGCGCTCCGCCGTGAGATCCCGCAGCGTCGGTTTTGCATCCACCGATCATAGGCCGTGATGATTAACAGCCGGTTAAGGCGCATACGCAAGCGCCAGATGCCGTGGGGTCGTAACTATTCAGGCTAAACTCAAATTAGTTTGAAACCAGAAGTTTTTCGAAATCTGGATCGAGGTCGAATTTAGGCCATAGTCGTTTGATAATCGACTCCGAGTCTTGATTGATGGAGTCGATGAAGGCTTTGCAGTCCAGGAAAAGTTGGTACGTAGTCTGGTGGCAATGATTCTGGGTGACCTCCTCTCGCATCCATTTCCAGAGACCTTCAATAGGGTTGAGGTCAGGACTATAGCCAGGCAGCGCAACGAGTTCAAGGCCCAGTTTTTCGGCTGCAGCATGGACAATCTTGCTACGATGATAGGAGGCGCCGTCCCAGATAATTACAGTCTGACGCTGGGAATCGCCGAGCCATGTCGAGAGACGCTGCAGGAACTGAATGGTATTCTCACCGTTACATTTGCCTTCGTGCCAGATGAAGGTACGCCCATCGGTGAAGTCATAGGCGCCATACCAGTTGATGCGCTTGGACAGGCTGGGTGAAATGCTTTTGCGCCAAGCAGGTTCGCCTTTCCGCGTCCAGGTATAGCCCAAATCCATATCCTGGTGAACATGGACCTCATCGATGTAGATGATCCGCACCTCACCTTGTAACATGCGTTCGTAAAGGGCTTGGAACTGTTCGACAAACTGGGCTCTCTTTTCGGGATTCGCTTTGGCCAGCAATTTCTTGCACTTTTTCCAGCTCAAACCGGCCTGCTTCAATATGGTGCGCAATGCACTTCGGCTGACGGGCTTGCCAAGTTTCTCTTCTACCCATCGTCGCAGCTTTTTCACGGTCCAATTGTGGCCGGGCAATTCATGCTCTACCGGCTCACTATTCTCGACTGACTCGACTATCTGTTTGACTTCTTCTGGACAAAAAGGGGGGAACGACCACCAGTGCGCCGATAGTAGAGGGCCTCTGGGCCCAATTGGTTATAGGTGTGCACCCAGCCTATGACGGTGTCGTCGTCACGACCGATCTCAGCCGACCACTGGGTCGCATTCGTCTGATGGTTGCCAATCAGGTACAAGGCCAGAAACCGTTCCCGTGTTCGGGCATGTTCTGCCTCGACCGATAGTCGTCGGAAATCAGACAGCGTTTGGCCCCATTTTGCCGGATCTGGTCGTATCATCTTTACCTCCATTCAGTCAAAATACATCTGTTTGGAGCGTTGTACCACGACTTGACGGTTTGAGGCCAAAACCCTGGGTATCAAAGTAACTTCAGTTTAGGGCGGTCAGAACTGAGGGAGTATGCGATGCTTCTTCGCATAGGCCCTCTACTGTCAGCCAGCCTTTCAGCAGGTAAGTTTACCGGTGTGGTCTCGCTGGGAATCCCCCGCGCTTTTTTACTGTTTTTATTGTACGGCCACGCACGGTCCTGGGCAAACGGCCTGCGGCGGGCTTACCGCCGAAGTCCGTGGTTTGGACGTCTCTCTTCTACATGCAAATCGTGGCTGTGGGGGGCATCCTTCGGTCAGTGCGATGAATTGGTGGCAGATTTTCCTGTACTCACCGCATAGAACGACAGAGGCGAGATGCATTTGCATCTCGCCTCTGTCGTACAACTCGTCTTCTATCTTGCTGATTTCACGCATGCGAGCTTTGCCCGCATCGCGTTCTCTAGTTGCTCTGTGTGGCACTCTTGCGCTTGGGAAAACGACGCCGGCGCGACGGCTTGGAACCGCTGCTGCTCGTCGTCGTGGACCCGCCACTCTGGCTGCTGCCGGCGCTGCTGGCGGACCCATTCGAGCCCGACTGCGACTGGCCGCCGTTGCCGTTGTTCCCATTGGACGACGACCTGCGTCGGCTGCTCGATCGATTCGAACTGCCCTGCTTCGACGATGCCCTGGCCTGGACTGGGCCTGGCTGGGCACATAGCCGGCGTAGTCGAAGTCATCCATCTGGCGCCGCTCGATCTGCATGCCCAGCACCTGTTCGATCTCGCGCACCATCGGCGCGTCATCGTCCACCGAGAAGGTGAAGGCCTCGCCGGTCTGGTGGGCGCGGCCGGTGCGGCCGATGCGATGGGTGTAGGCGTCGACGGTGTCGGGCATGTCGTAGTTGATCACATGCGAGATCTCGGTCACGTCGATGCCGCGGGCGGCGATGTCGGTGGCGACCAGGATGTCGAACTTGCCGTCGCGGAAGCCGTTGATGGCGGCCTGGCGTCGATTCTGGGCCATGTTGCCCTGCAAGGCCGAGACGCGATAGCCGCGGTTGTCCAGATCCTGGGCCAGGAAGCGGGCGCGCCGTTTGGTGCGCGTGAAGATCAGCACGCGGCCGGTGGCCGTGTGCTGCAACATGGTGAAGAGCAATCTGCTTCTTGAGACCGTCGGTCACCGGATAGAGCGCATGGGAGACCGTCTTGGCCGGGGCCAGCATGTCGACCTGCACGATCTTGGGCTTGTTCAGGATCTCGTCGGCCAGGCTGCGGATGTCGGTCGGCATGGTGGCCGAGAAGAAGAGCGTCTGGCGCTTGGCCGGCAGCTGCCTGAGGATGCGGCGGATGTCGGGCAGGAAGCCCATGTCGCACATGCGGTCGGCCTCGTCCAGCACCAGCACCTCGACGTTGGAGAGGTCGATGGCCTTGTCGCCCAGCAGGTCGAGCAGGCGTCCGGGGCAGGCGACGACGATCTCTGCGCCGCGATTGAGCTTCTCGATCTGGGGCCGCTTGCTGACGCCGCCGTAGACGGTGATGCTGCGGATGCCGGTGCGGCCGCTCAACTGGGTGGCGGACTCGTGGATCTGCTCGGCCAGCTCGCGGGTCGGCGCCACGATCAGCACGCGGATCTTGCGCATCGGCCCTTTGGTCAGGCGTTGCAGGATGGGCAGCATGAAGGCTGCGGTCTTGCCGGTGCCGGTCTGGGCCAGGCCCAACACGTCGCGCCCTGAGAGCACGATGGGGATGGCCTGTTCCTGGATGGGGGTGGGTGTGGTGTAGCCGGCGGCCTTGACCCCCGCGTAAATGCGCGGATCGAGGGAAAACTGTTGAAAACTCAAAATGTACTCCTTGACTTCGATGAGCCAAGTCGCACTCTCAGCCCTCATTGATGCGGCAGCCGTTGCCGCCGCTGCGCCCGGCAAACGAGTTTGTTCACGGGCACAAGCGTTCATTATAGGGGCAGGGGGCGATTGTGGCAACTTCCGGTTGCGCGTAGAAATATGGTTTGCTGTCCGATCGACCGCGGATTCGGCAGATGAGGCGAATTCCTGCGGATTCAATCCGAATAGATCCGGTTTTGTCCGCCTGATTCGCCTCATCCGCGGTCTATCAGCGTGCGGCTGTACCGTTACGATTGCCGTGCCATTGCGCTTGCGGTTATCATGTCACGATGTCCGGAATTCTACGTCAACCAACAGGCGCTGGCCGCGCTGACCCAATTGATCCTCATCCTTGCCCTGATGGGTCCGCTGTTGTTCAGGGCGCACAGATCGCGTGCCACCTTCTTCTATGTGGGCGTGCTTGCCTCCAGCGTGCTGCTCGCCGCCATTGTGCTGATTGAGGCGCTGACATTCGGCGATGGTTTGCCGTATGCCTCTGCACTTTGGCATCCGGCCCGTGCCTTTGCCACGCTCTTCGCTGTGCAGTTCGCCTATGTCTTTCCTCGCGGGTCGATGGACCGTACGACGGCAGACCGACTGCGCCGAGAAGCAAAGGTTGTGCTCTATCTATCCATCGCTGTCGCGGCGATGGCAACAGGGGTCGCCATTTCTGACACTGACCGGGTTCGAGCGGCCGGATGTTGCCTACCTTGTTGCCAGGCTGGTTGATGGCTGGACTGTGGTTGGTTGGGTCTGGGGTACCCTTGTGCTCTGGCGGCGAGCCGCCGCATTTCTCCGAAGTCGTGAACCCTGGACGGAAAGTCCTGGAAACAGTGGCTGTTGCCGAGCGGGCGCTATGCCCATGTCGCCGTCATCATGGCGCTGGTTGGTCTGGTTCCGGTGACTGTTGTCGTGCTTCTGGCCATCCAGCCATTTGCGACGTCGCCGTTCTTTGTCTTCGTCCCCACCATCGGTCTTCTTCTGGCCTACTTTGTTGGCGGTCTTCTTTTCTACAATTACTCTGAGGAGACCATCTCCGTACTCGTCAAACTCAGCGTGACGACATTGGCCATCGTGCTCATCTCCATCAGCCTGGTCGGCGCCGTTGTCGAGCCCCGTTTTCTGGACGCGTTCCAGCGGCTTGCAGGCGAGAGTACATCCGTCGATTTCTTGGTGGCCCAGCGTACCTATCTGCACGAAATGATGCTGCCGCTCTTCTGGCTGCTGATTGGCCTGAGCGCCTTCATCCTACTCGGTTTCCCCTTCTTTTTCCGCTACATCCTGGTCGTGCCGCTGCGCAGCCTGATGACTTCGGTCGGTGCCGTGGATCGGGGCGACCTCACAGCTCGGGCCACCGTCTACTTCCCCGATGAAATCGGCGTTGTCACCGATGCCTTCAACCGCATGGTCGCCTCAGTCGAACAGGTTGAAGATGGCCTTGAGGCGCAGGTGGCCGCGCGCACCGAGGCGCTGGCCGAAGCCACCGACCGGGCTGAAGCCGCCAGCAAGGCCAAGAGCGACTTCCTGGCCCACATGAGCCACGAACTGCGCACGCCGCTCAACGGCATTCTGGGCTATGCCCAGATCCTACAGGATGAGGCCGGGCTCACGCCGCTCCAGACCAGGGGCGTCGAGACCATCTACGCCAGTGGTCGCCATCTGCTCACGCTGATCGACGACATTCTTGACCTCTCCCGCATCGAGGCGGATCGGCTGGAACTGGCCATAGCCGACTTCTCACTGAGCGATCTGCTTGATGGTTTGGTGCAGATGCTGGCGTTTGCCGCCGAGGAGAAGGGGATTCAGTTGGAATCAACTGCCGGGCCGGACCTGCCGGCGCGTATCGATGGGTGATGAGCGGCGGCTGCGCCAGGTGTTGATCAACCTGATCGGCAACGCGATCAAATTTACCCAGGCGGGTCAGGTCCTGCTCCAGGTGTCACGACTGGACGCCGACAATCGACAAGAGAGGCATGTTGTTTTACGCTTTGAAGTGATCGACAGCGGGGTCGGGCTGGCGGCTGATCAGATCGAGGAGATCTTTTCGCCCTTCGAACAGGCCAACCAGGATATGTTTCCTACCGAGGGCGTTGGCCTGGGGCTGCCCATCAGCCAGCGTCTTGTCCAACTCATGGGCGGCGAGATTCAGGTGGAGAGTCAGCCGGGATCGGGCAGCCGCTTCTGGTTTGACCTGACAGTTCCCTGCGTCGAGGACGCACCGAACATGGCCAGCGATTCGGCAACAACGCCAGACTGCGCCGCAGCCAGATGCCGCCGTGGAACAGCCCGAGGTTGTGCTGCCGCCGCCGGCCGTGCGAGCGCCATTCTACGAACTGGCCGTCATGGGCGACATGCAAGGCATCGAGCAAGAGGCGACCCGGCTGGCCGCCGAATCGGATCTCTACCGACCCTTTGCGGAGCAGTTGCTGGCCCTGGCCGCCAATTTCGACGATGCGGGTATCCTGGCGCTGGTTCGGTCTGAGGATGAAGGTTTGATAGACCGCGGATTCGCGGATGAGGCGGATCTACGCGGATAAAATCCGATTCAATCCGGTTTTGTTCGCCTCATCCGCCTAATCCGCGGTCTATCGAGATAGATACCAGCGCCATCATGAACGACGGAGAACCCAATGCCTGTTGCACCCGAACACACGCACCATTCTCATCATCGACGACACCGTCAACAATCTGCGTGTTGCCGTGGATCTGCTGCGCGCCTACGGGTTTCGCATTCTCACCGCCTCCAATGGCGAAGACGGCCTGGCCCGTGCCCTGCTGGCCAAGCCCGATCTGATCCTGCTCGACATTCGCATGCCCGGCATCGACGGGCTGGAGACCTGCCGCCGCCTCAAGGCCAATCCGGAGACCGCGTCCACGCCGGTCATCTTCATGACCGCACTGACCGATACCGATGACAAGGTGCGCGGCTTCGAGGTGGGCGGTGTGGACTACGTGACCAAGCCCTTTGATGCCGGCGAACTGCTGGCACGCGTGCGCACGCACTCTGGAACTGAGCGATCTGCGATCTACATTTGACAAAACGTGTCCAGGAACGCACGGCTGCGTTGACAGAGGAAGTGGCATTGCGCAAGCGCAGCCAGGAAGAACAGGCACAGCTGCTCGAACTGCTCCGGCAGCAGAGCGAACAGTTGCGTCAACTTACCCGACAATCATTGGCACGCGAAGAGGCCGAAGCCGGCCTGGCCGGCAACGTGCGCGGTCACATCATTCCGCGGCTAGAGGCTGTGCAAATCGTGTTGACGCAGATGCACCACTTGTTTCAGTCGCAACGTGAGGTGCTCGACGTGTCGATCGTCGACAACTTGGAAGGCCAACTCGCCCACGGCTTGAGCCTGCAAAACAGAGCATTGGACGAACTGCGCCAAGCCACAGCCATCGAAAACCAGGATGCAAACAGCTCACACGATCCGCACAACGAACTGCTCCTCAAGCTGACCACACGCGAGTACGAGGTGCTCCAACTCATCGCCCAGGGCAAGAGCAACAGCGAGATCGCCGAGATCCTCGTTGTCTCTCGCTCCACGGTGAGTTCGTACCGCACCCGCATCATGCGCAAGCTTGGTCTCGAGGATGCCGCTGCGCTGCTGCGCTTTGTGATGGAACAGCGGCTGGCCGGTTGATAGGGCACGTAGACCGTTTGGCCATTCACAAACCATGTTTCGGTAGGGACGGGGCTTGCCCCCGCCCGGTGAGATGAACGGGCGGGGGCAAGCCCCGCCCCTACGATACGCGGTCGTTGGCCAGGCAATTGGTATTACAACCCAAACCAGCGCGCCCGTCGAGTCGTGGCGAATTCGGCCTTGTCCTTCACCAGGCTCGCAGACGGTGCGGTAAAGAAGCCGGTGGGTTTGGGCGCCGACAGAAAGTTGACCTCCACCTGGCCCACCCGTTTGTCCCCAAATTCAATATAGCAGGAGCCAATGCCGTCATAAGCGGCGGGCGCTTCGCTTCCTTGTAGCTCCGCAATCAGCGACTGCGGCCACCACCCGGGCCGAGCCTTCGGCAAAGACGCCCGCTTTGGGCGTGCCGACGCTGGTCACATCGCCCACGGCGTAGACGCCGGGGAAGCGTGTTTTCAGTGTGGCCGGGTCAACCGGAATCCAGCCGTTTTGGGTCATGCCGCTTTCGGCCACCACCGTGGGCACGCGGTGTGTGGGGATGCAGAGGAAGAGATCGCAGGGCAGTTCGCTGCCATCAATCAGGGCGACGACCTTCCGGGCCGGGTCGTAGGCATCCACCAACTTATCGGCGATATAGTCGATGTCCCGCTCGGCAAAGGCCGCCAGCAGGGCCTGCGACGTTTCGGGCGAGGGCGGGATGGGGTTGCCAAAGGGCATGACCAGACTGAGTCGGCCTTGATCGCGGATGCCCCGTTCGGTCAGATAGTCGTGCAGGAGCAGAACGGACTCGCTGGGGGCTGGGGGGCATTTGAAGGGCGTATCGGCCACGCCAACCACGACATTACCGCCGGGAAAGGTCGGCAGAAACTCCCGTAGACGCTCCGCCCCGGCAAATGAGTAGAACTCGTGGCCGCCTTCGATCAGGCCCGGCGTGGCCGCAAAATCGTAGTCGGCGCCCAGCGCTACGACCAGTACATCGGCCTCGTAAGCGCCGTCCTCGGTGGTCACGCGTTTGGCTTCGGGATCAATGCTGGTAATCGTTTCCTGCCGAAAGCGCACCCCCGGCTTAACGATCTTGCGGTAAGGCATCTTCACGGCTTCGGCGGTTTGGCGACCAAACATCACCTCAAACTTGGAAAAGCCGATGAAGAACGAGTCGTTCTTGTCAATCAAGGTCAGATCCAGTTGGTCACCGAGCGCATCGGACAGCATGGTGGTCAATTCCAGGCCGCCAAAACCGGCCCCAAGGACGAGCACACGTAATTTCATGAGGTTTACTTTTTCCTATCTAGACTGAAGACACAACGAGATCATTGGTTGTTCGGGATGCAACGTTCAGCGCGCACGCCCACGTGCGCACGGGTCCACACTCGAAATGTTCAGATCACTTTTAGCGGTTCGCACGTCCACGTGCGAACTAAACTCAGTATTTCACGATTTGTCATTCTGAGTATTCCTCGCTGGAAAGCCAGCGCTCTAACGACAGGAAACGGGTCCCGCCAGCAGTTCGACTGTCATTCTGAGCGGGTCTGCTTCGACAGATCGAACATGCTGAGAGACCAGCGAAGAATCTGTTTTGCGATGCAGAGACCCTTCGTTGGTCATTTGAGTGCATCAACCTGTCGACGGATACCCACTCAGGGTGACAGTGTTCCTTCTGCCGCAGTCGAGCTTGTTTCTTTGAAGCGGGTATTCTCGAGCGCCACACTCTTGCAGGTGACCAGCGAAGAATCTCGCTTTTCACCAAATCGTGATCTGCTGAAACTGTCACCGTCGAGAAAACCATGATCTCGTAGGCATGTCAGTTTAACGTTGCACCAGGGGCAGCCAGAGCTTGGGCAACAGCCCGGCGTGGTCGGCCGTGCCCTGATCGACCGCTGAATTCGACAGCGCCGCTTCGGTCACTTCGGGGTCTTCGTCGGCCATTTGCTCTGGCCGATCTGCCTCCTCTTGGATGATTGCGGAGCGCCCGTCCGTTGATGCCGTCTCGCTGGAGACAATCGGCAGCCAGAGAACCGGCGTCATCTCCACATCGGTGCCGCTCTCTACACCACTCTCTGCACCGATCTCTACCCCGCTGGCCACGCCTAGCTCGAATGGACCATGCTCGCTCACGCTGCCGTCTATTCCGATTTCCTGAAGATAGAAGCGAGTCGCCTCGGTGACGGCGCTGAAGGTATAGTTGGTCGGTTCCACCGAGTCGATGACGGGCGACGGAATCAGTTCCGGGTTCAGCCGAACCTTGTCGCTGTCGCTGTTTTCACCGGTGGCGGCCAGCACATGGAAGCCGGCCGTGCCGGTCTCGGTCGCCGTCTGCCAGCGGAAATCCACGCTGTCGCCGACGCGCTCGGCCAAGAACCAGCCCAGGCTGACGGCCAGCGGCGCGTTGCTGCCGACCACCAGAGGCGTGCCTTCCAGGTCGCTCAAACTGGGCGAAGTGGCGTCGGTGACGGCCAGCGTGATGGTCTTGTTGTCGGTATCGACCGTGCCAACGGTGGTCGCTTGCCACTCTCCATTGACATCGCACCAGTACAGCGAGGGCGAACCGATGGTGTCGGAATAGGCCACGGTGACGGTCAAGCTGTTGACGCCGCCCGTGCCTTCGAGCAGCAGGTCGACATAGTCGCCTGCTGGCGTCACGGCTTGGGTGCTGTTTGGACAGGGATTCGCCGCATACCGCGCCACGCCCAGCCAGGGTGTGCCGTCTCCCGACTGCTCGGCGACTATGCTGTAGTCGCCGAGGTGGCCGATACTGTGCTGATTGCCGGTGCTGCGCTCCTGCCGGGTTGCGCCCGTTGCCGCGGCCACGTAGACGAACGTGTCGTCTGTCAGCGCCAGATCCGTTATCGTGGCCTGGATGCGGGCTACGCCGACGCTGTTGTCGGCCATGTAGTTGACCGTCGCCGTGCCGCTGCCGTCCGTCACTGCCGACAGTTGACTAAGTCCACCGCCGCCGTCGATCATCGCAAACTCCACGGTGACCCCGGCCAGGGGCGGGAAGAGTCGCGCATGGAGCGGCGTGGTTGCGTTCACACCGAGGCCGGGCGCTTCCGCGGTCAGCGCCAGGTACTTGTTCACGAACTCGTACGCGCCGACCTCGCAACCCGCTTGTTGCGGACGAGCCGCCCCCCGCTGATCCGTCGCAGCCAGGCAATCACCGGCAGGCACTGCATCCTTTGCCGGGCTGCCCGATGTAATGGCCATGGTCGGCGTACCGCCGCCGTTATCAGCCAGAGGTGAAAGGGCGGGATCGGCCGTCGTCGCCGGGGCTGCACAAGCGCCGCCGACCTCGATTAGGTTGTAGTTGGGCGCAGGGCGCCGTGACCGTGCCGCCGTCGTTGCCGCAGTCATTGCCGCCGCTGCTGTCGGCCAGGATGCTGTTGCGCAGCGTGATGATGCCGGCATTCTGGCCGTCGGGCTGATAGTTGAAGACGCTGCCGCCCTCGGGATTGCGACCCTGAACGATGTTACCGGCCAGGGTCGAGTGAATGATCTCTACCGTACCGGCCCCGTTGAAGAGCGCGCCGCCCAGACCGCGACCGCCCTGTGCGCCCACACCGCCCTGTGCGCGGTTGCCGGCCAGCGTGCTGTTGACCAGAGAGACCGAACCGTGCCAGTTGAAGATGGCCCCGCCCATGCCCGCGCCGCCGCCGCCGGCACGCACGGTAACGCCGTTGCCGCCGCCGTAGCCGCTGCTGCCGGCGCTTCCCGCGATACCGCCGTCATGGCTGGACCGTCCGCCGCCGCCGCCGCCAAAGCCGCCGTTGCCGCCGTTGCGCCCGTTGCTGCCATTGTAGCCACCACCGCCGCCGCCGCCGCCAAAACCGCCGTTGCTGCCGTTGGTGGACGTTCCGCCGTTGCCGCCGCCGCCTGCACCGCCATTTCTGTTGGTGGCCGACGCCGCCATACCGCCGCCGCCGCCACCTTGGTGGCGTCCACCGCCGATAACGCCGTTGCTGTTGCCGCCAATGGCCTGGTTATCGGACAATGTGCTCTCAAGAATCGTAACGGGCCACGATTGAAGATGGCCCCGCCCAGTCCCGCAGCACCGCCGCCGCGACCGCCCCGACCCTCAACGCCTTCCCCGATGCCCTGGCTCCTGGACCCGTTGCCGCCCTGAGCGGCGCCCCCGCGCAGGTGCACTTGCTGCAGCGTCAATGCGCTGTTCTCACGCACGTAGAAGAGGCGAAACGTGTTCTGCGCATCCACAGCGCGCTCGATGACGGCACCGTTGCCTTGGATCGTGATGTCGCTGTCGATGGGCGGCAGTCCGACCGGCCCATAGCCATCCGGGTTGAAGATGGCGTATGCCGTCAAAGTATAGGTGCAGCCGGCAGCCAGCGTGATCGTGTCCGGTTCCGGATCGAGGTTGGCGTTGTTGATGGCTGCGATCAGATCGTCGGCCGTTGTGCAGGCGCCGCTGAAGTCGGCCTGAAAGGTGGTTACGGTCACCTGCGCGGACGCTTCTTCCTGACCGTCCGTCATGGTGTACGTGAAGGTGTCAACGCTGCCAACCGGTCCCGGATCCGGCGTATATCGGACCTGGTTGCCGCTGACGACCGCAGTGCCTTTGGGTGGATCGCTCACGCTGAGCAGGGTCAGAGTGTCGCCGTCTACATCGATGTCGTTGCGCAACACATCGATGATCGACTCGCCTGCCGAAGCCGCATACCGTTGGTCGGGTATCGCCATGGGTGGATCGTTGAGCGGGCTTACTTGGATGGTGACCGTTGCGCTGTCAGACAGATTGCCGTCAAAAATCCGGTAGACGAAGCTGTCCGCGCCGTTGAAGTTCAGCGTGGGCGTGTAGACGTATGCGCCGTCCGCATGCAGGGAGATGTCTCCACTACTCGGTCCCGAAATCAGTTGGACGGTCAGTGGATCACCGTTGGGATCGCTGTCGTTGGCCAGCACGCCCGGAACCGGTACGCTCAAGGCCGTCTCTTCGTCGGTGGCGCCGTTGTCATCGATGGCGACGGGCTGCGCCGGGACATATTCGGTCGCACCCACGTCACAGGCGACCCCGGTCGGGCGGATCTCGTCGCGCTGATCGGCGCCGATGCCGAGACCGCATTCAAGGTCTCCTTGAGGAATCCGATTGCGGGCCAAACTGCCATAGATGAAGGTATGGGTCTGGGTGGGGCCGCCGTTATCCGCCAGGGGCAACACCGGGATCACCGCTGATGCTGGTGCCGGCAGTGATGCAACTGCCGTCTTCGATGAGGTTGTAGCCGCCGTCGATAATCGCCGAACCTGCCGAGATCGAGACACAATCGCCGCCCGATGGGCTATCGGCGATGATGGTGGCGGAGAGCGTCATGCTGTTCCTGCCATAGACGCCGCCGCCGCTGGCCGCCCGGTTTTCGCCAAAGGTGCTGTAACTGATGGTGGTCGGCGCTGGAATTTGGCGCATAAATGGCCCCGCCCTTGCCGGCGTCAGCGCGATTGCGGCTAAAGGTACTATTGGTGACATCTAGCGTGCCGTCGCTGTAAATGGCCCCGCCGTCATATGCCGTGGCCCGATTGTTGGACAAAGTGCTGTCCGTAATGGTCAGCGTCGAGGCCGTTGATGTAGATGGCTCCGCCGGTGGCTGCACTGGTTTCCGGTCAGCGTGCTCTCTTCAATGAGCACGGGTCCGGAGTGAAAAATGGCGCCGCCGAGATCGGCCTGACTGTCTTCAATGCGGCCCTGGTCAAAGGTGAGATCGGTGTTGCATTTCGGTCAAGATCGCGCCGCCAAAGTCGGTGCCCGCCTGGCCGTTGCGCAACGTGAGGTGGGACAAGGTCACCACCGCGCTGTTGGTGATGATAGACCACGCGGCCGCTGATCTGTGCGTCCAGAACCGTCGGATTGGCGGCGCTGTTCGGCTGGGCCGACCAGGCCCCCGGCGCATAGCCGCCGACGATGGTCAGGTGCTTGTTGACGTAGACCGTCTGGACCTTCCCGCTCACGGGCGCTACGCCGGCGCAGGTCCCGGCCACCTTGAGGGTGTCGCCGCTGACGGCGGCAGAAACGGCCGATTGCAACGCACTGGCATCCGCGCTGCTGTAGTCGGTGCTACCGCTGTTGTTGAGGCTGACGAAGCAGGCGTCGGCAAGGGGCGCAGCCGCCGGTCGGCTGGCCGCCGATGCCGGTTGCGCTCCGAAGCCTACAAGAAACAGAAGCGATAAAATGCTAAACAGAATGCTCGCCCGAATCCAATGTGCCTGTATTGCCATGCTATTTTTCCCCAAATCCTGTGCTGATTGGCGTGCTAACGGTCCAAAAATATCATGGGAATCGTAGGGGCGGGGCTTGGCCCGCCTGCAGCGGGCGACCGCAAGGGTCGCACCTCGTGTTCCCTCAATAATTCCTGAACCTTCAAGACGCCAATTCAAGCGTTTGATGTGTAGTCACGGACCATTCCGGCGCACTGATCGCCGGAATGGAACTGAACGCAGGTAGCAATATAGGCTTTTTAGGTATTTTTGTCTGCCGGTCAACGATGGACAATGTTGCCGGTCAATCTTGACAAGTGGTTGAATTTCTGAGGATTCGCGGCTCTCTGAAGGATTGCGGAGCTAAACTGAAGGTCGGACGGGATCAATCGTTTTGGACTTCCTGCACCAGACACAAGGGCAACAGAACTCGAAAAACGGTTCTGCCCGGCTGGGACAACACGGAGATTTCGCCGCCATGTTTCTGGACGATGATGTTGTGGCTGATGTTCAGGCCCAGCCCTGTGCCCTTGCCGGGCGCTTGGTGGTGAAGAAGGGGTCGAAGAGCTGACCTTGGATCGACTCGGGAATGCCGGGGCCGTTGTCCTCGATCTCGACCACGACCCATGGTTCCTCCCACCGCGTCCGCAGTTGGATCTCACCGTGGCCGTCCATGGCGTCAACGGCGTTGTCGATGATGTTGGTCCAGACCTGGTTCAATTCGGTGCCGCGCGCTTCGATGAGCGGCAGATCGGCGGCATAGTCCCGGCTCACATCCACGCCTCGCTTCAGCTTGCCGCGCAGCATGATCAGCGTGTCATCCAGGCCGGCGTGGACGTCGACATTCTGCACCGGCGCCTGGTCCAAGTAGGTGAACGACTTGAGCGCACGCACGATTTCGGCCACCCGCCGTGATCCCTCGCCGATCTCGCGCAACAGACCGTACATCGAGAAGCGGCTGGCGATCCAGTCGAGCGTGTGCTCAAACTGGTCCGGACGGAACTCGGCCGCCAAGCCGACCAGCCTCTCCTTGTCGTAGCCCATCTCGACCAAGCCGGGCGCCAGTTCCCAAGCATCTTGCATACCGGCATCGTCCAGCCAGTCTTCCAAATCGGCTTCCTTTTCGCTGCGCGTGAACGCGTCCAGTTCGCCGGCTTCGCCTGCCTGCGTTGCGGCTTGGCGCGAGATGGCGGCGAGTTTTTCCACCTGTTCGGCTGACAGCCCGGAACGGCCAAGCGCCAACTGCGCCTCCAACTGGCGTTCAATGGCCGCGGCCATGTGCTCGGTCCCGCGTAGGACCGCTGCCACCGGGTTGTTGAGTTCGTGGGCCATGCCCGCGCTCAGCTTGCCCAGCGTGGCCAGCTTCTCGTTCTGGCGCAGCATGACCTCCTGCTGCACGTAGGCGCGCTCCAGATCCCGCAGCTTTTTCTTCTCCAGCGTCGCACGAAGCCGCGCTTTGAGGAGCACCGGATCGAAGGGTTTGGAGAGGTAGTCCTCGGCGCCCAGTTCGATGCAGCGCACTGCGCTCTCGATCTCGTCCAGCGCCGAAATCACGATCACCGGAATGTCGCGCAGCGCGACGTCGCCCTTCATCTCCTGCAACACGTCATACCCATCGCGGCCGGGCATGATGAGGTCGAGCAGAACGACATCAAACGATTCGACACGTATGATGTCCAAAGCCGACTGGCCGTCCTCGGCCAGCGTGACCGTGTGGCCCTGGCTTTCCAAATTGGCCGACAGCTTGATGCGGTTCATGCGATTGTCGTCAACGACCAGAATGTGGCCGTGCACGTCAGCCATGATCACTCCTCTTTCAATATCTTTAGCGCCGCTGCAACTGGCTCGTAGGCGGCGACAATCTCTTCCGTCAGTCCATCCGCTTCGCCCAAGTCGCCTTGCTTGGCCCGATCCTCCAACTGTTTGCAGAGATCGGCCAATTCCGTTGCCCCGAAGTCGGCGCTGTTGGACTTGAGGGTGTGGGCTGACCGGCGCAGGTTTTCGGCATCTTGGTCACGTGCGGCGCGCTGCATGGTCTCTAGCAGACCAGGCGCGTCTTCCAGAAAACTGTCGATCAACAGTCTGAGGACATCCCTGTCGTTGGCGACCACGCGCAACAGACGGTCGACCGCTTCGGGATCGAGGATTGCACCAGTCTTGTCGTCTGCCGGGCCCGATTCGGCCATCGGCTTGGCGACGTCATCCGGGCTTGTTGGACCATCAACGAGTATGCTATCCGGTGCCGCCTCCGTCGATTCAAAACCGCCGGCCGCATGAATGGCGGCCCAGCTATTCTTGAGCGCCGCCACCAGGTCCGGCACATGAATGGGCTTGGCCACGTAGCCGTCCATACCGGCTCTCTGACACGAGTCGATCTCTTCCTGCAACACATCGGCGGTCATTGCGACGATACGCGGTTGCTGCGCCTGAGGCCAGCGGTTGCGAATCTCGGCCGTGGCCTCCATGCCGTCCATCTCCGGCATCTGAATGTCCATGAGCACCAGGTCGTAGGGTTGCCGTTCCAGTGCGGCCAACGCTTCCAGGCCGTTGTTCGGCCACATCTGCCGTGTAGCCGAGTCGCTCAAGCAGCAGCATGGCCAGGTACTGATTGGTCTGATTGTCCTCGACCAGCAGAATGCGCAACGGATAGCGCCGTCCCATTTCAGGATCAAATTCGGATGTTTCTCCGTCCGTTCCTTCAACGAAGTGAGGTGAACGCTCGCCAAAGATCGCCAGCAACTCATTGAAGAGTTGCGACGGTTTGATCGGTTTCGTCAAAAAGGCGGAAACCTGAGCGCGCGTCAACCGTTCGGCATCCGAAGCCTGCCGGCCCAGTGAGGTCAACAGGACAAGCGGCAGACTTTCGGCATCGCGCTGGCGCCGCATCTCGGCCGCCAAGGTCAGACCGTCCATCTCCGGCATCTGTACGTCGAGGATGGCGACGTCAAAGGCTTGCGCCGCTCTGGAGCAAGGCCAGCGCCTCCGAGGGCAGCGAAGTCTCTTGCGCCTGCATGTCCCAGCTTTCGATCTGGCGTCGGATGATCTGGCGATTGGTACGGTTGTCATCGACGATGAGCACGCGTCGACCGGCCAGTTCGGGCTGCATGACGTCGAGATAGCTGCGTTCTATGGCAGGGGCCGGTCGCGTCTGAATGGTGAAGTGGAAGGTCGTGCCCAGGCCCGGAATGCCCTCGCTCTCGACCCAGACGGTGCCGCCCATCAGTTCGGACAGCCGCCGGCTGATGGCCAGTCCCAGCCCCGTGCCTCCATACTGGCGTGTGGTGGAGGCGTCAACCTGGCTGAACGATTCGAAGAGACGCTCGGCGTTTTCGGGCGAAATGCCGATTCCGGTATCTTTGACCTTGAAGTGCAGTTGAAGTGCGCCGTCCGTCGTCGATTTTTTCGACACCCACCGAGACCACGATCTCGCCTTCCGCCGTGAACTTGACGGCGTTGGTCAGGAGGTTGGCCAGGATTTGACGCAAGCGCGTGGAATCGCCATAGATCGCCTCCGGCACGTCGTCGTCCATCAGATAGGCCAGATTCAAATCCTTGACGGCAGCGGCCGGCGCTACCAGGTCGAGTGACCCTTCGATACACTCGCGCAGGTCAAAAGGGCGGTCCTCAATGACCAGTTTGTCGGCCTCGATCTTGGAAAAGTCGAGGATGTCGTTGATGATGACCAACAGCGCGTCGCTGCTGTTGCGGATGATCTCCGAGTATTCACGTTGTTCGCTGTTGAGTTCGGTGTCGAGCAGCAGCGTGTTCATGCCGATCACAGCGTTCATCGGCGTACGGATCTCGTGGCTCATGTTGGCCAGGAAGGCGCTCTTGGCGATGGTCGCAGCCTCAGCGACAGACCGTGCGTCTTCCGCCTCGGCAAACAACTCGGCGATCTCTTCCTGCGCCGCCTCGGTGCGTCCCAAGAAATAGAGAAGAACGGCAAACGCGGCCGTGGTGGCCCCGCCAATGTTGAGTACCCAGAAGGCGTTGACCACATAGGACGGCAGATTGTTCGTCGTTCCGATCGGACCCTCAAGCACGGCTCCGGTCAGAAGCAGGGCAAAGTAAGCGGCAAACCAGAGAAACGCCTGACGCGTATCAGAGACCAGGAGGGCCGTCAGTGGGGCGAGGAAGCACCAGATGACGACCGCACCCGAACTGGCGTACCCGCCCAGTACAAGCATGAGGCCAAAGGGAATCAGCAGCGTGATGCCCTGCTGAATATCCCGGAACCAGGCATAGCGTTTGTGCCAGCGCAACAGCAGAATGTTGGCCAACGAAATCAGGCTGTAGGCCCACGGCCAGAGCGCCGCCCTCGGTTCATCCCAGTTGAGATAGATTGCGCCCCATACGAGGCCGGCAATACCCAGGAAGAGGGCAACCGCAACGACGATGGTCTTCTTGACTGTAGAGTCATTGTCGTCAGACTCATCGCGCACAAGGTTTTCCAAGGCGTCGAAGAGTCGTTTTCCGTATTGATAGAACATGTTGTTACCCTCTACACCCGCACACCCATGCTCAGTACTCGTTCTCGTTCTCGAAGTCCCGTATCTTCGAGAACGAGAACGAGAACGAGAACCTGAGATCATATCATACAGCGATCAGTGCGATGAATCTGGTTCTTCCAACCGTCTTCAAGTGCGATGACGCCCAGGTAGATGATCCAGATGTAGGCCAGGCAAGCAGCAATCATGAGCCGATGCAATCGCTGAGGATCGCTGATGTGGCTTTTGTGAAGCTGAAAGCCACGACTTTTCTGGTCGGAGAAGAAAGTCTCGATTCGCATGCGTTTGCGATAAAAACGACAGGCTTCTTCCACGAGCGGCAGGTTGGTCACCAGATAGATAGGTTCCTTGCATTCTCGGTCCCACCAGAGAATGACCATCACAGGACCGTAAGCTTGTCGGGTGAACAGGACATCATGCAGTGCGCTGCAACTATCGGGCCAAGGCTCACAATCATCCAGGCTCATCCAGGCGCCGTCGTGATAGACCTGGGTATTCTTGGCCGTTCGACAGACATATTCCCAGCCGGCGTTGGCGACAAAGGTCTGCAATTCGATGCTGTCGAACTCACCATCGCCCAACAGAACCACAGAGGCATCGTCCGGTAGCAGAGCCTGCAGTTCGTTGAGCAATTCAACGTGCATTTCGGCGGCAAAGTGTCCTTTGTTGCCGGTTCTGACCATCCAGAGCAGTGGAATCGCTCGTTTCTGGTAGATCAAACTGACCATCAAGGTCACGCAATTGCGGCCCACTTCGCTGCCGTCAATCGCAATGACCAAGTCTGACTCGACAGGTGCGCCAGCAAGTCCTCGATAAATGGAAGCATATGCCATTCGTAGCTGACCTGCTTGTTCTTGTACCAACGGCTCAGCCGTATTTCCTGACTGGTGACCTTGGCCTTGCCGGGTGCCTTTCTTGGCCACTTCTCGTGTACTTGGTGCTTTTGCTGGCCACAATGCCGTTGATGAACATGGCCAGTACCTGTATTGACTGCCGCAGTCGCCCCGTTGGCTCGACTGGATGAAGTTGCATCAACGCCGCGTCGATGGCACGATATCGTCTTAGGTTGTCGCTCATGCTTTGCTCCTTTTCTTTGGTTGGAATCGAAGCTTACATGAGTGACAACCATTTTCAAATCATCCGATCCTTTCGAACTAATTTTCTGTACGGTAGTGAGTCAGACTGTCTTCAAATATTGGTGAACAAAACTGACAGCCACCGCTCCCTCGCCCACGGCGGTGGCCACGCGCCGCACAGCGCCCTCTCTCACATCTCCGGCTGCGAAAACACCTGGAATACTGGTTTCCAGCAGGTACGGATCGCGGTCCAGCAGCCAGCGATGCGCAGGCTTGTCGTCGGTCGCCCCGTCTGCCAGCATGTCCAAGATCTGTGCGGTTGCCTTGGCGCGGCGACGGCCGCCCCGACGAAGCTGGGGGCCGGTCAGTACGAAGCCGGCAGCGTCGCACGCGATCAGTTCCTTTACCATATCCGTGTGGGGCACAGCGCCAATAAAAAGGAAGAGCGCGGCGGCCGGGAGCGTCTGCACCTCGTTGGTATTGTGGTTTTTCACGGTGATGGCATCCAGACGTTCGTCGCCATGTGCTGCCTCAACGGTGGTATGCACGCGTACCTCGATGTTGGGCGTCGCTTCGATCTGATCGATCAGGTACTGCGACATGCTGGCGGCCAGGGATTCTCCCCGAATGAGCATCGTGACCTTGCGCGCGTACCTGGAGAAGAACATGGCGCCTTGGCCGGCCGAGTTGGCCCCGCCAACGACATAGACATCCTGATCCCGGTAGTTTGCGGCTTCGGTCAAGGCCGCCCCGTAGTAGATGCCTGCCCCGGTCAGCCGATCAATGCCCTGTGCGTCAAGCCTGCGGACGGTGACGCCAGTGGCCAAGATGATCGCCCGACAGGTCAGTTCCGTGCCGTCCTCCAAAATGACGATCCGGTATGGATCCTCCACGCGGATGTCTGTCACTCGTTGGGCCGTTAATATCTCTGCGCCCAAACGCCGTGCCTGGGTGGTGGCACGACTGGCCAGATCGGCCCCGCTGATGCCGCTGGGGAAGCCAAGATAGTTCTCGATCCGGGAGCTTGTGCCGGCCTGGCCGCCGGTGGCTTCCATGTCAATCATCAGTGTTCGCAGCCCTTCAGACGCGCCGTAGACGCCGGCGCCCAACCCGGCCGGTCCCGCGCCCACCACGATCAGGTCGTAGCTCTGGGCCGACGCCTCCGTCTGTAGACCACAGGTATCGGCCAGCAGGCGATTGTCCGGATCGATCAGCACGCGTCCATCCGGGAAGAAGACGACGGGCAGTTGGTGGTGTTCGTTCTCCACGGCATCCACCAAAGCGCGTGCTTCGCCGTCCACTTCGATGTCCAGCCATTGATAGGGGATGCGGTTGCGCGCCAGAAAGTCCTTGACATCGTGGCAGCGTGCCGACCAAAGTGTCCCGGCCACACGAATGCCTTCGTAGGGCAGGCGTACGTTGGCCTTCCAGTCGCTGAGCAGGTCGTCCAGCACGGGATACATGAGATCTTCCGGGGGATCCCACGGCTTCATCAGATAGTAATCCAGGTTGATCTCGTTGATGCTGGCGATAGCGGCTTCGGTGTCGGCATAGGCCGTGAGCAATACTTTGCGCGCATCCGGGTAGAGCTTGGCCGCTTCCGCCAGGAACTCGGTGCCCTCCATGTTGGGCATACGCTGGTCGGCGAGAAAGAGCGCAATGGCAGCGCCACGCTGCTTCAGTTGCCGGGCGGCGTCCAGCGCCTCCTGGCCGCTTCCCGGCTTTGACAAT
The DNA here is from genome assembly GCA_963698255.1 of uncultured Chloroflexia bacterium. Taxonomy (GTDB): domain Bacteria; phylum Chloroflexota; class Anaerolineae; order Caldilineales; family Caldilineaceae; genus JAWKOK01. Next base: position 154,249 of record CAVOQD010000030.1, on the reverse strand, counting down.
GCGATAGTCGCGGCGGAAGTGCTGGCGCAGGTCTCGCTCGACCGCGTTCAGGACTTGTGGTTCGTCGTCAACAATCAAGATGGTTGGTGCAGCCATTTGTGGTCTCCATGTTGGTGGTGCCTAATCTCCAGATCATAAGGGTGTGTTCACGATCGGTTGAGACGATCCTCCGGGAGGTATTCGCTGCAGTTCAGGTCTGCGGCATCCTCCGCCTGAAGGACCTTGAGGGGTTCGACGCATTCTGAACACACCAAAGTCACAAGTCTCAAGTATTCCAGCAAATCTTGTCCTTGTCTGCCGGTCAACGTGGACAGAATTGTCAACCAGATTGGACGAACTGTCACAATGTCACGACTACTACCCTTGGCGTAGGATCGCCTGAATTTCGTTGGCGTAGGCTTGGCTATCGGCGTCATCGGTCACCAGCTCGATCTGCTCAGGCCCGGCAACGCCCAGCCCAAGCTCGACCGCGCGTGCGATCTGTTCCTGCTCAAAGATCGCGCCTTGGCTCACTTCAGCCGTCGTGCCGAAATGGCGCAGCAGGGCCACGCCGACCGCGTCCAGCGCCACGCGGTCTGTGCCGGCCAGCACCACATTGGCCGCGACCAGGTCGCCATTGGCCGGACCGCCGCGCACGAAGGCCTCGACGCCGTCCATGATGACCAGATCGGGCGTATAGGCGGCGTTGATCTCCGCGATCAGCGTGCGCTGGAGCGGCGATGTATGCAGTTCGTTCATGTAGTTGTAGGCGTTCGCCTGGCAAGAACTTGGCGACCAGGCCGACCGAGTTCTTGAGCGACATGGTGAAATGGCCGCCGTAGCGGTGGGTCTTCAGACAGCAGAGTTGGACCACTGCGTCGGCCTCGCGCACCAGACGTGGGAAGGGGAAGCCCTGTTTCCAGTGACTGCCGTCCACCTCGATCATCTCCCACTCGTCGGCCGCCAGTTCATCGAGGGCAACCAGCCGGCAGTTCATCTCGTCCGCTGCCTGGTCAACGCCGATCTGCTTCCATCACGCTGCGTGTATTGCCCATGCCGCTGCGGTCGGCGATGGTGATCTCGCCGCTCCCTGCGTCGTGAAGCGCGGTCACAACCGTACGCAACACGTCCATGTGTGTCGATCCCGGCGCCGGATCGGCGCTGTTGAAGTTGGGCTTGATGAGCACGGACTTGCCTGCCCAATCGGTCGGGCCGAGCAACGCCATGGCCCGGCGTACGCCGTCGGCCCGATCTGTTGTCTTGACGAAAGCCACCGTCGCATGGTTCGTCATTCGACGACAGATGCCGGTTCAGTTTCGGTCGCCGGATCTGCACTGGACGGTAAGGGTTCGAACGGAGAACAGCCGGACAGTGTCGTACTGATACCGGCCAGTGCGCCGACGGCAACGACGCCCTTCACAAAGTGACGCCGTCCATAAGCGGTCTTTCCGTTTTCACCAAACGCTCGAAGTTTTGCCATGGTTGGACTCTCCCAGATTTCAGTAGTTCACGATTTGGAGAAAAACGAGATTCTTCACTGGTGTTTTGCCAGTGTGAAAGCGACTGTGAAAACCCGTTCAGAATGACAATTCGTGAACTACTGGATTTCAGATGTTTGCCGCGATCACAGACCCTTTGTCCGATACGCTTCAATCTTGTCCTCATCGAGCGCCAAACCCAGACCGGGTCCTGTTGGTACAGTTAAGATAACCATCCTGCAATTCCAGCGGTTCCTTCAACAGAAGTTCGTGAATCATCATCTCGGTAAACTCGACAACCGGATCGGCGTTCTTGATGGCCGCGCCGAGATGAAGCTTGGCCGCCACCTTCAGCCCTGCTCCCCATTCGGTCCCGATCACAATCGGCAGATCTGCACTTTCGGCGACGGCGGCCCATTGCTCAACGCCGCGAATCCCGCCGGCCTTGGCGCATTTTGTATTGATCACATCGGCGACATCGCGTTTTACAATCTGGTGCACCTGTTCCAGGCTGAACGCACCCTCGTCCACCTCAACGGGGATCGACGTGGCCTCCTTCACCCGCTTGGTTCCGTCCAGATCCAGCGTGTTTACAGGCTGCTCCAGGATCTCCAGCCCCACATTTGTGCCGCTCAACCAACTCGCAGAAGAGAATCGCTTCTTTGACGGTATACCCACAGTTGGCATCGGCTCGCAGGCTGATCTCCGGGCCTAGCTTCTCTCGAATCGCTACGATGCACTCGGCGTCCCGCACCGGGTCGGAGCCGATCTTGGCCTTGATGCCGCGTATGCCCTGCTGATAATACTCAAAGCTGTGCGCCGCCATCTTCTCAGGCGTATTGCGGGGCACCTCGATCGAGGCCAGAACCCTTGACCTTCGGCATCCGCCCAAAAGCGTGTGTAGCGGTACGCCCAATGCCTTGGCCACCAGATCGTGGAGCGCCAGATCGATCCCGGACGTCGAAAAACGCGTCGCGCCCCGTGCCCTGTCCCAACTCACCAGGTCGATCAGATGCCGCCAGTTCATCGGATCCTGCCCAATCAGGTGCGGCGCCATATGTCGATCGATCATGGCCAGAACGACCTCGACCGGCTCCGTCGTATCGCAAGCGGCCTCCCCGATGCCGGTCAGCCCCTCATCGGTGTGGATCTTCACGATCACGTTGGACAACACCAGAACGCCTTCGGCATTCAGGTTCCAGGGGCGGTACTTGAACGCTCCTGTGGGATAACGCTCGGGTGCATCGACACCGATGACCTTGTCATCGCCGTCCTGGAACTTACCAACCGGCAAGCTCACCGGGATGGTTTCTATGGCCGTGATTTTCATGCGACCTCCCAGTTACCAGAGCGCAGGAAAGCGCTGCAACATGCCGTCCTGCTGCCATTGTCTCTTCCACATCGTCCAGTTCCAGCGGCGCATCGCGTGTGAAGTTCTCATACCCATCTTCTGTGATGAGCAACGTGTCCTCCACACGGATATAGCGCCTCTCCTCCGGCACCCACATCATCGGATCCAGGGTCAACACAACACCGGGCTGCAACGGCTTCTCCTCTGTAGTTGCCCACATCGTGCACCGTCATGCCGACCGGATGAGACAGATGGCCCTTGAATTCCAACGCTCTTCTGGCGGACTGCTCGTAGATTGGCTTTGAGAAGTTCGTCGCTTCAATCACGCTCCTCATCCGATCCGCGGCTTCGTCCAGAATCTGGTCGGACAACACGCCGGGGCGAATCAGATCAAGAAATGTCTTGTGGTATTCCACGATGAAGCCATACAGTTCTCTCTGCAAGTCCGAGTAGCGACCGTTCACCGGCCACATCCGACCGATGTCGCTTGTGTAGTACCGGTAATCCGGTGCGCAATCCACCAGCACGAGATCGCCGTCTCCAAGCGGCTGGTCATTGGCGTTGTAGTGTCCATACCACGCATTTGCCCCGCCTGCGATAATCGCCCGATATCCCGCGTCTCTCGCCCCATTCACCAGATAGACATAGCGCATCACGGCGTCGAGCTGATACTCCATCACGCCGACCTGCGTCGAGCGCATGGCTTCAACAACCCCGGTCGCCGTCAGTTTGCCCGCTTTCCGCAGCAAGTCGACCTCGGTCTCGCTCTTGATCAATCTCAGCCCATCCAGCACCGGCGACAGATCCCGGATCTCCGCGGCGGGAATCCGACCACGGAGCAACGCGACAAACGCGCGCATGCGATCCGAACGGCCATCCCAGGGGTCTGCCACGGCTTCCTGCTGGGCGCGCTGGAGCGTGTCCCAGCTCATTGCGGGGCCTTCGGCCATGCGCATCGGCGTATAGATCACCGTGACTTTTTCCAAGAACCTGCCCAGTTCCTCAATGCCATAGACTGCGTCCACGCCGGTCAACTCGCAGACGATTTCGGCGTTCTCCGGCGAGAGCGCCTCGCCCTCATGTTCTCGCCGCTGGGGCGTCTGATGCGGCAAGAAACAGATAGGATGCATCGGCGCGGCCATCGATCAGCAAATAGGCGTGAGGCACTTCCACGCCGCAGAGGTAGTAGAAATCATTGGTCTGTCGAAAGAGATCGTGTGCCTTCTCTTTGGGACCGCCCTGGACGAGTGCAACGGCCTGATTGCCAATCGTCTCAAGCACTTGCTTACGCCGCGTCAGCAAACTCACCAGACTCAAAAGCCGTCTGGAACATGGTCAAACCCCCTGAATACCCGTTGTGATGTCTCGTCTTGTCTACTTTCGTCATCCATAGTGAATTATCACCCATTTATGTATAATAAAAAGGTTGTGTTGGCACCTTGCGCTTGCTTCGCAAACAAACTGAGTTGAGCCAGCATTCCGGGATTGCGGCATAGCCTCTTCGACAACCGGAATTCGTACTGTCGCAATCCCGGAATGCTTCTACACTCTCAACTGGTTCTTAACACACCCTAATCACAAGCGTCCATTTGAGCAAGTCAGTTTCACACCAAAGTACCTGGAGGAATCATGAACCGCACACTGCTTGAGAAAGTATGCCACACACCTGGAATCCCAGGCTACGAAGACGACGTCCAGGATGTGATTCAGACAATACTGGAAGGCTCTTGTGATGAAGTATGGCGAGACCGTGTGGGCAATGTGATCGGTCTGAAACGTGCGACCAATCCTCCTGAAGGCCAGCGCCCGCTCCGTGTCGTTCTGGCTGCCCACGCAGATGAAGTCGGCATGATGGTTAAACATGTCGATGCCGATGGTTTCATCCGCTTCCAGGGTGTCGGCGGGCTCAATCCCCAGGTGCTCGTCTCTCAGCGCGTCATCATCCACGGTCGCAGGCCGGTCAAGGGCGTGATCGTTCCGCGCAGAGCCGGCGAAGCGCTGCCGACGCTGGAGGAAATGCTGATCGATGTCGGCTTGCCGCGGGAGGCAGTCTGTGACGCAGTAGAAGTCGGCGACATTGTCACATTTGCATCGGAGCTTGAACAACTCAACGATAAAGTCTACGTAGGCAGGAATTTCGACGACCGCATCGGCACCTACTGCCTGCTTGACGCCATGCAGAACCTGGGGCCGACGGCGGTGGATGTCTATGCAGTCAGTTCCGTGCAGGAAGAGGTTGGGGTGCGCGGCATGCCGATGGCCGCCTATGCCATTGAACCGGATATCGGCCTTGCGCTAGACGGCAGCGTTACGTGGGGCGCACACATTCCAAAGCATGACTACATCTGCACCATGGGAGAAGGTACGGGGATCTACCTCATCGACAACCTGACCATCGGCGACCGCCGATTGATCCGGTTTCTCATCGACCTGTGCGAGCAGCACGGGATCGCCTACCAGCGCAACATCGGCGGGGGTACCGATGCGTCGGCCATTCAGCGCACAAAACGGGGCGCGCTCAGCACCACCATCGGCGCGCCCGTTCGCTACATGCACTCAACGGTTCAACTGTGCCACGAAGACGACATCGAAGCAACCGTCGCGCTATTAAAGGTCTTTCTGGCGCACGCCCACGAAATGCTGCCGTAGGTCCAGCGCTGTCGTCGTACCATCTGTATCTTATCCTTTTTCCATCTGTGCAATCTGTGGCGAAAAAGGCTTCTGAGTAGTCTCACATGATCATCAAGGAATCCAAAGGAGCACTCGTATGAGCAATTGGTGGCAGGGCTATCCGTGGCGTCTGATCCAGACCAATCTGCGCGAGATCGACATGCTGGACATCTCCGCAGAGCAGGTCGTCCGGGACATGCAGGCGTTCGACGCCAACATCCTGATGATCAACGCGGCGGGCATCATCGCCAGCTATCCGACCGACCTTCCGTTTCATTTCCAGAGTCCCTATCTCCAGGGCGACAGCCTGGCCGAGATCATCGACGCCTGCCACGCGGCCGACATCCGCGTGTTCGCGCGCACCGACTTCTCCAAAGTGCGTCGTCCCATCTACGAGGCCAATCCCGAGTGGGCCTATGTCAGTCCGGCCGGCGAGATCGTCGACTACAACGGCGATGTGGCCTGCTGTCTCAACGGCGACTTCCAGCAGGTCTACATGTTCAAGATTCTGGAGGAACTGCTCTCGACACACGACTTCGACGGCATCTTCTTCAACATGGGCGGCTACCAGACGCAGCGACTACAGCGGCAACTACTATGGTCCTTGCCAATGCGCCAACTGCCGGCGTCTCTTCTTCGAGATGTTTGGCCTGGATCTGCCGGTGGTCGAGGATATGGACGATCCCGTCTTCCGCAAATACCCGGTCTTCAAGAGCCGCACGCTCCAGGCCCACGGTGAAAAAGTCTACAACTTCCTGCATGAGCGCTGGCCCGACCTCTGCATCGCCAACCGGCAAATGACCGAAGGCTTTGTGCGCCAGGAGAACAACACGGCCATCAAGCGACCGCTGCCCCACTGGCAGTACAGCGGCTCCGACAACACCAAGTGGGTCACCAGCAGCTACCCCGACAAAGTCTCCAGCAACACCACCGTCGACTTCATCGACTTTCCCTACCGCCACGTGGCCGTCTCGCCCCACCAGCAGAAGCTGCGCCTGGCCCAGGGGCTGGCCAACGGCGGCGCAATCGACTACTACCTCATCGGCCGGCTGGACAACCACGAGGATCGCTCGGGCTATGCGCCGGTCAAGGAGATGTTCGCCTACCACGCCGCCAACGAGGAGAGCTATCGTGGGCTGACTTCCAAGGCCAAGCATCGCGCTGCTCAACGGCCCGCTGGCCAACCAGGACGAGTTCCGCGGCTGGTTCCGCTTCCTGATCGAGGGTCACTTCCTCTTCGACACGCTGATGGAGAGCGCGGCCCTCGACCTCCCCTGGGATCGCTACGAGGCCATCATCCTGCCCGACTTCCAGCCGGTCAGCGATGCCCTGGCCCGCAAGCTCGACGACTTCGTGGCCGCCGGCGGCACGCTGATCGCCTCCGGTCGCAGCAGCTTCCGCGACGAGGACTTCGAGCCGCGTGCCTTGCCGGCGCTGGCCTGCCTGGGCATGACCGAACTGCGGCTCATCCGCCAGGACATGACCTCGTCCTACTTCAAGTTCGAGTCAAAGGATGGCTTCCCGCGCTTCGACGACGTCGATCTGCTCTACCTGGATGGCCCCTACGTCTACGCCGACTATGCAGAAGGCGTGGAGCGACATCTGCACCTGATCCCGCCCCACAACTTCGGGCCGCCGGAACGTTGCTACTACGAGCTGGAGACTGAAGAGCCGGGTCTGCTGGTGAACTCACTACGGCGAGGGCAAGGCCATCTACATCCCCTGGCTGCCCGGCGCGCTCTTCCATCGCCAGGGCTATCCCAACACGTCCGAGTTCATCGCCGATGTGCTGGAGCAGATCGGCCGGACTGACGCCGGTGGGCGGCAACCTCTCGCCCATGGTCGAGGTGACCCGTTTTGCGCAGAAAGATGGCGGCTTCGAACTGATCCACCTGGTCAACGGCTCCGGCCACTTCGGCGTCAGCTTCTTCGAGCCGATGACGATGGCCGATGTTGAAGTGGTGGTCGACTGCACACAGAAGCCTGACAAGGTATGGAGTTTGGTCAGTCAAGGCGAAGTGGAGTCGACCTGGCAGGATGGACGTCTGACGATCCACATCCCATCGCTTGGACTGTTTGACGCGATACGCGTGGAGTAGATTTGCTTGGTACTCGTCCAAGGCTTCCGAAGATGAACACAAAAGGACCCGAACCCATGTCCAACCGACAGCCCAACATCCTCTTCCTCTTCACCGACCAGCAACGCCACGACACCATCGGCGAACTGGGCAATCCCCTGATCCGCACGCCGGCCCTCGATCGGCTGGCGCGAGAAGGCACGGCCTTCACCCAGGCCTTCACGCCCAGCCCGGTCTGCATGGCCGCGCGCTGCTCCGTGGTGACCGGTTTGCCGCCTCACATAACCGGCTGCACGGCCAACAACCCCATGCCCCAGGAGCGATCGAGCTTCATGCAACGGCTGAGCGAACACGGCTACCAGACAGCCGGCATCGGCAAGATGCACTTCTCGCCCGATCCGTACCTGGATTGGGGATTCGAGCAGCGCATCTACTCGGAAGAAGGCGCCACGCCCGGCGACGAATTTATGGCCTACCTGGACGAACAGGGCTACGGCCATGTCCAGGATGTGCATGGCGTGCGCGGCGAATACTACTACATCCCGCAGCCGTCGCAACTGCCGGCCGAGCACCATCACACCCACTGGATTGCCGACAAGTCCATCGACTTTCTGGACAATCGGGATCAGGATCGGCCCTTCTTCCTCTGGTCCAGCTTCATCAAGCCCCATCCGCCCTTCGAGAACCCGACGCCCTGGAACAAGCTCTACCGTGCGCCCGAGATGTTGCCGCCCTTCCGGCCGGACGGCTACGAGAACCTGCTCACCTACTGGAATCGCATTCAGAATCGCTACAAATATCGCGACGCCGGCATCGACGACAACTTGATGCGCACCATGCGCGCCGCCTACTACGCGGCCATCTCCTTCATCGACTACAACGTGGGCCGCATCCTGGAAGCGCTGGGCGACGAGATCGACAACACGCTGATCCTCTACTCGTCCGACCACGGCGAACTGCTGGGCGACTACGGCAGCGTGGGCAAGCGAAGCATGCTCGATGCAGGCGTGCGCGTGCCCATGCTGGCCCGCTATCCCGAACAGTTTGCTGCCGGCGCTCGCGTCGACGCGCCGACCTCGCTGCTCGACATCTGGCCGACGGCGCTGGAAGCAGCCGGCGCCGAGTCCGTCCACAGCAGCGACGAAGGCGAGGCCCTGCAACGCGTGGCCGACGGTTCGACCGGGCGTGAGTTCGTCTTCAGCCAGTTCTCCGAGGGGCGATTCGGTCTCTACATGGTGACCGATGGCCGCTACAAGTACATCTACTCGGCGGCCGACGAAAAAGAGTGGCTCTTCGACCGCAAGCGCGATCCGTCCGAGAGCCACAACTTCGCCTACAACCTGACCTACCACGCCGAGACAGCTCGGTTGCGCCAGGTCAGTCCTCGATCGGTTCGAGTCTGACGGCTACGACAGTGCGGTTGCCGATGGCGGCTGGCGACGCTACGGCAAGCAGAGCCCTGCCCGATGACCCCGACTTCGGCCTGCTCTTCCAGGACCCGCCCGGCACGCAGGAGCGCATCGACGCGCTGGGCCCCTATGCGCGTCAGGTCACTGTGCCGGATGCAGCGGCCTATGCCGCGTTTGCGCACCTGGCCCGAGACGATTGAGATTGACGTTCACATCACGCAAAAAACAGATTCCATCCCACATGTGGAAAGCGTAGCCGAGCCTGCGGACCAAGCGCGCAAACGAAGGTTGCAGAATGGGACAAGGTGCGGTGGGCATAGAAATGGTCTGCTCTTCGGGGAGAAATCGTGGTACAATCCACTTGACCAGGTTAACCATCCACATGAGTGAAACACATGTCCATTGACAATGTCCGGGACGATGTCAACGCTGAAAAGATCACCTTTGGACCGCACCTGGTCGAACGCATGTTTGAAAACGGCATTTCGATTGACCAGGTACTCGACGTTATTGCGAATGGTACCGTGGCGAAGAAAGAGCCTGATGAACGTTCGAGTGGCTTGTACAGCAAGTACACGATTCGAAAACGGCGAATCACAGTGACGGTGAAAGACTGTTCGCCGGCGTTTATCATTACGGCCAATCGGAGATAGGAGACTCAGGAGAACAGATGATGATGTGTCCCAACGGTTGTTCCTCGTCCATGGAATTGGTTTATGTGGAGCGAATCTTTCATCGGGGTGACGAACCGTTCGTGATCCGAGATCTGAAGATGTACGTTTGCCCTGAATGTGGCTGTGAGTCTATGCCGTTGGCTTCCGCACGCATTGTGGAAGACGTACTCAAGGGACTGATCGAACCGGCGGGTCAGTTCTCTGCGCCACTGTTTCAACTGGCATCATCCGGCCCGGCGTAGAGAACCGCATGACCTTTGATGGTTTCTGTTGTTCAGAGCGCGTCCAGCTTGGGAACAATCGGTGTTTCAATGACGTCCAAACTGATGTACAATAGTGCAATCGTTTCCCAGACCACATCCGGCAGAGGAGACAATTATGTGGCCACGCTCTCGCCTCTTGACCTTCGCTGCGGCCTGTCTCCTCACAGGTATGCTCCTATTGTAGCTGTTCCGATTGCATCGGCTTCACCGGCGCTTCAGACCGATCCGCCGGTGATTGCCGCGGCCGGCAACATCTCAGACTGCGCCTACGATCAGGACTCGCTGACCGCCTATCTGCTCGACTCCATCGACGGCCCCGTGCTCACCATCGGCGACGCCGCCTACGAAGTGGGTTCGTTGCAACAATACCGCGACTGCTACGACAACACGTGGGGCCGCCATCTGGATCGTACCTATCCCGCGCCCGGCAACCGGGACTACGGCACCCAGGGCGCTGAAGGCTACTTCACCTACTTCGGTGATCGTGCCACGCCGCTGGACCCCGGTTGCACGCGTGACTGCAAGGGCTACTACTCGTTCGACCTGGGCGATTGGCACATCATCTCGCTCAACAGCGAATCGCCCGACGGCGCCGAGCAGGAAGCCTGGCTACGTGCCGATCTGGCCGCCAACGACAGCCTCTGCACGCTGGCCTACTGGCACCGTCCCCGCTTCAGTTCGACTCGCCCTGAAGAATCCGCGGCCCACGAACTGTGGGACGCACTCTACGACTACGGCGCCGATGTCGTCCTGTCTGCGCACTGGCACAACTACGAGCGATTTGCGCCCCAGGACAAGAGCGGGCAGTACGATCCCGAGCACGGCATCCGCGAGATCGTCGTGGGAACCGGCGGCCGCCACTACCGAGATTTCGACTTCATCCAGCCCAACAGCGAAGTGCGCAACAGCGAAACCTGGGGCGTGCTCAAGATGACGCTGCACCCGGACCGCTACGACTGGGAGTACATTCCGATTCCGGGACAGAGTTTCACCGATGCGGGCAGTTCACCCTGTGTGACGCCGGCCAATGCGCCGGCTCCGCTGCCGGCCTCTGGAAGAAGTCGACCGTGCAGACGGTCTCCACGGGCGGCAGCACCGCGACAGACAGACAGCCGTTCCGACATCGCCAGTGTGCCACGTCCGCTCCGACCACGCGCGCCCGGCAGCTACGTTGTCAAAGCCGGAGATACGCTCTTTGTCATCGCCAGCGATCATGGCGTGACGCTGGCCCAAGTCGTCTCGGCCAACAACATTCAGAATGAAGATGTCATCGAGATCGGCGATGTGCTCGTGATTCCGGGATCGCGTTGCTGCAACGCGCTGCTCCAGCAACGAGGGCGGAGACGAATTCACGCTGTATCGACGCCAGTGAACCAGACAGCCGTAGGCAGCGGAACGACGCGAATTGCCATCGGCTGATTCCCACATCGTGGCCTCAGGAGACACGTCTTCGCCATTGCGCTGGCCTACGGAATCGGCTGGCAAGATCTGCTGGATCTCAACGACCTGACTGAAGACTCAATCCTGCAGATCGGCCAGGAGATCCGATTGAAATAGTGATTCGTTGACCGGATACAGATCACGACGAAAACGAGCGATCCGCAACCGCTCCTCGGCCAGACGCTATGTCTGTATATCAGTGTGATGATGTAATCTGTCAGTGATTTTGTGGCGTAGTCGTCGTTAGCATTCGTTTCTGACAGACGCCTGCATCGTTTGCACGCTTTCAAGAAATCGGCCCAACATCTCTAGATGTTGGGCCGATTTTTGGGTCCGGACTATGGGTGAGCGCCGAAAGCTGAGATCAGGAGGAGCGTCTTACCTGGGGTCCTTTTCTACTGCTCCATCTGGCTGGCCATATATTGATCACGCACTTCCTGAATGGTGACGGTGCGCTGCATCAGATAGCGACTGGGCGCGTTCTCGATCTCCGGCGCGTCCTCGCCCGCGGCGACCATGCGCGCGATCAGGCGCGCTTTCAGATCGTCGGCCACGTCGCGGAAGGCATCGACGCCGGCCAGATTGGTCAGCTCGTGGGGATCGGCGTGCAGATCGTAGAGGTATTGCTCCACGTATGTGTCTGAGTCCGAATCGACCGAGCCGTTCTTGTCAGGTGCATCGACACAGTAGAGCCAACGGTCGGTGCGGATGGCGCGCCCCACCTGCGATTCGCTGATCTGGACGAAGACCTCTTCCGGCCACTCGACCTTCTGGCGGTTGACCAGCGGCAGAATCGACTGCCCCTCCATGGTCTCGGGAATCGGAATGCCGGCCGCGTCGAGCAGTGTGGGCGGCAGATCGACCAGGCTGACCAGCGCATCGAGTTGGCCGCCGCCGTCAAAGCCGGGGCCTTGCAACGCCGTGGGCACGCGGATCGAGGCTTCGTGGCAGGAGCGCTTGTACTCGGCGTTGCGCGTCTTGAAGTGGTTGCCGTGATCCGACGTGAAGAGGATCACCGTGTTGTCGAGCATGTCCAGGCTGCGCAGCGCGTCGAGCAGGCGGCCCAGCGCCTCGTCCAGCCGTTTGACCATGCCATAGTAGCCGCCCAGATGCTGTGGGGATGAACCGCCCAGTGCTGCCAGATCGGGCGGTGTCCAGCGACCGGTGTAGCGCTCGCGATAGCCGTCCGGCGGCGGGTAGTCGTCCAGATGGTTCTGGTGATGCGGCTCGATGTAGGAGGCGAAGAGGAAGAAGGGCTCGTCCTGATGATTGTTGACATAACGAATGACCGCGTCGGTCTGGCCGTCGACGCGGTAGCCGGGCAGCTTGACCGCATTGCCGTCGTTGTCGTACATGACGGTATCGTAGGCATCGGACGTGAACTCGAGCAGGTTGGATGCCAGCCAATAGTCATAGCCGCCCCGTTCCTTCTCCGGAACCGGATCCTGGGAGCCGAGGTGCCACTTGCCGATGTAGCCGGTGGTGTAGCCGGCGCCCTTGAAGCATTCGGCCAGCGTGGGCACGCCCTCCGGCAGCAGGCCGCCGTTTTTGAAGACGCCGGTGTTGGTGGCGTACATGCCCGTCTGCAAACACGATCGGGCCGGGCCGCAGACCGGCTGGCAGGTGAACGAATAGTGGACATCCGTTCCGCGCCGGGCCATGCGGTCGAAGTTGGGCGTCAGTTCCAGCGGATTGCCGTGCACGCCGGTCGTGTCCCAGCGTTGTTGGTCCGTGAAAAAGACAATGACGTTCGGTTTTGCTGGTTTTGCGGTACTCATCGTTCCACTCCAAAAGAGAGGTTTGGGTTGCATGCGACGCAAAATTCTGCGCCTCTACGGTTGATCCTGTGAATGATCAAACCCGAACCATCGCGGGCCATAGGCTACCTCGACAGTTCGGGTTCATACAACGGTTGTCTCGCTAGGAGAGACAGACAGTTCATCTGGATGAATCCAAGGTATTCGTTGCCCCAAAGTCCCCGGCACTGGCCGGCAGAATCCTGGTCAATCAATCTGCTATCCGGCCAGTGCCGGGGACTTGCGCGGAGTCAACTTCTTGTTCCCGGAACCGTTCTAGCTCCCGGCGAACAGCTCGGCAGATTGCTCAGTGATCATCTGTCCCACGGTGGCGGCATCTTCGGTTCCGCTCCACAGAAGGTCCATGGTCGGATTGTAGATGCGCTGGGTGATCTCGGGCCAGTCCACGTGGACCGGGTCGCGTACGACATATTCCTGGGCCTGGGCAAATGCCTTGGAATTGGCCGGCGGCAGATCCGGGCTGAGGAATGCGTCGGAGAGGACGACTTCAACGCGTGAAGGCGTCGTCGCGCCTACGGCTACTTCGTCGTACTGGGCCTGGGCGCTGGTGATGTGCTTGAGGAAATCCCAGGCCACGTCCGAGTCAACAGTCCCGGCAGAGATGGCCCAGCCTGTGCCGCCGCCGCCGGTGCCGCGACGGTCGGTCTTGCCCAACGGAATCGTGCCGACGTCCCACTTGAAGGCTTCGATGGCGCGGAACTGGTTGACCGCCGACGGATTGGTGAGCATGACGGCCACGCGGCCGGTGGAGAAGAGATCCACGCCGCCCAGCTCGGATTCCAGGTCGGGGCGCGGCGCCACTTCGTGGGTGTACATCAGATCCTGGAGGAACTGAAGCGCTTCGACGGTGGCCGGATCGGACATGGCCGATTCGGTGGCCACGCCGGCATCGTTCATGTGCACCAATGCGCCGCCGTTGGAGTAGACCCACGACGCCCACGGACGCTGGCCACGGTTGACCAGGAAGCCCCACTGGGTCGTGCGGTTGCCCTCGCGTTTGGTCAACTTCTGCGCCATGTCCAGGAAGACGTCAAAGGTGAACTCGGTGTCTTCCCAATCGGCCGCCGGCGGTTCTACGCCGGCCTCTTCGAAGAGATCGACGTTGTAGTAGAGATTCTGGTTGCCGTAGTCACGCGGCAGGGCGTAGGTGTTGCCTTCCCAGCGATAGAGTTCGATGGCATCGGGACGGAAATCGGAAATGTCGTAGCTGTCGCGCTCGATCAGGTCATCGAGTTGCACATGCATGCCCTTCTCGTGCACGGTGATGATCGGGGCGATCTCCTGCAGATAGCGATAGAGATCGGCCGGCGTGCCGGCGGCCATCAGCGTCTGGATCTTGGTGAAGTAGTCGGCCCATGGCGTCGGCTGATGTTCGATGGTGACGCCTGGGTTGGCCTCCATGAACTCCTTGACCCACTTGTCACGCGACCTGCGACATGGCCTTCGTTGATGATATCCACCACGAACGAGAGGGTCACGCCCTCCTCTGCCGGCGTCTCTCCACCGCCAGTGTCTCCGGCGGCCGGGGCGGGCGCAGCCGGTGCACAGGCCGCCAGCCCGGTCATCATGGCCGTGGCAATGGCGCTGTTGCGCAGAAAATCTCGACGGTTGAGCTTTCGGTTGAGCATAGTTCTCCTCCTCAGGATAGACATTCGCATGGTGCAACGTTGAAAAGCATGACAGAAACGAACCACGAGACACAATGGAGATGATATCAATACGATCTTCAGTTTAGGCCTTGACGCCGGTGAAGACGATCCCCTGCATGAAGTACTTCTGCGCTGAAAAGAAGAGGATGATCACCGGCAGCATGGTCAGAATCGACGCGGCCATGAGCAGATTCCAACTGGTGCTTGACTCTCCCTGGAACATGCGCAAGCCCAAGGCCAGTGTGAAATTATCCGCACTGTGTAGGTAGATCAGCGGCAACAGAAATTCGTTCCACGTGCCGTTGAAGACGAAGATGACGACAATCAACACGGCAGGCTTGGAGAGCGGCATGATGATGCGCCAGTAGACGCCGAAGTTGGAGCAGCCGTCGATGCGGGCCGCATCATCCAGTTCACGCGGGATCGACATCATGTATTGGCGCACCAGGAAGGTGAGCCAGGGGCCGCCAAAGAAGGTCGGCACGATGAGCGGCAAAAAGGTGTCGATCCAGCCAAGCCACTTGAAGAGAATAAACTGGGGAATCAGCGTGATGTGTGGCGGCAGCATCATGGTCGAGAGCATCAGAATGAAGATGAAGTTGCGGCCCCACCAACGCATGCGAGAGAACGCGAAGGCCACCAGGGTGATCGAAAAGACCTTGCCGACAATACTCACCAACGTGATAAAGGTTGTGTTGCCCAGATAGCGGAAGAACGGGATTGTCGTTACGGCCTTGGCATAATTGCTCCACAGAATCTCGTTGGGGATCCAGGTCGGCGGGAATAGATAGACTTCGCCCGGCGACTTGAGCGACGTGGACAATGTCCAGGCCAACGGAATAAACATGGCCACCACGCCCATCAGCAGGAGCGTATGCGTAACAATTTGGCTCACAATGCTGCGTTGATGAAACGTCAGCATCGGTTTCCCTTGTTTTGATTGCGTGTTTGATCGTTCAACAACCGTCATGGGTTGATCCTTCCTTGGCCTTTCCATCCAACATCATCGTTTGTCATCTCCCTCGTAGTAGACCCAACGATCAGATGACTTGTAGAAAATCAGCGTCAATACCAGGATGTAGATAAACAGAACCCAGGCCAATGCACTGGCGTAGCCCATGCGGAAGTATTCAAATGCATTGCGGTAGAGATAGAGCAGAAAGAAGAGCGTGGCATTGTTGGGCCCGCCGGACGTCATGATAAAGGCCTGGGTGAAGATCTGGAGCGCTGCGATAAACCCGGTCACAAGCTGGAAGAAGAGCACCGGCGTCATCATAGGCAACGTGATGTTCCAGAACCGTGTCCAACTGGACGCTCCGTCCACCTGAGCCGCCTCGTATAGATCGGTGGGAATGCCCTGCAAGCCGGCCAAATAGATGATGGTACCGGCGCCGACGCCCCACAGGCTCATAAAGACCAGCGAAGGCAGCGCCCATGCCGGATCGCCCAGCCAACTGGGGCCGACGATGCCGACGTAGGAGAGCAGGGTGTTGAAGAGGCCAAATTCGGTCGAGAAGAGCCAGCGCCACAGCAAGGCAACCGCAACGCCGGACAGGACCGAGGGCAAGTAGAATGCCGTTCGATAGAAGTGCAGGCCGCGGATCTGGCCGTTCAACAACAGCGCCAGGCCCATACCGAAGATGATATGCAACGGGACGCTGGTGACCGCGTAGATCGTCGTGACCTTCAGCGCCTGCCAGACCAGATCGTCGTTGAACAAGCGGACGAAATTTTCTGCGCCGACGAACTGAGGTGTCGTAATCAGATCCCAGTCCGTGAACGAGATGAAGAGCGACGCCAACATCGGTCCAAGCGTCCAGAGGATGAAACCGATGATCCATGGCGAGGCGAAGAGCCAACCATCCAAGTTGTTGCGAAACACCCGGCGGTTGATGCCAAAAATCTGCGAACGCTGAGATCCCGCGTTGGTCGTGTTTGCTGCGGTAGCCAAAGGATTCCTCCGACTTACAGATACTTCCAGGGAATGGTACGACTAATAGTGTAAAACGTTTTATGATGGGGCGGAAAAATCATATCATAGACCCGGCGCGGTTGTCAACGGAGGATTGACGCAAAATCAAGAATGCTGATTGGTGCGACGGGCTCTCCCTTCGTGGATCATCATTTCCTGCATTGGCCTTAGTGTTTTCGAAAAGTCGGTTCTTCACCGGGGACCGGCGAGTTGTCGAAGGCCCCACGAGCGATCACCTGCTCGCGCCCACCGAAAGAATCGACCTTGGCGGCCTGATCCGCCTTTGCCGTTGCGTCCACTGCTTCCGGATCTAGGATGGCGCGCAGTTCACGCTCGAAGGCCAAAACGATCGGTTGGAACTCGGGTAGGGGAGCGAGATCGTTGCACTCATCTGGGTCGTCGACCATGTCAAAGAGTTGGGGCCGATGGCCGACGTAATAGACGTACTTGTATTGGCGGCTGCGCAACAAAAAGACACCGTGCTCGGTCGACAAGGCGTGGTATTCGCTCAACACCGTTCGTTCACGATCGGCCTCCCGTGCAATCTGCCAGAGCGATTCGCCGGGCAGCGAGCTTGCTTGGGCAGTCAGACGAAGCGCCGACCGCTTCGAGAATGGTCGGATAGGAGTCGACCAACGAGACCGGCGTCTCGACTACTTTGCCCACCGGCACGTCCGGCCCTGCCAGGATCAGCGGTACTGCGGCGGATTCGTCATACAGGGTGAACTTGCCGAAGAGGCCGCGGGCGCCCTGGCTGTCGCCGTGGTCCGAGGTGTAGAGTATGCGCGTGTTGTCGGTCAGGCCAAGCGAATCTAGCGTGGACAGCACGCGGCCGATCTGCTGGTCCAGAAAAGTGCAGACCCCGTAGTAGGCCGCGGCAAGTTGCTGCAATCTCGCTTCGTCAAAGGGTTCTTCGAGATGGAAGAAGTGACGCATGGTTTCGAGCACAGGATGTCTCGGCCAATCCTCAAAACGCCACTGTGGCGGCCGGGGCAGATCGAGTGAAGCGTACTGCTCGAAAAGTTCCGGCGGCGCGATGTAGGGCGGATGGGGACAGACGAAGGAAAGGAAGAGTACCCACGGCTTCTCGTCGTCGGCATGGTCGTCTAGCCAACGGCATGCATTGTCCGCGTTGCGCCGGTCATACTGGAGGTAGGTCGAGTCGCCGGGACCGGCGTTGAGCACACCCACACGCTTCTGCCGCCTGGGCGCATCGTCACGGATGGCGCCCAGGATGTCGCCCACCCCTTCGACCACGTGCAGCGGTTCGACTTCCTCGGTGAAGCCATTGTCATCCTCGACGCCGCGGAAGTGGAGCTTGCCGATGGAATCGACCCGGAAACCCTGTGCCTTTAGCACATGCCCCCAGCCCGGCACAGCCCCGTCGTAGGGGAAAGCGTTGTCCCAATACCCGATCTCGTGCACATAGCGTCCGGTGGCCAGGGATGCGCGCGCCGGCACGCAGATGGGGCAGTTGGTGTAGGCGCTGGAAAAGCGCGTGCCCCGCTCGGCCAGCGCATCCAGGTTGGGCGTTTGCACGATTTCGTTGCCGTACGCGCCCAGGATGTTGCGGTTGTGCTGATCCGAGATGATATAGAGGAGGTTTTTGGGTTGCATGGACAAAACCTACTCGCGGCGGCGTCTGCGGCGGCGGGGTCGATCGCCGTTGCCCGATTGTGACTGCTTCTGTGGCTTGGGCTTGGGCTTGGAAACAGGTTCGCCCACCGGCACAACAGGCGCATGCAACATCTGCTGGTAGTAGTCATCCAGCAGCATGGCCATGATGGCCGATTCATCTTCGTTCTCGGCCAGGCTGCGCGCCAGCGGAATGAAGCGCCGGCTGCGCTCGGCCTGCAAGATTGTCCCGGTCACGCAGTCGCGCTTCGAGCAGTGTGGTCAGGCGCTCGGTGACGACTGCTTCCACATCCTCATCGGTCGGCAGCGGCATTTCGATCATCTCGAACTCGTAGCGTTTCTCGATACGAGCAATTGGCGCTCTATCCATCATGCGCACCAGGGTGATGGCCGTGCCGGTGGAGCCGGCGCGGCCCGTGCGACCGGCGCGGTGGATGTAGCTCTCGATATCTTCCGGCGGTTCATATTGGAAGACGTGGGAGAGATCGGGGATGTCGATGCCACGCCCGGCCACATCGGTCGCCACCAGGAAGCGCAGCTTGCCTTCGCGCACGCGTTGCAGAACCCGCTCCCGGTCATTCTGGGAAAGGTCGGCGCTCAGTTCGTCGGCGTCGTAGCCGAAACGTTGCAGCACCACGGCCAGGAAGTGGACATCGACCTTGGTGTTGCAGAAAATGATGGCCGACGACGGGTTCTCGACCTCGATGATGCGCACAAGGTTGCGCTCGCGGCCCATGTCGGGCACGTGGTAGTAGACGTGCTCGACGTCGGTCACATGGACGTGGTCGCTGCTCAGCGAGAGGAACTCCGGATCGACCATGAACTCGCGCGCCGTACGCATGACATGGTAGGGGAAGGTGGCAGAGAACATGCAGGAGTTGAGCTTGCGATTGGGCAGATAGCGCTGCAACTCGCGCATGTCCGGGTAGAAGCCCATGGACAACATGCGGTCGGCCTCGTCAAAGACCAGCATCTTCAGCGCATCAAGATTGAACGTGCGCCGCAGCAGATGGTCGAGCACACGGCCGGGCGTGCCGATGACGATGTGTGCGCCCTTCTTCAGCGCATCGTTCTGCTCGCCGTAGCCGACGCCGCCATAGACGGCCACGCTGCGCAGGCCGCTCCCTTCACAGAGCATCTCCGCCTCTTTGGCAACCTGGCGTGCCAGTTCGCGCGTCGGCACGAGCACCAGCGCCTGGCACTTGTCGCTCTTGGCGTTCAGACGTTCCAGCATGGGCAGCAGGAAGGCGCCGGTCTTGCCGCTGCCGGTGCGCGCCTGGATCATCATGTCGCGTTCGTCGAGCATGTAGGCCATGGCGCGTGCTTGCACGGGCATCAACTCGGTCCATCCGGCACGCGCGACCGCATCCTGCTGTACCTGGGATAGGTCTTCAATGGTTACTTCGGGAAGGGCGTTCTGGGGTTCTTCAATCACGGGGTTCGTTGGGTTACTCAAATTTCTCTCATTTCCTCGGTCGACCTGCCTGTCGGCGGTCGGTTGGCTTCATTTGGTTAAATCTGCACACATTTTACCATAGATTGACCGGAATGATGGTTTTGGTCGAGGGGAGAAGGCTGACGCCTGATTGAAAGGCGTCGACCACTCAGTCGTCCTCGAACTGAGATGCAACTTCGTGGCTCAGATGGGTTGGCTTCGGCGAATTGCTTGGTCATCCTCCGTCGGACCGAATCCAGATGCGCAAGGGGCTCCAACGTCTCGAAGCCAAGCGCCAGCATACCGGCCAGATCCGCGCCCGATTCGTAGCCGACCATCGGTAGACCAGGGAAAAAGCTTGCGACCGTAGCCACACAGCCGACTCGGAGATCCAGCGTCGACGAAAACAGGTTGGAGATGCCGACGACATCGCCGGTGCGGTTGGCGATGGCCCCGGTGACGATGGTGTCGTCTTGGTATCCGGCGGCGATAGCGATGTCCGTTCTCCCCATCAGGCTCGGAAGAAAGATGCGCGGTGCGCTATCGACTGTATCCTCCGTTTCGCCACCGCGCCAGGCCGCTTCCCATGTGGCAAGCTCACCCGGCTCTGCAATGCGGCGCCAGGCTATATCGCGTACGTGCGGAGACGGCAACGGCAAATCGGCCGGCAGGTAGATCCACTCGGCCTCGAACAATGGCCTTAGCCCCATCGGCCGCAGGTCGAGGTTGCAGAAGCTGTCCTTGACAGCCCAGCCCGAGGCCAATGTGCCTGAATGCTCGGCGTCAACCAACTGCCGGATCTGGTCGAAATGGTCGGCGTTGTGGCCGGGCGAGAGCGTGACCATGTTGGGGTAGAAGCGCGGTGTATCCTGCCGATTGACCCACGCTCCGGGGAAAAACTCCCCCGGCCTACCGTGGGAAGCGCAGACGATTTCGCACCAGCGCGCGTTGTTTTCCACCGCATGTCGGAGCCATGAAGAGTTCATAACGCTAACCTCATCTTGCCACCGCCGGTCACCTCGAAATCGACCCCTTCGTAGAAGGCGACGTCGGAATGGGGCGTATCGGTCCGTACCATCATCTCGTCGGTCAGCGCCACGGGCATGGCTGCGATCGCGTCCGCGTCGTCGGGTGTCGCAAGGTGGATATTGATGCTAAGATCCATTGTACGGTCCAAGAAATCGTTTGCCGTTGAAGTGGATCAGGTGTGACGGCGCTTCGGCAACCCATACTTCAGTTTCCCATGCGATTTCGCTAACGTATCGACTCATGGTGGCACGGTCGGGAAAAGCAGTCACATAGACCAAGCCGGGCTCAGCTTTCGCAAACAAATGGGCCAGTTCGGCGTGCCGCTTGCCATCAACAGGACCATGGCTGGTCACTGATTCAACCAACAGCAGCCAGTTTTCAACGGTATGGTGTAGCACCACATCCGGCATCTTGCCGTGAGAATCCACTTCAACCCCCAAGTCTGCCAGCAGTACGGTATCGAAGTAGCCCCACTTATCGCCTGTATCGCCGACATAGACCAGCGTGCTGCCTGGTGCAAAACGCGGTGCAAACTCTTCGATAATGGCCCGAATCAGTTCGCTATGTTCTCCTGGACTGAGGTTGATTACCTCACTGAAAGAGATTTTGACCGGTACTTGGTTCTGCTCTCGTTCTTTGGCATAGCGGGCTGCCAATGATTCGTGTATGGCCAAATATGTCGACAGGTTGTCATGCCATGCCGACGTACCGAAGCTACGCAACAGCGCCAATACTGTCGGTTCGATCTGGTAGACTGCCTTTGGACTGTTGACTGGTCGATCTGGCTTGTCCGGGTTATAGAGCGCGATTCCGGCATCGACAAACTGATGTATTGTGTGACGTCGAATTGTCTCGCGCGAGTTCGGCGCGTAGTCTTTCTGATAAAATTCTCTCGCCCAATCCATAATAGGCGTGATGCCCATTAGGGAGCTATCTGCATCGGGCCACGCTTTGCCGGGCGACAGATTCAGCAAGGCCAGCAGGCAGAGTGCTGAACGTTCGTTCTGCTGTGCTCGCGGAAGGCCCAGCGAAACAAGGATCTGGATTGCAGCCTCGATATAATCATCTTTGTCTGTCATGAAATCAAGGTCTCCAACTTGTCATCGATCATTGCTTGATTGGGATTAGGGTGTGTCAAGGCCCAATCGCCAAAGGCAACCAGTATTTCGAGATGCGGGTACCTCATCTGCTTTAAGTCCGTGGCGTTGACCTGGGTGTGGCCGCTGAATCGGCGAAAATGCTCATCTACGGCAGTCGAATTTAGGTATGCTGTAAGTCCACGGGCAAGCGACTCAGTCAGGCCCCGCTTGTTGTCATGGAAAACGTTGAGGTGGTTCTCGAAGCCAAGCGCCGGAGCACCAGAGAATGTGGCGGGATCAACGACGCTAGCAACGATTCTTCGCTTTTCTTCCTTTGATGAGAAGCGGCGTACCACACAGTAGAAACCGTTTGGATAGAGCCATTTTTTAGTGTCTGAATTGTGTTGGATTGCGTTCGGCTTTTTTTGATCAGCGTTAGGCCACTGGACATTGCCGTTGTTGAAATGCCCCGGATAGAGTAAGGGAACAGTTCCTGGTTCGGGTAGGTCGCGTAAATATTCCTTCAGTCGAAAATCGACGACGGGGCCGGTTGATATCCTGATGCCGAGATCGGTCAACGAAGAACGGATTGCTGACGACTGTCCAATCACGTTCGCAGCGGGTGATGTGGGCACATGAATGAAGCGTTCGGGATCGTCCGGAGAAATGATCTGGTCGAATGGATACTTGTGTGTGGAAAGATTCGCGAAACTAGCATCAGTCGATGAGGTTACTGTTACCGGACTTTTCTTGCCGCTTCGCTCCAGCAAGATAATAATGTTTTCTTGGAGTACATCGTCATCTTTGAACGCCCTGTCGCGTGATTCGAATAGATGTAGATGCCTTATAGCCGCACGTTGTAGAACATATTCTCGGAAGGGACGGTAATACGGTCCATTGCAGAAACTTCGTGGAATAATTGCTACAAGTTGTCCCGAATCTTCGAGCAGCGCCAGTGACAGTGCAACAAAGGCGGAATATAGATTTACAGTCTCTATACCTGCTCGCCGCAATGCAGAACGGTGCTCAGAGTCACTGCGAATTTTCTTATAAGGTGGATTCAGGATTGCATGGGTGTAGCTTGGAAGTGGCTCGGCGAAGAAATTGCCGGAAATCCAGTCCGCTGCAGAAATCACAAAATCAGAACTGCGGATTGTCGAATCAACTTTTTGAGAATTGCTATAGGCTTCTAACGTTTGAGCCAAATGGGGCAACAAGGATTCATCGATTTCGAACGCATCAAGCTGGACGTGTTCGAAATCGAAGCCTCCATCTGCCCACCGCTGCAAGAATGCCGCTGAGAGCGATCCGATTCCGGCTCCAGCATCCAGAAGGCGACAATCATTGTCCGTACGCTGCACAAAGAGGCTCGCCATGAAGTGGGCAATTTCTGCCGGCGTGAAAAACTGACCGAACTCTGACTTCCTCTTAGGATCGGTGGCCTCTGCTAAGCTTAACCTTAGGTGCTCGACATCCGGGATCATGAATGTATCTCCTAACTCACGCCGCCATTCTATTCTCCTAATCGCCATGCAAACGAACTATCCAGATCGTCAAATCCGGTTCACATTGCTCAGAAAGTATAGCACAAATGGTCTGTTATTGGGACTGGTTCAGACTTTTAACTGATTGTCTGGATTTCGCCGGCGAATGAGTGAGTCGCTCTGACAAGTGATAGCCATTGACTGTCGGGCCGCAATTGTTCGGTGAGATGTCAGAAATCGTCTATCGCTCGCGCCGGCCCGTGCCCCGGATAGACTCGGATCGCCCCTCGCTCGCGCAGCATCCGCCAGCTTTGCGCCACGATGGCGGCATCGTCTTCACCGATCAACGCCAGGTGGGTGAGGTCGCCGGTGAAGGCTGAACCGTCGTCGAGCAAGAGCGAGATGCTGTCATCCGAATGGCCCGGCGTGTGCAGGATCTCGCCGGGGATGCCGATCTGGCCGAGCAGCGCCCGGCTTTCGGCGATGGAGATCACCACGTTGTCGTCCATTGTGATATCCGTGTAGCGATCCTGTGGTTTGGTCCACTGCTTCATGAGCGGAATCGCGGAGTACCTGTACGTCGAGCACGAGCAGCGGCACACCGGCCTGCTTGAGTTCCTGGGCCAGACCGGCGTGATCGATGTGGTAGTGGGTCGCCAAGCCGTAGCGGATCTCGTTGAGCGGCACGTCCATGCGCCGCAGATTTGCGCGCATGAGACCCATGCTCCCCGGCCAGCCGAGATCCACAAGCAGGCGCGACGTGCCCGAACTGACAATCCAGAAGTTTGTCGAGCGATAGCCGACGTTGACGACGGTCAGTTGTGGAGCTTCCGAGTTCAACCGACCTTGCTCCGCCAATCGGGAATCCAGTCCACGAAGTCGCTGCGCGCCGGCGGATTGCTCATCCAGGAAGTGTCGGGCTGAGGTATCCCAAAGCACTGCTTGACCGTGTACCCTTTCCCGACCCGTACGGATTGCGGTTTGCCCCGGCTGCTGTTCCAGCGAATCGTCTTGGTCTTGTCGACGATTGACGCAAGCGCCAATAGCTGGGTGACATCGTCCTTCAGATAGGCGATAACGGCGTCGTCCTCGCCGGCCTTCCACAACGCGGGGGCCTGCGAGCCGCTCATGTCAGGCAGGGTGCTCCCATCCTTCAAAGTCACATTCTTGCGCTTGCCGTCCAGCCCGGCTCCGGCCAATGCCTTGTCCAGGCCGAGATAGTAGCCTTTCGAGAAAGTGACGACAACCATCAGATCCACATGCGCGAGGGCGAGATCGCCACACGCATCGACCAGACCCGATTCCTGCCCCAGCACGAAAAAGTCGAACGACGCGCCGTTCCATGTGACGAGGGTGTAGCCGTCCGCCACCAAGTTCCTGAAGACGGCTTACAAGTGCCCGACACTCATCCGCCGTCAGTTGTGGATGGCCGGCCCACAGTTCGACCGCTTGGGCATCGGACAGTGCAACCGCCGCACAGGTAATCCCCAGCGGCGCGTGCTGCTTCAGATCCGTCACGCCTTGAGGAAGAATCTTCGCCGTCTCCAGATCAAAGGCTGCAAACCGCATGTGGATGATCCTTTCGTAGCTATTTGTTCGGACTCGAATAGACCGCGGATTAGGCGGATTAGGCGAATCAAAACGGATTATCCTTGGAAGAAAATCCGCGAGAATCCGCCTGATCTGCCTAATCCGCGGTCTATCGGAGAGTGAATGAAGATAGACCGCCAAGGTATCGTCTATCGATACTCGAACGCCAGCGCAAACGAGACCTGAGCGTTGTCCGGCAAACCCAGCCCGTCAACACGGTCGCCCGGTTGGTCGGCCGAGACGGTGAAGACGATGCCGTTCTGTTGCGCGGCATCCATGCCGATGAAGATCGGGTATTCGCACTGACCCTGACTGTCGGTGGTAGCATGGCCGGGGTTCTCATCTGCGCCACGGCCCACCCAGTCGACCAGAAAGCGAATGCCGGGCAAGGACACATCGCCGGGCATGACGGCCTTGATGTAGACATTCTGCTTGCCGCCCGCTTCGGATTCGTCGAGGAAGCGCGCCGAGGTCAGTCGCCAGCCGATGGGCGCATCGGTGGGTGTCACGCGGACGCCCAGCGCGTCGAGACGCGGATCCCATTCCAGGTCGCCGCTTGGCTGCGATGGTGTGATGGGCGGTGGTTCGACAGGCGGTGTAACCGGCGGTTCCACAGGAGGCGTGACTGGTGGTTCGACAGGGGGCTCAACCGGGGGCTCAACCGGTGGTGTGATGCTCCCTTCATCCCAACTGAAACGGCGCTCGAAGGGCGGAATGGCGCGGATCGCCTCGATGGTCTCGGTCTTGTCGCCCAACGGGCCGCCCCACCAATCTTCGGCCGTGTTCCAGCCGCCCACCAGCCAGGGCGTGATGCTGAAATAGTAGTCCGGCAGCGGCTCGCCGTTGGAGAGCACGCCGGTGCGGAACCACTCGAAGGTCTCGCGGTGATAGCGGGCGTGGTAAGGCTGTACCACACGCGGGTAGCGCCGGTCGTCGTGGACGCCGAACTGCCAGCCGCCTTCGCCGCCGACAATCGGCAGCACAAAGCCCAGACGATCCTGCATCCAGCGGGCGAAGGCCGTGCCCATCATGATCGAGACCGGATCCTCGACGATGGTGAGGCCGGGGTGTTCCTCCTGCGAGATTTCGTCGTAGGGGTAGGCCGGCGGATGGTTGACGCCGTAGTTGTGCACCACGAAAACCGAACGCGTCCAGATATCCTTTCGATTGATGGCGGCCACGGCGTCGATGGCCGCGTCCAACTCGCTCTTGCCCATGACCTGAAGGCCGGGATAGCCGCCGGCATCGAAGACGGAGGCGGCATGGCGCGCCCAGCGTTCGGCAAAAACCTTTCGATAGTTGTCGGGCCGCTTGCCGTCCCATTCGCGACTGTCGGCCGGTTCGTTGTAGATCTGCACGTAGGGCGGCACGCCGACCTCCTGCATGGCCTTGACGAACGGCACGGGATCGAAGAACTTGTCGACCTGCTTGGCGATGCGCACCACCGGCATGATGCCCGCATCCCAGCAGGCCTTGGCCGAGCGCTTGGTCTGAAGCTCGTCGGGCGCGTAGATAAGCGTCCAGGTGGCGTCGATGTACTTGAGCCGCTCGATGTTGCGGGCGATGCTGCCGTCACTCAGATCGAGGTGGAAGTGGAGACCGCGGCCATTGTCGTGGGGCGGACGAGGATAGGTCTTGAGCATTGCGATGTTTTCGGGCGTCAGGACAACGGTCGGTTGGCGAGTGATGGTGTCCGGCGCCGGGACCTCGCCTTCGACAACCACCGTGACGCTCAGATCGTCGCCGGATTCGCCCTCGCGGACGACGTGCATCAGATAGGTGGTGGTGACGATGGGCGTCACCTCCAGTTCGCCCTGCTTGGGCACGCCGCCCCAGTTGATGTAGACATCGTCGGCGCCCTGGGTTGTCCAGCTTAGCGTGGACGACTCTCCAATGTTGATGGTTGACGGAGTTGCAATGAATGTGTGCGATGCCATGGCTGCGATTCTCCTCGTCTCTCCATGTTTTCTGCGATCCGGTATAGCTGTACAGCCTGCCGTACAAATGGACCGCGGATTAGGCGGATGGGGCTGATTTTCGCGGATAATATCCGAATATATCCGGTTTCGTCCGCCTAATTCGCCTAATCCGCGGTCTATCAGTGTGCGACTGTATAGTTACGATCTGTTTTTCCAATTGAACACGATTTTACCGAATGACGCCAATGGGTCCAACGTATCGAGACTTGTCAACGTGCACCCGATTCAAATATATCGGTTCAAATGGGCGCGAATGTCTGCCTCCAGGGCGTCGGGATAGGTCTGGCCCCAGTCTTGGCATGCCTCGCGTGCGTCTGCTGCGAAGATCGCCATCTCCTGTTGCAGAGCCGCCGCAATGTTCTTGCTGTCTGCTGGGCCGAAATAGACCAGCAGTTCGTCCTGCTTCCTGGGGCTAAGTACGTTTTTTACGCTCCATGGCCACCAACTCCAATCCGCATCGGGGTGGAGCGAGCGGAGGATGTCGAGGTGGTTCTGAAAGAGGGTCTGCTGACCGTAGAGCAGTTTGAACAGGTCGCCACGGCGCAGATACTTCACATGGATGTAGACGTAGACCCAATAGCGCTCAATCTGCTGAATCAGCTTCTCCGGTGTGTATGGCGCGGCCTCATGTGCATCCAGCAGTGACTGGAGCAGGCCGGTCTTGTCAAAAAGGATCTGGCCGGATCCGGACGTCAATATCTGGTAGCCGAAGCCGGTCTGCACGGCCGACACCTTGACGATCATCATGTCGTACTGCAATAGCTCGTCGGCCTCGAAGAGGATGGCGTAGTTTTTGAGGCCGGGTGAGTTGAACGCTTCCGGCCACCAGAGCGCAATGCGATAGCCAAAGCGTTCCATCAGCGGGCGTAGTTCTCGGTCCACCTCGTCAAAATGCTCATCTTCGACCACGAAAATCGGATCGACATCGGAGAGTTCGTCTGCCGTTCCCTTGCCGATGGATCCGAACTCCCATGCAGCGACAATGCGCGGATCGTTGCGAAATTGTTCGACGGTGGAATCGTAGACGGCTTTCAGTGTAGGATGCACGTCAGGATTTCTCCTGCGACTTGTGCCCAGCGCTACTCTCGCGCACAACCAACTCGGGCGCGATCAATCGGGTGGCAGGAATGGCTTGGGCTTCCTGATCGAGGCCGGCCTGGACCATAGCGTGGAGTTGGATCACGGCCTGCTCGCCCAGGTCGGCCAGGTGTTGGCGGATGCTGGTGAGCGATGGGCAGAAGAATGGGGCTTCCGGAATGTTGTCAAAGCCCACAATCGACAGTTGCTCGGGCACGGGGATCTGCTGCAAGTGGGCCGCACGCAGCACCCCGATGGCCATCTGATCGTTGCAGGCGAAGATCGCATCGAGATCGGCATGGGTTTCCATCAACTTGTCCATGCCCTGCTGACCGCTGGCGGCCGACCAGTCGCCCTCAAAGATCAACGACGCATCCGGTTCGATGCCATGGGCAAGGAGCGCGGCGCGCCAGCCATCCAGACGCTTGCGTGCTTCCCACCAGTCCAGCGGACCGGTGATGATGCCGACCTTACGATTGCCTTCGGCCAGCAGATGCTCTGTGGCTAGAACGGCCCCACGCTGATTGTCCGTGCTCAATACGGAGACCCCCTGCCGGGGTTCCATGGTGAGAAAGACCAGGGGCGGCAACTGACGCAGACGTTCCTCCACAACCCAATTGCGATTGTCGCCGATCTCATGCACGGCCCAGATGATGCCGTCGACACGGTGGGCGGTCAGCGAGTCCAGCACCTGGTCGACGTCCTCATCTGCGGTCCCGTGGATCAGATCGAGGAAGAGGGTGTAGCCGAGTTCGGATGCCTGCCGCTCAATCCCGACCAGCGTTCGCGATGGCCCATAGTACTCAAGCCCTGCGGCCACCACGGCCAACGTGCCGCTCTGGCGATTGACCAATCCACGCGCCAGCAAATTTGGCCGATAGCCCAGCTCAGCGATCGCATCCAGCACGCGCTGCCGCGTCTCTTCGGAGACCGGCCGCTTGCCGGAGAGCGCGTTGGAGACCGTTCCCGGAGAGACGCCGGCGACTTTGGCTACATCTTTGACAGTGACACGCGGAGATTGGTTCATTGCTCTGTCGATTCCGTTGTGGAGAAGTGGGTGTATGTTGTCGCCGGCGAAAGGTGCGCTATCGAGAATTCTTGCCTGGTTGCAAAATGTTGAAATGTATGATAGTTTACAAAGTTGCAAAACGTTTTAATTATTGTACGCCATGGCAAGTGGGCTGTCAAGCCGCTTGTTTATTGAAGGAGAACACGCATGTTTCGTTTCGGCGCTGACTATTATCCTGAGCATTGGCCCGAGGAACGCTGGGCAATCGATGCAGAACTGATGAAGGAGGCCGGATTCAACACGGTCCGTCTGGCCGAATTTGCCTGGAGTCGGCTGGAGCCGAGTCCGGGCAAGTTTGATTTTGACTGGCTAGACCGCTCGATCGCGGTCCTGGCCGATCACGACATCCAGGTTGTACTGGGCACGCCGACGGCCTCGCCGGCCCCTTGGGTGATGTCGATGTTTCCCGACGCCTTTTTGCAGGCCCAGGATGGTCGTGTCTGCACCTACGGCAATCGTCGCGAGTATTGTCCGACCCATGCCGGCTATCGAGAGCGCAGCCGGCATCGTCACCGAGGCCATGGCCCAGCACTACGTGAACAACCCGGCCGTTATCGGCTGGCAGACCGACAATGAGTTCGGCAGCCGCTGCTTCTGTCCGATCTGCCGGCGCAGTTTCCAGAACTGGCTGCAGGAGAAGTACGGCACGCTGGACGCGCTCAACGAAGCCTGGGGCACCATCTTCTGGAGCCACGTCTACACCGAATGGTCGCAGATTCCCGTGCCCGTCGACACCACCGGACGCGGTCCGGCCGGTTCGCCCAATCCAGGTCTGGGTCTCGACTACTATCGCTTCATGTCCGACACCTATGTGCGCTTCCAGGATGAACAGATCGACATCCTGCGCCACTGGTGCCCGCAGCATTTCATCACCCACAATTTGATGGGCTTCAACTACGACCTGATCAACTACTTTGACCTGTCCGCCGATCTCGATTTCGTGACCTGGGACAACTACCAGCGCATGCAGTGGACTCTGGGCGTCGCCCATCGTGCCCAGTTGGCCGGCGCTGGGCCACGACACCATGCGTGGTCTGAAGGGCAAGAACTTCTGGGTCATGGAGCAGCAGTCGGGCTCCGGCGGCTGGGACACCGTCGGCGAGGCAGTGAAGCCGGGCGAACTGAGCCTCTGGGCCTATCAGGCCATTGCCCACGGAGCCGACGGCATGATCTTCTTCCGCTGGCGCACGGCCCGCTTCGGCACGGAACAGTATTGGCACGGTATTCTGGATCATCATGGCATCCCCGGCCGGCGTTATGACGAAGTCAAGGCCATGGGCCGGCAGATGGCCAAGATCGGCGACCAGATTGAGGGTTCCCAGGTCAAGGCCGAGGTGGCCATGATGCTCTCCTACGACTCGCGCTTCGCCTTCCAGATTCAGCCCAACAATCCCGGCTTCGACTATCGGGTTCACTTCAACGATGTCTACAGTGCGCTGCACAGCAACAATGTCGCGGTGGATATCGTGGCGCCCGGCGCCGAACTGGGCGCGCTACAAACTCGTCATCGTGCCGGCCATCTACGTGCTTGACGAAGGTGTCGCCGACGCTATCGCCGCCTACGTGGAGGCCGGCGGCACGCTCGTCGTCACTGCTCGAAGCGGCGTCAAGGACGAATGCAACAACGTTGTGAACATGAAACTGCCCGGTCTGCTGGCCGAGGTCTGTGGCGTTGAGGTCGAGGAATACGACTCGCTCTCACTTGAGCGTAGCCAGCCGCTAACCTTTGCCGATGAAACACTGGACCCTGCCGGTACAGCGAAAGCCCGGGCTTGGTGTGACGTGCTTGAACCAACAACGGCTGAGACGGTCGCGGCCTATACCGATGATTTCTATGCCGGGCGTGCCGCGGTGACGGCCAATCGCTATGGCGACGGCACGGCATACTACGTCGGCACCTTCGGCAATGGGGATCTCTACCGTACGCTGGCGCCGCTCTGGTGCGCTGCGGCCAAGGTCGAACCACTGGCGTTTTCTACAGAGGGCGTCGAGATCTGCCGGCGTCAGCAGGGCGATCGGGCGATCTGGTTCGTGCTCAACCACACGGCGCAGGAGCAGCAGGTCGATCTACCCGACGGGCTGGTTGATCTGTCGAATTCCGGCCAAGCAGTCGGAAATCGCCTGACGTTGTCGCCGCGAGACGTGCGTATCCTTGTAGCCGAGTAAGCGGGCAAGTCAATTGGGTATGTTGGCGCTATGCGCCAACATACCCATCCAATTTGCCTGTTGACAGAATGCCCAATAATCAGTACGATTGAGTTGGCCTTAAAAGGTTTTACTTTCACACTACGGTTCCTCGAGATCGTTCAACCCAATTCAATATTTTTAAGACCCAGGAGGGGAATATGAATCTCAAGTTGATGGGCCGCCTGTTTATGGTGATGTTCGTCATGGCTCTGGTTTTCACCGGCTGTGTTGTGCCGGTTGAGCCTGCTGCTGACGGCGCAGCGGCCGGCGGTGATGCTGCCACCAAGCGCTGTGAAGGTGTCGATATCGTCTTCTTCCCTGGCGGCCCTCCGGGCGGCCCCTTCGGCACCATCGTCTACAACGGCGCTCTGGCTGCTGCGGAAGACCTCGGCGCCAACGTAGAGTATGTCTGGTCGGATTGGGATCCTGAGAAGATGGTACGTCAGTTCCAGGAAGCGGCCGCCACCAACCCGGACGGCATCGCCGTCATGGGCCATCCCGGCGATGACGCCTTCGAGACGGTCATCGACGCTGCGCGTGCCGACGGCATCATCGTGACCAGCCAGAACACCACGCTGGATCGTCTGGAAGAGCGCTACAAGGGCGAGGGCTTCGGCTACGTCGGACAGGAACTCTATGCCTCTGGCTACTCGTTGGGCATGGAAGCTTTCAAGCGCTCCGGCTTGCAGGCGGGCGACCAGGCCATGGTCTGGGGTCTTGTTTCGCAGCCGACGCGTGGTCTGCGCACCCAGGGCGTGCTTGACGCCTTGGAAGAGTCCGGCATGGTCGTCGACTACATCGAGATCGACTCGACCACCAATGCCGATGCCGCTGCCGGCACGCCGACCTTTACCGGCTACGTCTCGTCCAATCCCGACGTTAAGATGATCGTCACCGATCACGGCGCGTTGACGGCCACCTTCGAGACCTATCTCAAGGCCGCCGGCATGGGGCCGGATGACATCTACGCGGCCGGCTTCGACCTCTCGTCGGCCACGCTGGAAGCCATCCGCGGCAACTGGACCGACCTGGTGTTGGACCAGCAACCCTTCTTGCAGGGCTATCTGCCCATCGTGCAGATCTGCATGACCAAGCAGTACGGCTTCTCCGGCCTGCACATCGACACAGGCTCCGGCTTTGCCCACAAGGACAATGTCGAACAATTGGCCCCGTTGGTTGAGGCGCAGATTCGGTAAGGAGAACCGGTAGTCGGGATGTCGGGATGTAGGGTAGTGGGGAAGCAGAGATTGTCTCTCTGATCCCCTACTACCCCACTGCCCCACATCCCTACCCTCTACCGTCCAGAAATGGAGTAACCCCTATGGGCTATCTGCTCGAAATGCAGGACGTCTCCAAGTCGTTTGGAGAAGTGAAATCCTTGCGCGGTGTCGATTTTCACGCCACGCGCGGTGAAGTGGTCGGCCTGCTCGGCGACAATGGCGCCGGGAAATCGACGATGATTAAGATCATGACCGGCTATTATCAGCCGGATACCGGCGAACTCCACTACAATGGAGAGAAAGTCGAAAATCTGACCGTGGCCAAAGCTCGCGATCTCGGCATCGAGACGGTCTTTCAGGAGCGAGCACTGGCCGATCTGCAACCGCTCTGGCGCAACATTTACATGGGACGCGAGCTGCGCAATCGCTACGGTCTGCTCGATGTGAAGAAGATGCGTGAGGAGACCCAGCGGCTGATGGTCGGCTCCATGGGCTTCACGTCGACGGCGGTGACGCCCGATTCGGTGGTGCGCACCTTTTCTGGCGGTGAGAAACAGGGTGTGGCCATCGTGCGTGCGCTCTACTTCGAGGCCGATCTGATCATTCTGGATGAGCCGACCATGGGCCTCTCGCTCTCCGAGACCAGCAAACTGCTCGACTTTGTGCGCAGCATCAAAGAGGCCAACAAGGCGTGCATCTTCATCGACCACAACATTTTTCATGTCTATTCGGTGGCCGATCGGATCGTTGTGCTCGACAGAGGCTCGGTGGCAGGTGAGTTCTTGACCAAGGACATCACGATGGAGCAACTCATCGAAAAGATGTACCGGGTCGCCCACACCGGCAGCATGGACTAATTGCCCCACTCTACACTTTATCAAGGACTGAGTCTTCATGTCTAACCAAAATGGCGGAGCGGGCGAAGCCGTGGCTGTGTTGCCGCAGCAGAATCGATCCATTGCACACGTTGCCCGCACCCATGGCCAGCAGATCGCGATTGTCGGCGTGCTTCTGTTGGTCTGGGCGATCTTTATCATCGGCGCCCCCTCGACCTTTTTGTCGGCCAATATCTATGCGGCCTATATGTCCACCATCCCCTTCTTCGCCGTCATCGCCATTCCGTTGACGTTGGTGATCATCGCCGGCGAAATGGATCTCTCATTTCCGTCGATCATGGCCATGGGCATGGTCTCGTTTTCGGCAGTCCTGTTGCGCACCGGCAACCCATGGCTGTCTGGAGCCGCCGCGTTGCTCACCGGCTATCTGATCGGCCTGAGCAACGGCTGGATTGTTGTCAAGCTCGGCATTCCTTCGATCGTGGCCACCATCGGCACGCAGTTTTTCTGGCGTGGCGCAGTACTGATCCTGACCAACGGCGCCGGCGTTTCGCTGGTCTCCGTCAAGGGGACGCCCTTCCATTCGCTGATGGTGGGCCGCATCGGCGGCTACTTCCCCATGCAGATGGTCTGGACCATTGCCATCGCCATTCTCATGTGGATTTTACTCAACCGGCACCGATTCGGCGCCCACGTCTATTTGGTCGGAGACAATGAGCAGAGCGCCCGACTTATGGGCGTCAATGTGGGTAGGACACGCATGTTGGTCTTTGCACTGGTCGGCGTGGCGGCCGCGCTGGGCGGCATCCTCTCCAGCATGGAGGTCAACTATTTCTGGCCCACATTGGGTGAAGGTTATCTGCTGCGCACGCTTGCCCCGGTCTTCCTGGGCGGGACTTCGGTCTTTGGCGGCGTCGGGACGATTTTCGGGACCTTCATCGCTTGCTTTATCATTGGGGCTATCGAAGCTGGAATCGTCGCCATCGGGCTGACCGGTTTCTGGACCCAACTCATCTACGGCATCATCATCATCGGCTCAGTGGCGATTCAGAGCATGCTCAATCGCCGCTTGGGACGGAGTTAAGAATGGGGACAGGCGAATAGGATTGGTGATTGGGCGTACGACATCGTTCTTCTCCAATCACCAATCCCTATTCGCCTGTCCTCAAATCAAAGGAGAAATAAAACATGAAACCTGTAACATTGGGATTGATCGTCGGCAATCGAGGCTTCTTCCCCAGCCATCTGTGTGAGCAAGGCCGCACGGACATGATCGAGGTGCTGGAAGCGGCCGGGTTCAAGGTCATCGCCCTGACGCCCGAAGAGACGACCTTCGGCAGCGTCGAGAGCATGGAAGACTCGCGCAAGTGCGCCGATCTCTTCGACGCCCACCGCAAGGAGATCGACGGCATCGTGATCACGCTGCCCAACTTCGGCGAAGAGCGCGCCATGGTCAACGCGTTGCGATGGTCCGGCCTCAACGTGCCGATTCTGGTCCAGGCCACGCCGGACGAGGTCGACATCATGACCATCGCCGACCGCCGCGACAGCTTCTGCGGCAAGATGTCGCTCTGCAACAACCTGCGCCAATACGGCATGCCCTTCAGCTTGACCAAGCTCCACACCGTAGCGCCCAAGAGCATCGAGTTCCAGCAGGATCTGGTCGCTTTCGCAGCCACCTGTCGTGTGGTCAGAAGCCTCAAGGGCTTGCGCATCGGCGCTTTGGGCGCGCGGCCGGCCGCCTTCAACACCGTACGCTACAGCGAGAAGCTGCTCGAAAACGCCGGCATCAGCGTCGACACGCTGGATCTCTACGAACTCTTCGGCTGGGTCGACGCCATGGGTGACGACGACGCCGCTGTCCAGGCCAAATTGGCCGATGTCAAGGCCTATGTCGAGACGGCCAATGTGCCGGCCGACGCGTCTGGTCAAGATGGCCAAGTTCGGCGTGGCTGTCGACAAGTGGATGGAAGATACTCAGTTGGACGCCACCGCCATCCAGTGCTGGACGGCCATGGAAGAGTTCTTCGGCATCGTGCCCTGCACCATCATGAGCATGATGAGCAACAAGCTGATCCCCAGCGCCTGCGAGGTCGATGTCATGGGCACGGTCGCCATGGTAGCGCTGGCCAATGCCGGCGGCAAGCCCAGCGCCATTGTCGACTGGAACAACAACTACGGCGACGACCCGGACAAGGGCGTCATCTTCCATTGCTCCAACCTGCCCAAGGACATCTTTGAGCAGGAGGGCGAGAACAAGCCCGCCATGCAGTACCAGGAGATCATCGCCGGCACCGTTGGCAAAGAGAACACCTTCGGCACCGTCTACGGCCGTGTCAGCGCCAACCCGTTCACCTATCTGCGTGTCAGCACCGACGACGCCTCCGGCAAGATCACGGCCTACGTGGGCGAGGGCGAACTGACCGACGATCCGCTGCTGACCTTCGGCGGCTACGGCGTGGTCAAGGTGCCGAATTTGCAGGGACTGCTCCACTACATCTGCGAGAACGGCTTCGAGCACCACGTCTCGGTCAACCCGACCCGTGTCGCCGGTGCGCTTGAGGAGGCCCTGGGCAAGTATATGGGCTGGGATGTTTATCGGCATAGTTAAAACGCGGCACCACAGATGAACGCGGATAGAGCACAGATGAGGCACGGATGAAAAATGATGAGTCTTGATGATTCCATAGGAGGATAGTGATGTCTGGATCCCCTGACGGGCATGCGCTGAACGGCACAACTTGGCAGATCATTGGTTGTGCCTACAATGTGAGCAATGGGTTGGGCTGTGGATTTCTTGAGAAAGTATACGAGAATGCGCTGGCCCATGAGATGCGCAAGACCGGACTTGAGGTATGCCAGCAATATCGGATTCCCGTCAGCTATGATGGCGTCATAGTTGGTGACTATGTCGCCGATCTGTTGGTGAATGGTGTTGTGCTGGTTGAACTGAAAGTGGTTGATACTCTGATTCCAATTCATAGCGCTCAGTGCATCAATTACCTCAGAGCAACCGGGTTGACGATCTGCCTACTGCTTAACTTTGGCAATCCCAAGGTTCAAGTTGAACGCATCATCAATTAATCTCACATACACTCTGTGTTTTATCCGTGCCCTATCTGTGCCCATCGGTGTTCATCTGTGGCAAAAGGAGACAATCAAATGACCTGAAAATACGCAATCGGCGTCGACTTCGGAACTGAATCGGGGCGAGCGCTGTTGGTCGATGTGGCCGACGGACGCGAGATTGCGATGGCGATGCACGAATACGGCAACGGCGTCATCGATGACGTATTGCCCGAGAGCGGCGTCAAACTGGAGCCGGACTGGGCGCTGCAGGACCCGGACGACTACATCGAAGTGCTGAAGCGAACCGTTCCAGCCGTGCTGGCCGAGAGCGGCGTCGATCCGGCCGACGTGATCGGCCTGGGCATCGACTTCACAGCCTGCACCATGCTGCCGGTCAAGGCCGACGGCACGCCGCTCTGTCGCCTGCCCGAGTATCGCGACAAACCCCATGCCTGGATCAAGCTCTGGAAACACCACGCCGCCCAGCCCGAAGCGGATCGCATCAACGAAGTCGCCGAGCAGATGGGCGAGCCTTGGCTGGAACTCTACGGCGGCAAGATCTCGTCCGAATGGTTCTTCAGCAAGGCATTGCAGATTCTCAACGAAGCGCCGGAGATCTACGCTGCGGCCGACCGCATGCTTGAAGCGGCCGACTGGGTGATCTGGCAGTTGACCGGCAAGGAGACACGAAACTCCTGCACTGCCGGCTACAAGGCCATCTACCAGAAGGAAGAAGGCTACCCGAGCAAGGCATACCTGGGTGCGCTCAACCCCGGCTTCGCCGACGTTGTCGAGACCAAGATGGCGCTGGAGATCTCGCCGCTCGGCGCCAAGGCCGGCGGGCTCACAGCCCAGGCCGCAGCGTGGACCGGACTCAATCCCGGCACGGCCGTGGCCGTGGCCAACGTCGACGCCCACGTCACCGTGCCCTCGGCCCAGGCCACCGATCCCGGCATCATGGTCATGATCATGGGCACCAGCACCTGCCATATGGTGGTGGGCGAAGAGCGCAAGACTGTGCCCGGCATGTGCGGCGTGGTGGCTGACGGCATCGTGCCCGGCGCCTACGGCTATGAGGCCGGCCAGAGCGGCGTCGGCGACATCTTCGCCTGGTTTGTGGACAACGCAGTGCCTGGTTCCTACTTCGAGAAAGCGAAGGAGCGAGGCGTCAGTGTACATCAGGTGCTCGAAGATGAGGTCAAGGGGCAGAAGCCGGGCCAACACGGACTGATGGCCCTGGACTGGTGGAACGGCAATCGTTCCACGCTGGTCGATGTGGAGTTAAGCGGCCTGCTGGTCGGCGCTACGCTGGCCACAACCGCGCCCGAGATCTACCGGGCGCTCATCGAGTCGACGGCCTACGGCACGCGCGAGATCATCGACGCGCTGACCGAGAACGGCGTGCCGGTCAACCGCATCGTGGCCGCCGGCGGCCTGCCCGAGAAGAACAAGATGCTCATGCAGATCTACGCCGACGTGACCAACCGCGAATTTCGTGTCGTGAAGAGTTCGCAGGGCCCGGCCCTCGGTTCGGCCATGCACGGCGCGGTCGCTGCCGGTGTCGAAGCGGGCGGCTATGCCGATATCTTCGCGGCCTCCGCCAAGATGGGCGGCCTGAAAGACGTCGTCTTCACGCCGATCCCTGAGAATGTCGCAATCTACGACGAACTTTTCAAAGAATACAAGCTGCTCTATGACTACTTCGGCCGTGGCGCCAACGATGTCATGAAACGGCTGCGGGCGATTAAGCGTGAGGCGGTTGCGGGAGCATAGGACGGTCGGGTAGTGGAATGAGCGAAGAGCAGTGACCGGAGCGTTCTTTGTCAACATTGAGTGCTGCGTGCCCGATCTTTGATCTTTGATGCTCGATATTGAACCAGGAAAGGACGCCCCGAGATGCACATCACAAAAGCAGTCATCACGGCAGCCGGCCGCCATCAACAGACGCTGCCCTTGCAGACGCTGATCGATCAGGACGGCCAGGAGAAGTCCGTGCTGGCCATCCTGCTTGAGGAGGTTCACAAGGCCGGCATCGACGAGGTCTGCCTGGTCGTGCGGCCAGGCGACGAGGAATCTTACGCCGCGATCGTGGGCCATCGCGCGGCTCATCTGCATTTCGTGCACCAGCCGGAGCCGCTGGGCTATGGCCATGCGGTCTACTGTGCGCGGGAGTTTGCCGCCGGCGATCCCTTTCTGCATCTGGTCGGCGATCATCTCTATGTGAGTCGTGAGCAGCGAAGCTGCGCGCAGCAACTGGTGGCCGTGGCCGAGGCCCAGCAGTGCGCCGTGTCCGCGGTGCAGGCCACGCGCGAGACGTTGCTGCCCTACTACGGGGCGGTCGGCGGGCAACGTTTGCAGGGACAGCCCGGCCACTATGAAGTGGAGACGGTCATCGAAAAACCGACGCCGACCGTGGCCGAGCAGCGCCTGGTGGTTCCCGGCCTGCGCGCCGGCCACTATCTCTGTTTCTTCGGCATGCATGTGCTGACCGGGGCGGTAATGGACATCCTCGGCGAGCTGATTGCCGAGGCGAAAAGGCAGGGCGGACCGGTCAATGTCACGCTGGCCGATGCATTGGCGATTCTTCCCAGCCGCGAACGCTATTTGGCGCTTGAGCAGCAGTATTCGCGCTACGACGTGGGCGTGAAATATGGTCTGCTCAATGCACAGTTGGCGCTGGCACTCAACGGCAGGGATCGGGAGCAGGTGCTCTCCATGCTGTTGGAACTGCTTGCCCAGCGCGAGCTGACGTCGAAGGTCGGGTGAGGGCCATCATGAGCGAGCTACTCTCCATCATCACCAGCCGCGATCCGGCGCAGCGAGATCGGTCGCTGGACGCGTTTGCAGACGCCGCTTCGGCCGAACAATTGTTGGCCGAGTGCGAGGCGCTGGACCAGTTTCGCCGGCAGAGCGACAATCTCTATGAGCGAGTGCGTGCGCTCTTTTTCCTCTACGCCATCTACCGCTTTCACCTGCCCGCCAAGTCGGTCCTGTCGACCCGGGGCTTCATCCCCTTTGACGGCTACACCAATCTGCTTCAGCGCCGCTTTGAAGAGGCCATCGATCTCTTTCTGGCCGCGCCGTTGAGCGATGCCACCGGCAGTGCGCTGGCCACGGCCTATCATCAGCTTGCCTTTCAGACCTTGGCCAATCAGGTTCGCCACAGCGTCCGTTCCGTACGCGGCAACCAGTGGATGTTCCGGCTGGGCCATCCCGCCGATCAACCGCTGCGTGTTCGCCCGGAACTCTACAGCACCGTCGCCGACGGCGGTCTGGAACAGGGCGCGCTCTTCCCGATTCTCCACGAGTCCACGGCCGTGCGCATGGATCTGACCCATAGCGGCTGGAGCGACATCTTCTTCCTGGGCATGGACTTCCCGGAGGGCGCGCGCGTGCTCAACATCTCGGTCGATCTGGCTGTGCGTGGGGCCGGTGGGCAGGGTGAAAACGTGCCGCGGCCGCCCATCGAGACATTTTTCCGGGTCATCGACCAACCTGTGCTGCGCTTGGTCAGTGTCGATTTGGGGGCGACTGTCGAGATCACTTCCCTGGCTGAAGTGTTTGATTTTGCCAAGGACTACCTCGGCCTGCTCAAGGCCGCGCTGATCGCATCCGGGCTTGTGCCGCCGGGCATGGAAGGAGCCGAGCAGCCGTTGTCAGACCTGCTCGGTCGTTTGATCCGGCCGGGCTACGGCATCGAACTGGTGAGCCAGGTCAACGACATTCCCAAGGGATCGCGGCTGGCCGTCTCGACCAACCTGCTGGCTTCGCTGATCTCCGTCTGCATGCGCGCCACCGGCCAGACGCTTGCGCTGACCGGTCCGCTCTCTGAGAACGCGCGCCGCATCGTTGCGGCACG
This sequence comes from uncultured Chloroflexia bacterium, assembly GCA_963698255.1. GTDB lineage: Bacteria > Chloroflexota > Anaerolineae > Caldilineales > Caldilineaceae > JAWKOK01. The sequence goes on along the minus strand of CAVOQD010000030.1, from coordinate 113,921 downwards.
CGCCATCCTGGGCGAGTGGCTGGGCGGATCCGGCGGCGGATGGCAGGATTCAGGCGGCATCTGGCCCGGCATGAAGCTGATCCAGGGCATCGAGGCCGGCGAGAATGACCCCGAGTTCGGCATCAGCCGCGGGCGTCTCCTGCCGGACCACACGATTCTCTCCCACGACGATGTGTCGCCTGAGACGCGCCGGCAGTTGCAGGAGAGCCTGGTGCTGGTTCACGGCGGGATGGCCCAGGATGTAGGGCCGATCTTGGAGATGGTCACCGAGAAGTATCTGCTGCGTTCGGAGCAGGAGTGGCGTGGTCGCCAGGAGGCCATGCGCCTCTACGACAAGATCGTCGATCTGCTGCGCAGCGGCGACGTCCGCACCATCGGCGCCACCACAGAACGCAACTTCCGCGGCCCAATTCAGACCATCATACCCTGGGCCACGAACCTCTACACCGAGACCCTGATCGAACGGGTGCGCGGCGAGTTCGGCGACCAGTTCTGGGGATTCTGGATGCTGGGCGGCATGGCCGGCGGCGGCATGGGCTTCATCTTCGAGCCGGCACGACGCGCCGAGGCCCAGGATCGGCTTCAGGTCATCATGTCCGAGACCAAGCGGCGTCTGGAGTCGTCGGTCCCCTTTGCCATGGAGCCCGTTGTCTACGATTTCGCCATCAACGAAGCCGGGAGTTTCGCAGACCTGTTGCATGGCAGCGACGCATTGATGCCGCCCGGCTACTACGCGTTGAGCGTGCCCGGTTTCCTGCGCGCCGGGCAGCGTGAGCTTTCTCCGTTTCGTCGTGCGGAGCTGGATCGATTTGGCGTGGCCTGCCGCACAAGTCCTGAATTGTCCGGCATGGTCCAGACGATCTTCGATCAACTGCTGCCCCAGGCCGCGGCGGATACGCCCGGCTATCGTTCGTTGGCCGAACTCCTGGAACTGCATGGCTTCGACCGCATGCAGCACGAGCAGATCCGCGCCGATCTGCGCGATGGGCACATCGGACTGGCCCAAAACCGGCTGCCTGTGCGCACCAAGATCGAGGACGTCGCCCCGGACGAAGTCGTCGATTTTGAGAGACTTTCCGATGGAGAACGTTCGGCGCTGTACGCCGTGGGCATGGATGCCCTGAGCGATGGCGCCGTGGCCGTGGTCACGCTGGCCGGCGGTGCAGGCAGCCGATGGACCAAGGGCGCGGGCGTGGTCAAATCGCTGAATGCGTTCAGCCGTCTCGGCGGCGCGCATCGCAACTTCATCGAAGTCCATCTGGCCAAAAGTCGTCGCATTGGACGCTTGGTCGGAACCTTGCCCCAGCATGTCATCACAACCGGCTACCTGACCCAGGATCCCATGGCGGCGTGGGTCGACTTTCAGACTGCCGAGCGTGTCGGCGGCCCCTACGAAGGATCGCTGATCCTCTCGCCGGGGCGGGTGGTTGGGCTGCGTTTTGTGCCCATGACTCGGGATCTGCGTTTCGCCTGGGAAGAGATGCCACAACAGCAGCTTGACGAGCAGGCGCAGAAGGTTCAGGACAGCCTGCGCACGGCGCTGATCGGTTGGGCCCAGGAGATGGGCGAAGGCAGCGACTACACTGACAATCTGCCTGCCCAGTGTATGCACCCGGTTGGTCACTGGTATGAGGTTCCCAACATGCTTCTCAACGGCACGCTGCGTGATCTGCTGGCTCAACGCCCCCAACTCCAGCATCTGATGATCCACAATGTGGACACGTTGGGCGTCGACCTCGATCCTGTCCTCTTGGGCCAGCATATTGCCAGTGGACGAGCGTGGACCGGCGAAGTGATCACGCGGCGCATCGAGGACGGGGCGGCGGGCTGGCGCGTGTCGACGGTCGCTTGCGGCTGGTCGAGGGTCTGGCATTACCTCAAGAGCGAATCGAGTTCGGCCTCTCCTACTACAACTCCAGCACCACGTGGGTCGATATCGACCGGCTGCTTTCGGTCTTCAATCTTCAGCGTGCTGACCTGGCCGACCAAGGCCGTGTGGCCAATGCCGTGCGCACAGTCGCCACACGTATGCCAACCTATATTACGCTCAAGGACGTCAAGAAGCGCTGGGGGCGGGGCCAGGAAGATGTCTATCCGGTTGCCCAGTTTGAGAAGCTCTGGGGTGACATGACCGCACTCCCTGAACTCGACTGCGGCTTTGTCGTGGTGCCGCGCATGCGCGGGCAGCAGATCAAGGAGCCGGCCCAATTGGACGGCTGGCTGCGCGACGGTTCGGCCGCCTATGTCGAGACCCTGTGTGACTGGACATAAAGTTGTGTTTGGTTCTTTCGGATCTCAGGGGGTGTTGACCACCTTCCAGGAAGATCGGTCCCGTAATGCACTGTTCTTCACGAATCTTCCTGGAAGGTTTCGCCGTAGACCCTCCTGAATTCCTGAAGAGCCGATCTGTTTTAACCGATGTCAACTCTCAGGCATGGCAGCCATCTGCGGCGGCTGCCATGCCGATTATCTTGCGCGACTTTTGGCGATCAAGGTCGTCTTTCCTGATAGGGGCTTCACCTACAACGCCGGTTGAAGTATCCCCTCCTGGAATGCGGGATCAACCCGGTTTTCCACCACGGGCGGCTTTGTTCGTGCCCTTTGTGGATCACATTTCTTTGGATTCGCCAGAAATTGCCGAATTTTTCGGTCAAAATTGTTGTATAATGTGATGGAAACGCAACTCAATTGGATCTGCCGTCAATCCCGCATGAGGCGGAGGAGGTATCAATGCTTCAGGAATCCGCCCCTGATCGCAACCCTGATCCGATTCATCCCCAAGATGGTGTTGACGCGGCTGCCGGAGAGACCGTCGTCGAACCGCGGTCCATCTTTCGTTCCCAGGCCATCGACAACTATGTGCGCAACCAGGACCGCGCGGTTTTTCCACGCTTGGTTTCGCCACGTATTTTTCGTCTGTTGTGGATCCTGGCGGCAGGCAGCATGGTCGTTGGATTGCTCATCGCCTTCTGGCCCGTCCTAGCGCCACTTCTGGACGGTCTGCCATGAAACGCGTCCCGGTTGTGCTTCAGATGACCCCCAACGAGTGCGGCGCCGCCTGTTTGGCCATGGTGTTGACCCATTACGGCCGCAAGACGACCGTCAGCGACTGCCGCAAAGCTCTGCCCACCGGACGCGACGGTCTCACCGCCCGTTCCATTGCCCAGGCCGCACGCGATCTGGGGCTGCGCGTCAAGGCATTTTCGATGGATCCGGCTGGGCTGGCCCAGGTTCAAGGGCCGGCGATTGTGCACTGGAACTTCGATCACTTCCTCGTGCTTGAACGGTGGACGCCCACATCTGTAGACGTGGTCGATCCCGCGGTGGGTCGCCGGCGGCTATCGAGCGAAGAATTCGACGCCGGCTTCACGGGCGTGGTGCTGACCATGGAACCGGGCGCCGATTTTGTGCGCCGCCGATCGGACAACAGGCTTTCCTGGCGCGGCTACCTGACCCAGATGTTGGCCACGCCTGGCGCCAAGGGCCTTGTCGGGCAGATCCTGCTGGCTTCGTTCCTGCTCCAGATGCTGGGCCTTGTCTTTCCGCTCTTCACCATGGTGCTGGTCGACACGATTCTGCCTGCCCAGGCACGAGGTATGTTGGCGATCTTGGGAATCGGCATGGTGGTATTGATCCTCTCACAGACGATATTGACCTATCTGCGTGGTGCACTGGCGCTCTACCTGGAGGCGCGACTGGACATTGAGGTCATGCTCGGCTTCTTCGAGCATACGCTCACGTTGCCCTTTCGCTTCTTTCACGAGCGAACCAGCGGCGATCTGTTGATGCGCCTGGGCAGCATCGCCATCATCCGTGATGTGCTGACCGGCCAGACGGTGTCGGCACTGTTGGACGGCTCGATGGTGGTGATCTATCTGGTCATTCTGCTGATCTGGTGGCCCTTCTTTGGCCTGCTGACCTTGCTCTTTGGCTTGGTCCAGGTGCTGCTGCTGTGGGCGAGTAATCGCCGTCTGTACGAACTGACCGAACGCGATCTCGCCGCCCAGGCCGAGTCGCAGAGCTATCTGGTGGAGGCCCTGACCGGCGTGGCCACCCTGAAAGCTTCGGCCACCGAAGATCGGGCCATGGAACACTGGTCCAACCTCTTCTTCAAACAACTCAATATTTCGGTCAAGCGTGGCCACCTTTCGAACCTGGTCGAGACCGGGCGTGATGCCGTCGGCGCGCTGGCTCCGGTCGCATTGCTCTGGTTCGGCGGCGTTTGGGTGCTGGATGGGCGCATGAGCCTGGGCGCCATGTTGGCCGTGACCACATTGGCCGTCTCCTTTTTGGTCCCGCTGGCCTCGCTGGCCTCCAGCGGGCAGCAGGTGCATCTGATCGGCGCACATCTGGAGCGGATCGCCGATGTGATCAGGACGGAACCGGAACAGGACAGCCGCACTGTCGAGAACGCGCCGCCTTTGAATGGCCGAATCGAGCTGCGCAACGTCGGTTTTCGCTATCATTCTGACGCCCCGTGGGCGCTGCGCAATGTGACGGTGACCATCGAACCAGGCCAGAAGGTAGCCATCGTCGGGCCGACGGGGTCCGGGAAGAGCACGCTGGCCATGTTGTTGCTCGGCCTCTATCCGCTCAATGAAGGCGAGATCCGCTACGACGGTCTGCCGCTGACCCAGTTGAACCTGCGCAGCGTGCGCAGACAGTTTGGCGTCGTCATGCAGGAGCCTACGCTCTTCAGCGGATCGATTCGGCGCAACATCTCCATGCATGATCCGGATCTGACGCTGGAAGACCTGGAGTCTGCGGCGCGTTTGGCGGCGATCCATGGCGAGATTGCGGCCATGCCCATGGGCTACGAGACTGTGATTGCCGAAGGCGGAATCGACCTGGCCGGCGGTCAACGGCAGCGACTGGCATTGGCCCGGGCCGTGGCCCATCGTCCGGCAATCCTGCTCTTGGATGAGGCGACCAGCAACCTGGATGCCATCACCGAGAGCATCGTCGATGGGAATCTGAGTGCGTTGCACTGTACGCGACTCGTGATCGCCCATCGGCTGAGCACGGTTCGCAATGCGGACCAGATTCTTGTATTGGATGAAGGCATGATCGTAGAACGTGGGACCCATGCATCGCTGCTGGCCCTCGGCGGCGTCTATGCGTCACTCGTCTACGATCAGGAAGCAACACATAGTACGGGTGCTACGATCTGACTGGAACGTTCTATAGCCCAGGCGGATCGCAAGCGGTAGACACTTGACAAAAGGAGAAGAGGAAATGCTACTTGACAAGGTAATCCGTGCATGGAAGGATCCGGAGTTCCGCCACAATCTGAGTGAAGAAGAGCAAGCGGCTCTGCCCGAAAACCCGGCAGGCGCCATCGAACTGACTGATGATGAATTGGACGCCGTCGCCGGCGGCCATGGTTCGTACAGCTACAGCCATTCGAATAGCCACTCGAACAGCCGATCGTACAGTCAGTCCAACAGCCAGTCGCAAAGCCGGTCGTACAGCCGGTCCAACAGTCGCTCATACAGCCGGTCGCAGAGTCGGTCGTACAGTCGCTCCTATAGCCGCTCCTACAGCAATTCTTACAGGCGATAGGAGGTACGGCAGTGGAGAGCGTTAGATCTCCGAGCGGCCATTCGTTGAGTGAGGGGAGGACGTGAGGTCAGCCTGCCGACCTCATGAGGGCTCATCAATCCAGGATGATTTTCTCCACATTCAACACATATAGTCGTTCCTCCGTTCGGTTTGGTGCGACGAAAACGGTAATCGAAGGCCGGTGCAGCCTGCTTCCTGCTCCGGCCACGCGGCCGATTTCGGCAATCCAAACTGAGCGGAGTGGACGGCTACTCTGCTGTTAGATTTTCCATCAGATGCAACATCAGATCCAGGCGGAACGGAAAGACCGATGAAACCCACGACTTGGCCTCCATTTTCCGACTGGTACCGCGGCCTGACCTTGGCCGAACGTCGCTTTTTCTTCGAAATGGATGACGGTGTTGGATCGACGGATGTCAATGCCTCTGAAATTGGCAGTCGCCGTCTTCAACGATGGCGCTCACAGTCCCCATTTGACGACGAATCGATCTTCGCCCAACGACTGGCAAGTGAGGGCCTCGATGCTGATCTTTTCGACCGCATTGTTGGCGCTTCGTCTATGGATCCAAGCGTTCAGCAGCTTCCTGGACTTCCCTGGGTCTCCAAACTGGGCAGCGCCTATGCACAGCCGGCGTCGACCGTCGTGGAGACGCCGCCGGGCGAAGAGATGCTGGGCTTTCTCGAAATCGTCGAGCCGCTCGTCGACCAGGCCTGTCACCGAATCGCTGTCGGCGTTGCCGAGTTTGTCGAGTCCTGGCCGGCATTGCCCTTCGATCCGGCGATCATCGAGGATCTGTTGCTGGCCAATCTGGCCGATCCGCTGTTGATGCGATTGGGCCGGACCATGGCGCTCGAACTGAATGTTGCGCGTCTGCAAGGCCTCTTGCAGGGCCAGTCGCCCGAAGAACGATTTCAGAGCTTCCTCGAACATCTGCGCCGACCCGAAAATGCAAAGGCCATTCTGGCCGAATACCCTGTTCTGGCACGCCAACTTAGCCTCTGCATCGACTTTTGGGCAGACACCTCCCTCGAATTCCTCGCTCGCCTCTGCGCGGATTGGACGACAATCCGGGAGCGCTTCTTCTCTGGAGACGATCCCGGCCCGCTCGTAGACCTGGCCGGTGGCGCCGGCGACACGCACCGACAGGGACGTTCGGTCATGATTGCTGAATTTGAATCCGGGGCGCGGCTGGTCTACAAGCCCAAGTCGCTGGCTGTCGATGTCCATTTTCAGGAACTGCTGACCTGGTTGAATGACAGCGGTTGTCAGCCGCCGCTGCGGACATTGACCATGCTCGATCGGTACGAATACGGTTGGGTTGAGCATGTTGCGTACCGTGATTGCAACGCCCGCCACGAGGTCCAGTCCTTCTATCGCCGGCTGGGCCTCTATCTTGCCCTACTCTACGCCATCAATGCGTCTGATTTTCACCTGGAAAACCTGATCGCGGTCGGCGATCAGCCGGTGCTCATCGATCTAGAAACGCTCTTCAATCCCGAATGGGAACCGTTGGATGAGAGCGAGGCCGAAGCCGTCGCCTCGCGAGCCATGCGGCATTCGGTGTTGAAGGTGGCCATGTTGCCCCAGCGTTTGTGGTCGGTCGACGACTATGCCGGCATCGACATCAGCGGATTGGGCGGTGAGGAAGGGCAGTTGTCGCCGGATCGGACGCCCCAACCCATCGACATTGGGACCGACGCCATGCACTATATTCGCGGGCGCATCGAACTGCCGGGCGAGGCCAATCGACCGACGCTCAACGGCGTCGTCAGCAGTGCGGTTGACTATGTGGAGGATGTGGTCGGCGGCTTCGTCGACATGTATCGCTTGCTTGAGCGGCATCGCTCTGATCTGCTGGCCGCGGACGGCCCGATCGCACGCTTTGCCGACGATGAAGTGCGCGTGCTGCTTCGCCCGACCCGCACCTACGATCAGCTTCTTTACGAAAGTTTTCACCCCGACATGCTGCGCGATGGCCTGGAGCGGGATCGCCTGTTTGATCGCCTCTGGGTCGTCGTACCTGAGCGTGCGTACATGGCCGGCATCGTGGCCGCCGAACAGGCCGAATTGCGGCTTGGCGACATTCCGATTTTTGTCACCCGGCCCTCATCTCCGGCCCTCTGGAACGGGACCGGGCGTCAGTTCGATGGGATCCTCACGGAAACCGGCATGCAGACTGCCCGTGCCCAGATAACCCAACTCAGTAGCCGTGACATGCAACGTCAGATCTGGTTCATCCGATCTTCGCTTGCTACGTTGGCTCCGGTCACCCTTGATGTCGACGTTCCGCCAACCCCGCCGACCTACCACCTGCCGGCAATGGCTCCTGTGGCAGATCATGCACGGTTGCTCGCTGTTGCACGCCGAATCGCCGATCAGTTGGCAGAGACCGCCATGTTGGGGTCGTCAGATGTCACATGGATCGGACTTCAACCGATCCTAGGCCGGCACTGGGACGTGGCTCCTCTGGGCATCGATCTGTATGGCGGTGTCGCCGGCATTGGGCTATTCCTTGCCTACGCCGGTGCGTTGTTCGACGACGAGCAATATACCGATCTGGCGCGCCGCGCCCATAGCGCCGTTTCCCAATTCATCTCAATGGCTGGCGACGATCTGCCGGGCATCGGCGGCTACATGGGCTGGGGCGGCCTGCTCTACATGAAGACCCATCTGGGTGTCCTGTGGGACGACGCCGGCATTTTTTCTCAAGCAAGGGAAATGGCGGAACTTTTTCCCCGTTTCGCGCCTGAGGATGACGAGTTCGGTGTGGTGGGGGGGAGCGCCGGCGCCATTGCAAGCCTGCTCGCCTACCATCACTGTTCGCCTTCCGATTCCGTTTTGTCGGCCGCTGTCGTCTGCGCAGAGACGACTGTTGGCGGCGGCCCAGCCCATGCATTCCGGCATCGCCTGGGTGAACACGCGTTATGGATCGAGGCCATTGACGGGCTTCGGCCACGGCGCGGCCGGCATTGCCTGGGCGTTGTTGAAGCTGGCCGATGCATGTGGCGAGGACCGCTTTCGCTCGGCAGCGTTGCAGGCAATCGATTATGAACGAAGCCTCTTTTCGCTTGATGCCGCCAACTGGCCCGATCTGCGTGGCTCGGATCCAGCGACCGATGGCGAGAATGAATCAACGGCGCCACGATACGCGACTGCCTGGTGTCATGGCGCCGCCGGCATCGGCATGGCTCGCCTGTGCGCAATGCAATGGCTTGACGATTCTCACTTGCGTGGGGAGATCGAGGCTGCCCTGCACACAACGCTGGATCATGGCTTTGGCCGATCCCATTCGCTCTGCCACGGCGACCTCGGCAATGTGGAACTGTTGACGCAGGCCGGCCTGCGTCTGGATCAACCCCGTTGGCTGGTCGAACGAGACCGGTTAGCGGCCATGGTGTTGGCAAGCATTGAGCGGGACGGTCCGCAGTGCGGCGGTCCGCAGGCGGTGGAAATGCCGGGCCTGATGTTGGGCTCGGCCGGCATCGGCTATGGCCTGTTGCGTCTGGCCGCGCCGGAGCGCGTGCCGTCGGTGCTGTTGCTGGATCCGCCGTGCTCGTGAATGGTAACCAGAGTGTTTCTGGTCAGTGCGTCGCACGCTCCACGCTTTATTGAGATGATACAAACAGATGATAGAAAGGACTATCAAATGGATTTTTCTCCACTACGCGTCGCCATTGCCGGCTGTGGCAACATCGCCGGTCCGTATGCAAAAACTTTGGTTCCTTATTCCGATTCGATTGAGCTTGTGGGCGTCACCGACATCCTGCCGGATCGTGCGCAGGCCTTTGCTGCCAGGCACGGCTGCCGGGCCTACGACTCGCTGGATCAGGTGCTGGCCGATGAGTCGATCGATCTGATCATCAACCTCTCCATTCATCACGCCCATCCCGAAGTGATTACCAAGTGTCTCAATGCGGGCAAGCATGTCTACAGCGAGAAGCCGCTGGCCTTGGGCTACGGCGATGCCAAGGTGTTGGTTGAGTTGGCAGAAGAGAGGGGGCTGCGTCTGGCCTGCGCGCCCATCACCTACATGGGAGAAGCGCAGCAGACAGTCTGGAAGGTGATTCGAGAGGGACAATTGGGCGAAGTGCGCGTGGTCTACGCCGAGGTCAACTGGGGGCGGATCGAATCCTGGCATCCCAACCCGGGGCCGTTCTACGACGTGGGCGCGCTCTATGATGTCGGCGTCTATCCGCTGACGCTGGTGACGACCTTCTTTGGGCCGGCGCGTCGGGTCACGGCTTTCGGCAAGGTGCTGCACCCGGATCGCGTGACCAAGGAAGGGCTGGAATTTCACATCGACACACCCGACTGGGCCGTGGCCGCCATCGAATTGGCCAATGGTACGGTTGTGCGACTGACGACCAATTTCTACGTGGGACATCATGGCAAGCAGAAAGGGCTGGAGTTTCACGGCGACCTGGCGTCACTCTATATCAGCAGCTTTCAGGATTTCAACGCTTCCGTCGAGATAGCTGAATTTGGCGGTGAGTATCGCTCGGTCCCATATGTGCGTGAGCCGTATCCGGGCATCGAATGGTGTCGCGCCGTTGTGGAAATGGCGGAGGCTATTGGCGAAGGACGACCGCAACGGGCCAGCGGAGGCCAGGCCGCGCATGTGGTGGAGATCTTGGACGCCGCGCAACGCTCGTGGGAGGAGGGACGTCCGGTTGATGTTTACTCTTCGTTTGCGGCGCTGACGCCCATGGATTGGGCGGGGTGAGGAATCGGTAGTTGTCGATTGGCTACCCTTCGACAAGCTCAGGGCAAGCGCAGCACGCTACTCCGGCACGTTCGTCCGCAGTTCTTCCAGCCAGACATCTGCCGACGAATCGCTGGGCGCTCGCCAGTCGCCGCGGGGGGAGAGCGAGCCGCCGGAGCCGACTTTGGGGCCGTTGGGCATGGCCGAGCGTTTGAACTGGCTGATCTGGAAGAAACGGAAGACGAAGACTTCCAGCCAATGTCTGATCGTCGCCAGGTCGTATTGGTTGCGGGCATCGGCTGCGATGAAGTCGGGCCATTCTCCCTGCAAGCCGATTGCCCCAGGCATGATGGCTCAGGAAGGCGATCTTGCTGGGGCGGAAGCCAAAGCGGGTGGTGTAGTAGAGGTGGAAGTCCTGTAATTCATAGGGGCCGATCTTGGCCTGGGTGCTCTGGGCTGGCCGGCTGGCGTCGTCGCCGCTCGCCGGAACCAGCTCGGGCGAGATCTCGGTGTCGAGAATCGATTGCAGTATCCTTGACGTGTCGTCGCCGAACTGCTCCGTGGCAATGATCCAACGGATCAGGTGCTGGATCAACGTCTTGGGCACGGATGCGTTGACGTTGTAGTGGGACATCTGATCGCCCACGCCGTAGGTGGACCAGCCCAGGGCCAGCTCGCTCAGATCGCCGGTGCCGACGACCAGACCGTTGTGGTAGTTGGCCAGCCGGAAGAGATGGGAGGTGCGTTCTCCGGCCTGCACATTCTCAAAGGTGACATCATAGACAGGCTCGCCCTCGACAAACGGATGGCCCAGATCGCGCAACATCTGCATGGAAGAGGGCCGAATGTCGATCTCCTTCGCGCTCACGCCCAGCGCCTGCATCAGCCCGTGGGCGTTGCGCAGCGTCAGCTCGCTGGTGGCGAAGCCGGGCATGGTGTAGGCCAGTATATTCGTGCGCGGCAGACCGAGCCGGTCCATGGTGCGGGCCGCGACGATCAGTGCCTGGGTCGAGTCCAGACCGCCGGAGACGCCGATGACGAGTTTGTCGATGCCCGTAGCCTGGAGCCGTTTCATCAGCCCGTGGACCTGGATGTTGTAGACTTCATAGCATCGTTCATCCAGCACGTCCGGATTGCTGGGCACGTAGGGAAAGCGTTCGATGGCGCGCTGCAGCGGCACTTCTTGGTCGGGCAGTTTCATCCTGAACGAGATGCGTCGCATGGCCTGAATCCGCTCACGGTGATCGAGGGCTGTGTCGGCGAAGCTGTTCAAACGCATGCGATCCTGGCGCAGACGTTCGAGATCGATGTCGGCGACGATCAACTGTTGATTGCGGGAGAACCGTTCCGATTCGGCCAGTCGATTGCCGTTCTCGTAGATCAGGGCATGGCCGTCCCAGGCCAGATCGGTTGTCGATTCGCCCGGACCGGCCCCCGAATAGAGATAGGCGGCCACACAGCGGGCCGATTGCCCCGCGCAGAGCGAGCGCCGGTAGTCCGCCTTGCCCACGGTGATGTTGCTGGCCGACAGATTGGTCAGCACAGTGGCCCCGGCCAGGCCGCGTAGGTGCTGGGCGGAATCGGCGTCCACACGTCCTCGCAGATCTCGACGTGGAACGAGAAGTCGGGCACGTTGGCGGCATCGAAGATCAGATCGGCCCCGAAAGGCGCACGCTGGCCCAATAGCACAACTTCGGATTGGATGGCATGGCGTGCCGCCGCAAAGTGACGTTTTTCGTAGAACTCGCGATAGTTGGGGATGTAGGACTTGGGCACGACGCCGAGAATGCGGCCGCGGTAGATGACGACGGCGCAGTTGAACAGCTTGTCCTCGAACTGCAGCGGCGCGCCGATCAGCAGCACCGGCGAAAGCGAACGGCTGGCAGCGACGACCTCTGATATGGCTTGCAGAGTTCGGTCAAGCAAGGCATCCTGTTGTAGTAGATCGTCGATGGCGTAGGCGGAGATGCTCAGCTCAGGAAAGAGGACGAGCGCCGCGTGCTCGGCATCGGCCTGTTGCGCCAGTTCGACAATGCGGGCGCTGTTGAAGGCCGGATCGGCCACACGCACAAAGGGCACAGCGACGGCCGTCCGCATGAATCCATGCGCGTAGATTGAGTTGAAGGGGTAGTTATTGCCTGCTGTCATCTGGTTCGACCTATGCTCGGTGTTCGGCCTAACTGAGTTTCTTGAACCAATTCGTTTGTGTCAGTGACCTGCAGTCGGATAGGGACAGCGAACGGCTTGCTCCCCTGCCCGGTGATATGATCGGCAGAGTTGTCAAGCTGCGTTGCTCTACGGACATCATGGTTCTCGATTGTGGTATTCAGTTTAGTTGTTGAATTGTATATTCGCTGACGCCTACAGCATCTTATCAGAGATTGGGAAATTTCGCAGCAGTCACACCAATACACGTGTACTGCACACCAGAAGGAGCGCAAGCATGCCCGACCAGCCCAACGTCATCGTCATCATGACCGACCAGCAGAAGGCGACTGCCAGCCACCTCTACGGCAACACGTTCTGCGAGACGCCTTCCATGCAGCGCCTGGCAGATGAAGGCGTGCTCTTCGAACATGCCATCACGCCCCATCCGCTCTGTATGCCGGCGCGCATCTCCACTTGGACCAGCCAGTTTCCCCACACCCACGGCGGGCGCCGCAACGAGACGCCCATGCCGCCCGGCACAAACCATGCCTTTCGGCTCTGGAAGGAGGCCGGCTACCACACCGGGCTGATCGGCAAGAACCACTGCTTTGTCGAGGACGACGATCTGGCGCTGTTCGACACCTGGTGCGAGATCGGCCACGGCGGGCTGCCCGACGATGCGACCACAAAGGGGATGGACTGGGTGCGGCCGCTGGAGGGAATCCGCGCCGCCCACGAACTGCGGCGAACCATGCAGCCGCAGAATCCACGCTTTGCCTACGCCACCTCCGATTTCCCGCTGGAAGACTACTCGACCGGTCTGATCGCGGCGCAGACCGTCGCAATTTCTGGAACAACATCGTGATGATCCGTTTGCGCTCTGGGTCTCGTTCCCGGATCCGCATGAGCCATGGGTGGCGCCGGCCCACTACGCAAACCAGTTCCCACGCGGACAAGATCGATCTGCCGCCCCAGCGCGCACGGTCGAGTTTGACGACGGCAGCGCGCCGGAGCGCAATCGTGTGCTGTCAAAGATGCTGAGCTGGCAGGACGACGATATCGAGGATCTGTACGGGCTGCTGGCCGTCTACTACGGCATGGTGCGCTTCATCGACGACGCTCTGGGCCAGATTCTGGACGCGCTGGAGCGGACCGACCTGCGCCGCCGCACCATCGTCGTCTTCTGCTCCGACCACGGCGACTTCATGGGCGAGCACGGCATGCAGTGCAAGGGCGGCGTCTTCTACGACTGCCTGACGCGCGTGCCGCTGATCGTCTCCTGGCCGGGCCAGGTTCCGGCCGGCGTGCGCGACGACAGCATGGTCAATCTCATCGATGTGGTACCGACGCTGCTTGAGTTTGCAGGGCATCGATCAGCCTCGGTCGATGCAGGGAGCGCCGTTGCCGACCGTCACAGACGCGCAGCCGCGGGAGGCCGCCTTCTCCGAATACGGGGCCGGCGGTCCGGCGTTTGGCATGGCGGATTTGGAGCAGATGCCCCAGCCGTGGGGACGCAGCACGCTGATCGCAACGCTGCGTTGGCGCGAGGCCGAGGGCCGGCGCAAGATGGTGCGCACGCCCGAGTGGAAATACGTCCACGATCCCATGGGGGACATGGATGAACTCTATGATCTGGTCAACGATCCGTGGGAACTGACAGAATGTGATCGAGGTGGCGTCCAATCGCGATGTCGTCGCCGATCTGCGTCTGCGTCTGGCAGACTGGAGCATCGAGACCGAGGACGCCGAGCCGGTGCCGTTGCCGAGGAGTAGGACTGAGGGTGACGGGGAAGTGGGGCGGTAGGGACAGTGGGGCTGTGGCGGATACGCTCAGCCGCTGTTCCTACCCCCTGCAACCCCACTGTCACCCTGTCACCCTGTCACCACTCTACTCCTCCACCGCCGTCAGCTCCATCCGGATCTGAAAGGCATCCTGGACGGTCAGCGTATTGGCAAAGTTGGGCGGGTTGATGCCGAAGTCGCTGAGCAACGTGTCGGCAATGGCGACACCGGTGATGGTGTCGCCGTCCAGCGTGGCGGTGACGTCAAAGGTCAGGGGCACGGTCACATCGCGCACGGTCAGGTCGCCGACTAGCTGGAAGGTCACTTCCTCTCCATCGCTGTACGTCGCTCGGTGCATTTTCGATGCCGGTGGCGACAAAGGTGGCGATGGGGAACTGGGCAAAGGCCGGGTCCTGCTCGCGTACCCAATTGTCGCGGCGATCTTGATCGGTGGAAAGTGTGTCGATCTGAACCGTGAACTCGTTGGCGCCAATGGTCCCCTCTTCCAGATTCAGTTCGAACTGACCGCTCACTTCCTGGGTGCTGCCGACAATGTCGTATTCGCCGGCGTTGATGCCCAGTTTGTCAAGGGCGCCGCCAAAAAACTCCTCGTCGACCAAGTAGGAAGCCGTGGATTGATCCGGCGCAACAACGAATGTGCGCATGCCTTCGGCGGTATCTGCCTCAGCAGCCGGCGCTTCTTCTTCTGCTGCCTCGTCTGCCGCGGCCTCTTCTTCTGCTGCCGGTTCTTCAGTCGGCGCAGCTTCTTCCGCCGGCGCTTCTGTGGCTTCCGGGGCCGGTTCCGCCGGTGCAGCGGCAGGCGATCCGCCACAGGCTGCCAACGCAAACAGGGCGACAGTCAGAATCAAAGTAGAGAGTATGGTTTTTGAGAACACGGTATGCTCCTTTGGTTGACGGTTGGTCGTTGGGGGCGTCAAATTTTGCCCGTGAACAGTTTTGCATGGTTGGCGCCGTTTGTTTGTGGGCGCAATTACGCCTTGACTGTCTATCTATGTCTTTCTGCAATAGCCACCACGCACTACTCCTCACCGGTGGATGTGTCAAGCACGATGCCTTGCGGGAAATAGGGCGGCAGATCTGAGGGCGTTTCGCCGTAGTTGGAGAGAAGTTGACGCAGGAACATGGTATAGAAGCCTTCGTGGCGCATCGTTGGTACGACTTCCTGAACTTGCAGGCCGGGGACGAAACCGTACTCGTCAAAGCTGTCAACAAAGTCTGCATCACGACTGATGATGTGGATAGGCGTGTCCCAACCGTCCGAGCGACGGGAGACGCGAGGCGGCTGGTGGTCGCCGATCAGCACGAAGATGGCGTCTTCATCTTCATGCTCGATCATGAAATCAGTCAGAAAGCGCAGTTCGTACTCAATGGCATTGAAGTAATTCTGCCGGCGCGTGGCATGTTCCAACTCATCGTCTGAGATGGCCGCCTGATCCGGGGCCGGTATATTCAGTGAGTGCCAATCCTCGACAATCTCGGGAAGCGGCGCCCAAGGATAGTGGGAGTTCTGGGTAATTAGAAAGAGCACGCGCGGGTCGTCGGTGCGGGCTTGAGTGGCAGCATCAGCGAAGTTGAGCACGTACTGATCGGGCGGCGCCGGTCCCCACCCATAACGCTGGCCCACGTAGTCCAGATCCCGATAGCGAAGCCATTCGTCGACCCCGAAGAACGATGTGTAGCGCGTCCACACCTCGTCTTTTAACTCGGTGGCCAACGAAGAGACACGGTTGTAGAAATACCCCTGTGACTGGAGGTAGCTGCCAAGATCAGGATAGTCCCGTTCCTGGTAGCGATCCACCAGGGCCAGGTAGGATGGATGTTCCTCGATGCGCAGGCCAAAGAGCGCGCTGGTGTAGGACATCCACGAACCGCCGCCCCAGGTCGGCGCCTCACTGAGGGTGGTGGCGGCGTGCAGACCGGCGTCATCCAGTTGCGGCTCAAGTTGATTGAGCAGCTTCTTATAGGCCAAACGGTAGTCATCTCGCTTGTAGAGCACGCTGCCGTAGGACTCGACGAAGATCAGGTAGATGTTCGGCCTATCCGCCAGGTGATGGGCCGAGAAATCATAGGTCCTGTCGATCAGATCGGCGTCGTTGCTCCGTGATCGGGCGTAGATCTCCAGCGAGCGCTCGATGTTCTTCCCCAGTTTGGCGGTGAGACTGCTCACCACCATGGTCGGGCTGGCCGATGTCTCCGAGATCCCGCGTTCAGAGGCCCTTGCTTCGACAGTGCTGTGGGCCAACAGGGCAGCGACGCAGGCGCCCAAACTCAGCGCGACCAATGTGCGGCGGGCGCCGCGCCCCAGGGCAGGCGACGTGCCGGTCATCAACTGTAGCAATCCGAATATCAGGGCGGCGGCGCTAAACGTCAACGTGGTTGCGCCGATATAGACAGGCGCCGGTAGATGCAAATGGTCAAGCAAGAAGCGGATGCCGTCCAGGGCCATGAAATAGTGTGTGTAGAAGACCGGCTCGGATTGCCAGAGCGACAGGGTGATCCCTTCGTAGATGGCATAGGCCAGGGTCACGAAGTAGATGAAGATCAGGATCTTGCGAAAAACCGGTCGTCTCAGCCGGTGGATCGTGGTCCAGGCAGTTGCCAGGATCAGAAATTCCAGGTTCAGCCGAAAGGGATCGAAGCTTTCACGGCTCAGAAGCATGTGAGACGGCAGGCGTTGCAGACGATTTGCGCCGCCAACGAAACCTGGAATCTCCGGCGCGTTGAGCAGAAAGAGGGGAACGAAGAGCAGGCAGTTGAGGATGGAGAAAGAGATCCAGAAAAAGAGACCGGGCCGCCGCCGGATGCGCTCGCTGACCTGAGCGCGCATCCGAGTGGCCCAGTCTAGGGTCTTTTCGGCTGGAGTGGAAGCTCTAGCACGGGATGATAGTGCAATATCGGGTTCAACCTGGACGGCGCTGTCCGCTGTTTCATCCGTTTGGGGCATTGAAGTCATAGATCTTTCTACCGTGGATCAACGCCGATACTGCTGCCGCTCGGTACGTTTTTATGGCGGCCGAATGATTTGACATCGGATGCGGAATGCACGACGACATTGCGCCCCAATGTCATGCCGGCTGGGATCACACTGCCCTTGCCGATCAATGTCAACCCGGTATTCAACTCTTCGGCAAGCTGCGCGTTTGGCGTGTTGTCGTCTCCGTCTCCGACTTTGGCGTTCGCCCCGATCATCACCTTCTTGTCGACAATGCAACGTTCGACCACTGCACCGGCTTCGATGACCGTATCGTTGAGGATGACGCTGTCACGGACGACTGCGCCCTCGGCCACAAAGACGCCCGGCGACAGCACGCTGCGCTCCACGGTGCCGTCGACCCGGCAACCGTTGGAAAGCAGATTGCCGCCGATCTGCAGGCTCAACGCGCCGATTCGGCTTGGCGCTCGCTCCTGGCTGCGGGTATGCACGATCCAGTTGGGATCATAGAGATCCAGCGCCGGATTCTCGGCCAGCAGGCTCATATTGGCTTCCCAATAGGCCTGCACATTGCCCACATCCGCCCAATATCCAGGGAACGTGTAGGCAAAAAGCTCGTGTTTGCTGTTGAGCATGGATGGCAACACGTCGTGGCCGAAGTCGACATAAGATTCGTTTTCGCTCAGGATATCGATCAACACCTGCTTGCGAAAGATGTAGATGCCCATTGATGCCAGGGTCTGGCGTGAACGCTTTGGCTTTTCCTGAAAATCGACGATGTTGTAGCCGCGCCGATGGTGACGATGCCGTAGCGGTGGGTTTCGTGGGAGCTGACACGGCGAACGCCCACGGTCAGATCGGCGTTGCTTTCGATGTGTTGGAGCAACATGGGGCGATAGTCCATCAGGTAGATGTGATCGCCGGCCAGAATCAGCACATGTTCTTCGTCCTGATCGACAACGAAATCCAGGTTGCGGCGAACGGCGTCGGCCGTTCCCTTCTGCCAATCGCCATAGGGGCCGCCGCGATAGGGTTGCAGCAGGCGCACGCCGCCGCTGGCCCGATCCAGATCCCAGGGCTTGCCGATGCCGATATGATCGTTCAGGCTGCGCGGCTTATACTGGGTCAGAATGGCGACGTTGAAAATGTCGCTGTTGACGCAGTTGCTCAGGGGAAAATCGATTAGGCGGAACTTGCCGCCAAAGGCTACGGACGGCTCCGAGCGAACTTCGGTGAGAACGCTCAGGCTCTCGCTCGATCCGCCGCCCATGATCATCGCAAATGCTTGCGCCATTGCTCTATCTCCGTACTAGTAAGTCATGTGCTAGCAAGTCATGCGCTAGATTGTTTTGCCGTCGGCGACGATTCCGTCGGCGGGGAAGGCGCTCTCGTCGCGGTTGCTGTTGATCAACACATTGCGGCCGATCTGGGCGCCGTCCGGTACAAAGCTGTTCTTGCCGATGACGGTGATGCCGGAAAAGAGCCGATCCGGCATCGCTTCGTTGGGCACGGATTCATCGCCGACACCCACGACGGCCCCTGCTCCGATCATGACCTGTTTGTCCAGGACCGCCTTGTTCACATGCGCTCCCGGCCCGATCCAGGCATCATTCATGATGATGCTGTCTTCAACCACGGCGCCCGGACTGACATAAACGCCGGGCTCAATACACTGTTGTTGACCAGGCCGCGAATGGTGCAGCCGTTGGAGATCATGCTGCTGACGACTTTCGCCTGTGGACCAAGCTTGGCGGCAGGTCGCTCTTCTGAGCGGGTGTGGATGGGCCATTTTGCAGAGTAGAGATCGAGGGCCGGCTCCGGTTCGAGCAGCGCCAGGTTGGTGGCCCAATAGGAATCCATGGTGCCGACATCGACCCAATATCCCTCGAACTTGTAGGCGAAGACCCGTTCACCGGCTTCGATCATGGATGGAATCACATCCTTGCCGAAATCGACGCGGGACTTGCCTTTTTCGTCGACAATGTGTTTTTCCAGCATGCGGCGTGTTGAAGACATAGATTCCCATGGAGGCTAGATTGCCCTTGTCGCGATCCTTGGGCTTCTCATAGAACTGAACGATGCGTTGATCCTCATCGATCTCCATGATGCCGTACCGGTCCGTCTCTTCAAGGGGCACGGGCATGACGCCGACGGTGAGATCGGCGTTGTTCTGGCGATGGAACTCGAGCATGGGGCGGATAATCCATCTTGTAGATATGATCGCCGGAGAGGATCAGCACCGTGTCCGCCTGCTGTGTGTGCACGAAGTTCATATTCTGATAGATGGCGTCGGCCGTACCGGCATACCACTCGTGTCCACGTCGCTGTTGATAGGGCTGGAGCAGCCGAATGCCGCCGTGGGTACGGTCCAGATCCCAAGGCTTACCGATGCCGATGTGATGGTTCAGACTATGCGGTCGGTACTGGGTGAGAACGCCAACGCCATAGATACCGCTGTTCACGCAGTTGCTGATGGTGAAGTCGATAATGCGAAACTTCCCAGCAAAGGGAACTGCCGGTTTTGCCCGTTCCTCTGAGAGGACCGTCAGGCGAGTGCCTTCACCGCCAGCCAAAATCATTGCAATGGTGTTCATAGGCGCCTTCGGTTGAGGTGTTGGTTTCGGGATTCAGTCTACCTACCAGATTGTAGATCAGAATTGAAATAATTCCAACCTTTCTCAACTGCCTCCTATATTTTGGGATTGTATCTTTGCCTGATATAATTTTTGTTTGCGATTTGGGTCTATTTTTCTGCCCATTTTTGCCTACCTACGAGAGAAATTTGTCTGTCGTAACCATCCAATATATTCGCTTAGAATCATGCTGAACCACTAAAGGAGGAAAGCGTGCTGCAGCGTCAAACCCAAACAGCAGCTTTCTGGCGCGATCAATTTGAAGTCTCTTCAGGTGATCTGGACTTCATCTACAATCTGTTGCTGGATACGCAAGCGCCACAATCGACCGCTCAATTTGCGGTCACGCTCATTGACGAGTATTTGCGCCGAGAGAATACCAAAATCGAATCTGAACTGGCAAAGGGCGAGACCTATATGCCCAAGCAGCGCTACGATGTTGGCCAGACCCTGGTCTTCCCGGCGCTGGACTTTGCTGCCGGCAAAGTCACAGATGTCCGTGAGGGTCAGAATCCCGAGCATGGCGATTTTCAGGTCATGCAGGGTCGTTTTTGCCGATGGCGATGTTGAACGCGAGTTTGCGTCAGGCCTGTCGACCCCTCATCGGCTGAATCAGACCAATGGCGGCAATTTGCTTGATGAAAGCACATTGCTGTCCGCCGACGAGATCTACTCACTCTACCGATCTGAGATAGATGAGAGCCTGCTCTTTGCATTGGAAGAGGGGCCGCGTAGCAGTGAATTTGTGCAGGTCGGGGACAGTTGGCTACTTTCCGATATGTTGGCCGAGGTCCATGTCGGCCATCTGAACATTGCCGAGGCCATGATCGAGGTGCAGGATCAGCCGTTGTCGACTGAAGACCTGCTCAAGGAACTGGATCTGGATGAAAATGTCTCAGATCCGATGCAAACGATCAGCCTGAATCATGGGCTCGGGTCCGACAGCCGCTTTGATCTGATCAACGACAACGGCAAGGATCTCTGGTACCTGAAACGTCTGGAGCCTGCTGAGGTTGTCGATACCCCGGCATTGCTGCGCTACCAGCCTCTTGACTACAACCGATCCCTCTTGAGCGTTGAACTGTTGCAGCTCGAATGGGAATTGGATGATGAGTGGGGCGAGAGCAGTCTGAGCAGTGAACTGCCTTCGGTGGTTCCAAGCACCAACTTCACGCTGATCTATCCCCATCGCAAGTACGGCACCATCCCGCTGAGCGGTCGCACGCGAGCTTTCTTCCCGGCCAAGAAGTCCGGTAGGTCCAAGGTCACACTGGTCGATGGACGCTGGGGAACCCAGTTTCCCGGCTGGGTGGTCCACGAGGGACGCTATGTGGCCGGCCTTGGCAAGTGGATGGAGGACCATGGCATTCCCGTCGGCGCCCAGATCACGCTGGAGCGCGCAGGGTCGGCAAACGAAATTGTGGTCGACTATCGCACGCGTCGGTCCAAACGAGAGTGGGCCCGCATCGGCAATGCCGATATGGATGCCAAGCGTTTCGTCTTTGAACTGAACAAGGTGCCCGTGGCCTGTGAATACGATGAAAACCTGATCGTTGCCGCCGCCGATCCGGAGGCGCTCGACGAGCTTCAGATCTGGCTGGATGCCAACCGCATCGATCTTGCCCCTATTGTGGAGCAGGTGGTCTCTGAGTTGACCAAGCTCAACCCGCAAGGGACGGTTCACGCCAAGAGTGTCTACAGCGCTGTCAACATGGTGCGCCGATGCTCGCCCGGGCCGGTCTTCTATGCGTTGATCAGCAACCGCAAGTTTCGTGATGTCGGCGGCGGCCTCTTTTCCATGGCCTGATGCGGCCGCTAAACCGCCCGTCGGTTCAGTTCAACGTGGATGCCGCGACAGCAGGTCAACCGCTTTGTGCGGATTCACGAGGTTCCGCCGATGTCGCCGACAGATGATTTTATCATGATGGGAGAATGTGTTTCATGAGCCCGCTAGCTACCAGTAGCAGACTCGCCCGCTTTCGCCCGACAGTCGATACTCAGTTCCAGATCGACTTCGATTGGTGGGAGAAGAGCGGCAAGAACTTCCGCCTGTACCTGCGCGATCAACTTTGTGATGAATGTCGCGAACGTTTCGCCGATCATTCCAACACCGAAAATGTGGATTGGGTCGATCCTGATACCGGCGAAGTCCATCGCACGGATGCGCTTCGCGAATGTCTGCGCACTCGCTGCGCCAATGACCCCGAATACATCAATGAGCGTCTTCCCATCGCGTCGGCCTGTTTCCGGATCTTTCTGGCCAACAACAACTCACCGATGTCACCGACGGAATTGAGCCAATTGATTCTGTGGCGGTCTCCGCAGGAAATCCTGCGCACATTGGGTGGACGTCAGGTCTATCTTGGCCTGAGACCGGTGCGTTAATTGGCGACTGTCCGAAGAATAGTTCGTAAAAGAGCGTGATCTGTGAACTGGCGACTGCAATATATGCAGTCGCCAGTTTTTCTTGTTCGGGCATTTTCTGTGGTTTGCGCTGACCGCCAAGCCCAGGGCCAAAGCCACTGGGCTATTGAGCAATGCCTCCTCAAGGAGGCTGTTTCGTCGATCCGTTACCGACTGGATTGCGATGCACACGTTGCCGGGATGAGTGCACACGCTTGATCGGGAACCGGCGCTGCGCTCCAGCGCAGCGTGCCGATGGTCACTTCCTGGGCCATCGGATTGCCCTGGTCATCGACCACGTTGACTCGTTCTCCCGTGCTCGGATCGTAGATCCCCACGACCAAACTCCACTCACCTTCACCGTCGTCAACCGCTATGTCGGGTACGGTCAGTTGTCGCCAGTCAATCAGCAACATCGCCTCTCCGCCTGACGACTCTGCCGTGCTCAGCGGAGGACGTACGAAATAGCGGGGCTGACCATCTGCTTGGCTGACAGTTTCGCCGTCATGCCGCAGGTGTACAAAGGTTGACAGATCTTGCGGCCAGGCGTCGCCCTGCCAGCGCATCAACACATCGACCGTGGCACCGGGCCAGATCGACGCTTCGAGGAGCGTAGCATCCAGCGTGAGCGGGGCCGCCCCATCGATTGCGAAGGTTGCTGTACGGGCCGGCGTTGCTTTGCGATTGCCGGCGTCGGCCAGAGCCTGTGGTCTGGTCGGCAGTGGCGACAGGCGATCTCGTTCGCCGCGTTGTTGCGCAGTCACGAGCGCCTCCCCGCCGCTGTTGCCCAACACCGCCTGCTCGGTGAGCGCAGATGCCTGCCGCGCTTCGGTCACCAATCCCCACGTCTTGCGGCAGATAGAGCGGCAGTGACGTGATGCGTACGGTCTCGTCCGGCTGCCAGCGTTCGGGCGGATACCAGACAAGTGACGGCGGCTGAACTTCGGTCAGGCTGCCGACCGTGTCGCCGGCGGGTGAGCGCACCTCCAGGAACGGGTTCGGCCTGCGCCGGCATCGAAGCCTTCGCCGACATGCCACACTCCTGTCACCTTGGTCTGACGCCAGCGTGGCCAATCGTCGATCTCGTAGCCGGCGAAGGTCAATGGAGTCGTCAGCCGCGCCGGTTGCCTCATTCATGGCAGTATCGCGTGCGCGGACGAACGAGTAGAAGTCGTCCGGGATCTCCTTGTCGGCTGCGCCGGTGGCGAGCAGCAGGAATCCGTCGCCTGCATCGACGACGCCCCAGTTGCCGGCCAGCATCTCGTCGACACGCGCCTTGAGATCGCCCGGGGCCATGTCGGTGTTGGTGGTCACATCGAGCAGCGCCCAGTCTGCCGGAACCGGCGAGTCCAGACCCAGCGGAAATTGGTAGACATACTGTCGGTGGCTGAGATGCGGATGGACCGCGGCCGTGGCCGTCACCGCTGCGTCTTTGGGGATTTGCGCCAGGTAGGTCGGCCAGTTGCTCATGGTGAGCGGTGATGGGCGGGCGATCATAGCGCGCGCCCAGCGGGCCGCGCCCTGTTGCAGATAGCTCCACCCGGCCCAGCAGAGGATCCAGCCGACCAGCGCCACCGTCATCAGCGGGCGGATGGCCGTGCGCGAGTTGGTCAGCAGCGAGGCCGCGGCCATGGCGCCCGAATTGGCCGCCGGCATCTGCTGGAAGCTGGCCGATGTGCCGTCGATACGTTTGGCCAGCCAGCGCCACAGCCGACCCAGTCCGTAGGCCGCGGCCACGGCAAAGTAGGGAACCAGCGGTGCGCTGTAGTGGAAGTCGCCGTAATATTGGGCCGGATAGGCGCTGAGCAGATTGGCCAACAGCACGGGCAGCGCCAACAGCAGGATCTCCGGCGCCAGCAGCGAGAGGAAGCCAAAGGGCGCCAGCAGGCCGAGCAGATAGTCGATGCGTGCCGGCTCGCTGGCGATCTGCCAGACCAAGCCCGGCTGGGTGAAGAAGCTCTTGAAAATGTCCAGCGGCGAATCGCCCAACGCGCCGTAGCGCTGGAAGTAGCCGCTCTCGGCCACGCCATAGACCTCGGCCGCATGGGCCGGCACGATGACGAAGGTGGCCACGACGAACCAGGCGAGAGAGATGATCGTGACAGTGACATCCTGCTAGGAGGCCGGAGGAGCGAAGATCGAAGACCGAAGATCGCTTCGAACGCCGGTGGCGGATCTCCGTTCTTGGATCTTCGATCTTCGATCTTACCACTGCCCACACGCCCAGCCCCGCGGCCAACAACGCCATCTCTTCCTTGACGCTTGCGACCAGCAGGGCGGCGACCACAAATTGTCCCCAGCGTCGCGTGTCCACGGCCCAGAATGCCCAGAGGATCAGCGGCACGGCCAGCGGCGCGGCGTGGAACTCGGTGAGCAGGCGGATTGCAGTTGGGGCGTGAGCAGATAGGCGACGGCCAAGGCCAGCGCCAGCGGACGCGTCAGATTGCGCAATGGCTCCAACTGCCAGATCTGGGTGCGTTGCTCGGGCGACAGCAGTTTGTCGAATTGACGCAGCGACAGTTCGTAGAGGATCCAGGCGCCGATGCCGACGGCGACGGCCTGCAGCAGCAGCAACGCGCGCACATCGTTCCACAGCCAGAAGATGGGGCTGATGAAGACGAGCATCGGCTCGACATGGTCGGTCAGGCGTGTGGCGATGTAGCCGTTGTCGGTCTGTTGCAGAAAACGGCCGCGGCTGCTGTTCCAGATCGCCTGGTCGATCTGGCCCAGATCGGCCTTGTGGGTGCGCATGCCCGCGTGGATGTCGGCGGCCAATGCGTAGAACGTGACTATATATATAGTGATCAACAGGAAGAGCAGCAGACGGTAGGGGTCAAGCCGTGTCGCGAATCCATTTGCGCATGATGGCTAGGCTAGGCTGGCGGCAACGGCCGACGACCACGCGTTCGACATCTTCGTCGCAAAGCATGGGGTGCATGGGCAACGAGACGATCTCGGTCACGAGTCGCTCGGTTTCGGGGAGCGGCGCCGGCGTCCGCACGATGCCGCGATAGGCCGGCATGGTATGGACAGGGACCGGGTAGTGGATGCCCGTGCCGATGCCCTGCGCCTTGAGATCGGCCATCAGGTTTTCGCGCTTGGGCGTGCGGACAACATAGAGGTGGTAGACATGGTCGGTGCCGGGCGCTGCTGCCGGTTTGGCCAGTTCGTCGGGCAGTAGCCGGTCGTACAGCGCGGCCAGTTCCTGACGCCGCCGGTTCCAGTCATCCAGATGGGCCAGCTTCACGCGCAGGATGGCCGCCTGCATTTCGTCCAGCCGGCTGTTGACGCCTTCCTCCTGCGAGACGTAGCGAGACTCGGGCGTCCAGCCATATTGGCGCAACCGGCGAATCCGCTCCAGCAGCGCCTCGTCGTTGCCGATGACCGCGCCGCCGTCGCCGATGGCGCCCAGGTTCTTGGTCGGGTAGAAGGAGAAGCAGCCCAGGTCGCCCATGGAGCCGACACGCTTGCCCTGATAGCGTGCGCCGTGGGCCTGCGCGCAATCCTCGATCACGCGGATGCCGGCTTCGGCGGCCATGGCCAGAATGGGCTCCATCGCCGCCGGCTGGCCGTAGATGTGGACGGGCACGATGGCCTTGGTCCGCGGGGTGATGGCCGCGGCCAGGCCGTCCAGTCGACAGGGTGTAGGTGGCCGGATCGACATCGACCAGCACCGGCGTGGCCCCGGTCAGGCGGATGGCCGCCACCGTGGCCACCGCCGTGTGCGACACCGTGATGACCTCGTCGCCCGGCCCGACGTCGCAGGCGCGCAGCGCCAGGAAGATGGCGTCGGTCCCCGAGTTGACGCCGACGCAGCCGGCCACGCCGTTGTAGGCGGCGAATTCCTCCTCAAACGCCGAGACCTCGCCGCCGAGGATGTACCAGCCGCTGGCCAGCACGCGCTGGATCGCAGCGTCGATCTCAGGTTGCAACGCTTGGGTTTGGGCTTTCAGATCTTGCAGTGGGATTGGTGTGGTCACAGGCTTTCCGATTTCCGGCGGTTGATGGACACGGATCTTCCGGATCAGCGGATGCCCGCGGATTCAACTGGAAGATCCGCGGGCATCTGCTAAACCCACGGGTGACCACAGCGTCGCACCCTCGGGTTACCGTCAATCTTGCGCACCACATCCCCGGCCTGGATCGTGCCGGCCTGGACGACCTTGGCATTGATGCCGCGCAGATGCAGTTCCTTGCCGACGCCGGTGTTGACGAACTTGACCGCGTCCACGCCAAAACGTTGGGCGAACTTCTTGCAACCGGTGTGGGGCACGGCGGTCACCTCGACCACGGCCGAGCCGATGGCCAGCCGGCTGCCGGTCGGCAGATTGGCGTCGCTCAGGTCGATGTCGATGAAGAGCTGGTCGCCGGCCAGCGCACGGCGATCCATGTCGTTGGCCACCAGCGCTGCCGCCCGCGCATTCATGATGTTGAGCTGCGTGTCCGGGTCGTCGGCGCTGGCGCGCTCGCACCAGTTGTCGCCGACCAGACCATAGCGTCGGGTCCAGTTCGCCGGTTTCCAGTACCTCGCGTTCGTTGCTCTGCGGACGGCGCACGATCAGCGCCAGCTCGCCATTGTCCTTGGGCGATTGGCGGATGGTCTCCAGCCCGGCTTCAAGCTCTTCGGCAGACAGATGTAATTCGTTTGACATAACCTCTCCTTGTGGCGACTGTAGCACGACATTTATGTCGTAGCCTTCTGTAGCCGCGCCAGTCCAACTGCTACGACATAAATGTCGATGCTACAAATGGCCGGTGCGGCATAAATGCCGCGGTACGAGGCTACCAATAGTGCTGCTCGATATTTCCTCACATAGTCTATCATGCGCGCCAGCCCATCCTCCAATGGCGTCGTCGGTCGCCAGCCCAGCGTCTCCTCGATGCGGGCATAGCTGGAGTAGACGTCGCCGATGTCGATCTTCTTGCGCGCTTCCGGCCAGGGCACGAGCCGCACGCTGCCGCTGCCCGCGATGCGGATGATCTGATGGGTCAGGTCCAGCAGGCTGATGGGCTGTAGACCGCCCAGATTGTAGACCTTGCCGTTAACATCCTCGCTGGCGCCGGCGCGCAGGAAGGCATCGACCACGTCGTCGACGTAGGTGAGATCGCGCAGTTGCTGGCCGTCGCCGTAGAGCTGGATCTCTTGGCCCTCGACGGCCAGGCGCACGAACCAGGCGATGAAGCCCTGGCGGTTGTGGGCCATCAACTGGCGCGGGCCGTAGGTGTTGGTCAGCCGCAGCGACGTGGTGCGCAGGCCATAGGCGTTGTGATAGACGAGGTGGTAGGACTCGCCGGCCAGCTTGTTGACGCCGTTGACGTCGGTGGGGCGCTGGCGATGTTCCTCGTCCAGCGGCAGATAGGCCGGCTTGCCGTACTGCTGGCGCGTGCCGGCGTAGACGATCTTGACGTCCGGATTCTCGTGGCGGCAGGCCTCCAGGATGGAGAGCTGGCTGCGCGTGTTGATCTCCAGATCGCTGAAGGGATCGGTCATCGAGTCCATGTGGCTGACCTGGCCGGCCAGGTTGAAGATCACGTCCTGGCCCTTGCACCAGGGCGCGCATGGAGTACGGATCGCGCACGTCGGCGATGTTGACGGTCAGCCGATCCTCGTAGCCGTCGATGTTGAAGCGATTGCCGCCGTAGTCGGGGATCAGCGAATCGACCAGCGTCACGTGCGCGCCCAGGTCGACCAGCCGCCGCGCCAGGTTGGAGCCGATGAAGCCCAGCCCGCCGGTGATGAGGGCGGTTTTGGTGGTGTAGTTTTCCAGATGTTCCATGGCTATCGCAGTTCGTCAGCTAGGGCATGCAGCCGATCAACAAAGCGGTTGATATCGTGGCGGAACGCCTGCCAGGCTGTTGGATAGCGCTGCACCAAGCCTTCAATGCGAGCGGGGTCCAGTTCGAAGCCATAGATGTTGCGCACAACATGGCGAAAGGCAAGATACTCGCGCAGCCCGCGTACGGTTTCTGTGGCCAAAACGGGCGGGCGGCCTTCCCATTCGGCGGCCATTCGTTCGAGGAGGCGTTGATGCCAATCGTATCCTGAGAGCGGCGCGCCGTTCTAACTCCGCCACGATGAGATTGAAGATGCGTTCGCAGCCTGTGTAGAAATTGTGCAGCTTGAGAGGCGAGGTTCTCATACGTACGATATCAGCGTCGTGCGGGATCATTCTCGACCTCGGCGCGCACGGCAGAGGATGCTCTCTTCGAGTCGCTGTAACTGATCGACCTCGCTGCGGATATCTACAGCGAGTCCGGTCAGTGCTGCGGCTGATAGCTGGCGCATTCGTCATCTCCTGATACACATTTTCTTCCGAACCATCGAGGACTCTACCGCAAAAACAAAAGATTCGCCACAGTATGGCACAGATAAACAATTGATGTTCACAGATGTTTTCTGGTGAAGCCTGGGCCACCAGTGAAACTGTGAAACCATCTGTGTCCCATCCGTACAAATCTGTGACTATCTGTGACGAAAAAGGCTTTTTTCAGCGGACTCGTCGAGCAGATCGATGCCCGTCTCCATGATACGTCTGCGGAAATGGGCGCGCAGCGCTTCCAGCGGCTTGAGATCGACCCAGCGGCTCGTGCAGTCGTTGGCATCGGCCAGGGCAGTGTAGAAGTCGGATTTTGCCAATCCGGCCACGGCCAGATCGATGTCTGATTCAAGCGAAAATCCGCCGCGTGCAAGTGAACCAAAGAGAATCACGCGCGTGGCCCCGTAGCGATCGCGCAACAATGCCGCGATGTCATGCGCCTCGGCCATTGCCTGCTCCGCCGCAATTTGGCATCGCTTCTCTTCCTGGTCGCGGCGACCTCGCCAGTAGGAGGCATAGGCAGCCATCTCGCCGGCCTCCATGGTCGGCGACGCCGGTCTGTCTGCCTGTTTGCTGTTCTGTATATGATCCCTGTCCATGGCTACAAGTATACACCCGATCCCGTCTAAACTGACGACACGTCGAGATCATTGGTTTCGTAGGTCACGTCATACCAGCGTGACATCTACACCGGACCTGTGAGAAATCATGATCTGCGCAGAACCCTGAGCGCCAGCGGTGAATCGACGGAAGCAGTCCGGTGAGAGGATGGATCGGTTGGTGTAGGTGTCGAGGTAACTCATGAATCTGTTCTCTTCTCTGCGCCCACGATCTTCCAGAATCTGGCTTCATCGTCGAATCCAGCGCAGATCCGGATCGTCCTTGCCCAGGCTGCCATTTCGGGGTGTTCGACCAAAACCTGCTCCAGCAGATCGAGCGCCGCGTCAGCGTTGCCGGCAATGCTCTCGAAACAGGCGAGCGTCGTACAGGTCGCTCCCGGTCGACCAGGGTTGGGCTTTGGCAACAGCCTGTTGCCATGCTTCATGATCGCCGCGTCTGCCTTGCCATGTCCGCAAGCGCTGACCAATCGACCAGTCGGTCAGCATCCAATTCTAGGGCACGGGCATGTGCAGCCTCGGCTTCCTGCCAACGTTCCAGTTGTCTCAACAACGTTCCCTTGCTGCTGTAGGCGGTGGCTTTGTCTGACCCATCGGGGAAGAGAGCGATGGCCTGGTCGTAGTCGGCGATGGCGTTGTCCAGGTCGCCTTGGGCGTTGCGAGCGTTGCCGCGGTTGTTGTAGGCGGTGGCGTAGTCTGGGATTGAGAGCGATGGCCTGGTCGTAGTCGGCGATGGCGTTGTCCAGGTCGCCTTGGGCGTTGCGAGCGATGCCGCGGTTGTTGTAGGCGGTGGCGTCGTCGGGATTGAGAGCGATGGCCTGGTCGTAGTCGGCGATGGCGTTGTCCAGGTCGCCTTGGGCGTAGCGAGCGACGCCACGGTTGTTGTAGAAGCCAAAGTGAGGTCGAATACGTAGAGCGGCTGTGTAGCTGTGCTGCGCGGCGTCAGGCTTTCCTAGCTCACCATAGCCAAGTGCCAAATCGAAGAGCGCCCAGTGCTGCGCATCAGCAGCTTGCGAGTTACGGCCCGGCCAATGGGTGTGTCGAAAGCGATGATAGCCAATAAGAAATCGCTCTACTCTACTTCGAGCCATC
This sequence comes from uncultured Chloroflexia bacterium, assembly GCA_963698255.1. GTDB lineage: Bacteria > Chloroflexota > Anaerolineae > Caldilineales > Caldilineaceae > JAWKOK01. The sequence goes on along the minus strand of CAVOQD010000030.1, from coordinate 83,711 downwards.
GTATGATCACAGGGCTGTTCAACAACCGGATCAGGCGCCGTAATCACATTGTCAACAACAACGATTTCGAATCGACCCAGGTAATTCAGACTTTCTTGTAGTTTGTGTAGCTGTCGACATGGTCGACCGTCAGCCTCGGTCCACTTCTGTGCCGCAAAGGGTAGCACCAAAGATACTGCCTTGCGCACGCCGGCGGCGTGAAAGTCGACTAAAGCGTCCAATATGAATTGGGCCGATGGTTCGGTGGCTAGAATATAGCGCCGGGTTTCGGCCCAAGCATCGGCTGCGCTTCGCTGCATGGCTCGTTCTGCAAGTGGTTCGTCGACCGTGGTCACTCTCTCGGCTCGCAGCAGGCGGAGCGCCATCAACGGAAGATCCGGTGTGCCGTCGTTACGCTCGATCAGCACATCGCGCGCATCATCGCCAAGTACCAGCCCGAGATTTTTGGCCCCATTGCTGGCCAAGGTTGCGCACTCTTTTTCATCAAGATCAGGGACAGGGCACTCCTCAATGCCTTGTCCCACGAGCCATCTTCGTTGCGCTTCGCTCAATTGGTCGATGCGTGCTGTCATGATGACGTATAGCTGTTTGCAGTGCGACAGTTCCTCCAGTACCACAGCCAGTTTGTCCAAAGATGCCGTCTCAGGAAACCTGCGCGGCAGGTCATCCACGAAGAAAAGGGCAGCCTGGGTAGTGTCCAACTGTTCACGCACGGCCACCTGCAGTCCACCTGCCTCCAGAATGTCGAAGCCATTGCCTGGTTCGTAGATGCAGTCATCGTTGACAAGGTCCAACTCGATCATGCGCTCGATCAGTTCGGCGGCCTCGCGAGTCTTGCCTTGTCGACTTGGCCCGGTAATGGCGATCCCGCCACACTCCCGTAGCCGGCTGGTGCTTGTGGCCTGACGGTCGATCCAGGTTACTCGTCCGCCGCTTCCCATCTTCTGGCGGATGACGGCTGGGCTTGTCGAAGCCAAAGGACGTTCGTACCGATCACGATCTGTTTTCTGGGTTTCCTTGCGAGACAGCCAGAATAGATACCCAATGAGTACGTTCATGCCAAGTACGGCCAAGCTAACCAATGCCTCGATGGCCTGGATCAGATCGGCACGTTTCTCCAGCGACGGGAGTTGTGCCAGGATCGGCGGGAGCCACCACTGCCTGGTCAGCCAAAGCGCAATGCCGGCCAGCAGCAGGAGCAACAGAGTGATCTCGCGGCGTCTCATGGGGATGTGGTCAGCTATTCCTTGGGTAGGTCGGGGCTGATGGCGTCAGTGTAGATCTGCTCACTACCCATAGTTGCTCAGCTCTTCGCGCAGGACACGACGAAGCGTCTCTTCGAATGGCTGACCCTGGGTATGCACGTAATCTCGAAGTGCATTGTTGATCAAGGTCTGGTAGTTGCCGCCGCCGGCCTCCTCGACTTGAGTGCGAAACCAGTCGAGAACGTCGTTGTCGAGCCGGATTGTGACCCGTGTCTTGCCTGGGGGCAGTGGATCAAGGGCGCCGCGTTTTCCCTTGCTGAAGTCGTATTCGTCTTTCATATCTGTTCCTCGTATTGTCGCAACTCACGCAGGGTCGCCCGTCTTGCCGAGATCACGCGCAGAGTATCATCTCGGTACGTGTGAACCACGGCCAGAACGTGTCCCAAAGCATCACGCCCGATCGTAACAAACCGCTGTTCGCAGAGAAAATCATCCTCGATCAACAGAGACCAGTTATCGTAAAACACTGTGATAGCGTCGGCAAATGATATGCCGTGTTTCTGCTGGTTCGATATCGCTTTGGCGGGGTCCCATTCGTACTGCATTTGTGTACAATTGTATGCGTTGTGAATGTGATTTGCAACTTCAGCGGATTTCTTGTCTTGCCACGAGCTAATCAAACCGCTCCGTCAACACATTCTCCAAATGCTGCTGATACGACTTCTCCACCGACGCCGCCAACTCGGCGTCCAGATCGTAGTAGTCGGCCACCTGCAGCGCGCAGCGGATCACGTCCTGCACTTCCTTGGCCAGCGCCAAACGATCCGGCTCGCCGTGCTTGGCCCGCTTGACGCCGCTGTCCTCGAAGTGGTTGATCTGCGCGGCCAGTTCGCCGGCTTCCTCCAACAAGCGCGTGGCGATCTCGAAGGGACTGTCGGCCTCGCCAAAGGCGGCGCGCAAGCCCTTCGTTGATGGCCGTGATCTTTTCCAGCAGGGTGATGTCCGTCATAGGAGTCTTCTCATTTTGCCACAGATAAACGCAGATGATGGCACGGATGGGGCACGGATGATCGCTGACCAGGTTTTGACACCGAATAGTGTCAAGCGATTCTATTGGCAGTGTATCTGTGAACATCATGGGTCTATCTGTGTCCATCTGTGGCAAATCTTTTCGCCGCCAACCGCTCAAAATGTTCGATATACCTGCCGCGCCAAATGCGGCCAGCCCAGCTCGGTTTCGATGCGCATGCGGCCGGCCGCGCCCATTCGCCGGCGCAGCTCGGCATCGTCGATCAGCGGGACCAGCGCATCGGCCAGCGCCTGCGGATCCTGTTCCGGCACGAGAAAGCCGGTCTCGCCGTCGATGATGGCCAGCGGGTTGCCCGCGGCCATCGATCCGACGACCGGCTTGGCGCAGCTCATGGCATCGAGCACGCAGACGTTGAGCCCGTCGGCCGGCTTGCTGACCGACGGCATCAGCAGCACGTCGGCCATATTATAGTAGTGTCGCGATCTCGTCCTTGGGCACGTTGCCGACCCAGCGCACACGCTCGGCGATGCCCAGCGAGGCGGCCAGCGCTTGCCACTCGGCTTTCTGGTCGCCATCGCCCACCATCACGGCGAAAATAGGGCGATTTTGCAGCGCCGGCAAGGCCATTGCGCGTAGCAATACGTCGTAACCCTTCTTGTGGACCATGCGTCCGACGCACAGAAGCACCACGGATCCGGGGCCAATTTCGAGGCGCTCACAGAGGGAATCGACGCCTTCGGCGCTTGGTTTCAGCGCCTTCGGATCGGTGCCGTAGATGATCATGTCGAACTTGGCCGGATCGGCCCCGAGCGCGACGATGCTATCGCGCAATGACTCGCTGTTGGCCGTCAGAAGGTCGGCCTGGTCGAATGTGAAGCGTGCCATGCGTCGGAAAAGCGCATTTTTGGCCGCGACCTGGGCGTCGGAACCGGGCACGGAGACGACCAGCGGAATGCCCAGCCGTTTGCTGACGACGGCGGCGATGAAGCCGTTGGGCAGCAGCCAGTGGGCGTGGAGCACGTCGGGCCGTGTGCGCTTGGCCTCGCGCATGAGGGTTTGGATGCCGCTGGCGAAGAAGGCCGGGCTCAGGAAGTAGGTCTCCAGCCGCAGCGCCAGGTCTGACTGCATGGAGCGCATGTAGCCGAGCGTGTGCAGTCGCTCGGGCCAGGCGTAGCGGTAGAGCCGCAGCGTGACCTTGTCGTCGAGCGGTCGGTCGTAGGCCGGGTCGTAGGGCGCCCAGACGGTGACCTGCTGGTCCTGGGCGACAAATTCCTCACAGAGCGCCTCGACAAACGTGCCGCTGAAGTCGCCGCGAAAACGTGGATAGTTGTGGGTCAGTACGCCGATGTGCATTGGATGATTTTAACCGATTACACACTATGATCAGAAAATGGGTGGAGCTTTTCAGCCCCACCCATTCCCCGTGGATGTATATATAGATGTTGAGAAAGCTACGGGATACAGACTCGCTCGCCGACCATCACGTACTTGTTGGGGCGGGCTGCAATCGTGGGATTGGCCATCAGCATTGCGTTGGCAGGGACCATGTACATGGCGCCGATTTCATAGAGGCCTTCGCCCTTCTGAGCCTTGTGGTAGGTGCTGCACTTCATCTCCTTGTCCATGCCGCCCATGGCCATGCCGCCGCCCATGCTCATGCTGCTGCCACTGCTCCAACTGCTGCCGTGAGAAGCTGCTTCCTTGCCGCTCTCGGTGTGGCCAACCTGCTGGTTGACGAAGTCCGGAACCTGGACACATGCGCCAGCGGTCTTCGGCAGGGTGACGGTGAAGCAGGTCGAGGTGTGGGGCAGCCAGCCATCGACGTCGTCGTCTTCACAGACCGTGTACTGCGAGCCGGGGATGCGGTAGTCATCGGTCGGGAACTCGAACTTGAACTTACCCAGGCCGTCGGTGAATACGTTATCAGGCTCGTAGCCGCCCTTGCTCTTCGGGTCGGCCTTGATTTCCCAGTCGGGCAGACCATACTTGCCATTGGCGTCGAGTTTCTGACCTTCGATGCAGAAGCCGGTCGGCGGCCTGCTCATTGGTGAACTCGATGACCTGACAGGTGTTGTCGGAAACCGTGACGTCTAGGGCGTTCGGTGAAACAGATTCCCAGCCCGGGCGGGTCTCTTCAATCACGGTGTAGGGACCGTAGGGCAGGTAGTCGAACTTCACGGAGCCGGTGGCATCGGTGTAGCCAAACGCTGCTTCGGAACCGTCGGCACGCAGGACGCTGATTTCCCAGCCGGCCAGCGGGAACGGGTCGGTGAAGTAACCGGTCTCGGTGATGGTCGAGCCGTTGTCCAGCTTGGTCACTTCGATACAACCGTTGATCAATTCGTTCTTGAAGCGGACGAAATAGTCGTCACGGAGATTCGGGTCTTCCTCGAAGACGAAGTCGTCACGGTCTGCGGCGGACTCAAGTTCCAGTTCCATCTTGCCGGTGACCGGAATCACGGGCGAGTAGTCGTAGTCGGCATCGTCCGGCGCTTCTTCGGAGAAGATCCAGTGGCCGGGCGTCAGTTCGAAGACAACATCACCATTGACATCGGTCTCGCCTTCATACTCTTCGGCGAAGTAGTTCTCAGGGCCGGGGCTGGCAATGATGTTCCAGCCTTCGAGCAGCTTGTGGTTGGAATCCATCTTGGTGGCCAGTGACGGAAACCAGTCTCACGCAGCTTGAAGCGGATGCGGACACATTCGTCGGCGCCATATTCGAAGGGCACGGTGATCGTCGTCGGTGTCACGCCTTCCCAGTAGCCGACCAGCGGGTCAACTAGGTCACCATCGGAATCCGTGTAGGCTTCGGTGTAGACAATCGTGAATTCCCAGTTCTCAGAGATCAGGTTGCCGTCGGCATCACGGAACTGTTCATCGTCAAACTCGAACTGACCTTCCTCATCATCGTCTTCGCTGGGATAGGCGACCAGCAGCGGGGATGACCCGACGTTGCCGTCGTCGTCAACCGGAAGGGCTTCAACAAACCAGCCCTCTTCGATGACTTCTTCTTCCCAGTCGATGACCAGGCCGTCGACACAGAAGTCGCCTGCGGCGGTTGCCGAGGAGGCTGCCTGCGCCGAAATGGCCGGAACCAACATGACAAGCGCTAGTGCGAGTACAAGCACTAACTGGAACTTGCCGTTCATCATTCGTTGTTTGGAAAACATTGCTCTCTCCTTTTCCCAAATACTGCTTCTAGGGTGTTCGTGTTGTTGTAACGAGATAATGTGCAACTTGGGGAGCGGGTCTCTGCGATAACGTGGGTGTGCCGTGATGCGGCTTCGCTGAGATTTCGATTCCAAGTTGCGGTTGTTGTGATGTAGGGCAACCATTTGCCTTACCTTCACGCATCCACATCCACTTACTACAATCGGTCAACTCCTTTCTCAACACTAGTAACCTGTTCGATTCGGAAGGGGAGTGCTGCTTCGATGTTCGGAAGCTCTTTTCACGTGACTAAATGCTATCACGGCTGATATGGGCAATCAAGGGTTTGTCTGTTGGCAATTTATTGGATCACGAAGTGTCAATGTGACACAAGCCGAAAAGTGCGCACATTTCGCCACGAAGTGGGATGTCGGCGGCTCTGCCCTCAGCGCGGTCGTTGTGATTTCGCAAAACCATTTTGGGGCCATGGCAGCGCTATCGAAAGCCACCGGTAATTTGGGGTTGACAAATGAGGCAATCACCTTGATCTGGGGCATAATACAGACGCATCTTGCGCCGTCTGCACATAGTCATTGGCCACGTTGCCGTCAATGGCCCCTTCGATAAACTCGCTCGCACCCTGATCCACGATCTGAATTCGAGGTACATCTTGAGCATTCACCAACGCAAGTCCGATCACATCCGCATCAACCTGGAAGAGGATGTGGACTTCCCCAATCTGACCACCGGGTTGGAGGCGTTTCGTCTGGTCCATCAGGCGCTGCCGGAGATGAACCTGGACGAAGTCGATACCAGTGTCGAACTCTTCGGCAAGCGCTTGAGCGCGCCCATCCTGGTCAGCTCCATGACCGGCGGCGCGGTTGAGGCGGAGCACATCAACCGCAACCTGGCCGTTGCCGCCGAGGCGTGCGGACTGGCCATGGGCGTCGGCAGCCAGCGTGCCGGACTGGAGAAGGCCCATCTGGCCGAGACCTTTGATGTGCGCTCGGTGGCGCCCAACCTGCTGCTCTTTGCCAACCTGGGCGCTGTGCAGTTGAACTACGGCTACACCGTCGAGCAGTGTCGCCGGGCCGTCGAGATGATCGAGGCCGATGCCCTGTTTCTCCACCTGAATCCGCTCCAGGAGGTGCTCCAGCCTGAGGGGGACTTCAACTGGCGGGGACTGGTCGACAAAATCGGCGCTGTCTGCGCGAGATGTCGGTGTGCCGGTCATCGTCAAAGAGGTGGGCTGGGGCATCAGCGCTCGTGCGGCCCGCCAACTGATTGAATGCGGTGTCAGCGCCATCGATGTGGCGGGCGCGGGGGGAACCTCTTGGAGCCAGGTTGAGATGTACCGTGCGCCCACCCGGCGGCAGCGTCGTCTGGCAGCCGCATTCGCCGACTGGGGCATCCCCACAGCAGAGAGTCTTCGTGAAGTGATCAGGGTGCGCGAGGAACTGGGACGGGAGGATGTTCATGCCTTTGCCAGCGGCGGAATCCGCAGCGGGCAGGACATTGCCAAGTGTCTGGCCTTGGGCGCCGATCTGGTCGGATTGGCCGGGCCATTCCTGAAACGGGCCACCGAGTCGGATGAGGCCGTGGTCGATGAAATGACCCTGTTGACACAGGAACTTCGCATAGCTATGTTCTGCTGCGGTGCCGAAAATGCACAGGAAATGCGCCGAAACGGGGTAATTGTCGACCTGTATTGACCCGATTTGGGGTCGATTGCCGGGAAAATTGGCTGATGCCGGAGGACAGGATGGCGTTTGTGCAGCGAAATTCCGGCTGATCTACGCCGAAACTGGGCCTTTTTCGGATAGTCATTGCGTTCTCGCTGGATGCCGAATGGGTCGATCTTGGTCTCAAATCTGTCGTTTTCCCAGAGGGCGAATTCGATTTCGTGATAGTAAACACTCACTTTGCTTCTATGATGGCAGAAACGCTTCTCGGACCAATAGAGCCGGTTGGGGCTGGAATTGGGGCTTGACAGGTAAAATCCGGCGCAGACCTAAAATTCCGACGATTCAGAGCAAAAAGCGCTGAAATGATTAGATATTCGTATAGCAATCGATAAAGTCGGTTGCGTGGACACATGAAGTAGGAAGGAATGGAACATGGAATCGACTGAGCTTCAGGCATTTATCGGCGTCTGGTTGCCCAAACTTGAGGCCCAGATGCGCGCTGAGTTGGTCAATGAAGAAACGGGGCTAAGCGGCCACTATGGGATGTTGCAGTATCACATGGGGTGGGCCGATGAGGACTTCGCGCCTAAGAACTATCCCGCAGGAAAGCGTTTGCGCCCCATGTTCTGCTTGCTGGCCTGTGCCGAGTTGGGCGGCGATCCCGAGGATGCCATCCCGGCCGCCGCTGCGATTGAGCTATTGCACAACTTTTCGCTGATCCACGACGACGTCGAAGATGGCGATGAGGTCCGCCGCCATCGTCCGACTGTGTGGGCGCTGTGGGGCGTGCCGCAGGCCATCAATGCAGGCGACGGCATGTTCTCTATCGCCTTTGCCGCTATTCAGCGACTTGATCGTCGCGGCGTTGATGCCCGAATCACATTGGATGCACTGCAGATTTTTACGACAGCCTGTATTGCCCTTACCGAAGGACAGTACCTGGATATCAGCTTTGAGCGGCGTTCCGATGTCACGGTCGAAGAATATCTGCGCATGATCAACGGCAAGACCGCTGCGCTTATCGACGCCAGTATCGCCATCGGCGCGATCATCGGCGGCGGCACGCCGGCGCAGCAAAAATCGCTGGGCCATTTCGGCCGTTCGTTGGGCCTGGCCTTTCAGATTCAGGATGACATTTTGGGCATCTGGGGCGATCCGGCGGTGACGGGCAAGGCCGCCGGCAATGATATTTTGCGCCGCAAGAAGAGCCTGCCGTTGCTCTATGCCTTGAACCACGACACGGTCGGGCCGAGGTTGGAGGCCCTGATGGCCGGCGATTTCGGCGCGGAGCAGTTGCCGCAGGCGATGGCGCTGTTGGATGAGGCCGGTGCGCGAGCATTTGCTGAAGATCAATTGCTGGCCTATCACGAATCGGGTGTGGCGGCGATTGACGATGCGCTGGGTGACCGCGCTGCAGGGTCTGCCATGCGTGTGCTGGCCGACAGTCTGCTCAATCGCACGGCCTGAAATCTTTCGCATTGGGAATCTGATAGAACGCGGATGACACGGATTGAGCGGAATTTCGTGGATCTTTTTTGTTTTGATCCGTGCGAATCCGCCAGATCCGCGTCATCCGCGTTCTATCGTACAGCATGACAGGAGCGGCCTCGGACCATGGTATCCATCAGATGTTCCAACGCTGTCGCCGGTTCTTCGCAGATTCCGCAATGCACGGGCGAGGCCTGAATGATGGTGGAATGGGGCGCGACCAGCCAATGGAATGCGTCAGCTTGTCCCATCTCGCCGATAGGTCCGGCGCCGGCGCAGAGCTGTGGAATGCTTTCAAGATGTTGGCGCACTTCGTCGATATCGAGTTCCGGCGCGAAGGCGAGCAGACGTTCCTCATCGACTTCGATCCTCGCTTCCAGAAAGCGACGCGTCCGGCAGAAGAGTACCACGCCCACGTTGATGAACTCCCCGCGTTCAACCCTCGGCACCAACCGGATCACCGCGTAGTCATAGGTGGTTGTGGGCATCGATGGCCTCCTGCACGAAGTTGTCGGCTGCATCTCGGCGGGCGACCAGGTAGTCGATGTAGGCGCTGCGATTGGCTTTCGGTGTCGCAAACAGTTCCGGGTCTTGGAACCAGACATCCGGGATCGTGTAAACGACATCGGTCAGCAGTTCACGCGTCAACAGCTGGGCGCAGCCGCCGGTCAGATTCCCTGAGTTCGCCGGCCAACGGCAGCAGGCAATGTTGCCGGGTGAAGCTGAATGGGCTGCCGCTGCGCTCAAGATAGTCGCCCCAGTCATGATGAAAGTAGAGCGATGCGCCGTGATCGATCAGCCACAGATCTTGCTCCCAGATCAGCATGTTGACGTTGCGCGCTGTGCGATCGACGTTGGTGATGTAGGCATCGAACCAGACGATGTCGGACGCCAGGTCGGCGGCCAACGGCGGCGTTGTCAATGGGTTGTAGGCCAGCGCGCTGGGCAGATAGCGCATGCCCAGGTTGAGGCCGACGCTGGCCCGCAGCAGATCCTGGATTTCCGGATCCGGCTCGGATCGCCCCAACTGATCGTCCATCTCCATGAGGACCAGATCGGGCACCAGGAAGCCGAGCGCCTGGCCGATCAGGCCGCCGATCAACTCGGCGATCAGCGCCTTGGGGCCTTGGCCGGCGCCGGCGAATTTCATCACATAGAGGCTGCCGTCATCGGCTTCGACAACGGCGGGCAGCGATCCGCCCTCGCGCAGCGGCGTGACGTAGCGGGTGGCTTGAACTCGGTTCGGGCTTTTCATAAACGGTCCGGCTGCTCTCATTCCTTGGACAAGTCGTCTCAAACGTGCATCGAGTTCATATGGTATATGCAAGTCCGCCGACGGTCAATCAAAGCAAAGGGCGGGTGATCGTTGTAGCACGACATTTATGTCGTAGCAGTAACTGCGGCCTCGCGCAGCCGATCCGGGTCGATGCGGGCGGCTTCGGCGTCGGACAGGCGCATGTAGCCGTCGACGATGGGCAACGGCTCGACCAGGATGTCTTCCTTGAGTTTGAGGAAGAAGGAGATCTCTGACGAGTGCTCGATGCCCGGCTTGGCCGCGAAGATCGCCGCGCGGGCCGCGCCGATGCCTGTGCCGGCGTTGGAGCCGATCATCACGCCTTTGCCTGCAGACCTCGCCAGTGCCAACATGGCTGCCGACTCGGTGTAGCCGCTGCGCGGCGTCTTGATGTTGAGGATGTCGAACGTGTCGAGCGCCAGCTCGCGACGCAGATCGCGCAGCGTGAAGCAGCTATCGTCGCCGATGATGGGCAGGGCGTCGGCGCTTTGCAGCGCCGCACGTTCGTGAACCAACTCCACCGGCAGCGGCTCCTCGCAGTAGAGCAGGCCCATCTCGCGCAACTGGGAAAGCCGGCTCTCGGCTTCGTCGGCCAGAAAACATTCGTTGGCGTCGGCATAGAAGTGCATGTCGGCGGGGAGCGTGGCCATCAGCGCCTCGATGCGGGCCAGATCGGCCGGCCAATCCCGGCCCACCTTCACCTTTAACACACGCACGCCTTGCGCGTAGACGTGCTCGGCTTCCGCCATCACCGTGTCCAGATCGCCGATGCCCAGAATGTAGCTGACCGGAATCCGTTGCCTGGCTTGCGCCGATCTGCGTTGCCAGGGAGATGCCACGGTGCTGGGCAATCGCCGCGTGCAGCGCCATGTCAATGGCTCCTTTGGCCGTGTGGTTGTACTTGATTTCATGCAATCGACGTACGGCGACATCGGGCGATTGGCCGACGATTCGGGGCGCCAGTTCGCCGGCGATGACGCTGGTGATGCTGTGAACGGTCTCGCCGTAGATGGTGGGGCGCGGCGGCGCCTCGGCCACGCCGCTGCTGCCGTCGGCCAGCAGCACCTCGACCAGCACATGGCGGATCTCGCTCAGGCTGCTGCTCTGTCCCCAGCGCAGCGTTCCGTGCATGGGCAGCCGAAAGACAGTCGTTTTGATCTCTGCAACCGACGGCAGCGTCTCTTCAGAATACATATCAGATTTCCAGTTTGCGGCTGATCAGCGTTGCGGCGCCTTCCGGTGAGTGTTCTGTCGTATCGACCACCACCGAGCGGAAGGGGGCCAGGTCCATGATCAGCGCACGCGTCGCCACCGGATCGTAGCTGCGGCGTTCCTCGATCACGATGTGCAGCTTGGCGACCAGATCGTCGGTGCTCGACTTGGCCGCTGTTCACCAATGCCAGCAACTGCGCCTCGTCGGCCGAAGCGAAGATGGCGTCGACATTCGTCCAGACCGAGATCGGCGAAAGCGTTCAACTGGCCATCGGCGAATGCCGCACCGTTCGATTCCAGATCAACCTGATCGAAGGAATCGTTGCGCCCCAGCAGGCGTTGCACGCGCACAACGTCCGGCGCGTCCAGAACGATGAAGCGAGCCAGCGGCAAGCGCCTCGATGGCATACTCGATTTCGTTGACCCCGCGCAGCCCGTCGAAGAGCAGCAGACCCGGATGGACTTCCGGATCGACGAGCAATGCCGGCCAGCGCATGGGCCATGCCGCCCGGATTCTGTCTCCCGATAGCGGCGCGTGTAGTCGAAGCGACGGCTGCGATCGGTGACCGGCGCGTGCGGTTCGACCGTCTGCCGTCTGCATGGGCGCGATGATCATCTGGTCGGTCAGCGTGCGTCGATTGGGCAGTAGCGTGAAGTCGAAGTGTTCGGCCAGGGCGTCGACCGTGGTCGATTTGCCCACGCCGGTCACGCCAACGAGGATCGCCAGCGGCAGTCGGCGATGCGGTACCAGTCGTCGGGGCATTGTTCTCCAGCGCCGACGCCGGGTGCAAATTCAGTGAAGGGCAGTTGTGTCACAGATCGTACGCTCCTTTTTGTGGTCGTTCAACTGCACATGGGCCGGGATGCCATCCCGTCCTACAGTAGTCATTTCAGTTGGATGAGATCCCATCGATTGCCGTAGAGATCTTCAAAGACCGCGACGGTGCCGTAGGACTCGTCCTTGGGTTCCCGAATGAAGCGGATGCCGGCCGCGCGCATGTCGTTGTAATCGCGCCAAAAGTCGTCCGTGCTGAGAAAGAGAAAGACGCGTCCGCCAGCCTGGTCGCCGATGAAGGCCGCTTGTTCCGGCGTCGATGCGCGGGCCAACAGCAGGGTTGTGCCGCTGGATCCAGGCGGCGATACAACCACCCAGCGCTTGTCCTGTTCGGGCTGGTAGGTGTCTTCGATCAGCGTGAAGTGAAGCTTGCCGCAATAGAAGTCGATGGCCTCGTCGTAGTCGCGCACGACCAGGGCCACGTGGATGATGGACTGCTGCATAGTTGACGTGGGCCTCCAGGATTGGGCGCACTCGAAAGTCTGAGGCGTCGACGCTTGGATCGGCTGACGCTCAATCGGTTCCAAGCGTTGGCGGAATCAGTGCCGTATCGATCAGATGAATGACGCCGTTGGTTGCTTCAATGTTCGTGTTGACGATGGGCACGTCGTTGATCAGCAGACTGCCACCCTCCGTGGAAAATTGCAGCTCGTCGCCGAGCAACGAAATCGCCTGTCTCCATGGCCGCGGCGTCGTCGGCGCTGATCTGCTCGTTGACCACATGGTAGAGCAGCAGATCGAAGAGCAGATCGGGGTCGTTGGAAATGTCGGACGGTAACGCTTCAAGCGCAGCGTTTGTCGGCGCAAAGAGCGTGTAGGGTCCTTCGCTGCTCAGCTTGTCAACCAGATCGGCGTCGACGATGGCTTGCGAGAGGGCCGACAGATCGTCCATGGCGGCGATAGTTTCCACGATGTTGGTGATATCCGCCGGCGCCGGCGTTTCCGACATGGGTGTCTCTTGGGGTGCAACCGGGGTATCGGTTGCCGGGACGGGCGTCACAGTGGGCGGCAGGGGTGTAGGCGGTAGCGGTGTCGATGTCTCCCCACAGGCAACGAGCACGAGCAACGTGAAGAGCACGGCAACAAACGGAGCAAAACGTTTCATGGCCTACCTCCTTGGCGGAACAGATCGGTCAGTCAGCGAGCGACCTCGATTATACGCTTGTTCGGTCACGAGTGACAAGCGGATGGTGAATTGTCAATGGTCAACGTTCAATTATCAATTGTCAATGTGGGCGTTGCAACACTTACATTGACAATTGAATGTTGACAATTCACCATTGACAATTTATCGCCTATTGACTCCAATCTCTGGGAATGACCGCTCATGCTGTGGTAAAATGCGAACAGGTGTCTGATGTCGAGCCCAAGGCGAATTTGCTCTGTGGCCGACATCCGGCAGGCCATCGAGAGACTGTGAACTGAGCATGCAAGAGTTGCTGGACAGACTCCAACAGATGTTGGAGAGTTTCGATCTGAACCAGGATCCGAACCAATTTCCCTCGGCTGTCCGTATCGTCGAGTCGATGGATCCGATTGCCTGGACTTTGGTGATCTTGTTGGCCGGCGCCGTGGCGCTGGGCATCTTCTTTAGCCTGAGCACGCGGCAATCCTACTTGCAGACGGAAGAGGTCGAATCGACGCCGGATGTGACGTTGGCGCGCTTGAAGCAGGATCCGACGCAGATGCCGCCGCTTTCCATTGTCAGCCGTCTGGGCGCCGAGGCTACATTGGAACTGCTGGAGTACGGCGATCAGGTGCCGACCAACGAGTGGCGCTATCGATGGGGCGCCGTGCGTGAGCAACTGCTCTATCTGCTCAGCCGGCAGAACGCTTTCGGGCCGACCTATGCATTGGCCCGTTACTATCGCAGCCAGGATTCGCAGGAACCGGACACGCTGCGCATCCGGCGCACGGCGCTGATCCACAAACTGGGCGTGCTCTGTTATCTGGATCCGGATGCCAACGACAATCCGGCGCAACTGCGGGTACGCTACCACCCGGCCGAGGTCCAGGGCGATCTGGGGTTCGACGGCGAGACGATCTGGTTGTTGCCGGAAGAGCCTGCGCCGACGCCGGAGGGACCGCTGGTCGAGATGGCGCCGGTCGAGTTTCGTACCTTGCAGGATGCCGAGATCCAGGTCCATATCCGACGATCGCCCACGGTGGGCGGCGGCTTTCGGATGCACCTGATCAAGCGGCGCAAGATGTGGGTGGTTGTGGATGAAGAGGTTGAGTGGGTTGGCTAAATGAATGAACTCGCATTGAGTGTCACCGACGTGCTGGTCTTTGCCAACAAGGTCATGTCGTCGATCCTGGTGATTCTTGCGTTCTCGTTGTTGGCCTATGCGTTTGTCTATAATTTCCGCTCCTGGGTTGCGCGCGCCTATGCATTGCTGCTGGTCTGCGTGATGTTCACCTATGCCGGTGACGTGGCCTTGACTCGATTGATCAGCGCGGAGTCGGCGGACCGCTGGCTGCGTTTTCAGTGGCTCGGCATTGCCATGATGCCGGCGGCCTACTACCTCTTCTCACTGGCTGTGCTGCGCACCACCAACTACCGGCTGCGTGTGCGCCGCTGGATTGGTCTGGCCGCGGTGATCCTGTCGGGGATCAGCGCACTGAGCGCGTTGTTGGGCGAACAGATCGTCGGTGAGGTCGTCTTTCTTCCGCCTCTGAGCTACCTCGACGGCTGGGCCCTACTTCTGGCTCTTTGTCCTCTTCTTCTCCGTGGCAGCGATCCTGGCCTATCGCAACGTCTGGAAGGCGCGCCAGCGCTGCATCACCGAGGTCAGTCGGCGGCGTATGAGCTATATTCTGATCGGATTTGTCGGGCCGGGATTGGGCGCCTTTCCCTATCTCATCTCGTTGAGTCGTTTTCACGTCGCGGCCGAATCGAGCGCCTGGGTGCTGCTGTTGGCCCTGCTGGTCAACATCGCCGTGGCCGCCATGCTCGTGTTGATGAGCTACACCGTGGCCTATTTCGGCGTGTTGACGCCGGATCGGGTTGTGCGCTATCGTCTGATTCGCTTCTTTATGCGCGGTCCCGTTGTGGCCATCCTGGTCATACTCGCGATCCAGACCGTGCCGACCGTGGAGCGGATCTTCGGCCTGCCGCGCGATGTCGTGCTCTACAGCGTCATCACCGGCGTCATCGTCTGCAGCCAGCTTCTGCTCAGCATGACCAAGACCTTTGTCGACCGCCTGGTCTATCGCGAGGACCGGGCCGAGATCGCCTGGCTGCGCGAGCTGGATCGCCGGCTGCTGGCCACGACCGATGTGCGCCAGTTTTTGCAGAACACGGTGGCGGCGCTCTGTGAGTTGCTCCAGGTCTCGTCCGGCTTTGTGGCAGCCGTGATCGGGCCGGATCTGATTCTGGAAGCCGTGGTCGGTCCCGACGGCGTGCGCGATGAACTGAAAGAGTCCGCGCGTTGGGCCAATGCGCTCAGCCGCGCACTGCGTCAATCTGAGCCATGGCAACCGATCTATCATGCTGGGTACTGGATCTGGCCGCTGCAGGAATCGGTCGCCGGCAAAGAGGAAAAGCAACTGCTGGGCATGTTGGGCGTGCGCGCACGCACCGAGACACCGTTGTTGAGCCAGGATGAGATGGACGCGTTGGAGACCATGATCGATCGCATCGCGCGGGCGCTCTCGGACCGCCGTCTGCAACAGGGCGTCTTTGTTTCGCTGCGTCGCATCATTCCCGACATCGACCGCATTCAGCAATTGCGCGGGATCGTGCCCTACACCGGCGTCGACAGCGACGAGACGCCGACCGATGCCTTGCTCAACCCCAGCCCGATCCACAGCCCGGAATTCGAGCCCTGGGTCAAGGATGCGCTGAGCCACTATTGGGGCGGACCCAAGCTGACCCGCAGCCCCTTGGTCCAGCTTCGCGTGGTCAACGAGACGCTGGAAAATGCCGAGGATGATCCCACCAAGGCCTTGCGCTTGGTGCTGGGCAACGCAGTCGAACGCTTGCGACCCGACGGCAAACCGAATCTGAGTGCACCGGAATGGCTGCTCTACAACATTCTTGAAATGCGTTTCATTCAGGGCCGCAAAGTGCGCGAGATCGCGGACCGGCTGTCCATGAGCGAGAGCGATCTCTACCGAAAGCAGCGCATCGCCATCGGTCAGGTCGCCCGTGTCCTGTCCGAAATGGAACAGGATAGCGTGGTCGAATCCAACAGCGTCGACTTGAATGGCGACACGGGCTCGCCAGATAGCAAAGGCGTCCAACTGGAAAGCCTGTTGGTCCAGGACCAATAGTGAAGTAATCACCTATGGCAAAGCGTACACAATCGAACTCTACAGACTGGGCCGAACTCTTCCAGGAGGCGCGCGATTCGTTCAGCGTTGAAATCGCCGGCCTGGCGATCTTCCTAATCGGCATCTTCGCGCTCTTTTCGTTGCGCAGCAGCGACCCTTGGCTGTCGACCATGCTTGGCTGGGCCGCGCTGCCCTTTGCCCTGACGTTGATAGTGTTGGGCACGGTGATGATGCTGCGCCGCTACGCCGGTTACTGGAGTGCAGAGGCGTTGGTCGGCATCGAACTGGTGCTGCTCTGCGGATTGGTGATGACCCACTTGCTAAACAACGATTCTGTTGACTGGACGACCAACGTCAATGGTTACGACGGCGGCATGGTCGGCTGGGCCACCGGCAATCTGTTGGCCTCCGGACTGGGACGCTGGCCGGCCTTCTTGCTCATGCTTGCGCTGGCCTTCATCGGGATGCTGTTGCTGGTGCGCTATACGCCGATGATCTATGGCGTCCACTACACGGCTCGCCTCTTTCCGGTCCTGCCTGCGATCTGGGGTGCAACGGCCGATGCCTTGCCCAGACGCCAAGCGCATGTCGAACCGGCAGCGGACCCGCGTTATCCGGCATACCAGGCGGCCAGTTTCGTGTCGGCCACGGAAGCCGACGCCCCCATGATCGAGATGGCATCGGATGTCCCGGTCAAGATGCGCAGAAAGGGCGCCAAGTCCGGCAGTGGCAAATCCGCCGGCAAGAGCACGGTCACGGCCAAGAGCACGGCGGCCAAAAAACAGACCGCGCCCAAGCCTGTGCGCAGTGCGGAAAACCTGCCCCCGCTGGATCTGCTCGAACCGGACTCGGGCGACTATAGCGGGACCGATGTCAGCGAACTGGAAGTGCTCATCGAGTCGACGTTGGAAGACTTCAATGTGCCGGTCAAGGTGGTCCACGTTGAGTCCGGCCCGACGGTGACCCAGTTCGGCGTCGAACCGCTCTATCTCGAACGGGGCGGCCAGCGGCGCAAGGTGCGTGTCAACCGCATCGTCGCATTGGCCGACGATCTGGCGCTGGCGCTGGCCGCGCCGGCCGTGCGTATCGAAGCGCCGGTGCCCGGCCGGCCCTACGTCGGCATCGAAGTGCCCAATATCGACAAGACGGTCGTGGGCCTGCGCGACATCCTCGAAAGCCGGGAGATGCGCAAGATGGACGGCAACCTGATCCTGCCGCTGGGCCGCGACACCGCGGGCAAGCCCATCATCATGGATCTGGTGCGCGCCCCCCACATGCTCATCGCCGGACAGACGGGATCGGGCAAATCGGTCTGCATCAACACCATCATCAATGGGCTGCTCATGCAGCATGGGCCGGAGAGCCTCAAATTTGTGATGGTCGATCCCAAGATGGTGGAGCTGCCCGGCTACAACGGCATTCCCCACCTGCTCAGCAAGGTCATCACCGACATGGACCAGGTCATGGGCGCGCTGACCTGGATGCTGATCGAGATGGATGATCGCTACCAGGCTGTTCCGCGAGCATGGCGTGCGCAACATCGATGCCTACAATGCCATCGCCAGACGGCGCAAGTCGATGGAGCAACTGCCCTATATCGTGCTGATCGTCGACGAACTCGCCGATTTGATGATGACGGCCGGCGAGGATATCGAGCGGCAACTCTGCCGATTGGCGCAGATGGCCCGCGCCACCGGCATCCACCTGATCCTGGCCACCCAGCGACCCAGCACCGATGTGGTCACCGGTCTGATCAAGGCCAACTTCCCCACGCGCATCGCCTTTGCCGTCACCAGCCAGATCGACAGCCGCGTGATCCTGGATCAGCCGGGGGCCGAACGACTGTTGGGTCGGGGCGACATGTTGGTCATGCGCCCGGACGTTGCCAAGCTGTCGCGCGTGCAGGGCTGTTGGGTGGGAGATCGCCGAGATCGAACGCGTCGTCTCCTATTGGAAGACGAGTGAGCCGGCTGCCAAAATCAAGGTCGCCCCATGGAACGGCCTCATGGATCGCATGGATGAGGAAGATGAACTGATCGCCGAGGCCACCGATGTGCTGCGCGATATGCAGACATGCAGCACGAGCATGTTGCAGCGCAAACTGCGCGTCGGCTATCCCAAGGCTGCCCGCCTCATGGAGGATCTGGAGAAGAAGGGCGTGGTCGGTCCCGATCTCGGCGGCGGGCAGGGCCGGCAGGTGCTGCTCAAGAGCAGGGACGATGAGGATGTGGATGAATACGATGAAGAAGAGATTTTGTGATGTTCGAATGGTTTTTTGCCACAGATGAACACAAATTTTCACAGATAGGGCACAGATATACTCTAATGATATGGTCCTCTTCAGAGCCTATCTGTGAGTATCTGAGTCCATCTGCGTTTATCTGTGTCAAAATCGTTTTTTCGAGAAAGGCTAGGACATGAAGAAGATCCTCGTTGCCGAATGTAAGCAGGAAGTTTCGACGTTCAACCCTGTCCTCAGCCACTACGACGATTTTGATATTGCGGTCGGCCAGCAGATCGTTGATTATCATCGCGGGCTGTTGACTGAAATGGGCGGCGCCTTGCAGGTCTTGGCGGAGACGCCGGATGTGGAGGTTGTGCCGACCTACAGCGCACGCGCCATCACATCGGCCGGCACGTTGTCCGCCGACGGCTTCCGGCGCATTGCGGACGAATTTCTGGCCGCAATTCGGGCGGCGCCGCCGGTCGATGCCGTCTACTTCTCGTTGCACGGGGCGTTGGCCTCTGAAGACGAACCCGACCCGGAAGGCTATCTGCTTCAGGAGACACGCAAGATCCTGGGCGAGTCGATCCCGCTGGTCGTCTCCATGGATCTGCACGGCATTCTCACCGATCGTATCCTGCAACAGAGCGATGCGGTGACGCTCTTCCACACCTATCCTCACGTAGATTTTTACCAGACCGGCCAACGGGCTGCCCGGCTGCTGTTGCGTATTCTGCACGGCGAGGTCAGGCCGGTGACGGCGACGGTGGCCGTGCCGGCACTGGTGCGCGGCAACGAACTGATCACCGAGACGGGAGTGTTCGGCCAGTCGATCCGCCGTGCGCAGGCCATTGAAGCGGATCCAAAGGGACTCTCGGCCGGCATGTTTATCGGCAATCCCTTCACCGACGTGCCCGATCTGCGCTGCAACAGTCTGGTTGTGACCGACGATGATCCGGATTTGGCCGAGCGCGAGGCTGTTGCAATGGCGACTGAGTTCTGGTCGAACCGGGCGCGCATGCAGGCGAAACTGATCGATCTGGACACGGCCATCGAGCGGGCCATGGCCCTGGAAGGTCCGGTCATCTTCACCGACGCGGCCGATGCCACCAGTTCTGGCGCATCGGGCGACTCCAATGTGATCCTGCGCCGTCTGCGCGCCCACGGCTATCGCGGGCGTGTCCTGTTGCCCATTGTCGATCCTGGGGCGGTTGCCCAGGCCATGGCCGCCGGCGTCGGCGAGCGCGTGCGTACCACGCTTGGCGGCTCCATGGACAGCGGGCGGTTCGACCCGCTGCCGATCAATGCGGAGGTGTTGATGTTGTCGGATGGCGAGATCGTCAGCGAGAGCGACAACTCGGTCTGGCATGCCGGGCCGACTGCCGTCCTGGAGTCGGCCAACTACACCATCATTGTCACGACCAGAGCCGTCTCTCTTTACGACCGGTCGCTCTTTCTGGGCCACGGCCAAGATCCGCAGCGTTTTGACCTGATCGTGGTCAAGTCGCCCCACTGCCAGCCTCAATTCTTCGATGACTGGGCTGAGATCAACTTCAACGTCGACGCGCCGGGATCGACCAGCGCCAACCTGCATAGCTTGGGCCATCAGGCCTGCCAACGGCCGATCTACCCGCTGGAAGAGATCGAGGAATGGGCGCCGTCGGTCAAGATTTTCTCGCGTCGAGGGTGAAAGTCCACGCCACGGGCCGGTAGATCTTTGGTTGGCGATCCGGTTCCTGGCCCGTGCCGCGGACCTCTTGCCTTGAGACCACAGGAGAGCGAACGAATGAAGATCCGCAACATTGAAGCTTTCGGGCTGCGCGGCGTCACGCCCGAGGGCGGGTGGAGCAATGAGATCCGCCCGGAAGACTGCGTCCATACGCTGATCAAGGTGGAAACCGACGAGGGTGTTGCCGGCTGGGGCAGCGTCTTCACCAACGATGGCCTGGTGCAGAACTCGCTGCGCGTGCTGGAGTCGCTCTACCTGGGCGAGAACGCGCTGGAACCGGAGCGGGTCAGCGAAAAGCTGCACCAGCACATGTTCTGGCTGGGCCGGGGCGGCGCCATCACCCACACCATCAGCGGCATCGACATCGCGCTGTGGGACATCCTGGGCAAGGCGACGGGCCAGCCGGTCGGCCGTCTGCTGGGCGGACGCTATCGCGAGCGGGTTCGGCCCTACGCGTCGCTGCTGATGGATCAGCCGGAGCCGCTGCGCGATCTGCTGCTCTCCATCAAGGCCCAGGGTTTCGGCGCCTTCAAGATGGGCTGGGGACCCTTTGGCCGCGAGAGCCATGCACTGGACGAAGCGATTGTGCGCGCGGCGCGCGACGCGGTCGGCGACGACGCCCTGTTGATGGTCGATGCCGGCGGCAGCGACGCCTACTGGCCCCACGGCTACAAGTGGGCGCTGCGCACGGCCCACATGCTGGCCGACTACGACGTCGCCTGGTTCGAAGAGCCGCTTTCGCCCGATGCGCTGGAGGATTTTGTGCAGTTGCGCAACGCCGCGCCGCTGCCCATCGCCGGCGGCGAGGTGCTGACACGTCGCCAGTCCTTCCAGCCCTGGTTGCAGGCGGGGGCCTTCGACATTGTGCAGCCGGACGTGACCAAGGTCGGCGGCATCAGCGAGGAGCGGCGCATCGGCTGGATGGCGCAGGAGAACGGCGTGCGCTTCATCCCCCACGGCTGGAACACCGCCATCGGGCTGGCCGCCGATCTGCAGCTTTCGTCGGCCTTTGCCGGCACCGATCTGGTCGAATACATCGCCGGGTCGCCCTACATCGACGAACTGACCGCCGGCGGCTGGTCGCTGGATGCGGACGGCATGCTGGCCATCCCGGATGGTCCCGGCCTGGGCATCGAATTGGATATGGACGCAGTGGCTCGTTTCGCCGATGTGGATTTCGTCAACGCGTAGGGACAGGTCTCAGACCTGTCCCTACAGACCCGTCCTTGCCCAAAAACAGGGGACATTTATCCCCTGTTTTCATGACATCTGACCTATGACAGGAAATGCAATCAGTGTTACCCTATTTCATAGTGCTGGTTAACTGTATCTAGACCGCAGAGATTTCGGAACTCGGCTACCCGCTCGCCAACTCCCTTGTACGGCGATCTTGGCTTTCGGCCGATTTTCGGCTCCTTCACTGCGGTGAACTTGGAAAGGCCTATTTTATGCAATCTGCTATCTATCCACCGCCCCGTCTCGTCTTTTGGGAATCGACCGCCGGCTGCAATCTGGAATGCATCCACTGCCGCCGTATCACCGTGGCCGATCAATTGATGCCCCAGGATCTCAGGACCGACGAGGTCTTCAAGCTCATCGACGATATCGCCGGCTTCGCACGCCCCATCTTTGTGCTCTCCGGCGGCGAGCCGCTCTTCCGGCCCGACATCTTTGAGATTGCCCGCTATGCCAGCGACGCCGATCTGATCGTGGCGCTGGCCACCAACGGCACGCTCATCGATGCCGACGTGGCGCGCAAGATCAAGGAGAGCGGTGTGCGCCGTGTCAGCGTGAGCTTCGACGGCGCCGATGCCCCAACCCACGATATCTTCCGCGGCCCCGGCGCATTCGACGCGGCCATGAAGGGCATCAACCACCTGCGTGATATCGGCGTGCCCTTCCAGATCAACACCACAGTGGCCCAACACAACGCCCATCAGATGCCCGAGACGCTGGCGTTGGCCAAGGAGATCGGCGCTGCTGCGTTGCATCTCTTCCTGCTGGTGCCGGTCGGCTGCGGCGTCGAGATCGCCGAGGATCAGCAGATCACGCCTGAGAAATATGAGGAGATCCTCAACTGGATGTACGACGCCGAGATGGAAGGCGGCATCGAACTCAAGGCCACCTGCGCGCCCCACTACCATCGCATCGTGCGCCAACGACAGGCTGCCGAGCGCCGTGAGGGCATCACCCGCGAACGGCCTGACAGCATGCACCGCCAGACCAATGCCGGCGGCAGCGCCGGCGGTCACAGCGGCGGCCATCCGGGTGGACACCCAGGAGGCCATCCGAGTGAGCGCCATGCCATGAACGCCATGACCAAGGGCTGTCTGGCCGGCACCGGCGTCTCATTTGTCAGCCATCGGGGCGAGGTCTTCCCCTGCGGCTATCTGCCGGTCGAGGCGGGCAATGTGCGCACCCAGTCCTTCCAGGAGATCTGGGAGGCGTCGCCGCTCTTCGAGGAGCTGCGCGATGAGGAGCAGTTGGGCGGCAAGTGCGGCATCTGTGAGTTTAAGGGCGTTTGCAGCGGCTGCCGGGCCAGAGCCTTTGGCATGGCCGCCGACTACATGGCCGAAGAGCCATTCTGCACCTACGAGCCACGCACACGCGGCAAGAGCCAGGAGATGGTGCTTGAGCTATGAGTGTTGAGGAAAACGACACGCTGAAACCTGAACCGGCTGAAGATGCAGTCGTTGAGTCTCCAGTCACTGAACTGAAATCCAACGCTACGGTCGATAGCAATGACATGGTCGACGTCGTGATTGTCGGTGGCGGCATCGCCGGGCTGAGCACTGCCTGGTATATGCAGGAGAAAGCGCCCGAGCTCTCCTACACGCTGCTTGAAGCGTCGGAACGCTGGGGCGGCAAGATCGAGACCCAGCATGTAGGTGTCGAGCAGGACAACGGCCAAGCGAGCGAAAATGGCGCATACTTCGTGGTCGAAGGCGGGCCGGATTCGTTCATCACCCAGAAACCATGGGGCCTGCAACTGGCGCGCGAACTGGGCATGGACGACGAACTGTTGCCGACCAACGACGAGATGCGCAAGGTCTACGTGCTCAACAAGGGCAAGCCCACGCCGCTGCCCGACGGCGTCCTGCTGATCGTGCCGACCAAGTTCACGCCCTTTGCCCTGTCGACGCTGATCTCGCCGGCCGGCAAGATGCGCATGGGCATGGATCTGTTCATTCCGGCCAAGACCGATGACGAGGACGAGACGCTGGCCCAGTTCATCCAGCGCCGCCTGGGCGATGAGGCCCTGGACAAGATCGCCGAGCCGCTCATGTCCGGCATCTACAACGCCGACGCCGAGCAGCAGAGCGTGATGGCGACCTTCCCACGCTTCCGCGACATCGAGAAGAAGCACGGCAGCCTGATTCGGGGCATGTTGGCCTCGCGCAAGAACGCACCGCCCAAGCCTGCCCCGGCCAGTCCAGCCAATGGCGGAGCGCCCAAGCCGCGTACGTCTGTCTTCATGTCGTTGAAGGAGGGCATGACCGAAATGGTCACCACCCTCAGCGGCCGCTTGACCGGCGACTGCCGGCTCAATACGTCAGTGCAGTCGATGGCTCCGTGTGACGGCGGCTACTGCTCTCGACGCTGGCCGACGGCTCGACCGTGCAGGCGCGCAACGTTGTGATGGCTGTCCCCGCCTTCATAGCAGCCAAATTGCTCGCCGACTGTGCGCCGGGCGCCGTCGATGTCCTCAATCAAATTCGCTATGTCAGCACCGGCACCGTCTCATTTGCCTTCAAACGCTCCGAGATCGACCTGCCCTACAACGGATTTGGGCTGGTCATCCCGCGCAGCGAGGGCCGCAACATCAACGCCATCACCATCACGTCGACCAAGTTTGACCATCGCGCCCCGGAGGGCTACGTGCTCATGCGTGCCTTCTTCGGCGGCTCGCGCCGGCCGGAGATGATGGAGCATGACGACGATCTGCTGCTCAAAATCGCCCAGCAGGAATTGCGCTCGATCATGGGCATCAAGGCCGAACCGCTCTTCCATCGCATCTTCCGCTGGCATCGCTCCAACCCCCAGTACGATGTGGGCCATCTGGACCGCGTGGACGCCATCGAAGCGGCGCTGCCGCCCGGTCTCTACGTGACCGGCAGCCCGTACCGCGGCGTCGGCATCCCGGACTGCGTCCACCAGAGCCAGATGACTGTCGACAAACTGGTTGCCGCCTTGTAGCACGGCATTTATGTCGTAGCAGTGCCGCACGATTGAGAACGCGACGAAGGACGGGCAACTTGCCCGTCCTTCGTCGCGTTCTCAGTGATGTGTGCGCTTTCGGGAGATAGCGATACAGAGCTACGACATAAATGTCGTGCTACAGTAAGTACCGTTTCCGACGAAATGGCGGTAAAATGCGTCCTGTTGTCAGCGGTTGCAACAAAACGGTTTCTTTCCGTATAGGAAGTATGAGAGGGAATTACCATGGCACAGTATGTAGGCATCTTGACTGCCGGCGGCGACAGCCCCGGACTGAATGCGGCGATTCGCGGCGTCGGCAAGGCGGCCATCGGCGCCTACGGCATGCAACTGATCGGCTTCCGCGACGGCTTCCGCGGCCTCATGCAGGACCGCATCGTGCGCCTGTCCGGCCCCGAGCTATCCGGCATCCTCACCCTGGGCGGCACCATTCTGGGCACCAGCCGGGACAAGCCGCACCGCATGCCGGTCGGCGATCAGACTATGGACATGACCAGTGTCATAGTCGAGACCTACGAGAGGCACCATCTCGATGCGC
The DNA here is from genome assembly GCA_963698255.1 of uncultured Chloroflexia bacterium. Classification (GTDB taxonomy): domain Bacteria; phylum Chloroflexota; class Anaerolineae; order Caldilineales; family Caldilineaceae; genus JAWKOK01. The sequence continues at coordinate 58,828 of CAVOQD010000030.1, read as the reverse complement.
TGGTCTGTCTGGGCGGCGGCGGCACCCAGAAGAACGCCTACCATCTTGCCCAAAATGGTCTCAACATCATCACCATGCCCAAGACCATCGACAACGACGTGGCCATGACCGACATGACCTTCGGCTTCGACACCGCGCTGGGCATTGCCACCGAAGCGATTGACCGCCTGCACAGCACCGCGCACAGCCATCACCGCATCATCGTCGTCGAACTGATGGGACACAACGCCGGCTGGCTGGCTCTGGGCGCGGGCATCGCCGGCGGCGCCGACGTCATTCTGTTGCCGGAGATCAACTACGACATCAACATCGTCGCCGAAAAACTGCGTCGACGCCAGCGGCGGGGCAGCGGTTTCAGCATTGTCGCCGTCTCAGAGGGTGCGATGTCCACGGACAATGCTGCGGCTCTGGCCGAAGCCAAAGAGGAGAAAAATGCGGCCAAGGGCGACAAGGAGAAAAAAGCGGCCAAGGCGAAGCTGGCCGCAGTCAAGCGGGGACTGACCAACCGAACGTTGGCGCTGTCGAGTCAGTTGGAAGAACTGACCGGGTTAGAGTCCCGCGTGACGATCTTGGGCCATCTGCAACGGGGCGGCACCCCATCGGCGGCCGACCGGTTGTTGGCGACCCGCCTGGGCACGGCCTGTGCAGGCTACATCGATCAAGGCATTTTCGGGGTGATGGTTGGTTCGCGTGGCGATACCACAGAACCTGTCCCTCTACAAGATGTGGTCGGCAAGCGCCGCACCGTTCCGCTCGATCACGAGTGGATGAAAGCTGCACGTGATATCGGGGTCTGCTTGGGTGATGAGTGATTATTGAATCTGTTGTTTATCTGTGGACATCTGTGGCGAAGCTTTTTCCGAACTGAACACCCCGGATGCCACCAAGTTGAGACTCCCATAATTCGCCCCTCTGCCTGGCCTGCGTTACAATAGTCAGGTTTGTCGTCATGGAATCATCGTCAGTTGGGGGAGTATCCGATTCATGAAGCAGTCACTATTGCTGCTGGTCACGGTGACGTTTAATGTCGCCGGTCAGTATCTAATGAAGCGTGGCATGATGTCTGTCGGCGTGATCTCCGGCGATCTCAGCCTGTTGGTCGGCAGCCTGGCCAGAGCGTTCACCAACCCGTATGTGATTGCGGGCGTGGGCGCCTATGCAGCGGGCAGCATCTTCTGGCTTATCCTCCTGAGTCGGGTCGACCTGAGCTATGCCTACCCTGCATTGAGTCTGGGCTACGTGGTCGTCACGCTGGTTAGCGCCTTCTTCCTGGGCGAACAGGTGTCGGCCCTACGCTGGGCCGGTGTTTTCGTCATTTGCATCGGCGTTGTTCTGATCAGCCGCAGCTAGTGCATCATCAATTTCATCGACAATTTCAACAACAAAAAAGGGGAGGGGCTGCGAGATCTCGCAGCCCCTCCCCTTTTTTGTTGTTGACTTAGATATCCCTTGCCGGTCTAGGCCGGAGACGCTGCTCCCTGTTGGCCGCCCTGTCGGAAGACCTCTTCGAACTCTTCGGTGTCTAGTGTCTCTCGTTCCAGAAGCGCTTTGGCAACCGCATGCAGTTTGTCAATGTTGACGCCCAGCAACTCCTGAACACGCCGATAGGCCACATCGACGATGCCGTAGACGACTTCGTCGAGTTGTTCGGCCACTTCTTCACTGTAGTCCCGCTGTTCAGCCAGGTCACGCCCCAGGAAGACCATCTCTTCCTGCTGGCCGAATTGCAACGGTCCCATTTTGGCGCTCATGCCGTATTTGGTCACCATGGAGCGTGCGATACCGGTCAGGGCCTGGATGTCGCCGCTTGCGCCGCTGGAGATATCCCCGAAGACCAGCTCTTCGGCCACCCGTCCACCCAACGCCACCGCAATTCGATCTTCAAAGTAAGAGCGGGATGCCAGCACCCGGTCATATTCGGCCACCTGCCAGAGATAGCCGCCGGCCTGGCCACGCGGCACAATTGTGATCTTCTGAATCGGATCGGCGTATTCACATAGCTGGGCGACGACGGCATGGCCTGCCTCGTGATAGGCGACTAGCTCCTTCTCGCGTTGCGTCATCAACCGGCTGCGCCGTTCGGGGCCGCCCATGCCGATGCGTTCGACAGCCTCCTGCAGTTCGGACATGCCGATGGCGCGTTTGTTGCGTCGCGCGGCCAAGATGGCTGCTTCATTGACCACATTCTCCAGGTCGGCGCCGACGAAGCCCGGCGTCTGGCGGGCCAGCCGATCCAGATCGGCATCGGGCGCAATGGGCTTGCCCTTGGCGTGGACATCGAGAATGGCGCGGCGACCTTTGATGTCAGGCCGATCCATGGTCACGCGCCGGTCGAAGCGACCGGGGCGCAAGCAGCGCCGGATCGAGGATGTCGGGCCGGTTGGTGGCGGCGATCAGAATGACATTGGTGTCTGTGCCGAAGCCGTCCATCTCGACCAGGATCTGGTTCAGCGTCTGCTCGCGTTCATCGTGGGAACCGCCCAGACCAGTGCCTCGATAGCGACCCACGGCGTCGATCTCGTCGATGAAGATGATGCAGGGGCTGTTGCGCTTGGCCTGCTCAAAGAGGTCACGCACACGGCTGGCGCCCACGCCCACAAACATCTCGACAAATTCGGAGCCGGAAATGCTGAAGAAGGGCACGCCCGCCTCGCCCGAGACGGCCTTGGCCATCAGCGTCTTGCCGGTGCCGGGCGGGCCGACCAGCAGCACGCCCTTGGGAATGCGAGCGCCCAGTGCGGCGAACTTCTGCGGTTCCTGGAGAAACTCGACGACTTCCTCCAACTCCATCTTGGCCTCGTCCGCGCCGGCCACGTCATCAAAGACGACCGTTGGGCGATCGCCGGTGAAGACGCGCGCTTTGCTCTTGCCAAACGACATGGCCTGGTTGTTGCTGCCTTGGGTCTGGCGAAAGAGGATGAAGAAGAGGCCGACGATAAAGACCAATGGCAGGAGATTGATCAGAAGTGCAAACCAGTTGGCGCTGTTGCCGGGCGGATCGTACGTAATCTCGACGGCGGCCAACTGCTTGGCGCTGACGCCTAATCCTGTCAGCGTCTCGGTTATCGGAACGTCCTTCTCGCGACGGGTCACCAGCGGCAGTTCGCTGTCGCCGACGTGACATTCACTTCCTGGTCGTTCACAGTAATGCTATCTACGTTGCCTTCGTTGATCGAATCGGCCAGTTGGCTCAACGAGATCTGCTGGGGTTCTTCGGTCGGGCGGTAGATATTAAAAAACAGCGCGGCGCCTGCCACCACAATTAAGAGGTAGACAAACGCATTTCGGCTCCAAGTGCCTTTCATTCATTCCTCCGCGACAGATATCTGTCCGGTTGCCGCTTATCGGTCTGCACGTCTGCACTGGGCAATCGACTCACCGATGCGGTTACATCAAACATAGTGAGAAATACGGCCACGTTGCCAGGGCCAGACAGTTCGCAATGGGCACGGCTGAAATTGAGATACGTCTGTTCTCAATCGGCGTCCAGTATACCAATTCCACGGGCAAAAGACCAGTGGTCTAGGATACGGTTGACCGGGAACAGATGACAGAGAAAAAATGACAAGGTGAGGGGGGTGACAAGGTCACAAAATCCTGATTGACACACCCGTCCACTCGATTGGGGTTGATTCATCACCTTCTCACCCCCTCACCTTATCAACCTTTCACCTTAACGACCGAGAGCGTCCTCCATGTTCCCCGCCAAGTCACCGCTAAACTGGGTCTCATACAGGTGTGCGTAGAGACCGGCTGCGGCCATCAACTCGGCGTGGGTGCCCTGCTCAACCAAGCGCCCCTGTTCCATCACGAGGATCTTGTCGGCAGCCAGGATGGTCGACAGCCGGTGGGCGATGACCAGGCTGGTGCGCCCTTCGAAGAGCGGTACCAGCGCGGCCTGAATCAGCGCCTCGCTCTGTGAATCGAGATGGGAGGTGGCCTCATCCAACACCAGAATGCGCGGGTCCTTGAGGATCACGCGGGCGATGGCCAGCCGTTGCTTTTCGCCGCCGCTCAGCCGATAGCCGCGCTCGCCGGTGATGGTGTCGTAGCCGTCGGGCAGCGACATGATCAGGTCGTGAATATTGGCGGCTCGACAGGCGGCCTCCAGCTCTTCTTGCATCGCATCGGGCTTGGCGTAGAGTAGATTGGCGCGGATGGTGTCGTGGAACAGGTAGCTCTCCTGGGTCACCATGCCGATCTGGTCGGCCAGCGATTCGAGCGTGATGTCGCGCAGATCGATGCCCGTCCAGCGTGACGCGCCCTTCAGTCGGATCGTAGAGACGCGGCAGCATGTAGGTGACGGTCGTTTTGCCCGCGCCGCTGGGACCGACCAACGCCACCAACTGGCCCGGCTCGATCTCGAACGAGACATCATTCAGCGCCCACAGTCGAGTCGGTATGACCGTGTCGGCCTCTTCCTCATCACCGGCCTCTCCTGGCCTGGCGTATCTGCTTCGGCGTCCTGATCCTCGTCACCAGGCAGACTCACGTCCGGAGCGTCCTCTTGGTAGCGGAAGGTAACAGCCTCAAAGCGAATGTGTCCATCGCTTCGGTCCACCGTGGCGGCATCCGGCCTGTCACCGATCTCAATCGGAATGTCCAGCCACTCGAAGACGCGCTCGAAACTGACCATGGACGTCGCAAACTCGACCTGTACGTTGGTCAGCGATGAGATGGGTCCGTATAGCCGGCCCAGATAAGCGACGAAGGCCACGATGGTGCCGATGGTGATAGCGTCGTTCATGACCATGTGGCCGCCGGCCCAGTAGATCATGGCCGTGCCGATGCTGGCCGAGATGCCCAGCCCCATGAAGAAGAGCTGGCCGACCCGGGCCCGGCGAATACCGATATCGCGCACCGCGGCCGCGGCCTTGCGGAAGCGGTCCAGTTCGCGTGCCTGGCGGCCGAAGGTCTTGACCAACAACGCACCGTTGATGGTCAGGGTCTCGTTGATGATGTTGCTCATCTCAGCGCTGTTCTCCATGGCCTCACGCCGAATGCCGCGCAGGGTCAGGGCCACACGCCGGGCCGGAAAGAGAAAGAGCGGCAGCACCAAAACCGACAGCAAGGTCAAGCGCCACTCGATACTGATCATGACGATCAGCGTCGATATCAGCGTGATCGTGTTGGTGACGATGTTGGGCACTGTCCCGGTGATGGCGCTCTGTGCGCCGACCACATCGTTGTTGAAGCGCGAGACGATCTCGCCCGATTTGGTCTCGGTGAAGAAACGCAGCGACATTCGCTGGAGATGGTCATACATCTGCCGGCGCAGATCGAAGATGATGCCCTCGCCGGCCATGGCGCTGAAATAGCGCTGGACCACACTGATGGCGCCGGTCAGCAATGGGATGGCCAACATGATCAGCGCAACCACGTTCAGTCTGCGCACATCGCTGTTGGGCAGCACGTTGTCGATCAGGTCGCGGTAGAGCAGCGGGGGAATCAGTTCCAAGAGCGAGATGGAAAGAATGGTCACAAGCACGATGATCACAGACCAGGTATGTGGCTTGGCGTAGGTCCCGACCCGTCGCAGCAGCGCGCGGTCGACTGTGGGTTTGCCTTTGGATTCGTCGTAGCTGATGTAGCGGAACCAACCGGTGCCATGCATCAAGGGCAGATCTCCTATGAGTGGGTGAGTGAACGTCCGGAAACAAGTTCGTAGCGGCGGCTTCAGCCGTCCCTGCCGCCAAAGCGGCCACTACCAACAACGCAGCCACCAAGTCAATTTCGGACGCTTACTTCGTGTTGCGAGCGTGGACTAACGTTGTTTGAGACAAGCTATATCACTCTACCACAGGATCAGCGCATGGTGATCCCTACTATGGCCGGGTCGCTCTCGGCCATTCTGGTTGTGATCGGTCTGCCGGCAATCGCCATCTATTGTCGGCAATCGGTCTGGAAAGAGAACAAATTCGGTCCGGACTTGTCGGTTTCGATTATGGTATTCATTGTCTATGGATGTCTATCTGTTGGAACTCTTCAATCAGACACTTGCCCATCCACTCTTGGACCCCGTGATGGTCGGGCTGACGATCATCGGGCCGGCGCTGCTGCCGGTGCTTGTCGCCCTCTTCGTCGTGCGGGGTGATCGACGCACGGCCACGACATTGGTCATCGTGCTGGCGGCAGGCGCTGCGTTCACGCTGCTCTTCTACGGGCTGGGCATGCGTCCCCGTCCGCCGGCCGATCATGCCGTGCGTCTGATACTGCCCGTGCCGCCGCTGCCCTCATTTCCCAGCGGCCACGCCGTGCTCGCCTTTGGCGCTGCCGCGTTTCTGGCCCTTCGCTTGCACCGGCGCCAGTGGACCGTGCTGCTATTCAGCGCCGCCCTGGCCATCGGCTTCAGCCGCGTCTATCTGGGCCACCACTACCCGTCGGACGTGCTTGCCGGCGCGCTGATGGGCGCCGCCATCGGCATCGCCTGCTATGGTCTCTTCTATCTTGACGGAGAGCTGCTATCGCGGATGCGCTGGCTGCTTTGGCCTCAGATCGCATTGGCTGTTGTTGTCACATTGATGGCCTATCTGGGTTTTCTGCCCTGGCATCTGCTGGCCTGGCCCAATGCCGACAAAGTGCTGCATTTTCTGCTCTTTGGGCTGGTTGCCTTCTGGCTCAATCTGTGGACCAAGGGGCGGCTGGTGCGAATTCGAGGGCAATCGCTTCTGCCGGTCGCTGTGCTCGTCCCTTTTGTTTTCGCGTTGAGCGAGGAATCGATGCAGGCGTTTTCGCCGCTACGCACGGCGTCACTGGCTGATCTGGCGGCGGATTTGAGCGGACTGCTCTTCTTCTGGGCGCTGAGTGCGCTGCTGATCAGAAAGGTTTCGCGGAACACCTTGTAGCACGACATTTATGTCGTACCTTTTCCGCCGGTGGAGCCAGAATGCTACGACATAAATGTCGTGCTACAAGTCGTGTTACAAGCTTCCATTCAGCCGGACTTCCGGCCCCGTCGCAGAAAAATCTCCGTGAGCGCGCCGGACAGTCCGCAGAAGGCGCCGGCCAGCACGCCAAACTGCCAGTAGCCGCCGAAGACCAGATAGGTGAGCAGGGGAATGCTGAGTATGCCGCCGACGAACGCGTGCACGCCGCCTCTTTGTTTGACATAAAACGCAGTGGCGACGCCGGCAATGAAGGGGGCGACCAGCGTGGCCAACACCTCGAATGAGATGGGCAAGCCCAGCCGCCGCACCAAGCGCGTCGGCGGCTGTCACCAGGAATAGATTGGCCGCCAACGCAAAGAGGATCCCCGCGATTCGAATCGGCCCTTTGTCGGAAGCTGATGCATCAGGGCCTGTGGCGGCGGCTCTCGCAGCCTTGGGCGTGGAAGCCACCGATTTCTTTCTATTGGCTCGGCTCATTTTTTTCATGCCTTGTGACTACAAATGTTTCATGGACAATGCTTCATCCTTCGTCCAGCAAAGAGAACGTTCGTTTTGGTGCAATCAGCCGCCACGCGGTATGCAAATGATGGCTCAACTCTTCCGTGCCGATTTCCGCCAATTCAATCCCAACCCAACCCCGGACGCCTACATAGGGCGGTTTGAAGAATCGACGCGGCGCCGCGGCGATCATTTCGGACTGCGCACCGGGCGGAACGGGAATCCACACCGCAATGCGTCCATCGCCATGGTGGTTGTTGGCAAACATGGTAAATACTTTCTTGCCGACAAAGAATGTCGGCTCGCCGTGCGAAAGGCGCTCGCTGGTTTGGGGCAGCGCCAGGCAAATGTCACGCACACGTTGCAAGTCCGGGAGCTCGTCCATTACCTGATCCTCTCCCACGCCGGTTCGGCGTAGGTTTCTCTGCGCCAACGGTAGCCCGGCTCGACGATGACCCCCGGCTCCGTGGCTGTGATCAGCAGCTTCAGCGCATCGAAGATGACGGTGCGCTGCTGCGCTGTTTTGCCCGGCTCGCCCAGCGGATGGCCCAGCGGCCATTTGACAAAGACCGCACGCGGCACGCCGACCGATTCGGTCAGATCACGGGTGATCGAGACGCTGACGGTTGGAATGCCGGCCTGCTCGATGGCTCTTGCGATCAGTCCCACGGACCGATTGCAGAGGCCTCAAGCAGGGGTGAGGAAGGCGAAGTCGACGCCGTCCTCGCGCAGCTTGGCCGCCACCTCGGGCGCCGTCCGGCTGTTGAGAATGCCCACCTGCTCGGCATCGATGTGGCCCATGAAGCCGAAGTGTCGCGGCCCAATGCTGCCCACGACGCCCAGATCGACCAGATCCCGAAACTGGTCCAGCGGAAAGATCACATTGGGATCGGCGTCCGCATCCGTGTGATCGTAGTACTTGTGGGTGATGACCAGTTGCGAAGTGTCGACATCGCCGGGGATGGTGCGATAGGTGGCGTCGCCGTCTGGATTCTGCATGTCGAAGGGCGGCTGATCGGGCAGATGAATGCCGCCGGTCGTCAACAGCGCGCCCTTGGCTGTCGACAACGGTTTGTCGAAGGGCGCAAACGGGATACCGCCAGACAGATCGACCAGGTCGCCGGTCCGTCCGGCTGAGAGCCTGGCCCACATTTGGGCCACGGCTGGGATGCCAAAAAATCGGTTGGAGGCTCGCTGAGCCAAACTGCGATCATCTGCCATCGGTAGATCCTTTACGGTTGTTGCTTCGCCGCTATAGTCCATATACGAATCATTCAGCTTGTCATAACGACATGGCGCGGATAACGCAGATCTGGCGGATTCTCGCGGATCTGTTCCAAATTGACCCGTGTAGATCAGCTCAGTCCGCGTTATCCGTGTTCTATCTTGCCCACGGCTGAATCGATGGTCCAAGTGTATCACAACCCGAAATAGGCTTCACATTGGCAGTTCGGCGGTCGAGCGCTCCTGCATCTGCGCCCGCCAGGATCGGGCGTAGTAGCCGTCCTGATCGAGCAGTTCCTTGTGGCTGCCCGACTCGATGACCCGCCCGTCGATCATCACGTGGATGATGTCGGCGTACATGGCCGTGGTGAACCGATGCGAGATGATCAGCGCGGTGCGATCCTGGGCCAACGCTTTGAAGCGATGCAGCCAGTCGGTCTCTGCCCAGGGATCCATGGCGCTGGTCGGCTCGTCCAGCACGATGATGGGCGCTTGGCGCAGATAGGCGCGTGCCAGCGCTACCCGCTGCCATTCGCCGACGCTCAGTTCGGCGTCGCCGAACCACTTGCCCAGCACCGTCTCGTAGCCGTCGGGCAGTTTGTCGATGGGTCCGTCGGCCCCGCCGGCGATGGCCGCCTGTTCGATGTCGGCCTGGGTCGGCTGCGCGGCAAGGTTGCCGAAGGCGATGTTGTTGGCGGCGGTGTCCTGATACTCGACCGGCTGCTGAAACATGATGGTAAACTGGTGTTGAAGCTCAGTGGGATCAAATCGGCGGATGTCCGTGCCGTCGATCGTAATACAGCCTGCGTCCGGATCGAAGAAGCGACAGAGCAGCTTGATCAGCGTGCTCTTGCCCGCGCCGTTTTCGCCGACGATGGCCGTGACCTGGCCGGCCGGAACCTTTAGATCGAAATCTGATCAACGACGCCTTCTCGCTGCCCGGATAGTGGAAGAGGACATTTTCGAACGCTATACCAGTCTGTAGGCTGGTCGGCACCGGCAGTGGGTCGGCCGGGGCCGAGATGAGGGGCGCTAGCGATAGATACTCAAATAGATTTTCGAGGAAGAGCAGATTGCTGTAGATGCGACCGGCGCTCTGGAGCAACGTGCGCATCAGCCGTTGGCCCTGGTTGAAGGCCTGGTAGAAAAGGGCCAGATCGCCCAAATTGTAGAGGCCCTGTGCGGTCTGCCAGAGCATCCAGGCCAGCGAGAGGCCCATGACGAGCAGGCCCAAAATGCCAGCCAGCAGTTGAGCCAGCACCTGATCGCGCTCCAGATCGATCCGCTCGCGGCGCAACTGGGCGCGTGTGTCGCGGAAACGACTGCGAAAGAGTTCGCCCAGGTCGAAGATGCGCAGTTCTGCCGCGGCGTTGCGGTCGGTGATGATCCAGTCGTAGTAGTAGCTGCGCCGTCTGGCGTCGGTGTTCTTCACCTGCCAACGATGTTGCCGCAGACTGTAGCCGCCGACGACATAGAGCGCCGGCAGCGTGCTGAGGAGCAAGGCCAGCGGAACCCAGAGACCGTAGGGCAACAACACGCCGGCCATGGCCACCAACGTGATGCCGTTCTGGACGAGATTGCCCATGTTTTCCAGCAGAAGCAGCGGGCTGTTCTTGGCGTCGATCCGTGCCCGGTGAAGTTGATCGTAGTACGACGGCGTCTCGTAGTAGGTCATGTCCAAGGCCAGCGCCTGGACCTGGATGCGGTCGCTCAGGTCGTCGCTGACCAATTCGGATTGGGCCGTGCGAATCCACGTGGACAGGCTGGTCAGCAATGTCTGGGTCAACAGCACAAGCGCCATCAGCAACACAAAGAAGAGGGGCAGACGCACGGCCTCCCAGCCGGCGCCGCTATCGATCAGTAGGACGATGCTGTTGACCAGTGCGCGGGTCAGGTAGACTGAGGCGACCGGCAGTACGCCTTGGACAATGAGCAACACTGCCCAGGCCGCCGTCCAGCCCGGCGCCGCGTTCCAGACCAATTTCAGCGCTTTGGGCAGGTAGGGAAGCTGTCGTCGAACGTTCTGAAAGGCTTTCTGAGATGGGATCATTTCGGGATGGCCGATTTCTTCCTGTGCCGGACGCGAGGCAATGTAGAACGGTTTGGGTGGTGCGATGACTGAATCGCATTATATTTCACTATCCTTCGAGACCCAATCCGCGGCCGGGGCAGCTTGCGGCGGGAGGGAGAACTGTACAGTCTGCCGTGTAGATGGACCGCGGATTAGGCGAATGAGGCTGATTTTCGCGGATAAAATCCGAGTATATCCGGTTTCGTCCGCCTCATCCGCCTCATCCGCGGTCTATCAACGTGCGGCTGTATCGTTTTACCGGCTGGGAAACGTAACCTATCCCATTGACGCGCGCTGCCCGCGAACGTAGAATGAAGACAGATTGTCTGTTTTGGTGTAGGGAGGTGCTTCGTGTTCAATTCACGCATTTTTGAAAACTCACGTTCGGATGGTCATGGCGTGCTACAGGTTGTGACGCCGGCCACGGATCCCGATACCAGAGATTCCGATATCCAGGTCCCTGACACCAGGGTCCCCGACGAGTCGCATGCCCGGTTCGTCGCCCTCAAAGAGACGCACCTCAGCGGGCGCGTCAGCGGACCACTGGCTTCGTTGACCTTGCGGCAGACGTTCGGCTACACTCGTGCCCAGTCCGAGGCCGTGTTGGAGGCCGTCTACCGCTTTCCCTTGCCCGGCGATGCCGCGGTGACTGGGGTGAATGTCCACTTCGGCGATGTCGAAATCGCCACCCGCCTGAAAGAGCGAGAAGAGGCCGAGGCCGAATACGCTGCGGCCAAGGAAGCCGGCCATCAGGCTGCGCTGCTGTCGCGCGAATCGCCCGATGTCTTCACCTTGCAGGTGTCCGGCATTCGGCCCGACGAGGATGTGGCGGTCGAGACATCGTATGTCCAACTTGCCCGCGCCGATGGCCTGCGCTGGGTGCTGCGCGTGCCGTTGACGACAGCCCCACGCTTTGTGCGTGAGGACGAACTGGGCTCGGCCTATGCCCGGGGCCAGCCGCTGGCCTTGCTGCGCGATCCGGGACACCGATTTTCCCTGAATATCACCGTCGAGGGCGCCCGATCTGATGATCTGGGCAATGAGGTCGCCGGCTCCATCGAGAGCCCAACCCATGCGTTGGTTTTCGAGCAGGAAGGCGACGATCGTATCGTACAACTGGCCGCCGGATCGGTGATCCCCGACCGTGACTGCGTCCTGATGTGGCAGGCTGTGCAGACGCCCGATGCCCCGTCCATGACCGTCTACGGCCACGACGACGTTGAGGATCGGCCACTTCTACTTCTTGTCCATGATCACCCCGCCGTCCAAGATCGCGGAGGACGCCACGCTGCCCCGAGAAGTGCTGTTGCTGGTCGATCACTCCGGCTCCATGACCGGGCCAAAGTGGGCGGCCGCCGATTGGGCCGTCGAGCGTTTTCTCTCCGATCTCAATGCGGACGACTCGTTTGCCCTGGCCACGTTCCACACGGAAGTCAACTGGCATCGGCGCAGCTTGGCCGCCGCCGATGCCGAGGCCGTAGACCAGGCAGTCCAGTGGCTCAAGGCCAATCGAGACAGTGGCGGCACCAATCTGGGCGTAGCGTTGGAACAGGCGCTGCACATCAAGTCGTTGCCCGGCCCGCGCGCACGCAACGTGCTGATTGTGACCGATGCCCAGGTCTCGGACATGGGCCGCCTGCTGCGGCTTGTCGATCAGGAGGCGTCCAAGCCTGACGGCCGTCGCATCAACATCCTCTGCATCGACGCCGCACCCAACTCGTACCTGGTCAACCAGATGGTCGAACATGGCGGCGGTGTCGCCAAGTTTCTGACCAGCTCGCCCAACGAGATGGATATCACCACCGCACTGGATGAGATCCTGACGATCTGGGGCGAGCCGGTGTTGGTCAATCTGCGGCTGACCGTCAACCGGCCCGGCATCGAGCCGGCCGGCAATCGCCTCGTCGATTTCGACGGTGATCGCGACGGCCAGCCGGTCATCGACGCCGGCGATCTGGTCTCCGGCCAGAGTCGCTGGATTGCAGGACGGACGCCCCGCGGCGGTGACGAACCTGTTGTGATCACACTGCGCTCTGCAACCGGCGATCCCGTTGCTTCCACCCAGATCGATCTCGCCGACCGACCGGATCTGCCGGCCGTGAAGGCGCTGTTTGGGGCACGTCGCATCAACGGCCTTGAACATCTCGTGCAGAGCGGCTACCGGCACGACGAACTGAGCGCGCAGCTACGCAGCGTCGGCTATGACCCGCAGGCTCTTGGTCTGCCGCTGGAGGATGGCGTCTATAAGGATGGGATCTATGTAGAGACGCAGCGTGAGGTCCAAGAAGCGGCCCTGCACGATCTCCTGGTGGCCGAGTCGCTGGCCTATCAACTGCCGTCCTCCGCGGCCTCTTTTGTGGCCGTTCGCACCGAGGCAGGCCAACGCATAGACGGAACAGTGGCCGTTGCCAATGGGCTGCCTGCCGGGTGGTCAGAAACGTTTTCGGCGAATTTCAGCCCTCGCGGTCGTGTACTTTCCATGCCTAGCGGTCGCATGCGCGGTATTCTTCCCGGCGGTCCCGGTGTCAATCTGTCAGTGCAGGCGGCCCCGGAAGCGTACAGCATGCCGCAGCCAGCCATGGCTCCGGGTATGGCGATGGGCATCGGGCCGATGGGCGGGCCTGGTCCCAAGGAATGGACGGTACTCTTCGACGGGCCGGTCGCCATCGAAAACGGCAGCGCGCTTCTCTACGACTCGACATCGGATGCGTTGAAACCGCCGGCCCCGACCACCATCACCGGTCTTCGTGTGCAACTGGGTCAAGATGTGGCGGACCGGTCTCAGATCGACGCGAGTGTGGAAATCCTGCTCTACGTGGAGGACCCGGCCTTGCCTCGCGCCCGTGTCCGTCTGGCGGATCTGCTGCGCCACGGCGAACGACCGCTCAACCTGGCCTGTGGCGAGAACCAACTGGTTCGCGTCGAACTGCGCGACCCGGCGGCGATGTTGGCAGGCGGGATGGAGGTGGTTGTGGAGATTCGGTGGTGAGAGGGTGCGTGATGCTTGCTGCGTGAGGAGGCAGCAGATGGGTTGTCAAAAAAGGTTGATTTTGTGCTTGACATCCAATTTTGATACAGTATTCTCATTCACTGTAGGACCACCACCGGTTAAAACCGGTGGCTGACATGGGAAGTGCGCTGAAGCGCACTGGCAAAATGGTCGAAATGTGCACAATTGCAGCCGGTTTGAACCGGCTGCGGGCTAGACATAACGCTTAGGTTGATGCGTATGGGTTGCAAACCGCACCTACGGTTCTACCATCATCTTGACCGTTACAAGTATTCTCATTCACGCATCACGCATCACGCATCACGCATCATGTACAATTCACGCAAAGGAGCACCCGCCATGCCCGTCCCGATCTACCAAGTTGACGCCTTCACCGATCAGCCCTTCCGCGGCAACCCGGCTGCTGTCTGCGTGTTGGATGGGCCAGCCGGCTCGGCGTGGATGCAGGCGGTCGCCGCCGAGATGAACCTCTCGGAGACGGCTTTCCTCTGGCCGGAGGAGGACGGCTATCGGCTGCGCTGGTTCACGCCGGCTGTAGAGGTCGACCTATGCGGCCACGCGACCCTGGCCAGCGCGCATACGCTTTGGGCGGCGGGTCATCTCCAGGCCGGCGAGGTCGCACGCTTTGTGACGCGCAGCGGTCTGCTGACGGCCACCCAGGCCGGCGATTGGATCGAACTGGACTTCCCGGCCACCCCGTCGACCCCGGCCGATGCGCCGCCGGCATTGATCGATGCCCTGGGGCTTGAGCCGATCTACGTCGGCAAGAGCCGTTTCGACTATCTGGTCGAGGTGGCGACGCCGGCTGAGGTCCGTGAACTAACGCCCGATTTCGCGGCGCTGCGCAGCCTGGACGTGCGTGGCATCATGGTGACCAGCCGGGGGGACAGCGACGGTGTCGATTTTGTCTCCCGCTTCTTCGCACCCGGTTCCGGCATCGACGAAGATCCGGTCACGGGATCGGCACACTGTTGCCTGGCTCCGTATTGGGCGAGCAAATTGGGCCAGGAGCAATTTGTCGCCTATCAAGCCTCGGCGCGAGGGGGAACGCTGCGCATTCAGCTTGTCGGCGATCGAGTGCGCCTGGCCGGCCAGGCCGTGACGGTCCTTTCCGGCTCGCTGTCGGATGCCGCGATTGGCGGTTGATCTTGTAGCCGCTTAGTCGTTGCGGCCAACGAGCAGGGGCAAGCTCTGCCTCTATGTCTTCGTTTTATCCACAAGTCAATGAACTGGTGTGTCGGAGGTCGGCCAAGGGTCGAGATGGTCGTCGCCAGGGCATCAATGCTCTGGCTAAGCACAAAGACGCCCCATCAATGGGGCTGGACCGGCCAACTAGCCCCATTCATGGGGCGCAACTCGCTAGCCAGGGCATTGATGCCCTGGCGGTCGCACAGCGCCATGGCTTAGGTGTCGCCGTCTCCGGTGCTTCGGGATAGCCAGTTTTCGCCCCACAATAAAGATGTGGGTAAAACTAAGCCCCTACATGGCGACAAGATGCGTCGAACGTTCCGCAAAGTTTGGCCCATCCATGGTAAGATAGCACCGAGATTCCGGCGGATCCCTATTTTCAGTAGTTCACGATTTGTCATTCTGAGCGGGTCGATCTGGGGCCTTCACTCTGGCACAACACCAGCGAAGAATCTCGTTTTTCTCCAAATCGTGAACTACTGATTTTGTCGGACCTGTCGTCTGCTATCCTTCGGTCGCCATGGCCGCACTAATTTTTGGAGAACCCATGTCCGACTTCTTGCGCCGTCTTTTTGGCGGGAAACCAGAGCAAACCACCTTCGACGGCACAGATATTTCGGCCAACGATGTGATTGTCGTCTCCGGATTGCCTCGCTCCGGCACATCCATGATGATGAAGGTGCTTGAAGCCGGCGGCATCCCCGTGATGGTCGATGGGATTCGCTCGGCTGACGATGACAACCCCAAGGGCTACTATGAATATGAGCGCGTCAAGCAGATGGGTGAGGGCGATGTCGAGTGGGTCGGCGACGCGCAGGGCAAGGTCGTCAAGGTGATCTCCGGGCTGCTGATTCACCTGCCGCCCCAATATAACTACAAGATCATCTTCATGCTACGCGATTTTGACGAAGTGTTGGCCTCGCAACAGAAGATGTTGGCCAATCGAGGCGAGGAGGGCGAAGGCATCAGCGACAAGGAGATGTCCAAGCTCTTTGTCAAGCATTTGCAGTCCATCGACGAGTGGTTCAAACGACAGCCCAATATGGATGTGCTGCACATTGACTACAACCGCATGGTTCTGGACCCGCAGCCATACGTCGAGAAGATCAACCGCTTTTTGCCGCAACAGCTTGATGTGCAAGCCATGAACGCGGTTGTGGATCCGGATCTGTATCGAAATCGGTCATAGGCTGACCTCCTCACCATCGGTCTTTCCCGAAACGAAATCCCACGCCCGATCGACTGTGGCGCGGACGATTCCATAGTTGAATCCGCGACGGCTGAGAAAGCCGGTCGCCTTCTTGCGGAATTGCTCCTCATCCAGCCTGCGCCAGCCATCCAGTTTGGCGGTCGCGGCGTCCCAGGCCGCGCTCTCCTCATCCAGATCGGCCACGGCCTCGTCGATGACGGCGGAGGCGACGCCCTTTTGGCGCAGTTCGTAGCGTAGAGCGTGGGCGCTGCGCGGGCGAAAGCGGGTCCGATCTTCCACCCAGAAACGGGCGAAGGCGGCATCGTCCACATAGCCGGCATCGCTGAGCCGCTGGATCACCGCCTCGATCAGCAGCGCGTCGTGCTCCTTCTCCTTGAGTTTGCGCGTCACCTCGGCGATGCTGCGCGGCCGGACCCCCAGGAAGCGGATCGCCTGATGATAGGCTTTGTTGCGTTCGCCCTCCTGCTTCAGCGTCGCAATTTCATCCTCTGACAGTTCCTGACCTCTGCGCAGTTCCGTTGCAGCGGAAAAGCTGACGGCGAAGGCATACTCGCCGTCCAGAAAGAGGTTGACACGATCCTTGTTCTTCTGTTGTAGTTTCAGCGCGGTAATCGTCTTCATTTGGACTGCTCTTCTGTATCGCGGCATTCATGCCGCAGTTCAAGCGATCGGATGAGCCTTGGTGCTACGAGATGGATTACGACATAAATGTCGTGCTACAACTGCCTCATGCGTTCGTCTCCGCATCTCCTGGCTTCCGTCCGATCAAGATGGCCTCGGTCAAGTGAAAGGCGATATCATCGCCATCCGGCTCTACATGGAAAAAGGCGGCTGCCATCGGCGGCGCGTCCACGAGCATGGCGCGCAGATGGAGCTGCATCTCCGGCGACGCGCCCATGCGTTTGACCCACGGATCGAACAACATGCGCTTCTCGGCCGTCTCCTGGGCCAGCAGATCCAAGCCGACGGCGGCGAAGGCGTCGATCCATTCTTGCAGACTCAGGCAGCGGCCGTGGCTCGGATCGCGCAGCTTCTCAAATTCGTTGACGTAGCGTCCGGCATCGGTCATCGCTTCCGCCTCTTCTCGGCTGGCGCCGTCCGCAGCGCCCGGCACAACGTTGTCGACCACGGCCAACAGACCGCCCGCTTTCAGAACGCGAGCTGATTCCGCCAAAAAGCGGTCGATATGCGGAAAGTGATGGGGCGCGATGCGGCAGGTCACCAGGTCGAACTGGCCGGCTTTGAAGGGCAGATCTTCGGCGTCCGCGGTCTCGAACGATACATTCTCGATGCCCTTTTCGGCCGCCAGCGCGCTCGCCACCGGGATCATCTCAGGCGTCAGATCCGTCGAGATGACATGATCGACGTGTGGTGCAAAGGCGAAGGCGGTGTGGCCGGCGGCCGACGCCACATCGAGGACCTGCCAGTCCGCCTGTGGTTGGACCAACTCCACCAGACGGGCCAGGCTGGCGCCTTTGGCGTGGACCTCGCTCGTGGCATAGGCCGCGGCATGTGCGCCAAACTGTTTCTTGACCGCTGCCTTTTCACTGTCATTTTCTCTGCTCATACAGTTGCTCCTGATGTGGGTTGTCCTGTGCGAAAGGAGGCGCAAGTTCCGACTACAAATGCCATGTAGGGCGGAATGGCATTCCACCCTACGCATGATGTCCGAACAGGCGGCATATCGATCTTCGTGGAATGGCCCTAGGCCGGCCCTAGTGTACAACCTCAACGGGCCTGCTGTCCATGAATCGGACCGGTGGGGGCATCTTGAGTTCTGCCCTGCGCCGCGGTTTCCATCACGCCCAATTCGGAACACGATGCCCTTGGTGCCATCCGCCCAGTTCTGGTACCATATCCTTCTATGAAAACGATCGACCGCCAGGAGTTGCTCGATGGCTGACCGTAAAATTGCGTACAAGGGTGCACGGCGCACTATCTATATCGTCTTGTTCTGCTTGGGCATCATGATCGCCCTCGCCGGCTGCGCTTCGACCCGCGCTCAGGTCGAATCTGTCCCGGCGGATGCACAGTCGTCGCCCTCTGAACAGCCGGACACGCAGGACGCCTAAGCAGCCGCAGTCGCCGATTTCGCCCTTGGCGGTCGATGAACCTTCCGCCGGTGAGATCCCGGCGACGCAGGCGCCGGTCATCCACTATTCCTACGAAGTCGTGGCTGACCTATCCCCATGATCCCGGCGCTTTCACCCAGGGCCTGGTCTATGAGGACGATATTTTTTACGAAGGCACGGGCCTCTACGGCCAGTCGACATTGCGCAAGGTTGAGCCGACAACCGGTGAGATGCTGTCAGGCGTGCGGCTGTCCGATGAACTCTTCGGCGAGGGCATCACGGTTCTGGACGACAAGATCTACCAGTTGACATGGAAATCTCAGATCGGTTTTGTGGTCGACAAGGAGACCTTCGAACTGCTCCGGACCTTTGCCTATCCGACCGAGGGCTGGGGGCTGACCCATGATGGTGAACAGTTGATAATGAGTGACGGCACCGACAGCCTCTACTTTCTCGATCCGGAAACGCTGGAGCAGATCGATAGCATCCAGGTACACGATGAGACAGGGCCTGTCGTGCGGCTCAACGAACTGGAGTACGTCGAAGGTCAGATCTACGCCAACGTCTGGCAGACCGATCGCATCGCTATCATCGATCCCGAAAGCGGCCAGGTGACCGGCTGGATCGACCTGTCGGGACTGTTGAAGCCGGAGACACTATCGCAACCGGTGGACGTCCTCAACGGCATCGCCTATGATGACGAGGCGGATCGCCTTTTTGTCACCGGCAAGCTGTGGCCGACCCTTTTTGAGATCCGGTTGGTCCCGAGAGAGTGACGGGTTGCAGGCAGAAAAACTGCCACAGATGAACACAGATGAACACTGGATGGGGCACAGATATTTTTGTGTACACCCCCAACCAGCCTGGCGTCAACGGCAAACTATCTGTGCCCCATCTAATCAATATCCGCGTTCATCTGTGGCAAAAATCGTTAACGCAATCGACAAATACAGTTGATCAATATGGAGGAACACAATGAAGTTCGGAAAAACCCTGGGTATCGCCCTTCTGCTTGGTTTGATGACGGTGTTGGGCGCGTGCGGCGCTCCGGCTGCTGAGGCGCCGGCCGCAGCGAGCGAGGCCGATGCGCCTGCCGAAGTCGCAGATGCGCCGCTGGATCTGCCCGTCAACATCGACGTGCAGACCGTGTCCGAGATCAAGGACCGCGATGACGTGGTCGTGCTGGACGTGCGTGAACAGTGGGAATATGACGAAGGCCACATCCCCGGCGTCGTCCATCTGCCCATGAATGAAGTTCCTGCTCGGCTGGACGAGATCCCCACCGATCAGACCGTCGTGCTGACCTGCCGCAGCGGCAATCGCAGCAACCAGGTGACCAAGTACCTGGAAGAGAATGGGTTCGACAACGTCCACAACATGGAGGGCGGCATCGTCGCCTGGCAGAATGCCGGTTTTGATGTTGAGCAGTAAATCGTGCTGAACATAGGGCGAAACCAAAAACAATGGACGAATTGCGTCAAAATCTAGTCACCAAACGCTGGGTGATCATCGCAACCGATCGGGCCACGCGCCCCAATGAATTGATTGCCGCTCCGAAGCCGGGTGTCGAATCGCTCCCCTCCTGGGTTCCGAAGCTGCCCCTTTTGCCCCGGCAACGAGGAGGCGGATCTTGAGGTCATGTCCATCCCCGATGATGGCGCCTGGCGCGTGCGCGTGGTGCGCAACAAATACCCGGCGCTCCAACAGAACGGCGAGGTGGTGCGCACGTTTGACGGCATACATCGCAGCATCTCCGCCGTGGGCTACCATGAGATCCTGGTTGAATCACCGCTGCACAACACATGCCATGCACTCGAGAGCAAGGAGAGCGTCTCGATGCTCATGCATGCCTTTCGCCAGCGAGGACGCACCATCTCCTACGACGAACGCATGCGGCACATCACCTATTTCAAGAACCACGGCGAACGGGCGGGCACCTCTTTGGTCCATCCCCACGCCCAGTTGATCGCACTGCCGATGGTGCCCCACAGCATTCGTGAACGGGCCGAATCGGCGCGCCACCACTATGATGACACGGGACGCTGTGTCTTCTGCCAGATGCAGGCTGACGAGATCGCAGATGGGCGGCGCGTCATTCTGGAAACCAAGCACTTCCTGGCAATCATTCCCTACGCCGCCTACTCGCCCTTCCACACCTGGATCATCCCTCGCCGCCACGAGTCCAGCTTCCTGCGCACGACCGACGACGAACTGGCCGATCTGGGCAACATTCTGCACCAGATGCTGCGCAAGCTCTATGTCGGGCTGCGCGATCCGGACTTCAACTACGTGATCCGTTCCGCACCGCTCCAGGACGACGGACGCAACTACCTGCACTGGTACGTGACCATCGTGCCGCGGGTCACACGTTCGGCCGGCTTCGAACTGGGATCCGGCATGTTCATCAACACGACGCTGCCGGAGGAGAGCGCCGCTTTTTTGAGATCGGTGGAGATTTGAAAAAAAGAAAATGGTGAATGGTGAATGCTCAATTGTGAATTGTGAATGGCTAGAGATCACGGTACCTGAATGTAGCATCGTGTAGCCTGAAACCAATAGCAATTAACGGTTATCAATTCACCATTAACCATTCTTCCCGCCAACCATTGACAATTGACTATCGACAATTGAAAGTTGACCATTTTCTGAATGACTGACATCAACGTACGCGACTACAACAGCAAGGCCTGGGACAAAGCCGTCGAGCGCGGCAGCGAATGGACCATTCCGGTCAGCCCGCAGGCCATCGAGAATGCCCGCGCCGGCATCTGGGAAATTGTCCTGACGCCGGAGAAATCGGTGCCGCGCGCCTGGTTTCCGGTCGACATGCAGGGCGTGGATCTGCTCTGCCTGGCCGGCGGCGGCGGTCAGCAAGGGCCGATCCTGGCCGCGGCCGGAGCCAACGTCACCGTCATCGACAACTCGCCCCAACAGCTTGAGCGCGACCAATTCGTCGCCGAGCGCGAGGATCTGGCGATCCGTCTCGTCCAGGGCGACATGCGCGATCTCTCCCATTTCGACGATGGGTCCTTCGACCTGGTCGTCCATCCGTGCTCCAACCTCTTTGTGCCCAACGTGCGGCCGGTCTGGCTGGAAGCGGCGCGCGTGTTGCGCCCCGGCGGCTCGCTGCTTGCCGGTTTCATCAACCCGGTGAGCTACATCTTCGACCAATCGCTGGCCGATGAGGGCGTCCTCGAAGTCCGCCACACCCTGCCCTACTCCGATCTGGTCAGCCTGACGTCTGAGGAACTGGACGCCTATCTGGACGACCTGCAGCCGCTCGAATTCAGCCACACGCTGGAGGACCAGATCGGCGGCCAGATCGACGCCGGCCTGGCCATCACCGGTTTCTACGAGGACCACTGGACGGGCACAACGCTCTCCGAATATATGCCGACATTTATCGCCACCAAGGCGACGAAGGTGTGACAGGGGGACAGGGCGACAAGGGGAAGGGGTGACAAGGTGATCAATTTTCCGTCGCCCTATCTCCTTGTCCCCTTGTCCCCTTGTCCCTCAACAGACCAAGGAGCAACACAAACGATGACCACCTGGCAAGACTATCTAACCGAACACCAAGACCAATACCTCGACGAACTGCTCGACTTTCTGCGTATTCCCAGCATTTCCGGGCTGTCCGAAAACGCGCCGGACGTGCGCCGTGCCGGCGAGTGGGTGATGGCGCGCTGCGAGGCGGCCGGGCTGGAGAACGTCGAGCTGATGGAGACCGGCGGCCATCCCGTGGTCTACGCCGATTGGCTGCACGCGCCGGGCAAGCCGACGGTGCTCATCTACGGCCACTTCGACACCCAGCCGGTCGATCCGCTGGAGCTGTGGGACAACCCGCCCTTTGAGCCGACGGTCATCGACGGCCGCGTCTATGCGCGCGGCGCCTCCGATGACAAGGGCAACATGCTCGTGCCCATCCTGGCCCTGGAGGCCATGCTCAAGGCCGAGGGCGCGTTGCCCATCAACGTCAAGTGCTTCTTCGAAGGTCAGGAGGAGATCGGCAGCCCGACGCTGCCGCCCTTTGTGGCCGAGCACAGTGAGAAGTTCGCCTGCGACCTGGCCATCAGCGCCGACGGCGGCCAGTGGGCCGAGGACCAGCCGGCGCTCATGGTCGGCCTGCGCGGCCTGGCCGGCATCGAGATCGACGTGGTCGGCCCGGCCTACGATGTCCATTCGGGCATGTACGGCGGCGTCATCCAGAACCCGCTGCATGCGCTGGCCGCCATCGTCGCCTCCATGCGCGGGGCCGACGGCAAGATCCGGGTCGAAGGTTTCTACGACGACGTGCTGCCCATCAGCGACGCGGACCGGGAACTGCTCGGCGCGGTCCCCTTCGAGGAATCCGAGTTCCTGGGCGACATCGATGTGGCGGAGGGCTTCGGCGAGCCGGGCTTCAGCGCCATCGAGCGACGCTGGGCGCGGCCGACGCTGGAGGTCAACGGCATGTGGGGCGGCTTCCAGGGCGACGGCGTCAAGACCGTGCTGCCCAGCCAGGCCCACGCCAAGATCACCTGTCGCCTGGTCGCCGACCAGAACCCGGCCAGGATCGTCGAGGTCCTGACCGCGCATGTGCACAAGCACACACCGCCCGGCGTGACCGTCAGCGTGAGACCCATCGCCAGCCAGGCCACGCCCTATCTCATGGCCGCCGATCACTTCGGCAACGTGGCCGCGCGTGACGTGCATCTGGAACTCTACGGCAAGGAACCGTTCTATGCCCGCAGCGGCGGCAGCATTCCGGTCTGCAGCCTCTTCCTGGACAACCTGGGCGTCTACACCGTCAACTTCGGCTTCGGCCTCTCCGACGAGCGCATCCATTCGCCCAACGAGTTCTACCGTCTCAGTAGCTTCGAGTTGGGACGGCGTGCGTACTGTATGTTGTTGGAGCGGCTGGCGGCGAAGTAGGGAAGTAGGGCTGTAGAGAAGTAGGGTTGTGGGGACCGGAGAAGATGTCGCTTTTCCAGGCCCCGCCACCCTACAACCCCACAACCCCACAATCCCTACAACCCTACAATCCACCTCCCAGGAACCACACATGCCAACAAAACCTACCCGCCTCTCCGCCAACCAACGCCAGATCGATCGTCTGGGCCGTCGCCTGGACGAAATGGGGCGCGTCAACAATCGCTATTCTTGGGCGCGTGTGATCGTCTTTCTCGGCGGACTGGTGATCTCGGCGGCGGGTTTCTTTGTGGTGGGGGCGAGCCTTTTCTGGCCGCTGTTGGCCATTTCGGTGGCGCTCTTTGCCGGCGTCATCTACTTTCACCGACGGCTTGAACGTAGTATGTCTTCGTTTGAGCTGGCACGTGTATTCCATGCCGCCCAGTCGGCACGCGCGCAGGTAGATTGGTCCGCGCTGCCGCCGGCCAGAGTGACCGGACCGCGTGCCGGTCATCCATTCGAAGGCGATCTGGATCTTGTCGGCGAACGCTCTCTGCATCGCCTGATGGACACGACCGTCTCTGAGGGCGGTTCGGTTCGCCTGCGCGATTGGCTGGGCGCCACCACGCCGGATCTGGCCGATATCCGGCGGCGACAGGCGCTGGTGGCGGAGCTTTGCCCACGTTTCCTCTTTCGACTGCGCCTCTGGATCAACGGCGCCGGCGTCAGCGCGGTTGCGGGAAACCATGAAACTGTGGCAGCCTGATGAGCTGCTCAGCTGGCTGGCCCAGCATCAGCCGACCGAGCAGATGCGCCCCCGGCTCTGGCTGCTCTCCGGCCTGGCCTTGCTGAACCTGATTGCCGTCGCCACGTCGCTGTTGGGCTGGACCGAGCCGTGGTGGTACTTCACCTTCGTGCTCTATTTCGGCGTCTACATGCTGATGTCCAAACCGGCCCGCTCGGTCTTTCACGAGGCCACGGCCTTGCAGGGTGCGATCGAGCAACTGGCATCGGTGGTGGGCCAACTGGAATCGTATTCGTACGCCGACACGCCTCATCTGCGCGAACTCTGTTCGCCCTTTCTCGACCAGTCGACGCGCCCAAGCCACTATCTCAACCGCATCAAAACCGTGGCCGCGGCCACAGGTGTCCAGGGCAACCCGATCATCTGGTTTCTGCTCAACGCCGACCGTGCCGTGGGACTACTTCTTCGCCTACCAATTGAATCGCACCAAGGCCGAGGTCGTTGAATATGTCCCGCAATGGCTCGATGTCTGGGCCGAGATCGAGGCGCTCTGTGCGCTGGCCAATCTGGGCTATCTGAACCCGCACTATACCCAGCCCCATGTCTTGCTCGATTCGGCGGCGGATTCGGCGGCGGCAGCGTTTATATTCTCCGCCACGCGATCTGGGCCACCCGCTCCTGCCCGACGACGAAAAGGTCTGCAACGACTTCGCCATGGATCATCTGGGCCAGGTCGTCATCCTCACCGGCTCCAACATGGCCGGCAAGAGCACCTTTCTCAAGACGCTGGGCGTCAACCAGGCGCTGGCCTTTGCCGGCGGGCCTGTCGACGCGGCCCTGCTTCAGACCGATCTCTTCCGCCTCTTCACCTGCATCAAAGTCAGCGACTCGGTCACCGACGGCATCTCCTATTTCTATGCGGAGGTCAAACGGCTCAAGGCGTTGTTGGAGGCGCTGGATGAGGGGGGGATCGATCGAGAGGCAGACGGCCAAGAGGAGCGGGCAAGAGGGAGACAGCGAGGCTGGAGCGCTGCCGCTCTTCTTCCTCATCGACGAGATCTTCCGCGGCACCAACAACCGCGAGCGACTGGAGGGCAGCCGCTCCTTCATCCACGCGCTGGTGGGCAAACATGGGGCCGGCCTGATCTCGACCCACGATCTCGACCTGATCAAACTGGCCGACGAGATGAGTTCAGTGCGTCAACTACCACTTCCGCGACGCCATCGCCGACGAGCGCATGGTCTTCGACTACAAACTGCGCGAAGGTCCTTGTCCGACGACCAATGCGTTGAAGATCATGGCGCTGGAAGGATTGCCGGTTGAAGGGAACTAATGGTTAATGGTGAATTGATCAATGTGTGAATTGTTAATGGTGCTGGCGACGACGACCATTGACAATTGAACGTTGACAATTCACCATTGACCATTGATTACATTTTTTCCAACGCCTGCGCCAAATCCCCAATCAGATCGTCTGTCTCTTCGATCCCGATACAGAATCGAATCAACTCATCGCGAATGCCCAACTTCAGCCGTTCTTCCGGCGGCAGATCGGCGTAGCCCATGGGGGCCAGCGGACTGATCATGCTCTCGACACCGCCCAGGCTGGGGCCGATGGCCGGGATCGTGAGCGCGTTGAGGAAGGCATAGGCCTGCTCGGCATCGCCCTCGATCTCAAAACTGACCACGCCGCCCGCCCCTCGCATCGTCCGCCCTGCCAACTCATGATCGCGGTGGCTCTCCAGATCCCGGATACCAGACACGCCGCACCTTGGGATGCGCTTCCAGATAGCGGGCCACGGCCAGACCGTTGGCGTTCTGGCGCTCGACGCGCAGCGCCAGCGTCTTGACCCCGCGCAGGATCAGATAGGCCGTGTGCGGCGCGACCACATGGCCCAGCAAGCCCTGGGCCTGGCGCAGCGGCGTGGTTTGATCGTAGCTGCCGATGATGACGCCGGCCATCAGGTCATTGTGGCCGGAGAGGTATTTGGTCACGCTGTGGATGACCAGATCGATGCCGTGGTCCAGCGGACGCATGTTGACCGGCGTGGCGAAGGTCGTGTCGATGACGGTCTTGACCTTGTGCCGTTTGGCGATCTCCACCAGGCGGTCCAGATCGACGCAGTGCATGAACGGATTGGTGGGCGACTCGGAGAAGATCAGCTTGGTGTTGGGCCGGATGGCCGCCTCCAGCGCTTCGTAGTCGCCGTGGGGCACGATGTCACAATCGACGCCGTAGCGCCCGATGAACTTCTCGCAGAAGACCAGCGTGCTGTGATAGCACTCGTCGGTCAGGATCATGTGGTCGCCGGCCGAGAGCAACAGCAGCAACGTCGATGTCACCGCGCCCATGCCGCTGGAGACCAGCACCGCGTCCTGGCCGCCTTCCAGCGCCGCCAGCTTGGCCTCAGCCGCGCGCACCGTCGGGTTGCCGTAGCGGCCATACTCCTCGCGCTCCGGCTCGTCCCAGAACATGCTCTCTTCGGTGTACTCGACCAGCGCCTCGGCCGTGGGGAACGTGTAGACCGAAGTCTGGACGATGGGCACCGTCAGGCTGTTGTGGCTGCGAAAGCGGGCCTCGCCGGCGTGGACGGCATCGGTTGAAGATGTCGGGTTATCGGTGTCCGCGGCGGAGAATGCACCGGCTGCGTGCTGCGTCATAGGGCACTCCAAGTTTTTTTCAGGTTCATGATTCCACAACGATCCGGGGCGGGTAGTTGGGGTTGACGGCGGACATCATATCATCATAGTGTGGGCGGGTGTCAAGGCAGGGGCGGCGGCGAGACTCTGGATGGTCCAGCGTCGCTTTCCACCCGACCTCATACAGGTCTGCTTGAGCTATCCGATGGTTCGTAGTGTGCGCTTTCGCGCAGATTCCGGATACGAGTGCGCTAAGGCGCACACTACGAACCGTATAGCTATAGCTATATACGCCGGACCGTACTAGCCTTGTTTGCCTGGCTCTGCCGGTTGAAGCCGTGGCCTGCTGCGGAAAACGTGTTGAACCACGTTTTGTGGATGGCGTATTGACGGCCGATATCGCCGCTCGTCCCCGGTCGAAACACGTTGTCAGTAGTTCACGATTTGTCATTCTGAGCGGGTCGATCTGGAGCCTTCACTCCGGCACAGCACCAGCGAAGGCATGTCCTAGGTGCAATCGAAGGAATCTCGTTTTTCTCCAAATCGTGAACTACTGGTTGTGGGTAAAAGTAAGTGACGGAGACCGCGCATAGACCCCGCTCTGGTATTTCAACGGCACGGCCGGCCAGGCGGTGACGATCTCGTTGGTGGATATCGAGGAGGGGATCTTCGATCCATTCCTGACGCTGGTCGGCCCGGGCGGAGAGACACTGGCCAGGGACAACAACAGCGGCGGTGGCCACGACGGGCGCAGTATTCGGTGGCTTTCCCTAGGCTATTTCCCGCGTATTTAGCAGGATTATGGCAGGTTTTCGGGCGTGTATACTGTCAACGATGGAACGCGGTTGAAGTGTCTTGCATTGAGGGTTAGGATCGGCAACGAGTGCACCAGGCAAACGGCAGAAATTAGAATATCTTTTGATCATCCAACGAGTTGATCGCTTCCTCAAAGGCATCATCGTCGTGAAGTATGCCGCGCAATGACAGGAACTCAGCGATTGGGGATAGACTGATCGACTGCCCGTTGACGGTTGCTTTCACTGCGGTTCCGTCGGTCAGATTGAGTGATTGCAAAAGCCATGCCGGCATGGCTATCGTATCATCAGATGTACTTGTCACAATGAGCGTCATGTTGCTCCGCCTTTCAACAACGTTGACAAAACATGTTGCCAATGATTCCATGCCTATTGTACCATGTTTTTGAGCAGATTTTGAAGTGTCGCATGGTACTCGACCTCTTCGATTCATTCGTGATACTGATCCTGTTCAACGGAAAGAGGTCGGCATGAGACAACCACAACAGCGGCTGTCCTGGCGGGCGTAATGCCCTAATTTCGGCAGCGATCCTGGCCGAGGATGGCAACTGTTTTGTCCAGGCCGGAACCGGGCAGCGAGGCGGTCTATTCCGTTATGTATTCGACTGAGACTGCTCAAGATTGCGCGGATGTTGATCTTTCTCGTGACTCCCGAATGGCGTCAAGAATGTCTTGAGTGGATACCTCAGTGTCGATGCCAGGAACATCAAAAGGAGATTCTCCGCTCTCTCTGTACGAGATAGTGAATGACTCTCCACCTCTCCTCTTGATGATGACTTCTTCAGTTCGGGCGGTGTTGAGGACCTCGGACAAACGCTGTCTCGCCTCAGAGTAAGAATATACTTTCATGAATTTACTCCAGTATTGTGAGCCCGATTTCCGTAGCAACCCGCTTCATACCGCGGTCAAGCGTCAATAGCGGGCTACGGAGGCTCAATGCACACTCCAGAAAGTAAGCGTCATACGCATAGATGTCGAATTCGGTCGCAATTTTCAACGCGGATGCAATGTCGATATGCCTCAAATCAACTGGAATTTTCTGAACCGACTTCCACGTTGCGGATACTTCATCGGCCCTCAGAGCGCCTCGCTTCTTCATTGCAGTCAAGGCATTGCCGATTTCAAAAGGCAACACCTCAGGTGCAATCAAATCACAGCCCTGAGTAAGTCGTATGATCGAATCTCTTTCCGGCTCGTTCAGGGCGACAGCGATGAATGTGTTTGTATCGGCAACGATTATCATGGGTACAATTGTACGCTTCGGCCTTGTCTTTGTCAACCCGAGCAATAAGATTCCTGTGCTAAAGACCGGAGGGCGACCGTCGATACGAACTATTGATTCTAACCGCTGACTTAGTGAGCATCCAGATAAACCGTGCCAACCTTCCTGGAAGCTGAATGCAAAGCGTCCTCTCCGATAGGGAGCTTCCAGGAAGGTGCAAACCGGGAACTTGTTTTTGGACGCTGACTTAGCCCAGCAAAACTCCTGGATCAGCCAGGAGCCATGCACTGAGATGGACGAAGGACAGCCTTGGAGGGAAAGCTCACTTCACATACTTCATGGCTTCCCGTTTCGACAACGGCGAAAGCGCCGTGCCATGCGCCGCCACAAAGTCACCAACCCACTTGGGGTCCGTCTTCGAGTACTCGCGCAGCACCCAGCCGATGGCCTTGCGGATGAAGAACTCTTCCTCGTGGGCCAAGATCAAAATGGTCTCGCCCAGCAAGCCCGTGTTGGTGGCATTCTTGTGCTTGAGGTGGGCCAGCAGCGAGGCCCGGCGCACCCACATATTCTCGTCGACGCGCCAGCGGATCAGATCCTGCTCCAGTTCGCAGTGCTCAAGAATCAACAGGCTCATGATCTTGCCCGCGATCCAGTCCAACGTGTCCCACCAGGGAGCGCTCTCCATCAACGTCACATAGGTCGGCCACGATTCGAGATCGCGGTACGGCCTGATCAGCTCGGCAACGTCCAATGCCAGATACATCTCCTCGCGGTAGACCCCGGCCCAGAGTTCGAAGATCACATCCTGGTATTCGTGTCGACTGGCAATGGGCCGGCGTCGCACGGCGTTGCGAAAGATCGCACGCCGAGGTTTGGACTTGACGCCATAAAAGGGTTGGTCGGTCTTCATGTAGGCCTGCATGGCGTGCGCGTCGTCAATGTCGGCCTGGGCCGACATTTCGGCTCGCAATTCGTCAACCAGCGGATGGGGCATGGTGCACCTCTAATATCTCTCTCTGGCACTAAAAATTTGGACTCATCTGTCAACCACACGGATTCCTAAAAAGCCTGAGTGTGTTGCGTTCACGTGCGCCGATGGTAACGCAAAAGGACGGCGCCGTCGAATGACAGCCGTATTGGCCGGCGTCCGCCCGCTGCCTACCACAAAACTATCACTGTGAGGTTGCGTCCGCGTTGCCATCATTCCCAAGGCGTGATAAAATCACCCGGATATTTTTCAGAGCTTTTTGCAAGCTCTGTTCGGTGTTTGTCACAGGAAATGCATGGAATGTATCACCAGATACAGCATGTCAAGCCATTCTGTACGATTTTACGATAAAGTCTGTCACGATCAGTCTGACACGATCAGGGAGGTAGTAGGAGCAGGGTATGCCAAAGACAAATCAAAACGGTCAAAATTTGAGCCGCAACGGCCACCAAGGGTCACCGGCCTATCCGGGCGTTCCGACAACGTCCGACGGTTCCGGAACGGTTGTCTGGGTCGACACCCATATCACCCAGGGCGCATGTGCGTATCCCATCACATCGTCGACCACCATGGGCGCGGGCTATGGCCAGGCCGTGGCCAACGGCCGCGAGAACCTCTGGGGCGATGAACTCATGTTCATGGAGCCGGAGTCGGAGCACAGCGCGGCCACGGCCTGCGAAGGCTTTGCGCTGGCCGGCGGCCGGGTGAGCAACTTCACATCCGGCCAGGGGCTGGTGCTGATGAAAGAGGTGCTCTACACCATCGCCGGCAAGCGCCTGCCCGCCGTCTTTCACATCGGCGCGCGTGCGCTGACCAGCCAGAGCCTCAACGTCCACGCCGGCCACGACGATGTCATGTCCGTGGCCGACACGGGCTGGGGCATGCTCTTCGCCCGCAACGCCCAGGGCGCGGGCGATCTGGCGCTGATCAGCCGCCGCGCGGCCGAGGACAGCAAGACGCCCTTTTTTGACGGTCCAGGACGGCTTCCTGACCACGCACACGGTCGAAGATGTGCTGCTGCCCGAACCGGAGATGATGAAGGACGTTCATCGGCGACCCGCGTGACAAGCTGATCAACCTCTTCGATCCCGACAACCCGGTCATGACCGGCGTGGTCCAGAACCAGGACAGCTACATGAAGGGCAAGATCGCCCAGCGCATCTACTACGACGAGGTGCCCGCAGATCATTCAGACCGCCATGGACGAGTTCTATCGAGCTGACCGGGCGTCGCTACAACATGGTCGACAGCTATCGCATGGACGATGCCGAGTACGCCATCGTCGGCATGGGTTCCTCCATGGAGACGGCCCGGGCCACCGTCGACTGGATTCGCGAGAAACTGGGCATCAAGCTGGGCGTGGTCCATGTGACCTGCTATCGCCCCTTCCCCGGCGCACAGATCGTCGAGATGCTCAAGGGCGTCAAGGCGTTCACGGTTGTGGAGCGCATGGACGATCCCATGGCCCAGAACAACCCGCTGACCACCGACATCAAGGCCGCCTTTGCCGATGCACTGACCGGCCGTGAGGGCTATCCCGCCATCGACCGCATTCCGACCATCTTCAGCGGCGCCGCGGGTCTGGGCAGCCGCGATGTGCGTCCCGGCGACTTCATCGCCATGTCCCACAACATGGTCGAGGACGGCAAGCGCTTCTTTGTCGTCGGCATCAAGCATGAACTGGCGCTGGAAATGGGCGAAGATCCCGATGTGCGGCCCAAGGGCGCCTTCTCCATGCGCGGCCATTCGGTCGGCGGCTACGGTTCGGTGACGACCAACAAGGTCATCGCCACCATCGCCGGCGATGTCTTTGGCAAGAAGGTGCAGGCCTATCCCAAGTATGGCTCGGAGAAGAAGGGCCTGCCCACGACCTACTATCTGACCGTGGCCAACGAGCAGATCCTGACCCACTGTGAGCTGAATCAGGTCGACTTCGTGCCCATGAACGACATCAACGCCTTCGTGACCAGCAACCCGCTGAGCGGCATTGCCGTACGGCGGCGCGGTCTTTGTCCAGTCCAACCAGCACCACGCCCGAGGATGTCTGGTCACGCATCCCGCCCCACGCCAAGCGCATCATCCGCGAGAAGAAGATCCGTGTCTTCGCTGCTGATGCTGCATTGATTGCACGCGAAGAAGCGCCGGTGGCCGACCTGGAAGTGCGTATGCAGGGCATCGTGCTGCTGGGCATCTTCCTCAAGGTGACGCCCTTCGACGAGGAATCCGGCTTCTCCACCGAAGAGGTGATGGAACGGTCGGAGAAGGCGCTGCGCAAGTACTTCGGCAAGCGTGGCGAGGCCGTCGTGCAGGCCAATCTGCGGGCGGTCAAGCGCGGCTACGACTCGGTCTTCGAGATCCCGGCCGACGTCATTGCCCAGGACATCAACGCCGACATTTACGTGCCCGGCGCCAAGTTGGAACTGTTTGCATAGGTAGGCGGTAGGGTTGTGGGGCAGTAGGGCTGTAGGGAAGTGGGGACCGGAAAAGTATCATGCTGGTCAATTCACGACCCTACAACCCCACAGCCCTACTGCCCCACTTCTTTTTCGATAAATAGGAGCTTTAACCAATGGGTGTAACCACCGATCTGAACGACGTACGGACCATCAGCAAGACTGCAAACGGCAGCCCCGGCTATGATCCGTCGGTTGTTGATGTCGAAGATTTCTTTGACCGCATTCTCGAGGGCTACGAGGACGGCAGCGCGCCGTCTGAGTTTGAGGCCGATACCGCGCTGGCCCGCTCGGTCATCCCGGCCGGCACCGGCGTAGCGCGTGATTTCAGCTACATCGCGCCTGAGATTCCCGAATATTTCCACGAGAACTGCACCGGCTGTATGACCTGTGTCAACCAGTGTCCCGACACGGCCATCCTGGGCAAGGTTGTCTACGTCGAAGAGCTGGAGAGCGCACTGGGCGAGATCGAAGACGATGCCGAGCGCACCTTCATGGGCAATCAGTTCGCCGAGACCAACAAATTCTACACAGTGCCCGAGCGGCGCAAGCAGACGCCGGGCAAGTTCGGCATCTTCATCGACCCGACCAAATGCAAGGGCTGCGCCGAGTGTGTCGAGGCCTGTGACGACCTGGGCTACAACGCCCTGGCCATGATCGAGAAGGAAGACACGACGGTTCCGGCCTACCAGAAGAGCATCGACTTCTTCCGCAGCCTGCCGCCGACGCCCGCCGAGTTCATCAACGAGCGGGTGCCGGTCGACATGATGCTGGCCGAGCAGAGCATGCTCTACGTGGGCGGCGCCGGTTCGTGCGCCGGCTGTGGCGAAGCCTCGGTGATCCGCATGTGGCTGGCTGCGCTGGGCTACGTCTACGGGGCCGACAACATCGGCATTGCCGCCAGCACCGGCTGCAACACCGTCTACGGCAGCACCTATCCCTACAATCCCTACATCGTGCCCTGGAGCAACTCGCTCTTCGAGAACGGCCCGGCCTTTGCCATGGGCATCCGCATGCGCTGGGATCAGCAGGGCTGGGAAGACAAGCAGCTCTGGGTCATGGGCGGCGACGGCGCCATGAACGACATCGGCTTCCAGTCGCTCAGCCGTCTGTTGGCCAGCGGCATGAACATCAAGGTGCTGGTTCTGGATACCCAGGTCTACTCCAACACCGGCGGCCAGACCAGCACGGCCTCCTTCACCGGCCAGGAAGCCAAGATGTATGCCTTCGGCAGCAGCCATCCCGGCAAGGAAGAGACGCGCAAGGAACTGGGTCGCATCGCCATGATGCACCCCAACACCTACGTGGCCCAGACCGTGGCCTCCATCCCCAATCACTTCTACAAGTCGATTCTGGAAGCCGCCTCGTTCGACGGCCCGGCCGTGGTCAACACCTTCACCACCTGCCAGCCGGAGCACGGCGTGGCCGACGACATGGCCCGCCACCAGGCCAAGCTGGCCGTGGACAGCCGTGCCTTCCCGGTCTTCCAGTATGACCCGCGCAAGGGCGACACCATCCGTGATCGCCTGAGCCTGAACGGCAACCCGGCGCAGAAGGAAGACTGGTACACCGTGCCCAAGACCGGCGAGACCATCGACTTCATCACCTTTGCCCGTAGCGAAGGCCGCTTCCGCAAGCAGTTCGACAAGGAGGGCAACCCCTCCGAGACGCTGCTGCGTGCCCAGGCGGATCGTCTGGCCAACTGGCATCTGCTGCAGGAGATGGCCGGCATTCGCTAGGGAAGCATAGGAAAGCAGCATAATCAATCAAAGGGGCATCTCCTTGCGCTCACTGGCAAGGAGATGCCCCTTTGATTGATGTGAGCACGTATCGATATGGTCGGTCTGCTCTACGAACGGGCATAGTGCTTGAGAAAGCGCTTCTCCGCCTCTACGCTGCCGATCAGGATCAGCTCGGCGCCGGCGGGCAGCGGCGTATGAGGATCGGGGTTGATGGTGGTCGTCTCACCTTGGCGCAGGGCGACGACTGAACAGCCGCTCTGCGTCCGGATTTCGCCGGCGGCAATGGACTTGCCCACCAGTCCGGCCGGCACTTCCACCTCGAACACATCCAGCCCTTCGGCGACCATGAGGATGTTGCTGCGGCTCAGCAGGCTGATGATGGCATTGCTGCCCATTGAGGCGTAGGAAAGCACGAAATCCGCGCCGGCGCGGTGCAGGCTGGCGATGTTGCGGTCCACGCGCGCCCGGCTGATGATCTGGACGTCGGGCCGCAGACGGCGACAGTAGATGGTGAGATAGATATTGGTGTCGTCGTCGTGCGTAGTCACCAACACCGCGGGCGCGGTGCGGATGCCCGCCTCTAGCAGCACATCCAGTTCGGCGGCATCGCCATAGATGTACTTTTCTGCATCGCGGATGCGCTGGGCCTGCAGTTCAACAATGCGATAGTCCATTCCGCGTCCAGCCAACGCCGCGCCCGCCTCGCGCCCCACGCGCCCGCCGCCGATGATGACCACCGGCTGCTGAATCGGTGCTTGCGGGCAGTAGCGCTGATTGTAGCGGTCGATCTGCTCGGACGAGCCGGCCAGCACCAGGATCGTCCCCGCATCAAGGTCGGCGTCGGGCGAGGCAGGCTCAAAGGCCCCGCGCTCCCACGTGCCCAGAACGGTGATTCCCACCTGCTCGCGCAGGCCGCTGTTGCGCAGCCTCTTGCCGACCAAGTCGGTGTTGCGCAGGGTGGCTTCGGCAATCAGCAGATCGTCAAAGCTGCCGATGACGTGGGCCATGGTGTCGCCGCCCGAAACGCGCCGGGCCAGCGCCTGCCCCATCATCTTGCCGAGCTGCAGCACGTGATTGGCGCCCGCCAACTCCAATATGTCCACCGAGGCTGTGGCATTGGCCGTGACAATGATGGGCACAGCCTCCGATACTTCGCGCACGGTAAACGCAACGTTGGTATTGACCTGATCGCTGGCCGTGGTTGCCACCAGCGCCGCCTGTCCGGCCTGGATGCGCCGATAGGTCTCCGGATTGTCCAGGTCGCCGCGCACAACTTTGTAGCCCAGGTCGTACAGGCGCAGGGTTTCGGCAAGGTCCGGGACCAGCAGCACATAGGTGTACTGATACTGCTTCAGTTTTTCGATCAGTGCACTGGTCACCTCATCCAGCTTGGTGATAATGACGTGGTCGCGGCTCGTCTCGGGCAGGCCGGTCGGCGCGCGTGCTTCCTCCTGGGCCTTCATCCAGGGCGCATAGAAAAACTCGATAAAGGTAAAGGGCAGCAAAATCAGCAGAAAGATGATGCCGCTCAGCAGCACGACCGTGGAGAAGGCGCGCCCTAGATCGGAGGCGAAGGTAATATCGCCAAAGCCCAGCGTCGACATGACCGTCAACGTCCAGTAGACGCCTGTAATCCAACTCTCCTGGCGGCCCTCGTAGGCCATGATGTAGTGAAAGAGCACGCTGTAGAGCGCAATCAGTGCAGCCAAAAGCGCCAAGAAGCGCCCCAAGGCAAAGAGATCGGTACGGGCCGGGCGATCGTTTATGAAGTGCAGGAGTTGAGAGACGAGGAATTTCATAGAACGCGGCTGTTCGCCTGTCTGGATTAGTATACCGGGTAAAGTTGTGCACAATGGTACTGGATGAAATGATTATGCAGGATCGGCGGCAGACTGTCAACGCGGCAGCGTTTGAGGATTCAGACCATTTGGGTGTGTTGGCGCATAGCCTCTGCTTCGCAAGCAAAACGAGTTGAGCCAGCATTCCGGGATTAGGCCGTTCCAAGAAATTGAATCCCGCGGACGTGAGTGCTAGGATCGGCCTTAGGCCCATCGCCGGGTGACATGCCCACAATGATCAAGCTACCGATTGTGCCTGTGATTACGGCGAAACCCCCCGCTTCCTATGGTATTCTAATCTCGATAAAGTACATACATAAGCCATGCTTCAACGGGAAGGATTTGCACTATGGTAGAACAAGTGGTCGAGCCGAGGGCTGCTGAGGAGGATGCGTCTTCCGCACAGTCGTCCACCTTCACGGCCGAGCAGTTGCAGCAGATGTACCGCACCATGTTTCTCATCCGCCGCGTCGAGGAGTCGCTGCTTGAACTGGCCGAGTCCGGCAAGATCGGCGGCGCCATGCACACGGCGATCGGCCACGAAGCCAACGCCATCGGCATGGCCGCGGCGCTGCGTCCGACGACTATGTGACCTGCACCTATCGCGGCCATCATCACGCACTGGCACGCGGCATGGATCCCAGACGTCGCCATCGCCGAGGTGCTGGGCAAGTCCGATGGCTTTGCCAAGGGCAAGGGCGGCTCCATGCACTTTGTCGATCCAACGCATCGGCATGATGGGGGCCAATGGCATCGTCGGCGCGCAGGTGCCGCATGCCGCGGGACTGGCGCTGGCCAGCAAGCTGCGCCACGAGGATCAGGTGGCCATCACCTTTTTTGGCGACGGCGCCATGTATCAGGGCGTCATGCACGAGACCTTCAACATGGCGCAGAAGTGGCAACTGCCCGTCATCTTCTACTGCGAAAACAACCGCTACTCGGAGATGACGCCCATCACGCGCACCTCCTCGGTCGAGGAACTCTATCGCTTTGTGCCACGCCTATGGCATGGAGAGCGTGCAGATCGACGGCAACGATGTCGAGGTGGTCTACCAGGCCGTCAGCGAGGCCGCAGAGCGCGCGCGTGCCGGCGAAGGACCCACCTTTATCGAAGGCATGACCTATCGCCTGGCCGGTCACATGGCCGGCGACCTGGAAACCTACCGCACCGCGGAAGAGATCGAGGAGCAGCGCCAGCACGAACCGCTGGTCGTGCTGCAGCACCAGCTGACTGGCGACGGCGGCGTCAGGACGAAGCTAGGCAGATCGCGGACGAGGTCGAGGCGAAGTCGAAGAAGCCATCGACTTTGCCGAGACAGCCCCTGGCCCGCTGAGCGAAGCCTACACGGACGTCTACGCAATCTAGACGAGCTCACGTTGTGCCGTGGACGGCGGATGAGGCTGTATACGCCTAGAATCGTCATCCGTACGTCTACAGAGTCCATGTACCAGTACGACGGACGAGGAATAATTATGCGAAAGACAACCTATATTCAAGCAATCAATGAAGCGCTGCGCGAAGAGATGCGCCGCGACGACCAGGTCTTTCTCATCGGCGAGGACATCGGCGCCTACGGCGGCCTCTTCCGTGTCACGCGCAAGCTCTTGGACGAATTTGGCCCGGAGCGCGTGCTCGACACGCCCATCAGCGAGCAGGGCTTCATGGGCATGGCCGTCGGCGCGGCCACGGTGGGCATGCGGCCCGTGGTCGAACTGATGTACATGGACTTCTTTCTGGTCTGCGCCGACCAGATCTTCAATCAGGCGGCCAAGATGCACTACATGACCGGCGGCCTGCTCAATGTGCCCATGGTCATCCGCGGCCAGCACGGCGGCGGCAAGGGCTACGGCTCGCAGCACAGCCAGTCGGTGGAGAGCGTCTTTGCCCAGTTCCCCGGCATCAAGGTCGTGGCCCCGTCCACGCCCTACGATGCCAAGGGTCTGCTGCATCTCGGCCATCCGCGACAACAACCCGGTGCTCTTTCTGGAGCACAAGATGCTCTACTTCACCCGCGGCGAACTGCCCGATCTGGACGAAGAGTACACGGTGCCCATCGGCGTGGCTGATGTCAAGCGTGAGGGCAGCGATCTGACGCTGGTCACCTTCAGCTACTCGCTGCTTCAGGCGCAGGAGGCGGCCGACGAACTGGCCGCCGAGCATGGCATCGACGTCGAGATCGTCGATCTGCGCAGCATCGTGCCGCTGGACATGGAGACGGTCTACGCCTCGGTGGCCAAGACCGGTCGTCTGCTGGCCGTCCACGAGTCACAGGCCAACTGCGGGCATCGGCGCCGAGATCGTGGCCCGCATCTACGAAGAGGCGCCGCATCTGCTCAAGGCGCCGGCGCGCCGGCTGGGCATGGCCCCGGTCTCGATCCCGGTCTCCCAGGTCGCTGGAGGAAGAAGTGCTGCCGTGGAAGAAGCAGATCAAGGCGACGGTACTGGAAATGATGGAGGGAGCGCCGGTATGGCAACTGAACTGAGACTGCCCGACCTGGGCGAAGACGTCGAGGATGTGACGATCAGCGCCTGGCGCGTCGCAGGAGGGCGACACCGTCAACGTGGGCGACGTGATTGCTCGAAGTGGCCACCGACAAGGTGGACACCGAAGTGCCGGCGACCAGCCAGCGGCACCGTGCTGAAGATCTTCTTCGGCGAAGGCGAGATCGTCGCCGATCGGATGCCGTGCTGGCGGTCATCGGCGAGCCGGGCGAGCGCGTGGACGCCGGCAGCGACAGCGCCAGAGGATGACACGGGCGAGCGGCCAACGGAAGCCGACACGACGCCGGACGGCGATGAAGCTGCCGCCGGCGAGTCGGCTGCGCCACCGACTGAGCGGTGTCAAGGCATCGCCCGTGGCCGTGCGTGTGGCCAGCGACAAGGATGTCGCCCTGGAGCAGGTGGCCGGCACCGGTCCGGGTGGACGCATCACCAAGGACGATGTGCTGGCCATGCGCGCCGATGGCGGTGCTGGACAGCGGCGAGCAGGTGCCGCTACGCTGCCGGACGAGCTGGCCGATGTGGCGTCGCTCGCCGTGCGCCGCGTCGCTGGCCGACCACAACATCGACCTGGCGACGTCGCCGATGGTCGCCCGCTGAGCACGCTGACCCGCTACGATGTCCTGGAGCGCTGTCGCCAAGCGTGACGGCGCAGGCCAGTCGCCGACGCGCGCTATCTGCCGCCGGCGGACTGGCAGCAGATCGCAGCCAGCAGCGACGGCGCAGCAGCCGGCCTCGGTCGACAGCGCCAAGCCTGCAGCCGGCTCGCCAAGCGCCGGCTGCGAAACCTGATCGCCGTGCCGTCTGCTGCAGCTCAAGCCGGACGAGGAACTGGTCAAGCATTCGCGCATGCGCGCCGCGGTGGCGCGCAGCACCAGCCAGAGCGTCTTCACCGCCCCCCACGTCACCACCATGTGGGATGTGAACATGTCGGCGGTGCTGGCCCATCGCAAGGCGCACAAGACCGAATTTGCGGCCGCCGGCGTCAATCTGACCGTGACGGCCTACTTCATCGCCGCCATTGTCGACGGGCTTGAAGGCCGTGCCCGCGGCCAATGCCACCTGGACCGACGAGGGCGTGATCATCAAGCGCGACCTACAACATCGGCATGGCCGTGGCGCTGCCCATGGATGAATATGGCATGGGCGGGCTGATCGTGCCGGTGATCAAGCACGCCGGCGACCTCAATCTGATGGGCCTGGCGCGCGCGGTCAATGACTGGCGAGCCAAGGCGCGCGCCGGCGAGCTGACCGCAGGACGATCTGGCCGACGGCACCTTCACGCTGAGCAACTACGGCACATCGGGCAGCCGTTTCCAGACGCCGGTCATCGTGCAGCCCCAGGTCGGCATCCTGGGCGTGGGCGCGATCGAGAAGCGTCCGGTCGTCGTCAGCCAGGGCCATCCGCTGGAGGCCAACACCGGCGACTATCTGGCCTTCCTGCCCATGACGACGCTTGGCTTCAGCTATGACCATCGTGTGCTCGACGGCGCCACGGCCGATGCCTTCTGCGCCGCGGTGAAAAGGTCGCTGGAGGGATGGACCGATTAGTCGTTGTTTTTCAACGGGGGTCAATAACGGTCAAACAGAAACGGGGCGACTATGTCGCCCCGTTTCTGTTTGACCGTTCCGTACGGTTGGCACGCCCATGACCGCCGTCGTATTCTATCTTGTCGACAGGTAGTGGTGCCAGAGAATGCGGGCGGCGACGGCACGCCAGGGTCGCCAGGGCTCGGCCAGCCTGTTCATTTCGTGGGCAGTAGGCCGTTGCGGCAAGCGCTTGACCTCTTGCACGGCGACGATCAGCGCCAGATCGCCCAATGGCCAGACGTCGCTTCGACGCAACGCCATGAGCAGATAGACCTGCGCGCTCCACGGTCCAATGCCCTTGAGCTGCTGAAGCTGCGCGGCCGCCTCACCGTCGGACAGTTCGCCGAGGCTGTCGAGATCGAGGCGATCCTCGGCCACATAGCGGGCCAGCGTGCGGGCATAGTCCGTCTTCTGGCGGCTGAAGCCGATGGCCCGCATGGCATCGTCGTCGAGACCCAGGAGAGACTCGGGCGTCAAAGGGGACGTTGCCGTTTGCAGACGGTCGAAGGCGGCCTGGGCCGAGGCCAGAGAAACCTGTTGTTCTAGGATGATGTGTATGAGCGTCGCAAAACCGGGATCTCTCGTCCAGAACGGCGGTGAGCCGTGCTGCTGTATCACGAAGGCAAGATCGGCATCCAGCGTCGCCAATCTCGAAACGGCGAGTGCGAAAGTTTGCTCGGTCAGTTGCGGATCTATGCCGATTCGACCTTGTCAGCCACGCCCAGACGTTCGTCGACATCACGCAGGATGGTCACACGCTTCTTGGTGCCGGCTTCGTAGACACGGACAAGCATCAGTTGTGCGTCGTCCATGCCGTCGAACTGCTCAACGATCTCCTTGACCGTTAGCTCATCGTAGCCGGCAAAGGGCTCGACCAGCGCGTTCAGTTCTTCCTGAACTTCGATCACGGTTGCCGTCACGTCGCCGCGGGAAAAGCCGACACGGGTCAGGATCTTTTCGACCTCTTGCTCCAACGTCTTGGTGTTGTCGGTGATCTTCCCGGACACGCCCTCAACCTGACTGTTGACAGCCCCCGTGACAGCCCCTGTGACCTTCTTCACCTCGTCAGTGGCCTGGTTGGTGTAGGTCTCGAGCTGGGTATTCAATTCGCGGACCATATCTTCGCCGCGCAGTTCAGCCCTATCAATCAGATCTTTGCCGACCTCGATCGCGTCTTTTG
Source organism: uncultured Chloroflexia bacterium (assembly GCA_963698255.1). Taxonomy (GTDB): domain Bacteria; phylum Chloroflexota; class Anaerolineae; order Caldilineales; family Caldilineaceae; genus JAWKOK01. The sequence continues at coordinate 18,061 of CAVOQD010000030.1, read as the reverse complement.
CGAAATCATAGCCCAAGCCCCAGAGACCGATATAGGTCAGAAGCGCACGGTTACCGGCTGTCTGCACCTGCTGTGCACCATCACTGACCTGTTCCTGAACATTCCGTAAATTCACATCCATCTTGACGTCCATTGTGTCATTCCTCCGTACTATCAAGTCAATCTTTCCGATTTTGTAGACTGCCATTCCGCCATCCAAACAGGCCAATCGAACCTGTCGAAGCCAATCAAATCTCGTTCGATCAGCCTGCGTGACGCATTGCGTTACTGACCAAGTATAACGCACCGCGTCAGAGATGTCAAGATGGATGACATTGGCGTATTGTATGAATCTGCAATGTCGATCGATCTGCCTAGTAAGCGAAGGAAACGGAGTCCTCTGTGCGATAAAAGGTTGAAGGCTATTCACACTTTTGTCGTATCTTTTTGGCTGTGAAACCGTCGTAGTACACAGGTGTCACGGGGAACCATGACCGGTTCCGATGTGAACGATGTTTAGTGTACAATAGCGGCAACGGATTGTCGCCTAACCCAATTGGACTTCTGTCGGAAATCACCTGGCGAAAATCTGCAAACGCCACAGGCCCCAAGGAATTAACGCATGTCGGATCAGACCAGCTCTTCACTTTCACACCACTCGCTATCGATGACCACAGACATCAAGCTGTATGCACGCCTGATCTGGCGATGGTCATGGCTGATTGTGCTCTGTGCGCTGGCGGCCGGGGCGACTGCCTTTCTGGTCAGCAGCAACATGACACCCATCTACCAGGCGACCAGCCGGCTGATGATCAACCAGGGGAACTCGCCCGGCACAAGCAGCAGCTACTCCGACATCCTGGTCAGTGAACGGGTGGCAAGCACCTACTCAAAACTGATGACCAGCGGATCGACGTTGAACGAGGCGTTGAGCCGGCTCGGCGTCGACATGCCGGCCGAAGATCTGGCGGCACAGATCACGGGCGTCAACGTCACGCCGATTCGGGACACGCAGTTGGTCGATCTGACGGTCAAGGGCATTAGCCCGGAACTGGCCGCAGCGGTCGCCAATGCCTTGCCCCAGGTCTTTGTGGAGGAACTGCGCGAAGTGCAGTCTGGCCGTTTCTCTGAGTCAAAGGCAAGTTTGCAGGCCCAACTCGATGAATTGAGCCAGCAGGTCGAACTGGCCGAACTGAAGATGAGCAACCTGGAGGATGCAAAGACGGCACAGGATCAGTTGGAGTACGGACGTCTGCGCAACGCCTTGACCCAGTATCAGGCCAGCTACGCCAATCTGCTCCAAACCTACGAAATGTTGCGTTTGACCGAGGCCCAATCGCTGGATACCATCGTGGTCATGGAGCCTGCCAAGACGCCGATTTCCCCAGTTAGCCCACGCACGATGAACAATGTGTTGCTGGCGACCATTGTCGGCGGCATGCTGGCGCTCGGTCTTGTCTTTCTTGTCGAGTATCTTGATGACCGGATTCGGACACCGGAAGATCTCAAGCGCGTGACCACACTGCCGGTGCTGGGCATGATCTCGCAACTATCGGGCAAGGGAAACGACGGCGAAGCGCTGTCCCCCGACCTGATCAGCGCCACGGAACCGCGTAATCCCACCGTCGAGGCCTATCGACGCCTGCGCACCAACCTTCAGTTCTACAATGTGGATCAGGGATTGCATTCGCTGGTTGTGACCAGCGCCAATCCCAGTGAAGGCAAGAGCATGACGGCCGTCAACCTAGCCATCGTGCTGGCTCAATCCGGGCAGAAGGTGGTACTGGTCGATGCGGACATGCGCAAACCGCGCCTGCACAAGATCTTTGGGATCATGCGCAAGCCCGGGCCTTTCCGAAGTGCTGGCCTCGGGCCTGCCGCCTGAGTCGAGCCTGATACCGGTGGGGCCGACCCTGGTGCCCGGCGTGCCCAATCTGCGCGTGCTGGTGGCCGGCGGCAAGGCGCCCAATCCGGCGGAGTTGCTCGGGTCACAGCGCATGCAGGCTGTGGTCGACTATCTAAAACAGGAAGCCGATGTGGTCATTTTTGATGCGCCGCCGCTTCTGGCCGTGGCCGACGCTCAGGTTACCGGCCGCATGGTCGACGGAACGCTGCTGGTTGTCAATACCCAGAAAACCTCGGGGACCGACCTGCAACGAGCCATCGAGATGCTGGAACAGGTCAATGTGCCGATCTGGGGCGTGGTGCTCAATCGCCTCTCCAGAAGCGGTCGGGGCTACTACTACTATTCGTACGATTACTACTACGCTGACTCTGACTCCGATGATCCCGGCGAGTCCGGGATCGCGCCCAAGCCGGGCTCGCCGTTGCGACCATCGACCGCGGCCGGCTCATTCCGCAGCCGAATCGGCATAACGACAGTCTACTTCTTGGATGCTTACAATGAACTCAGTGCTCTTCGTCTGTACCGCCAACCGTATTCGATCCCCCCTGTGTGAGCATCTCTTTCGTCGACAATTGGTGGAACTCGGTCAGGATCCCGATCTGTGGCAAGTGGCGAGTGCGGGGACGTGGACCCACGCCGGCCTGCCGGCGATGCCGCTGGCACAGCAGGCCGGGGCCGAAATCGGCCTGGATCTATCAGAACATCGCTCGCAGCGCATTGAAGATGTGGATCTGGACCGCTACCAGTTGATCATCACCATGGAAAGCGGTCAGCGAGAGGCGATCACGGCAGAGTTTCCCGACGCAGCCCCTCGGGTCACCCAGCTCAGCCGGCCGGCCCACGGCATGACCTACGACGTAGCCGATCCGATTGGGCAACCGCTGCCGGCCTATCGCAGCACAGCCCAGCAGCTTGAACAGTTGATAGCGCTGGCGGCGCCGAAGATCATTGAGGATGTGGCGGGGATCGGTTAAACCTAGCTGCAAACAAAGAGCCGGACGGGGAACCCCGTCCGGCTCTTTGTTTGCTGCTAGCAGTCTGTCGGAGTGACCACGAAATAGACCGCGGATGCGGCGGATTAGGCGGAAACAGCCTGATTTTTCTGATTTTATCGGCATTTATCAGCCTAATCCGTCTAATCCGCGGTCGATCGGCCTTCTCTCCGACAAGCTGCTAGGTTCCGTTTTACTGCTTCCCACCCTACTGGGAAACGACCTGATCACCTTCGCTGAGGCCGCTGAGGATCTCCACCTTGTCCTCGCCACGCAGTCCAATCGTCACCGGCGCCTCACGGGTAGCGGCGCCGTCCCGCACTTCCACATAGTAGTTCTGATTGAAGCCACGCAGGGCCTCAATCGGCAACCAAAGTGTGTCATCGGAGCGAGCCAACTCGATGATGATCTCCATCGACATGCCGGGGCGAAGCGTGCTTGCCTCTCCGTTCAAGGTGACTTCGGTCAAGGTGCTGACCCCTGTCCCAAAAGGCTGAGGAAGCCTGCTCACCTCACCCTCAATCAGAAGGCTCGGCTGGTTGACCGGCGAGATCTTCACCGGCATCCCCTCGTAGAGCAACTCCAAGTCTTCACTCACCAGATTGGCTTCGATCTGCAAAGAATCCGGATCCACTATCGACGCGACCGGCTCGAAAGCCTGGGCAGCCTGCACCGCTTTGCCGCCGGCCAGGGCCTCATACAGCCGTACCTCGCCGTCAAAGGGGGCGATGATCTGGGCGTCGCTGCGTGAGGATTCCAGCTTCATCAGGGCGACGACAGCCTTGTCCATTTCGGCGGTCAGTCGCTCCAGATCATATTCCCACCGCGTGTCCAGACCCAGGTCGATTCGATCCAGCGCTGCCTGCGCGCGGTCGATCTCCAATTGCTGGATCTCGACCGCAATGGGATCCGGATCTTCCTGCTGCGTCAACGCCTTGAGGCGGAGTTTGGCGATATCCAGGTTGCGTTGGGCATTCTCACGGTCATAGGCCATTACCTCCTGCGCTTCCGTCACCTGCTGTTCGGCCATTCTGGCAGCCTTCTCGGCCAGTTCAATGTCCAGGGAAAGATTGCGCGTGTCCAGTTCAGCGATCAGATCGCCTTCGGTGACCAGATCACCGCTTTCGACATAGAGGCGCTGCACACGGCCACTGGCGCCAAAGAAGAGATCCTCTTGCGTGGCCAGAGAGACTTCACCTGGAAAGGAGCGGATGTCGACAATGTCGCCACGCTGTACGGCCACCAAGTTTTCGGCGGAACGAAGAGCGCCGGACGTCGCAGGTATGTTGATGGGGATCGGTGTGGGCGCTGTCTGGCGGCCAAAAGTACACCCGCTCAGAGTCAGCGCCAATAGAAGGAAGAGAAGGGGTCGAATCGTGTAAGAAACCATCTTTATAGGAACTCTCATGTTGGAATCGAGCATGGTCCGGCAAAGGCCGGGAGAAGCGAATTTTGATGTCAAACTCTACCCTATCATGACGCTGAAAACGGTGCAAAAGTTGCGCCCAGTTGAGGGAAAAACACAAAAAACTATGACCTACGCCCTAGTTTGCGCCGGCGACGCATTGACCCCAAACGCAGGTTCGCAGCCAGGGCAAAAAGCAGCCAGGGAATGAACGCCAGCTTCGTGCCCCAGGTCACGGCGTCAAGCAGGCCGTGGACCAACATGGCGACCAATGAGGCAACCAAGCCTGCTGCCAACGCCCAGTTCAATGAACGCCGGCGTATGGCCGAGGAGGAATGTGACTCGTCAGGCACGGGCTGCCGCCATGGACGGCTGCGCAGGAATCGTGCGGCCATGGCAAACGAACCGACAACGATGGCAAGATAGGCGACCAGCCCCGGCAGTCCCATATCGACGCCTACCTGCAGGAAGAGGTTGTGGGCATGTTCAACGCTGTCATCAAGGACGAAGTAGGGGTAGAGCACGGGAACCACGCGACTGTACAGCCCGAAGCCGACGCCGGTCCAGGGGAAATCCTGGATGGCGCTCACTGCGCGCATCCAGATCTCGGGTCGCCCTGACCAGCCTGACAGGCGCGCATCGGCGAAGATGTATTCAACGACCGGTCGGAAATCCAACCAGATCGTGGAGAGGGCGCCGATCAGGAGGAGCGGCAGAAGGAAGAACGCACTGCGCGGCCAACGCAGCAGGAGCAGTGCGAGCAAGGAAGTCGCCAGGGCCAGGTAGGCCCCGCGGCTGTCCGTCAGGAAGAGCAGACCGATGGCCGCCAGACAGAGCAGCGCCCCGGCCCAGCGTTGCCAGCCATGGCGTCCCCAGCCCGGCGTGATGGCCAGGGATGCGTAGAAGGGAATGACCAACAGCAGACTGCCGGCCCAGACGTTGGCGTTGAGCGTTTCGCCCATGGACGTGCGGATAAGCACCCGCCCTTGTTCCAGTCCCAGGCGCTGCAACAGCGGAATCGGCGTGCCGACCAGGATCGGCCCCAACAAGAATCAGGCCGAGCCCGATGGCAACGATTGCCCAGGCCACGATCTGCGGACGGTGGCGAGCCGGCGGCCAGTTGATGAGCGCATAATAGGCGGCCATACCCAGACAGAGCACGCCGGCCGTCGAGATTGAGCGGGCGAAATCGACTGAAACCCAGAGCGACACCGGCAGCCAGAGCGCCAGCAGCGCCAGCGACCAATCCAAGGGGGATCGCAGCGAGAATCGCCCGTAGGCCAAACGTCGAATGGGCCAGAAGAGCAGGAGGAGCAGTACCAGGATCGGATGCAGCGAGAGGGTCCAGAAGCGTCCGGGGAAGAGCAGTGAGGGAGCCAGCAGGGCGATCCAGAAGGGTTCCAGCCAGGCCAATTGGGTCCATCGGTTGGAATGTTGTTTGTTAGGAACCACAGGGGCTTTCCAATTTGTCACAGATGAGTTCACTGCAAGAACTAAAATTTGCCACAGATTCACACAGATAAGGACCTGATTTTCACAGATGTCTTACAGATGTCCAGAGGTATTCCAGTACCATCTGTGTCTTATCTTTTTTCATCTGTGTGAATCTGTGGCGAAAAAGGCTTTTTGCAGTGGACTCACAGATGGACACAGATGATCTTTGGATTGGAATTGTACCTGCCCATTGCCCATCGGAGCAAAACCACGGATTACACAGATTACACGGATTCGCGTCTGTGAAATCCCTGTAATCTGTGTAATCCGTGGTTAGCCTGAACAGCAATATGAGCGATGTCAAAAACGCGAGAATCCCTCCGACAAGATGATCGTGAAATCAACGATCATCTTGTCGGAGGGCGGGGGACCCTATTTCAGTCGTTCGTGGTCTGTCCGAGTTCTGGGCCGGAAACCCGGCGCTCTAACTGGAATGAACGTGCTACTGTCATTCCGAGCGGGTCGGCGAGATCACATCGCACTTGGCAATACGCCAGCGAGGAATCTCGGTTTGCGGTACCGAGACCCTTCGTTGGCCTCCCGACCACATCAATCTCTTGATGGTTTCCCACTCAGGTAAGCATCGTTCTATGGTAAGCCCGCCTGATCGATTCCCCTAGAGAGGCTTCCTCAAGAACTGTGGTCGCCTCTCTAGGGGTCAGGGGACGATTTACTTGGGTCGCTGCGGGCATCGTTGCCGGCGGCTTTTCGGAATGGTTGCGATTCCCCGAGGAGCGGTTTTTCGTTACAAAAACCGCTCCTCGGGGGTGTCGGGGGACCAAACCGTTGAGGTGTAATTCAGCCATATGGTTATCGGATATGCCTGGACAAGCTGCCAACTAATACACGATATTGTTCGTGCAATTGTGTACCAGGCCTACCGAATCGTCATCAACTCGCCCCCTTATGAGCGTCTTGTTTGTTTCCCCCCGAAAAGATGTTGAGGTTTCACGCAACACCTCCTCGGGGGGCAGGGGACCGAATCTATTGTTCTCTCCCGGAGAGGGATTTCTCTGTCGTGAGAAACCCCTCTCCGGGAGTCGGGGGACGATTCCTTTGGATCGCCGCGGGCGTCGTTGCCGGCAACAATCCGGTATTGTTACGATTCCCCGAGGAGCGGTTTCTACAAAGAAGAACTCGCTCCTCGGGGGTGTCGGGGGACGTATGCCGTTTGGGTGTTATTCAGCCGTATCGGTCGTCTGATAGGTCGGGACAAGCTGCCAACCAGTCCTACCGAATCGTCATCTCCCCGCCCCTGTTGAGCGTCCTGTTTGTTTCCCCCCGAAGAGGTGTTGATGGTTTCAAACAACACCTCCTCAGGGGGCGGGGGACCGAATCTATTGTTCTCTCCCGGAAAGGGATTCTCTGTTGCCAGGAAACCCTCTCCGGGAGTCGGGGGACTAAAGATTGTTAAAGAATTATGTTTGCTGTACCACGGTTCTGTCTGTGAAGTTGTCTGACTTTTTAATGATGACCCTATCATACACCAACGAACGTTCAAAAATCGTTCAAAACGGGTGCGGAATGGCATCGAATTTCGTTAAAAAACGTTCAAAAAGGGTTCAAAACGTTCATTTTGATAAAATTCGTGTGCGTTCGTAAGGTATATGGGCTTTTTGGAGTCTCGGAGGGAACGCCGAAAGACGGCTCGGGTATAGACATTTCGGAGTCATCTAGGAGCGCTGATCTGAGACAGACTGCGACGCCGGCGTTCGCAAGCAGGCTCAGATTCGGGACACGTGCTAGGAACATCGGACGTGTTCCGCCAAGCATGGCCGGCTCGATGCCTCGCCATTATCTGCCTCTCCGTTACGCTGCTAGAGGCGCTGATGGACTGCACAGGCTTCAGCCGAGTTCCGTTGCAGGCCGATGTGGCGGTCGCCGTCCAACGCGTTCACTGGGCGAAGCTCGGAGCATGTGACCGTGCCAACAATCCGGTTCGGTCTCCACCCTGTCAATTAGCGGCAGACACCTGAACCACAGGCAATGCCCTGCCGGCCTCGACACGCTCCAGCGTGGGCAACATCGCGTTGTCGGGACTTGGACCTATTGGCCCGCCATTGGCCGGACGATATTCAGGAACCAGCGCACGCAGGCCGGCAATAATGGCCGACCGATCATCTCTATCGGCTGCATTGGCCAACCGACCGATGTGCTGATAGAGCGTCTCGGGCACGAAGCTGCCGGCATTGCCGACGACGAATATCTTTTCATGTTGGGTCGACCGGTACTCTTCGCCGCTGATGAAGAGTTCCTCGTAGAGTTTTTCACCGGGGCGAAGTGTCGTGTAGACAACCTCGATGTCGTGGCCTACTTCAAGACCGGAAAGTCGTACCAGATCGTGGGCCATGTCGGCGATGCGCACGGGTTCGCCCATATCCAACATAAAGACTTCGCCGCCCTAGTGCCCAGCGTTGAGGCCTGAAGCAACAACTGAACCGCCTCCGGTATGGTCATGAAGTAGCGGGTGATCTCAGGATGGGTGACGGTGATCGGGCCGCCGGCGGCGATCTGCCGATTGAAGGTATGCAGAACGCTGCCGCGGCTGCCCAGCACATTGCCGAAGCGCACGACCGAGAAGTTGCAGCCGTGCTGCCGGGCCGCCTGCAAGACGATCATCTCAGCCGTCCGCTTGCTGCTGCCCATGACATTGGTCGGGTTGACCGCCTTGTCGGTGGAAATCATGACCAAGCGATCGACATGGGCCGCCAATGCGGCCTGCACCACGTTGCGCGTGCCCAGCACGTTGTTGGTGATGGCCTCAGCCGGGTTCTGCTCCATGAGCGGCACATGCTTGTGGGCGGCGGCATGAAAGACGATCTCGGGGCGCAATTCGTAGAAGATCGAGCGGATGCGGTCCGCAAAGCGCACGTCGGCGATCACCGAGCGGATGATCGTCTGCTTTGCCTTGCCGGTGCCGGCCTGTTCGAGCGCCAGTCTGGACAACTGCGCCTCGATCTCGAAGACGCTGTTCTCGCCGTGGCCGAGGACGATCAGTTCGGCCGGGTCCGAGCGCAGGATCTGGCGACAGAGTTCGCTGCCGATGGAACCGCCGCCGCCGGTCACCAACACACGTCGACCGGCAAGCGTCTGCCGGACGGCCTGCAAGTCGGTCTCGATGGGTTCACGACGCAGCAGGTCATCGATCTGAACAGGGCGGATCTGGCGGACATCGACCGATCCGTCGATGAGTTCATACATGCCTGGGAGCGTACGCGTCTCCACGCCTGCCCGGCGGCAGATCTCGGCGATCTGCCGGATCTCGGAGCCGGACACGCGCGGCATGGCAATGATAATCCGCTGTATGTCCTGTTCCGGGACAAGCTGAGGGATCGCCGAGCGGTCTCCGAGCACCGGAAGCCCATCGATCAGGACATTGCGCTTGTTGGCGTCATCGTCGAAAAAGCCGACGACCTGCATGCCGAGCTGTGCATTGCGACCGATCTCACGTGCGATCAACAGGCCGGCGCTGCCGGCCCCCATGATGGCCACACGACGGTCGGAGCCATTGGCGGGGCGAGCAACGCGCCGTTCCGCATAGCGCAGGCTGAAGCGGGTGAGACCGGCAAACGCGATCACAAGGAAGGCATTGATCAGGGGGACCGAGCGGGGCAGGCTAAACAGAGCCTCATCGGGCCACTGTCGCTTCAGCCCACTCCAGATCAGATAGTAGAGAACGGTGATCAAACCGGTGGCGACCAGGCCGGCGACCACGATCTGAACCAACTCGTCAACACTGGCGTAGCGCCAGAATCGCTGGTACAGCCTGTAGCGGTAGAAGACCAGCGGCAGAATCAACAGGCCCAACAACGTGAACAGCGACAACGCCGGCAGGTAGCGGGTTAGGCCGGCATTGGCATCGGTGCGGATGATCAGTGCCAACGTGGGCGAAACGGTCCAGAAGAGGAGATCGGCGATCAGGAAATGGCGATTGCGCAGGACAGTCCAGCGCTGGATATTTCCGCCGATATGAAAGAAAGGGGGCACAGTCAACACCTCGCCTACTTGCTAGTCTAGAACATCTATCGTTATGCACTAGACCGTTTTTCGCGTCAAGAGAACACGTTAGTACAGTTCGGCATGAATACCACGATAGAAATCTGGCGGCCATCCTTTGGTTGGAACTGTATAGCGGTTTCTGTCGAGATTCACTAGCAGCCGACAAAATCGATCAGTGTGTCAGTTCCCTACATCCCGGAATGTGTGGGAAGGGGGATCGGTTCATTGTCTCACGCTGAACTTACGGACTGAATTACAATGTCTCCGCCTCTTTTACCCGCGCAGACGGATCATTCTTCTTAGTCCAGCATTGCGAATACAGTGTTCACGATCAACTTCATATCGGAGATCGGCGTGCGCTGGACCAGATAGTCAAGATCGATTGCAAGTTTCTGCGGTAAAATCTCGTTGCGGTACATCTGCTCCCAATCATCGCCAACCAGAAGGCGTTCTTCATCACGAAAATAGAGCGACGCTGCACTGGTAATGCCTGGTCTCACAGAAAGCACTCTTCGTTGTTCCGCTGTATAGAATCCGACATAGCGAGGATCTTCCGGACGCGGGCCAACCAATGCCATATCGCCTCTGACCACATTGAGCAACTGGGGCAATTCATCTAATTTGGTTCTGCGTAAGATGCGGCCGACATTTGTGACGCGCTCATCATTGGCTCGCGTAATCCCGGGGCCTGACTTTCTCGAGTCCACAACCATGGTACGAAATTTGTAGAGGAGAAACAGATTGCCATTCACACCTACACGCTGGGCGCGGTGGAAAACAGGCCCGGGCGAGTCAAGTTTGATGAATAGGCCAATGAGGAGAAATACAGGCGACAAAAGCAGTAACGCAATTGCCGAAAATATTCTACCGAAATAATGGGTCATAATACATCCGCCACATGTGAAATGCTCGGGGGAACGCTATCTGGTTGAACGCACAATGTTGCCGGAGTGCGGCGAGGCGGCGATATGGCTTACATCCTACGTTTTCTTTATCGGCTGACAGCACAGATTCCTTCGTCAACAGAGGAATCTGTGCTTCAAATCGCCGAGACGAAGAAGGAGAGCGGATATAGGCCGGTGATCGGCATTTCGTTTGGCGGTCTGTTCAAAATGAGTTGAGAGTCAATCGTCGGGATTGCGGCGGCTCGCTCGTCTCCGGCTGTGCTGACCAACCCAATTTTGATCGTTTTTGGCAGAAGGCTGCGATTCAGGCGTGAGTTCGTGGGGAAGCCGCAAAGTTGACGAATGGCGCTTGGCAGATTATTTGTCTGAATGCAATATCGAGAATGGCCCCGGAATGAGCATCCAGATAAACCGTGCCAACTTCCAAAACCGGCTACTAACACTGATGGACCTCGACAATACTCTGGACAGCATTGATGACGTCCAAAACGTCCTGGTCGCCATCTTGCTGTAGATGGGCAGCGAGATCTCGCGCTGGTATTCGCGGTAGGCGACCGGGAAATCCTCCGGCCGGTAGCCATAGGTCTCCCGGTAATAGGGGTGCAGATGCAGGGGGATAAAGTGGACGCTGGTGCCGATGTTGCGCGCCTTCAGCTCCTCGATGAACTGGGCCCGGTCGATGTGCAGACTGGTCCAGATTCAGGCGCAACATGTAGAGATGCCAGGCGTGCTGGCAATCCGCCGCGGTCGTGGGGCATCTGCAGGGCGCGGCAGCGGCCGAAACGCCTGCGTTGTAGCGCTGTGCAATCTCCACGCGGCGCCGCCACATGCGCTCCGCCTTGGCCAGTTGCGCCAGCCCCATCGCCGCGGCGATGTCGGTCATGTTGTACTTGAAGCCGGGGGCGACGATCTCGTAATACCAGGAGCCTTCGGCCGTGTAGCGCTTCCAGGCGTCCTTGCTGATGCCGTGCAGCGCCATGATGCGGCAGCGCTCGGCCAGCGCGTCGTCGTCGGTGCAGATCATGCCGCCTTCGCCGGTGGTGATGGTCTTGGTGGCGTAGAAGGAGAAGCAGACGAGCGTGGAGCATGGGGCGATGTGGCGAATTGGATGCTCCGGTTGACGCATGCATGGCCGATCATGTGTCCCTGGTAGCGTGGTGGGGAAGGCGTGGGCGGCGTCTTCGATGACGGCCAGGTCGTGCTGGGCGGCGATGGCATAGATGGCGTCCAGATCGGCCGGCAGCCCGGCAATGTGCACCGGGATGATGGCCTTGGTCCGCTCGCGTGATGGCCGCTTCGATCTGCGCCGGATCGATGTTGAAGTCGTCGGCTGCACGTCCACCAGGACCGGGTCTGGCGTCGAAATAGCGCACCACCTCGGCCGTGGCGGCAAAGGTGTAGGGCGTGGTGATCACCTCGTCGCCCTGCTGCAGGCCGATGGCTTCCAGGGCCAGGTGCATGGCCGCCGTGCAGGAGTTGACGGCGACGGCGTGTTTGGCGCCCACGGCGGCGGCAAACTCGGCCTCGAACTGGCGCGTCTTGGGGCCGGTGGTGATCCAGCCGGATTCGAGCGCTTCGTTGATCTGTTGGAGTTCGGTCGCGTCGATGTCGGGTAGGGCGAAAGGGAGGATCTGGCTTTTGCGTCAATACTGTTCAGTTCTATATTTGACTGCATTTATGAAGATCCATGAGGTGCTTTTTTCAGAAATCTGATACTCATTCATCGCTCGACCTTCTGGCGTCGTATACGCTCGACTGAATTCAAAACCAATGTTTCGATAGAAGCCGTTAGCAGCATCATTTCCATCTCGAATCAGTAGTCAAGTCCACTTCTCTCCATCCTCGATCAGAAGCCTCATCAAGAAATGCCAGTACAAGCATCCGGCCGACACCTCGCCCTTGAATTCCAGGCTGCACGGCAATGGACATTAGAGTCCCGGCATTCTCATCTCGTCGTGTCTCATGTGGTTTTGACAATGCCCGTATTAATCGTTGCACAATCATTGGATTCTGTATCACAGCCGGCACTGACGCCAGAGAAAACCGCCACCATCGCTCTTTGATCAAGCGACCGTAAAAGCCGGAGGGACTATCGCTTCCAGCAACAAAACCCAGTATCTGGCCCTCATCATTATAGACATATGCAATGCCGGAATCATCGAGAATGATACTGAGTTATAGCTCACGCAAAAACCTCTTCCCCAACATGGTCAAAAAAAAGTTTGGGAAAGCCAGATGGTGTACTTCAGCAACTTCCATGACTTGCGAAAGTTCCATCGGCTGAATTCTCTGTGAAGTGGAGGACTTCGCTTTTTTGGATCATTCTGTCGCGGCTCGCAGTAGGCATCTATATCGGAAGAGCAATGCTACGACTCATGTTTTCTATCGCATATTGTCGTCCTGCAAATCCCACTTGTTCCAGTTCTTCGGATTCCAACATTTTAATTTCTCTAACCAGGTTTGCAATCGCTGATCGATAATCAGGTGGCACTATCCAACCACACCCAAGCATTTCTCTATTATGACAGCCAAGTCAGAGTCGGGCAGGGCAGCAGCGATGATTGGGCGACCAGCCAACATATATGCGGATTAGCTTCGACGGAACCGAGGCCAACGACTGGTTGCCAAAGTCGGCAGCATCAACACGTCTGCACTGACGAGCACCATGGAGGTTTCTCGGAAGGCCATGGAGTATGGAATACGACCGTGTTTTCGGGCGCGCTCTACGTGACCGCTCCTCGACATTGTTCGAGTTGACTTCCACTGCCTGCAATAACTAGACGAATATTCGAACTGTTATCAAGCTGCGCCATTGCGCCGATGATGTTTCTACGCCGGCTGCAACACCAATGTTTCCTGCATATACCAGTAATAGGTCATCCGGCGCTAGCCCTTTCAAATCTCTAAACAAACATCGTTCTACAGTTGTGTCTATTTTGCTACTATAAACCAATTCTGGGATTATATTTCACACAATTCAATAATACACTCCTGGAGTGAAGATAGATCTCAGCAGATCAATACGATCACAATCACCTCGTTGACCCCACGCGCAATGATACCGTCCATGCTGAGCATCAACTTGGACCACCAGGTCTTGAAGTACTCTCCCTTGAGCATTGAGCGACTCAGGGTAAACATCTTGAACACTGAGAACCATCGGGAACGCCACGCAGTTTTGCCACCAGGAAAATGATGCCGGTAGCAAATATCGGCCATGTATTGACATAGAGCACGTCTGGTCTTGGCAAGAACAACGCGGCTATCCCGCTGCGTGATTCCAAAAGAGATGTTTTCCGAAAATCTACTAAGGAACGTCAACCTTTTGGAAAAAAACGAGAAACATCGAATTGTCTTCGAGTCCAATTGAGTATGTTCGACTCGATATGGTCGCCGCTTATATCCCAGATACCCTTGGCCTGCCGGTCGGCTGGGAAACGGAGCAAGTACCGTTACGCTGTCATTCATTGCGTGGAGATACGACACAAGATCAGCGCTAGTCTGTGCAGACACGACCGGCTCAGGCGGATAGACGCAACTTACGACGAGAATTCGCACGAGGCCTTACCTCATTTTTTCCTATCAGACGAGCGGGATTACCAAATACGACAGTTCCAGGGGTGACATCTGTGGTCACAACGCTTCCAGTTCCTCTTCACTGCCGGTACCAACGGTCACGCCGCGCAAAATGTAACAATTCACGCCAATAAAGACATCGTCCTCAATGGTAGTGGGAGCCGACGGCCCTTCATTTGGTTGGGATTCTCGCAGATCTTGAGAAGATGGGTGAAAGTCGCTATCGACGATCGTCGAGTTGGCTCCTATTATGACATTGTTGATCGTGATCCGCTGCACAGCACATATCGCCCCACCACTCATTCGGAAGTTCTCACCGATCTGATCAGAATCATCTCTCAAGGTGCATATCATGACTGGGTGCTGTAATCCCAACGGATTTGAACGGACCGTAGAGCGCAACCGCAAACCGCTGCCGAAACGTACCGTGCTGCCTCGATACTTCTGAACAACCGGAGCACCGTGAACACGCCAGTCCCTTCCCCACGGTATGCCATTCGCCATAAACACGATTCTCATCCAAGGGAGCGTGATCCAACTTACGAATCGATTTCGTATTTTCCATGGCGCTGCAACAGCGTGCATGATTACGTTGGTACTGTTATATCGAGACATTTTAGATAGTAACAACTTCCAACTCAGTGTGAATTATCGGTTCTCAGAGTACACCTAGATATACATCTTCAAGACGGTCTACAACCGATTTGATGGAGAATTCTTCATCCGCCAGAAGATGTGCAGTCTGGCGGTATCGCATTTCGAACGGTCCGTGAGGAGATCCGACATGGCGGCAGCGAAGGCCGTTGCATCAAACGGAACTATGTCGGCTACACGGTCCTTTAGCATTGGCGCCATTTCACATCCATCCGTTATCACCATCGGCTTTCCTAGCATACATGCCTCGACAATCGCCATCGGAAATGTATCGGTTCGGCAGGGCAGAACGAAAAGATCCGCGTCAACTAATGCCGATATTGACTCTTCAGCATCCGGAATAAACCAGGAAACGAAACTCTGTCTTGAAGTCCATATTGCTCAACCAGAGCTTGTACTTCGGCTAGCTGTCCATCGTCGGGACCGGCGATAACAAGCTGAGCATCCACGCCCTCCAACTGTGCAAATGCATGTATCAGCATATCTGTACCCTTCTTGCGATTAATGCGTCCTAGAGAACTAGAGACGTAACTGCAGACAATGAATATCGTTCTCTGAACTTACCGTATGCTGGCAAGTACCGGAAATCGTATCGATGCCGTTTGGAATCGTAAATATGGACGTTTCTGCCAGCCCGTAGTTAAGCGCCTGCTGCCTTTCCGCCGGTTGGCCGACGATCGCAGCCGCAACTCCGGACAACTCAAGACCACCCAGCAGTCAATCGTCGGTACGCTTGGCTGTCTGCGAGTTGACAATAATCTGAAATGCTCCATGGGGCTGTATAACAAATGGAACGCCAGCTTTCCGGGCAGCACGTGCAACTGGAATATTCATGAAATTTCGATACCCATTCAAGTGAATAACATCAAATGAGTGAATATCGCTATTGAGTCGCTTCTGCAATTCTGGAATCCAGATAGGCCGTTTCCAGGCCATCTGGGAATGTTCAATGTATCGAAATATGTCACCGGAATGCCATCCACGATCCGTTCAAACGTTCCATTCTCTATTTTGGAATTTTTGTCGAACAGATTGCTCAATAGATTTCGACGCTGTGTCCACGCCGAGCCAGTTCCAGGCTGTTTTGACGGACGATTTTCACGGGCCCGCCCCACGCTGTCGCTGGGAGGTAACCTAACGTTACCATAAACTACCATGCCTTATCCATTCTCCTTCGCATCCAAATAGCTGACAACGGTAGACTAACTCACGGTCAACAGTCGAAAAATTTACGATACGCCATTTATCCGTATGAACATGGAACACGAATCTTCAATGCCCAATATAATTACGCTTGTGACACGCGGAGTTCATCGATGGTCATTTCAATCAATTCAACATTTAGCAGTTCCAAAATCTGTTCGTCGGTGAACTGAATTCCAAAGTCGTCCTCCAAGGCCAAAACCAAGTTCATGTGGCTCAATGAATCCCACGCCTCAATGGTATCCTGCGATGATTGTAAGTCTATTTCACACGGCGCACTTTCATAACCTGCGCAACAATCTGACAAACACGACCTGATTGTTCAGTGTTGCATAGTTTCTCCGTTCTAGTGAATAGCGTCAACTCAAGTGATACAGATGAATCGCAACTCGGCGATCTTGGTCCGGCAGAATCAATCCGATAGACGACTGAATCATCTTCAACTCTCTCTCTTTTAGAACCGTTTCTCCCAAAAAAGTCTTCCACTTGAGAGTTTTTCTTGGTCGGAATGTACCGGCTTAACACTTGTTGAACCCCTCTGGTTTAAATAAGTCCAAGCAATGATGCAGTAGCACTACTTCGGCCTGACGGCCCAGCGCTCGGCAAGAGATAAGAAATGTATCAATTTCGGCTCTGCCCCCAGCGGAGCTCAGAATCGCAGACCCTACCGAATCCCCATGTCGCCAAATCGATCTTTAAGCCGCATTGAAACCACATCCCAATCGGGACTATCAGAAAGAGACTCAATTTCCGACTCTCACCATATCGATGAGTTGTTAAGTTGAACTGATTTGTTTTCTGAGTGAGTTGTGCGATACACCGGAATCGAATACCCTGTCGCAAACTGAATCTCGGCCTTGAGTTCAAGCGAATTGAGATATGATTGCATATCAACCGTTCCAGATTGCAGCTGATTACGCATTGCTTGAGCCTTATACATCGCCCCACGTTCTCTATCCTCATCCGTGACCGTCAACGTATCGAACCGTCCGCCGAAACAGAGCGCGTTTCGGGTTCATATAGGCAGTTTCGATAGGCAAATGTATTGCTGTGACTTCAGGTAACGATTCGCTTACCAAGTTAATTTCGAATTCGCTGTCATCTATGAACACGACGCTATCGAGGCCAATATTCAACTCACTTGCTATTTCTTCCAAGTTGACGGCTTTGTTCTTCCAGTTGATTCTTGCACTGGCGATATTCGCTTGTTTCAAAAGCATATCAGGATGATTGTGGAAAATATCCCATACGTCTTCAGGATTGTTCTTGCTGCAAAGTGCGATGACTACACCACGATTCGCCAGGTTAAGGACCTCTTGCTGAAATTCATAAAACATAGACCCTCGGTAGGTTCGACCAAGTCTAATTCCAGCAAGTCCATCTTCTCCGACAACTCCGCCCCAAAGCACATTGTCACAGTCCAGGACAAGGCACTTCTTCTTCCTGCCCAAAAGTGCGCGAACGTATTTGAAGTCCTCGGCGGCAATTTCTTCTACTGCTTCACGAGAATACGGGGCTCAACCAGTATGCCAATACCGATAATCATCGTAGTGGTCGCTTCCTAATCTAGTTAAGCACAAATTGGAATCAACCAGATATACTCCAGCAACTTCACCGATGATACTTCGCAACATTCGATTGAGGCGCATCACGGTCTCAACCTGACCGTCAGCAGATTGGAGATCGGCGACACCAAGTGAGGGATATTAGGAAAATGTCAAAGCTGTGCCAGAGAATAATAGCCTTTGTCTTCTGTCGTATGCCTCTCATCGTGAGTCTGACATACTCCTGAATCTTCTGGACCTCTGCATCAATATCACTCGATGAAAGGCTTAAAAATCTAGCGCCAGCTTCCACGACAGGTTTTCCAATTTCGAGAATACAGCAACGACTGTACTATCGTCGGAAATAAGCTTACTGTCGTCATCAAGTGCATCACTAGCGATGT
>CAVOQD010000029.1:0-18275 GCA_963698255.1 uncultured Chloroflexia bacterium | reverse complement strand
CTACAGTCGATGTACTGGGTACCCTTCTGATCGACCAGGAACAGGTGGTCGATGCCCGGCCGCCCGGCGATGTCGACGTACTTGGTGACTTCGATGTAACCCTCGGTGCCGACGATGGTGAGTCGCCCGTCGCCCCAGGTCGGCCAGCCCGTCGGGGGTGAACCAGTCGACGCGGACGTAACCGCTGGCGCGCGTCGGAGGCGAGCATCATACTCGCCCAGGTCTTCGAAGCCCGGGTCTTCCGGGTGGCCGACGTTGCCGGTGCGCGCCGCTACGACCCGCGCGTCGGCCGAGCCGGTGGAGTCGAGGAACTGGTCGATCTGGTGCGAGCCGACATCGACCAGGATGCTACCAGTACGACTCCCTGCGGAAAAACCACGGCGGACGCGTCGCGCGGTTCAGCCGATGCGGCCCGAGGCCGACGGTGTGCACCACGCGACCGATCGCCCCGGCCTGGATCAGCTCGGCGGCGCGGGTGACAGCGCGTACCTCGAAGCGCTCGGTGAAATCGACCGAGTAGATTCGTCCCGTCTCATGCCTGCACCTTCCGGACCTCGGCGAGCTGGCCGGCCGTGGTCACCCCCGGCTTGTCGACCATGAAGTCCTTGCCGTGCCGCATCGCCTCGATGCCGATGCCGGCGCGTTCGCTGGGGATGCCTGCATTGACCACCAACTGGATCGAGTCGTCCTCGAGAATGGCCTCTTCGCTGGGCGCAACGCTCGCTTGCGGATAGGCCGCCGTATACTGGGCGATCAGTTCCGGTTCTTTGGCGTAGACAGCCACAAGCTCGGCCCCCGCGCAACATGAGTTCGGTTTGGCCGTAGATGTGCCCATGGTTCAGACCGATGGTGGCAAAACGGATCGTGGGATTTTCGCTCATTTTGGGTTTCCTGTTTCGGTTGTCCGGTTGGCCTAGATCGGCCAGCCGGATTCGGATGTAGCTCGTCCGACTTGTAGTCGGACCACTCTTTCATCGCGTCTCGCCCCAACTATCCCGGTAACTGAATTCACGCGCCGGGACGCGTTTGCCCGGTTTGAAATCGTCGCCGGTGTAGTAGGCGACCGGCAGCAGCGCTGCCCTGGGTGATCATCTCGGGGATGCCCAGCAACTCGGCGACCTCGGCCTCGTATGCGAGATGGAGCGTGGTCCACGCCGCGCCCAGCCCGCGCGAGCGCAGGGCCAGCATGAGCGACCAGGTGGCCGGTCAGATGAATCCGTAGAGCGAGGCCTGGGCCATCACAGAGCCGGCGTTCTCAACGCGACCTTCTACGCAGGGAATGATCAGCACAGGGGCTTTGTGCATGTTGGCTGACAAATAGACGGCGGAACTGGCAACCTTCGATCCGCGCTCGGCGCGCGGGTCATCGGCGTCCAGATCGGGCCCGCCCGTTCGGTTGCGAATGTACTTGCGAAACTGATCCCGGTAATAGCCGGCAATGACGACCGCGTTTCTCCATCTGTAATGACCACAAAGCGCCAGCCTTGGCTGTTGGACCCAGAGGGCGCCTGGATAGCCAGATCCAGACATTCCTGGATAACCGCCGGCTCAACCGAGCGGTCAAAATCGAGCCGCTTGCGCACCGTCCACGTGGTGGACAGCAGATGATTGACCGTATTCAAGTCCATGGGTGGTGAGTTCCTCATTTTCGGCATTCGAAAGCAATCCGCGTCGTTCACGAAATGGAAATGTTAGCGCTCACGGCGAAAGGGAAACGATGTGGTTATTTTACCATTGGGAGGGGGAGGCAAAGGGCGTGGAAAGGTATTGCGTACCACGTAATTACGTGGTACGCAATACCTACCCTTTCAATCCGGTCGTACTAATTCCCTCGACCAGATAGCGCTGGAACATCACAAAAATGACGAAGACGGGGACCAGCGACAGGCTCGACATGGCGAAGATGGCGCCCCAGTCGGTAGCGGCAGATGGATCGGCGAAGGAGCGCAGCGCCAGCGAGATGGTGTAGAGTTCCGGCGCGTTGAGGTAGATCAGCGGCGTGAGAAAATCCTCCCATGTCCAGTAGAAGGAAAAGATCGACGCCGTGATCAAGGCCGGCACGATCTGGGGCAGAATGATGCGGAAGAAGATGCCGACCTTGCCGCAGCCGTCGATTTCCGCCGCCTCATCCATTTCAATGGGAATGCCGCGAATGAACTGCATGATCATAAAGATGAAGAAGGCGGTTCCGCCGATGCGCGGCAACAGCAGCGGCAGAAAGGTGTTGATCCAGCCTAACTGGCTGAAGATAATGTATTGAGGAATGATCTGCACCTGAATCGGCAGCATCAACGTGGCCAGCATACAGCCGAACCAGATCCGGCGGCCGGCAAAATGGATGCGTGCAAAGCCATAGGCCACGATACCGGATGCCATTACCGTCAATAATGTGCCGACGATGGCGTAGAAAAACGAGTTCTTGTAGAACGTGGTGAATGTGATGCCGCCAAATCCAGCCCAACCGTTGACATAGTTCTGCAACGTGGGTTCCTGCGGGATCAAGGATGAAACATTGGTCCAGATTTCGGAAGCGCTCTTGAACGAACTGCCGAAGAGCCACAGGATGGGATAGAGCATGACAAAGGCGAAGCCCGCCACGCCGACATGATAGAAGACCATTCGCATGTTCAGGCGAGAGCGTTTCCGGCTTTTTTTCACATTTGTGGTTGGTGAATCGGTCGCAACCGTGCTCATGAGCGACTCCCCTCAGCTTCGTAGAAAACCCAGTAGGAAGACGACTTAAACACAATCGCCGTGAAGAAAGCGACAATCGCCAACAATACCCAGGCCATCGCCGATGCGTAGCCCATTTCGAAGGTGCCAAATGCACGTTGGTAGACATAGAGCGCATAGAAGAGAGTCGTGTCGAGCGGCGCCCCGCCGGTGATGATAAACGCCTGGGTGAAGACCATGAAGCCGCTGATGGTCTGCATGATCAAGTTGAAAAAGATAATGGGCGTGAGCAACGGCAATGTCACACGCCAGAAGCGATGCCACCCATTGGCGCCATCCATGGCCGCGGCCTCGTAGAGCTCGCTGGGAATCTGTTTGAGCCCGGCGAGAAAGATCAGCATTGGCGAACCGAACTGCCACACCGCCAACAAAATGAGTGTCCAGATCGCCGTGGACGGATTGCCCAAGCCAGGCGACATCGGTGCTAAAAATGGCGTTGATCAGACCATCGAACGCCGAAGATTTCACGCCACATGACGGCCACGGCCACACTGCCACCCACAATCGAAGGCGCGTAGTAGGCGGCCCGATAGCCGCCGACGCCGCGCCGTTTCGTATTCAGCAACATGGCCACAAAGAGCGCAAAGGTGAGCCGCAGCGGCACCGCCAGAAAGACATACTTGAAGGTCGCCTTGACCGAACGCAGATACGCGCATCACTCGTAAACATGCGCTCAAAATTCTCTGTCCCCACCCATGTCGGCGGGCTGAGAATATCGTAGTCGGTGAACGCCAAATAGAATGAGACCACGATGGGAATCAAGGTGAAGGCGAAAAAACTGATGAGCCAGGGCGAGATCATGAGATAGCCGGCAAAATTGTCTTTACGCATGGCTCTCTTTCCACAACTGTTAAGACGATAGATGAGTTCGAAACCGATGCTGCGATTGCTACTGCACGGCTTGAGGATTAGCCACAGATGAACACTGATGGACGATCGGATTCTCACAGAATACTGCATTGGACGTCTTCCGGCTGACCACTGTTCACCAGTATCGCCATGCATGTGACCAAATCGCGTTCATCTGTGCCTGATATCAAGATCAGTACTGTCCTATTCAGCATTCTGAGCAAGAATGTCTGACGCCTGCTCGCGTAAGATCTGAACGGCTTCAGCCGAATCCATCTGGCCGTAGAGCGCCGGATCGAGCGCTTCGGGCAAGTAGATATTGTTGATGATGTCCGCATGGCCGACCGGGTCCGGAGGGCGGATCGGGCTGCTGTCGGCGACGACGCGGTCGAGGAATTCGAACATCTCCAACTGAGCCTTGGCAAGGTCCGGCTTCAGCGCTTCACGAATCTCCGAAGAGACGGGCACACCACGTTCCGCAAAGAGAATCTTGTTGGCTTCCACATTGTTGGTGAAGAAATCAATGAACATGGCCGCAGCTTCGGGTTCTTTGGCCTGGGACGTAATCGAGAAGAACATGCTCGGCTTCACGTAGTTGGCCGATTGCCCGCCTTCAAGGCGCGGCATATGGTTCATATAGAGATTCGCGATCCTCACCGGCGGCGGTCTGCACAGCCACAATCTGGTTGCTCCAGAACATGTCCATGGGAGACGTCCTGGGTCACGATCAATGGGCCTCAACGCCCTGATCGCCTACGTGCTTCTTCATAGGTGGGAATCGCGCCGGCATCTTGCAGGCGCAAGATCATGTCGATGTAATTGGCAAACAGGCTGTCATCGTCATAGCCCAGCGCCGTACCGTCGTCATTGTACGCCCACTCCCCGTTGGAAAGATAGAGGCTCTTCCACACCTGTTCATTGCTGAGACCATCAGCCAAAGCCCCAGCCGCCGGTCGCTTCGGAGAGCGCCATGACGGTCTCCTCGAAATCTTGCCAGGTCCAATCCTGGCGGGCACCTCAATGCCGGCCGCCTCAAATGCATCCAGATCGAAGACGAACGAGAGTGAGTTGGTGCCCAGATTCACGCCGTAGAGCGCCTCATCGATGCGACCGCCGTCCAGTGCAGCATCGGAGACATTGGTGAAGTCCAGGGTGCCATCCTCGACGAAATGCATCCAGCGGCATGATCAGATCGCGGTCAACCCATTCCTCCAGGCGAGCGTAATCCTGCTGCATGATGTCGGGCAGATTGCCGCCCGGCAGCCTGGGTCGCCATCTTGGTCCAGTGATCGTCCCAACTGCTGAACTCGTAGACCACGTCGATTTCGGGATGCCGTTCCTCGAACAGCTCGATGACGCAATCGTGCGGTCATGGCGATCCTGTGACCCCCACCAGGCGATTCGCAAGTTCGGTCTGCTCACCGTCGCCACCGGCGTCCGCGGCGGCTTCGCCTGGAATCGCTGCGGCCTCCGCCCGGAATCGGCCGGCGCTGGGGCGGTACAGCCGACTCCCGAGCACGCCTACCGCCAACAGCGCCAACATCAATAACAATCGTTTGTTCATTTTTGCCTCCTTCTGTAAATGAAAATCCACTGATTGGACATACCGTAAGATCAATCAAAGGCCAACACGCCGGCGGTCTGGAAGATATGGCGGATGCGATCGGTGTAGTCGGTAAAGTGCGCGGGCAGGCGACCGAGGCTGCGCGGTCGGGGCAGGTCGATGTCGATGATCTCGACGATCCGTCCCGGGCGCGGGCTCATGACGATGACGCGGTCCGAGAGCAACACCGCCTCGGGAATGCTGTGGGTGATGAGCAGCACGGTCTTCGCGCGTCTCCATCCACAGGTTCTGGATGTCCATGGAGATCTGCTCACGCGTCAGGGCGTCGAGCGCGCCGAAGGGTTCGTCCATCAACAGCAGCGGCGGATCGTGGACCAGCGCACGGCAGATGGACGTTCGCTGCTTCATGCCGCCGGAAAGTTCGTAGGGGTTCGTCTTTCGAAGCCCTCCAGACCGACGTTGTCCAGCAGCTTCATGGCCTGGGCTCGTACTTTCTTGCGGTCGAGCCCGCGGATGTCGATCTGCAACATGACGTTGGCGAGCACATTGCGCCAGTCCAACAGTACGGCATCCTGAAAGACGATGCCCAATCGGTCTGCGGCCTGTCGACGATCTGCCCGCTGATGGTGATCTCGCCGCTGGTGAAGGGCATAAGCCCGGCGATCATCTTGAGGATGGTCGTCTTGCCGCAGCCGCTGGGGCCGACGATCGAGATGAACTCGGTGTCTTCGATGTCAAACGTGGCGTCATCGACCGCGACGACCGGGCCGTCCTTCGTCTCGTAGATCTTGTCCACGTTCGTCAAGCGAATATAGGGCTCGCTCATGCGATCTCGTTGCTCCAGTTGTGAAAGCTTTTGTCACAGATGGACACAGATAGAAGAAGGATGGACACAGATTTTTCGAACGGATTGTATCTCTTGCCCTATCCGAGCCTATCCGTGTCCATCCGTGGCATAACCACTATGCATATCCAAACACCCTATTCGCCGCTGGGAATGAACTCGTTGGTGAAGTAGACATTGACATCATCGGCCGGTTCAAGCTCTGCGTACTCGGACAGGATGTCCTGGGTGGCCTGCCAGTCTTCGATAGCGGTCAAGCCGGGGGTCATACCTTCGGTGTATTCGCTGTGCAGCAGCGACAGGCTGCCTTCGATCTCCATCAGCGCCAGCTCTTTGTCGAATTCCTCGGCATGGGCGGCGAAAATCTCGGCGGCCTCATCCGGGTTTTCCATGGTGTATTCGACGGCTCGCACGGTGGCAGCCACGAACTTCTCGACCAATTCCGGATTGTTCTCCAGGGTCTTCTCGTTGGTGATGATGGCGCTGCTCAAGCGCGTTGACGCCCATGTCGGCGTAGGTGGTCCAGGCCATCTCCTGGCCGGTGCGTGCTTCCATGCCGCGCCGGCTGATCGATGAAGTAACCCAGGAAGGCGTCGACCTGGTCTTCGAGCAGGGTCACCTCTTTGGCGCCGGGGCTGGCGACCACGACCATGCTCACTTCGTCTTCACCGATGCCGTTCTTGGCCAGCACAGCCGGGAAGATCTGGCTGTTGGCGTCGCCCGCGGTGATGGCGATCGACTTGCCGACCAGTTCCTCTGCCGACGAAATCGGATTCTCGGCCTTGAAGATGACCGACATGGGGCTCTTCTGCAGGAAGACAGCCACGGCCTTGACCGGCACGCCGGCGTTGACGGCCCGCATCATCGTGCCCGAATCAGCGTAGCCCAGTTCATGCTCGTCGTTGCCGACCAGCTTGACCGTGGTGCCCGAGCCGCTGCCCTCAAGGATCGTGACATCCAGCCCTTCGTCAGCGTAGAAACCCTTGTCCACGGCGACGAAGAAGGGTGCATGTTCGCCGTACAGGGTCCAGTTCAGGCGGAAATCGATCGGTGTCAGTTCCGCAGGCGTTTCCACGGCCATCTCCTCGCTGTCGGCCTCAGCCGCGGCATCACCCTGCCGGGGCATCGGCAACCGGCGCAACACAGCCGGCCATCAGGCCCAGAACCAGCACCAAACTGACCAACATCAACAATCGTACTCTGCTCAACATCGGAAATACCTCCATGGTTGTGAAAATTGAACGAACGAAATCTCAGCGATTAGCAGGCTGTCTGTAGAACAGATGGACGCGGATTAGGCTCGGACGGAACCGGATCGATAGCGGAAATCCGCGTCATCCGCCTATCCGCGTCTATTGCCAAACTCGTACAGTTCCTGGGCTACATGCTGCCATGTTCTGCGCCTGTGCGCCGGGAGACGTGCCAAGGAATCAGCCAATGTTCGAGGGTGTCGATCACGTAGTAGAGCAGGATGCCGATCACCGTCAGCACGACAATCGTGGCAAAGGCCAGCGGCGTGTCCAGGTAGGAGTTGGCGACCAGCAACAGGTAGCCCAGCCCCTTGTCCGCGCCGACAAACTCACCGACCACCGCGCCGACGACGGCCAGTGTGGCCGCCACCTTGAGGCCGCTGAACATGTAGGGCAGGCTGGTGGGCAGCCGGATCTTCGTGAAGACCTGCATGCGATTGGCCCCCATGGATCGCACCAGATCGATCATCTCCGGCGACACCGAGCGCAGACCGACGGCCGTGTCGATGACGATGGGGAAGAAGGAGATGAGAAAGGCGACGAGAATCTTGGGCAGCGGGCCGACGCCGAACCAGATCAGAAAGAGCGGTGCAATGGCGATCTTGGGCACCGTCTGAGAGACCAACAGAATGGGCGTGATGAAGCGGTCAAAGGTCGGCGAGATGGTGATGAAGATCGCCAGCGGAATGGCGACGATGATGGCCAGAAAGTAGCCGAGCAACATTTCGTAGGCCGTTACCCAGGCATTGCTCATCAATTTGTCGAAGTCTTCCACCAGCGTCACGGCCACATCGGTGGGTTTGGGCAACAGATAGGTCGGCACATCAAAGATCGTGACGCCAATCTGCCAGATGGCCAGAAGATCAACAGGCTGAACACGGGCATCAGCCGCTGGCCCCATTTCTTGCCGTCCACGGTTGCGCTTCGGTGGTCTGAGTTGCCTCCATGGTTACGTCAGCCGCTGCTTCCAGTTGAACGGGATCCGCCATGGGCGCCTTCTCCTATGAGTGTTTCGGTGAATTTTCGTTAGTGGAGTTGAGACATATTGTACCACGACATTGATGTCGTCGTGTCATCTCCAAATTTATGTCGCTGTGTCGTCCCCGAACCAGCCGGCCAGCTACGACATCAATGTCGATCTACAAATTAGCGTTCAGTTCCCTGACCGTCGAGTGAAGCAAACTTCCAGTCCGCCAGCGGCACGAAACAACTCGGATCCAACTCAAACCCGAGACCAAAGGGCGCGTCGACCACGAGCCGACCTGCATGGCCCCGTCCGTCAATGAGACGGCGGCGAAGCCGTCGACATGGCGATGATAGAGATCCGGATGATGGGCCAGCACTTGCGGTCTGCAACTCGTCGTCGTACATGCTCAGGCCGCGGAAGTAGTGATGGCCGTTGCGTTCCAGATGGGTGATGCCCAGCGACGCGGCCACTGCCAGATCCTGCAGCAAGGCGACCGGCCCGACATTGGAGAGATCTTCACCGCTGAGCATGGCCGGCATCGTCGGGCATCGTGCCGGATGCGCTTGGCCAGCCGGCAGGCGTTGATCACGCCCTTGAAGACGCCCTTGCAGTTCTTGTGGCTCGTGCCCACATAGCCGCAGGCCAACGCCCTGGGCAGACTGGTCAGGCTGGCGTCCGACTCGTCGATGATGATCGGCGGACGGTCGGTCCAGGCGAGCCATGGCCTCTGGCGTGGCATTGCTGAGCGCGACGGTGCGGTTGAGCGGCTGTTCGACGAAGATGAGTTGCTCAAGAACTTCGGACAGCGTGGGATCGCCGTGCAGCGCCTTCCATAGCTCACGGAATGCGGCGATCTCAGTGTACTGCTCGTTGCCGTCCAGCGTAAACGCATACTCGCCACTCACGTGCTCTTCAATCACCGCGGCGATTCTGTCAAGCGCTCGATGTCGGCATCGATGTCGCCGTCGATCTTCAGTTTGAAGTGGGTCAGTCCGTAGGCTCGGATCGACGCGGCCAACGACTGGGGCAGGCCATCGTCGACGCGATCGTCCGGCGTCGATCTCATCGTCGGTGAGCGGATCGGACAGGCCGACCGTGTGGCGGGCGATGAGGCGTGCGCAGCGGTTGCTCCGGCAGCAGTTCGCCCGGCGTCAAGCCGGCAAGATCGCCGTCAACCTGGCCCAGGCGAATGCCCAGGGCATTCGAGCGCAGCGCCTCGGCAAAGGTCATGTCCTTGGCGCGACAGAACGCGTCCAGCACTGCCCGCTCCACCAGGCTGACACCGAAGTTCCAGAGCAGCGGCGGATAGTCGTGCTCGTGGCCCAGCGACACTGGGCGGCAGTAGACTTGATGCCAGAGATCGAAGACCGATCTGCGCGCCGGACACGTAGCCTGGCGAAGCGCGACCGCCTGACTGAATCACGGCCAGCATCTCTGTCGACCTCTTGCTCGAACGGCTTGCTCGCGATTCTTGGTGAACCATTTGGGTGCCAACCCATCGGATGCGATGCCCCACTGCTCCACGCCGTCGACCTCGACCAGCAGGCGCACAAAGAGATGGGGCAACGCCGTCATCGACGCAATGCCGTAGCGAAACGGAAAGCGCGTGCGCATGTTGTGGACATAGAGTTGGCTGTCAAGTACACGAATTGTCATGGACCAGCCTTTTGCCGCAGATGGACACAGATGGTGACACAGATTACGTATCGAGTCAATGATGTCGTCATCTGGGTGTACCAGCGTATCATCTGTGGCCATCTGTGTTCATCTGTGACTAATCTTGTTACTCTGCCTTCAGTTCCATCAGTCGATCGTACTCGGGCAGATTCTTGTAGATACTGATCCAACGGGAAACAGCCGGAGATCATGCCGTTGCGCGGGGCGGTGGTGCAGTCGCTGAAGGTGCGGCAGATCTGCTTGCGCTGCAACGGCTCGCCCGTTGAGCACATCGGCGGCGATGTCGGGATAGGAGAGCACCATGCGGCCCAGACCGACAAAGTCGACCATGCCGGTGCGCACCACATGCTGGGCCACATTGGGCAGCCACTCCTGCAAGTAGGAGTAGCCGGTGCCGACGATGATCAGGTCCGGGCGGGCGGCTTTCAGTTGAGCCGTCGCGTTGATCTGCCGCGCCACGCCGACCAGCGGATCTTCGGGCGGCTGATAGCCGTCCGAGGGCGGGAAGAGCGCCGGGCGCTGGATGTGCGGGTTGTAGTAGGGGCTGCCCGCCGTCAGGCAGACCAGCTGGATGTCCAGATCGCTGAGCAGATCGAGGAACTGAGTCGGCTCGTCCAGGTCGATGGCCGAGCCGCTGCCGTCGCCGCCAAAGGCATAGCGATAGTCGCCGCCGGTCCACGCGGGCACGCCGATGCGATCCTCGCCCGGCTGGAAGGGCACGAAGTCGAAGGCGCTGAGGCGCACGCCGATGTCGAGACCGGGCGCTTCGGCGCGGATGCCGGCCACGATCTCGCGCAGGAAGCGGGTGCGGTTTTCGAAGCTGCCGCCGTACTTGCCGGGCCGGTCGAACGCGGTCAGGAACTCGTGGCCCAGATAGCCGTGGCAATGTTTGATGTCGACGAAATCGAAGCCGGCCTGCTGTGCGCGCACTGCGGCGGCGACGAAATCGTCGATCAGCTGCCTCGATCTCGTCGTCGCTGAAGATGGCGTCGTCCGACGTGATGTCGAACTTGGCGTCCAGCACCGGATGGCGGTAGAGGATGCGCGGCTCCAGCTTGGCCTTGTCGTAGGGACGGGCAAAGCGGCCCGAATGGGTCAACTGCAGGCCGATGAGCAGATCGTCGCTGCGGCCGTGGTGCTCCTCGTGGCGTGCGAACCAGCGCCTGGCGCAGTTCGGTCAACGCCTCCACGTTCTCTTCGAGAATCATCAACTGATTGGGGTTGGCGCGCCCATCGGGGCGCACGGCCACGGCCTCGCCGCCCCAGATCAGCTTGGCGCCGCTCAGGCCAAAGCGCTCCCAGCGTCGGCTGGTGTACTCGGTGGGCAGGCCATCGGTGGTGCCGTCCCAGCCCTCCATGGGCAGGACGGCGAAGCGGTTGCCGATGACGCGGTCGCCGTAGCGCAAACGGCTGGGCCAGGGGCGCGTCGGGCCCGGTCTCCATCTCGGCGTCAAAGCCCAATTCGATGCCCTGATTCGTCCAGATATTCCTGAAAAAGCTGCGGCGTGCGCAGTTGTGCAATACGTTTGATTTTCATGGTCGTGTACCCTTTTTTTGCCACAGATGGACGCAGATATTCTACAGATGGTGCACAGATAGATTTAGGCCTGATGCTGATGTCGCCAGAGGAAGCCAAACGTATCATCTGTGTCGCATCAAATGTCTATCTGTGTCCATCTGTGACTAAGCTTTTACAGCCGCTGCAGATGAAAGCCGCCATCCACGTTGATCACTTCGCCGGTGGAGAAGGGGAGGTAGCCTTCGGCAATGGCGACCACGGCACGGGCGACGTCGTCGGGCTGGCCCCAGCGGCGGATGGGCGTCAGCCCGTCGGCGATCAGCTTGTCGTACTTCTCTTTGACCACGCTGGTCATGTCGGTCTCGATGATGCCGGGCCGGATCTCGTAGACGTTGATGCCGTATTCGGCCAGCCGGTCGGCGAAGAGCGCGGTCATCATGGCCATGCCGGCCTTGGAGATGCAGTACTCGCTGCGCGCCGGGCTGCTGGCGTAGGCGCTGATCGAGCCGATGTTGATGATGGCCGGATCGGCGATCGTGCCGTCCTCGACCTGCTCGGATCATGGTCTTGGCCACCAGCTGGGTCAGGAAAAATGGCCCTTGAGGTTGACCTCCATCACCTCGTCGTAGGTGGCCTCGCTCGTCTCCAGGATGATCGATGCGCTGGCGCGGGGCCATGCCGGCGTTGTTGACCAGCAGATCGATCTGGCCGAAACTGAGCCAGCGTCTCGTCCACCAGCCGCTCGCGGTCGCCGTCATCGGCGCACGTCGGCCTGCACGATCAGCGCCTCGCCCCCCGCCTCTCGCACCAGGCGCCAGCGCCTCATCGGCCGCCGTCGCGATTGCCGCGATAGTTGATGACGACCGACCAGCCCTGTTCGGCCAGCGCCAGCGCAATGCCGCGGCCGATGCCGCGCCCGGCGCCGGTGACCAGTGCGACTTTCTCTACTCATCGCCCAGCACCTTGCTCACCGCTTCCAGGAAGAAGTACTCGCCCCACATCACGCTCTCGTCCACGCCCAGGCCCTTCCGCTCGTGGTACATGCCATGCTTGAGGATGCCTTCCCAGCCCGGCGTGTCGATGGCCAGGAACTCGGGTTCGGTCAGCGTGTCCATGATCTGCAGGGCGTAGTCGTGGTAGAAGCGGGCCGTGGCGGCGTCGCCGGTCATGCCGGACAGGTTGAAGAGGCCGCTGGCGGCGATGGCCGCGGCCGAGCTTTCGTAGGGCCGAGCGTCGCCGGTCTCGGCCCAGTCGTTGGGCGGAACGCCGTGGTCGGGCGTGTTTTCGATGTAGAAGTTGGCGCAGGCTTCGGCCGTCTGCAAGATAGCGGACATCGCCGGTGAAGGTGTAGGCCGTGCCAAAACCATAGAGCGCCCAGGCCAGACCCCGCGCCCAGGAGGAATCATCGCGCCAGCCCTGGTGGGTGCTCTGGCGCAGGAACTCGCCCGTCTCCAGGTCGAAGATGCCCTCGTGGGAGGTGCTGCCGTCGCCGCGCACCAGATAGCGGCGCGTGGTCAGGCAGTGCTGGTTGGCGATGCGCCACAGATCCTCGTCGCCGGTCTCCAGGGCGGCGTAAAAGATGATGCCCACATTCATCATGATGTCGATGAAGAGGCTCTCGTCGGCCACAAAGGAGCGCAGGTATTGGCCCTTCTCCTTGAAGCGCATGGCCAGCGTCTGCCCGGCCTCGATCACCACGTCGTTGATCTCCTCGTCGCCGGTGAGATCGTACCAGCGTTTCCAGGTTGACCAGAAGAGGAAGCCCAGATCGTGGACATTGCGGTCGGTCTTGCGATGCTCGACCAGGCGCGAGTAGTGTTCGGCCTTGTCCAGCCAATAGGCATCGCCGGTGTGCTGATAGAGCAGCCACAGCTGGCCGCCCAGAAAGCCCTCGCACCAGTTGGTCCAGGCTTCGCCGTCGTGCTTCCACTTGCCGTTCTGCGGTGTACATCGGGAAGTAGTCAGGATGCGCCTCGATCAGGTTGCGCACCTGCTCGCCGGCGAAATCCATGGCCTGCTCGCATTTTTGACAAGGCGTTCTCGATCGATCATTTGTATTTCTCCTCGGTCTACAACAGTTTGTAGTTCTATGGATTCTTTTCGTACGTCGTGAACGAATTCTGTCCACGAAGAGCACTAGCACGAAAGAAACTCCCTTCGACAAAGAATCAGTTTTCCCAACTTTTCGCCATCCCCCAGAGCGGATTCGTGAACCTTTGTGGCCCTTCGTGCACCTATCCCTGTGCCACCTTCACCCTGACCTCAACGATCCAATTGGCCACTCTCCGCCAGGTGGGTCAAGATAGGACGCCAGCGCATGTCGATTCTGGGCGCGGATGACCTCATCGACATGTTGCGGATCGCGTGCCTTCAATGCTTTAAGAAGCTGCCAATGTTCCTGCTGGGCGACCTTCGACACGACGGGCAAAGACGTTGTCAAGATAGTGGCGCCGTAGCCGCTGCCACTGATCGAGCACACGATCCATGAACGACGGCAACACCGACAGATCGGCGCAATCGACAATGAATTGGTGAAACTCGACATTCAGCGTGACCAGGTCTCTAGAATCGTCCAGGCTGGCGTCCATTACCTGCACAATTTGCTCTAACGCGGCAAAATCATCCTCGCTCATGCGCACGCACGCGTACTGGCTGCTGATGATCTCCAGCGCTTCCAACAAGCGTAGACCTCTTCGACCAGACCGGCGTGGATGGTGGAGACATGTGCCCCCACATAGGGCTCGATGACGACCAGCCCATCGGCCTGAAGCTGTTGAATGCCTCGCGAACAGGGATGGGGCTGACGCCTAGCTCGGCGGCAATGTCGTCGATGACCAAACGCTGCCCTGGCGCGCGAGTGCCGGCCAAAATCTGGGCATGCAGAGTCCCGTAGACGAATTCGCGTTTGCTGGCAAAAACAGGACCAGTGGATGACATAGACGATTCGTATTGGATGCAAATTCAGTAAGTTAACCTGTTGTTGGAGATGGTTATATATCATATATGATGTTTCCGGCTCTGCCAAATTTTTCGTGATGGTGCGACTGCGCTAATCGTGCTATGATGTTATTGAAGGCTGCTGTACCCATCCCACAAGTACTTACCTTCCGTAACCATATGAAAGGGGCCCCCTGATGAAAGTCAAACATCCCGTCTGTCGTCTTGTTCAAGTCAGCCCATGGATTCTTTCCATCGGTATCCTGACTGTCCTTTTGTTTGCTCAGCCCATCCTCTTCGATTCGAGCGCATTCGCTATGTCCGTAGATGCCAGCCCGCAATTGACCGGCGATCAGCTTATTTGCATTTGGAGATGTTGGACTGCTATTTGATTCTCTCCGAAATCGGCAGTGATCGATCCTCTGTCGTTGCCGTGTTGCAGGCGCCAGATGCGCCAAAGGAAAGCACAATCGTCTGGACGCCCTTTCCCGATGAAGGACAGGGTGAGCCACGCGCCAAGTTTTCCTGGGCGTCGGGTGGGGAAAAGAGCATCCATGTAACTGTCGTATCCGCCGATGACAGCCGGATTACCCAGTCGATCACTGTTGCCGTGCCGCCCATTGCGGATGCAGGAGCAGAAGAAGTCGGCGCCGGGCTGATGGCCAAAGCGTTGATATTATCGGCGGCAGAGAGGCAGCGGTTGGCGCCTGGCCATGGCAGGTCGCACTCATGGCGGACCCAGAGAATGCCAACACGCAGTTTTGCGGCGGAGCGCTGATCGGGTCCGGTTGGGTCATGACCGCTGCGCACTGCGTTGATACTTGGAATGTAGGGACGCTCTACACCGTAGCCGGACGTCATCGTCTTTCTGCCGGCGGAGGGCAAACGCTGCCGGTTGCCGAGATCATTATCCACCCGAGTTGGAATCGTAACTGCTGCGCCGTTCCGACATTGCTCTGCTGAAGTTGGCCACGTCTTCTTCTGCTACGCCGCTCTCAATCGATGCCCCCAGCTATTCGCCAGGCACTGAGGCCACCGTTATCGGTTGGGGATTGACGATTCCAGACGTTAATAGCTCGGCATCCGATGTGCTTATGCAAGTACAAACACCTGTCATCGACAATCAACAATGCATAGACGTTCACGGATCGTCGATCACCAGTTCGATGATCTGTGCAGGTCAAGCACGCAGCGATGTATGCCACGGTGATAGCGGCGGTCCGCTTGATGATTACCACGGGAGCAGTACGGACTGGGCTCAAATTGGCATCGTCAGTTGGGGTCGGGGCTGTGGAGATAGCGGATATCCCGCCGTCTTCGCCAATGTCGCCGTCTTCAAAGACTGGATCCGATACTATCTCGACGGCGGCGTCACTCCTGCTGAGACTGCGCCCATTTATCGCTTCTACTGTCAGTGGGGAGACCACTTCTTTACGATCAACGACACCGAGAAGAATTCGATTGGCAGTTACTGTGACTATGAAGGCGTTGGCTGGAACGCCTTTGCCGGGCCGCGGCCGGGGACAGTGCCGGTCTACCGATTATTCTGCAGTGATGCGGCCGATCACTTCTACACCACCAACGAGATTGAACGGCAGGCCATCGCACCACGCTGCAGCGATGAGGGCATCGCATTCTATACCTACCCGGATCAGCAACCGGGCACAGTGCCCGTCTACCGACTGTATTGCTGGTGGGGCGATCACTTCTTCACCGCCGATCCACAGGAAAGGGATGTGATCGCAGACATCTGCCAGTATGAGGGGATCGGCTGGTACGCATTCCCGGCATCGGGCGGTACACCCCCGGTCGCAAACATCAACAACGGCGATTTCGAGCAAGGCGCCACTGCATGGGGCGAAGTCTCTGCACAGGGCAAACCGCTGATCCTCGATCGCTCCTACCTGCCCATAGACCCTCACTCTGGAAATTGGTCGGTTCGGCTGGGCGGGCTGGACAATGAAGTGTCCTACATCAGCCAGGTTGTGACGGTGCCAAGCGGGCAGCCCTACCTGAACTACTGGCACTGGATCGGATCCCAGGATGCCTGCGGTTACGACTTACGGCGGCGTGGGCGTCAACGGCGAGTGGTACTATCCGTATGAACTCTGTCGATCGACCGAGAATACCGGTGGATGGGTTCCCGTCTCTGTCGACATGAGCCCGTTTGCCGGCGCGACCATCGAACTGGACATCGTGACTGTGACAGACTCGTCGGTGAACAGCAACCTCTTCATCGATGATGTATCGTTTGGCACAGCCGCATTTTCGGCAAAGGCGCCGACTGTACCTTCGACATCACCGGGCGCCGTTGCTGACCAAGGATGGGGAGTCTGTCGAAAAAGCGCGGAGAGCAGCGAAAAGCCGGCACGGTCAAATGCGACGCCGCCTGCCTATCGCTAGTCCTGCCCGATCGTCTGCCGCTTCGATCCTACTCGACAAAAAAGGGACCCACAACTGTGGGTCCCTTTTTTAGAATGGTAACGCCTCATCCCCAAACTATAGGGGACGGGGGCTCGCCCCCGCTCGGAGCGGCACGCGGCCGCAAGGGTCATCCGTACCCCAAAACGTTGAGAAGATCCGCGACCGCCAAGCGGAGCCAAGTAGAGCCTGTACCCTCGCACCTCTGCCGGGGCAGAAGCAGGCAGCGGTTTACTACCAACTGCTCTCCTGGACAGCCTGCCAATAGGCAAGCACATTTTCGAACGGGATGTCCGGCGTGATCGTGTTGCTGGTGAAGAAGACCAATGATGCCTCGCCCCGGCAAAGATCCATCGCCCGTTTGACCTCTGTGCGCATGTCGTCGGGTGTACCGCAATTCATCAGTGTCGTCACCGGCATAGGACCATAGATGACCAGCTGATCGCCCCGAACGGT
This sequence comes from uncultured Chloroflexia bacterium, assembly GCA_963698255.1. Lineage (GTDB taxonomy): Bacteria > Chloroflexota > Anaerolineae > Caldilineales > Caldilineaceae > JAWKOK01. Next base: position 1,058 of record CAVOQD010000029.1, on the reverse strand, counting down.
GCGCAGCTTGCGAATCCACTCCAATTCCATGCCGCACTCGGGTTGGAAGCCTTGCAGACCGCCCACGCCGCTGGCCAGGATGTCGTCAAGGATGGGGCGTACGTCGCCGTCGCAGTGCCAGATCGGCTTGCCGCCCACCGCCAGCAGCGGCTCGAAGCAGTACTCGACCAGCGGCCAGTACTCTTTGCGCAGAAACTCGGGCGAGACCATGGGGCCGTTTTGGCCGCAGATGTCCTCGCCGCAGAGGATGGCAGCGCGGATGGATGCCCTCGGCGATGGCGCGGGCGCGCAGGATGGCATGTTGCCGCCCTGCTCCGCGCTGGTGCGGATCAGCTTGCGATACTTCTCAGGATGAAGCCCCAACGTCGTCAGCGCAGTCTCGTAGCCGAATCGGGCGTACCAGAGCGCGGTCGGAATCATCCACCAGTCTGCAGGGCACCAGAGCATATCACCGCAGCGTCTCCTGTTCGCGCTTTAAATTCGATTAAAAACTGGGCGTACTCGTCCTCCTCGTCGAACCCGATACGAATCTCCTCCACGGTGGGCATGGAGTCGATCTCAGCAAGCATCGAATCAACGTCGTAGCTGGCCCTGCGGTCGAGGACGTTCTGATCGACGCATCGAAACTCGCCACGAACGACAGGCGTGAAGATGATGATGACACCGTCTGTGCCTAATGCCTTTTCGGCCTCCATTCCCCATTCATATGGGTCGGCCCAATACTCATCCTCGCTGCAGTTGGTCAGTCGTTGGACATATTCAGGCAGCCAGCCAGCCACCCAGAATCGGCGGACGGTCGGGCTGCCTCAAATCGAAGGTTGACTTCAGCCGTTCATGTTTTTTCATGCAATGTAGAGTCTCCAGTGGCCTAGGTGAATCCAAGAAATATTGATCCACGAAGAGCACAAAGAAACACGAAAAAAGCTGACCTTTGTGTAAATTCGTGACCCTTCGTGGACGAAATATTCTTCTGCATTGACCTTACATGCAGCTACGAAGAATTCGTGTTTGGATCTGATTCAGGTGGACATCTCGCCCAGACGCTCCATCACAATCGT
>CAVOQD010000028.1:0-99316 GCA_963698255.1 uncultured Chloroflexia bacterium | reverse complement strand
TTCAACTGTGCCATGGCCCCATCGATATCGCCGGCCTGTTCGTCGATGGTTGCAGCACGCAGGTGGTAGGCGGCGCTGGGTTTTTCGGCCAACTGGATGGCGGCAGCAATGGCAGCCTTGGCCGCTTCCTGCTCGCCGGCCAAACTGAGCGCCCAGGCCAGTTCGTAGTAGGCGCCGGCATCGTCCGGAAAACGCTCGATCATCTGCTGGTAGCGGTCAATCGCGCCGGGATAATCTGCCGCGCTGCGTGCGTTATTGGCGTAGGCCACCTGCCAGCCCTTGTTGCCTGGATCACGGGCCATGGCCTCCTGATACCACAGATCGGCATCCGCGTAGCGTTTGTCCCTGGCCAACAGCCGCGCCTTCTCGTAGTACGTGGCTCCACGGGCGGGATCGGCGGCGATGGCCAACTCGATCTGCTCAAGCGCGGCGTCAACACTGTCGCCGCGATCCAGGGCGAGCGATGCCAACTGAACGTAGGCGTCGGCGGCATCCAGGGTCGCCAGTTGACGATAGACGGCTTGCGCTTCCGGCCATGCCTGTTGCTTGCGCAACAGTTGACCCTGCTTGCGCAACCAGGTGATACGAACCTGGTCCGAGGACGCCGGACTCAATGGCCTGGGCCATGACCCGAATCGCCTCATCCGTGCCGTCATGCCGCAGCAGAAAATCGACCAATGGCTGGGTTCCCCGACCGGGCTGCACGGCTTGGGCAGCCCGCAAGTGCATCGTAGGCGCCTTCCAGATCGCCCTGCGCTTCCAAAATCTCGGCAACGTTTGCCGGCGAGCGATAGTCGCCGGATGCCGTCCACACCTGCAACGCTGCGTCCAGGTTGCCTTGCGAAAGGGCAGCCCATCCAGTCAAGCGATTGGAGAGCGAACTCGCAGACTGTTGGTCGGCGAGCAATTCGACAGCCGTGTCTGCGTCGTTGATTGCGAATGGCGGCGTCGGCCAACCAGATGGACGCACGCCGATGCCGGACTTGAGGGGCCGCCAAATCTATCTGTCCCTGACCTGTCGCTTGCTGCCAGAAAGCCAGTGACCAACGATTCATCTGTATGGATGGAATTGCAGCCACACCACAAGAGGATACAGACCAATATTGATTGTAGGAACCATCGTGGTTCGAGGGATAGCAGTCATGTCCTATAATCTCACAATGCCCAAAAAGATGTAAAACAATGGTCATACACTGCGCCCGAGCGATTTGGCTGCCAGGGCCGTAGTCAGTGGTGTTAATCGAAGGGACGCTATGAATCCTTCGCTGCCGGGCTTTGCAAATGGCACAAACGAGTAGCCTGATCGCCTCAATCACCCTTCGATCTTAAAGAGACAAAAAAACAGAGTGCGATAGACACTATCGACGGCGACTGTCCAAGGCGGCCAACATCTGAGCGCCCATCCGGGTCAAGGGTTTCCATCCGTTCTTGCGAATGATACGTAAGGGTCGCTGCAGGTAGTAGGCAGCCATCGGTCGATCATCTCTGTCGATGTCTTGAAAGTTCAGGTCAGTCAGCAATCGCCAGCCGTACGCCGGCTCGATCCTGCCAACTGTCACGCATACGCATCAGGTAAGCGATTCGGTCCAGATCTGCTTGGCGGCGTACCCTCGGCACGTTCGATCACTGTCAGCACCTCGCCGGCCAGTCCGACAACCGCCGGATCGTCGAGCTACATCCTGAATCGTTGCGCGGCACAGGTGCTTCCAGCAGTTCACATCGCCAGATAGATGCCCTAACAGGACCATCCGCTCGACCCGCCACTGCCTTGCCCTGATCATGATGACGCTCCAATCCAGGTTTGGGTTACGCTCAATCTGTTGGCCGACATCGGTCAACCACTTCAGCGACTCCCAGCGATGTTTGGATCCGTGGATAGAAAGGGCGATGAAATAGATCCTCCGGGCAGAGCGTGCGACATCTCGCCAGATTGGAACGCGCATCGAGGTCTTGGCGCTGCCAGAGACCTTCCCAATCAGATGGGAATCCCCAGATGGGGCGAGACAATATCCCAATGGATTTCGACCGAAAGCGAATTGCTCGAATGGATCAAATTGTAATGATTGTTGCCGCGCACGATATTGGCGTCTTCCTGTCGGGGTGAAAGTTCGTACAGTCGGTCGATAATCCAGCGCTCAACAGGAGATGCTCGGACCTCAAACACGCATCGTTTCGGCACAATAATATCGATATCGCCGGACTCGCGCAGGGCGGCGTCGCCGTAGAGCCGCTCGCCGAGGGTCACGCCCTTGAAGGGAATGACCGGGATGCCATTCTCCTCCAACGCGGCCAGGATCTTCTCCAGTTCGGTGGTGAGCAGCAGGGCGTTGACGGCGTTGTATCGATAGGCGTGATGAAGCTGCTCCATCGCCGTCTCCGGGACCGATGGACGTGCAATGGGTGCGCAGGTTGCGGTAGACCAGCGGGCGCAGCCCGTGCACAGCGGCCAGGCGCAGCAGACGATCCCAATCCAGGTCGGCCCCGGCCAGCGCACGCAGCCGTTCGATCTGATCGGTGCTCATCTCCGTGCGCGCGCAGAGAAGGATCGTTTGTAGTTCAGGCGATAGAGAAGTGTGGGTAGCTCATTGGCAATGCTCGCTTGTGCAGCATCGTGGATATGAAGCAGTTCATGTCTGTACCGATCATAACGGACGCAGGTCATCATGCAATATTCGCGAATGGGTGCGATCCGCGATTGCCGATCATATGCCGAATTGAATCGCTCAGGTTATGCGCTTGCAACAGTCCGACTCGTCAATGTCACGATTTGGATGATTGACCGCATGACAATTGCAGCGTAACAGTTGAATTTGCTGTCCGTATTCGGTATACAATTTGCTGCAGATTCAGTTTATCTGTTGAAACAAAGGGAGTGCGACCTTGGATATCGATTTTTCTCAAAACGTGATCGCGCCGGACGATGTGTTGGTCCGTGTGCTCGACGGCGAGGCCGTGGTCCTCAACCTGGAAAGCGAGTCCTACTTCGGGCTGGATGAGGTGGGCACGCGCATGTGGACGTTGCTGACCGAGTCGGATTCGATTCAGGACGCCTACGAAATTCTGCTGGCCGAATATGATGTCGAGCCGGCGCAACTGAAGGCGGACATGGTCGATCTGATCGCGCAGCTTCAGGAGAACGGCCTGGTGGCCGTCGAGCATGGGCAGTTGGAGTAGACTGCGTGCAATTGACGCCCGGCGACTGGCGGATGCTGATCACAGCCTCGCTGCTGCTGCCCGTGATCGACATCGGGCTGCGCATCTGGGGATTTCGGCGCGTCTATGTCGCGATGGGCAGGCTTTCCCCAGGTCCGGCAGACTCTGCTCACTCGCTCTCCGATGCCGACATCGATCGGCTGGTGCGCATGGTGAATGTGGCAGCAAACCGGGGAGTCGTGCGGGTCACCTGTCTGCGCAAATCGCTGGCGATCTGGTGGCTGTTGCGCCGACGTGGCGTGGCGTCTGAGATCCGGATCGGTGTGCGCCGCGAGCAAGGTCTCTTTATGGCCCACGCCTGGGTCGAACGGGATGGTCTGGTGCTCAATGACCGTGCAGACATTGCCCAGTCATTTGTGGTGCTGGCATCGCCCGAGTTTATGGGGGGGTGTTATGGATCTAGATGTTTCGCCTCGATTCGGCTTTTCTATTTTTGGGATTTTGTTGTTTTGCATGTTCGGCAGTGGTCTACTTGGGTGTAGAATTTCGACTATCCATTGTCTGTCGTTCACGATCTGGTGATAAGCGAGATTCTTCGCTGACCCATTGCCGGAGTGGCGTGCTCGAAAATACCGTCAGACTGACAATCGTATACACGGTATGACATCGAAACCCGAACCATCGACATGGGGCGGGTTTCTTCATTTTCGGCCCAGAACCAGGAAGCGTACGAATATCGTAGGCCCACGGTTTCCGAGGCCGATGAAGCGTGCATGAGTGGAATTTTCGGCATCATCAATCTGGATGGAGCGCCGGTTACACGTCCCGACATGCAGAGCATGGCCGCCACGCTACAGCGACGCGGTCCTGATGGGACGGGTATCTGGCATGAAGGTCCGGTGGGGCTGGGCCATACAATGCTGCGGACGACGCCGGAATCGCTGCACGAGTGTCCACCGGTTCAGAATCAGCGGGGCGATCTGGTCATCACGGCTGATGTGCGGCTGGATAACCGGGATGAATCTGATCGATGCCTTGGGTCTGCGCGGTCGTTCAGCCAGAGGAATCGGCGATCAGGCGCTAATTCTGCATGCCTACGACAAGTGGGGCGAGGATTGTCCGACCAAACTGTTGGGCGCATTTGCGTTTGCGATTTGGGACCAACGCGAACCAAACACTTTTTTGTGCGCGAGATCACTTCGGCATCAAGCCGTTGATCTATCATGAGACGCCACGACGCTTTTTTGCCCTTGCGTCCGAACCTCGTGCAATTCTGGTGCTGCCACAGACGCCCTATCGCATCAACGAGGGGCGAATTGCTGACTTTCTGATCACTCAGTTGGAGGGCATCGACAAGACCAGCACCTTTTTTGAAGAGGTCTATCGCCTGCCGCCGGCCCACACACTGACAATCACGCCGGCCGGCATGCGCATGCGTCGATACTGGACACTTGAACCCGGTCCCGAGTTGCGCCTGTCAACAGACGAGGAATACGCCGAGGCATTTCTTGAAGTATTCACCGAAGCGGTACGCTGCCGACTGCGTGGGGTCGGGCCGGTCGGATCCACGCTCAGCGGGGGGATGGATTCCGGCTCGGTCGTCGCTGTGGCCAGGACATTGTTGGCCGAGGCGGGCCGAGGCCCGCTGCCTACTTTTTCAGGCGTGTCACCGGATGGCGTCGATTGTGTTGAAACGAGGACGATCCATGCTGCACAGACGATGGACGGCCTCGATCCCCACGTTGTGGTCTACGGGCAGTGGGGCGATCTTCTGCCCGAATTGCAGGAACTGACCTGGAATCTTGATGAGCCATTTGATAGCCACATGACGTTGTTACGGGCACTCTATCTTGATGCCCGTCGCCACGGGGTCACCACAGTGCTGGATGGCATCGACGGCGATACGTACTGTCCGAAGGAAGTTACATCGCATCGGCTGATACGAGAGCGGTCGTTGGGTAACTGCCTATCGGGAAATCGAAGGTCAGAAATCGTTTCTCAGGGCGGCGTTATCCACCCGGACGTACACTGGTTCAAAAGCGACCGGGCAGTGACTGCCGAGAGCTCTGCGGCAAATTTGCGCAATTGCTTCCATCTCGAAATCGCCGGACTCACATTGAAAACAACATTCGAAACCTCCATCATTAGTCCGACCTTTGCAAAGCGTGTGGATTTGGCTGGTCGACTGGAAACACTGTCGATGAATCATGCCCAAGAGAGTCGCCATTTGGAACCTTCCCCAGGAGCGTGCCAGTGCAATTGAGCCACCCCTATTTGACGGTTGGCGTGGAACGCTACGATAGAGTTGCGTCTCGATAGGCATAGAGCCACGTCATCCTTTTCTGGATCGACGATTGGTGGAGCATAGCTTGACGCTGCCTGGCGCACAGAAACTGACCAAGGCTGGCGCAAAACCGTGTTGCGAAGGGCAATGGCTGGGCGTCTACCGGATGAGGTATGTTGGCGTCAAGGAAAGGAGCACCTTGGTTGGGCCTTCACAAGCAATCTGATGGCTACTAATCAAGAATGGATGCAGAATACCATCGAAAGGGAGCGGGATCAGTTGGGCGAATACATCCGTCTCGACTCAATATTCAATGCAAACCGGTCCTATTTTGATGACGGAGATTTAGCTCAGGCGGACACCGTATATGATGTAGCTCAATTGGCATTGTGGCTACGGCGACACAATGAACGCCCAATTACAACTACATAATCGCCTGAACAATGAGATTTCGCTAACAGATGGAGGAAACCATGATTGAGATAGTCGAACAGCAGAAGAAATTAAAGAAGCAACGTTCAACCTCGCACCTACCATTGTCCTAAACTCCACGTATACGGTAGTCTGCGAGAATTGACAGCCGGCGGCAGCGGTGTCGCAAGTGAAAACAATCAAGGTGGCGTAAAACCTAGGCCCTAGAAGTTTGACGACTGTGTAGGCTACTGGTTCTTGTCCACGTACGGAATGTCTTGACTTGTGTTCAACATATTTCAGTAGTTCACGAATTGTCATTCTGAACGGGTTTTCCAGACACCTTCGCTATGGTGAGTGATCAGTGAAGAATCTCGTTTTTCTCAAATCGTGAACTACTGTATTTGTGAGGGGATGTGCATCATTCAAAATGATGCTTTTGCCTCTGGTAGACGATATCGTGCGATTGTATTTGGGTGATGTCCATGTGGCAATATTCCTATGCTGGCGGCAATCTCTGTAGCGAAATACCGATTCCAGAGCTTATTCGCAAACATCAAGAAAACTATGGCCAACCTTGCAGATTCTTGTTCCAATTCCTCTCCATGCCTCCAAGTGTGAATGCCGACACACATTGGATTCATCATCGGGCTGGAAATTCCGGCGATATCACACATTCCCTAACCAGGCTAGGCGAGGGATATTTGTTGCGTTTCCCCTTACTTGCTGACTTCGTAATCTCAAATGATGGCCGCCGTATTGCTGGATGGGCAGCACGAGAATCCTGTCGAGAAACGATACGTCACTTATTGTTAGATCAAGTGTTGCCACGTCTGCTTAGTCATCAAGGGCATCTGGTGCTGCATGCCGGCGGCGTGACCAGCGATCATGGCGCCATCGTATTTCTAGGCGAATCCGGACTAGGCAAATCGACATTGTGCTCTAGCTTCAATCAAGCAGGCTTCGCTCTTTTGAGCGATGATTTCCTCCTCTTGAGCGCTCAAGAGAGAGGAAATCATCGCTATCCCCAGTTATCCAGGACTTCGGCTGTGGCCGGACAGCCGGGAAGCGCTGAATTGGAATGGCGCAGATACGAAACCCATGGCGCATTACACAAGCAAAGAACGCCTGGATCCTTCAAGCCTGGGACTTGCTTTTCACTCTGATCCGGCACCTGTGACAACGCTATTTGTACTCGCCCCGCTGGAAGAACGGACGGAAGAAATTGTCATAGCGCCCATGTCCCCTCGCGATGCATTCTTGGCCCTGGTGAACTGCACCTTTCGGCTCGACGTCAGTGACAAACGCCGCAATCAAGAATCGTTTCGGCAGATCGGCGACGCCGTTGCCAGGCTCAATGTATGCAGCCTCTCCTACCCCAGGCAGATGTCGAAACTGCCTGATGTACGTGCCGAGATTCTCTCCTATCTGGCCACTGATCGATCAATTTCACCCCAATTGTAAGGTTGTAGACATTTCTTTGCCACCTATATGCTAAACTAAGGTTACACATCTTTTTAGTCTTTAGTTGCCTTATAACATTTCTGCCGGCCAAAATCGTCGCACTCCTTCATCGCCACCGAATCCTGCTGAACTGAATAATCGTACCCATAACCCGAGCCATGGTCACATGGAGCGGGTTACTGCGTTTACGGCCCCAAGCTTACGAATCCGTAGGGTTGTCACAGTTGAAGCGATTGACCGACCTCCGACACTCAATTGTGCAAACTGTGTCGCTCCGTCTATGGCAGTCAATCAAACAGATCCACAATCAAGGAGGCTCGAATCGACATGCTATCGAAAACGCAACAACCGATCCTGTTGAAGAGCGCCGTCGCCATGCTGGTCTTTGTGCTGGCGATGCTGGCAACGACTTCAGATGTGTTCGCCACCCAAGGAAACCTCAACTATGGCAGCGCAACTGTGGACGGCGATCCGTCCGAGTGGGACACCGACCTAAATGGGCTGGATTTCTACGCCTATATGCGCAAGGCTGGTCGCACCGACACCGAGGTTACCGGCTACCTCTATCTGCGCTACGACTGTTCATCGGAAACAATGTATGCCTATGTGAATTCACCCGACTTCAAGATCAACACGGCGATGGATGACGAAAGCTTCATCAAGATCAACGGCAGCAAGGTCGTTGATGCGTCATACGTCAGCTTCGCCTATGTGAATGAAGTCAACGAGCGCGCCGACGGATGGGAAGCATCATTCCAGTTGACCAAAGATGCGGCGTACACACTGTTGGCGCACAACATTTTTGTCGACGGCGACGCAACGGATGAAACATCGTCAACGCCCAAGGCAAGCCCGATTTCCGTCCATCCTGACTGCGATTGCACCAACGCCGTCATTACGGCCACGGTCTGTGAGGACACCAACGAAGACGGCGTCTGTGGGGAGACCGAGCCACGATTCCCTGGGCTCAACATTCCTGTCGAACTGGTTCCAGATACGCCCACCGACGACAATCCGATTCTAATCGGGGCCACAGGGGGTACAGGGCAGGTGACGTTCGAATCAGATCGCGATGGGTTCGATCTGCCCGGCGTCTACACGCTGCAGGTCCATGACGCCTATCTGATCACCCAGGGATACTACGCCACCACACCCAATTCCGCGTCGTTCTCCGTCGGCCGCTGTGCCGTGATCGAACGCGAGTTCGGCTATGCCGACAGTGCGCTGGGCGCGGTCGGCGATCTGATCTGGTACGATGTCAACAACGACGCCAAACAGAACGAATGGTACGACCACAATGAGAACGGCGACGTAGATGAGTATGTCGTCAATACGCCGATCCCGCTCAGCCAATACGAATGGATCGACATCAACGGCGACACCCTCTATATTGGCGAGAACAACGAGGGCGAGGTCAACAAGTGCGGCATCCCCGGCGTCACAGTCACGATGCACACGACCCCGCCGGCGGTGACGACCACCAGTCTGCTGGGCTACTATCGCTTCTCCAACCTGCCGCTGGACACGACATACTCGACATCCATGGACCCGCTTGATCCCACGCTGATCGCCGGAGCAGAGGCGTGGTTCAACATCAACAACGACGACGTTACCGGTAAGTGTGCCACCGACCTGTCACTGGCCACTGTGACAGCTACTGTGACAGCGCGCGACGCTGTGACAGCCGCTGTGACCAGATCGAGTCGGATTCACCGGTCAGGGCAAGTTCGGCTGCCGCGATCTCCTGCACGCTCACCGACGCCAGCGGTAAGACCTCGAAGATCTTGGTCGAAGACCCCAACGACATTGATAACATCGACCTCGGCCTCGATTACGCCATCGTCTGCACCGACGGTCCATTGGCAGTTTCATTGAGTCGATTCGAAGCGAAGCGGACAGGCGATGTCGTACGCTTCGAGTGGGAGACGGCCACCGAGACAGGCAATGCCGGCTTCAATCTTTATGTTGAGACAGTCGATGGCATGGAACAGATCAATGAATCGCTGGTTCCGTCCAGTGTCATTGATTCAGTCGAACCGGTGGCCTACAGCTATTCGGCAGCAGTCGCCGGCGATCTCTTCTACATCGAGATGGTCGACATCCAGAACCGGACCGATCTATACGGCCCCTTCGCTGTCACTGAGTCGACCGCAACAGCAGATTTCGATGGTGAAATCAGCCATCTGGATCCCCATGATCAGTCACTAGGGCCGATCCTAGAATTCACGTCCCCGGCACAGCCCACACAAATTCGCGCTGACCAGAGTAGGTCCGGGCTGTGCCGGGGACGTTGGCGTGAATTCAATTCCTGGAACGGCCTAAGTAACCGGCCACAGATAACCTCCCGGAGGTTCAGAGCGCCAAGGTATTTGCGGACAATCACCCGCCAAACCCATTCTCAGCAATCACGCCTTGTACCAGAGCGCGCTATCCTTCAGAATGCGCTCCTGGGTCTCATAGTTGGTCCAGACGATGCCGAAACGCTGCAAATAGCCCTTGGCCCACTCGAAGTTGTCCATGAACGACCAGACAAAGTAGCCGGCCAGCGGCACGCCGTTTTCGATGGCGCGCTGCGACACCGTGAAGTGCTCGCGCAGATAGTCGAGCCGTCGCTGATCGTGGATCTTGCCGTCGGCGTCGGGGCCGTCTGAGTAGCTGCACGCCGTTCTCCGTCACATAGAGCTTGGGCGCACGATAGTCGAAGTGCAGCCGGTTGAGCAAGTGGTAGAGACCATCCGGATAGACTTCCCAGCCCATCTCCGTCTGCTCGTCCGCCGGTGCGCCGAAGACCGTCTGCGGCTGATTGTCCGGGGCCTCTTCGTCGCGCACGATCTCGCGGGTGTAGTAGTTGACGCCCAGGAAATCGGTCTTGACGGCGATGGCCTGCATGTCGCCCTCCTCGACAAAGTCGAGACCGTCCGGCAGGAAACCGGCTTCGATGTAGCTGGCGACCATGTCGGCCGGATAGTGGCGTCCATAGACCGGGTCCAGGAACCAGCGGTTGAAGTAGCCGTCGGCATTGCGCTGCGCAGCCAGATCCGCCGGGCTGTCGGATGCGGCGTCGAAGTGGGTGAAGTTGAGCGTGATGCCGACTTCGGCGTCGACGCTGTTGGCGCGAATGACCGGCACAGCCTTGCCATGCGAGAGCAGCACGTGGTGCGAGGCCTGGATGGCCGCCGTCCAGTCTTGCCAGCCCGGCGCGTGTTCGCCGATCTGGTGGCTGAGGAAGGCGATGCACCACGGTTCGTTGTGGGTGATCCAGTTGGTCACCCGGTCGCCCAGATGGCGGCTGACCACGTCGGCATACTCGACGAAGGCATCGACGCTCCCGCGGCCCGGCCAACCGCCGCGGTCCTGAATGGCCTGGGGCAGATCCCAGTGATAGAGCGTGACAAAGGGCTTGATGCCGGCGTCCAGCAGACCGTCGACCAGCCGGCTGTAGAAGTCGAGCCCGGCCTGGTTGACGGGGCCCGTGCCCTGGGGCAGAATGCGCGGCCAGGCGATGGAAAAGCGATAGGCGTCCAGGCCCATCGACTGCATCAGCCCGATGTCGTCCTGCCAGCGGTGGTAGTGGTCGCAGGCGACGTCGCCGTTGGAGCCGTCGATCACATTGCCCGGCGTGTGTGCAAACCGATCCCAGATCGACTCGCCCTTGCCGTCCTCCTGCCATGCGCCCTCAATCTGATAGGATGAAGTTGCGGTTCCCCAAAGAAAACCGTCCGGAAACCGGATTGCCTCGCTCATAGCCTCTCCAATTGTCGATTGTGAATTGTCAACATTCAATGACTCTGCTGCAAAAAGGAAAACCAACCACGGATTTCACGAATTACACGGATGAATCCACTGGGGAGAATCCGTGTAATCTGTGAAATCCGTGGCAAAATTAGTTCTTGCAGTCGAGTCTTCAATTGTCAATGACTCGGCCAGCGGAGAGATCTTCGCCTGCCGATCTTTGTTCTTCGATCTTTGCTGTTCTACACCCGGCTCACATCGTGCGAACCGCTCTCGCGGATGCCGGCCGGCGAGATCTCGATGAACTCGGCCTTTTCCTGTAGCTCGCCGATGGTCTTGGCCCCGCCGTAGCTGAGGCCCGAGCGCAGGCCGCCGACCATCTGGTAGAGGATCTCGTGGACGTGGCCGCGGTAGGGGACGACCGCTTCGACGCCCTCGGGCACGACCTTGTCCCAATCGCTCTGGTCTTCCGCGCTTTCGTCGACGTCCTCTTCACTGGACTGTTCGGCCGCGCGCCGGCCCATGGCCGCGCCCAGCGAGGCCATGCCGCGCACGACCTTGACCTTCTGGCCGTTGCGGATCACCGGCGAACCGGGCGCTTCCTCGCAGCCGGCGAAGAGGCTGCCGATCATGACCGAGCTGGCGCCCGCGGCCAGCGCCTTGACCATGTCGCCCGACGTCTTGATGCCGCCGTCGGCGATGATGGGCAGGTCCAGCCCGGCCTCGCGCAGCCCCTCGGCGCTGTCCATGATGGCCGTCAACTGGGGCACGCCAAAGCCGGTGACAATGCGTGTGGTGCAGATGGAGCCGGGCCCGATGCCGACCTTGATGGCGTCTGCGCCGGCCTCGGCCAGCTCGCGCGCGCCGTCGCTGGTCGCCACGTTGCCGGCGATGATCTGGGCCTCAGGATATTGGCGTCGCAGCCGGCGCACCATGTCGATGCAGTGGTCGGCATGTCCATGGGCAATGTCGAGCACCAGCAGATCGCAGCCGGCGTCGAGCAGCGCGCCGGCCCGCTCCAGATCCTCGTCCTTGACGCCGATGGCCGCGCCCACGCGCAGGTGGCCGCGCTCGTCGGTGGAAGCCTGCGGGATATTGGTCGGCCTTGATCACATCCTGGGCCGTGACCAGTCCGACCAGGTTGCCGTCGCTGTCAACGATGGGCAACTTCTCCAGCCGGTGCTGATAGAGCACGGCGCGGGCCGTCTCCGGCGTGACATCCGGGCCGACGCTGACGATCTTGTCATAGGGCGTCATCACGTCACGCACCAATGTGTCGCCGTTGTGGGCCAGCAGCGTGTCGCGCTGGGTGATCATGCCGATCAGCTTGTTCCTGTCGTCGGTGATGACCAGGCCGCCCACCTCGCGGCGCTGCATAAGGCGCACAGCCTCCGAGATCGGGGCGTTCTCCGAGACCGTGTACGGATCGTTGACCACAAATCCCTGGGCCCGCTTGACCTTGCTCACCTGCTTGACCTGCATGTCGGTTGACATAAAGCGGTGAAGAATGCCGATCCCGCCGGTCCGTGCCATGGCAATGGCCATGGCTGCCTCGGTGACGGTGTCCATATTGGCGCTGATCACCGGAATGTTCAGCCGGATCGATGGCGTGAGCCAGGTGGATGTGTCCACATCGCCACGCGACGAGACGTGCGAGCGCTTGGGCACAAGCAGTACGTCGTCGAAGGTGAGCCCTTTGCTCTGTCTGATCATCATCCACCGTTCTCCATGTTGATGCCCAGCGCGGCATCGAAGACTTCATCGACCGAGTCAACGGGAATAAATTCCATGGTGCTGCGCACCGCTTCCGGCACGTCGTCCAGATCGGCCTCGTTCTGCTTGGGCAGAATGACCGTCTTGATGCCGAAGCGTGCCGCCGCCAGCACCTTCTCCTTGAGGCCGCCGATGGGCAACACGCGGCCGCGCAGCGTGATCTCGCCGGTCATGGCCAGATAGGGGCGGACCGGCTTCTTGAGCAGCAGGCTGGCCAGGCAGGTGGCCATGGTGATGCCGGCGCTGGGCCCATCCTTGGGGATGGCGCCGGCCGGGATGTGCAGATGGATGTCCGACGTCCGGAAGACCTCGGGGTCGATGCCCAGCACGTCGGCTCGATTGCGCACATAGCTCAGGGCGGCCTGGGCGCTCTCCTTCATCACGTCGCCGAGCTGGCCGGTGAGCGTGAAGCCCTTGTCGCCCGGCACGCGGGTGGCTTCGAAGAACATGATGTCGCCGCCCACAGCCGTCCAGGCCAGGCCGACGGCAACGCCCGGCGCTTCCGTGCGTTCCACGATCTCCTCGCGGTGCACCGTGCGCCGCCCCAGAAACGCCACGATATTGTCGGCGTCGATGACGGTCGTCTCCGGCGCCTCGCCTGCCGCGACCTGGGAGGCCAGTTTGCGGCAGGCCTTGCCGATCTGTCGTTCCATGCCGCGCACGCCGGCCTCACGCGTGTAGCCCTGCACGATCTCACGCAGCGCCGCTTCGGTGAATTCGACCTCCTGGTCGCGCAGGCCGTTCTCCTTGATCTGGCGAGGAATGAGATAGCCCTGGGCGATCTTGACCTTCTCCTCTTCGGTGTAGCTGTTCAGCTCGATGATCTCCATGCGGTCGCGCAGCGCCGGCGGAATGGTATCGAGCATGTTGGCCGTGGTGATGAACATGACCTGGCTCAGGTCGAAGGGGACATCCAGATAGTGATCGCGGAACTCCCGATTCTGCTCAGGATCGAGCACCTCCAGCAGCGCGCTGCTGGGATCGCCGCGGAAGTCACGGCCCAGTTTGTCCACCTCATCGAGCATGAAGACCGGGTTCTTGCTCTCGACACGGCGCAGGCTCTGGATGATGCGTCCGGGCATGGAGCCGATGTAGGTGCGGCGGAAGCCGCGGATGTCGGCCTCGTCGCGCACGCCGCCCAGGGCCAGGCGGGCGAACTTGCGGTTCATGGCGCGGGCGATGCTGATGCCCAGGCTGGTCTTGCCGACGCCGGGCGGGCCCACGAAGCAGAGGACGACGCCTTCTCGCTCGCGGCGAATCTTGTCGCGTAGGTCGTCCTCATCGCGTTCGTGCTTGCGTTCGGCGCGCAGCTTGCGCACGGCCAGGAACTCCAGAATCCGTTCCTTGATCTCGTCCAGGCCATAGTGATCTTCGTCCAGCACCTCGCGGGCGTGGGCGATCTCCAGGTTGTCCTCGGTGGCGTTCTGCCAGGGCAGGCTCACCATCAGGTCCAGGTAGGTCTTGATCACGCTGTATTCGGCGGCCTGGATGGGCATGCGTCGCATGCGGTCGAGCTCGCGCGTGGCCTCTTTCTCGGCCTCTTCCGACATGCCGGCCTCGGCGATCCGCTGCTCCAGCTCAGCGATGTCGGCCGTGTGCTCGTCCTCTTCGCCCAACTCTTTCTGGATCGCCTTCATCTGCTCGCGCAGGAAGAACTCGCGCTGCATGCGGTCCATCTCGCTGTGGGCCTCCGACTGGATCTTGCGACCCAGTTCGAGCACCTCGATCTCTTTGTTCAGCAGCAGCGTAAGGCGCAGCAGTTTGGCCTGGACGCTGTCCATCTCCAGCAATTCCTGCGCGTTCTCCAGGTCGATGCGCATGCTGCTGGCGGTCAGATAGGCAAGCTGGCGCGGATCGTCGGCGTTGATGGCCATCACGGCCAGCTCTTCCGGCATCTGCGGCTCCAGCTCGATGATGCGCCGGAAGAGATCCTCGACGGTGCGCTCCAGCGCCTCCATCTCCAGCCCGTCTTCGATGGTTTCAGGGATGGCCTCAACCCGTGCGCGCAGATAGGGGATCTCTTGCAGATATTCGACGATGCGAATACGCTCCAGGCCCTGGACAAGCAGACGTACCGTCCCATCGGGCGTCTTCAGGACACGGTGGACCTGGGCAGCGGTGCCGATCTCGTGGATCTGATCGGGGCCCGGCTGGTCTTCGTCTTCATTGCGACTGGTGACCAAGGCAATGATCCGGTTGCCGGGCAGGTTGTCCTCGACCAGACGCAGGCTGCGCTCCTGGCCGACAGGCAGCGGAAGCCACATCATGGGATAGACGACAACGCCGCGCAGCGGCAGAACGGGCAGATCGTCGGAGAAAATGTCTTCGCTGGGTTCTTGTTCCAGGTCAAAGCGATCGCTATATTCCTGAGACTCGAAGATGAGTTCGTCTTCGTCAGACTCGTTCCAGTCATCGAAGTCAAAGCTTGAGAAGTCATTCGACATATCGTTTTTGATCCAATCTCACACGGGCGGTGAAGCGTGTCTACGGTTCCAGCATTTGCCGGATTTTGTCATACGGAGTCATTTGGTCGCAACAAACAATTTTACCACATCGTTGCCGAATTTACCGGCATCGCCGACGTTGAAAGTGTGCAACCAACGTCTTTCTGCGCCACTTCTAACGCAACACAAACGCGCAGAGGGCAATGGTCGGTTCCGATTGAGGGCGAATTCCCATGGTGGACGGCGCATGGCGCCTGACCGTTGCCCGTGCAATCGGTTTCCGTGCCAATCGCCGGATGGTGATATAATCCTCGATTGTTGACCTACAAGTTTTTCACATTGTCAAGTCGTGAATCTGCTCAGATCGAACGGCGGCATGCATGCGTTCAGAACCGACAGCGTTTGAATCAGGCCCCGGCCGCCCATCACGTTCCGGCTGGCGGCACGTGATTGTGTTGGCCGCCTACGCGCTGCTGACGGTTCTGATGACCTGGCCGCTGCTGCTGCACTTCAACAGCGCCATCCCCGGCGACGGTTTCGACGGTTGGCAGAACTACTGGAATCTGTGGTGGACCAAGATCGCGCTGATCGACCAGGTGCGCAATCCGCTGATCACCGATCTGCTCTACTATCCGACCGGTGTCGGTCTCTATTTTCATACGCTCAATCCCTTCAACGGACTGCTGGCCCTGCCGGTTCAACTGACCGCCGGACTGATCCCGGCCTACAACACCGTCGTCTTCTTCAGTTGGATCATGGGCGGCTACGGCGTCTTCTTGTTGACGCTGTGGATATTGGGTCGAAGAACGAAGACCAAAGAGCAAGGTTCAAAGATCGGCAGCCAAGCATCCTCTGGAGAATCAAGGGCGACTCGCAGCCCGATCTTCGATCTTCGCTCTTTGTCCATTTTTCTTTCAGCCTTCATCGCCGGAGCCATCTTCACCTTCTCGCCCTTCCACATGGCCCATCTCCTCGGCCACATGCAGGTGATGAGCTTCCAGTGGATTCCGTTCTACATCCTCTATCTGCTGCGGGCGACGACTGCGCTACGCGCTGGACGACCGTGGCTGCGCAGTTCGCTCTTGGCCGGACTCTTTCTGGTCTTCACCGGTCTCTGCGATTGGTATTTTGTCTTCTACCTGCTGATCTTCACGGGGCTGCTGCTGCTCTGGTTGCTCTTTGAAACGGCGGTCGTCTGGCTCGCTGGTGTCCGCCAGGGCGAGGGCGCTTGGCAGGCGCTCGGCCACGGTATCCGGCGCTTTGTCCCTGTTTTGGCGCCGCCGATGATAGCCGGCCTGATCTTTCTGGTGGCGCTCAGCCCCTGGTTGATCCCCATGGTGCGCCAGTCCGTGGCCTACTCGTTCATGGTGCGGCCCCAGTCGGATCTCTACATCCTCAGCGCCAGCGTGATGGACTTCCTGACCCCCAATCGACTGCACACGCTCTTCCGGCCCGAGAGCTTCGCCTGGGTGGGCAACCAGATAGCGCCGGTCAGCGAGCGCACCATCAGCATCGGCTACATGGCGATGGCGTTGGCGCTTGTCGGCCTGGCGGCATGGCCGCGTCGTGCCGCCTTCTGGGGCGTCAGCGCTCTGGTCTTTTTCACACTGGCTCTGGGTCCGGTTATTCACCTCGGCAACATCACGTGGGCCGACATCCCGACCAGCGAAGCCGTGACCTGGCATGCGACGCCGCTGGGCGTCCTCAACTACTTCCTGCCCATCGCCCGGCTGACCCGCAGCGTCAGTCGCTATGCGCTGATGGTGCAGTTGAGCATGGCGGTGTTGGCAGGGATTGGGCTGGCGACGCTGCTGCGCCGGCTGCCGACGGTGCGGGCCGTGGTCGTCGCTTCAGCCGTCGTGCTTGCCGTCATCCTGGCCGAATATCTGGGTTGCGCCCTATCCGCTCAGCCAGCCCGACACGCCGGGCTACTACAGCGAGCTTCAGCACGGCGAGGGCGCCATCCTCAATCTGCCCATGAACTATGACCGCCCCGGCTATCTGCTCTACCAGACAGTGCATCAGCGTCCGCTCACCGTGGCCTACATCAGCCGAGAAGACCCGCGCACATTGACCGAGCGCATGCCGGTGCTGCAACATTTCCGCCATCTTGGGCCGGACATTATCGACATCGACGCGGCCGCGGTCGGACAGACCGTGCTGCATGACGCCGGCGTGGGGACCGTGGTGCTGGATCGCTACAAGATGCCGGGCGGCGAAGAGCGAGAATACACGACGGATCTGGCCCAGGCCATCTTCGCAAACCAGCCGCCGCAATACGAAGATGATCGGATCACGGTCTACACGGTGGGCGAGCCGGCCAAGCCGATGCCTTATCCTGTCTTGGGCGCGGAGAACTGGGGACCGTTGATCGAACTGGACGACGGCGCACGTGCACGCCTGTTGAGCGATCAGCCGGCCGCCCTCGAATTCCATCATCTGTCCGACGGCGCGCGGTTGCGCATCCGCTATCGGACATTGCCGAATGTTTCGGCGACCGTGGTTTCTAGCGGTGCGGTTTTGGGTGAAGGCGGTGAGGCGAAGTTCGATCTGCCGGCAGCGCCGGACGGCAACGAACTGCTATTGGACTTGAATGCACTGGGGTTGTCGGTGTGGGAAGATGGCGAAGCGGCGCTGACGCTAGTTGCCTCGGATCCGAATGGCTTCTGGGTTGAGGCCGTGGCGTTGGTTTCACAATGAGTTGACGAAATTGGCTGCAATGGATCGAGAAGGTCGGGCGTAGCGAACTAGGGTACAACCTGAAGTACACCTCCATCGGCCAAGCGATAAATGTAAAAATGAGAATCTAGCGAGAAGATCTGCTTGCAGCTAAGATTTTCGGCCACCGCAATAAGTGATGCATCGGCCAGATCCATTGGCGTATCCTGATACATGTCCATTAGCTCGTTCATGCGCCGAATTTCGTCAACAGAAAACGCGTGCAGAAATAGGCGCCCCGCTACGTGCATGCGCCATAACTTCTCCTGATAGGGATATCCGCCGGTCGCGCCAAGAAGGTAAATCGCCTCCGTAAAACATGGCCACGTGGTGACCATCGGTTCGGCAGGGAGATGCTTGATCGCGACTAGACAGCGCTGATGATGGCGATCGTCGACATCAAGCAGAGCGATCAATGGCCCCGTATCTGTCAAGATCATATTTGATCCCGGTCTCGTTTCCGTACAACCAATTGTGCAAACTGCTTTCCCGTTTCTTCCGACATATTCGCGCCACCCTCAACCTGTTCACTGCTGTGGATTACACCGATGTATCCATTCAGGAATTCTTCCAATGAGGTCGGCGAATCGTCTGGTTGGCCGGCCGAAAGCCCAAACATTTTGCGGAGTCCGTCAAGTGCAACTTGCTCAGGTGTTGTGCCTTCTAGACCTGCCCGTTCCTTGATGGCATTCTCAATATCTGGGCTTAGTGTCAATTCCATTCTTCTCACCTCTCAGATCGAATACATCTCGGTTCCTGTATGCGCCTAACTTCGCTAGTACAGGATGTCGCCAATCATACTACAGATTGTGCGAGAGGCATCGGCAGCCCCTTAGTCCCCAACCTTGGGGGAACGGTCGGCTTCGCCCCGGCTTTGCTGTGCAGCGCCTCCCCCAGGATCTGGGGGCTGGGGGGCCGAAAGCCAGCGTTGCGATCTGTATGGCTATTCGTGCAATTGTGCGCTAATGCCCTAGCACGCGAACGCTGTTGCTGCGGTCGTGGTGGATCAGCTCCCAGCGGCCAAATTTGTCGAGCAGGGCGCGTACCCGGTCTCTGCGCAGTTGCATGCGCTTCTCGTTGCACTTCCACTCGCCCTTCACCTGGTTGATCACCAGAAGCGAATCGCCACGGACTGTCACCTGGGCCGTCGCGGCGCCGGCGCCCAGGTCGTTCAGGCGCGTCAGGCGTCGCCTCCAGCGCGGCGATCAGCGTGTCGTATTCGGCCTCGTTGTTGGTGACGTCATCGCCGAACTGGAGCTTGACGATCCGTTCCTGCTGGCCCGGCCAGCGCAATGCATAGCTGCCGTAGCCTTTGCCCGGGTTGCCCTTGCTGCCGCCGTCAAAGATGATGACGATGGGCCGTTCCGGCGCCTGGCCCGGCACCGGATGCATGGCGTACGGATCGTCTTCAACCAACTCGGATGGCGTGCCCATCACCACCTTGCCGCTAACCGGTGAGCGGTATTCGTTCACGTCGTCGTCCGGTTTGGGCCGCGTGCGTTGGGGGTGGCGTCACAGGTGCGGCAACCTCGGCTTTCGCCACTACTTCGTCGATTGCTTTGTCGTCGACTGCTTCGTCGTTGTCTGCAATGCCAGAGACTTGCTGTAGCCGGCTCTGGCACACGCTCCGTCTCTTCTCGCCAACGACTGATGCCCGCGCCCAATGCCGGGGCCACGTCGAGGCGACGTTGGTCGGTGAGCAGTTCGTCAGGATCGAGAAGACCGCTGGCGCCCAAACGACGCAGCAACCGACGCCGTTGGCTGGGCGAGAGCGCCTGAATTGCCACAAGAATGTCAGTCGGATCGGATGCGGGTCGTTGTTGCATGCCGTGTTTGCCCTATGCAGCCGCCATGGCCTGGCGTTGGCGGCGCTGTCTTCGCCGTTCCTCTTCCCACAGGTACATGAGATTGGCGGCGTGAAACTGTTTCACCAGGCCGCCCAGTGGAATCCGGCTGCGATCAAACTGCTCGATGTCGTATTCGAGCAGATCGTGCTTGGTCGCTCCTTCGCTCATCAGCCGCCGAATCAGCGCCTGGATATCGTTGAGGTACTTGATGTTGATGTCGATGCTGCTGGTGACCTCGCCGCGCAGCAGAATGTCGCCATGGCCCTGGACGATGGACTCCAGATTATACTCGTGCAGATTGGCCAGCGAGCGTTTGTAGACCTCAATGTCGCTCATCGGGTTGGCGATGACGGGCACCGGCATGATCAGATCGCTGGCAAAGAGCACCTTGTCCTCGCGCACATGGACCACGCAGATCTCCGGGCTGGGACCCGGCGAATGGATCGCATGTGCACGGTCTTGCCGCCCAGCCGCACCAACATGCCTTCATTGAAGACGACTTTGGGCAGCCGGATCTCGACATCACGCAGTTCGGGCGTGTGCTCCTTGGCCTGCGCCAACGCCTGTTTTCCATGGTCGGCCAACATGTCCCGGCACTGCTTCATGGGCAATTAACTCGGCGTCCGGAAAGAGGTAGGAACCGTAGACGTGATCGGCATGGCTGATCGTGTTGATCACATACTTGATGCCGGCCGGGCAGATGCGTTTGGCAAACGCGATCAACTGTTGGGTCTCGGACGGGAAAGGCAGCGTGTCGATCAGAATGCCGCCTTCCGGGGTCACGACCAACCCGGCATTCACTTCCACATAGAGCCTGCTGGTGAAGACCCAGGTATCATCGGCAACGCGGGTGCGTGTTATGGCCACGGCGTACTCCTCATCGGTTCACGGCTGCCGTTCACTCCATCGCCATGCGGGAGCAGGATGAGAAACGGCGCCTATTATGATCTCAAAAATCGGACATGCGCTCCACCGAGGCAAGCCGAAAAGCGCTGGCAATTGTAACACAGCGCAACAGGCATCGTCAATAAAGTTGACATAATGTTGGGGTTCGGCCAAGAATAATGCCGTCTGCATAAGCAGACGGCATTGATGAGGCATTGACTCCGCAGAATCGTGTGGACAGTGGGTGCGAACCTGTCTAAGCAGGGTGGGCGCCGCTGGGTGCTTCCGTCTTGCCACGCCTCCATGAGGAATGGCTATCACATCCACACCGCGTCACCATGCGCCCAAATTTGAAGTGTTGGCTCGCCCCGTATGCTATCCGATCACGGAAACCGCAGAGTCAACTCATAATATAGCATAGGACCGACAGATCGAACAAGGTCGGAAAAAACTAACGTTTCTTTCGTCTCCCGCAGCGAGATATGCAGTTCCGCCATCTGGTCATCGGTCACCGGGCTGGGCGCATCGACCATCAGATCGGTGCCGGCGGCCGTCTTGGGGAAGGCGATGACATCGCGGATGCTGGTCGCTTCGGCGAAGAGCGCCACCAGTCGATCGATGCCCAGCGCGATGCCGCCGTGCGGCGGGGCGCCGTACTGGAATGCCTCGATGAGATGGCCAAACTGGGCGTCGACCTCCTGCCTTCGAAATGCCCAGGGCCGCAAAGAGACGATCCTGCAAGTCGCTGCGGTGGATACGGATGCTGCCGCCGCCGATCTCCCACCCGTTCATCACCACATCGTAGGCCTTGGCCAACACGTCGCCGGGAGCCGATTCGAGCATTTCCCAGTCCTGGTCCCGTGGCCGAGGTGAACGGATGATGGACGGCCTGCCAGCGTTTCATGTCCTCGTTGTATTCCAGCAGCGGAAAATCGACAACCCAGCAGAAGGCCAGCACACTCTCGTCGATCAGCCCTGCTTTGCGCCCGATGTCCAGGCGCAGGTTGCTGAGCGCCTGAGCCACGACAGACGGCTGATCGGCGACGATCAGAATCAGGTCGCCGGCCTCGTGCGCCGCTGACGTCGACGATGCCGGCAATCTCGTCCGGGGTGAGGAACTTGGTGATCTGGCTGCGCAGAGCGTCCGGCCCATAGTGGCCGTTTTCGTCGGCCTCGCCGGTGACGCCGATCCAGGCCAGGCCCTTGGCGCCGTAGGGCTTCACGAAGTCGGTCATGCCGTCGATCTCGCGGCGGGTAAGCGAAGCGCCGCCGGGGTAGACCAACCCCTTGACCTGTCCGCCGGCTGCTACGGCGTCGCTGAAGACGCCGAATTCGCTGCTCGGCGACCACGTCGGTGAGGTCGAACAGTTCTACGCCAAAGCGCAGGTCCGGCCGGTCGACGCCATATTTGTCCAGGGCGTCGGCGTAGGTGATGACGGGGAAGGGGCGTTGCTGAATCTGTTTGTCGCTCACGCTGGCCGAGAGCTGCACCAACATCTCTTCGATGAGGCTGCGAACGTCGGCTGCGTCCACAAAGCTCATCTCCAGATCCAGTTGGGTGAATTCCGGCTGGCGGTCGGCGCGCAGATCTTCATCGCGGAAGCAGCGTGCGATCTGGAAATAGCGTTCGATGCCGGCCACCATGAGCATCTGCTTCAACTGCTGCGGGCTCTGGGGCAGGGCGTAGAACTTGTGCGGATGAAGCCGGCTGGGCACGATGAAGTCGCGTGCGCCCTCGGGCGTGCTCTTGAGCAGAATCGGCGTCTCGATCTCCAGGAAATCCCGTTCCGAAAGATACTCGCGGATAAAGCGCACGACATTGTGGCGCAGGATCAAGTTGCCGGTCATGACGCGAGCGGCGCAGATCGAGATAGCGATACTTCAGGCGCAGCGCCTCATCGACGCTGTCTGCGTCGGCCTCATTGGCGCCGGAGATGTAGAAGGGCGGCGTCTTGGCTTCGTTGAGAATCGTGATGCTGTCGACAATGACCTCGATGTCACCGGTCGATCAGATTGGGGTTTTCAAAGCCCTCCGGTCGTCGGCGCACCGTGCCGGTCACCTGGATCACGTACTCGCCGCGCACCTGGTTGGCGATGTCGTGAGCGCTGGTGGCAGCGTCCGAGTCGATGGTCACCTGTGTGACGCCGAATCGATCACGCAGGTCGATAAAGACCAGTCCGCCGTGGTCGCGTCGTCGGTTCACCCATCCGGCCAGCGCTGACCTGTTGGCCGACCTGTCAAGCGACAACTCGCCACAGGTATGTGTCTTCAACATATTGGTATCCTTCTTCTGAAGTTCTTCATTTGTACAGCAGCGCTACACACTGAGGTCGCTGCTGAATCATTCAGCAGTGGCGATTGCCGGCTGGGAAGATTATTTGCGCAAATGGGTGGGGAACTGAAATTGCGTACCTTTCCTCTTGAAAACGATGGCAATTTCACCCGCATCCGATCTGAGCCGGGTATTAAGATATCCGAGCCATTATAGACAGCAATAAATCTGGATGCAATTTTGCGATGGGGCCCTGTCGTCGTTGGCTGGATGAGCAGAGACATTTCGACGAGTTTCGATCCCAGGGCTACAGGCGTCGTTGCCCAAGTTGCCGTTTGGCCTCCCGCAAAATTGATTCTGTTGTGTTGGAATTCAGTTCGATTTGCAGTATACTATTGTTGTCCTGATGGCATAAGGATTCCGTAAGCTTGCAGGGATCTGCATAGGAATCCGGATGACTTGTCGGCCATCGGATAGACAGTCGATCTGAGCGTTCTCTTGCGACGAGCGCAGGAAACATTTCTTCTACGCTTGCGTTCTGATCGATGCGAACTATCTGAGCACTTCCTCTGTTGAGCGCAAACACCAAGAATACTGAGATTCAGAAACAGTTGATGAGAGTGGACGAATATGGCCGAAACATCCAAACGCCAATCGATGGGCAGCGTAGACAAGGCATGGCTTGAGATGGATCGGGAGACCAACCTGATGATCATCAACGGCGTCATGCTCTTTGACGGCAAGGTCGACTACGCCGTCCTGCGCGACACATTTGAGCGGCGGATGGTGACCCAGTTTCCGCTCTTTCGCCGGCGAGTTGTCGAGTCATCGGTCGGATCGGGGCGAATCTATTGGGAGGATGATCCCTACTTTGACATTCGTTCCCACCTCCTGCACATTGCCCTGCCGGAGCCGGGCACGACTGCGACTTTGCAGAGCCTGATCAGCGATCTGATGAGCACTGGACTCGATCGGTCCAAGCCGCTCTGGCGGGTCTATTTGATCGACAACTACGAGGGTGGGTCTGCGCTCTTCGTGCGCCTGCACCACTCGATTGCGGATGGCGTCGCTCTGGTCCAGGTCATGCTGTCCATGACTCAGACCGAAGACGGCGCTCCGTTGTCGCCTCCGGTCGCCCTGGCGCCGAGACCCGGCGCCGCCGGGGTCTGCTGCGATCCACCGCCCGTCTTGCCTGTCGCACCACTGTGCGCACAGCCGAGATTGCCGGAGGTTTGGTCCGTGAAAGCATTGATACGGTTCGGCATCCGCGTGAGCAGTTGGACACAGCCCTTGACGCCGCCGTGAGCGCCGGTCTGATGACGGCGGCAAGCGCGGCCGTGTTGGCCAGGCTCGTGATCATTCCGCCGGATCGGGAATCGGTCTTTCAGGGAGAACTGGGCACAGCCAAGCGAGTCCTCTGGTCTGAGCCGGTCGACCTGCAGCAGATCAAGGAGATCGGGCGTGCGACCGGAAGCACGGTCAACGATGTGTTGATCGCGGCATTGACCGGCGCACTGCGCGGATTCATGGACGAAGAGGGCGATGATGTCAACAGCGGCGATCTGCGGGCGATGGTGCCTGTCAACCTGCGGTCATCCGACGCTCCGCTGTCCCTGGGCAACCAGTTCGGCATGGTCTATCTCTCATTGCCGGTCAGTCTGGACGATCCGCTCGCACGCCTGTTTGAAGTCAAGCAGCGCATGGACATGCTGAAAAGTTCACCTGAGGCCGTCGTGGTCTATCAGGTGCTGAACTTGCTGGGCATGTTGCCGGGCGAATTGGCCGCCCATGCGGTCGACCTCTTCGCCACCAAGGCATCGGCGGTTCTGACCAATGTGCCGGGCCCGCAGCAGACGCTCTACTTTGGCGGTTCCCATTGCGGCGCATTATGTTCTGGGTGCCGCAGTCGGGCAATATTGGATTGGGCATCAGTATCATCAGCTATGATGGTCAGGTGACCCTGGGAATCGTGATTGACGAAAAATTGGTGGAAAACCCGGAGAGAATCTTGGATAGGTTTCTGTCGGAGTTTCGCACTCTGGCCAAGCAGGTGAGTGAACCTCCTGCCGCAATAAATGCGCCTCCCGGCGCAATGAAGTAGTCGAATTGAGATAACTATGGCTATGAAGAGCATACTCCTCGTTGACGATGATCGAGATCTGCAGAATCTCCTCCGATTGAACCTTGAGCGCGAGGGCTATGAGGTTGTGTCCGCATTTTCCGGCGAGCAGGCCCTGGAGATTATCGAAAAATATGGCATCCCTCATCTGGCAGTCGTGGACATCTATATGCCCGGCATGACCGGCCCCGAATTCTGTAGCAAGCTGCAGGAATTCAGCGATGTGCCGGTCATCATGTTGACATCTGAAGTCGATACGGATGTGGTCGTCAACTCAATTGAACGCTACGCTGAAGACTATATGACCAAACCGTTTGTCACCCGTGAATTTCTGGTTCGTGTGGATCGTCTGATTCGCCGCATCCATTCGTTCGACTATGCAATGGAGCCCAGCATTCGCCTGGACGATTATTTGCAGGTGAGCATGGGCCGCAAGTCGTGACGGTGAACGGCGAGGAGATCACCCTGACGCCCACCGAGACCAAGCTGCTGCATGTCTTCATGAACAATCGCAACCGTGTTGTCACCTTGGAATTTCTGTTGAACCGGCTGTGGCCACGTGAGGAAGTGTACGAAGATCGACTGCGCGTTCATGTACATCGACTGCGCCAGAAAATTGCGAATGGATCGACTGATCGCACCTATATTGTCACTGAACGAGGATTGGGATATCGGTTTATCGCCTGATCCTCGTTGAACTGATGCTCTGTCGGCCGCGATATTCAGACGATATGGATTCCAAAAGCCCCAACAGTGTCTGAAATCTCGATTGAGTCGTACGATCATGGACTGGCATCGCTGCAAACCCAAACACCAGGTTGAGGAGAAACTCGATGTGTGCAAAAAAGGCTGCTGAAACTACAGAGGAAAAGGTTGTGAGCGGCATTGAATCCACAGAAAAGCTGGAACGAATCCGCGAGATCGTCTTTGGCGCACAGATCCGCGAATATGCGCAGCGCTTTGACAATCTGACCCGCGACATCGAACGCTTGCAGCAGGAGAACGCTCGGCTAACTGAACAACTGGTCGAGCAGGGTCGGCTGCAGGCACAACAACTGAATGATCAGAGTAGCGAACTGACTTCAAGTATCCAGGAACAGGGCAGTAAGCTGGGCCAACAATTGCAGGAGTTGGACAGCCGCCATGGCGCGCAACTGCGCCAACTGGATGAACGGTTGACCGCCAATGTCAAGGATCTGGAAAAGCGGCACAATGGCCGCCTGCAGGATCTGGACACCAAGTATGCGCACCGGGGCGACGAACTGCAGCGCAGCCTGCGTGAGGCCGAAGAGAGCATCCGTGCGGATCTGCGGCAGAATGCCGAGGCGTTGGGCCATGCCAAGGTCGACCGTGTGTCCTTCGGCGACATGTTGGTGCAGATGGGCAGTTCGCTCAAGGACAACCAGAATGCAGGTATGGTCGTCGATCTCCTGGAAGATCTCCTGGGCGAAATTGAGTAGAAGCCCTTCGGCATGATTGTCATGATCGCCCGCGTATACTGCACAGTGGATCGCGGGCCTTCGAGGCGTACGGATAGCCCGCATCTTCCGCACCACCCGCGCATAAACCGTCAACCGATCTGCAAAATCGGTCACACTGAGCCAACCAATGGATCTGGCTACCGAATCGAAGACAGAATCGCAGACAGAATCAGATCACAGCGTCAATCCGCACCGGGAATGGACGATGTAGAGGCGTTGGAGGCGCTGCGCGGTCTTTTGCTCGATCAGCAACAGCAACGTATCGACGCCGATGCAGGGCGACCTGGCAACGACTTGAACGCCTGTCTGGCCATGCTCGAAGACCAGGTCAATGATGATGAGGCGCTCGTTGCCACCCTCAATCCGGTGATGGCCGATGCCATCAGCACCAGCATTCGCGACTCGCGTGATGATATGATCGAGGCGCTCTATCCGATCACGGGTCGCTTGGTCTCCAAGGCTGTGGCCGAAGCCATGCGCGATCTGGTTCGCATATATCGATCACCAGATGCGCAATACGTTCACTTTCGACGGAATCAAACGGCGCATCCATGCCCGCGCCAGTGGCGTCTCCGACGCTGAAATGGTTCTGCGTTCAGCGCTGCCCTTTCATGTCGATGATCTCTTTTTGATTCATCGGGAATCCGGGTTGCTGCTCTTCCATCTGTCCGGCGTGCCGGAACTGAAGCCGGACTCTGACCTGATCAGCGGCATGCTCACCGCCATCCGTGACTTTGTTCAGGATGCCTTCGGGCAGGGCGGGCGAAGAACATGAGTTGGATGCAATCCATTACGGCGGCCGGCAGATTCTGATTGAGACCGGCCGCTATGCGTATGTGGCCGCGGCCGTCGAAGGCTTCGAGCCAATCGGCTATCGCACGAGCCTGCGTGAAGGGCTCCATCAGATTGAGCACGATTACTACAAGCGGCTGCGCAACTACAACGGCGACGCATCAGACCTCTCCGGTGTTGAGAGCCAAATGGGGCCGCTCTTGATCGATCTGAAGCCCCAGCCCGCACCTGTAGCGGTCGAAAGACGGAGAACCCCGTGGATTCTGACATTCAGTCGGGCGTGCTCTGGATCGGATGTGGAGCGGTTGCCTTGCTCTTTGTCTGGCGTCTCTGGATGATGCTGTCGGTCTAATTTTTTTGTTGATATTTTAAGCTCTTTTGGGTTGCAGAGCATGACAGTCTGTCCCCACCTCGAGATCCTGTAAGGACGTGACGATCCACATAAGTCACAGAAGGACAATCCATTTCTTCGTGTCGCTCGGCGCTCTTCGTGGCGGCCAATCGATCTCCTTCGGACTGGCCTGAAGATCGTACGAAAGACAATAGATCGTCTGCCAAATCACTCAGATGTTTGATCACATTCCTACGCAAAACGATGAGGAAGTAGCCGTTGATATCACTTAGCAAGAAGATCTGCCTATTGGGCGATTTTGCAGTCGGCAAGAGCAGCCTGATGCGGCGGTTTGTCTATGATCGCTTTGACGACAAATATCTGAGCACGATTGGCGTGAAAGTCAGCCGCAAGACGATCATGGTCCCGCGAGCAAGCGATGTGGTCGAACTGAATATGCTGATCTGGGATCTGGCCGGCAGTGAGGAGTTCACGCCGATTCGTGCCAGTTACCTCGGGGGGGCGGCAGGCGCTGTCATCGTCTGCGATCTGACGCGTAGAGAGACGCTTAACCATCTGGGTAGTTACCTTCGTGATTTTTACGCAGTCCGACCCGACGCCAAGGTCGTCCTGGCCGCCAACAAGTGGGATCTGGACGATCAACATGTGTTCGACGCCGAAGATGTCGCGGCTGCGGCAAACGAGTTTGGCATCCCATATTTTCTGACAAGCGCCAAAGACGGCGACGAGGTCGACGTCTTGTTCCGAGCGCTCGGCAAACAGATTGTCTGAACGTGATTGATTATCAGAGTCTCCAGCAAATTCTGGACCACAGCAAAATCTACACAGTTGTAAGTGACCGATCCCTTCACGTTGTCGACGTGAGTGAAAGCGCTCGGGCATTCATTTTCGCGCGTGGAGATTGTCTCGGCCGGCCGCTTTCGGATCTGGTGCCGGAGCTGATCGGCAGTGAAGAGCAGTTGGCATCGATCGTGCGCGGAGAGAGCGCCAGCTTCTTCCTGCCCATGGTCAACATTGACGGGGACGATGGGCAGGTCCGCTATTTCAACTTCACGGCCCTTCCGCACCGCGGCGCCGACAACGCGATTGACGGCATCCTGTTTGTCATCGAAGACATCACCGAGATGGCTGAGATCGAGCAGACTGTGACGCAGCACCGCAACGAACTTTCTCTGCTGCACGACCGGTTGGAGGAACAGAATCTGCAATTGGTTGCCGCCAACGCTGAACTGCGCAAACTCGACGAGTTGAAGTCGAAGTTCGTGTCGATTGCCGCCCACGATCTGCGTTCACCGCTGGCGACGGTCAGCGGATACCTCGATCTGCTGGAAGATGAAGACTTCGGCGGTCTCTCCGCGCAACAGACCGAATTCGCCGACGCAATTCGTCGCAGCACCAGATCGTCTGCTGGACATCATCGAGAATCTGCTGGATATCACCCGGATCGCTGCCGGACGCATGGATCTGGTGATGTCGGTCACCGACATCTCCGATCTGTTGACGGTGGTCGAAGACGAAATGATGCCGCAAGCCATGGCGAAGAACCTCACGCTGACGGTCAGTGCCGATGCCGACCTGCCCTTTGTACTCTGCGATCCTGCTCGAACCATGCAAATCCTGCACAACCTGCTCCTCAACGCCGTTTCGTACACTAGACCCGACGGCCATGTCAGCGTTCGGGCAATGCGAGCGGCCGATCCGGCCTTTGTGGAGATCTCGGTCGTCGATGACGGCATTGGTATCCCATTGGATGAACAAGACCAGATCTTTGAATCGTTCTATCGAGCCAGCAATGTCTATGAAACGGAGACGACCGGTTCCGGTCTGGGGCTGAACATTGCCCGGTCGCTGGTCGAACTTACATGGCGGCGAGATTCGATTTGAGAGCGCACCCGGTGAAGGGACCAGCTTCTATGTCACGTTCCCCGCCGTCCATGTCCCGAGAGCCCGCGGATGTGTCGTCAGACTGGATTGACCCAGCCCTCTCACGTCCTTCGACTGATCCAGACGCAACATCAACCGGAAAATACGGCACGAAAATTTGGCCCCTTCAAACCGGCAGGGGTACAATACTCTTTATGCCATTAACATTACATGCTGCATGGTTGCGCGTAGACACTCCATTTTCGGACGGACGTCTCTTCTTTTGGGCGGAGAACACCGATACTTCGACTGCTGATCCAGTGGCCGGATCCAACGGCAATGGCGGCGACCGATTCGGCCGGCGTATCAGTGAGACAGTGAGTCCAACGGTCGCATTCGTTCCGAAAAGATTCCTTCACATCCGTTTCAGGCCTCAGTGGGCCAAGTTCGCGCACTCTCTGGTCGATTCAAGCCCCACCCTTCAGAGTGATTCACTTCAACTGGCCACCGCCACCATCTGGTTGCCGAGCCATTCCGGCATGCCCATGGCCCGCCGCAGCGTGCTGCACCAGACTCGGATCGACGCCGATTCGGCCGGCTCTGTGCCCCTGTCCGCTGCAGAACCGAGCCTGATGCCGTGGCAATTGACCGGCGTCAGCCTGGAACCGGTCGACGCACTGATCTTTTTGTCCCACCTCAGCAGCCAGTCCGCACGCGGCATCACCATCGATCGACCGGATACCTGGCGTCGATTGCGGCTCGGCAATGACCTGCTCTTCTGGAGCAATGCGTCCAAAGTCGTGCTTGAAATTCTGGCCGGGCAGCACTATCTGCCCAGTCTGCGCCCCGATGACATGGGGCGCATTCTGAGTTCCTGGCAGACTTCGCTGCTGGATGCGCGGGTCGAAAAACAGGTGGCGCACCTCGTGCGCATTCTGCCGCCGGTCTGCCGTGCCTACGACATCGACGCCATTGCCGAGGCCCCGCCCGCAGGGCTGTTGGTCGAACACTTCCTCAGCACCATGGTGGATGTGATGATCCGGGAAGTGGGCCGGCGGCCTGTTGCCTCCCTACACCAATGCGCCGGTCTCGGCCTGGATGTATGGCCTGCTCACTGCCCAACGCCAGATGCCGCTCGGCCCTCAGGCCGCCCATCAGATCTATCGAGACTGGCGTTCGTGGACCGAGCAACTGCATGTATCGACCGATGCCAATTTCCGCATCTGTTTTGCACTGACCGAACCTGGCTCAGACGATCCGCTGGCGCCGGCGATCTGACGATGGAATCGCCTCTGGACCTGAGGCCGGTCCGTGAAGAATCTGACTCATCGGTTGATTCGAGGCAAGGACATGCGGTGGCGATTGCACTACTATCTGCAATCGCGTGACAACGCCGCGCTGCTGGTGCCGGCACGCGATGTGTGGGAGACCCAGGATACCGTCCTGCGCATCGGCCATCGACGCCTGGATCGACCCCAGGAGCGGCTGTTGGCGGGGCTGGGCGTGGCCAGCAAACTTTTCAAACCGATTGCCGACAGCATGCGCAGTCCCCAGCCCGAGGGCGCAGATCTGACCGCCGGCGAAGCCTATCATTTCCTGCGCGAAATCGGTCCGCTGCTGGAGAGCAGCGGCTTTGGTCTGCTGCTTCCCGAATGGTGGAGCGGTCGTCGTCATGCACGCTTGGGCCTGCGTCTGCGCCTGTTGGCCGGCGATCCCGGCAAGGAAGATCTCTGGCCGGAGGAGACCCCGCTCGACGAGCGAGACTCTGTGCGCTATGCCTGGGAGCTGACCCTGGGCGGCAATCGCCTGAGCAAGGATGAATTCGACCATCTGGCCGCCCTTCAGACGCCGCTGGTCAACATGCACGACCGCTGGGTCGAACTGGATCCGGAGCAGATCGAATCGGCCAAGCAATTCCTTCAACAACAGTCCAGCGGCTCGATGACCTTTCTGCAGTCATTGCGCATGGCGCAAGGCCATATGGGCCGCGCTGAGATCCTGAACGAACTGACCGCCGGCTCGGCCATCGCCGACTGACTGCGATCGACGACCAAATCGGGCTGCTGGATGAGATACCGAGAGCGCTGCCGCTGGAATCAGTCGATGTCGAGGGCTGGCTCCAGGTCGTGTTTGAGCAACTGCGCACCCAGCAGCCGCCCGAAGAACTGGCCGAACCGGACGGATTCATCGGCTCGTTGCGGCCCTATCAGAAGCGGGGCGTCGGCTGGCTCCACTATCTGCGCCAATTGGGCATCGGCGCCTGTCTGGCCGATGACATGGGGCTGGGCAAGACGATCCAGGCCCTGGCGCTGCTGCTCTACGAGCGTCAGCGCCACGCCGAAAGCCACAACGGCGACGGTTCACGTGTGGCGCCGACGCTGCTGATCTGCCCGACCAGCGTAGTCGCCAACTGGAAGCATGAGATCGACCGTTTTGCGCCTGGGCTGCACGCACTTGATCCACCACGGCATCGATCGTTTGAGCGGCCAGGAATTCCTCCAGGCCATGGCCGTCAATGACCTGGCCATTACCAGTTTTGGCACGGCCCGGCGCGACATCGATCTGCTGGAACAGATCGAATGGGGCGATCTGATTCTGGATGAAGCGCAGAATATCAAGAACCCGCGGGCCAAGCAGACCCAGGCTGTGCGCCGCACTGCACGCGTCCAATCGGATTGCGCTGACCGGCACGCCGGTCGAGAATCAACTGGCCGAACTCTGGAGCATCATGGAGTTTCTCAATCCCGGCTATCTGGGCGGGTTCGAGCGCTTCCGCAAGCAGTTCATCGTGCCCATCGAGCGCTACAATGACGAGGAACGCGCTGCCGAACTGCGCCATCTGGTGCAACCGTTCCTGCTGCGCCGCCTGAAGTCCGATCCGACCATCATCCCCGATCTGCCGGAGAAGAACGAGATGGTCGTCTACTGTTCGATGACGACCGAACAGGCCGCGCTCTACGAGCAGACGGTGCAGCAGGCGCTGGATCGCCTGGACCAGAGCACCGGCATCCAGCGTCGCGGACTGGTGCTCGGCCTGTTGACCAAGCTGAAGCAGATCTGCAATCACCCGGCCCACTTCCTGCGCGAGACCGAGCCGCTGGCCGGTCGCAGCGGCAAGCTGGATCGCCTGCGCGAAATGCTGGACGAGGCGCTCTCCGTCGGTGATCGGGCGCTGATCTTCACCCAATTTGTCGAGATGGGCCATCTGCTGAAGGATCATCTTCAGCGCAGCTGGGCACCGAGATTCTCTTTCTGCACGGCGGTTCCACGGCCAAACAGCGCGATGATATGGTGCAGCTTTTCCAGCGTGAGGATGGCCCGGCCTGTCTTTGTGCTCAGCCTGCGGGCCGGCGGGTCCGGGCTGAACCTGACCAGCGCCAACCACGTCTTCCACTACGATCGTTGGTGGAATCCGGCCGTCGAGGATCAGGCCACCGACCGCGCCTTTCGCATCGGCCAGACGCGCAATGTGCAGGTCCACAAATTTGTCGTCTCGGGCACGCTCGAAGAGCGCATCAACGAGATGATCGAGAGCAAGCAGGCGCTTGCCCATTCCATCGTCGGCAGCGGCGAGGAATGGCTGACCGAACTGGACAACGATCAACTGCGCGATCTGCTCTCACTGCGACGAGAGATGCTGTAATAGACTCTGGGCGATTTCGTCACAGATACACACAGATTTGCTACGGATGGAGCACAGATGATTTTGGCGTATTACCGGATCCAGGGATTACGTCCGGAAAATCATCTGTGCGCGCATCCGCTGTCAATCTGTATGCATCTGTGACGAATCTCTTGTTATCGCAATAGAGCTCTGCGAGAGGAAATAAATTTTTGACAATGAGTAGAACAACATCAGGTCAACCGGACCCACGTTGGTGGGAACGCCGCTGGCTTTCCATGCTGACCGATCTCGGTATCGTCGCCGACGCCGGTGAGATTCGCCGGTCTGACCCAGGGGTGGCGAGTGCGTCAGTTGCAGTTCGCCACGGGCGGATCGATGCTGAAGTGCACCACCGAGAACTGGGAAGCTGTACGGTCGCCATTGAAGTGGCCGGCCTAACCGAGGCCCAGTGGGAAGCCGCTCTAGACGCCTTGAGCAGCCAGGCGATCTTCGCCGCTCAGCTTCTGGCCGGCGAGATGCCAAAAGAGATCGAAGCGGTCTTTGTCAAGGCCGGCGCCGATCTGATGCCTGTCGATGCGTCTGAACTGCGTTCGTCGTGCAGTTGTTGCGACGGCGGCGCCAGCGTATGTGGACCGGTCTTGGCCGCATATGCCGCTGTGGCCGACATGCTCAACGATGATCCCTGGCTGATGTTGCGTCTGCGCGGCCGCGATCGACAGCAGGTTCTCCATGACCTGAATGCCAAACGCAACCAGGTTGTCGGCGCCGCCTCGCCTGCACAGGCCGGCAAGTGAACAGTCGCTCGTCTACCGGGCCGGCGGTTCGCCGAGCCAATTGGACGAATCTCCGATGTTGGACGCGGAAATCGACCATTTCTGGGGTCGGTCCCGATCTCAGCTTCAATTTCAACACCATATCACGCCGCCGTTGATCGAACTGGTGTTGCTGCGCCGGTTGGGGCCGCCCCATTTCGCCGATGACAGTTTTGATGTCTACGATAATCTCTCCGCCGTCTATCGTACTGTGACCGACAGCAGCCTGGCCTTGGCCTTCTCCACTGAGGACGATACCCTTCTGGATGAGACCGACGGCGCTGCATAACGATAAGCTCTGATTGTTTTGCCATGGATTCACAGGTCAATGCCAGAGAAAACCGAGACCGCAATAACCGGATGGTCCGCACGTCGCTCGCGCGCCTGTCGGTGAGGCCGGACTTCCGTTTGGCGCCAATCAGGACAGTATTTGGCTCGACGAGTTGGATGCGTTGATAGATGTTGCCGCCGATGCGACAACCGATCTGCGCCCTCGACTCGGGGCCGTGGGCGCAGCGGCAAGAGTTGCTGACGAAATTTTCGTGAGTCGGCTGCCGCAACCGACAGTACCGCAGCCTATGTTTGCCGAGGATGAGCGTCAGCGACGTCTTCTGTTGACGCAGGCAGTTGGAACCCGCATGGATCGGATCGGCCAGATCCTGCACGACTCGATTCTGCCGACGTTGGCGCAGAAGGAATCGATCTCTGTCGTGGCGTTGGATAGCTTGACCGAGCCGCAGCGTGGTTGGCTGCGCGACTGTTTCATGCAGCAGGTCTTTCCTCTGCTGACGCCGCTGGCCGTCGATTCGGGCCGTCCATTTCCCCACCTGGACAGCGGCAGCCTGACGCTATTGACCGTGCTGCACAGCAGAGAAGCGGATCCACGCTACGACAGCCCGGTCTTTGCATTGATCCAGGTGCCGGACGTGTTGGAGCGCTGGCTGTCCATGGGTGAAAATGGACAAGATCCACAGGCCGGACGTTGGTTTGACGCCCAAGCCTACGGCCCCGGCGCTCTACGTATGGTCCGAGAGTGTCGTGCGTTCCCATGCCGAACTCCTCTTTCCTGGGATGAGGGTGACTGGCGCATACCTTTTCCGCATTCTGAGACCGGACAAAGCGCCGTCCCACGAAGGCGCTCGACGCCCGCCTGCACGCGGCACTGCAGTTGCCGCTCGTGCGCCTGGACGTTGAAGAGAGCATGCCGCCCGCTGTACGCCAATGGCTGGCTCGCCATCTTGTCGTGTCGGATCAGGCCATGGTCCGCAGCCATCCGCCCATGGCCATGGCCGGATTGACCCAGGTTGCCGATCGATTGGCTCT
This sequence comes from uncultured Chloroflexia bacterium, assembly GCA_963698255.1. Classification (GTDB taxonomy): domain Bacteria; phylum Chloroflexota; class Anaerolineae; order Caldilineales; family Caldilineaceae; genus JAWKOK01. The sequence continues at coordinate 63,965 of CAVOQD010000028.1, read as the reverse complement.
GCGAAAACGGGGCATTCGTGGCTGGCTGCAGAACGCCGTCGATCTCTTTTTTGGACACATCTGATTCGGGTGTGTTGGCAGCATAGACGCCTGCTCTCGCAATACAATAATGGACTGTGCCCCTACGGATTGTCACCCGAACTCAGTTTGACGACACCCAAGTGACACGAACCAACCATTCGGTCCGATTTGCATGGCGACGCCGGCCATGATACGATGCCCATGTACGTTTTAAATTGAGCGTTCCAAGACGTTCACCGTGGACATGACCCGTTTGTCGTCCTTTTCAGAGAGTTGTCGGCCGCTGCGAGACAACAGGACAGAACCGGTTAGCCCCACATCAGTTCCCGGCAGGCAATGGCCGGGCGGCCCACACCGTTATCGTGTTTGAGGCAGAAACTGCGTACTGGCGCAGATTCTGCAAAATCAGGTGGCACCACGGAGTCCCATTCGTCCTGAGCGACGAAGGGGATTTTTTTATTGGATCAGCGGAGGTAGAACCATGTTGGACATCAAATGGATGCGTGAGAACCGAGAAGCATTGGCCGAGGCCATGCTCAAATTGAACGACACGGAGGCTCCCTGGGAGCTGGCGCTCGAATTGGACGAGCAGCGCCGCTCCCTGTTGTCGAGCGTCGAAACGCTGCGCGCTGAGTTGAACACCGGTTCCAAGCAGATCGGTCTGCTCTTTCGCGACAAGAAGGTCGATGAGGCCAACGCCTTGAAAGCGCGCATGGGCGAGCTTGGCGACGAGATCGCGTTGCTCGACGTTCGGCTGCGCGAAGTGGACGCAGCATTTGAGGATGCCATGCTGCGCATTCCCAACCCGCCTGAGCCGGATGTGCCTGTGGCGCCGGACGAGGAGCGGCAACGTCGTTGTGAAGGAGATCGGCGTCAAGCCCGAGTTCGCCTTCGAGCCGCGTCCCGCATTGGGAGATCGGCGAAGAACTCGACATCATCGACTTTGAGCGGGGCGCCAAGTTGTCCGGCAGCCGCTTCTATCTGCTCAAGGGCGCGGGCGCGCGCTTGCAGCGCTCGCTTGCCAACTGGTTTCTGGATGTCCACACCGGCGAGCACGGCTACGAAGAGATCTATCCGCCCTTCATGGTGCGCGAGCACTGTATGGTGGGTACAGGCAATCTGCCCAAATTCGGCGAGAATCTCTACCGCGATGCCGAGGAAGACTACTGGTTCATCCCGACGGCCGAGGTGCCGGTGACCAATCTCTATCGCGATGAGATCATCGAGCCGGGCCTGCTGCCGCTGCGCTACGTCGCATCCACGCCCTGCTTCCGTCGCGAGAAGGTCTCGGCCGGCAAGGATGTGCGCGGCATCAAACGTGTGCACCAGTTCCAGAAGGTGGAGATGGTCAAGTTCGTCGAGCCGGCCACCGGTCGAGACGAGCTTGAAAGCCTGACGCGCGATGCCGAGGAACTGTGTGAACGTCTGGGCTTGCCCTATCGGCGTCTGGCGATTGCCACCGGCGATCTCTCCTTCGTCGCCGCCATCAAATACGATATCGAGGTCTGGGCGGCCGGCTCGGGCGAGTGGCTGGAGGTCAGCTCCTGCTCCCTCTTCCGGGATTTCCAGGCGCGGCGGGCCAACATCCGCTATCGCCCGGCCGAAGGCGCTCGGCCCGAATATCCCTACACGCTCAACGGATCCGGGCTGGCGCTGCCGCGTATCGTCATCGCCATTCTGGAGAACAACCAGCAGGAGGACGGCACGGTCATCGTGCCCGAAGTACTGCGGCCCTACATGGGCGGTCTGGAAGTGATCGGCGCGTAGCAGGCTATCGGAGAGGCAGAGAATAGGACGCGGATTACACGGATCGTGGCGGATAGCGACGGATTTCTCTTGATTTATCCGCGAAGATCAGCCATATCAGCGTCATCCGCGTGCTATTGTAGTTGAAAAGGAGCCGGGCAGTCACACTGCCCGGCTCCTTTTTGGTCTCGGCGATGCCGTGTAGAGGGTCTTACAGATGGGATGATCGTTCTTCCGGTATAGTTGACCAGCGTAGCCTAGTGCGATTGCCGAACCAAAACAGACCGGATCGGACCGATCAGTATGCGAGATGCCACACTTCGGCAGAAAAAAGATGACCTGATGGTGCCGATGGCGCGCCGTCTCTTTGGTTCGGTGCATCCGAATGTGATTTCGTTCGTCGCCATGGCTGTGGGGCTGCTGACGATTCTGGCCATCATCAACCAACTCTATGTCGTCGGGCTGATCCTCTGGCTGCTCAATCGAGTGCTCGACGGCCTGGATGGCGTCATCGCGCGTGTCCATGACAAGCAGAGCGACTTCGGCGGCTATCTCGATCTGTTGCTCGATTTCGTGATCTATCTGGCGATTCCTATCGCCTTTCTGTGGGTGGAGCCGACACAGACCAACCTGTGGGCGGGGATCGCCTTGCTGGCGGCCTACGTGATCAATCTGCTCTCCTGGACCACGCTTTCAGCGCTGCTGGAAAAACGCCAGCATCAATCGGCCAAGCGATTGACCAGCGTGGAGATGCCGTCCGGCTTGATCGAGGGGACAGAGACGATCCTGTTCTACTGCCTCTTTTTCATCGTTCCCTCCTATCTTGCCGTCCTCTACGCAGTCATGGCGGCGCTCGTCTTTTTCACGGCCGGACAGCGAGTGTGGTGGGCCTATCGAAATCTATCCTGAACAGATTTTGACCAGCGGAGTACCGAGATACATCCTAGCCTACATAGCCCAAGTGCAGAGACGATCTCCCCAGACCGCAGTACAGACAGACCAACCAGCACAGAAACAAGAGACAAGAGATGACAGTGACACTGAAAACGAACACAGAAGCACGCCGAACCGGCCAAACAACAATCATTTTTCGAGCAGCACTGGCAGAAACTGGTCGCACTCGGCATCTGGATCGTCCTGGCTGCGCTCTTTGCCTGGTACGTCAACAGCACGGGCAAAGGGCTGGCCGGCTCAGTTCTGGAGCTGATCTACTTCATCCAGGGCAGCGCCTATGGCCCGCTGATCTACATTCTGGTCTACACGCTGCGGCCGTTGACCTTCTTTTCAGCGCTATTGTTGACCGTTGCCGGCGGCTTTCTCTTTGGACCGGTCTGGGGTGTTGTCTATACGGTGATCGGCGCCAATCTCTCGGCCACGGTGGCCTATTTCATCGGACGCTATTTCGGCAGCGGCACGTTGGACGCAGATGGATCCGACAGCGTGATCCAGAAGTACGCCAACCGCATGCGTGACAACAGCTTCGAGACCATCCTGATCATGCGGCTCATCTTCTTGCCCTACGATCTGATCAACTATCTGGCCGGTTTCATGCGTATCCACTATGGAGCCTTCATTCTCGCCACCATTCTTGGGTTCGATTCCGGGCACGATCTCGTTTGTGCTGCTTGGGCGCTTCGTTCTCCGTGAACGATGTCGAAGGTCTCTTCCTGAGAGGCGAAACGCCCGCCTTTGACTGGCGTCCGTTTCCTGGCATCCGTTGTCATCTTTGTCGTGAGCCTGGCAATCTCCCAATACATCAAACGGCGTGAAAAGAAAACTTGGACGACGTCGACCGGCCGATGAACTATCACCGTTGGCGACACAGGCAGCATCAACCGATTGACCCGCCGTACGATTCAGCCGGGTCGAATTCACCGCGGATTGGCGGATGAGGCGGATTGTCACGGATAAAATCCGCAGTTCATCCGGTAATCCGCTGAATTGAATGAGCTCTATCGGACGAATGGCCTAAACCAAACCAGGGCGATGAGAAGGAAACCGCAAACCAATGCAAGATCTAGTCAAGACACCTGAAACGTCCGCAAACGGCAATGAACCGGCCCTCAGTCCATCAGCCCAAGTCCAGAGCCGACGCTCAACGAGGATCGTTGTGGCGCCCGACGATGACTACAACCGCAATCTGGTGGCCAATGTCCATCCGCCGGAGTGGGAGAATCCGACGCCGACCGGCAAGTACAACTTTCTGGTCATCGGCGGCGGCTCGGCCGGGCTGCTGGCCGCGGTCGGGGCCGCCGGCATGGGCGCCAAGGTGGCCCTGGTCGAGCGCCATCTGCTGGGCGGCGACTGCCTGAACGTGGGCTGCGTGCCCTCCAAGAGCGTGATTCGCTCTTCCAAGGCGTTGGGCGAGGTGATGCGGGCCGCCGACTTCGGCGTACATATTCCCGATGGCGTCGAGATCGACTTTGCCGCCATCATGCAGCGCATGCGCCGCATCCGCTCGGAGATCAGCGAACATGACTCGGCCCAGCGTTTCAAAGATCTGGGCATCGACCTCTATCTGGGCGACGGACACTTCACCGGGCCAGACACCTTCGAGGTGGATGGTCGCACGCTCAGCTTTCGCCGTGCCATGATCTCCACCGGCTCGCGGCCCGCCGTGATTCCCATCCCCGGCCTGGCCGACGTCGGCTTCCTGACCAATGAGACTGTCTTCGAGTTGACCGAGCTTCCGCCTCGGCTGGCCGTCATCGGCAGCGGCCCCATCGGCTCCGAACTCTCCCAGTCGTTCAACCGCTTCGGCAGCCGGGTCACCCTCTTCGATGTGCAGCCGCGCGTACTCGGTCGCGAGGATGATGACGCCGCCGAGGTGTTGCGCCAGGTCTTCGAGTCCGAAGGCATCGACCTGGCTTTGGGCGCACAGATCTCCGGCATCGAGGCCGCGGCGGAGGCCGAAGGCGGCGGCAAGATCATCAACTTCGAGCTGAACGGTGAGCAGCAGAGCGTCACGGTCGACGAGATCCTGCTGGCCGTGGGCCGTGCGCCCAACATCGAGACACTGGATCTGGAAGCGGCCGGCATCGAGTATCACCGGCGCGGCGTCACCGTCAACGACGCCTTGCAGACGACCAATCCGAATGTGTACGCCGCAGGCGATGTGGCCATCAAGTACCAGTTCACCCACACCGCTGACGCCACGGCTCGCATCGTACTGCAGAACGCACTTTTCCCAGGCCCCAACAGAAAGGTGAGCGACCTGATCATCCCCTGGACGACCTACACCGATCCCGAGGTGGCGCATGTGGGCATGTACCCCAAGGACGCAGAAGAACGGGGCTACCAGGTAGAGACCTTCGTCCAATCCATCGGCGACATCGACCGGGGCAAGGCCGACGGCGAGCACAATGGGTTCGTCAAGGTGCACGTGAAGAAGGGCAGCGACGAGATTCTGGGCGCGACCATCGTTGCAGGCCACGCCGGCGAGATGATCAACGAACTGACCCTGGCCATCACCGCCGGCATCGGCCTCAAGACCCTGGCGACCGTCATCCATCCCTATCCGACCCAGGCCGAGGCCATCAAAAAGGTCGCCGACGCCTATAACCGGACACGCATGACGCCGACCGTTCAGAGCATCTTCAAGCGCTGGTTCGCCTGGCGGCGTTGATAGAATCGATCGGCCTCGGGAACGGGTCCTGATTCTCGCCGGCGCTGATTCCAGGTTCACTGTAGGGACAGGTCCAGACCTGTCCCTACGCCGACCGGATGGGTCGCTGAACGACCCTCGCCAATTCGTGCTATACTACGGCAAAACTGTCTATTCCCTCTCTGCCAGTCCGCTGCCGTATCTTCTTTCGATCCCGAAGTGAGCGGCCGTGGCGCTGCACAAGCTCGCCTCTGGGTGAAGGTTGTGAGATGACGACACACACGAATTACGCACGCCTCTTTGCGGCCTCGATTGGCGCGTTCCTCATTGCATTTTTTATCGCGTTTTTCGCTGCAACCTTCGGCAGCGTCCAGGCTCAGGAAGCCGATATACAACAAGGCGACAACGACACGGTCAGGGCCGCGGCCATCCATCCCCAACTCGCACAAGAATTGAGCGCCGCAGATGGACCGGTCTCATTTCTGATCATTCTGGACGAGCAGGCCGAGTTTGCCAGCGAATCGTCTCAGCATGGCGCGATCGATGCGGCCGGCCGGACAGATCAACGGCAGGCGATCTATGAGCGTCTGACCCAACAGGCGCTCGCCAGCCAGGCCCCGCTGCGTGCGTGGCTGGACGAGCAGGGCGTTGACTATCGTCCCTTCTACATCGTCAACATGATCGAGGTCTTGGGCGATGAGGCACTGGCCCAGGCGCTGCGACAACGCCCGGAAGTCAACAGGCTGGCCCCCAACCCGGTGGTGGAATCCCAGCTTGCTGCACCGGCCCAGCCCGCTTGGCTCACGCCTCTTGATCTGCCATCTGCGACAACCTTGGATGCAACGACGCCCCAGGCCACCCTCGCCCTTCCCTACGGACTCACCTACACCAACGCAGACGATCTGTGGGCGCTCGGCTACACCGGGCAGGGCATCGTCATCGGCGACCAGGACACGGGCGTTCAGTGGGATCACAACGCACTGAAGGCCACCTACCGGGGCTGGAATCCGGCCACGGGGACGGCCGACCATGTCTACAACTGGTTCGATGCCTGGGGCGCAGCCGGTCGACCGGCACGCTGCTCGACCGATCCGCAGGTGCCCTGCGATGACCACGGCCACGGCACCCACACCGTCGGCACGCTGATGGGCGATGGCACGGCAGATGGCTACACCCGCATCGGCATGGCCCCGGACGCCTCATGGATCGGCTGCCGCAACATGAAGAACGGGGTCGGCACGCCCTCGTCCTACATGGCCTGTTTTGAATTTTTCCTCGCTCCCTATCCGCAGGGCGGCGATCCGTTTACCGACGGGCGTCCTGAGTTGGGGCCCCATATCATCAGCAACTCGTGGTCCTGCCCGGTCTCCGAAGGCTGCGACCAGGACAGTTTGCGCGCAACCGTCGAGGTGGTACGCGCCGCCGGCCAGTTTGTGGTGGCTGCAGCCGGCAACGAGGGCAGCGCCTGTTCGACCGTCATGTCCCCCATTGCCACCCACGATGCCGTCTTTTCGATTGGCGCCCACGACAGCGGCGGAACCATCGCCTCCTTCAGCAGCCGGGGCCCTGTGACCTCCGACGGCAGCGGACGGCTCAAGCCGGACCTCAGCGCGCCGGGTGTCAGCGTCTTTTCGGCACGCGCGCCGGATACGTACAGCACGTCCAGCGGCACCAGCATGGCCACGCCCCATGTGGCCGGCGCGGCCGCGTTGCTCTGGTCCGCCGTCCCATCGCTGATTGGCGATATCGACCGAACCGAGCAGGTGTTGATCAAGAGCGCCGTGCCCGTGCCCGACAGCCAGTGCAGCGGCGGGAGTACGGCGATTTCGCCCAACAACGTCTACGGCTACGGACGCCTCGATGTCCTGGCGGCCGTGGAGATGGCCCTGGCCCCCGGCTCCGTGGAGGTCACGCTGTTCGATCCGCTGGGCGCGCCGCTGGTGTCGCAGACGATCACGTTGATCGACAAACTGACGGGGTATGCCGTCAGCGCGCAGACGGACGCCGGCGGAACAGCGCTGCTGCCGACCGTCTTCGCAGGCGACTATCTTCTGGCCATCGACGGCGGCGCGGCCTACTTCCCGGACATGGATCTGACCGTTGCCGCGGACGAGGATGTGCAGATCACGTTGACGGCGACCGCGCTGTACGACCTTGAGTTGACCCCCGCAACGCCCGGCATTGCGACCGCCGGGACCGTCGAGATCATGGCGCGTGTTCGTCCGGCCAAGAGCGGTGTGCCGATCAATTTCACCGCCCATGCCGGACTTGATGCGCTCGTTGTGGCCACAGATGCGGGCGGCCAGGCGCAAGTCACATTCACGGCCGGGGACTCGTCCGCTGTCGAACAGATCGAAGCGCACATCGGCGACACTGACATCACAGATGTCGCGGTCATCTACGTCGGCTCAACCACGGCAACTGTTGCCCAAGATCGGGCGACGGCCGGTCCTTACGGCATCGGTGACCTGGGCATCCACAATGTTGCGGTCACCAAGAGCGGCCAAGGCACGCCCTGGCTGGGCGTTGCCCGTTTCGCCGGTGACCCGTGTGCCCAGAGCAGCGTCGATGTGGACGCACTGGGCGACTTCGTGGATGTGCTGCTGGAAGATGCCACAGATGTCGACAGCCTCGAAGTGACCGTCGGCTACACGGAGGTTGGGGAGAACCCGGCACTCTACTGGTGTGACGCCGATGGCCAGTGGAGCCAGATCGTTGGCGGCACGGTCGATGCAGACAACAAGACCGTCAAGCTGCGGTTGGCGAGAGCACAACGCCGAATCTCGGCGATCTGGAAGGCACGCCCCTGGTCGTGGGCAGCAGTACGCCGCTGTCCATCACCGTGGCCTGGTTCCTGGCTGAGCGCGGTCGGCGATGTCGTCAGCTTCCACTGGCAGACGGCAAGCGAGACCGGCGTCGCCGGCTTCTATCTTGTGGCCGAAAGTGACGATGGGGCACGTCACAGGCTCAACGATGACCTGATCCCGTCCCACGCCATCGACTCGATCACGCCGACAGAGTACACCTTCAGCGCCGCCACGGACGCCACCCGTTTCACCTTGCACGAGCTGGGTATCGACGGCGGCGTCATCGCGCACGGACCGTTTCTCCTGGGCCGCGAATATGGCGTCTTCAGCACGCCCACGAGCAGCGAATTTACGACTCGCGTTTGGCTGCCGATGGTGACGTTGGAGTGAATCTTGCACCCAAAACTAGCCTCTCTTATTTGACAGAGCGGCTCACTGAAGGTATACTATTCTCTGTTCTTGTGGTTGGGATGTTGCTTTCTGCAGCGCCCGTGAACTTCCACGTTGCGCTTGAAATTTACGTGGAGGGATGGCCGAGTGGACGAAGGCGGTTGTCTTGAAAACAACTGTGGTGCAAGCCACCGGGGGTTCGAATCCCTCTCCCTCCGCCTGAGTTCGACAAACAAGTTTTAGTCGACATAAGTAGCGTGTGTCGGCTCGGACTGCAAGGACTAACATAATGGGGGGAGGTCGCATAGCCCGGTCGAGTGCGCCCGCCTGCTAAGTGGGTAGGGGCAGCAATGTCCCTCGAGGGTTCAAATCCCTCCCTCCCCGCCACGTGTCCCAGTAGCTCAGCGGATAGAGCGCTGCCCTGCGGAGGCAGAGGCCAGAGGTTCAAATCCTCTCTGGGACGCCACAATCTAGCACTTTTAATACCGGTAAAGATTCGGATGTTATGGTGCTGAACGAGAACCGATCACCCAACGCGACCACACGTGCATCTGGGTGATCGGTTTTTGTCTTTACTCGCTGAGATTGGCCGTTAGCTGGTTTTGGTAGCGAAACCCACATTCCTTGGAAAAAGACTTCAAGTCATCGGTGTCGATGCAAATGATTCCCCGAAGCCCCTGCCGCATTGTCGGCAATAAATCCCGATTCAAATACAGACTGATTGCTTCGCGTGATGTGCCAATGCCCCGCGCAGTTCCTTTGGAACTGAGTTCAGACATGGGCTCGTTCCTCTGGCTGATTGCACTGATAAACTTGACCCGATCCTATACCCGATCTGAATTCTTGTCAGGCCCCGATCCGTCCGAATTTATGGGGCCCCCACGATGAAGCCCGCAATTCTCGCCGTCTTGATGACCTCAATGCTCTTCCTATTTTTGAGATCCGTCTATGCCCAGGGCGATCTGGAGCCGCCCGTTTTGGTCGATCTGCTGATTGAGCCGGGCATCGTCGATACGTCGAATTCCTCGCAGGTAATCACGTTCACCGCTCGATTTACAGACGATTTGAGTGGGTTCCGTAGCGCTTGGCTGCTTTTCAGTCCGCTTGTGCCGACGGCGCAGCAGTTGGATGTCAATTTCTTTGAACCGGATCGGGTCTCTGGCGATGCATTGGACGGCGTGTATGTCAGCACTGCTATCCTTCCACACTATGCTGCTGAAGGCCGCTGGAATCTGGACGTAATGCAGATATCAGATCTGGTCGGCAATCTGTTCAACTCGCGATTTGGATTGGATGACTGGCCAGATAGCTACAATTACCATTTCGCCAATGTCGTCGATACGACAGCGACGCCTACAATCACGCCGACGGAAACATGGACGCCTCTGGCCACAGCGACGAACAGGCCGACATCGACACCGTGGCCGACGAGCACGTCAACATCGACACCATGGCCGACGAGCACGTCAACATTAACGCCTACGCCGACGGCTACCAGAGCGCCGGCCGGGTTGAACGTGCCCATGGTTACGAGCAATTGATGGTGTGTTGACCGGGAAACAGTGATCGGGTTGAATTCAATACCCAAATCAGATTGAAAAGGCCCCAATGACCAAGGCTCGCAAAGCGATACCCCCAAGTGTTCGCAGACAAGTCGAAAAGGAATAACGGAACCTGTGTGCCTTTTGCCGCGTGAAGGTACAGCTGCAAGCGCTTGGCGATGCAGTGTAGCATGGATCGTCGATGTTGTTTGTCGACAGAGGAGGGAAGGAATCCGGCGGAGCCGTGCGATAGATAGTCAGTACGACGGGTGTTGTTTTGTCAATGCCTGATTCATCAATAGACCCCAACTGAAAGGATCCCCATGAAGAAGAGTCTGATCGTCGTATCGCTGGCCGCTTTGCTGCTGGTGGGTGTGGTCGTGGGCGCAATTGCCCAGGATGGCGTGCTGGCTGGGCTGGTGCAGCCGTTGGTTGTCGATATCGAGCAGGTAGTGCCGGCCGAGGTGATGGTGGCCGTACCTGTCAGCGAAGGCGAGTTTGTGACAGTGACGACGCCGATCACTGTGAACGTTGCGCTGCGAGTCTCTATTGATGGTCCGCAGGTGGTGACGGTCGAGCCGTTGCTGGCCGAAGAGGCTGCGGTCTCGATTGAGGGGATGATGGAAGAGGGCGACGGAGAGGCGATGATCGATGAGAACGGCCTGGCCTATGAGATTGAGTCGAGCGACAATGTTGAGGTGTTGCAGATTCAGTCGATTCCGAGTTCTATGGGTATGCAGTTTGTGGCCGAGGTCGAGAATGTTGGTGATTCCACCATGGACTATGTGCAGATTGTCGTTAGCCTGTATGATGCTGACGATAATCTGCTGGATGTGGCCAGCGGCTACGCTGCGATCGAGTCTCTAGATGCGGGCCAGACGTCGCCGGCGACTGTGCTCAGCATGGTGGATGATCCCGGCGACGTGGTGAGATATTTCGTGCAGGCGAAGGAATAGATTTCGTCTAGCTTTGAAACAGCTAGAACAATCGTACTTTTTTGTTGAAGTTGAGATGGGGCCCGATCGGATTTGACCCCATCCTTGTTCTACTGGGTTCCCTTCGGCGGGTTGACGGAGACGATTGTGGGGAGCCGACGAAAGACGTTTGATATCAGATAGGCCATGTCGGCGTGCATCAACCAATGCACCACCGACATGGCCTCTTTTATGGGGCAATTTCGTGTGACCTTCGCCTACAGTGATCGCGGAATGTGGTCGGCACTTTTTTGCTGATTGCAGAGAAACATCTATAATGATGGGCAGAATCAACCTTGGCGTAGGGCAATTTTGCCCTGTTGATACGGCAATTTTCTGTGGCTGACATAATTTCCGAAACCTGCTCTCATCACATTTTTATCGAATGTAATCCCCTCCGAACGAAACGGAATAACGGATCTGACTATGTCATTTGGACTGGTGCTTGTCCGCGTGTAAACGCGGGCTGCCGGCGCCAGGCGAGGGACCAATGGCTTCAACTAAGCTCCACGCACTCTTTTCATCGCTGATCTGTATCGCGCTGCTGCTGGCGACCTCCGATTCTGTCGTGTTTGGGCAGGATCTTGACAAGCATCAACCGATTTCCAATCACGTCAAGTCATTTCATTCACTGCGCTCAACAGATGTTGAAGCCAAACGGCTCTCTGATCTGTCCGATCAGGCCGAATTGATCGCGTTGGGAAAAGTTCGCCGTTCACATAGCTTCTGGAGCGAGGACGCCGCGACCATCGAAACTGAGTCCGTGATCGTCTTGAATCGATTGGTCAAGGGAAATGCCCCGGCAGAGATTGTCGTGCGCAGCGAGGGCGGTTTCATTCCCGATGACAATATCGGCATGGTCGCGCCCCATGATGTCTCATTCGCGGTTGGCGAAGAGGTGCTGATCTTTGCACGCAAGCAGGGCGATTTCTACCGCATCCAAGACGGCGCCGCCGGTAAGATCCCCGTGGACGACAGTCTCGCAGACGATGAGTCTCTCATTTTTGGGCGATGGGCCCATGGACTGGGATCTCCTGAACCGTTTGGCCAGCGCTTCCGCCACGGCCTCCCATTCCACGTCAACTCGCAGGTGGAATGCGCCGGGCACCAAGGTCGGCTTCACGGTCAACCTGAACACGGCGCAGGCCGACAACGACGACAGAGCCGCCGCCTTTCTCAACGCCATCTCGGAGGCCGCCGCCACCTGGAACCGGACGCCCGGCGCCGACTTCACGCTGGAATTTGCGGGCACGACCCAGTCGACACAGACCGGGTACAACCATGCCAATGAAATCGTCTTCATGCCCATGGGAACCGACAACCGCGGCGCTTTGGCTCAGGTCTGGTACAACAGCGACTTCACGATAATCGAGGCCGACATCTGGATCAACGACAGCTTCGACTGGGCGGCCGGTGGTGAGTTGGCTGACGATGAGCTTGATCTACAGAGCGCTCTGTTGCATGAATTCGGCCACTGGCTGATCCTCAACCACACCGACGATTCGACCAGCGTCATGTATCCGACGCTTGCCCCCGGCGCCACCAGACGGCAGCTTGCTCCACGCGACGCCGAAGGCATTTCGGCCATCTACCCCTGCCTACAAACGGCTTGTGTTTTTGACAAATAATGGCGCCCTCTCGAATTTTTGCAGTAGGGGCGTGCTCTTGCGGCCGCCCGCTGCGGGCAAGCCCTGCCCCTACCCATTGAGAGGACATCAATGATGTGTGGACAAGACACGAGGGGAAGTTAGCAAGCCACGCTGTCTCTGTTAGAACCGAGACGGCGGTGGCGAGCTAACTTCCCCTCGTTCAATGCTTCTGCGCTTTCGACCTCTGGCAGCACGGTCTCCGATCAATTCGATGTCATGGCAAATGTCGGGACCGTGTCGAGCGTTGTTGCCGGGAAGTTGACGGTATCACCGGCTACGGTCAGCCGGTAGGCCCCATCACCTTCCACGATGATGTAGTAGGTGCCGGACGCTCTGGCGCTGCCCGCCCACACCAGTTTGTCGGCGCTGTAGACGCTGTCGTTGTCATCGTCCGTGCCCAGATAGAGCGGTGAACCAACCCCTAGAACCCCAGGATCATCGTCTTTGTCCAGCCACGGACCGAAGCGGTCCGGGGTCTGGACGACAAATCCCACACTGCCGGGATTGGCCATCTCCAGCGTCGCAATCGTCTGCGACGGCTCATTGTCATCGCTTTCGTTCTTGTGAACGTAGTCATAGTCGAACCTGGTACCAGTGGCTCTCCCCTGGCTTCACCGTCGCCCATCCAATTGTGGGCGCCACCGCGCTCGCAGGGGCTGGAGCCGGCCATGATGGCGGCTGGGGCCGCTTCAATGGCCAGGGCGAACGTCTCGCTCTGAACTTCGCCGGCATCCGACGCCATGGCAACCATCTGCGGCCCATCCGACATCTCGCTTGGGGACGCCATGCCGGCAAAGGCTACGGCGCCGTCCAGCGCGGGCTGGGTGAAGTTGACCGTCTCGCCGTCGACGGTCAGTTGATAGGCCCCGTCACCCTCGACGATGATCAGGTAGCTGCCGGATGCTTTGGCGCTGCCCGCCCACACCAGTTCATGGGCGCTGTAGACGCTGTCGTTGTCGTCATCCGTGCCGAGGTAGAGCGGCGAACCGACGCCGACGTGCCCTGGATCTTCGTCCTCGCTGGCCCATGGGCCAAGCCGCTCCATTGTCTGGACGGTGAACTCAACGCTGCCGGGCGTTGCCATCTCAAGCAGGGCGATCGCCTGCTTCGGTGTGTTGCTGTCACCTTCGTCACCGTCCACATAGTCATAGTCGAAGGTATACCAGTGGGTCGTCCCCGGCTCTACCGTCGTCCACCCAACCGTGGGTGCAATCGCTGTTTCGGGACCAAAGCCGGCGGTTGCTTCTGCGCTCGCCTGGCCCACGGCCACGTTGAGGACGACAAGGCCGGCAATCAGCGCCGTCGCCCCCACAATCTTTAGCATCTTCATAAACATAGTCTTTCTCCTTTGTCGTTCACGTTTGCTCCGATTTCGCCTGTCTCGCTGATCGTCAGCCGGGGGGTTGGACCGGCTGATCGGGCGTGTATCGAATCGAAGAGTTTGGCCAGCAGTGGAGGCGTGAGCACGGCCTCTCCGCGATGGACGGAGCGAACGGCCTCAACAATCAGATGGGCGTCAGTTTCCTTCAACAGAAAAGATCGGGCGCCTGCCCGAATCGCCTCATATAGATCGTCGTTTACATCCTCCACAGTGAGAATCACAACCCGTATGACCGGGTTGGCCGCTGGCAATGCGGCTGGTCGCCATGATGCCGTCCATGACCGGCATTCGGGCGTCCATGATGATCACATCCGGCTTCAGCTTGCCGGCCATCGAGACCGCTATGTCGCCGTTCTCGCTTTCACCGACCACTTCGAGATCCTCAGTCGCTTCGCAGACAAGACGCAGTGACTGACGGAAGCGGCAGTGGTCGTCTGCGATAAGCACGCGAATGGGTTTCGCTGAGTCAGTCGACATAGGGTCCGATCTCCTTGAATCGATACCCTACCAGTATCGGACAAGATCGTCGGACTGGCTAGACATATTCTGATTCAATTTGGCGGGTGGTTTGTTTGGTGTTGCGAGTAGAAATTTGTAGCGCGGGGAGTTACTCTTCATCATCCAACGACGCCCACCCGCGGCGCAGTGCATAGAGGGCCGCCTGCGTGCGATTGTTGACGTGTAGTTTCTGGTAGATGATACGCAGACGATTGGCGACCGTGCTCTCGGCCAGATTGAGGCTGGCGGCAATGGCCCGGTTGTCCTCTCCTTGGGCCACGAGACGCAGCACAGTCATTTCACCTTCGGTCAGCCGTTCCAATTGCTCTTGCTGGGCGACCTCGGGATCGTTCAGCCGGCGAAACTCTTCGAGCACCCTGGTCGCGATCAGCGGGTCGATGAGCGCCTCTCCGCGGTTCACCACCTGAATTGCGTCCAATAGCTCATCGGCGTCGGTATCTTTTAGCAGGTAGCCGCGTGCGCCGGCCCTGATGGCGTCAAAGATGAACTGATCTTCCCGGTACATGGTCAGGACGATGACCGGGAATCTCGGGGTCCGTGGCGGTGATTTTGCTCGTCGCCTGCACGCCGTCGAGCACCGGCATCCGGATATCCATGAGGACCACATCGGGTTTCAAGCGATGCGCCAACTCGACGGCTTCTTGCCCGTTTTCCGCTTCTGCGATCAGCGAAAATCCGCCCTTGGATTCACAGATCTGGACCAACCCTTGTCGAAAGAGCCGGTGGTCGTCGGCGATCAGTATTCGAATAGAGCCATCATTTTCTGGTTCTTCAACTGGGGGCATTTTCACTCCTCTTCAACGTGCGACAGCTTCATCGCGTGGCTACAATCAATCGTTGACCAACGGCAGGGTTGCCTGAACACGTGTACCGGCGCCGATTTCGCTCTCGATCAAAAAGGAGCCGCCCATGCTCTCCATCCGTTCACGCATGTGTTGCAGCCCAAAATGGTCGTTCATGGACGGCTGATGCTTAGACCTTTGCCGAAAGCCGACGCCGTCATCCTCAATCGTCACCGTAACGCCATCGGTGGCCTGTAAGTCCAGCATGACAGAGACGGATTTGGCATCGGCATGCTGGCCTACATTGTTGAGTGATTCCTGGACCACACGAAAGAGCGGCAACTCATAGGATGGTCTCAGTCGCTCTATTGGCCCGCGGATCTCAAATTGCGGCTTCAGGGCGTAGAGATTGGCGAATGAAGTCAACAGTTGGTGGATGGCGGGCAAGAATCCCAGTTCATCCAGGACAACCGGTCGCAGCGCGAAGATTGAATGGCGAACTTCTCCGATACAGGCTTTCAATACGGCACTGAGTTCATCCAACTCCTTGTGCATCCTGCCGGGATCGGTTTCGAGCAGCTCGTGCCAGACCGACGATCGGAGACGCAGCGCAGAGAGATCTTGAGCCAGCCCGTCGTGGATCTCGTGGGCGATACGGCGGCGCTCCTGCTCAATCGCTTCGATTTCGGAACGGTGCTGCTTCTCGACTGTGATGTCTTCGACCGTGAATATCATGCGCCGGGCTTCGCTCTCGGCCTCGGGCGCTGCGCTCATGCGCACGGGAAAGAGTGTGCCGTCGGCCCGCTGATGGCGGGACTCCATGGTAACGGTCTGCCCTTGAGCGATCCGCTGCATGAGTTTGGCCAGATCGGCAACTGCTTCGCTCGCAAACAGTTGGACCAGCGGGCAAGACTTGAGGCCCTCTGCCGGTATGCCATAGATAAGCTCCGCACGCCGGTTGGCCGTTTGTATCACGGGGGCGGGAGCGGCGAGATCGATCTGCAGAATGCAGACAGGCGCTCGCTCGACCAATTGGCGAAACTGTCTCTCGGTGGCGAGGGCGGCTCGCTCTGCCTGGCGTCGCTGGGTGATGTCATGCACGATGACCAGCACTTCATCCGCTCCGCTGGACACGAAACTCGCCTCGTAGTCCCGCCTCGATTCGCCAAGCGGCGCAACCTTGTATTCAAAACGCTGCGGCGTCTCTTCGGCGAGGGCTCGGTTGAAGCAGGCAAGCCCCTGGTCGGCAACATCGTCGGGCAATATGTCAGCAATGCTCTGGCCGACAACATTCCACAACAGCTCCGCTCGATCATCGCCTTTGGCCGGTCTGGACTCCAGGCAGGTCCCGTCTTTGTGAAAGCGCAAGATTGTGTCCGGCATAGCGTCCAGCAGCGCTCTGAGCTTCGCCTCGCTCTCGCGCAGCGCTTCTTGTGCCAGTTTTCGTTTGGTAATGTCCCTGCTGGTATGCACAACAGAGACAACCTGGCCGTCAACCATGATCGGACCGAGACGGCTGGAGTACCAGGCCGTGGTTCCGTCGGGTCCCAGGCCTGTGATTTCAAATCGCGTGGTTTTGCCGGTGGCGAAGACTGCATCATTGCGTTCTCGAACCAGTTCGTGGAACTCGGGCAGAATATAGTCGAGGAGGTTGGTTCCAAACATATCCTGCGGATTCAGGTTTGAGACGGATTGGTTTAGGTAGGTGATCGTCAGGTCGCGATCCACCAACGCGACAAAATCCGGCGAGTTGCGGACAATGTTCTCCCAATTTTCGGCAGATGCATGCAGGGTTTCCTCGTCGCGCTGCACTTTGGCCGCCAAATTCTCAACGCGATCGTGTTGATCTACGGTTGGATCTAGGCCTGGGGTTTCTTCGATATGTGACATATGCTTTCACCACCGGAGAACGTGAAAAGGGGGAGAACGGAACCCTCCCCAACATGCTATGCTTACGATCTGTCGGTCGCCGACAGCATACCAGACCAAGCGTTTCAAAAACGTTTCATGGCTCAATGCTGCAAGTTTTTAAGCGAATGTGCACTGCGAAGACCGTAACATATGGTGCGTTCTAAAATCGTTCCTTCGATCCGATGCTGAATTCGATCCAGTGCTGAAATCGTAAAGCGCCCCGACAATCTGCCGGGGCGCTTTCATTTGAATCGCTATGCGATTGGATGCTATGCCAACCGTTTACACAGATGGAACCGTAATGCCCTCCAGCAAGCTGTCCAGGCCCAACGAAGTGACTCGCTCCGCAGTCGGCACGCCCTCTTGGGTCCAGCCCATCAGACCGTACCAGTAGTTGCGCGCGCCGTAGAACGCTTCGTCGGTGATCTCAACGCCGGCCAACGGACCAGACTCGAACGCCTTCATGATGCGCTTTGGCAGCTTGTCATCGTCGGCAGTGAAGCCTTCACGAATGTTGAAGAGGCGACAGAGCGTCTGGGTGCGTTCGCCGATGGCCAACATGGCGCGGGCGTCATAGTCATGGCCCATGACGCCGCTGAGCGCTTCGGCCACGTGGACATAGTTGTAGGGGTAGAAGTGGCAAACGATGGCGCTGTCCAACGTGTGCTTCCAGTTGACCTCGTGGTAGAAGAGTTCCATCTTCTGATGGCCCAGATCGTCGAAGGCCATGGGTTCGAAGCGTTGCACTTCGGCCACCTTTTCCAGGGCGTCGCCCGGCTTCGTGTATCCGGTGTCGTGGATGTTCATCATGTGGTCGGCCCCGACGGGTGCGGTGGCGTAGCCGATGCCCAGCGCCATCTTGGCCCGCGGCTCGTGCATGGGGAACTCCTGCCCCTTGACCTCGACCAGATACTCCTTGGCCTCGTCGCCGATCGATGCGGCAATGCGCTTGCTGCCCTGGCCCATCAGCACGCCGAAGCCTTCAGCATGGGCGATCAGTTCGATGGCCTTCAACATGCCGGCCGCATCGCCCCAGCCGGAGACCACGCCGCCGGTCTGCTCTTCGGTGAGCAGGCCGTTCTCGACAAGCTCCATGACATAGGCGATGGTCATGCCCAGGCTAATGGTGTCCATGCCCCAGCGGGCGGAATACTCGTTGGCCTTGGCCACGGCGATCAGATCGTCGACGCCGCAGGCGCTGCCGAAACTGCCCAATGTCTCGTATTCGGGACCGCCGTAGGCCTTGTCGATCACGAGCTTGTCGAGCAGATCCGAGCGAATGTAGGGATTGTCGGCGAATTGATCGCGCTCGTCGCCATACTCGACCACATTCTTGCACTCAATCGGGCAGACCTGACAGGTGTCGCGGCTGATGAGGATCGTCTCCTGCATCAGTTGGCCGGTGATGCCGTCGCGCTCTTCAAACATGGGCTCGCCGAAGTTGTTGGTGGGCAGCGCGCCGATCTGGCCCAGCGAGGCCACGTTGGCGACGGTGCCGATGTCGATGGCCCACTTGGCCTTGGTCTGGTAGTTGTCGGCCAACCACTTGGAGACGTCGCCCATACGCTTGCGCTCCGCCACCGGCACACGCAGCGTGCCGCGGGTGGCCACGGCCTTGAGGTTCTTGCTGCCCATGACCGCGCCCAGCCCGCCGCGCCCGGCCGCCCGGTTGATGTCGTTCATCACATTGGCGTAGAGCACCCCGTTCTCGCCGGCGATGCCGCACTGGGCAACGCGGATGCGCTGGTCGTCCAACTCTTCCTGGATGGCCCACTCGCACGTCGGCCGTGTCCCTGCCCCACAGATGGGCGGCGTCACGAATCTCAACTTCGCCGTCCTTGATCCAGAGATAGACCGGCTTCTCCGATTTGCCCTTGACGATGATGGCGTCGAAGCCGGAACGCTTGAACTCGTGGCCCCACCAGCCGCCGGACTCGGCGCTGGCGATGGCGCCGGTCAGCGGGCTCTTGCCGCCCACGCCGTGGCGTCCGCTGCCCGGCAGATTGGATCCCTGCAACGGTCCCGGTGCAAAGATCAGCAGATTTTCCGGTCCCAGCGGATCGGCCCCGGCCGGCATGTCGCGCAACAACAGATAGGCGACCAAGCCACGTCCGCCGGCCAGCTTCAGATACAGTTCATCGGATGGTTCTTCCACCCAATACTTGCCTTCGGTCAGATCCACATGCAACAGCTTGCCCCACGTACCGCCAACACTCATTGTAATGCCTCCCAGTAAAATCCACGTCTGATACCCAATGTTCTCTATGACTCTACTTCAAAAACTGATTTTTGTCACAGGTTCACACAGATTTTGTACGGACTTCGACAAGCTCAGCCGAACGATAGGACACAGATAATTTTGCCGTTGCAATGGCGCCCTAGACTCTGCCAGAAGATATCTGTGAATATCCGTTTTTTATCTGTGGCATCTGTGGCGAATCTTTTGTTTTTGCAGCAGCGTCATCGTGGCGAATCTTTTCACACGCCGCCGCTGATGGCCGGCACCAGTTTGAGCACATCGCCTTCATTGAGCGGCGTCTGCCAGTGGGCCATACGCCCGTTGACCAGCAAGAGCAACTCGCCGTCTTCGGGCAGTTCGAGTTGGGCCAGCGCCTCGCCGACGCTGTTCGCTTCAACTTGCAGATCGGCGGGGATCTGCTCTTTCAGTATACCGCTTGTTTGGATTGTTATGGCCATGGAAACCTCAACCCCCGATCAACAACAACTCTTTCTGGGGCGGCGACATCCACTCGTAGCCGTCCTCGGTGACGATGATCTCTTCCTCAAGAGCGATGTAGCCGAACTGGGAGCGGATGCCCAGTTCCAGCGTGAAGACATTGCCCGGCATGATTGTGCCGTAGGGTTTTGTCCCGTAGCGTTCCCAGCGCGGGTAGAAGCCGGTGCCGCCGTCGTGGCAGTAGCGGCCCACCGAGTGACCCAGCGCATGGGGATATTCCTCAAAGCCGTTGTCGACGATGAACTCGCGCGCCACCGCGTCGACTTCCCAGCCCTTGATGCCGGGCACGATGGCGTCTGCCGCGGCCTGAATGGCCCCGGCCACGATGTTGAAGACATGCACAACTTCGGGCGGCGCTTCGGTCTCGCCGGGGCGTAGGCAGTACCAGACGCGCTGGTTGTCTGAGCAGAAGCCGTCGACCACCACGCCGAAGTCCATGTTCAACGTCTCGCCGGGGTCGAAGGTCTCGTCGGAGACGCCTACGTGGCCGAAGGGCGAACCGGGGCCGGCGTTGAGACCGGGACAGTGGCTGGCCTCCCAGGACGTGCCGACGCCGCGCGCATCGGTGCGGCTGTGCACAAAGGCGTAGATCTCCTTCTCCGACACGCCGGGCCTGAGCCAGGCCGTGGTCTCGTCGAAGATCTCCATGGCCATGTCGGTGGCCTTGCGCATGGCCGCATGCTCCAGCGGCGTCTTGCGTCCGCGCAGGGCTTCAATGAAGTCCTCGGCCGACACCAGGCGATCCAGATAGGGCGTGTCGGCCAGGTACTTGCGCAGGTTGAGGTACATGCCGTAGCTCAGGCCGTCGGCGCTGACATCGCTCTGGCTGAAGTTGATGCCGATGGTCTGGGGATCGACCTCCTGGACAAAGGGCAGCAGCACGTCCTGGATGCTCTGGGTGTAGGGCCGCACCTCGTCGAAGATCTTCTCGCGCCGCACGGCCTCGTCATCGCCCAGCCCGGTGATGGCGATCTTGCGTCCGTCGGCGGTGAAGATGAGGGTCGCCGGCCAGGTGATGGAGAAGGGGCCGAGCAGTTTCAGCACCGGGTCGGTGTGTTCGGCTGTCTCGCGTACATAGGTGATCCACATGTCGAGACCGAACTCGGACAACAGCGACAGCGCCTGCTGCGCCTTTTCCTGATAGACGTTCATCGATGGTACTCCTAGGTCATTGACGTTCCATTATAGAATCGGATATTTTAACGCACTTTCCGTAGCTGCCACCGATTTCAACCGATGGCAGGCGATGCCGAATCGACAAACCGCGCGCTCATCGGGCCAGCAATGCGTTCGCATTGCGGACGCTGATCGCATGGGCAGCCGCTGCGTCCATTGTGTTGGGCGAGTCGGCCTCTACGGCCTGTTCCAGCACCCAGAGCGGCGTGATGGAGCGCTCGGCCAATTCGTCCACCAGCCGCGTGTAGTCGATATCGCCCTCGCCGAATGTCTCGCACCAGATGCCGTCGTGGGACTGGCGCAGATGCACCTCGACAATGCGGTCGCCGTAGAGCTTGATGACATCAAAGAGCGCGATCTGTGAACCGCCGGTCCCGCGCACGATCCAATCCGGGTCCAGACAGAAGGCAACGTGGGCCGGGTCGGTGGACAGCATCATGTGGTGCAGTTCGCGTGCGCCCATCTGCATTTCGGCGCCGTGGATGTGGTAGGCCAGCGTGAGACCGGCGGCGGCCACAGCCGCGCCGAGTTGCTCCAGCGCCACGGCCTGGCGGGCCAGCTCTGCGTCCGATTTGTTCTCCGTTCCACCCCAGCGAATCGGTGTCGGGTTGGTGACGACGATGCGGGTTCCGACTTGCTGTGCGACGCCGACAATGGCAAGCACTTCACGGATGCTCGTCTCAATCTGCGCCTCGTCGTGCAGAATACTGTTGACATAAATAGACGGCAGCGAGAGCCCGGCCTTGGCCAACAACGGAGCAAGCGCCGTGACCTCTGCCGGCGAAGTCACCGCCGGTTCGTAGGCACGGAAGCCGACCTCGGCCATCTGTACGAGCGCGTCCGCCTCATGCTCGGCCCATGTCTGATTGTTGCGTTCGAGAAACATCCGCCAGGCGTACTGATTGCAGGAAAGAATCGGAATATTGTCTGTCATGGTTAACTCCACAGTGGTGTTCAGAAGTAATGACTCTGCTGCAGAAACCACGGATGACACCAATTTCACGTTTTGTCATTCTGAGCGGGTCGATCTGGAGCCTTCACTCTGGCACAAGATCAGCGAAGAATCTCGTTTTTCTCCAAATCATGAACTACTGAATTACGCTACTGAGAAAATTCGTGCAATTGGTGAAATTGTTGTTCTTGCAGTGAACTCATGAATCTACGCTTGTGCGAACTACATGGCTGCGATGGCTCCGGCCAGCAAGCGTCGATTTTGCGGGTCAATGAAGGCGAAAAACGTCTGTGGCGCGAGGTCGCTCAGATCGTCCATGATCGCCTTCTGTTCTTTGGCGTAGGCTGCAATGGTTTTGTTGCGAAGCGGCGCAGGCAGATCATGCAGCATTGTGTGCGCCACATCGGCATCATTGAGATCGCCCAGAACATCTTGAAGCCGTTTTAATTGGCCGATCAGCGTTGCGCCCTCTTCTCCCAGCAGATCCTGCGAAAACTCGAGCACGTAGCGTAGGTACTTGCAGTCGATGCGCAGCGCATGCAATGTCGCCAGGGGCGGGCGCTGCTGTTGGGCAAAGATCGTTTCATAGCGTCGAACGGCTTCGAAGCGGGTAAGGATCCGGCTGGGCAGCACATGTCGGACCTGGTCGAGCGGCGGCGCTACGCCGGCGTCGAGCTTACGACGTCTGGTTCCCGCCCCCGGCGTGCGACAGAACACATCCAGTGCGATGAGCGCCTGGGCGTATTCGTCGTCATCCAGCCATTTTCGCAGCGTCTTCATCGCTGTGCGACGCTGCTTTCGCCAATGGCTGACCAGCGGATTCAGATCTTTGCGAACTTCGCGTGGCAAGCGTTTGCGATAGCGGGTCAATTTTTGGAGTGCGACATCCATGTCACGAACAGCGCCGAGTTGTTTGGCTGTGCGCTTGAAAAGGCGCACATGATCCTTGACCTGTTTGGTCACGAAGTACTCGCCCAGCAGCACATAGGCCGCCCGCGCACGCCGAGTCGATACACGCATCGCATGCACATATTCGATCTCTTTTCCATCGCGCACGCCGGATTCGTTGAGGATCATTTCGGTCATCTGCTGTCGCCAGATCAACCGGCAGGCGTCAGCCATCTTCATCTCCGGCTGAATGCCGGACCGGTCGTCGGCTGAATCGTCGGCTGAATCGGCCGCCGGCGTGTCGAGGGGCTGTGCAGCAATCGCCCGCAGCCCGCTGACCAGCTTGCTCGATCGCGCAGGCGACAGCTCGGCACGCGATTCAAGCCACTGGACAAGCGTGAAAAATGCCTGTTCCTGCGCCGGATCGAGCAACTCCAGTTCGACTTCGAAAAACCGGCTGGACGGTCCTGTAGCAGACGGCTCGCCGCCTTCGTCGTCAAGTTCCCCGCCCGACACGGCCACCTGATCGAGCGAAAGTTCGGCTACGGGCGAGTCAGATTGACCGTGGTGCAACCATTCTTTGTGCCGCGTCTGTATGACGAAGCAGACCGGCTGCAACTGGGGTCTATTCCCTGCGATGTCAAGGACGAAACGTTGGATCTCTTCATGCCACGCGGCAGGGTCGGCGCCATGTTGCTCCGACGCCAGCGGTTTTTCGATCTCCATTCGATCCTGGATGTGCCCGCCGTGCATCTCCTCCAGCGACTTGAGCGTGATCAGTCGCTTGTCGCCCTTTTTGCGCAGCCGGACCGTATAGCCATGGCGAAGCAGACGCATATCGCGCGTGTCCAGGTAGGCATCGGCCACGGACACGACCTGTGAATCGCCGATGGCGTAGCCATTCGGCAGATCGGGGGAATTGATCAGCGCGTCCAACTCTTCCTGTTGGGAGAGGGCGAACTTGGCTTCGAGTTCTCGGCGAGGGTCAGTTTGCATATGCCTGGTCGTTCTCCTCTTGGCCTGCCGTTTGATCCGATCCTGAGGTTCAATGTTGACGGCCCAATCATTGACGCATGTCGTCAGCGCCTGAAGTGCCAATAGTACCATAGTTGTGGGCCAGCGGAAACGCCTGCGAATCACTTGTGAAATATCGCGCGCAGCGAACTCAAATTGTCTATGTCCAAGGCCCTATGATAAACTAGCCCCAATTTCACAGGAATCATCAACAACCGCGTTTGGGGTTGTGACTCACTCCCTCACGAGATAGTTTGGAGGTTACAATGAACTCTCCGCGTTGGGCCCATATTGCCTGGATCACTGGTTCATTGTTGATTTTTGGTATTATATTAGCAGCCTGTACTCCCAATGCCACGTCGCCGATTATTTCGCCCGAGCTTGGTCCACGATTGATCGCTGCCCAACTGGAAAGCGCGGTCGAGGCTGTCCCGGAGGATGAGGTCGCCGTAGCCCTGCTGGCTGACCTCAGCGACGACGAAATTTTCGCCGGCTTGTCCGACGAGATGATGACTGCCCTGGGCGAGGCCGATCCGTCCAATGGCGAGACACTCGCTCTGGTCAACGGATGTATCGGCTGTCATTCGCTCGATCCCGAGGCCGTGATGACCGGTCCAACCTGGTACAATATTGGGAATACAGCCGTTGGTCGCATTGAGGGCATGAGCCCGGCAGTCTACCTGCACAACAGCATTATCGCCACCAACGACTTCGTGGTGCAGGACTACCCGCAGGGCGTGATGCCCCAGAACTACGGTGAAACACTCAGCGTCGATGATCAAGCCGATCTGCTGGCCTATCTGCTCCAACAGCAGGGGGACGCGGCTGAGTAGGCTCTACATATTTGCGCCTTCGCTGGGTGCTCAGGACGGCGGCGCAAAGGACCGCGGCGCAAATAGGGCCTTCGGCAGCATCGACGGAGATTCGTGCGCCCATTGAATCCATTTGAATGACGACTTGAGCCGGATGGCGGGTGATTTCACCCGCCATCTGTTTTGGGTGTGTTTGGGTAAGTTGCTGTATTGGGCCAACAGCCATTGCCATTATTCGGCACATCGGTACGGCCCTGTTAGTCACTTTCCCAACCAACATTGTTCAATGCTATAATCCTCAATCATGGCGCAGGATTCGATAACTCCCGACCAAACCAATAGCCCCGAGCGCAGATGCCCGAACTGCGGCACACGTGTCGCACAGGATGCCGAAACATGCTTCATGTGCGGGAGCGATCTGCGTGTCCAATCGCGGCGCACGCGCAGGGTCTCCTGGATCGATGCAGTGCTGGTGCTGGCTGTGCTGGCCGTGCTGCTCTTCTGGTGGCAGATGGGCGGCCAACCGCGCACCGAGGATGTGCGCGACCCTGCTATCGCTGATATCCTGCCCACCGATGTCCCCTTGATGGCGCCGACCCCGACGCCGACCATCACGCCGGAGCCGCAAGCGACGGCCACGCCGATTGCGCCGGAAGAAGTCTTCCTGACCCATGAAGTCGCCTCAGGCGAGACGTTGCTCTCGATCTCGGGCATCTACGGCGTCACTGTCGAAGACATTCAACGTGCAAATAATCTGGATGACGTACTGATCCGCATTGGCGATGAACTGATCATCCCTGTCCTACGCGAGGGCCTTGAGGAGTCGACGACCCCGATTTCGTCCCAGTTTACCTACAAGGTCAAAGAGGGCGACACCATCGTCTCCATTGCCACGCTCTTCGGCAGCACGATCCAGGACATGTTGGAAGCCAACGGTCTGTCGGCCACGGACATCATTCGCCCCGGCGATGAACTGACCGTACCCGTGCGTGGCGTGCCGGAAGAAGTGATCGAAAGCAAGATCGCAGCCCAGTCCGGCTCGACAGGTGCGTTGATCGAATCGCCTTCTTCGGCTGGAGAGACCGGCGGTTCGATCTACATCGAGCCACGACTGACCGGCCCCGCCAACCGAGCCGTTCTCTCGCGTGAAGAGCCTGTCCTGTTGCGTTGGGTCAGCGTCGATCTGCTGGCGCCCGACGAATGGTATGTCCTGCTGATCTATCCCACCGAAGGGTCGGCTCAGGTATTGCCGACCATCTGGACCAAAGGGACCAGCTATCGACTGGGCACGGAGTTTGCGCCGGAAGAGGGCCAGAGCGCCGGCTACACCTGGCAAGTTTCAGTGGCGCGCGTGAACTCCATGGCTGATGGCAGGCGTCAGCTTGAGGCTGCCAGCCCCCCCAGCCTGACGCGCACCTTCACCTGGGAGTAGCGACCTCAAAAGATCGGAATCATACAGATCGGAATTATGTCGTGGCGTACGCTGCACAGACCGGACGCAACGCGCTAACTGTTAGGGCGCACAATCGTCGACTCCTCTTGTTGCGGCTGTTACGCAGGCAGCCGATTTCTCGCGTGCGTCTGTCCCGCGAAATCGGGCTTTCAACGACCACGGTCACGAATTTGGTCACGGAACTGATGGAGTGCGGACATGTTGAAGAGGTCGGCACCGACATCGAGGCCCTGACCCGCGGAGCCGGTCGTCCACCATTGGCGCTCTCGTTGGTGCCGGAGAGCGCCTACTGTCTGGGACTTCATGTCGGCGTGCGCTGGATGCGTGTGGCACTCTGTAACCTTGGGACGGAGATCCTGGATTCGGCCGTGCTCGACGTCGATCACGCCCAGTCTGCGCAAGCGAACCTGCTGCGCGCGGCCGACGTGGCCATGGCGCTGGCAGAGCAACACGGCCTGTCCCATCCTCCGCAGCCGGATCCCGCCGTTGATAGCGAGCGCGACGGCCCGCGCCTCCTCGGCATGGGGGTCGGCGCCTCAGGGCTGGTCGACGTACACGCCGGCGTCAATCTGATTGCCCCCAATTTGAATTGGCACGATGTGCCGATTCCCCAACTGTTGAGCGAACACTGTGGATTGCCGGTGGCGGTTGACAACAATGTGCGCTGCATGGCGCTTTCAGAGAGCATGTACGGGGCCGGCCAGGAGGTACGTGCCCTGGCTTTTGTCTATGCCCGCATTGGCGTTGGGGCCGGTCTGGTCGTGGACGGGCGCCTCTATCATGGAGCCGGCTATGGCGCAGGCGAAATCGGCCATTGGGTCGTTTCCGCTTTCTATGGCAGTGGCGCACAGCAGCCTGTGACTTTGGAGGATCTGATCTCGGAGCGCGAGATCGTCAAGCGCGCCCGGGCCTTGGATCCGACGGCGCTGGACGGCGCTGCTCGCCCCATTCAGGCCATCTTCCAGGCCGCCCGCGAGGGGCACGAACGCTTTCGACAGTTGTTGGACGAGGTCGCCTACTTCACCGGCGTGGCCCTGGCCAATCTGGTCGATGTGTTGAATCCTGAGATGATATTGCTTGGTGGGCTGCTGGAAGAGGGCTACGATCTGCTGCGCGGTCCGATTGTTGAGACCATGCGCGGCTTCGCCTTTGCCGGTCTGGGCAAACAGGTAGAGATACTGCCGGCGACATTTGGCCCCAACTCCGGCGAGATCGGCGCCGCCGTGTTGGCGTTTGACGAGTTTTTCTACGGCCGGCGACCGGTCGTTTATGGGTGAGTTCTACTGCAATAACCACGAATGACACGAATTTCACGAATTGCACCACTGAGAAAATTCGTGAAATATGTGAAATTCGTGGTTGAGTTTCAAATATTCTTCGAAGGAGAACGTACGATGAGCAAAGTGCGCGTGACCGTGTGGAATGAGTACCGTCATGAACGGGAGAAGGAATCGATTGCCGCGATCTATCCCAATGGCATCCATGTCGCCATTGCCGAAGGACTGAGCGAGGCGGGCTTTGACGTCAGCACCGCCACGCTTGACGAACCGGAGAACGGACTGACCGAAGACGTGTTGGCCCAGACAGATGTGCTCACCTGGTGGGGACACAAGGCCCATGGCGATGTACTCGATGCGACTGTGGAGCGCGTACAGAAGCGTGTCTGGGAAGGTATGGGGCTGATCGTACTGCACTCCGGCCACTACTCTAAGATATTTCGCAGGCTGATGGGTACGTCGTGCAGTTTGCGCTGGCGCGAGGCCGACGAGAGCGAGCGCATCTGGGTGGTCGAGCCCGGCCACCCGATTGCCGCCGGGCTGGGTCCTTATATCGATATCCCGGAAGCGGAGATGTACGGTGAACTCTTCGATATTCCCGCACCGGACAACCTGGTCTTCGTGAGCTGGTTCCAGGGCGGCAATGTCTTCCGCAGCGGCTGCTGCTACCATCGGGGCAACGGCAAGGTCTTCTATTTCAGACCCGGCCACGAGACCTATCCCATCTACTTCATGCCCGAGGTGCGCCAGGTGCTGGCCAATGCGGTGGCATGGGCCGCGCCGGTCAATGGCCCGGCCTACCCCTACAACCAGGGCGCCATCAACGAACGAGTACCGCTGGAGCCGATTCCCGAGAAACATCCGGACCGCAAGCGTGTGGGTTGAATTGGTGATTGGGGACTTGGGACTGGGCGTGCTCTTGGCGTGATTCCAAATCCCCATTCCCTTATCCCCATTCCCCAATCACCCCAAACGAGAAACGCCCATGACCACGAACCTACGCATTGGCATGATCGGCGCCGGACGGATGGCGCATGTGCATGCCGAACATCTCATCAACAGCGACCGCGACGTTGAGATCGTCGCCGTTTTCAGCCGCACGGCAGAGCACGCAAACGCTGCAGCGGCTGAATGGAATGCACGGCCCTACACCGACTATCGCCGTCTGCTCGACGAGAATGAATTGGACGCAGTCTACATCTGCACGCCCACGTTCATCCATGTTGAGATCGGTCTGGAGTGCGCCGAGCGGGGCCTGCACATGTTTGTAGAGAAGCCGCTCGATCTAGATCTGGCGCTCTCACAACGCCTGGTCGATGCGGTGGAATCCCGCAGCCTGATCAATGTGACGGCATTCCATTGGCGCTACACAGAGGCCTATCATCGCGCTCAGGAGTTGATGGGTGACGAGCCGATAGCGTTGGTCAATCTGCGCTGGTACTGGACGCGTCCGCCGGTTCGCTGGATGTGGGATCGCATCTTGGCCGGCGGACAGATCGTGGATCAGAACATCCACCTCGTCGACCTGAGTCGCGGATTAGCCGGCGAGATCGACACCGTCTACGCGGCCTACAACCGGCGGCAGGTCAATTTCGACGAGGGGTTCGACAGTTGGGACGGCTACGCTGTGACCCTGCGTTACATGGGGGGAGCGGTGGGCAACTGCGCCGGAACCTACGGCCTCTTTCCCGAGATCCAGGTCGGCCCCGCCGCCGACTTTGCGCTACGCGACCGGCTCGTCCGCCTGACCATCGACGGCGTCACACACTACACGCCCGAGGGCATCCAGACGTGGCAGAACCGTGAACCATTCCACCTGGGCGTCAATCGCGCCTTCATCGATGCGGTGCGTCGCAACGACATGGCCAAGATTTCTACACCGCTGCGCTCCGGTCTGTGGACCACCGCCGCGGCCCTAGCCGCCAACCACTCTGCTGAATCGGGTGAGGTTGTGGATTTGGCCGCCTTCGTCGACGAACGGACAAGGTGACAGTGGGATAGGGGGAAAGGGGGACAAGGGGACAGGGGCGATGAAGCAACGACTTCCCCTTCACCTTGTCACCCTCTCGCCCTGTCACCCTCTCCCCCTGTCATCCTGTCACTCCTCCACCACACATCGGAAGACAACTTGCTATGAACTCACGTATCGCTCTGGTATCCATCGCTCGGCCGACATTTGATGTGCCGCTGGCGCAGACTGTGGCCGGCAGCGCGTACAGAC
Source organism: uncultured Chloroflexia bacterium (assembly GCA_963698255.1). Classification (GTDB taxonomy): domain Bacteria; phylum Chloroflexota; class Anaerolineae; order Caldilineales; family Caldilineaceae; genus JAWKOK01. The sequence continues at coordinate 34,110 of CAVOQD010000028.1, read as the reverse complement.
AACTGACCGGCGCCGGTTTTGACGTTGTCGGCGGGGGGACCGAACTGCTCATGGACGCCGAAGCTGCCGGTCGAGCCATTGCCGGCTTGGATTCCGCCGACTTCGATCTGCTGATCCTCCTGCAGGCCAGCTTTGCCGACAGCAGCATGGCGGTGGAGATCGCCGAATCCGTGGCGGATCGGCGGGTTCCGCTGTTGCTGTGGGCTGTTCCGGATGAACGGGACGGCGGACGTCTACGCCTCAACAGCCTCTGTGGGATCAATCTGGCCGCGCACGCGCTGGCGAGACGAAACATTGCCTACGACTATCTGCATGTTTCCGCAGATGATCCGGCTGCTCTGCCGAAGATCGAGCGCTTGGCACGTGTCGGTCGGGCGCTGCGGAAACTGCGCGGCGCAGCGCGTCGGGTTGGTTGGCGCGCGTCCGACCGGATTCGACACCTGCGAGTACGACGCCGGTGACCTGGCTGCCATTTTCGGCACGGAAGTTGTGCCGTTTGCGCTGGACGAACTGCTGGATGATGCCGCCAATGTCCCGGAAGGGCCGCGCGCGCAGTTTGTGGAGCGAGCAGCCGCCATTGCCGGCAATTTGTCCGACCTGGACGTGGACGGCGTCAACGGCACAGCCGGCGTTTATGTGGCCCTGCGTGCCGCTGCAAACCAACATCATTTCGACGGCGTCGCCGTGCGTTGCTGGCCCGAGTTCTTCACCGAACTGGGCTGCGCGGCCTGTGGCGCCATGAGCATGCTCAACGACGAGCAGTGCCCGGCGAGCTGTGAGGCCGACGTCAACGGCACAGTCACGTCGTTGCTGCTTCAAGCCCTCAGCGGCGGACCGGCCTTCATCACCGATCTGGTCTCCATCGACGGCGAGAGCGACACCGGCGTGCTCTGGCATTGCGGGCTGGCTCCTGCGGGCATGGCCGATCCCGAGGCCGAGATCCGGGCGACGATCCACAGCAATCGACAGTTGCCGTTGCTTTTTGAGTTTCCGCTCAAGCCCGGCCGGGTCACGCTGGCGAGGCTTCACCGCACCGGCGCGCACGGCACGGGCAGTGCTGTCTACCAACTCGTGGTCGGCGGCGGCGAGATGTTGCAGGCCGCCAAGAGTTTCACCGGCACCAGCGGCGTCATCCGCTTTGATATGCCGGCCAACGATGTGCTGGACACGGTCATGGGCGAAGGACTGGAGCATCACTTCAACATCACCTACGGCGACTATCGCCAGGAACTGCGCGACTTTGCGCGGTTGGTTGGGCTGGACGTGCTTGAGTTGACCTGAAATTGTACCTGTACCACGACATTTATGTCGTGATTTATGTCGTGGAATGGAGCCTACGACATAAATGTCGTGGTACAAGAGTATCCTCACACTTCTTGGGAGAATCAATGACAAATCCATTGCTAGCGAAACTGGGCTTCGGTCCGCAGGATCGTCTGGTCATTCTGCACGCCGATGACGTCGGCATGTGTCACGGCAGCAATGTCGCCTATCTCGATCTGTTGCCGGTCGGCAACGTCCGCACTGGCTCAGTGATGGTCCCCTGCGCCTGGTCGCCCGAGATCCTGCACCAGGCCGCCGCCGATCCAAGCCTGGATCTCGGCGTGCATCTGACCTTGACCTGCGAGTGGACCAACTATCGCTGGGGACCGATCTCGACGCGCGATGTCGCCACGGGACTGATGGACGGCGAAGGCTGCTTCTTCACCAGTGTCGAGGGTTTCTGCAACGGTCTTGATGCCGAGGCGGCTAAGGTCGAGATGCGTGCCCAGATCGAACGGGTCAAGGCCGCCGGCGTCGATTTTACCCACATCGACGGCCACATGGGTGCGCCAATGGTCCCCGAACTACGTGACTTCTATGTCCAACTGGGCTTCGAGTATCAGGTGCCGGTACTGCTTTTCCGCGGCGTCGACGAGCCCATGCGCCGCATGGGCTATGACCGTGCTACACACGATGAACTCACCCGTGCCATTGCGCCGCTGGAGGCCAAGGGCATGCTCTTTCCGGATTGGTTCCGCATCACACCGATCTACGGCGGCGTGACCGGCGAGCCGTCTGCTGAGATCTACGAAGATGTATTGCACAACCTCAGCCCCGGCGTCACCTACTTCAGTCTGCACCCCAATGCACCGGGAGACATCGAAATGATCGGCCCGGATATTGCATCGTGGCGGACATTCGAACACGCCTATTTCCGATCTGAGCGGGCGCTGGATTTTCTCGCTGCCGAGCAGATCACGCCGATAGGGTATCGTGAGATCCGTGATGCCATGCGGCGATCATAGGGTTTGAGCCATGTTGGCGTTGACAGGAGGTCGTCCTCCCCACGTACTCGTCCTCGTAATCGAGAACGAGCACGAGAATGAGAATGGGAGCGGGCTGCGAAATTCGGTTGCGCCTGTCACCGGATTCTGATATAGTCAATAGTTGTCAAAGCTCACTGCAAAGAAACGAGTTGCCCGGCACATTTGTCTAAGTTACCCTGAATGTTTTGGCTCTCCCGAACGCAGCTTTTTATCGCTCACGAACCTTTCATCCATGACATGCCCGACACTGGGCTAAATGATACGCTAAATGAATATCCATCGTTCTTAGGAGGATCGATCATGGTTAGAACACGAACTTGGCTCGTACTGGCATCGCTGCTGGTCTTGACCCTGCTCCTCGCAAACTGCGCCGCGCCGGCGGCCCCGGCCGATGACGCCGCGCCCGCTGCTGAGGCAACCGAGGCTCCGGCTGAGGAAGCGGCTGCTGCGGAGGAAGCCGCACCGGAAGAGGCTGCCGCTGACGGCGACGCGGTTGAGCTGCGCATTGCCTGGTACAGCGACGGCAACGAAGGCGCCGTCCTGCGTGAATTGTTGGACGGTTTCGAAGCCGAGAATCCTGACATCAAGGTCATCGTCGACGAACTGCCCTACGCAACCGGCATTTTGGAAACACTGCCGATCCAGTTGGCGGCCGGCGAAGGTCCGGACATGGCCCGCGTCACCGATCTGGGCGGCCTCTCCCAGTACTACCTGGACCTGACACCCTATCTGTCCGATGCCGCCTATTGGGAGGAGAACTTCGGACCGTTCTTGGCTTGGTTGCGCCAGCCCGGCGACGAGAGCAGTATCCCCGGTTTCATGACCCAGTTGACCGTGACCGGCCCCTACATCAACAAGACCCTCTTTGATCAGGCCGGCATCGAAGTCCCCACCGGCGATGTGACCTGGGAAGAGTGGGCCGAGGTGACGCGTCAGGTTGCTGAAGCCACCGGCACGCCCTATGCCATGGCCATGGATCGCACAGGCCATCGTTTTGGCGGCCCGGCCATCAGCGAAGGCGCCAAGCTCTTCAATGAAGAGGGCTACCCGGCCCTGGATGACGACGGCTTCCGTACTATGGCCCAGTTGCTCATCGATTGGCACGAAGACGGCACCATGATTCCCGATGTCTGGATGGGCGCCGGCGGCAGCTATGCAGCGGGCAACGAGCAGTTCATCAACAGCCAGATCGCGATGTACATGAGCGGCTCCTGGCAGATCGGCCAGTTCAACGAGAAGATCGGCGACGCCTTTGACTGGGTTGCCGTGCCCAATCCCTGTGGTCCGGCCGCCTGCACCGGCATGCCCGGCGGCGCAGCCCTGGTTGCCATCGGCGACACCGAGTATCCTGAGCAGGTCGCCCGCGTCATGGATTACCTGGCCCAGGAGGATGTGTTGAGCGAGTTCTATGGCCGCTCTCTCTTCATTCCCGGCCATCTGGGCCTGGCCGCCAGCGGCGTCGAGTTTGACACCGACTCGCCGCTGACCGCGGATGCCTTGACGACATTCGCTGCCGGCGTGCCCAAACTGGATCCGATTGCCTATGCTTTCCAGGGCTACCCGTACAACCGCGCCATGTACAACGCCATCTCCGATCGCTTGACCCAGGTTCTGGTCGGCGAACTGACGCTGGACGAGGCCATGGTCCGCATGCAGGAAGATGTCGACAAGGCGATTGCCGAGGCGACGGGAGAATAGGCCGGAAGTGTCAATGCCTGATGATCGGCATCGGGGTCTGTTCATTGTAAGTGAGCGTCCAGAAACAAGTTCCCGATTTCGTTTGTAGTAACCGCTTTAGCGGTCTGGACGGCTGAAGCCGTCACTACGAACTTATTCTCGGACGCTCACTAAGTTGAAACGCTCTCCGCCTCACCCTGCTTCGCTTGCTACGCAAGCTACGCGTCCCTCTCCACGGAGTGGAGAGGGACAGCCCTAGCGCCCTGAGGCGCTAGGGCAGGGTGAGGCGGCTCGCCCTCATAGCCTCGCAGCGGAGGATGCACCATGGCCCAAAGCCCCGTTCCAATTTCGACTCCACCACCTGAACGGCGCGGCGTGGGGGGCACAATCACCCATTTTCTGTACACCATCTTCGCCTTTGTCATGAACGCCTTTGATCTGGTGCTCGATCCACTCCAGCGCCTGATCGGCAGCAAGAACATGCCCTATGTTTTTGTGCTGCCCAATCTGCTGATCTTCGGCATCTTCGTCCTCTTCCCCATGCTGCTCAATTTCTACTACGCCATGACCGGCGGTACCGATCTCTTCCTTCAGGATCGACCCTTCATCGGACTGGCGAATTTTAAGATTCTCTTCTCCTGCGAGAGCATCTTCGATCCCAACACCTGTGTCGAGGACAGGTTCTGGCGTGCCGTCTGGAACACCGGCTTCTTTGTGATCTTTCAGGTCGGTGGCATGGTCTTCTTCTCGCTGATGACCGCACTGATACTCAATCGCAGCATCAAGGGGCGTGGCTTTTTCCGCAGCGTCTATTTCTATCCCGTGCTGCTTTCGCCGGTGGTGGTGGCGCTGATCTGGAAGTGGATCCTCCAGCGCGATGGTCTGATCAACGCGCTGCTGGTCGCCTTCGGCCAAGAGAAGGTGCTCTTTCTGCTCAATGCGGACTGGACCATGTTTTGGGTCATTTTTATCAGCATCTGGGCGCAGATGGGCTTCTACACCTTGATCCTGCTGGCCGGGCTTCAGGCGATTCCCGCCTCGATCTATGAAGCCAGTTCCATGGATGGGGCCAATGCCTGGCAGGATCTGCGCAGCATCACGTTGCCGCTGCTGATGCCGACGCTTTTCGTGGTGCTGGTGCTGGCGCTGATTCGCGCCGTCCAGGTCTTCGACCAGGTCTACGTGCTCACCGGCGGCGGACCGGGGACATCCACGCTCTTCATGGTCCAATACATCTACAACACCGGCTTCTCCGGCCAGCCGCAACGCTTTGGCCTGGCCGCCGCCGCGTCCGTTCTGCTCGGGATCGCCCTCCTGATCTTCACGTTGCTCCAGTTGCGTTTGGGGCGATCGTCTGAGGCTGTGTAGTGAGTTGTGGGTTCGGTGGAAACGATTTTCTTCGTCACAGATAAACGCGGATCCGTGTCCATCTGTGACAAAGGCTTTTCAAACATCAAGGATCTGACTATGCTCTTTTCAACCAATGTGGGCGGCTTTCTGACCAGGACCCGAGGGCGTGGGCGGTTGCATTTTACCGATATCCTGACCTACGGCTATCTGACCATCGGCACGATTATCATGTTCGTGCCGGTCATCTGGCTGGTGCTCTCGTCATTCAAGACACCGGCTGCATTGGTCCAATTCCCGCCGACGCTGCTGCCCTATGCCCAGGAGACTGGTCCTGGTCGAGGGCTACGATGAACCGTTGCCGCTCTTCACCGTCACGCTGGAAGACGGCTCAACGGTTGAGTTGGCCCAGGTCCGTCGAGTCGGGCTGGAGGCGCAGATGGTCGATCCGGACCACCCGGACGTGATCGTCAAGGTCAACATCAACGATCGTGAGCCGGTCGAGGAGATCCACCTCTCCTGGAGCAACTACATCGAGCCGTTGGCGCGCTTCAACTTTCTGACCTATCTCAAGAACAGCGTCGTCGTGACGGTCGTGGCCACGGCGATCACGCTGATCATCAACAGCATGGCCGCCTTTGCCCTCAGCAAGTATCAGTTCCGCGGCCGCGACGCCATCCTGGTCATCATCATCGGCACGCTGATGATTCCCGTTTCCGTCGTGCTCGTGCCGGTCTTTCTGGTGATCACCCAGGTGGGTTGGGTCAACAATCTGTGGGGCGTCATCATCCCCGGCGCGGCCACGCCGACCGGCGTCTTCCTGTTGCGCCAATATATGCTGACGCTGCCCGACGAGTTGCTGGCCTCGGCACGCATCGACGGCGCGTCCGAGTGGCGCATCTACTGGCAGATCGTGCTGCCGCTCTCGGCTCCGGCTCTGGCCGTGCTGGCCATCTTCTCGATCATGTGGCGCTGGAATGATTTCCTCTGGCCGCTGATCGTGCTCTCGCACAGCGAACTCTTCACGCTTCAGGTCGGGCTTGAATGCCTTCCAGGGCGAGCTGAACACACAGTGGCAGTACGTGTTGGCCATGACTGTGCTCACGCTGCTGCCCATCACGGTTGTCTTTGCTTTCCTGCAGCGTTTCATCACCACCGGTATTGCGACGACAGGGATGAAGTAGAAAGAGCGAAGATCGATGTGTCCATTCCACTGCAAAAGCCTTTTTCCCCTCCACTTATGTACTCTTCTATCCTGATTGAATCGTCTTTCTGGTGATTTTGGCCTTTCCGTCCAGATTGACACGATGTGAATTCATCCTCGTCTTCCTGCTGATGCAGCGCTACTTCGTCGAAGGCATCGCCGGGGCCGTCAAGCAATAAGTGATCAGCCACAAATGAACGCAGATTTCCACAGATGGGTCACGGATAGATTCAGACAATACTAATTCTATCTGTGCCTCATCTGTGTTCATCTGTGTCCATCTGTGGCTAGTTTTTTCCCATACCACAGAAAGGCACAAACTCGTGTCACGACCCAATATCCTTTTCATCTCGACCGACCAGCAGCACTACACCGCGCTGGGATCGGTCAATCCGCTGATCAGCACGCCGGCGCTGGATCGACTGGCGGCTGAGGGCACTCGCTTTGAGCGTGCCTACTGTCCCAACCCAACCTGCTCGCCAACGCGTGCGTCGCTCATCACCGGCCTCTATCCGTCCCACCACGGCTGCTGGGCCATCGGCGTCAAGCTGCCGGAGGACGTGCCCACCGTGGGCGAAATCTTCAAGGAGAACGGCTACGAGTCGATCCTGGTGGGCAAGGCCCACTTCCAGCCGTTGGCCTCAGTGCCGGGCAGCGAATCCATCGAGTGCCAGCCGATTCTGCGCAATCTGGATTTCTGGCGCGACTTCGACGGCCCGTGGTACGGCTTCAACCATGTCGAGACGGCGCGCATGCACGGCAACGAATCGCATGTCGGTCAGCACTATGCCATCTGGATGGAGGAGAAAGGCTTCACCAACTGGGAGGAGTATTTCCAGGAGTGGCCGCCCAATCCCGATGACAAATATGCCGGTCCCTACTACACCACGATGCCCTCATCTGGGATCTGCCCGAGGAATTCCATCACAGCCATTGGATCGGCGAGCGTACCATCGCCAACATGGAGCGCTGCGTTGACGAGGAAAAGCCCTTCTTCCTCTGGGCCAGTTTCTTCGATCCGCACCCGCCCTACGTCGTTCCCGAGCCGTGGGCCAGCATGTACGATCCTGAGGAGATGTTGCCCGGCAAGTACACTGAGGGCGAGTTCGACGATATGCCGCCTCAGTTCGCCAAGACGCGAGAGGCCGATCCCGATTGGTCACGAGTATGAGGAAGAGGGCGGCCAGGGGCTTCACGGCTTCCACTCGCATCTGCATGACGACGAGGCCATGAAGCGCAGCATCGCATCCTACTACGGCATGACGAGCCTGATTGACTACGAGATCGGCCGCATTCTCGACTATCTGGACGAGGCCGGCCTGGCCGAGAACACGCTGGTCGTCTTCACGTCGGACCACGGCCACTTCCTGGGCCAACACGGCCTGATCGCCAAGGGCGCTTTCCACTACGAGGATCTGCTGCGCGTACCGATGATCGTGCGCTATCCCGGCAAGGTGCCGGCCGGGCAAACATCGGATGCGCTCCAGAGTCTGGTCGACTATCCGCAGACCCTGCTGCACGCGGCCGGCATCCAAGCGCCCGGCTCCATGCAGGGTGTTGATCAGCTCGGTGTCTGGTACGGTGAGGAGGAAGAAGCCCGCGATCGGGTCATGGTCGAAAATCGTCACAATCCGACCACAGTCGACCTACGCACCTTGATCACCGACCGCTACAAGATCACCGTCTATCGCGACGCCGACTACGGCGAACTGATCGACCTGGTGGCCGATCCCGGCGAGCTGGTCAACCACTGGGACGACCCGGACTACGCCGGCATCAAGACCGACATGCTGCTCAAGTTCGCGCAGGCCGAGATCCAGCGCGAGCCGACGCGTATGGCGCGCGTGGCGGGTGCGTAGATAATAAAGCTTTGTCACAGATGGTCGAATCTGTAGCACGATTTTTATGTCGTAATTATGTCGTAGCCTGCCAAACTTTCACACGGAGTGATCTGCTACGACATAAATGTCGTGCTACAATCTGTGGTTCCATCTTTTCCACACCAGGAGACACTCATGCGTATCCTTTACATCGATATCGACTCGCTGCGACCGGACCACCTTTCCTGCTACGGCTATCACCGGCAGACGTCGCCCAACATCGACGCGCTGGCCAATGAGGGCGTCCGCTTCAACAACTTCTACTGTTCCGATTCGCCCTGTCTGCCCAGCCGCACGGCCTTTTTCACCGGCATGTTCGGCGCGCACAGCGGTGTTGTCAACCATGGCGGCGTCTATGCTGACCTGGCGCTGGAGGGACCGGATCGCGCCTTCCGCGGCACGGTTGCCATGGAGTCGTTTGCCTCCACGCTGCGCAAGGCCGGCTATCACACGGCCAGCATCAGCCCCTTCCCCAACCGTCACACCGCCTATCAGATCTGGTACGGCTTCACCGAGACCTACGACACCGGCAGCGGCGGCCAGGAGAACGCCGACGAGATGTATCCGCCGGCCAAGCGCTGGCTGGCGGCCAACGGCCAGTCCGATAACTGGTTTCTGCACGTCAACTTCTGGGACCCCCACACGCCCTACGATCACCCAGCGGAGTTCGGCAATCCCTTTGCGGACGAGCCCATCGAGGACTGGATCACCCAGGAGTTGATCGACGAGCAGAACGCCAGCTTTGGCCCCCACAGCGCCACCGAGGTGCCGGGCTACGGCGACCAACTGCCGCCGCGCTGGACCATGGGCGTCGGCGCTATCCGCAATCTGGACGACGCCAAAGCGCATCTGGACGGCTACGACACTGGCATCCGCTACGCTGACCACTTCGTCGGCAAGCTGATCCAGGATCTCAAGGATCTGGGCATCTACGAAGAGACAGCCATCATCATCAGCGCCGATCATGGCGAGAACCAGGGCGAACTCAACGTCTGGGGCGATCACCAGACAGCCGACCAGGGCACCAACCGCATTCCGCTGGTCGTGCGTTGGCCGGGTCTGACCGACGACAGCGCCGGGCAGGCGCGCGACGGCCTCCACTACGGGCTGGACCTGCCGGCGACCATCCTGGAACTGGTGGGTGGCCAGCAGCCGGACAACTGGGATGGCGAGAGCTTCGCCGCGGACCTGGGCAGCGAAGATATCGGCCGCGACTATCTGGTCATCAGCCAAGGGGCCTGGAGCTGCCAGCGCAGCGTGCGCTGGGACAACTGGCTGCTGATTCGCACCTACCACACGGGTATGAAGGCTTTTCCCGAATACATGCTCTTCGACATCGAAGCTGACCCCCATGAGACGACCAATCTGGCCGGCCAACGACCGGATGTGCTCGGCGAAGGCCTGCGCATGATGGACCAGTGGATTTCACAGCAGATGTATCGCTCGCAACGGGGTGATCCGTTCTGGGGCGTCATCGCCGAGGGCGGTCCGTTGCATGCCAACGTCAATAGACCTGACTGGCAAGCGTATTTGGATCGATTGCGGGCCACAGATCGCGGCCATCACGCCGACATGTTGGAAGAGTTCGGTGGTCGCCCGTTCACGAGTGGGTTGACATAAATTGCAAATTTCAATCTTCCAGGAAGCTGAAAGCTTCCTGGAAGATGCATTTAGGAGCCTGAAAATGTCTCGAATCTCTCTTTCCCGATCCACCCCCGAATCCCAGGGCGTGCCGTCGTCGGCCATCCTCGCCTTTGTGGAAGCCGTCGAGCAAGATCCCGGCGGCATCCACAGCCTCATGTTGCTGCGCCATGGCAGCGTGGTTGCGGAAGGCTGGTGGGCGCCGTACGAGCGTGAACGCCGGCACATGCTCTTCTCCCTGAGCAAGAGCTTCACTTCGACGGCCGTCGGTTTTGCCGTGACCGAAGGTCTGCTCACCGTCGACGATCTGGTGGTCGATTACTTCCCCGATGATCTGCCGCCCAATATCGGTGAGAACCTTGCCGCCATGCGTATCCGCGATCTGCTGACCATGACGACCGGTCACGCCGAAGACACGCTGATCCATGTGCGCGATCAGTCGGACGGCAATTGGGCGAGGGCCTTCCTGTCATTGCCGGTTTGCTACGAACCGGGTACCCATTTTCTTTACAACTCCGGCGCAACCTACATGCTCTCTGCCATCGTCCAATCGCTGAGTGGCCAGACCGTGCTGGATTACCTGACGCCGCGCCTCTTCGAACCGTTGGGCATCGAGAACCCGATCTGGGAGACCTGCCCGCGCGGCATCAATGCCGGCGGCTGGGGGCTGAGCATCACCACCGAGGACATCGCTCGCTTCGGTCAGTTCTGTCTGCAAAAGGGTGAATGGCAGGGGGAACAGCTTCTTCCCGCCTCATGGCTCGAAGCTGCGACATCGTTCCAGGTCTCCAACGCCGGATCGGGCATGGGCAACAATGATGAGGATGCTGCAAACGACTGGGCGCAGGGCTATGGCTACCAGTTCTGGCGTTGCCGCCACAACGTCTATCGGGGCGACGGCGCATTCGGCCAGTTCTGCATTGTAATGCCGGATCAGGACGCGGTGCTGGCCATCACCAGCGGCGTTGAGAACATGCAGGCCGTGCTCAATCAGGTCTGGACGTATCTGCTGCCGGCCCTGGGCGACGGCTCGTTGACGGAGGACGGCGAAGCCCAACAGGCGCTGAGCCGCAAGCTTGATAGCCTTGTGTTGCCCCATCCTCAAGGTTCTGCGTCGTCGCCATTGGCCACACAGGTCTCATGCCGGCGTTATCGAATCGAACCCAACGATCAGGGCATCGACGCTGTCTCTTTGACTTTCAGTGACGACAACTCCGTCTTGACTGTCGAGAAGCACGGGCAGACGCATCGCATCGTTGCCGGAAATGTCGTTGCCGGAAAGAATGCCTGGCTGAGGGGCGATACATCCCTGGAAAGCGAGGTTCCCATGCCGATGGCTGCAGCCGGCGCATGGGTCGATAACGAGGTCTACTGTCTGCAAGTCTATCTCACCGAGACGCCCTATCGGCTTACCTTCATGTGCCGCTTCCGGGGTGATTCTGTGACACTTGACTCATCGCTCAATGTCTCCTTTGGGCCGACTGAGCGTTCGCAACTGAGGGGCGTTTCTGAGTAAAATGGCTCTTCAGGATTTTATGGGGTCTATGGTGAAACCTTCCAGGAAGACGTGTGGAGACCAGAGCCTTGCAGGACCGATCTTCCTGGAAGGTGGTCAACGCCCCCGAATGATCCGAAAGAATCAGCAAAACCTCAACCGGAGACCGTTATGCTGAACCGAGCTGCGATCATTCTGAAGTACAAGGAAACGCACACTTCTCCTGTTTCGGGCATGGTTTGAGGTGGAATGTCATACCGTTCTGATCGACACCGTGGGATCTGACATCTATGATGATGGCGTGTGACAGCCGCGTTTTCAGTCCTTCAGCAAGACCGCTTTCAATCAGAAGCTGTTCGCAAAACGCTTTCCCCGCCGAAATGATCCATGGTATAATCGTGGGCAATTCAACCTCTATCCAGTTCAGAACCTGTGCGTCGTTTTTGGTTGGGTATCATTCTCCTGATAGCCAAAATCGATGGCCACACCAGCCAGTCTGTTGGAGAACCTTGTGAAGTCCAAACGTACTCTTAATGACCTGACACACCTCTGGTTGGAAGCGCCGCTCTTCCCTGAAACGTTGGCCATGTTGCCCGAATCGATCACCGTCATCGACGCTGACCCCGGACTGTCTTCACCTCTGGACAACGCGGCCCCCGCGCAGGTGATCATCGCCTCGTCGCGTGTGGAATACGATGGCGCAGCCATGGATCGTCTGCCCAATCTGGCCATGATCGCGCGCACCGGCATCGGCGTCGACAATGTGAACCTGGCCGACGCCACCGAGCGCGGCATCGTCGTCACCAACACGCCCGACGGGCCGACCGAGTCCACGGCCGAACACACCGTCGCCATGCTGCTGGCCCTGGCCAAGAGCCTCAAGCATGGCAACAACAACCTGGCCGCCGGTCAGTTTGGCCCGCGCAAGGCCCCGCTCATCGGCACCGAGGTGATGGGCAAGACGCTTGGATTGGTCGGGCCTGGGGCGCATCGGGCGCCGGGTGGCGGAGATCTGCCGCCTCGGGCTCAACATGACGATCATCGGCTGCGACCCCTTTGTGACGGAAGAGCACGCCGCCCAAATGGGTGTGGCGCTGGTCGATCTGGACGAAGTGATCGCCGACGCCGATTTCCTGAGCCTGCATGTGCCGGCCACGCCTGAGACCATCGGCATGATGGACAGCGCCAGGATCGCGCAGATGAAGGACGGCGCCTATCTGCTCAACATGGCGCGCGGCCCGCTGATTGATGAGGCCGCACTGCTGGACGCGCTCGATAGCGGCAAGCTGGCCGGCGCCGGGCTGGACGTCTTCGCGTCCGAGCCGCCGCCGTGAACTCGCGCCTGCGTGACCACCCCAGCATCATCGCCACGCCGCACATCGCATCGTTGACCATGGACGGACGTCTGCGCATGGAACGTATGGCTGTTGAGCGGGTCCTGGTCTTTTTCAGCGGCTCGCGCCCGCAGGATGTGGTCAATCCTGAGGTGTTTGAGAAAAATCCATGAAACCGCCATCTGCGGTTCCAAAGTTGTTTCACTCGATGGAGGGCGTTGACCTATGGGTACACGAATTCAACATGTAAGCATCCCTCGTCCACCGGGGAGTGACGAGGCTGCCCGCCATTTCTATGGCGACCTGCTGGGGCTTGACGAGATTGAGCCGCCGCGTTCGCTGGTGGACCGGGACTTGATCTGGTATCAGCTCGACAGCACGGAGCTGCATCTGCTGGTCGAGGAATCGACCGGTCAGGACCATTCCGGCCGTCATTTTTGTATTGCCGTGGAAAACGTGGAAGCGCTGCGCGAACGATTGAAGGGCGAAGGCGTCGCAGTTGTGGGCACGACGCCGGTGCCGGGCCGGCCGCGCTACTTCATCCGCGATCCGTTCGGCAACCTGATTGAGATCACGACCATCGAAGATGATTACTTGGGGCTGTAGGCACACCAAGAATGAAGAATCGTACGTAGTTGTATTGCCACTTCGATAGACCGCGGATTAGGCGGATGAGACTGATTTCCGCGGATAATATCCGAATCAATCCGGGTTTGTCCGCCGAATCCGCGGTCTATCTGTCGCTATCAAACTGATCGAAAGGATAAAATCATGGCAAGACCAGTAACACTATTTACCGGACAATGGGCGGATCTGCCGCTGGCAACACTGGCCAAGATGGCCGGCGAATGGGGCTTCGACGGCCTGGAATTGGCCTGTTGGGGCGACCATTTTGAGGTGGACAAGGCGCTGGAGAGCGACAGCTATGTGCGCGAGAAACGCGATCTGCTGGAAGCGAACGGCCTCAACTGCTGGTCCATCAGCACCCACCTCGTCGGCCAGTGTGTCTGCGACCCCATTGACACCCGCCACAAGGGCATTCTGCCCGACTACGTGTGGGGCGATGGCGAACCCGAGGGCGTGCGCCAGCGTGCCGCCCAGGAGGTGATCAACACGGGCAAGGCGGCCAAGCTCTTTGGCGTTGACGTCGTCAACGGCTTCACCGGCAGCAGCGTCTGGGCCAAGCTCTACTTCTTCCCGCCGACCAGCCAGGCCGATATCGATGCAGGCTATGTCGATTTCGCCGAGCGCTGGACGCCGATCTTCGACTCGTTCCAGGCCGACGGCATCAAGTTCGGGCTGGAAGTTCACCCCACCGAGATCGCCTACGATATCTACACCATGCAGCGTGCCCTGGAGGCCGTCGACTTCCATCCGGCCTTCGGCATCAACTTTGATCCCAGCCACCTGATCCACCAGTTCCTGGATCCGGTCGAGCTGATCAACGCCTTCCCGGATCGCATCTACCACGCCCACATCAAGGACTCGCGTATCCAACTGACCGGGCGCAACAGCATCCTCGCCTCCCATCTCGACTTCGGCGACTATCGCCGCGGCTGGGACTTCGTCTCGCCGGGCCATGGCGACGTCAAGTGGGATCCGATCATTCGGGCGCTCAACCGTGTCGGCTATCAGGGCCCGCTCTCCATCGAGTGGGAGGACAGCGGCATGGACCGTGAGTTCGGCGCCCAGGAATCGCTGGCGCTGGTGCGCAGCCAAGACTTTGATCCGTCGAATGTGGCGTTTGACGCCGCGTTTGCGGAAGGTTAAGAGACATTTTAGCGGGGAAAGAGTAGGGAAGTGGGGCAGTAGGGGGTGGGAGATTATCTCAGCACTTCACTTATTCCCCACTGCCCCACAACCCTACTTCCCCACTTCCCTACAAAAAGGAGCAAACCATGGCAGAAGGTGGCGGTTTCACCTCGATGGCAGCCGGCGCTGTCGGCGAAGATATTCCCGAAATTGGCGTTGGCATGCTTGGCTATGCCTTCATGGGCAAGGCCCACAGCAACGCCTACAAGACGATTCCCTACATGATGTACCCGCCGCCGGCGATTCCCAAGATGGTGGCGGTGGCCGGTCGCAATGAAGCCGCAGTGGCGGCGGCGGCCCAACGCTTCGGCTATGAAGGCTACTACACGGACTGGCGGGCCATGCTGGAGAATCCGGCCGTCCAGTTGTTCGACAACGGCGGTCCCAACGACGCCCACGCCGAGCCCTGCATCGTCGCCGCTCAGGCCGGCAAGCATATCCTCTGCGAGAAGCCGCTGGGGCGCAACGCCGAAGAGTCCAAGGCCATGCTGGATGCGGTCAACAAGGCCGGCGTCAAGCATATGGTGGCTTTCAACTATCGCTTCGTGCCCGCCATCCGCCAGATCCGCTATCTGATCGACAGCGGCGCAATGGGTCGTGTCTACCATTTCCGAGCATCGTATCTCCAGGAATGGATCATGCCCCACTACAACATGCCCATGATCTGGCGTCTCACCAAGGAGACCGCGGGCAGCGGCGCTCTCGGCGATCTGGGTGCGCACATCATCGACCTGGCCCACTACCTGGTCGGCGGCATCTCCAGCGTCAGCGCCATGGCCCGGACCTTCGTCACCGAGCGGCCTTGGGACGACGGCACCATGGGCACGGTCGATGTGGACGATGCATTCGTCTCCACCGTCGAGTTCGAGAACGGCGCGCTGGGCACCCTGGAGGCGACCCGCTTTGCGGCCGGCCACAAGAACGCCAACTGCTTCGAGATCAACTGCGAAAAGGGCAGCATCCGCTACGATCTGGAACGCTTCAACGAGATGGAAGTCTTCTGGAACGATGACGAGCCCAAGGAAACGCGCGGCTTCCATCAGGTGCTGGTCTCAGAGCCCTACCACCCGTGGTGGGAGAACTGGTGGCCCCAGGGACACATGATCGGCTGGGAGCACACCTTCGTCCATGAGATCGCCCATCTTCTCGACTGCATCGTCAACGACCGCGAGGTCGCGCCCCACGGGGCCGACTTCAACGACGGCTACCGCGCCGCCGTGGTCTGCGATGCGATCCTGGAGTCCTCTGACAATAAGCGCCATGTGGATGTGAAATACTGATAGAATCTCAGCAATTTGTCACAGATAGCCACGGATGCACTCTCGATAGACACAGATAATGCCTGATACGATTGGCTCAAAAATCATCTGTGAAAATCCAGTTTTTATCTGTGGCTATCTGTGACAAATGCTTTTCCTGTCGGCTACTCTCCAGCGACCACCGGATTGGGCGCGTACGCTCCGCCGCGGCACTGCTTGAGATAGTTGAGTCCGTGCACCTGTCCGGTCATCTCCAGATCGCCTCGGTAGACCGGATCGTGCCAGCCCTCGATGTCGATCTCCCCCTGGAAGCCGCCACGCCGCAGATCGCTGATGATGTCGGTCCAGTTGCAGTCGCCAAAGCCAGGTGTGCGATGGAAGACGAAAGGCTCGGCTCCGCCGATGCCGTGCTCGCGCACCACGTCCCACTTGATGGTGGCGCACTTGCCGTGAATGTGGAACATTCTATGGCCCCAGGTTCGAATCTGCGGCATCGGGTCGATCAACTGGGTCATCTGGTGGCAAGGCTCCCATTCGAGCCCCATGTTCTCGGCGGGGATGGCATCAAACATCAACTCCCACGCTGCCGGGTTATGGGCCAGGTTCCAGTCGCCGCTTTTCCAGTCGCCGTCCATGGGGCAATTCTCGAAGGCGATGCGCAAGCCCTTGGATGCCGCTCGCTCGATCAGGGGGGTGAAGACCTCCTGAAAACGAGGCATGGATTCGGGGATCGATTTGCCACGCAGCCGTCCGGTGAAGCCGGCGACGATACCGGCCCCGAATAGATGGGCGTTGTCTATGAGCCGTTCCCATGCCTCCAATGATTTGCGGTCGATCTCGGTCTCTTCCAGCGGATTCCCGCAGATCTCCAGCGACGAGATGACGATATCTCGGTCGCCGATGGCGGTCCTGATTTCATCGGCGACTTTGGCGAGATCGACATCATCCGGGATCTGCTGCCAGAAGAATAGCTGGAACGATTCAAAACCGTGGGGAATGATCTGGGCGACGTACTCACCCGCTGTGGCCTTGCCCTGTACAAGGGTGCCGATGCGAATATCTTGTTGAGGGTTTCCCATTGCGAAATGCCTTTCATGAGGTTGGCTGGCTGTCAGCTTTTTCGTGCAGCTTTGTGTTCCTACGGATGCTTTTACCTGGCTGATCATTTCCTAAGACTTGCTGTAGAATGAACTGTGGACACTATACCATAGCCGTCATGCCGATCTGTTCTTAGCCCGTTGCAATCATCAGCCGATCATCCAGATTTCGATAAGGATTTCAAGCGCATGGACACAAACTCAACGCTCACCCATCTTGAATGCGGTTACTGTGGAAAAAACCACTATGCCGATCAGTTGGTCAATCTTTGCGACGAGTGCGGCAAGCCGCTGCTGGCCCGGTACGAACTGGGGGACGCCGCCAAAACTATGACCAAGGAGGCGCTCCGTTCGCGGGAACCAAGTCTCTGGCGCTACGAGGAAGTATTGCCGATTCGCAAGGCAGAGGCCATGCTGCGCCTGCACGAAGGCTGGACCCCGTTGCGCCGGGCCGAACGTCTGGGCGAGGAGATTGGCTGTCCCAACACCTACATCAAAGACGAGGGCGTCAACGCGACGGGCAGCTTCAAGGCACGCGGGCTCAGCATCGCTGTCAGCCGAGCATTTGAACTCGGAGCCAGGGAACTGGCCATCCCCAGCGCCGGCAATGCCGCCGGCGCCATGAGCGCCTACGCCGCAATCGCCGGTCTGCCCGCGCATGTCTACATGCCGCAGGACGTCCCCAGCCTTTTCCAGGTCGAGTGCGTCCAGTTGGGCGCAACAGTGACCTTGGTCGACGGTCTGATCACCGATTGCGGCGTGAAGGTGCGCGAAGGGGTCGAAGCCCACGGCTGGTTTGACGTGAGCACGCTCAAGGAGCCGTACCGCATCGAGGGCAAGAAGACCATGGGCTACGAGGTCGCCGAGCAGATGGACTGGACGCTGCCCGACGTGATCATCTATCCGACCGGCGGAGGAACGGGCCTTGTGGGCATGTGGAAGGCCTTTGATGAGATGGAGGAGATGGGGCTGATCGGATCCAAACGTCCGCGCATGGTCAGCGTCCAGAGCACCGGCTGCGCGCCCATCGTGCGCGCCTTCGAGCAGGAGGACGAGTTTGCCGAGCCGTGGATGAACGCTGCCACCGTCGCCGATGGTCTGCGTGTGCCCGCGGCCGTGGGTGATTTCCTGATCTTGCAGGCGCTGCGCAATAGCCACGGTACAGCTTTGTCCGTGCCCGACGAAGAGATGATCGAGCTTGCCGGCGTCATGGGCCGCAACACCGGCATCTTCCCGGCGCCGGAAGGCGCGGCCTGCCTGGCCGCCCAGATTCGCCTGCTGGAGTCCGGCTGGATCGACAAGGACGAGACGGTTGTGCTGTTCAACACCGGCTCCGGCCTCAAGTACGCGCATCTGTGGGCCTAGTAGGCTCTTGGAGAGAAGGTCGATAGACCGCGGATTAGGCGGATTTGGCTGATAAATGCGGATACTATCGGAAAAATCAGGTTGTTTCCGCCTAATTCGCCGCATCCACGGTCCATTTGGATCGCAGCCCGCATAGGCTCTGCTATTCATGAATGACGCTCCCGCTACCTTTATCGGCATTGACCTGGCCTGGAGCCATCGCAACCCCAGCGGCGGCGCGGTCATCCGCGACGGTGTGCTGCTGGCATCGACCGGCGAACTGGGCTCGGATGACGAGATTGTCGCCTTCGTCAAGCAGTGGCTGCCGGACGGCGCTCCTGCGGTTGTCGCGGTTGACGCGCCGCTGCGCGTGCCCAATCTGACCGGCTCACGTGCCTGTGATCGTGAGCTGTCTGCCGAATGGCGACGGTTCGAGGCCGGCGCTCTGCCGGCCAATCGTCGTCTGCTGGAGACCGATGGCAAAGTGCGTGGCGAGCGGCTTGTCGCTATGTTGCGAGCGTGTTGCGACATGGAAGAGAGCGCGGTGGTTCCCCGGCAGACAGCGCGGCAGAATCGTCTGTGAAGTCTATCCGCACCCGGCCCATATCAGCCTGTTCGCACTGCCCAGGACGCTCAAATACAAGGCACGCAAGGGCAGAACGTTGGCGGACCGGCAGGATGAACTGAAGCGCTATCATCGTCTCCTACTGGGCCTCCGTGACCGCGAACCGCCGTTGCGGGCGGACAGCGACGGATTGCTGGCCGAGAACATCGATGCATTGCGTGGCCGGTCGCTGAAAGCCCACGAAGATCGGCTGGACGCCGTCACCTGCGCCTATGTCGCGGCGTATCTATGGCATCATGGGCCGGCGCAGACACGCGCCTACGGCGATGTCGAATCCGGTCACATTCTGGTGCCTATGACATCAACAATGTTGAGACGGCTTGAGGAGTCGAGCGGCGTGGGGTGAGGTTTCGGGGCGCAGTTGCACACGCCCTATCTATTATTGGGGGATCCAATTGAACAAGACGACACAGAACTTGGACGTCTCGGCGGCCAAGCCGGACGAATTGAATGCACTGATCGGCGTGTTGACACGGCGTGAGGTGGAGGCGCGTGTGCTGGCGCCGATTCTCGACGCATTGGCCGAAACGTTTGGACGCGAGGCAGTGTTGACTGTTGTGCGTGACGCCATCATCAACATCGCGCACGAACAGGGCGCGCAGCTTGTCGAGACCATGGGCGGCGATTCACTCGATGCCTTCGCTGATTCGCTCCAGTTCTGGACCAAAGATGACGCGCTGGAGATCGAAGTGCTTGAACGGAATGACCGGACTTTTTCGTTTAATGTCACCCGTTGCCGCTATGCCGAACTCTATCAATCCCTCGGCATTCCTGAATTGGGCGCGCTGCTCTCCTGCAATCGGGATCACGCGCTGATCGAGGGCTTCAATGCCGATGTGAAGCTGGCGCGCACCCAGACCATCATGGAGGGCGCCGCCTATTGCGACTTTCGCTATCGGCTGAACAACGGTCCCATTTCGCTGGAACAGGATTGACCCTCGGCGACGTTTCTTGCCTGAAACCGGGTGAGTAGGCTAAAAAATTGAGATTGACCAGATAGGCAGGGTAGACGCTATGAGATTGCGCTTGATGATATTCGTTGGCATCGTACTGACCACGACGTTGATCTTTTCCCTTCGTTCCGTAGCCGAAGCAGGGCAGACGCCAACCGCTTCGCCGTCCCAGATGGGGATCAAGATCAACGAGTTTATGGCCTCCAACAGCACGGTGCTGGAAGATCCGGATGAGCCCAACGAATTTCCCGATTGGATCGAACTCTACAATCCCGCTTCGGCTGCTGTGAGCCTGGACGGACTTTATCTGATCGAAGGCGATCTGGCCGACCCGGTCCGGTTCGCCATCAGTGACGGCCTGTCGATTCCTGCCAGGGGATTCATCGTCTTCTATGCCGATGACGATCCCAGCCAAGGGAAATTGCACACGAATTTTCGGCTGAGCAAAGAGGGTGGACAGCTTGGCCTGTACGGTGATCTGAACGCGGTCGAGGCGATCGATGCATTGGTCTATGCAGCGCAGACGACTGACCGCTCTGAAGGACGCGAGCCGGACGGTGGCCCCACCTGGCGGCAGTATGATCGTCCGACGCCCGGACGCACCAACATCCTTCTCCCGCCCTTAATTGCCGAGGTGCAGCATACGCCTGAACTGCCCAAGTCGACCGACACCGTGCGCGTAACGGCCAGGATCAGCGATGACGGCGAAATTGTCGAGGCGTCTCTAGTCTACAGCTTGACGGGTGTGTCCGGCGACACGGCAACTTTGCCCGCTGTCAGCGTGTCGATGACGGTGGTGTCCGGCAACCTCTATGCTGCGCAGATTCCGGCTCAGCCGAATGGCGCTATGGTTCACTACTACGTCACAGCCCGCGATGATGAGGGCCAGGTCGCGCCCAACCTGGATCAGGTTCGTCTACACTATTACCGGTATCCGGTCGGCTATGTGAAACCTCCCTTGTTTGTCAACGAGCTGATGGCGGAAAACAGTCGCGTGCTTGAGGATCCGGACGATCCCGGCAACTATCCGGATTGGTTTGAGATATACAATGCCGGAACGTCGAGCGTCTCGTTGGACGGCCTCTTCTTGACCGACAAGATGGACAATCCATCCAAGTTCGCCATCGCTGACGGGCTGTCGATCCCGGCCGGCGGCTATCTGGTTTTCTATGCCGACGAGCAACAGGAACAGGGCGTTCTGCATACCAATTTCAAATTGGAGAAGAACGGTGAAACGGTGGCCATTTTTGGCGCTGAGGGCAGTGTCGAGATCGACGGTGTTGACTTTCCCGGCCTGTACGAGAATGTCGCCTACGGACGCTATCCCGACGGATCGGATCGTCAGTTGCAGATGTTGGTCTGCCCCACGCCTGGGCAGGCCAACGTCCCTGTGATCAGAAGGCATATTTGCCGGCGATATCCGGGCTGAACAGTCCGCCGCTTGAGTAGAGCCGGTCTTCGCCTATCGCCACTTGAGGGTCAGACGGTCTGCGGGTTTGCCCGTCCAGCGAGGTGAACAGCACCGTCTGGCCGTCGATGACGATGACATCGGCGTGGCCCAGGCCGACATTGCCCGGCAGATCGACCAGAATCGGGTTGCCGGGGAATCGTTCCCACGGCCCGTCGAGTTGATCGGTGACGCTGCGGGCAAGCCCCAGACCAAACTGGGTATCCCCGGCATCGCCCGCCCCGGGTCCGCGCACGCCTTCGTAGAACATATAGAATCGCTCCCCGACTTTGAGCAGATCTGCCGAACTGACCGTCCGGAACTCGAAAGCCGTATTGGCTTGAGGACCGGACAGGTTTTCCGGGCCATACGCTGGAGATCCGGTAAAGAGCGGATTGTGGTCGCACTTGCGCAGCAAGGCCGCCGGCGAACCAGGCGCTCCTCGATAACAGCCCATGCTCCCTGGGTTTTGCCCCAATCCGACAAAGAGATAGAGTTCATCTTCGCCAAATTGATTGGGCGCCATCGCCAGGCCGGGCGGACTGCCGACCAGGCAGTCGTATGTCTGGCCGGCGTGGGGGTGCTCACCGATCTTCTCCTCCGGACGGCAGTCCATTAGCCAGTCCGCCCAGATGCCGGTGAGGGGGACTTCCTCCGGCAATGACCAGTTCAGACCATCTGACGACCGGCGCAGAAATGTATTGGCGCGGTATTCGTAGGTCATCAGCCACGCCTCACCACGCTCATTGACCTGGCGAATCACCTGGGGGTACTGCTGTTGGTCGATATGGTCGATCTGCGAATCGCAGGGGCATTGGCGGCAGGGGATGAGGCAGATCGGCGACTGCTCCGCTGACGGTCGCCCGGACGGATCGGCCGGCGAAAATGTGTGGCCGCCGTCCTCGCTGGCAAGCAGCACGACACAGCCTGGGAACACAACCGGATCACCGCACTGGTCGACCACGCCGGCCGACGGTCCGCTGGCGTGGATATAGGAGAGAAGCCGCCCGTCGTCTAGCAGCAGCGTGTCCGATTCGCCCATTGGCAAGCCGGTCGCACGGTTATCGACGACAAATTCGGCTCGTCCGCTCCACAGATCGTCCAGATGTCGGGTGATCATTGGGCGCCGGCGACTCGCCGGCGCCGGCACTTGGGCTGTCCGTGACGCAGCCTGCGAGCAACAGGATGCAAAGTAGGAGCAGCCAGGCCAGATGAGCAATCATGTTTCGGGTATTCGAAGCAGATATCATAGACGTAGGCCATTATACTCCAGGCCAGACGTAGACAAAACGAGGGTGCGGGCCATGTTTTACATTCCCGCCGCGTTCTCGCCCTAAATCTTCGATGTACGTGGAACCGGAATGCCGGGTCTGGAAAAGGGAGAGGCCCACCGTCATATTAATGTCGGTGGGCCTGTACAAAGGAGGAACCAAAGGAGGTGCTGGTTCTGGATGTTGTGAAGTAAGCTCCCCTCAAACTTCACAACTCCGCATAGAGGTCGAAACGGTGGCTCGTCGCCAAATCATCGATCTCAGCCGCTATGCGGACTTATCACAGATACCGGCCACATGTTCAATCTGAACAATGTGGCGAAATTCGCCGCAACTTCTCCTTTTTTGAGGTGTTTTCTGTTTGGAGAGGGACGGAGTCCGGTGTCCATCTCCCCAAGCGGCGTCGTTGCCGGTGGGGCTCTCGTTTTCATTTATGTATTATCTTAACGTCGGCGTGTTGTGCGTGTGTTGTGTCGCTGTGTTGTCTCTGATGTTTGACAGGCAACAGGGCTGTGGCTACAATAGCGCGTGCGCCTTTTTGGGTGTGAGTCCTGCGTGAGACTGACCGCAGGGCTGCGCCAACAACGGTTTGAGCGGCGCAATGGACCGCGGCAGTGTGCGGTTCGGGCTGAAAAATGATAGAAATAGATTGACCATACTGGCATCAAGGAGAAATGATTTATGGCAAACGACACTTTTTCACGCGTGCAGGCAATCATCGTTGAGCAACTGGGCGTGGACGAGGATGAGGTTACCATGGAAGCCAGCTTCCGCGATGATCTCGAGGCTGATAGCCTGGACCTAGTGGAGTTGATTATGGCGTTCGAGGAAGAATTCGGCGGCGAGATCAGCGACGATGAAGCGCAGAACCTGACAACTGTCGGTGATGTTGTGAACTTCTTGGACAGCCAGGCCGCATAGGCAGCGAGATCGGTACAGAAATCAAAGACGGGTCGCATCTATTTGCGACCCGTCTTTTTTTCGTCTCCACTACTTACTGGTAGTAGCGAATGACCGAGACAACACGACCCATCACTCTGACCTTGTCTGCGTCGCGTATGATCGGCTGGTAGGCCGGGTTATCGGGCTGAAGGCGGATCTTGTTGCCTTCCGGGTAGAAATACTTCAGCGTGGTCTCCTCGTCGCCGTCGATCCAGGCTGCCACCATCTGCCCGGTCTCCGCACGCTCCTGATGCCGCAGAATGACGACATCGCCGTCGCGGATGCTGGCGTCGATCATTGAGTCGCCCTGTACTCTGAGTGCATAGAGTCCGTTGAGAGCGCCCAACTTGCCCGGCTCCAGCATGGCTTCGGATACATCGAGCCAGTCGATGGGGTTGCGCTCGCTGCTCGGCTCAACCTGGATGGGCTCGCCGGCGGCGATATAGCCGAGGACCGGTATCCGCATCTGGGTGTCGACGGCCACCGGCGCCGGCGCTGTCGACGGCGCGTGGTTGCCCGTCATGGACGATACGTCGGTGTCATCGACGAACTTCATTTCAACCAGTTTGGGCCAATTGAGCGAAAGGCCGCGGCTCACCTTCTGATGGCGTGTGACCAATTCCAACTCTTCGAGCCGCGTCAGGTTGTAGTTGACGACTGATGTGCTGGAGATGCCAACCTGCTCACCGATCTCGCGGATCGTGGGCGGGAATTCTTCCTCACGGTAGAATGTGATGATAAATTCCAACATCTTCTGCTGACGTTCAGAGAGTGACACCATGACTTGCCTTTCCGCTTACGGTAGATCCCGATGATTGCCGTTACCCAGATATATCCCAATGCGAACACTTGTTTCCCAAATTATCCCAAGTATACAAGAACATCTGTGCTGTGTCAATACCCAAAACGCACGTTTGTTCTGGGATGGGAGGATCGGTGAGTGGGGATCAGGGATTGGGCGCGATGAGGAGTCTTTCCGAGCGAGTAACCGATAGGGACGCGGATGACGCAGGATCTGACAGATTTCTGATCAGCGGCTCAATTGTCCAGGCCGCTTTTCACATAGGCTTGGAATCGCTGCCAGTATTCGTCGCGTTCTTGGGGACCGGTCGAGGGATCGGGAAAGCGTTGGTCTGCTTTGGCCTGTCCCAGGATCATGGCCTCTTCCATGTCGATGCCGCAGAGATAGGCCAGCTTGAAGATCATGACCTGAAGATCGCTCAGTTCGAGGGCCAGTTCGTGGCGGATGTCCTCAAGGTCGGCCGGCTCGGGGCGCGGTAGCCTTCGATCATCTGCACCAGCTTGCTGATCTCGCCCATCTCTTCGACGGCGTGCAGCAGGGTGTGGCTGGGCAACACCCTATCCCAATCCCGAGCCTCGTCCCACTCTCTGAGCCATGCTTGGTACTCGCGAATATGCATTGAGTTATCCTTACAAGGTTAGGTTCAGGTTCGCTGCAAGTCGGCGCAGAAACTCCGTGGATTTGAGATGTCGTTCGAGGATCAGTCAGCAGGTAGCGATGGAGGATATTCTGAACCGCTCAGCATGATGGCCGGTCGCACGACAAGCGTCTGTACCTCCGTCCACGGACGGCTCTGCACATAGCGCAGCACCTTCAGCACGTCGGCGTCGACTGGCTCGGCCTCCTTGCCTTTGGCCTGACATTGCGGGCAGATGACGCCGCCCTCGGCCAGGACCAGGTAGTTGGTTACCGGCTCAAGCGGCTGGCCGCATTCCACGCAATGCAAATAGCTCCGGCTGAAAACCCGTCAGGCTGAGCAGATGCAGTTCAAACCAGCGCAGAAGCACATCGGCACGTTGCTTGGTCGAGCCGGACGCTGGCGTCGTCGATCTCGCGCAGGGCAAGCAACAGCAGATCCCAGAGCGGCTGGTTCTCGTCCTCCTCTTCGGTGAAGCTGTCGATCAGTTCGCAGACATAGGCCGCACGGCCGATGCTCTCCAGATCTTCGCGCAGATGGCGGAAGCTCTCGACGGTCACCACTTCGGTCACGATGTCCCAGGTTCGCGCATGGGCGACCAGCAATGAGGTATGCGCGAAGAGTTCCAGATGGCCGGCCTTGCGGCTGGTCGTCTTGCGAATGCCCTTGGCGATCAGCACGCGTTTGCCCATGGACGGCGTGTAGACCGTCAGAATGCGGTCAGCGTCGCTGAAGTCACGACGGCGCAGGACCACGGCATGGGTTCGGTAGGCTCGTTGGCGTTGATTGGCGGGCATGGCTGTCCAACTGGGATGCGGCTGCGGTCTGTCGGTAAGCCGAACACTTGTTTCAGTTCCGGCCATTATACGCATAGAACCAATACAAAAAGAGACGTCGCACGAAGCGACGTCTCTCTTCTGTTTGGTACCCCCAAGGGGACTCGAACCCCTGTTGCAGGCTTGAAAGGCCTGAGTCCTAGGCCACTAGACGATGGGGGCGCAAACCCGAAATCAGACTGACTGTTACGATTTCAGTCGTTTCTAGGACTTGCGACAGTATAGCAGGCGGCCATGGAATTCGTCAAATTTGGGCTTAGAAAAAGTGATCGATCGATCTGGTCGTCTCGGTTCTTCCGTTCTCTTTTCCTCCAACCCCTGCCCTATGGTAGACTTCAAGGCAATCCTTCGGCCTAACTGGAATTGGGAGGCAGCATGTCAGAAAAACTGGTCGTTGCCTGTGTACAACAGCGCATGCGACTGCCGCATACTGTCGATGACTATCGAAATGACCTGACGCGTTTCATGCGTGCCGCGCAAAATAAGAATGCCCGCCTCGTCGTCTTTCCCGAATTGGCGGGTCTGATGGTCGCGCTGCCTCTGTTGGCCGATGTTCGATCCGGGTTGCTGAAACGTGCGGATCGTGGCCGCCGTCGCCATGCAAACCTGTGGCAACGTGCCAATGGCGCGCTGGCCGGCAGCATGGCCTCGGTCCTTCGCGCCGATCTGCGCGTCAGCGTCGGCGGTCTGCTGGATGTCTCAGCCTCAGATCTCTGGCACTCCTACACGACTGTCTTCGGCGAACTGGCGCGTGAGTTCAACATGACCGTCGTTGCGCCCTCGGCCTACCTGCCCGATCCGTTCGACGGCGTCATCCGCAACCTGACGGGCGTCTTTGGCGCCAATGGCGAGTTGCTCGGCACCCAATCCAAAGTGTTGCTGCATCCCGAAGACCAGGATCTGGCCCAGGCCGGCGCCGGCTGGGACGTGGTCCCGAGCGATGTGGGCCGTCTGGGCATCATGCTCGGCAGCGACGTGCTCTATCCTGAAGTGGGCCGTCTGCTGGCCTATCAGGGGGCCGAAGTGCTGATCTGCCAGGGCGCCTGCCCTGATCCCGATACTCTACAACAAGGTTCGTTCAGGCATGTTGGCCAGGATGCAGGACAATCAACTGTTTGGGCTGGTCAGCTTTTTGGTCGGCCCCAATGAGTTGAGCCGGCGCCAACGCACGCCCTTTGTGGGCAAGTCCGCCATCTTTGCGCCCCAGGAACTGACGCCTCGCTACAACGGCGTTCTGGTTGAGATGGGCAACCAGCGCAGTGAAGGCGTGCTGACGGCTGAGTGGGATTTCCAGGCCCTGCGTGACCTGTGGGAATCATCCGATACGCCGGTGCGCCAGCAGGTGCCGCCCATGCAGGTCAAGCAGTTGATGGCGACGCTCTATGCCCGGCTCCAGGCCGCCGATCATAGTCTGCTGACGGCCGAAGACGATCCGGGAGACCAGAGATGGCCATGATGATGAGATCGTAGAGTTGGATGATCTGATCGTTCAGGCTTCTATCAGCAGCCGCTGGCCTCTGCCCAACATGGACGACGATGAGACCTGACTTCGCCGATGTGTGGGAAGAGCCGGCGACTCAGGCGCTGCTGCGCGATGATGCCGCCGAGCTCGCCCAGCGCCATTCGCTATGAAGACGAGACCGACGAGATGGATGCGCTGCCCCGCCCCGAAGACGATCGGAAATATCAGCGTGGCGACCACGCAGCCACAACCCCTTGGCCGATAACCGTCGGCTGCTCGTCCTCGCCCAGCGGCTGCACCCAGATGCCCGACCGGCCACGATCTGTGCCTGAATAGGCGAAGGCGCTGCTGTCCGGCGCCCAGATCGACATGCTTTGGGCATACTGATCGAAGAAGGCCAGGTACGATTGGAAGAAGGTGCGCGACGGCAAGAAGTCAGCGTACTCGATATTCTCCTCCCCATCCCAGACGTTCCAACGGAAATTGACCCGCTGCCCGCTCGAATCGGGCGTCAGATAGGCGAGCTTCTCGCTGTCCGGGCTCCAGAAAAAGGCGATGGCCGGAACGCCGGAGAGTTCACGCGTCTGCTGCGACGCCAGATCGTAGACGTAGAGCGGTCCGAGCGCGGCCATGCCCGCATCGCTGTCGCTTTCGATATAGGCGATCCGGCTGCCGTCCGGGCTGAGCGAAAAGGTGATGCGTTCGACGTAGTCCGTGATTTCGTTGAGCAGGTTGCCGTCAAGATCGGTCACGATCAGCCGCTGTTCTCCCGTCTTCGGCACACGGCATAGACCAATTCATCGCCGCTTGCTGCCCATTGGGGAGCCGGGAAGGCTGCCGCGGGTGTGTCGATTGCTTCCCGCTTGCCGTCCAGCGCCTGAAATGCCAACTCGTTCTTCGCCGGTGTGGGTCAACAACCGCTCGCCGTCCGGCGACCAGGAGAAATAGAGCGGCTGGCCCTGCGCCAGCGTGGACGTCACCAGATTCTCCGAGCCGTCGAGCGCTTGCGGCAGTTCGGCCAGGCGCAGCGCCATGGACGGAAGACTGCCGTTGAGCCAGTTGCTCAGGTAGGCCAGCCGCGAGCTGTCCGGGCTCCAGAAGATGTAGAAGGGTGCGAAGGGCACTTCTGCATCGATACGATTGCTGCCGTCCCATTGGGCGGTGGTGATCGAGCTCGTCGGGTCGCCGTCCTGCGATCTCGACCTCGGTCCAGGCGATGCGTTGCGCGTTGGGCGACCAGGTCGGCTGCAAATATTGCTTGCTGTCCGAGGCGTCGCTGGTCAGCGAAAAGCGATCGCTGCCGTCCGGGTTGACGGTGTAGATATTGCCGTCTGCGCCGAGGACGAGCAGACGGTTGTCTGCATCGGGTGAAGCTTGAAGCGTGGGCAGCGCAGTCTGGCCAGCAGCTCCGACAGCAGTGGCGCGTCGCAGCCGGCAAGTGCCAACATCAGTAGCACGGCGGTCAAGATAATGCCCGTGGAACGGCGTAGTTGATCTTGCATGGAGCCTCCTTTATTCGAGGGCGAAACGCATTACCTTTGGGTAGGGTACTCGAAACGTCCATCGAATACTGCAAATCGGCTTACAAAGCAGCCGGGACAGAGAGGGACTTGGTGGCGACAAATCTTCCGTCAGGAATTTGACAGCACCCCATGACGCTGGTATGATGCCGCCAGTTTTGAGCGCCAACAGCATTTCCAGACGGAAACAATGATGACTTTGTTGACCAGCACCGCCATCAACAAGAAGAGCAAGAAGGCGAACCCGGACTGAGTCTGGATATCCGTGCTTGCTCGCACTTCTGAGTAGATAGCAACCGGCCATCCAGACGGATGAGCCGGTTTTTTTGTGCGCACAGCACTTCCCAATCGACTGCCAATGATGGCCTCCTGCATAGACGCAGACCCGGTGTGAATGAACAGCTTCGACCTACAGGAGGAACCGATCCATGAGCCTAAAAGACTTTGCCATCATTGAATCGACGCTGCGCGAGGGCGAGCAGTTTGCCAACGCCTTCTTCACCAGCGATCAGAAGGCGGAAATCGCCCGCCTGCTCGATGCATTCGGCGTCGAGTATCTGGAAGTGACGTCGCCGGTCGCCAGCCCCCAGAGCCTGGCCGACTGCAAGCGCATTGCCGGCCTGGGTCTCAACGCCAAGATCCTGACCCATGTCCGCTGCCACATGGACGACGCCAAGGTCGCCATCGACACCGGCGTGGACGGCATCGACGTGCTCTTCGGCACCAGCAGCCTGCTGCGCGAGTTCTCCCACGGCAAGGACATCCCCCACATCATCGAGTCGGCCATCGAGGTCGTCGAGTTTGTCAAGAGCCAGGGCATCGAGGTGCGCTTCAGCAGCGAGGACAGCTTCCGCAGCGATCTGGTCGATCTGCTGACCATCTATCGTCAGCCGTCGATTCCATGGGCGTCAACCGTGTCGGCATCGCCGATACCGTGGGCATCGCCCATCCGATGCAGGTCTACGAGCTGATCAAGACGCTGCGCGGCGTCGTCGGCTGCGACATCGAGTTTCACGGCCACAACGACACCGGCTGCGCCATCGCCAACGCCTACGCCGCGCTGTCGGCCGGCGCCACCCACATCGACACCTCCGTGCTGGGCATCGGCGAGCGCAACGGCATCACGCCGCTGGGCGGCTTCATCGCCCGCATGTACGCCGACGATCCCGAAGGCATCCGCAATCGCTACGATCTGCCGCTGCTGCGCGAGGTCGAGAACATCGTGGCCGAGCTGGTCAGCGTCGACGTGCCCTTCAACAACTACATCACCGGCTACACCGCCTTCACCCACAAGGCCGGCATCCATGCCAAGGCCATTCTCAACAACCCCAGCACCTACGAGATCCTGGACCCGGCCGACTTCGGGCTGACCCGCTACGTGCACGTCGCCCATCGTCTGACCGGCTGGAACGCCATCAAGCAGCGGGCCGAGCAGTTGCAGCTTGACCTGACCGACGACCAGATCAAGATCATCACCGCGCAGATCAAGGCGCTGGCCGATCAGAAGAACCTCAGTCTGGATGATGTCGACGTGCTCCTGCGCCACTATCACAGCCAAGATGTGCACACCATCGCGTCGGAGAGCGTTGTCGCCGATGCAATGCTGAACGGCGATGCGGCGTAGTTGTTGAACTCCTGTATCGCGACATAACTGTCGCAGCATAGACCTACTGCGACATTATGTCGCGATACATCTACAAGGACCAGACCCGTGCCCGATCAACAATCCGCAACCGACCCGCAGCCGTGGCAGACGCTGTCGACCCGCACCGAGTTCGACAATCGCTGGGTCGGCATTGCCGTCGATGAGGTTCGACTGCCCAATGGCGTCGAGTACGAATATACCCGACTGCGCCCAGCCGGCGTCGGCGTGGCCGTGGCGGCTTTCGACGGCGATGGCCGCATCCTGCTCGAACGCGAGTATCGCCACGGCGTTGGCCAGGTCATTTGGCAGTTGCCCGGCGGCCTGGCCGACGAGGGCGAGGAACTGACCACGGCAGGACTGCGCGAACTGGCCGAGGAGACCGGCTTTGCGACCGCGGGCGGTCAATGACAAGACGGTGCGCTATCTGGGCGCAGTCTGGGACAATCCGGGACTGGGGCCAACCGTGAGCCATGTCGTCGCCGCCTTCGATGTGGTCTCCAACGGCGACGCCGCGCTGGAGCCGACCGAGTTCATCACGCTGCACTGGCGTTCGGTAGACTGGCTCAAAGAGGCAGTGCGCTCGGGCGAGATCCAGGAGCGCACCACCGTGGCCGCGGTCGCCTATCTCCTGCTCAATCAGTTGATCTAATGAACGTTCAAGAGTTGCGCCCCAACCTTCCAGGAAGCTGCCAGCTTCCTGGAAGGTGATAGCGGATGTCTGTCATGGCCGGCAGCACATCGATTCACATTCCTGTAAGCAACTTGCGTGTGGCAAGGTGCGTACGTAGGGCGGCGCTTCGCGAATGGAGTGTCCGACACTTGGGTCCAAGAATGGCGGTAAGTAGATGCGACCCTTCGGTCGCCCACACGGGCGGGGACAAGCTCGCCCCAAAGTACCCTTATCTCTGACCGTCTGCAAGTCGGACCTACGAAGATCATAGTTTTCACGCTCTGAGACATTGCATAGATGACCAACAATCGTCCGCTCCACAAACATTCGCCCAGAAAGCCCTGGCCCGCGCTGCCGGCCTCGACATCGTCGAAATCGGCCAGGTCGTCGACGCGCGGCCCGACGTCGTGCTCAGCCACGACAACACGGCCGCCATCCGTCGCATCTGGCAGCAGTTCGGCCAGGCGCGTGTGCTGATCCCCGAGCGTATGGCCATCACGCTGGACCATGCCGTGCCCGCGCCGACGACCCGCCACGCGCAGAACCATGCCGAGATCCGTGCCTTCGTGGCCGAGCAGGGCATCGAGCAATTTCTTTGACGTCGGCCGCGGCATCTGCCATCAGGTGTTGAGCGAAGAGGCCGTGGTGCTGCCCGGCCAACTCATCCTGGGCGCGGACTCGCACACGCCCCACTTCGGCTGGATGGGCGCGTTTGGGGCCGGCATCGGCCGCAGCGAGGTGGCGACCCTGTGGGCCACCGGCGAGCTTTGGCTGCGCGTCCCCGAGTCGATCCGCATCACGCTGGACGGCGACCTGCCGCTGGGCGTGACGGCCAAGGACTTCGCCCTGCGCATCATCGGCGATCTGGGCGCGGACGGCGGACTCTATGCCTCGGTCGAATTCGACGGGCCCGGGCATCGAAGCCCTCTCCATCGACTCACGCATGGTCCTCCCCAACATGATGGCCGAGTTTGGGGCGAAGAACGCGTATGTCGCGGCCGGATGTGCGGGTGGTGGAATATCTGGTCGAGGGCCGGAATCGAAGAACGAAGATCAAAGATCGAGGCGACGATCTATCGACGGAAATTGAGGCTGGCCCTGGCGCGAACCAGATCTTCGATCTTCGATCTTCGGCTCTTACCCTGACCAAGGTGCAACCTACGCCGCAGAGTACCACTACACCGCCGCCGATCTGGAGCCGACCATCGCCTGTCCGCACACGGTGGACAACGTTGTGCCGTTGTCGCAGGTGGCGGGGACGCGGGTTCAGCAGGCCTTTTTGGGGACGTGTACGAATGGGCGGCTGGAGGATCTCGCCGCCGCGGCTGAGGTGGTGCGCGGGCGGCGGGTGGCGAGGGGCACGCGGTTTCTGGTCATTCCGGCCTCCAGCCAAGTGCTTTCGGCGGCGTTGGCGGCTGGACACATCCAGACGCTTGGTGGACGCCGGCGCGGTCATCGGCGTGCCCGGCTGCGGCCCCTGCATGGGCAATCACATGGGCATTCCCGCGCCGGGCGAGGTGACCATTTCCAGCGCCAACCGCAATTTCCGCGGCCGCATGGGCACGCCTGAGTCCGAGATCTACCTGGCCAATCCTGCCGTGGTCGCGGCCTCGGCCATCGTGGGCGCGATTGCCGATCCGAGGGAAATCGTAGGATAGACCAGCGGATGTGGCTGATTAGGCGAATGTCCGCGGATACAAAACGGAAGGAAAAATCCGCGAGCATCACGCCTCAGTCAGCTTCATCCACGGTCCATCTGGAGACACTATGCAGATTATCGGTCGAACCTGGAAATACGGGGACAACGTCAACACCGACGTCATCTTTCCCGGCAAATATACCTACACGCTGACCGAGCGCGCTGACATCGCCGCGCATGCGCTGGAGGATCTGGATCCGACCTTTGTGCCCGGCGTGCAGCCGGGCGACGTGATCGTGGCCGGGCGCAACTGGGGCTGCGGATCCAGCCGTGAGCAGGCCGCCACCTGTCTGGTCTACAACGGCGTGGGCGCGGTGATCGCCGAGAGCTTCAGCCGCATCTTCTATCGCAATGCGCTCAACAACGGTCTGCTGGCCATTGTCTGCCCGGCCGCCGTATCGCAGATAGCTGGCGGCGAATCCATCACCATCGACCTGGATCGCAATCAAGTCATCTGTGCGGCGGGCGAGTTCAGTTTCCCGCCGCTCAGCCCCAGCGTGCTGGGCATTGTCGAGGCCGGCGGATTGGTCGCGTACGTCAAGGCAAAGCTGGCCGTGGCATGAGATCGCTGTTGATGCGCCTTGTCTATCGCACGGCCACCGTCTACTGGTGGTTCACCCGGCCGATGATCGTAGGCGTGCGCGTGTTGCTGATTCAGGATGACCAGGTCATGCTGGTGCGCCATACCTATCAGGATTTCTGGTACTTGCCCGGCGGCTCAGTCAAAAAGGACGAGCTGCCCATCGACGCCGCCCGCCGCGAGGTGATGGAAGAAGTCGGCGCGGATGCCGGTGACAACCTGAGTCTCGGCGGCCTCTTCTCGACCTTCATCGAGCACAAGAGCGACCATGTGATACTGTTTGTCTGTGAGCAGTTCGAGCAGGGCGTTCGGCCGGACAGTGTGGAGATCGAAGCCTGCCGGCTCTTTGACATGGACGCACTGCCGGCCGACGTTTCGCCGGCCAGCGCACGCCGCATTCACGAGTATCGTGCGGGTAAAGGCGTCACGACAGGAGCATGGTAGACGATGGACATCGGATTGTTCGGACGAGGACTGGGCATCGGATTTGCCATCGCGACGCCGGTCGGTCCCATCGGTCTGCTCTGCATCCAGCGCACGCTGAACGGTGGGCGTGTCACCGGGCTGGTCTCCGGCCTAGGCGCCGCCACGGCCGACGCGGTCTACGGATGCATCGCCGCAT